>CAVTCK010000001.1:0-15111 GCA_963733155.1 uncultured Actinomycetes bacterium
TCGTCTACACGGGGATCCAAGCTGCCGGTCGACCGCGAGGCCGGGCGCCGACTGCTGCTCGAGAGCCTCGGGCCGCCGGCCCCTGAGGCGGTCGTCGGCCTGGTCGGCCGGCTCCACCCGGTCAAGGGTCACGAGGAGCTGCTCGCCGCGGCGCCGCAGTGCTTCGGGCCAGACCCGGCGACACGGCTCGCTTTCATCGGTGGGGAAGACGCGAGCACGCCGGCGTACCCGTCGACGCTGCGGCGACGGGCGAGGGAGCTCGGGCTCGAAGACGTCGTCTCGTTCCTCGGGCATCGCGACGACGCAGTCGAGCTCCTGAGCGGCTGCGACGTCGCCGCGATGCCGAGCGTGCGCCTGAGCGAGCAGATGGGCCGCGAAGGCTTCCCGCTCACGGGCTCGAGCTCCTCGCGATCGGGACGCCGGTGGTCGCGTACGCGGACGGGGGCGTCCCGGAGCTGCTCGGTGAGTGCGGCGTGCTCGTGCCGCCGCGCGACCGGACGCGCTCGCGCGGGCGCTCGTCCGCCTGCTCGAGGACGACGGGCTACGGGCGGGCCTGGCGAGCTGCGGACGGGAGCGGGTCGCAAGCGACTCTCGCTCGCCCGCTGGGTCGAGGCGATGAAGACGCGTACCGGAGGCGGCCGGCGGGTGACCGCGCCGCGCGCTCTGTCGCCCACCTTCGGAGGCCGCCTCGGGCCGCCCCGCGGCCGCCGGGCTGGCCGCGGCGGGGTTCGCGCTCGGCGTCGCGCTGACGGCGGCCTCGGTTCGCACCGGCAGCGAAACCGCGCCGGCCGTCCTCCTCGGCCTCGCGCTGGCACCGGCGCTGGCAACCGCGGTGATCGTCTACCCGCCGCTCGCGGTCATGTCGGTGTTCGCCTCGTTCCCGGTCGGCTCGACCGACCTGCCCGGCGCGCCAGCTCGAGGTCGTCGAGGCGACCGTGCTCGTGATGGCCGCGCTCGTCGTCCTGCGCCGTCTCGCGCTCGGGCCGGGTCCGCTGCCATGGTTTCCGGAGCTCTGGTGGGCGGTTGCGTTGCTCGGCTGGATGGTGGTCTCGCTCGCCTCCGCTCTCGACCAGGCACTGGCCGTGAAGCAGATCGGCGCGCTCGCCGGCGGATCGTGTTCGCGCTTCTGGTGCCGGCGGCGTGCCGGACCTCGCCGAGTTGCGGCGCGTGCTGCTCGTATTCGTGCTGATTGCGGCCGGAACCACCGCCTACGCGCTCGGGACCGCAGAGAGCCTGAGCGCCTCGTACGGCGGCTCGATCGTGGAGGGCCGTCTGACCGGCACGTTCGTGCACCCGAACGAGCTGGGCGCGTTCTGCGCGATGGGAGCGCTGGTCGCGGCGGGCCTCGCCCTCGGCGGCCGCGGCCGGGCCGGGCGGTTCCTCGCCGGGCCGCGATGCTCGTCCTCCTGGCCGGGCTGACGCTCTCCTTCGCACGCGGCGCCTGGATCGGCCTGGCGCTCGGCCTCCTCTACCTGCTCTGGCGCTCCCGCGCGCTCGGCGGGCCGCGGTCGTGATCGGCGTCCCGCTCGTCGTCGTCGCCGCGCTCGCCGGCTCGTTCTCGACCGCCGGGACGACGCAGATCCAGGTCGTCGGCGAGCGCGTCGGCGCGATCACGACCACGAGCCCTACGACAACCGGCAGGAGATCTGGCGTGAGGCCGTGCGCGAATCCGGGAGGAGCCATGGACGGGCCAGGGACCGGGCAACTTTCCAGTCTCGAGCGTGCGAGCCGCGTCGGCGATCAGCACCGTCTACGCCGAGCACGCGCACAATCTGGCGCTCACGTGGGCAGCGGAGTCGGGCCTTCCCGCGCTCTTGCTCATCGGCGGGCTCGTCGTTGCCCTCGGCCGGCAGCAGCCGAGCGGCGCGCGCGGCAAGGTCACTCGGCGACGCCCGCGATCGGGCCCTCGTGGCGGGGATCGTGGCGGCTCTCGTCGCCGTCCTCGGCCAGGGGCTCGTCGACTACACGTTGCGAAACGCGATCATCTTCCTGGCCGTCTGGGCGCTGGTCGGAGCGCTGCTCACCGCGCGTCGCGAGCTCGTCGGCGCGGCCGAGGAATCTACTCCACCTCGGCGTGCCGACTCGGCACGGCGGCGCTCGACGAGCGCCCGAGCCCGCGAGCGGCACCCCCGATCCGCAACCGCCCGTAAGATTCAGCGCTGGACGTCATCGCACGGTGATGACGTCAGGTGCACGATTCCCGACCGGCGCGAAAAGGAGCGATCGCTTGGCGGAAGAAGGCGGGCTTCCACAGCTTCTGGATGCCGTGCGTTGGCGCTGGAAGACGGCGCTGCTGATCGCCGCGGCAATCCTTGCCGGCGCGGTGATCTATGTCGAGTCGCTCCCTTCGGAGTACGACGCCAACGCCGTGGTTTCGATCGCGCCGAGACCGGATGTCGCGACCGTGGGCGCCGACACGGTTCGGGTCGTCGGGCCGAAGTACGTCGCGTACGTCGAGGCGCCGAGCACGGCGCAGGAGGTCTCCGATGCCACGGGCGTCGACGCCGGGACGCTCGAGGATGCGGTCGATGCGAGCATCGCGCCCGATACGGGCAACATCACGATCACGGCGCGGATGCGCTCGCCCGAGCAGGCGGCGGAGGTCGCAACCGCCTACGCGCAGGCCGTCGAGGACTTCTCGATCGACGACCCCCTCCTGACCGCAACGACGATAGCCGAGGCTGTCCCCCCGAGGGCTCCCGCCGCGCCGCCCCGCCGCCTCCTCGAGGCTGCTGCACTGGTGGTCGGGCTCATCATCGGGATCGGCGTCGCGGCGCTGCTCGAGCGCGGACGTCCGCGCCTGCGGTCTTGGCGGGATATGGCAAAAATGACCGGCTACCCCGTCGTCGGCCGGGTTCCAAACGTGCGGGCCCTGCACTCACGGCCGACCGAGGCGTTCTCTGACCCGGCCGTAGGCTCGGCGGCTCGGACGCTGCGCGCGAATCTCGAGCCGCAGCTGCGCGAGCGGGACATTCAGGTCATCCTCGTCACGTCGCCCGACAAAGGCGATGGCAAGACGACCGTCGCGGCGTTGCTCGCCGAGTCTCTGGGCCGGCTCGGGATGCGCGTGCTGTTGATCGACGCCGACCTCAAGCGGCCTCGTCTCGAGCGCTTCGCGCACCTGGACGGGAACCGCGGCCTCGCCGCCGTTCTGCGGGAGCAGTCCACGCTCGAAGAGAGCATCCGGCCCGGGTGGATCGAGGAGCTCTCGCTGCTGCCCACCGCGGCCGACCCGGACGCGGGCGACCTGCTCGCGCGGCGCTTCGCAGCCATGGTGCAGGAGACGAAGAAGAGCTACGACGTGATCGTGGTCGACACTCCGCCCCTCCTCGGCACCGACGACGCTCGCTCGCTCGCCCCGGTGGCGGATGGCGTCCTGCTCGTCGTCTCGGCCGGGTCGATGGCGAGCCCCGTGAACGAGGCCATCCTCGCCCTCGAGTCGCTCAAGGCGTCGGTGCTCGGCATCGTCGCGAACCGGTTCAGGGAGTCGCGGAGCCTGTACTACTGAGCAGTCCGCGGGCTGCGAGCATCCCACCGTAGAGGTCGGCGACCGCGCGCACCGTCCTGCGCAGGTCGTGCGACTGCTCGGCCCGCGCACGTGCCGTGCGGCCTTCCGCGGCTGCGCGCTCCGGTTCGAGCAGCCGTTCGACGATTGCGGCAGCAAGGGACTCGGGCCGTTCGACGGCAACGATCGCCCCGGCTCCAACGCCGAGCGCCTCGCGGGCTCCGGCCACATCGGTCGCCACCACGCTGCGCTCTCGCGCCATCGCTTCGAGCAGCGTGAGCGCCATACCCTCCCAGCGGGACGGGAAGGTGACCACGTCAGCGGCCGCATACCAGTCGCCGACGTCAGTGCGCTCGCCGGCGAACAGCACGCCCGGCGGAGCCGTGCCGCGCAGCGCCTGCTCCTCCGGGCCGCTCCCGACGAGCGCCAGCCGCGCCCCTTCGACCGTGCGGGCGATCTCCGGCCACGCGTCGAGCAGGACGTCCTGCCCCTTCTGCCGCGAAAGCCGGCCGACGCACACCACGATCGGCCCGGCGCCGAGCCCCAGGCGCTCGCGCGCGGCGGCGCGATCCTCCTCCGAGGCCGGGGGAAATCGCTCCAGGTCGACGCCGTTCGGCACGACGGCCCACTGAGCCTCGACCCCGGCCGCCTCGGCGCGCTCGCGCTCGCCCTCGCTGACGCAGACAACCAGGTCCGTCCAGCGGGCGGCGACGCGTTCCCAGACGACCGAGGCGGAGCGCGCGGCCCCGCGGGCCGCCTCGAAGGACCACGCGTGTGGCTGGAACACCGTCGGGACGCGACCGCGGAGCAGCAGGCGCCCGGCGAGGCCCGCCTTCGAGGCGTGCAGGTGAACGACGCTCGGGCGCCTCGGCCTCGAGGATCGACTTCAACCGTCGGATCTCCGCGATGGTGTTGTGCCCCGGTGGCCGGCGCGCGGGCCAGAGGAGGTGGCGCGCGCCCGCAGCCTGCGCCTCCTCGGCCAGAGGACCCACGTCGCCCGGGAGGAGCCCGGCGACGGGACACGCGACGGCGAGACTCCAGCCTCGGGCGACCTGCTCGGGCAGGAGATCCGCGACGTATCGGCCGACGCCGCCCTCGTTTGGCTGGCTGACGTGGAGGATCTTCAGCCCGACGGACAAGGCGGCTCAGCCACCGCGCGGCCGCAGCGCCGGGAAGAGCACGACGTCACGAATCGTGTCCTCGCGTTTGTAGCCCCGGATGAGCTCGAACGCATCGTGGGCGGAGTCGCCGGTGCGCCTCAGCCCGTCGAGCCGACGCCCGTAGATCTTGAGCACCGAGTGAGGGTTCCGGATCAACACAGGGCCCTTTCTTGTGCGGCGCCTTACCGCCGCCGAGTTGGAGCTGTCCGGGCGTCGGCTCTCTCGATCTGGCAGTGACGTCGACGCGCCGAGCGGGCGCGGCTCGACCTCGGGCCGGAGGCGGAGCCGCGCCACGCAGAGCAACGGATGGAAAAGTGCTCGTCGTTCCCCGTTGCCTCTGGCGCTCACGGGCGCAGTGGCAGCTGCGTGATCCAATAGGGAGTAGTCGGCTCGCGAGGTGTCGTGAAGCGCAGGCTGACTGCGCACAGCCGGCCTGCGGCCACGGTCGCGGTCGTAGGGATATCCAGGCTCGGGTCGGTCAGGTGGCCGAGGACAACGCGGCTGGTCAGTCCCGCTCGGAGCGAGATCAAGGTGACGCGGTTGTCGAAGGGGCGACCCCTCCGGCAACCCAGTCGAGCTCTTCCAGCCCGCCCAACGGTGACTGCCGCCGCCACGGACGACGGCCTCAAACAGTGCGCTGTGCCTTCGACCCTGACCACGCAGAGAGACCGCCAACCCGGAAGGCTGTCGCCTTTCCGGGAGGCGGTCTCTCGCGGAGTCTCCGCTCAGGCGGTGCGAGCTCTGCTCCGCTGGCCCATGAGCAGGAAGGCGCTCCCGGTGAGGAGAAGTGCCAGGCCTGCGCCCCGAAGCCCTCCGAGCAGCCCGTCGCGCCAGTCGAAGCCGATCGAGTCCGGCTGGAAGGCGACCGTAGTGACGGACCCGGGTCCGCGCGGGGCAGCGCGGTTGTCAGGATGCGTCGCGGGACGTGGACTTCCGGGGACCCGAACGCGCCCGGTCCGCGTAGAGCTCCGTCGCGCGCAGTCGCCATCCGGCGGACGGACAACTGCGCGCTGCACGTCGAGCGTGCCGGGGCCGCGAACGCCGGCGCGGTTGTCCGGGTGAGTTGCCGCGGACGTCTCCGTCGACGCGAAAGCGCCCGGGCCGTGGAGGCCGGCGCGGTCGTCGGGCCTCTGTGCCTGCGCGACGGGAATCAGAAGCGCAGCGCCGATGGCGATCGTTCCGATGAGCTTCGTCCGAATCTTCATGTCGTCTCCTTTTCTCGTGATCGCCCTGTGCGATCTCATGGGTGGAGGATCGGAGGGCGCGCCAAGGAGGACCTAAGGCCGGGTAAAGGCCTTTCGGCTGCAAGTAGCGTTTGCGCCGTGGAGTTCAAGGTTCTGGGGCCGCTCGAGGTGCTCGATGCCGGGCGCCCGCTCGATCTCGGCGCTCCCCGCCAGCGCGCGCTGTTCGCGTTCCTGCTCCTCCATGCGAACGAGGTCGTCTCGGCCGACCGGCTCGCAGAGGCGCTTTGGCCGGAGGAGATCCCGAAGACCGCCGCGAAGGCGATTCAGGTCTACGTCTCCGCGCTGCGCAAGGCGCTCGGGAGCGCCCGCCACGTGCTCGAGACCCGAGCTCCCGGGTACGTGCTGCGCGTCGGGCCGGGCGAGCTCGACCTGCACCTCTTCGAGCAGCTGCTCGCGAGAGCGCGGGGCGAGGAGCCGGCCGCACGGGCGGCGACTCTCCGGGTTGCGCTTTCGCTCTGGCGCGACGCGCCGCTCGCGGACTTCGCGTACGACCCGTTCGTGCAGACCGAGGCGGCGAGGCTCGAGGAGCTGCGTCAGCTCGCTCTCGAGGAGCGGATCGAGGCGGACCTGGAGCTCGGCGGCGGCCGCGAGCTCATCGGCGAGCTGCAGGCGCTCGTGGCCGAGCGGCCGCTGCAGGAGCGGCCGCGGGCGCTGCTCATGCGTGCGCTCTACCGCGCAGGGCGCCAGTCCGACGCGCTCGACGTCTTCCGTGAGGGCCGGCGGCTGCTCGACGAAGAGCTCGGCCTCGAGCCGGGACCGGAGCTGCGCGAGCTCGAGCGCGCGATCTTGCGCCAGGATCAAGCGCTCTCCTTTGAGCAGCGGCCGACGCAGGAGGCACTGGGTCCATCGTGGCGGTGCCGGACGGCGCGGGGTCGGTCGGCCTGCTGCTTCCGCTCGCCGAGGCGCTCGCCGGCGGTCCCAACCGGAGGGAGCTCGTGCTCGCCCGGATCGTCCCAGCCGCCGAGCTCTCGCCCACTGCTGCTGCGCTCGGTGAGGTGAAGCGCGAGCTCACCGAACGCGGTGGGAGACTGCGTGTCGCCGCGTTCTCCTCATCGTCGCCGGCCGAGGATGTCGTCCGGCTGGTAGACCAGCAGGATGCCGACCTGCTTCTCATCTCGTTCGACGGCGACCCGCTCGCGGGCCGCCTAGCCGCCGTCTTCGACCGAGCGACGTGCGACGTCGCCTCACTCGTCGAGCGCGGTGGGCCGCTCGGAGCCGGGCCGATTGTCGTTCCCTTCGGCGCCTTCGAGCACGACTGGGCTGCGCTCGAGCTCGGCGCCTGGGCGGCGGCGGCGCTCGACCGCCCGCTCCGCCTCGTCGGGGCGGCCGACGAGGTCCCTGGGGGACGTGACGCAAGCCGCATGCTCGCGGATGCGTCCCTGATCGTCCAGCACACGGCTGGAGTCGTCGCGGAACCGCTCCTCGGCCGGCTCGGACATGAGGGCCTTTCAGCACTCGCGGAAGGAGCAGGATTGCTCGTCTTGGGGCTGTCCGATCGCTGGCGGACGGAGGGGCTGGGAGAGACTCGCACCGCTCTCGTCGCGTCGCCACCGGCGCCGACCGTGCTCGTGCGCCGCGGCCTGCGGCCGAGCGGCATCGCGCCGCAGGCGACGATGACGCGCTTCACATGGTCGATCGAACGGCCGAGAATATGATCCGAGATGCCCGAGCTCGGAACACAGTTCGCCGGCTACCGCATCGACGACGTCGTCGGTCGCGGCGGCATGGGGGTCGTCTACCGCGCCGACTGAGCTGGCGCTCGACCGGCCCGTCGCGCTGAAGCTGATCGCGCCCGAGCTCGCGAGCGACGCGTCGTTTCGGGAGCGCTTCCTGGGCGAGTCGAGGCTCGCGGCCTCAATCGACCACGCCGGCATTCTGCCCGTGTATGCCGCGGGCGAAGCGGACGGCGAGCTCTACCTCGCCAACCGGTTCGTCGAGGGCACGGACCTCGGCGCGATCGTGGAGCAAGGCCCGCTTCCCGCCGAGCGCGCACTGGGGCTCGTCGGCCAGGTGGCGGACGCACTCGACGCAGCGCACGCGCGGGGGCTCGTCCATCGAGACGTCAAGCCGGGGAACGTGCTCGTCGACGCGGCCGACCACTGCTACCTGTCCGACTTCGGCCTGACGACGCAGCTCGGCGACAGAGGGCCGACCGCGTCCGGGCTGGCAGGGTCGCTCGACTACCTCGCCCCCGAGCAGATCCGCCGCGGCGAGGTGGACGGCCGGACGGACCAGTACGCCCTCTCCTGTGTGCTCTACGAGCTGCTTTCCGGAGCTCCGCCGTTCCGGCGCGATACGGAGGCCCAGACGCTCTGGGCGCACATGCAGGAGGAGGCGAGCCCGCTTGCGGCCTACCCCGAGCTCGAATCGGTCTTTGCCCGCGCCCTTGCCAAGGAGCCGGAACAACGGTACGAGAGCTGCGACGCGTTCGTCGACGAGGCGCGCGCGGCGCTCGGGCCTCGGGCCTTCGCCGGTCGCCGTCAGGCGCAGGCGGCGGCGGATCGGCGGGCGCCTTCTCTACGGCGGCGCCGCCTTGATCGCTCTGGCCGTCGTCGCCGCCGTTCTCGTGCTCACTCTCGGCTCGGGTGAGACGCTCGTCGCTCCCCCCAACTCCCTCGGGGTCGTCGACCCTGTCTCGGAGGAGCTCGTGCAGGCGATCCCGGTCGGTAACACGCCGACGGAGGTCGCCGCCTCGGACGAATGGGTGTGGGTGCTCAACTCGAACGAGGGCGGGACGATCTCCCGCATCGACGCGCGGACCCGGACGCTCGTCTCGACGTTCTCGGTCGGAGGGACACCGCGGGAGTTCCTGTCCGCGTTCGGCTCGCTCTGGGTCGGGACGGCCGAAGGCCGGGTCTTTCGGGTTGAGCGCGGGCACCGATCTCGTCGAAGCGAGCTGGACGCTTCGGAATGCGGGTGAGGAAAGTGCCTTCGAGCTCGACCCGGGTGCGGGCTGGCTCGCGGTCGGAGCGGACGCGATCTGGGCCGGCAGCCTTCGAACGATCTCGCGCATCGATCCAGCTACTTCGCAGATGGAGGCGCGGTCGAGCGACGTCTGGGGGCCGATGGCCTATGGATTCGGCTCCCTCTGGGTCCTCGGCCCCGAGCTCGCGCGGCTGTCGCCCGCGACGATGCGAGCGATCGCGACCGTCGAGCTCCCGGGAGGCTCCGGTGACATCGCGACGGGACTCGGGTCGGTCTGGGTCGCCGACGACGAGGGCGAAGCCGTCCTTCGCGTGGACCCGCGAGAGGAGAGCATCTCGCGCACCTATGACGTCGGCGGAATAGCACTCGGGGTGACGGTGGGACCGGATGCCGTCTGGGCGGCGAGCGAGGCGGGCACGGTCTCGCGGATCGATCCACGCACCGACGAGGTGACGACGATCGCGGTCGGCGGAGCACCCCGCAGGGTCGACGAGGGGGCGGGCGCGGTGTGGGTCTCCGTGGGGTGAGTTGACCCGCGCGCATTCCGCGCAGCATCATCCGTTGATGAAGCATGTAGCTGCGGCGCTTTTCCTGCTGCTCGCAGGGGTGGTAGTCGGGGTGCGGCGGCAACGACACCGTCGAGCCGGTGGCCTCGAGCCTCGTGCGCCGGCCTCCTCTACGAAGGCGAGGGTGAGCCGGACCTGATCGTCGTCTCGGACTTCCCGCGGCGTGGAACGCGCGCCGAGTACACGAAGCGCCCTGATCGACGCGATCGAGTTCGTCTTCCGAGAGCGAGGGTTTCGGGCGGGCGAATACCGGGTCGGCTACCAATCCTGCAACGACAGCCAGGGCAACGAGCCCGCCGATGCGGTGCTATGCAGGCGGAACGCGCGGGACTACGTCGCTACGGAAGGCGTCGTGGGGATCATCGGTCCCTTGTACTCCGGCTGCGCGTTGTTGCAGATCCCGATCATCAGCCGCAGAGCGGCCGGCCCCCTCGCGATGATCAGCCCGAACAACACGCACATCGGGCTGACGCGAACAGCTCAGGCGGCTGCGCTGTATCCCGACGGCGTCCGCAGCTACGTCCGCGTCATCACCCACGACATTGCACAGGGCACCGCTGCTGCCCACGTCGCCGAGCGCCAGGGCGCACGGCGGGTGGCGGTCCTCCATCAGGACGAGCTGGAACCCGATTACGCTCGGGGGCTCAACGCGGGGTTCGTCCCCTCGGCGCGAAGTCTCGGGCTCGAGGTCGTCCAGTTCGACTGGCCGCTCCGCAAGAGCTACAGGGCCCTCGCAGCCTCTGTGGCGGCTGCAGGCCCCGAAGCGGTCTTCCTGGCTGGGCTGACCCAGGGGAATGCGGGCCGTCTCGTGGAGGACCTCCGCGCCGCGCTCGGGCCCGGGGTCACCCTCATCGCTCCGGACTCCTTCCCGGCGGACGACATCGCCGAAGAGCTGGGCGCGGCGGGGGAGGGAATGCGTGTGATCTTGCCGGGCGTCCCGCCGGAGCAACTGCCCCCTGCCGGGAAGCGATTCCTGCGCGAGCTCGGCGTGCCGTCCACCCACGCGCTCTAGGTGTCCGAGGCCGCTCAGGCCGCGGAGGTGCTGCTCGACTCGATCGCCCGCTCCGACGGGAGCCGAGCGTCGGTGGTCGACGAGCTCTTCAAGACAGAGGTGACGAACGGCCTCCTCGGCTCGTTCTCGTTCGACCGCTACGGCGACATTGTTCCCGCGCCGGTCGGCATCTATCGGTTCGAGGGCGGCGAGATCGTCGCCGACGGCGTCATCCGCGCCCCGCTCGACGACCTGGGACGATAGGGCGGGCTGCAGCTCGTAGCGCTCGTGGTTCCGGTGCGCGCTCACGTGACGTGTGTTTGACAGAGTGCCGCCATGCCCGAGGACTACTTCGGCGAAGGTGTGGCCGAGCGCTACGACGAGTCGAGCGCGGACATGTTCGACCCCGCCGTCGTTGATCCGGTCGTCGACTTCCTCGCCGAGCTGGCCGGCGACGGGGCGGCGCTCGAGCTCGGCATCGGCACGGGCCGGATCGCGCTCCCGCTCGCACAGCGCGGCATCCGCGTGCACGGGATCGACCTGTCCGAGGCGATGGTCGCGAGGCTGCGCGAGAAGCCGGGGGCTGAGACGATCGGCGTCACGATCGGCGACTTCGCGACGACCACCGTCGAAGGGACGTTCTCGGTCGCCTATCTCGTCTTCAACACGATCATGAACCTGACGACGCAAGACGAGCAGGTCGCGTGCTTCCAGAACGTTGCGGCGCATCTCGAGCCGGGCGGCTGCTTCGTGATCGAGGTGGGCGTGCCGAGCCTGCGGCGGCTTCCGCCCGGCGAGACGATCGACGTGTTCTCCTTCGAGGCCCGACGAAGTCGGGCTCGACGAGTTCGACGTCGCGAGGCAAGGCCTCGTCTCCCATCACTACGGGGTCGTCGATGGAAGGCTCGAAGCGTTCTCGATCCCATTCCGTTATGTGTGGCCGGCGGAGCTCGACCTGATGGCGCGCCTCGCGGGAATGACGCTGCGCGAACGCTGGAGCGGTTGGAAACGCGAGCCGTTCACGAACGACAGCACAAAGCACGTCTCCGTCTGGGAGAAGACGGCCTAGCCCCCGGGGGCTCAGTCTTCGCGCTTCCCTCTATGAGCCGGTGCGTGCAGGCCGGCGTCCCGGCCGGAGCTCCTTCTCCGATGTCGCGAAGCGGGGCAGCGCCGTCATGCCGAGCCGTTCGTACAGGCGCGTCGCACCCGTCAATGACTCGACGTCCACGTGGAGGTCGCACCCGCCCTTGCCGCGCTCGTTCAGGACGGCGAAAGCCTGCCTGAGCAGCGCCTCGCCGAGCCCGCGTCGCCGGTAGGCCCGCCGGACGCCGAGCACGTCGACGTACCCTCGCGAGCTGTCCTCGATCGAGTTCTCGCGCACGCCGACGTAGCCGGCGACCGTCTCACCGTCCCACGCGAGGAACCAAAGGTCCGCTTCGAACTCGTTCGACTCGAAGACGCGGTGACGGAAGTCCTCGTACGTCTCGGTCCCCTCGCCCCAGTGGTCGGCGAAGGCCTCGACGTTGGCGCGGTAGAGCTGCTCGACGTCGCGGTCCGGGCGGATGACGCGGATCTCCATCCCGGGCGGCGGCATCGGCGGCGCCGGCGCGGCCGCGAAATCGATTCGCATGAGCTGCATGCGCCGGATCTCGCGGTACCCGTGGGCCGCGGCGAGCTCGCTGACGCGCGGCTCATCGGCGATCGTCCCCAGGTGGACGGCGACCCGAAGCTCGGGGTCGGCGAGCCGGAGAAACCGCTCGGCGCGCCGTTCAATCTCGGTGACGATGGCCGCGCCGAGGCCCCGGCCATGGTAGGGGACGGCGACGATCCCGATGGCGAAGACGCTCGAGTACGGCGGCTCGGAGTCGAGGCCCAGGTAGCCGCAGAGGCGCCCCTCTGGCGCCTCGACGACGGCGACGTCGTTCTCGCGGTCGACCGACGGTGCGGTCCAGCGGACGAGGAGCCAGTCAGGCGAGAGCACGCTCACGCCGATGAGCGCCCTCGTCTCCTCGTTGGCGAAGTCCGCGACGGGGGCGGCGTCTTCGTCGCGCACCGGGCGAAGCCGGAAGCCGGGAGGAAGAGACACGCCCACAGTGTGTCCGACAGCAGAGTCTCGAAGCAGCGTCTCGACGGCACGGCCCACCAGACGTCCATCTTGGGTCGTCGTGAGTCAGTTTCAGGCCAGATGAATACGGCGCGGCGAGTTACCTTTGCCGCGCGCCACGATCGACGGGTGCTTGCCTGCGCCACGGCTCAAGACTCCCTCGGTTCGAGCCGCGCTCCGGCTACGATCGCCGCGATCCTTGCCTACAGGCGGCATCATTCGGGCGAAGGATGCGGAGATGACGGTTGTCGAGGAGCTGAGCCGGCGCCTCGCCGACGGCGAGGTCGTCGTCATCGACGGCGGCATGGGAACTGAGCTTCAGGCTCGAGGGGTGCCTATGGACGACGAAGCCTGGAGCGGCGTTGCCAACCTCACGCACGACCACGTCGTCCGAGAGATCCACGAGGACTACATCCGCGCGGGAGCGGATGTCATCATCGCCAACACGTACGCGGCCGCGCGGTTGCCGCTGGAGCGGGCCGGATACGGCGATCGGGTCGTGGAGGCGAACCGGCGCGCCGTCCAGGCCGCGCGCGAGGCGCGTGACCGCGTAGCCGACCGGCCGGTCGCCATTGCCGGCTCCATGTCGCTCGCGGCGGCGGAGGACGTCGTCCTGCGAGGCCGGCCAGGGCCGAGTGGAACCGAGCTCCTCGAGCACTACCGCGAGCAGGCGTCGGCTCTCACCGAGGCGGGCGTCGACTTGATCGCACTCGAGATGATCACCTCGCCCAGCTTCGGCAGCCCGGCGTTGGCGGCGGCGGCGGAGACCGGTCTGCCGGTCTGGCTCGGCGTGAGCGTCGAGGTCGCGGTCGACGGCCATATACCGACGCTCGGCGAGCCCCAGGACGGGCTTGACGAGCTGCTCGACGCGCTCCTCGGATCGACGGTCTCCGCGGTCACGGTGATGCACTCCGTGATCGAGGCGGTCGAACCGGCGCTGGACGTCATCGCGCGACACTGGAGCGGCACCGTGGGCGCCTATCCGCACTGCGGCGACTACAAGCCGCCCGAGTGGATCTTCGGGGACATCACACCCGAGGCGTTCGCGAGCGCGTCCGTGGGCTGGGTCGACCGGGGCGCGCAGCTTGTCGGCGGCTGCTGTGGAATCCGGCCCGAGCACATCCGGGCGCTGGCGGACACGCTCCCCGACCGGCCGTAGCCCCGCGGGCGCGCGCGACGGCGCCGATCACTAGGTCCTCTCGGCTCGATCGTGCCAGCGCTGCATGTGCTCGGCGTGGGTGCGCAGGTAGGCGCCGGGCTTGAAGAAGCGGTCGTAGAAGTCGAGATCGAGGTGATGGGCCTGGACGTAGTTCAAGATGAACACGGTGGGCACGGTTCCGGGGAACTTGCCGAAGGTGTCGAGGATGTACTGGGCCTGAACCGCGACGCAGGCCTTGAACTCGGAGTCGTGGACCTGGGCGCTCCCTCGTACGCTGGGGCTGTCCGTCCAGGCGCCGGGGGTGTCGCGGTGGAAGGGCCCGCCCGGGCCGAACTTGCGCTCGGCGAAGGCCTCGACGGCGGCCGTCATGTCCGGGTAGTGCGGAGGGCAGTAGGCTTCGAAGACTGCCTCCCGACCCGTGGGGTTCGGCGTCGACCAGCGCTCGTCCTCGTCGTATCGGAACCCGAGTCCGGGCACGTCGGGGTTGCCGGAAGCCCCGAGCATGGAAAAGCGGTCTATCCCGTCGAACATCCAGCCGCCCAGGCCCATCGCCTGGAGCATGAGGACGCCCGCGTAGCAAGCGGTGGCGAGCTCCGCGGTCGCCTCTGTCAGCGCGTACTGCTCGCTGAACGTAAGCGGGAACGGCTCCTCGACGTCGACCAGCCCGCTGAACTCTTCGAGCCCCGGGATCTTGCGGTCGTTGACGTCGTCGTAGATCGCGAAGCCGTTCTGAACGAAGAAGCAGAGGATCGCGATCAGGTGCTGAGCGATGTCGGCGAGCGGGATGACGAGCAGGGAGCCGGGAACGTTGACGCACCAGGTGTTGTGTCCCTCCAGATAAGGCTCTTCGCGGGGTAAGTAGAGCCGGCCGTCCGAGAGCTTCCGGAGCCGCTCCCGGTGGCGTTCGACCATCAGCTCGGGCGTGATCTCCTCGCTCGCTGGATCGACGAGCGCGCCCGCGTCCCGGGTGGGGAAGAAGTACACGCCGGAGTCGTCCGTGAAGAAGAGCTCGACGGTGTGAAAGCCGGCGGCGGACGGAAACGTGCGTCCGGCGGCTCCGCCGGCGTAGTTAGACACGTGTGGCGCGTAGCGCGCGTGACGGGTGATCGAGTAATGCCAACCGGTCGTCCCGCCCATCGCGCTCAGAACCAACATCCGCTCGAGCTCGCTGAGGGGCATCGGCTCGTACTGGGAGCGGTAGGCGAGCGGCCCGTCTGGGATCTCTCCCCCGAGCGCGAAACGCCGCGAGCGCCGTCCGTAGAGCGCCTCTACCAGCGGGAAGGCTGCGAGTTCTTGAAGCGCCTCGGTCTCGCTGGTAGTCCACTGCCCGGCGCCAACCCTCATCGAGTCTCCTCTCTGTTCGTCTCCACGGCTCGCGACGGGCACAGCTTAGTCGGCCAACATTCCCTGCACCGGAGGCTGCTCCGCGTCCCCGTCCTGCTCAGTCTTCGCGCTTG
>CAVTCK010000002.1:0-83804 GCA_963733155.1 uncultured Actinomycetes bacterium
CGTCAGGCGAGGCCCGCGCGAGCGCTTCGCGCGACTCGGCCGGCCTCGGTGACCGGGTCCTCCGCCAGGCGGTCCGCTCCCACCGACTCGGCCAGCGCGTTCGTCGCTCCGGCGCCGGCGAGCGCGAGGGGCGTCGAGCGCGCGAGCGTCCCGAGCTCGTCGCGGACGCGTGCGAGCCGCGGGGCGGACGTGGCGCTGACGACGACGAGCCGCGGCTCGAGCTTCGCGGCCGCGTCGGCGAGGGTCCCGAGCGGAGTGTCGGGCCCGAGGAACGCGATTCGCCAGCCATGTGCGCGCAGGGCTAGCCCGAACGCGATGAGGGGGAGGTCGTGCAGCTCGCCCGGCGCGCACGCGAGGATGGCCAGCGGGCCCCCGCCCTGACCCCAGCCCCGCGCCAGGCCGAGCAGGCGCCCGCGGAGGAAGTTGCTCGCGAAGTGCTCCTGGGCGACGCTCGCGGTGCCCGCTTCCCAGCGCTCCCCCAGGTCGTGGAGATAAGGGATGACGAGATCGCGCAAGAGCGATTCGATGCTGACGGCGGAGAGCGCGCGGTCGAAAGCCTCCTGCGCGGCCGGCTCGTCGAAGCGCTCGAGGGCCTGCGCGAGGGGATCGCGATCGAGGGCCACCTCGCCGTCGCGGGCAGGAGTCTCGGCGGCGGCAGTCGACTCGAGGGCGAGCCGAGCCGCCTCCGCGGCTGAAAGGCCCTGCGTCTGGAACGCACGCATCCGCTTGATCCGTTCCTCGTCCGCCGAGGAGTAGAGCCGGAAGCCCCCGGGGGAGCGTGACGGCTGCAGGAGCCCGTACCGAAGCTCCCAGGCCCGCAGGAGCTCGGGGCTGACCCCGACCCGCCTGCTCAGCTCGCCGATCCGGAGATGACCCTCTGCCATGCGCCGTAGCTTACAAGACCAGGACGATATTTATACACAAGCTTGACAGGAGACCGTTCTCACGGTACAAAGTCTCTACAATTTCTCTACAAGGAGGGTATTTCGATGAAGAAGCTCGACATCCTTGCGGCCGTGCTCGTCGTGGTCGGCGGTCTCAACTGGGGGCTCGTGGCCCTCGCCGAGTTCGACCTCGTGGCGACGATCGTCGGTCTCGACTTCGGCGAGACGAACGCCGCGAGCCGTGTGATCTATGGACTCGTTGGTCTCGCGGCCGTCTACCAAATCGTCCAGCACGGGGCCATCCGCCGCCGCTGGAGCCGCGACCCGCAGGTCGCGACCGCCTGAAGCTCGAGGGTCGAGAACCGGCCGGTCTAACGCCGGCCGGTCCGCCTGCCTTGGCCGTCCACTCCGAGGAGTCCTTCGCGCTCGCGCGGCCCGTCGTCCCGGTTACGAGGGACGGCGCCGGTCGGCTGGGCTCGGCGTACTGGCAAGAGGTCGAACGCTCGACGCGGGGCGCCGTCCGAGCGCGGCGGACGCCCGGGAGCGTCGAGCTGCGCCTCTTCGGCCGTGCGCCCGCCCTCCTGCGTTTCGGCAACCCGGAGATCCAGGTCGATCCAACCGGAATCTCGTGCACGTATCCGGTTCTCGGGGGACTGCTTGCCCGGGGGGCGGGCGGCGAGCTCGTCTTCGAGCAGCGGCGCAGTCCTGCGTGGTGCGTGCGGACGCTGGTCCGGGACTTCTCGCCCCGCCTCGCGGGCCGGGCCGGGAATCCCGGGTGGACGGGCTTCGTCTACCACCAGGTGCAGGCCCGGCTGCACCGGGCGATCGGTCGGCGCTACGTTGAGCGGCTCGTGCGTGAGAGCCTGTCATGAAGGTCGCCGTCCTCGGGGCAAGCGGCGTCGTCGGCCGCGCACTCCTGCCGCTGCTAGCGCGAGAGCACGAGGTGGTGGCAGCCTCGCGACGCCCGCGCGACCGAAGCGGCGACGGCGTGCGCTGGGTCGCCGCGGACGTCACGCAGCGCGACGAGCTCGACGGCCTCTTCGACGGCGTCGATGTGGTCTACCACCTGGTGCACTCGCTCGGCGCGAAGGACTTCGCGCACCGAGACCGGCTCGCCGCCGACGCCGTTGCCGAGGCGTCCGAGAGCGCCGGCGTGCGTCAGATCGTCTTCCTCGGCGGACTCGGCGATGCCTCCAAGGGAGGCTCGCTCCACCTCCGCAGCAGGGCGGAGACCGCTGAGCGGCTCGCCGCTCGTTCGGTGCCTGTGACCACGCTGCGTTCAGCGATCGTCGTGGGGGATGGGAGCGCTGCCTTCGAGACGATCGTTTCACTCGTCGACCGCTTGCCCGTGATGGTCTGTCCCCGCTGGGTGCGGACGAGGACGCAGCCGATCGCGCTGCAGGACCTCGTCCGCAACCTCGCCGGCGTCGTCGGGCGTGGCGAGGCGCTCGAGCGCACGTTCGACGTCGCGGGCCCCGAGGTCATGACCTGCCGGGACATGATCCTGAGGGTCGGGGATCTGCGCGGCCGCCGCCCGCTGATCGTCGAGGTGCCGGTGCTCACGCCGCGCCTCTCCTCGCTCTGGCTCCACCTCGTGACGCCGGTGCAGGCCGGCGTGGCCCGCGAGCTCGTCGACGGGCTCCGCACCGAGACTGTCGCGCGGGAAAACGACATCGCCACGCTCGTTCCCTTCGAGCCGACGCCGTTCGACGAGGCGGCTCGAACAGCCCTACGGGCGCGCGATGCTTCCTGATGCGGGTGAGCCGGGGCTCCGGCTCGGGTACGCCTGCCTCAACACGCTCTTCGGGAGCCCGGCACGCACGACGCGCCTCGCGAAGGCGACGCCCGAGCGCCTGCGTGAGCTCTTGGCAGGCGAACCTCGACACGCTCGAGGCGATCCTCCGCTGGAACGACGCCAACGACATCCGGGTCTTTCGCGTGTCCTCGAACACCGTGCCGCTCGCCTCGCACCCGCGCGCGAGCTATCCGTGGCGCGAAGCGCTTTGCGAGCGCTTCGCAGAGCTGGGCGACCTCATGCGCGGCGCGGGCATGCGGCTCTCGACGCACCCGGGGCCGTACACGCGGTGCCCGCCTCCGCCGACGAGGCGATCGCGGACGCGGCGGTCCGGGAGCTCGACTACCACGCGGAGCTCATGAGCGCCTTCGGGCTAGACCGCTCGCACAAGATCGTGCTCCATCTCGGGGGAGGAGCGGGCGACCGCGAGAGCTGGCTCGACCGATTCGGGCGGGCCTTCGGGCGCCTCGCGCCGGAAACTCGCTCACGCCTCGTCCTCGAGAATGACGAGCGCTGGTCCTTCGCGGACGTCCTCCCGGTAGCGGGTGAGCTGAACGTGCCGGTCGTGTTCGACGCCTTGCACCACGAGGTGAACGGGTCTCTTCCCAAGCTCGGGGTGCGCGAGCTCGTCGAGCTCGCGGGCGAGACCTGGCGCGAAGCCGACGGGCGGCAGGAGGTGCACTTCTCGACGCAGGCGCCCGGCCGCCGGGCCGGCGCGCATGCGCGATACGCTCGACCTGCGGCGGTTCCGCCGTTTCGCCGAGCAGGTGGACGACCTGCCGCTCGACTGCGTGCTCGAGGTGAAGGACAAGGAGCAGTCGGTGCTGCGGGCCCGGCGGACGCAGCTGCGGCTTCGACAGAAAGCGGCCCGCCCGGCCTGAGGCCGGACGGGCAGCGGTTGGCGTCCGCTAGGCGGACGGGATCAGCACTTCGTCGATGACGTGGATGACGCCGTTCGAGGCGGTCACATCGGCCTTGACGACGCGGGCGTCGTCGACGCGAACCGTGTCGCCGCTCGCCCGCAGGCGGACGGAGTCGCCGTTCAGGGTCTCGGCGGAGCGCATCGACGCGACGTCGCTCGCGCGAGCCTCGCCCTCGACGACGTGGTAGAGCAGGACGGCCCGCAGCAGCTCGCGGTCCTCCGCGAGAGCGTCGAGGGTCTCCTGCGGGACGGCTTCGAACGCCTCGTCGGTCGGGGCGAAGACCGTGAACGGGCCCTCGCCGGCGAGCGTCTCGGCCAGGCCGGCGCGCTCGAGCAGGGAGGCGAGCGTGGTGAAGTCCCCTGCCGCGACGGCCGTCTCGACGATGTTGCTTTCCTCCATCATCTCGGTCGTCGTCATCGCGGACTGGGTGGAAGCCGGGCCTTCCTCGGGCCTCCGAGTCGTTGCCGCCGCAGCCGGCGAAGACGAGGCCGACGACCGCGAGGCCGACGGCCGCCGCCATGGCGCGGAGCGAGCGGCGGTGGTGTGCTGCGTGCTGCATCGTTCTCCTTCTTGTTGAGGGTTCGTCGAACGCCTGAAGGAGAGTCTATACAGACACGAGACAGTCTGTCAAATGTCTGTATAGAGTTCGACCGACGGTTGTCACCGTAAGGGTCTCGCCGCCTCGCGCCCTCGCTCGGTCCCGAACCGATGAGTCCGGTTTGGGGATGAAGCGTTGGCCATCCCCAAAAACCCGGACAAGCGCGGGGTATCGGAGGGGGTTCGCGCTCGGGAACGGCCGCTCCCAGCGTGGGTTTGCGGCGGTGTGCTCTCGAATCGCACCCAGGAGGTCGCCGGTTCGAGCCCGGCTAGCTCCATACGAACGAAGCCGCGGTCATCAGTCTGCTCGCGGCGGATCGCAGTATCGTAGACCGGTGCCGGCGGCGGCTGCAGACGTGATCGGCGCGCGCGCCGTAGGGTTCATGCCGCGGGTAGGGGTGGTGCTCGGATCGGGCCTCGGCCCGCTTGCGGACGACGTGACCGAGCCGCTCGTCGTACCCTACGCCGAGCTGCCGGGCTTCCCCGAAGCGGGCGTCGCCGGCCACGCGGGCCGGCTTGTCCTCGGGTATGTAGGTGAGACTGCGGTCGCACTCATGCAGGGGCGGTCACACCTCTACGAACACGGCCGTCCGGACGGGATGAAGGAGGCGGTGCGCACGCTGGCCGAGATCGGCTGCCGCACGCTCGTGCTCACGAACGCCGCCGGGAGCCTCGACGTCGAGCTCGCGCCGGGCTCGATCATGCTCGTTTCCGACCATATCGGCCTCACCGGCGTCTCGCCGCTCTTCGGGGAGAGCGGGAACGAGCGCTTCGTCGACATGGCTGACGCGTACTCGCCGCGGCTCCGAGAGCGGCTGCGAGAGCTGGCCGGACGCCTGGGCATCGAGTTGCGCGAGGGCGTCTACGTGTGGTTCTCCGGCCCGCAGTTCGAGACGCCCGCGGAGATCCGGGCCGCGAGGATCCTCGGCGGCACGGCGGTCGGTATGTCGACAGTGCCGGAGGTGATTCTCGCCCGCCGGGCCGGCCTCGAGGTCGCGGCGCTTTCGGTGATCACCAACCTCGCCGCCGGGATGGGCGAGGAGCGGCTGAGCCACGAGCAGACGATGCGCGTGGCCGCGACCGCGATGGAGACGACCGGCCGCCTCGTCCGCGCGTTCCTCGAGGAGCCGCAGCCGGCGGAATCGACCCGCTTCTCAGCCCGACGACCTAGTGCGTTGTGACGACGAGGTGGCCGTTCTCCTCCTGCGCTTCTGTCCCGAGCGCCGCGCAAGCCTTGCGGAAGCGCCGCCGGATCCAGTCCGCCTCCTCGCCGCGCGCGAGCCGCGTGAAGGCGTGTTCGAGCCGTATCGGCACGGCCTCGATTCGGCGCGGCCCGTCGGGCTCGAGGTCGACGAGGAAGAGCAGCCCGAGGTCGTTTCGCAGCCTGGGGTCGACGGCGTAGTCGTCGATGAAGTCGCCGAGGTCGTAGAGGACGCGGCCCTCGACCCCGTGGAAGACGTGCGCGGACGTGCCCGCGACGAGCGCCGCGCCCGCGCCGCACAGGCGCCGGGCGGCGGCGCGTACGTGTGGAAGCGGCGCCGGGGTCATGTTCGGGCCCCAGTGCGGGCAGACGAGCGCGCCTGGGGCGGACTCGAGGAGCCAGTCGGGAAGGCCGCCGCGGATGTCGGCGTATGCGATACCCGGCCGGTCGGGGCCGGCCGCGAAGCCGGCCTCGTGATCGGAGACGGCGACGACCGGCAGGCCCTCGAGGACGACAGGCGCCCGCGCCTGCTCGATGTTCTCGCCTGCGCCTGCCCAGCAGATCCCGGCTTCGCGCAGGTGCGCAAACGTGTCGAGCAGCGCCTCGATCCCGTAGTCGAGCGCGTGGTTGTTGGCGAGGAGGACGCAGTCGACGCCGAGGTGCACGAGCGTCTCGACCGCCTGGGGCGGCGCGCGGAAGTTGAACGCCTTCGGCACCGGCTCGCCGCGCTCGGAGATGCAGCACTCGAGGTTGACGACGCAGACGTCGGCCGCGCGCGTGAGCTCGGCGATCTCGGCGGCGACGAGCGACTGCGGCGGCCGCTTCGCCAGCTCCCGCGCCACCCCGCGGCCGAGCATCGTGTCGCCGGCGAGCGCAAGCCTCATGGGAAGCCGTGCCGGCCGTGGAGGCGGACGAAGTGCGCGCCGCTGACCGAGCGCACGCGGTGGAGCTCGCCGCCACGCTTCTCGAAGAGGACGACGTCCTCGGCGCCGCCCGACCCGAGCGGCTGCACGAGCCGCCCGCCTTCGGCGAGCTGCTCGGCGAGCGGGTCGGGCACCTCCGGGTACGCGGCCGCGACGAGGATCGCGTTGAAGGGCGCGTGCTCCGGCAGGCCCTGGCTCCCGTCGCCGACCACGACGTGGACGTTCCCGCGTGCCGGCGAGCCCTGCGCGGGCAGTCGTCGGCGAGATCGGCGAAGCGCTCGACGCTGAACACCTCGCGTGCGAGCTCGGCAAGCAAGGCCGTCTGCCAGCCGTAGCCGGTGCCGATCTCGAGCACGCGCTCCGCGCCCGCCGAGCGCGAGCGCCTCCACCATCCGCGCGACAAGCGACGGCTGCGTCGTCACCTGCTCGTGCGGGATCGGGATCGGCGTGTCGATATTCGCGAGGTCGACGCGCTCGGTCGGGTACGAACTCCGAGCGCGGCACGGAGGCGATCGCCGCCAGGACGCGCTCGTCCTCCACCCCGGCTGCGCGCGCGGCTGCCACCAGCGCGTCCATCGGGTCAGTATGCGCCTGTGCCCGTCTGGCCGCACACGCGTGAGGAGCTGATCGAGGAGCAGTCGGCGCTGGGCGCGCTCCGGCCGTCGACGTGGCAATTCGAGGCAGACACGAGGATCGGCGGCGTCCCGCGCCCGCACGCCCGAGCCGCTGCGGAGAGCGCGCCGGCGAGCCCGCGAGGCGCGCGCGCTGGACAACTGCGACGATTGGTGCGAAGGGAGGAAGCGATGGCAGACGTGACGGGTTTCCTCGAGGAGGCCGGGGTCGATTTCGACGTGCTCGAGCACGCCCACACGGAGCGGGCGGCGGACGAGGCCGCCGCGCTCGGCATCGGGCCCGAGGAGGTGGCGAAGACACTCGTCCTGGTCGCGCCGAGCGGCAATGTGCGCGCCGTCCTCGCGGCCTCGGAGCGGATCGACGTGCGCAAGGTCGCGGCCGTGCTCGGCGTCGGCGGCAAGGAGGTGCACTTGGCGAGCGAGGACGACCTCGCGCGCGACTACCCGGACTTCGAGCTCGGCGCCGTGCCGCCGTTCGGCGGCCCCGAGGATCAGGTGGTCGTGGACGAGCGGCTCGCCGGGCGCGACTCGGTTGTGCTCGAGGCCGGCACGCACGAAAGATCGGTGCGGCTGAAGGCAGCCGACCTCGTGCGCCTGACACGGGCGCAGGTGGCCGACATCCGCAGGGAAGAGCCGGCCGCGGGCTAGGACTTCGCCTTCGCGCGGGGGCGCTTCTTCCGCTCGACGCGGGCGGAGCCGGCGGAGGGCGCAAGAATGCTCATGTGGCCGTCCTCCCAGCGAACCTGGTAGCGCGGCGGCTGCTCCTGGAGGACCACCTCGATCACACCCCGGCGCCCGGTCGCGTCGGCTCGCTCCGACTCGACGACGAGGGTGTCCCCAACGTTTCCGATCATGTAGGCGAGCCTAGCGCGTCCGGCCGCGGCGCGGTAGAAAGCGCCTGCTCCAGTTTGTCGACCGTGAGAGCGGGAGATCTCGGCGGATTCGGGAGAGAACCCTCGTGTGTCTGCCGCTCGCGAGCGGCTCCCGTTACCCGACGAGCGCCCTAACCGGCCCAATGAGTCGCGCAATAGGCGTCGCGCGCGGCGCTGCCGCCCAAGAGCGGGGGGTACCGTGTGGCTGCTCGGATCGCCCTCGCCTGCGATGCGGCGTACCCCTCGATCTCCTGAGCAACCAGCTCGCGCGCCGCCGGCGTCGACGCTTGCGCGAGCAGCTCTGCGTGCCTCCACGCCGTCTCGCGCCAGCTCACGATGGCCTGGAAGAGCACGAAGTCGTCGAGGGTCGTCGGCGCGTTGCTGTCGTCGATCGACGGGTCGAAGCGTCGGGCGACCTCGGCGATGACGTCGTCGGTTACGCGGTTGAGGATCTGGTTCACGCGATCGTGATCTGCTTTCCGGCTACCGCCGTCCGGCTTGACAAGCCCGATGCTGTAGAGAACGAACGGCAGGTCGCGTTGAACATGCGCGCTGATTCCGAGGAGCAGGTTGCCGTTCGCCGAGACAGCTCGATCTCTCGCCGCGTCGAACGCGACCCGCCACGCCGGCGGGACCTCTTCCGTCCGCCCGGCATCCCACGCGTCGTAGGCGGCGAAGTAGTAGCGCGCGAAGATGACGTCCTCATGGTTCACGAACGCGGTGTCGTCGAAAAACGTCGGCGATTCGACGGTGCGCCGGTACTCCTCGGTCACGCGCAGGTAAGTGAGGGCGAAGATCGCGTCGTGGTCGCACGAGGACGCGAGCGGCTGGAACCGCTTGGTCATCTGGTCGAATGACCTTGTCGACGCACTTGACCCGCCCAGCGATGCAGTCGTCCGGGCTCGTCACGTCGTAGGGAAGCGAGAGTCCCGGCAGGAGCGCGCTCCAGCCCACGAACGGTGGATCCTCGGCAACGGCCGCGGACGGGCGCACGAGCGCAAGGAGAACCAGCGCCAGGAGAACCAGCGCCAGAACCGCATGCCGCATGCTTGATCGCGAGATGCATCTTGTCCTACTCCTCGTCTGCCCGATCACGGAGAAACCGTAACCCAGGAGAAGCTGTTTGTGAACCGGTGAGGCCGGGAAGACCAGAACTGGTCGGCCCGTCCGTTGAAGAGGGAGTGTTGTCTGTGGCCACGCCCGACCTCGTCCGTACACGAGACCGACTCGCCGGCGCAGGCGCCGCCGTCGGGGTCCGCGCACCGTTCGAGGCCGTGGAGCAAGCGGTCGAAGCACTCGGTCGGGACCCCGGTCTCGTTCTGATCTTCCCGACCGGCGTCCTCGATCCTCAGGAAGCGGCGACGCAGGCTCAGGCGGCCGCGCGAAACGCGCGTGTCGCCGGGATGACCGGGACCGGCGCAATCGCGCTCGACGGCGCGATCGAGAGTGGGTGCTCGGCGGTCGCGTTCGACTCCTCACTCCCGGTCGGCGTAGGCACGAGCACGTCCTCCGACCCGCGCGCCGCCGGGCGCTCTGCCGCCGCCGAGGCTCTGTTCGGCGTCGACCTCGACGGAAGCCACGCCGCGCTCCTCCTGTTCGTCGACTCGGAGTCGGGCGACCAGGCTGAGATCATCGCCGGGGCATACGAGATCGCGGGTGGGCGCATCCCGCTCGCGGGAGGAGCCGCCGGCGGCCAGGCCAGAGCCCAGTTCGCCGACGGCGAGGCGTTTTCGGGGAGCGTCGTCGCCGTCGCCCTGGCCAGCAGGACGCCGATCGGTGTCGGCATTGCGCACGGCTGTGTGCGGCGCGGAGCGCCGTCGATCGTCACCCGCTCGCGCGGCCGGGTCGTGCTCCAACTCGACGGCCGTCCCGCCGAGACCGTCTACCTCGAGAAGCTTGGGATGGGCGACGTCCCGTTGAGCGACGCCGATTTCGAGGCGATCGCGATGGCGCATCCGCTTGCCCAGCCGGAGCTACGCGGCGATGTCCGTCCACGATACGTGCGCGGCCGCGCGCCGGGAGGCGGTCTGGTCTGTGCGACGAGCATCGAGGCGAACGCGGCCGTGGATGTCTGCGAACACAAGCCGGAGGCGATCGTTCGCAGCGCGATCACGGCGGTCGACGAAGCCTTGAGGCAGCTTTCGGGCCCGGCCGAGGCCGTCATGCTCTTCGACTGCGCTGCAAGAAGTGCGCGGTTCGGCAACCCGCTCGCCGCGCGTGAGATCGAATCGATCATCTCCTCCTTCGGCAATCCCCCGCCCGCGCTCGCGGGCGTCTACACGCGCGGAGAGATCGGGCGGGTCCGCGGTGCGAAAGGAGACCGAAACTATAGCCTCGTCGTCGTTGCACTCGGCTCAACGCCTTGACCGCCGCAACGAGCTGCTTCGGCGCTTCGTTGAGGCTGCGCGGCGGGCCCAGGTCGTCACGATCGTCAACCTCGCCCGTTCGGAAGCCGAGCTGGGCGAGCTCTTCACGGCAGAGCTTTGCGAGGCGTTCGAAGCCGAGATAGCGTTCGTCCTTGCGGCACGTGACGACGAAGCCGCCTGCACTCTCGTAGGCGCCTACGGCTTAACGCCCGAGCAACGTGCGGACCTGCTCGACGACGAACGATGCGCGCGCCTCCTGACCTGTGAGGAGCCGCAGCTGTACAAGGGCGATCTGCTCGCGATCGGAGTTCAGGAGCTCGTTCTCGTGCCATTCGCCGGCGAGGTCGATCGCGGTGTCGTCGGCGTCGCGCGCCTCTACGACGAGCCCTTCGACCAAGCGGAGGTTGCCCTGCTCGAGGCGGTCGTGGAGAGCGTCAGGCACGCGCTGGAACGGATCCGCCTGGGAGAAGAGCGCGATGCCCTCTTCACCCGCGAGCGTGCGGCACGACGGGAAGCGGAGGCAACGGCGGAACGACTCGAACGCCTGCAGCGCATCACCGGGACGATGCTCTCCGACCTGCCGCTCGAGAGCATGCTCCGCGAGCTGCTCGAGCGAATCCGCGAGATCGTCACAGTCGACGCGGCCGCGATCCTCCTGATCGAGGGCGCCGACGCTGCGCTCGTCCTCCGCGCGGCGGCCGGCGCCGACGCACACGTCGACGCAACCGTCGAGCTCGCCCAGCGAGCAGGGGTCACCCGACGCGTCGTCGACGAACATCGGGAAGTCGATCTCGGCGCTGCGCACGCGGACAATGGTTCTCGACGAGATCGTGAAACGATCCGCTCGCTGATCGCGGTGCCGATGGCCGTCGAGCGAAGGATCGTCGGCGTGCTGGTGGCCGGCGCGCTGGCCCCGCGCGACTTCTCGCCCGACGACACCGGCCTGCTTGGGCTCGCCGCTGACCGCGCCGCAATCGCGATCGAGAACGCTCGGCTCTATCGGGAAGCCGAGGAGCGCGGACAAGCTGCCCGGGTGCTCGGCTATGTCGCCGACGGCGTCTTCCTCGTCGACGCAAAGGGAGTGGTTCGGCTTTGGAACCCTGCCGCTGAGGCGATCACAGGCGTTCCGGCCGAGGCTGTGCTCGGCCGCCCCGTCGAGGAAGTGATTCTCGGCTGGGAGGCGCTCGCGCAAGCCGTCAGCATCGCGAGCGCTCCGGCTGCGTCCACTGGTCCTGCGACGACGCTTCCGGTCGAGCTGCAGGGTCGTGAGCTCTGGCTCTCGGTCGCCGGGGTGAGCTTCGCCGAGGGGACTGTTTACGCATTCCGCGATCTGACTGAGGAGCGGCGGTTGGAGGAGCTCAAGGCAGATTTCATCGCGACCGTCTCCCATGAGCTGCGAACGCCGATCGCCGCCGTCCACGGCGCAGCGAAGACCCTCGAGCGCGAAGACGTCGTCACCGAGGATTTGCGCCGCCGCTCTCTTCTCCATCATCTCGGACCAATCCGAGCGGCTTGTCGATCTCGTCAACGACATCCTGCTCACGAGCCAGGTCGACTCCGGCCGGCTCGTTCTCGCAAGCGAGCAGGTCGACGTCTCGGACGTCGCACGCGGGGTCATCGAGGCCGCGCGCACACACGCTCCAGAGGAGCTCTCGCTCGAGCTCGTGGCGCCCCCCTCTGTTGCCGCAGTCGCCGCAGACCGTGACAAGCTCCGGCAGGTGCTCGCGAACCTCGTGGGCAACGCAATCAAGTATTCGCTTGGCACCGGCCGTATCGAGGTCCAACTCGAGCCGCGTCGGACTCACCTTCGCATAGCGGTTCGTGACGAGGGCATCGGTATTCCGCAGCCCGAGCAGCAGCGGATCTTCGAGAAGTTCTACCGCTTGTATCCGAACACGACCCGGGGAGTCAGCGGCACCGGTCTCGGTCTCTACATCTGCCGCGAACTGGTCCGACGCATGGGAGGCAGCATCTGGGTCGAATCGAGCGGGGGAAATGGTTCGACATTCTTCGTCGAGCTGCCGCTTGCCTCGGCATCGCCGGGCCTGTAGCCCGAAGGCCTGACCTTCTTCGACTCGGAACGTGAAGAGGAAGTTCGCGCACGAGCGGCGCCAACGGTCGGCTGCGCCATAGGAACGCAACGAGCCCACGGCCCTCGGCTTCCATGCCGGGGCCGTGGGCGTCCGTTGCATCGCCCCCTGCAGCGCCGGCTCCCTTTCGGGAGCCGCGACTCGAGCTAGCCGGCACGCGGCGGGTCGCCCCGTCGCGTGAGCGTTACGCCTGTGGCGAGATCGCGAACTTCACGCCGGACTCGTCGACGGCGGCGTCGAGGACCTTGTCGTCGAGGCTCTGAGCGGCCTCGGCTTCAAGGAAGACACGAGCGCCCTCCTCTTCGACCACCTCGTCCTGCTCGAGCGGGGCCTCGGCCAGCGAGAGCTGGAAGCTTGCCCCGCCGCCCGCCGCCTCCTGTTCGGAGATCCGGAGGCCGGCAGTCTCGGGGAGACCGGGGCTCGACGAGACGATGCTCTTGACCGCCTCGGCCGCACCTTGGGTGAGTGTGAGCACGAGCTCACCTCCTTCGGGTTCGGATACGAGGTCAGCTTCGAGGCTAGCAAGCTCAGGGCCGGCGACCTGCCGATAAGAGGGAATCGTCTCCCGAAACTGACTTCGTTCGTTGTCGTTCACGGAGGACTCCTGCGAGGAAGAGCGCGAGGAATCCAATCGCGGCCGGGGCGGTGTGCGCGGCAACCACGACGGAGAGGCCGGCCGCTGCGACAATGGCTTTCCCGGCGCCGGCCTTGTGCAGGGCTACGGCTGCCGCGATCGCGGCGGCCAGCCACGATGCACCCGCCACGAACCCAATGAAGGAGTAGTTCCCTGCTAGGAGGCTGTCATTGACCAGGAAATCGATCGCCTGCGCGAAGCCGGCCTGCTGCTCGGCCGGGAGGCCGTCGGCGTGGCGCGTGAGTATGCCGGTCGCAATTCCCTGAATCGAGTCATAGGAGCTGAAGAACACCGTCCAGACGACCAGCGCGGCCCGGCTGATCCTCGCTGAGGCCGAGTCCAGGCCATCGAGGAGCATCCAGAATGCCAGGAATACCAACGGGGTCAAGACAAGTTGTCCGATGTGGACGACGAGCCAGCGGTCGACATCGTCCCTGATTCCCTCGTACGGGCTGTCTCCGCCGGGCATCGGGTGGAAGACGATCAGAACTGCCCAGAGAAGCGGCCCGGCATAAAGGAGAAGGCGGCTCAGACTCATCTGCGGGTGTGTTCCTTGGTCATGGCTCAATGTGGGCTCCTTTCCGGGTTCGGGTGCCTGGCGTTGCCGTCGGCGACTCATCGACCTCCCGCACGCCAAGGTACGAGAACGCGCCGTCAACCACCGTGAGCCGCGTCGCGCGCCGGAGGTCGATGTCTCCGTTGGAGTCGAAGCTCCAGCGCCCCAGCAGCCCGTCGAAGTCACGCGTGGCGAGAACAGCGCGTGTGATCGCGGCTCGGTCCTGGTCACCGACCTGCTCGACGGCCGCGAGCACGGCGCCAACGGCGTCGTAGGCGGAGGCGGCGTAGCACTCCGGTTCCTGCCCGTAGACCTTCACGTAGCGCTCGAAGAAGCCGCGGCCGGACCCTTCCAGGAGCGCCGGCGGGACGCCGCCGAAGGTGATGAGCGTCCCTTCGGCATGCTCGCCGGCGTCCTCGATGAAGGCGTGCTCGAAGAGGGTGTCTGCACCCATCATCGTCGCGGCGGGTAGCGCCGTCCGGATGTCCCGCCAAAGCGGGCCGGCGCCGTTTTGGATGATGCCTCCGTAGAAGACCAAGTCCGGTGCCAGGTGGGCAAGCTTCGACGCGAGGTCACGGTAGGTGTTCTGCTTGGGGACAATGGCAGTCGGGGGTTCGACGAGCTCGAGCCCGAGCGCGAGGCAGCCCCGTCCGAATGGCTCCGCAACGCCGCGCCCGCACGGCTCGCCGTCGTGGAGGACGGCGACGCGCTTCGCGCCGAGCTCGAGCGCCCACTGCGCCGCGAAGAGACCCTGCAGGTCGTCGCTCATCGCCGTGCGCGCGTAGCTGCGGACGCCGCTCGGGTAGTAGACGTCGGGCTCTCCCGGCCCGAACGGTCGCGTCAGGCCTGGGTAGGTGTTGCAGGGCGATATCTGGAGCAGCGGCCCCGCCGCGTTCGTGATCGGGATCGAGTAAGGGGCTGCGTCCGTGTCGAGCGTGGCGATGTACGCGACGACCTCGGGATCCGCGGCGGCGTAGCGCGCGTTGGCCATCTCGCGCTCGGCGTCCCACGACCCTCGCTCCTCGCTGCCGCCGTCGAGATCCTCGTAGAGGATGGGTACGCCTCCGACTCGATACCCCGCGTCCTCGAGCCGGAGCCGTATCGCGTTGACGATCGAGTCGCTCTGCCCGCGCGACGAGCCGCTGCGCGTCAAGCTCGAGACGATCTTCACGTTCTGCACGGTATTGCCTCAAGTAGTAGTTGCGCGGCGGCCCTTGCAAATTGCGTGCTCACCGGCTCCTTGCGCGGACGGAGTCCCGGCGGTTAGGTTCGCGCCACACCCGACCCGAGGAGGCACTCCATGAGAACCACACGCAGAGGCTGGATTCCAGCGTTCCTGGTGCTGGTGCTGGTGCTCCTCGCGGTCCCTGCCGTATGGGCGCTCGGCGGGGGAGGCGCCCGCGAGCAGTCTCCGCTCGTGATCGGGCACCGCGGCGCGGCCGGCTACCTCCCCGACCACACGCTGGAGTCATACGAGCTGGCGATCAAGCTCGGCGCCGACTACATCGAGCCGGACCTGGTCGCAACGAAGGACGGGCACCTGATCGCCCGCCACGAGCCGAACATCACCACTACTACCGACGTCGCGAGCCGCCCCGAGTTCGCCGACCGTGAAACGACCAAGGTCGTCGACGGGGTCAGCGAGACCGGCTTCTTCGCCTCCGACTTCACGCTCGCCGAGATCAGGACTCTGCGCGCCGTCCAGCCGCTGGCCGAGCGACCGCAGCAGTTCAACGGCCGCTTCAAGATTCCCACGCTCGGCGAAGTCATCGCGCTCGCGAAGCGCTGGTCGAAGAAGCTCGACCGCGAGATCGGCGTCTACCCCGAGACCAAGCACCCGACCTACCACGCCGGCCTCGGGCTTCCGCTCGAGCAGCGGCTGGTGAAGGTGCTGCGCCGCGAAGGCTGGGACAACCGCCGCGCGCCGGTGTTCATCCAGTCCTTCGAGCAGTCCAACCTGCAGCTGCTCAACCGGCTCACGAAGGTGCGCCTGGTCCAGCTGGTGGATGCCAACGACGTCGCCCCGGACGGGACGATCACGTACGCGCCACCCTTCGACCGCCCCTACGACTGGACGGTCTCCGGCGATCCCGAGCTCCAGAACCGGCTGTACAACTTCTTCGTGACCGACGAGGGCCTCGAGGAAATCAGCACGTACGCCGACGGGATCGGCCCCTGGAAGCCGTACATCGTCAGCTCCCGCGCGATCGCCCTGAACCCGGACGGGACGGTCGCCGATGCGAACGGCGACGGTCTCGTGAACGAGACAGACCGCGTGCTGCTGCCGCCGACCGATCTCGTCGAGCGCGCCCACGACAACGGCCTGCTGATCCACACCTGGACGTTCCGGAACGAGCAGCGCCGGCTGGCGAGCGACTTCGGCGGCAACCCGGTCAACGAGTATCTGCTGTTCTACCGGCTCGGCGTGGACGGGGTCTTCGCGGACTTCCCCGACACCGCGTTCGCGTCGCGGGAGCTGTTCAGGCTGGAATAGCCTCGGTAGGGACAACGGCAACATTGGCCCGCCCCGCGCGGCTCACCTGTCGAGGCGGTGGAACGCGTCCAGCGCGGCGAGCCGATAGACCTCGGTGAACGTCGGCGTGTTGAAGGCCGCGTCGGTGAGGTAGTCGACGAGCAGCCCGCCGGCGATCACCGCTTGCCCTATGTGAATGAGCTCCGTCGCCGAGGTACCGATGATGTGAACACCGAGGAGGCGTCTCGTCTCCGCGTGCACGAGCAGCTTCAGCAGGCCTACGCGATCACCCGCGATCTCGCCGCGAGCCACCTGACTGAAGCGGGCGGTCCCCGTAACGTACGGCACCCGCTGACGGGCAAGCTCGCCTTCGTTCGGGCCGACGAAGGAAATCTCGGGGATCGTGTAGATCCCGTACGGAAGCAGGTCGGTCGACGACCTTGCCTGCTCGCCGAATGCCGCCAGTGCCGCGAGCCGACCCTGGTCGGTCGGCCTCTGCGCGGAGCGATGAGAGCCGATGACTTCGCCCGCGGCAAAGATGTGAGCCGCGCTGGTTCTGAAGTCCGAGTCGACGGCGATGAGCCCCCGGCCGTCGACCTCGAGCCCGGCGGCCTCCAGGTTGAGCGTCTCGGTGGCGCCCTGCCTTCCCGCCGCATAGATGGCGACATCGGAAACCAACTCCTCTCCGCTGCGCAGCTTCACGAAGGCGCCGTCGTGGTTTGGCCGAGCAGCCTCGACTTCAGCGCCAAGTCGCAGCTGGACTCCGAGGCCGCGAAGGTGGTAGGAGAGCATCTCGCCGATCTCTCCGTCGACGAAGTCGAGAATCCGCTGCCGCCGATCGACGACGCTGACGTCGATCCCGAGGGCGGCGGCCATCGAAGCGTATTCGAGCCCGAGCACCCCGGCCCCGACGACTGTGAGGGTCCCTGGGATGGCGCTCAATCCCACGAACCCGTCCGCGTCCAGTATGCGCTGCCCGTCGAACTCCACGTTGGCAGAGGGAGCCGGGCGCGTGCCGACCGCAAGCACGAAGCGCTCTGCGCCGACGGCTCGGTGATTCACATCGAGCGTGTGGGGATCCAAGAACGCTGCGTTCCCGACCAGCACGTCGATCGAGTTGCGCCGCAACTCGTCGCGCAGCGAGTCCAACTCGAGCTCGGTGACCTGCCCGGTGCGCCACAGGAGGTCGTCCATCGTCAGTTCGTGCCTCATGGGCCGGGCACGGGTGTAGGGACCGTGTGCGTTCCCGGTGAGCTCCACGACTGCGGCGCGCAGCGTCTGGAAGGGGAGCGTGCCCCGGTTCTTGGACCTGCCGGCGAGGACGTCCTCACGCTCCGCGAGCGCCGTCCGCTTCCCGAGCCGGGCTGCCTGGACCGCCGCGGACCGGCCGGCCGCGCCGGCTCCGATCGCGATGAGGTCATAGGAGGTCGTCGCGTCCTCACCGTAAAGCGCCGCGCGGCCCGGTCGCATCGGTGAAATCGCGGCGAACGGGCATCATGCGGCGCGAAACTTGCCGAAAGCTGGCGTTTGCTTCACGCTTTCGGCGTGCTCTATGGGCGTGATGCCGAGCGGGCCGAGGTAGGGGGACTGCTCAGGGCGGCGCGCGATTCGACGAGCGGTGTGCTCGTCCTGCGCGGCGAGCCTGGGATCGGCAAGACCGCGCTCCTACGGGATGCACGCGATCGTGCCGGAGACATGCACATCCTCACAGCAAGAGGCATCGAGTCGGAAGCGGAGCTCGCGTTCGCCGCTCTCGACCAGCTCGTTCGGCCGGCGCTGAGTCACCTGGACCGACTGCCCCGCCCTCAAGCCGCGGCACTCGGCAGCGCGCTAGGCCTCCAGGAGGGGGCCAGGGAAGAGCGCTTCCTCGTCTACGCCGCGTGCCTTTCTCTTCTCTCGGAGCTGGCGGATCGCCGACCTGTGCTCTGCCTCGTGGACGACGCGCACTGGCTCGACAAGGCCTCGGCCGATGCGCTCCTGTTTGTCGCCCGTCGCCTCGACGCCGAAGGAATCGTGATGCTGTTTGCGGCGAGGGAAGGCGAAGTCCGGGGCTTCGAGGCGGAAGACCTCCCTTCGCTGGCAGTCGAACCGCTCGACCCCGAAGCATCGGCGACCCTACTGGCCCGGGTTGCGAGCTCGGCAGCCGCGTCCGTTCGCGAGCGTCTGATCGAACAGACGCAAGGCAACGCCCTCGCGCTCGTCGAGCTGCCCTCAGCGCTCAGTGAGGGTCAGCTGGCCGGCGACGAGCCGCTTCCCGAGGCACTGCCGCTCACACATCACGTCGAAAGCGTCTTCCTCGAGCGCGTGCGCCGGCTTCCGGACGAGGCCCAGCGGGTCCTTTTGGTCGCATCAGCGGACGATCTGGAGGACGCGCGGCTTGTCACCCGGGCGGGCGAGCTGCTCGGGGTCGGCCGGCGCGCCCTCGACCCTGCCGGAGCAGGCAGGGCTCGTCTCCGTACACGGGACCCGGCTCGAGTTCCGGCATCCGCTTGTGAGATCGGCGGTCTACGAGGCGGCGACGTCGAATGAGCGTCGGGCTGCTCACGGTGCGCTTGCAGAAGCGCTTGCAGAGGACGGCGAGAATGCTGACCGCCGTGCGTGGCATCTCGCGGCGTCGGTGGTCAAGCCCGACGAAGACACCGTACGCACGCTCGACGAGGCGGCGGAGCACGCCGAGGAGCGAGCCGGCTACCTGGCCGCGGCGAAGGCGTTCGCGCGTGCCGCCGAGCTCTCCTCGGACAGGCAAGCTCGGGGCCGTCGCCTAGCCCGGGCCGTGCGAGCTGCCAGCATCGCCGGCTCTGACGACTACGCGATCGAGCTTGCGGCCGAGGCCGGCCCTCTCGTCGACGACACCGCTCTTCGGACTGAGCTCAACCTCGCGGTCGGAGTCGCGGAGCTTCGCTGTGGCCACCCGCGGGACGGCTTCGCCAAGCTGATGCACGCCGCTCGCGAGGTCGCGGAACTCGATGCATCGAAGGCAGTCGAGCTGCTCATCTGGGCGAACGCTGCTGCCTCGATGAGCGGTGACCCTTCGGCTCGTGTGGAGGTTTCCAGGTTGGCTGCCGAGCTCGTATCCGCAGGCGGGGACGACGAGCTCATGTCCGTCGCCCGGGCTCTTGCGGCCTTTGCGCACGCGCGCGGTGGCGATACCGCGTCTGACGGTGCTCGGCTCGAGGAGGCGTTCGCTCGGGCGTCCACCTCCGATGATGCTCAGCACGTCTACGCGGTCAGCGTCGCCGCTCTCTTCGTGGGGGACAATCAGCGCTTCGCAGCGCTGATCAATCGCGCTACCTCGCTCGCGCGGGCGCGCGGGCAGCTCGGGATCCTTGCGGAAGCCCTTTCCATGAGCGCAGCTCAACACTACTTAGCGCAGCGCTTCGACGAGGCAGCGCTCGTGGCGGGCGAAGCTCTGCAGTTCGCGCGCGAGCTCGGGGCCGCCAATTCCACCGCGACCCCTCTGGGCCTCCTCGCGTTCGCGGCGGCTATCCGCGGTGACGACGACGAGGCCCGTCAGCGAACCAGTGAGATGCTCGAGCTTGCTGCTGAGCACGGCCTGCCGGCGCGCGCCACTTACGCCGTGTACGTGCTCGGCATGCTCGAGCTTGGCCGCGGACGCTGGGACGAGGCTCTCGAGCACTTCAGGGTCGTCGCCGACCCCCGCCCGGACATCGGCGACGCGTTCTTAGCCAAGGGCGCAACTCCGGACGCGATTGAGGCCGCGGTACGCGCAGGCTGCCAGGACGAGGCCCTTGAGATCCTGTCGCGGTTCGAGGAGTGGGCGGCCGACTCAAACTACCCGTGGGTGCAACCCCGACTCTTGGGCTGTCGCGCTCTCCTGGCCGAAGGCGATGAAGCGACCGCGCACTTCGAGGAAGCGCTTCGGCTCGGTGCGGATGGCGGCCCGTTCGACCTCGCGCGCATCCAGCTTCTCTACGGCGAGCACTTGCGGCGCGAGCGCCGACGCGCCGATGCGCGCGTCCAGCTCCGCGCCGCGCTCGAGGGATTCGAGCTGCTCCGGGCCGAGCCATGGGCCGAGCGTGCACGGGCCGAGCTGCGCGCGACCGGCGAAACAGCGCGGAAACGCGACCCGGGCACGGTCGATCAGCTGACCCCCCAGGAGCTTCGGATTGCACGCTTCGTCGCGGAGGGCCTCTCCAACAAGGAGGTCGCGGCCCAGCTGTTCCTGTCGCCTCGGACGATCGAGCATCACCTGCGCCACGTGTTCGCGAAGCTTGGCGTCACGTCGCGCACCCAGCTTGCGCGCCTGCCTCTGGGCCCCGGGGTCGTCGCGGCAATCGGGCAGCTGAGCTTCCTAGCATCGGTCTGACGCCGTCGGACTACGTAGGCGTACCGGACTACGTAGGCGTACCGGCGTAATCACCGATGCGAATCGTGACCGCCTCGTCCTAGGTTGGCACTACGGACCGCGTTCGAAGCCGAAGGAGGCCGACCATGGCCAGCCCAAGCTCCACGAAGGAATCGACCCGATCGACCAACATCGCGGCGCGGATGGGCCGGTGGAGCGCTCGGCACCGCAAGAAGGCGATCTTCGGCTGGCTCGCGTTCGTCGTCGTCGCCTTCGCGATCGGCAATCTCAGCGTCACCGAAGAAGATCGTCTCGAGCACCTCCGGGGCTGGGCGAGTCCGGCCGTGTCGGACAAGATCCTCCACGAGGAGTTCAAGCAGCCGGCCGGCGAGAGCGTCATCGTCCAGAGCGAGACACTTGAACGTCAAGGATCCCCGGCGTTCGCAGGCGGCCGTCGAGGACGTCATCGCCAGGGTCTCGGCGCGCTTCACGCGGTGGCGAAGGTCGGACTCGCCGTTCGACGTGGAGGAGAACAGCGGCCAGATTCGAGCCAGAACAGAGGCGCGGTCGCTCGTTCGACGTCGAGATCGCAGGCGACCCCGACGATGCCGCCGACAAGATCGATCCGATCGTCGCCGTCGTCGACGAGATCCAGGACGGCGAATCCGGGCTTCTTCATCGGCTCGTTCGGCGTGAGCGCCGACAAGGAGATCAAGGCCGCGTTCTTCGACGATCTCAAGAAGGCGGGGCTGCTCTCGATCCCGTGACGCTTGGCATCCTCCTGATCGCCTTCGGCGCGGTCGTGGCGGCCGGGATCCCGCTCCTGCTCGCGCCTGACGGCCGTCCTGGCGGCGATCGGGTCTCGTGGCGGTCTTCAGCAGGCGCTGCCGATCGGCGAGGTCAGTCAGCGCGATCATCCTTCTGATCGGGCTCGCCGTCGGGGTCGACTACTCGATGTTCTACTTGAAGCGGGAACGCGAGGAGCGTGCGGCAGGTCGCAGCGAGGAGGCAGCGCTCGAGGCGGCGGCTGCGACGTCCGGTCGCGCGGTTCTCGTCTCCGGGCTGACCGTCCTCGTCGCCATGTCCGGCATGTTCCTCACCGGGGACGCCGGCATTCGCGTCGTTCGCCGTGGCGACGATACTGGTGGTCGCGGTGGCCATGCTCGGGTCGCTGACCGTGCTGCCGGCCTCGCTCTCCTAGCTGGGTGACCGGGTCGATCGAGTGCGCGTGCCGTTCGTCCACCGGCTGCGTCGCGACGACGGCGAGGGCCGGATCTGGGGAGCGATCATCGACCGCGTGCTCCGGCGACCCGGCCATCGTCGGTCACGGTCGCCGGCGGGCTCCTGATCGCGCTCGCCGTGCCGGCGCTCCAGCTGCGCACGGCCCAGGCCAGCATCGACACGTTCCCGCCGAAGTTCCTGAACGACTACAACCGCGTCAAGGCGGCCTTCCCGGGCACCGAGATCGGCGCGGCCGTGGTCGTCAAGGCTGCCGAACGTCGATGCGCCGGCCGGTCAGGAGGCGATCGGGCAGCTCGAGTGGCGGGCGCTGGACAGCGGCCAGATGCACGAGCCGATCGACGTCGACGTCAACCCGGCGAAGACGGTCGCGACCATCTCGATCCCGGTCGAGGGCAAGGGCACCGACGCGACCTCGAACGCGGCGCTCGCGACGCTCCGCGACGACGTCGTCCCGCCGACGTCGGCGGCGCTGCCGGACGCCGAGGTCGCCGTCACCGGCATGACCGCGCAGTCGAAGGACTTCAACGACCAGATGAAGACCGTGGCGCCGCTCGTGTTCGGATTCGTGCTCCTGTTCGCGTTCGTGCCTGATGCTGCTCTCCTTCCGCTCGCTCGTGATCGCAGCCAAGGCGATCGTGCTCAACCTGCTCTCGATCGCGGCCGCCTACGGCGTGATCGTGCTCGTCTTCCAGCACGGCTGGGGCAAGGGCTTCCTCGGCTTCGAGTTCACCGGCGGCATCGACCCCTTCCTGCCCGATCCTGCTCTTCGTGATCCTCTTCGGGCTCTCGATGGACTACCACGTCTTCATCCTCAGCCGCATCCGTGAGGCCTACGACCGGGGGATGAGCACCGACGAGGCGATCTCCCACGGGATCAAGACGACGGCGGGAGTGGTGACGAGCGCCGCGCTCGTGATGGTCGGCGTCTTCGCCATCTTCGCGACGCTCTCGATGCTGATCTCAAGCAGTTCGGCGTCGGCCTCGCGGCGGCGATCCTGATCGACGCGACGATCGTCCGGGCGATGCTCCTTCCGGCGTCGATGAAGCTGCTCGGGCGACTGGAACTGGTACCTGCCCAGGTGGCTCGAGTGGCTGCCGCATCTCGAGCACGGCGAGCTAAGCTCGAGCCAGTCAAGGCGCCGCCCGTTCCCACGCCGAGCGCGTAGAGCGCCGCGATGACGAGCTGTGACGCAATCCGCTCGCCGAATCCGACGAGGGCTGCCGCGGCACGCGCCGCGGCGGCCCTTCGCACGGAGGCGGGTCTCGCGCGACTCGCGCTCGGCGTTGCGGCGCTCCACGTCGTGGACGACAACTTCCTCCAGCCGCAGCCGGGGACGTCGGCCGCAGACCATCTGGTCGGCGGCCTCGTGCAGGTAGGGCTCTTCCTCCTCTTCGCCTGGGCCTATCCGCGCCTTCGGCCGGGCCTGCGCGGGACGCTCGCGGTCGCCGTCGGGCTCTTCACGGTCGTGATGGGCGTCGGCGAAGCGGGTTACTACACGCGCGAGAACGGCCCGTCCGGAGACGACTACACCGGGCTCCTGGCCATCCCCGCCGGCTTCCTCCTCATCGGCATCGGGCTCGTGACGCTCTGGAGGTCGAGGAAGGGTGGAAGCGTGGTCCGCCGGTACGTGCGGCGAACCCTCCTGGCCGTCGGCTTCCTGCTCGGCGCCTACCTCGTCGTCTACCCGGTCTCGGAGTCGTACGTGGTCACGCACTCGGCGCGCGCGTACGTCCCGACCCCGCAGCTCGGGACCGCGTATCGAAGACGTCACCTTCACGACGAGCGACGGGCTGCGGCTCGAGGGCTGGTACGTGCCTTCGAAGAACGGTGCGACGATAATCGTCATCGCCGGCCGCAAGGGGCCGCAGAAGCCCGCCAGGATGCTCGCCCAGCACGGCTACGGCGTCTTGCTCTTCGACCGGCGCGGGGAGGGCGAGAGCGAAGGCGACCCGAATGGGTTCGGCTGGGCAGGCACGCGCGACCTGAAGGCGGCGATCTCGTTCCTGCAAGATCAGCCCGAGGTCGACGACAACCGGATCGGCGGGCTCGGCCTTTCTGTCGGCGGAGAGATGCTGCTCCAGACGGCCGCCGAGACGGATGAGCTGAAGGCAGTCGTCTCGGAGGGCGCAGGCATCCGGTCCGTTCGCGAGGCAGTCGACCTGCCCGGGTTGGACTCGTGGATCACGAATGCTGTGGTCGGTCTGAGCACGGCGGCGACGGCGGCTTTCACGAGCGACCTGCCTCCACGCAGCCTCACGGACCTCAGCGCTGAGATTTCGGTGCCGGTGTTCTTCATCCACGCCACGCCTGGACAAGGGGGCGAGAACCTGACTCCGACCTACTACGAAGCGGCGAGCCAGCCGAAGGAGCTCTGGGCCGCCGACGGCGGCCACACAGGCGCCTTCACCGCCGAGCCCGAGGAGTACGAGCGGCGGGTGGTCGCGTTCTTCGACAGCGCTCTACTGGAGCGCGAGTGACTACTTCGACGGAGGTATGAAAGATGGAAGCTACTAATCGGATCCGCTTGCGCCGTGCTGTCCTCTTCGGGACGCCGCTGCTCTACATCGCGCTCGGAATCCTGCATCCGATGGAGGACCCCGGGATGGGCGAGGCGACCGGCCTCTTCATCGGCCTGCACTTCGCGCAGATGTTTCTGATTGCAGGGCTCGCGTATTCGCTCTGGCTCCTCGTTGGACGGCCTCGAGAGCCGCGCAGCCACCGTGACGCGTGCGCTGATCTTGCCGTTCGTGATCCTCTATACGACGCTCGATGCGATCGCCGGACTCGGCATGGGTGACCTGGTCAGGATGGCCAACGAAAGCTCGGCTGCCGAACAGGCGACACTCGGCCCGTTCATCGAAGAGCTCCGCGAGCCGGACGTCGCCGGCTACGTGATCTATCTGGGCGCCGGACTCTCCTGGTTTGCAGCGGTGGTGGCTGCGGTGGTCGCACTCAGGAGACGAGGCCCCCGAGCTGCGCTTGGGCTCATGGCTCTGGGCGCGCTCATCTTCGCGGTGGGCCATCCCAAGCCTACGGGCCCGATCGGAATGGGCCTTTTCCTCGCCGGCGTCGTCTGGCTCGAGCTGCGTCCCCAGTCGGCTGAGGCCGGCCGGGCGGTGAGCATCCAGCCAACGTAACGCGCACTAGTTCTCGCCGGAGAGGAGGCTGGCGTGGACATCGCCGCCGCTCGTGGCGCGCGTGACTTGGATCCGGCCGAGTGGCTGCCCGCTCCCCGCATGCGCGCGTGCGTTTACGTCCTGGGTGAAGACTGCGTCGAATTCCTCTGTTAGCCAACCGAGAAGATCGCCCGGGATTCTCGGGTCGTTGGTCCCGTCCTGGCCGTAGTTGCCGTACGGCGGAGCGAAGGCAAGCGGCTCATACCCCGGGACGTGTTCGGCGAGTGTCTGCCGACCCCACTCGATGTCCGACCGCACCCGCTCCCGCCACTCGTCGAAGTTCTCCCCCTGCTCTTCGTACGCGTAGTAGGAGCCCGTGTCTTCGGGGTCCGGTCCGTACTGGATCAGCTGGTGGCCCTCGCCGGAGTGGAGCTGAAGCTGCCAGCGACCACTCTCCTGCAAGGTCTCGAGCTCTTCCCACGTCAGGTACTCGGGGTCGCCGTCCTCGACGCGGCCCACGTCAACGAACATGACCGCGTTGAAACCGAGCTCCTGCAGGATGCCGTCGGCGCCAGTCCAGGAGTCCACCCGGCCGTCGTCGAAGGTCAGGAGGAGAGGTCGCGGAGGAAGGTCGACCGGTTCACCCTGCACGAAGCGGACGAAGGTCTCGAGGTCGATCGTCTCGTAGCCCGCATGATCGATCAGCGTCATCTGCCTGGCGAAGTCGTCGGGGTCGATCCCGTAGGAGGCATCCTCGGCGTTCGCGAATCCGCTCTCCGGCCCGACTCCGTGGTAGAGGAGGACCGGCACCGCTGACCGATCCGGGGGGAGCTGGGCCCACACCTGCTTCTCCTCGGACGTGAGCTCGATGTCCGGGGGAGGGAGGGGTGTCCGTGGAGACGATGCATCGGGAGAGTCGAGCGCCGTGTCCTCCGAACCCCCGCACGCAGCGGCGAGAAGGCATGTGCAGCAGGCCAAGACAACGGACGCCCACGCGAACACCCTCATCGCGGTTCCAATCTAGCGTTGGTCAACGCCTGCCGGCCCCTGCCGTCGCCGCCGAAAGTTGGCATGATCGACCTCGCCGTGAGCAGCGACACCGAGCCTTCCTCGGCGAGCTTCGAGCCGCTTCGTCCGGCGTCGGGCTGGCGCCTCGCCTTGGCCTTTGTCCTCGGCCCGTTGGTTTGGCTGGCGGCTCTCGTCGCGGCCGCCTGGCTGTTGGCGAACAGCCAGGTGATCGAGCTGGGGCTGCTGGTTACGGTCGTGTCCTTCCTTGTCTCGCTGATCGTCCTTGCTCTACTGCGCGCGGGACGCCGGCGCGAGGAAAGGCGGTATGTGGATCGCGGCTGAGGTGCTGGTGGCGTTCGTCGCCCTTTACCCGGTGTGGACCGCCGCACTTTGGATGGCGGGGGGCGTGCTCTTCCGTCTCTTGGAGGAGCCGAGTAGCGTCGAGGAGCCGAAGGGAGGCTGGCCCGGCGTATCGGTGCTCATCCCGGCCTATAACGAAGGGACCGTCATCGGGACCTGCGTCAGGGCGGCCCTTGCTGCCGACTACCCGAAGCTGGAGGTACTCGTCCTCGACGACGGCTCCACCGACAACACCGAATCGGCGGCACTCGAGGCGTCCGGCGGCGACCAGCGCTGCAGGGTGATTCGCGACCCGGTCAACCGCGGGAAAGCTGACCGGCTCAACCTCGGCTTCCAAGATGCGCGGCACGAGCTCGTCGTGGTCACCGATGCCGACACACACGTGCATCCGCACGCGTTCAAGCTGCTAGTCGCCCGCATGTGCCGATCGCCCATCGTTGCCGCCGTCGCCGGCGCGCCGCATGTCACCAACCGTGGCCGCCTTCTCCTCGCGATGCAGGTTCTCGAGGCCGCGTCGGTGATCGGTCTGATTCGCCGCACCCAGGCCCTGACCGGACGGGTCGGGGTGGTTGCGGGCGTCCTCGGGCTTTTTCGCCGCGACCGCGTGCTGGCGGTCGGCGGCTACGACCCGCGAATGGCAACCGAGGACATCGACATGACCTGGAAGCTGCTGCTCGCGGGTTGGCAGACAGCTTACGAACCGCGGGCGCTCGTCGGCATGCAGGTCCCCTCGACGCTGCGGGCGCTGTGGGCCCAACGGACGCGCTGGGCTCGCGGTCAGGGTGAGGTGCTGCGCGCGCACCTCAGAGAGGTGAGCCGCTGGCGCAACCATCGCATGTGGCTGTTGGGCATCGAGTCGCTCGCGTCGCTGGTGTGGATCGTCGCACTCGTCGTGACACTCGTCATCGCCGTGCTCAGCGTCGTGCTGGGTAGGAGCCAAGACCTTTTCGGGTTCGCGCTTGCTTGGGGAATCGCGATCGCCGTCGTGGCCACCGTTCAGCTCCTCATCGCACTGAAGATCCAGCATGGTTACGACCCGACCGCTTTACGAGCGTTTCTGGTCGGGGCTCTGTATCCCCCCGCTTTCTGGGTGGTCAACGCCGCAGCGGCTCTGCATTCGCAGACTGTTGCTCTGGTGTGCGGCCCCCGGAAAAGGCGCGTCGTCTGGGACCTCCCGCGTGACCGTCTCGACACAGAGCCCGGAGTGACCGAAGGCGCTTCGCGCCAGGATCGCTAGGCGCTAGAGCAAGGCGAGCGTCAGAGCTCGATCGTGGTGCCGACTGCGCTCTGGACGAAGGAATCCGGAAAGCGCGCGGCAAGCTGATGCACCGCCTTCCAGCCCGTGCAGTGGGCGGGGACGAGGAGCGAGGGGGAAAGCTCGTCGAAGGCGTGGACGGTCGGCTCGATGATCGGCTCGAACATCGCGCCGCTGAGGTGGAAGCCGCCGATGATCGCCGCGATCTTGCGCTCACCGGTGAGCTTCTGCGCATAGCGGACCGTGTTGACGATGCCGGCGTGTCCGCAGCCGCTCAGGATGACAAGGCCGCGGTCGCCCAGGCTGAGCACGAGCGCTTGGTCGTCGAGGATCAGCGGATCGGGCTGCCAGCCGCCGTCGCGGTAGTGCCTCGTGGCCCTGGAAGCCGGTCTCGAACTCGGACGTCCGATCGACCTCGCCGGTGATCAGCGCCGATCCGTCGAGGAGGAAGGATGGCTGCCGCTCCTCGACGATCGCGAAGCCCAGGTCCTCGAGCGCGGAGCGACTGCTCGAGGGAAGCTCGGCAGGGTCGAGCCCGGGGAAGTTGATCCGCCGGCGGCTCCAGAACTCGGGGTGAATCATCACCGGTAGCCGTGTGCGCCCGAGCTCTCTCGCCAGCCCTTCCATGCCGGTGACGTGATCCCAGTGGCCGTGGCTGAGGACGATCACCTCCACGTCGCCGGGAGCGATGCCCAGCCGCCGCATGTTCTCGACCAGTCCGGTCGGGGAGACTCCGGTGTCGAAGAGCAGCGTTCGCTCGCGCCCCTCCTTCTCGATCCGCACGAGCGCCGAGAAGCCCGGCTCGGCGACGAGCGCATCCGGGACAGGGCCGGCCGACACCCGCCCGGGAAGCTTCGGAGCCCCCTCGGCCAACGCCTTCGGCCAGGTGAGCCGCGTGACCGGCCCTGCATCCGGAATCAGAGGATCGGTGACGTTGTCCATCAGGATCGTCAGCCGAACCCTCGTCGACCGGCTCGAGCTCGATCCTCATCAGCCGTCGCTGCTGGCTCCGGCGTGCGCCAGGCGGTCCGCGAGCCCCTTCCGTCCCTGCTCGATCCTGCTCGCGTCGCGGAAGAGCACATAGAGGGAGTTGGCCTGGTCGAGCAGGGCAATGATCTCGAAGGTGAGTTGCGCGGGGTCCACGTCTGCGTCGAGGTCTCCGTGCTCCTGGGCGCGGCGCACGTTGGCTTCGAACAGCTCCATCCACCCGGCGTAGGTGGCGACGACGCGATCCCGGACCGGTCCGGAGCGGGTGTCCCACTCGGTCGCCGCGGAAACGAAGAAGCAGCCGCCGGGAAAGACGTCGCGTTCGACGTACGAGAGATAGCCCTCGCACAGGAGCTTCAGCCGAGGCAGCCCTTCCGGCGCCTCGAGCGCCGGCCCGACGACTTCGACGCCCATCACCTCTTCGGCGGCGGCGATCGTGGCGAGCTGCAGGTCCTGCTTGGAGCCGAAATGCGCGAAGAGGCCGCTCTTGCTCATCCCGATCTCGCGGGCGAGCCGGCCGATCGAGAGGCCCTCGAGACCCTCGAGGGTGGCGAGGCGGGTCGCAGCGTCGAGGATCGCCCGGCGGCTGCGCTCGCCGTCGGAGCGCGTACGCTTCTTGTGGGTCGGGGAAGTGGCCATGGGCGATCGAACAGGTGCACTTGACAAACTAGCACGACCGGTCGTACTATGACCAACTTCGCACGACCGTTCGTATTACATTCGAGAGTTGGAGGTCGTTCATGAGCGCTGTAGAAGCATCGTCGAGCACCGCGACCGAGGCCCTGGCCGAGCGCCTGTTCACAGCGGCGGTCGGCACGCTCGAGGTCGGATCGGTCCACATTGGAGGCAGGCTCGGCTTCTACCGGGCACTGGCTGAAGAGGGCGAGGCAACGCCCTCGGAGCTCGCCGCCCGGACGGGCACGGCCGAGCGGTACGTGCGCGAGTGGCTCGAGCAGCAGGCCGTCGCCGGATTCCTGACCGTGGAAAACGCCGGAGCCGAGCCGGGCGAGCGCCGCTACGGGCTTCCGGCCGCCCACCGGCCCGTCCTCGTGGACGAGGAAGACCTCAACCTCATCACGCCGCTCGCGACGCTCGCGATCGGTGTGCTCAGGCCGATCGACGCTCTTCTCGAGGCCTACCGGACGGGCGAGGGGTTCCCTACGAGGCCTACGGAGCGGACACCCGTGAGGGGATCGGGGCGATCAACCGGCCCCAGTTCACCAACCTGGTCAGGTGACTGGCTCGCCGCCGTCCCGGAGATCGATACTCGCCTGCGCGCCCAGCCCCCTGCCCGCGTTGCCGATCTTGCGTGCGGGACGGCCTGGTCGAGCATCGCGATCGCGCGCGCCTATCCCGAAGTGACCGTGGACGCGATCGATGAAGACGCTGCGTCGATCGAGATCGCCCGCCAAAACGTCGCCGACGCCGGTCTGACCGAGCGGGTTCGACCCAGCGTTCGGGACGCAAGCGATCCGGAGCTGCGGGGCCGCTACGACCTGATCACGATCTTCGAGGCCCTCCACGACATGAACCTGCCCGTGGACGCGCTGCGGACGGCTCGGAGCAATCTCGCCGAGGGTGGCAGCGTCCTCGTCGCCGACGAGCGGGTGGCAGAGCGGTTCACGGCACCCGGCGACGAGATCGAACGCCTCAACTACGGCTGGAGCGTCCTGCACTGCCTGGCTGTTGGCATGCTCGACGAGCACTCCGCCGGGACAGGCACGGTCATGCGCCCCGACACCGTCCGCGCCTACGCCGCCGAGGCCGGCTTCGGCACGGGTCGACGTGCTCCCGATCGAGCACGACTTCTGGCGCTTCTACCGGCTCGTGCCCTAAGAGCGAGGTCACGCGAGGAGGCGCGGCACCTCAGGTAATGTCGATTGCGTGAGCGGCCTATGAGCGACCTGCCGGAGCTTGCGCTCGAGCCGTGGGAGCCCACGAAGGACACGCTTCACCTCTGGCTGCAGATCGTTGGCAAGGTCCGCCTGGCCTCGACACCGCCGCAGAACCATTGGTGGAACGCCCCCTTGTACGTCGACACACGCGGCCTGACGACGCGTCGTCTGCGTTCCGAGGGCTGCGATTTCGAAGTCGCCTTCGACTTCGTCGTTCACGAGCTGGTCGTGCGCACCAGTCAGCGGAGAGGTGAAGTCCTTCCCGCTCGAGGACGGCCTCTCGGTCGCCGCGTTCTACGAGCGCCTCTTCGCGCTGCTCGCCGGCCTCGGAATCCAGGTGGAGATCAAGGCCGAGCCGTACAGGATTGCGGTGACCACGCCTTTCGCCGAGGACACCGAGCACGCGTCGTACGATCGCGAGGCGGTGGAACGGTGCTGGCAGGCGCTCCGCTTCACCGACTGGACGCTGCAGGAGTTCGCAGGGTGGTTCTGCGGCAAGACGAGCCCGGTGCACCTTTTCTGGCACGGTTTCGACCTCGCCGTCACCCGCTTCTCCGGCAGGCGCGCTCCCGAGAACCCGAACGCCGACCCCGTTTCGCGCGAGGCGTACACGCACGAGGTGATCAGCTTCGGCTTCTGGCTGGGCGACCAGAAGGTCCGCATGGCCGCCTTCTACTCGTACACCGCGCCCGAGCCCGCGGATCTTGCGAGCAGCCGCTCCGCCCCGAGGCTGCGAGCTGGCAGCCCACCGGCTCGAGCCATCTCGCCCTCCTCCCTTACGAGGAAGTGCGGGGCTCGCCCGACCCGCGCGAAACCCTGCTCGAGTTCCTCCAGAGCGCGTACGACGCCGGTGCAGCCACCGCCGGCTGGGACGCAGACGGCCTGCGCTCGAGCTGGTGCCCTCCGGTCACCGTCTTCGACTAGACCGTCGAGCCTAGGGCTTCTCCCGGCTCGTGTGCGCTCGTTTGATCTCAGGGCGGATAAGAGGCGCCGTCACCACGACGGGCACGTTCACTGAGGGCGCGGCGTCGGGATGCGCCACCGTGTGCGTCCCGGGCTGGAAGTAGCGGATCGGGAAGACGTTCAGGAGCGCCGAGCCGTTCTTGCCCAGCACGAACCGTCGGTTGGGATCGACGTTTTGATCGCCGGGCACCTCGAGCGGCGTGCCGGCCTGGTCGTAGAGGAGGACGTCGTGGAGGAGCTGCCCGTTCCGTCCGTACGGGTAGATGTTGGTGATGGGGGCTCCGTCGAGGGCGAGCCCGTCGGTAGGCGCTTCGACGAAAACGACCGCCTGCGGGCTTCCCCACGTGGCGTTGTCGACCTCGATGAGGACGGCCCACAGCGCCACGACGAGCGCGAGGTTGGCGACGACGGCAAGACGCGACCTGATCTCACGGCGCCGCATGAAGAGGCCGACCGCGACCGACGCTGCGACGCCGAGAGCGACCAGCGCGACTCCGAGCGCGGCGCTCCCGTTGAAGCGCGGGACGAACGGTAGCGCTCCGCCCAGCCGGTCCCGAGCCAGACCGCGAGGATCCCCACGGCCGCGTAGCCTCGGGCCACCCACCAGATCGGCGCGAGGTCGCGTGCGAGCGAGATGATGCGGCGCCAAGCCGGGTGCCGAGCCGCGCGGCCAGCGAGCGAACGCAGGCCCTCGTGCTCCGCGCGCTGAGCAGTCGAAGCGACATGGAAGCCTGCCGCCTCGCGGAGCTCGGCGGCGAACTCCTCGGGCGGGCCCAGGCGAGCCGCCACGGGCGCGTCGCTGTCCCCGGCCGCATCGGCGATCGAAGCCTCGACCTCGAGGAGAAGATCGTCGCGCTCGTCGGCGGGGAGGTCGGCCAGCGCGTCGCGGACGGCGCCGATGTAGCGGCCGACATCGTCCGGAGCGGTCGTCGCGCCGTTCATGCGGTCACCTCCAGTTCGGTCTTGAGCAAGGTAGAAAGCGTGCGCGAAAAATCGGCCCAGACCGCTCGCGCCTCCTCGAGCTGGCTGCGGCCCCGGTCCGTCATGCCGTAATAGCGGCGGTGTGGGCCTTCGTCCGAGGGCATGACGTAGGACGTCAAGGCGCCTGACCGGTAGAGACGCCGGAGCGTCCCGTACACCGACGCGTCGCCCACCTCGGTCATGCCCGCAGTGCGCAGGCGGCGAAGGACGTCGTAGCCGTAGCCGTCGTTCTCCGCGACGACCGCGAGGACGGCGGCGTCGAGGGCCCCGCGCAGAAGCTGGCTCTGGTCCATGACGACGAGGCTACTACACTATGCGCAGTAGTGCAAGGCGAACATTAGCCGCAAGGCCCAACTCTGCCGAGGACGCCGCGCTGTGGGGTAAGTCATGTCGGACAGTGGGTAAGCGGTGCCTGCCTCGTCCTGAAGCGTGCTTCTGATCGAAGCCTGAGGGGTTTCGCCGGACCCAGCTAGCCCGTCCGCAGCAGCATGAGGACGCCTTGCTCGCCTTTGCCGCCCGGTCCCAAGCCGCAGGCGGCATAGAAGGCCTCGGCGCCCGCATTGTCGGCGAGCACCCACACTCCAAACAACTGCTCCCTTCATCCACCGAATCATCTCATCGACGAGGGCCTTGCCGACACCGCGCCCGCCATGGCTCTCCCGGACTCCGATTGAGTAGAGGAGCAGCTCGCGTCCGTCGCCGAACGGCAGCGGCAGAGGATGGCAGAGAAGCTCGCCGATCACGAGCTCGTTCACCTCGGCGACCCAGTGCAGAACTCCCGGGTCAGCGAGGTAGGCAGCGGCATTGGTCGCCGAGAGCGGACGGTCGGGCGAGCTGCGTCCGGCGAGGTCGAACTCGGGCGCCTGCTCGGCGAGGAGCGCCAGGACGGGCTCGTCGCCGGGGCCGAGACGTCGGACGGCGAAGGCCATCGGCTCGAGCGTAACCGATGAATTCCGAAGGCCTGGGCCGTCTCTACTACAACGGTGACTACCAGTCGATTGGAGCGACATGTTCAAGGAAAGCAAGGCATTCAGCAGCTTCTCGGTCGACGACTTGCAGGAAGCGAAGCGCTTCTACGGCGAGACCCTAGGCCTCGACGTTGACGAGACCCCCGAAGGCCTGGTTCTCGAGCTCGCCGGAGGCACCAACGTCTTCATCTATCTCTCGGACAGCTACACGGCGCCCAAGCACACGGTTCTCAACTTTCCCGTGGACGACGTCGAGGAGGCGGTAGAGGAGCTCGAGAAGCGGGGCGTCCGCATGGAGCACTACGACCTGCCCGAGATCAAGACCGACGAGCGGGGAATCTTCAGAGGCGGCGACTCCGGGCCGAGCGCCATTGCCTGGTTCAAGGATCCGGCCGAGCACGTCCTCGCGGTGATGCAGGACTAGCGGTCTCAGAGGTCGGCAAGAAGACGGTCGAGCGGCCGGGGGACGCGGGCGAGGTCCAGTGCGTCGACGAGCAGGCGCGCGTACTGGGCCTTCCGTCCGCCACGGGTCCCCATGAAGCGCCGCAGCTGCTCCTCGGTCGTCCATCCCCGCTGCGCGGGCTGCCTCTGGAGGGTGCGGAACGATCCGAGCTCGCCCTGGGCGTCGACGACCTCTTCCACGGAAGCGGCGCCGAGGGCGCGGATCAGCTCGTCCTCGAGATCTTCGACGCAGACGTAGAAGCCGAGTGATTCCATCTCGGCGCGTGCGAGGTCGGAGCCGAGGCCCGCCCGCTCGAGCGCACGCCGAAAGTAGCCCTCCTGGGCGACGTCACAGAGCCCCGCCAGCCGGACATCCAGCCCGCTCGGGCCGAAGCGAGCGAGGAAGCTGCCGATGTTCTGAGCGCCGCCGATCGGCACGACGGCAATGCCCTCGGCGGCGAGATTCCGGTCACGGCGCTCGGCCAGCGCCTCGACCGCGAGCTGGTCGCTGACCCCCTCGACGAGCACCACCGCTCGTGCTCCCATGAGCGCATTGTGACGGTGGCCGAACTCTGGTGAACTTTTCGGCCTCACGGTGGGTCGAAGAGGCATGCTCGAGATTTATGTTTGTGCGGTCGTCGCGCCGATGGCCCTCGTGCTCGCGGCGTGCGGCGCGGACGGGCCGAGCGCGGGCGGTGCGGAGCGACAACCACCGGCGAGCAGCCACCGGTCGTCTCCGATCTGGGACCAGGGCTCAGCCCCTACGAGGGAAACGGGATGGTCTGTGACGACGAGACAGGCTGGCCCGATGCTCTGGCTCGGCGGATTCCGGTTGATGATCGAAGCGCCGCCGACCTGCGGCGGTATCCCCCTCCTGAACTGGGACTGGGGGGCAGTTGACGGGGAAGCGAGCAAGAGGGGAACGACCGTGGGGCAGCTACCACGTCGTCGGCGCGTACGACGGCGAGAGCTTTGCGGTGACGGAGGCGGGTCCGTATCAGGACGATCCGTCCGTCTTCGGGACGGACCCTGACACCAGGCAGCCCCTGCGAGGAACCGGCGGGAGGCTGGGTCGTGCCCGACCCTCGCTCACAACACGCAGAACGACGTGGGCAGCGCAGGCGCATACGCGAGATCTCAGCCAGATTACGTCGCTTCTTGGAACACCCATCTAGAAGGCGAGCGCTTCGAATTCAGCCCGGTGATCTTCAACGCGGTCTTCACGGGAGACGCCGAGCGGCACGAGGCTGAGATCCGGGAATGTCTGGGAGGGCCCACTCTGCGTCGTCGCGCGCGACGTCCCGACTGCGCGGGAGCTCGACCCACATCCGCAAGGAGGTCGAGGCAAGCCTCGACGACCTGGCGCTCGAGATGCTCTGGTCTTCCGGCCCCGGCATCGAGCCTGTGATCGAGATCGGCGTCGTCGCCGACATCGGCGGCAAGGGACAGGCGGCCCTGGACCGCCGCTACGGCCCGGGCTTGGTACACGTGGTTCCGACGCTGAAGCCGGTGTCCTGAGCCCTGGTAAGCTCGGGCGCCTCGTGCCGCTGAGCGGAAAGGTTGCCCTCGTTACCGGCGCAGGCCGCGGGATGGGCCGGGCCACCGCCCTCGCGCTGGCCGAGCGAGGCGCCCGAGTCGTGGGCGTGGCGCGCACGGAGAGCGAGCTGGTCGATCTTGCCCGCGAGGCGCCCGTCGAGATCGTGGCCGAGTCCGTCGCGACCGAAGAGGGTTGCCGGCGCATCGTCGAGGAGGCCCGCCGGCTGGGGCCGATCGCCATCCTCGTCAACAACGCCGGGATCGGCTCGTACGCGGAGAAGCCGATCTGGGACCAGGAGCCGGCCGTCTGGCGCGCCTCGATGGACGTCAACCTCGACGGCCCGTTCCACCTCACGCGCCTGGCCGCCAGGGACATGATCGAGCAGCGGTGGGGCCGAATCGTGATGGTGAGCTCGACGGCCGGCGAGGTCGGCGCGGCCGCGACCTCGGCGTACTGCGCGGCGAAGCACGGGTTGCTCGGCCTCATGCGCGCGGTCGCGCAGGACGTCGCGCCCTTCAACGTCACCTGCAACGCCGTCTGCCCGGGCTGGGTGCGGACGCAGATGGCCGAGGCCCACACCGAGCACGAGGCGAAGGAGCGCGACATGACCGTCGAGGAGATCTGGGCGGAGCGGGCGAGGGAGTATCCGGCAGGCCGCGTCGTCGACGCGGAGGAAGTCGCCGGCACGATCGTCTTCCTGGCGAGCGAGGAGGCGAGCGGCGTGAACGGCGAGGCGATCACCGTCGCCTTGGGCTCCCTCTGGTAGCTGCGGCGCTCGGTATCGACGTGGGCTCGAGCGCGGTGCGCGCCGCGGTGCTCGACGCGGAGGGGCGCCTGCACGGGCGCGCCGCGAGACCCGCTCGAGACCTCGCTCACGCCCGGCCGAGCGGAGCACGACCCGCGTGCCTGGCTCTCCGGAGCCGTCGAGACGGGGCGGGAGGCTGTCGCCCAGGCCGGCGAGGTCGAAATCGTCGCGGTGGGGATCGGCGCCCTCGGGCCGGCGCCCGTTCTCGTCGACGAGCGGTTGCAGGCGCTGACGCAGGCGCCGCTCTTCGCTCTCGATCGGAGAGCTGAGGAGCAGCGGGCCCGGCTCGGGGTCGCGGACGACCACGCGCTGCCCAAGCTGCTGTGGTGGCAGGAGAACGACCCCAATCTTGTCGCCCGCGCCGCCTGGGTCCTCGACGCCACCGGTTACCTCGTCGCGGCTCTCACCGGCGAGCCGGTGATGGACTCGATCACCCGCGCTGCCTACGAGCATCCGGCGGCCGCTGCTCCGGTCTCGCTCCCGCCGCGGCTCGACCCGCTCGCGGTCGCCGGCCGTCTTCGCGCCGAGGAAGCGCGACAGCTCGGCGTCAATTCGGGCATCCCGGTCGCGGCGGGGACATTCGACACCTACGTCGACATCGCCGGCACCGGCGTGGCCCCGGGGGACGCCTGCCTTCTGCTGGGGAGCACGCTCGCCGTCTACGCGGTCGTCACCGACGAGCCGCCCGTTCCGGGGCTCGAGCTCACCCGCTACCCGGGCGAGGGCTTCCTGCTCGGCGGCACGACCGCTGCCGCGGGCAGCGTTCTGCGCTGGCTCGCCTCCCTCCTCGGCGGCGACGAGAGCGCGCTCGTAGAGGCGGCCGGAGCGCTCGAGCCGGGCAGCGGCGGTGTGCTCGCGCTTCCCTACCTCGCGGGCGAGCGCGCCCCTTTCTCCGCGCCGAAAGCCCGCGGCGCGCTCGTCGGGCTGTCGCTGACCACCGGAAGGGCGGAGGTCTATCGCGCGGTCGTCGACGCCCTCGCGCTCTCCGCCGTGGCGATCGCCGAGCGTCTGCCGGAGCACAAAGCCTGGCGGGCTTCCGGAGGCGGGTGCAGGAACCGAGTCTGGCTTCAGGCAACGTCCGACGCGCTCGGCGCTCCGGTCGAGGTGAGCAAGCACGCGGGCGAAGCCGTCGGGCCTGCCGTCCTCGCGCTTCGCGCGGCCGGCCTCGAGCCCACTGTCAGGATCGCCGCGACGGTGGAGCCGGCGGCGGAGCGCACGCAGCGCTACGAGGAGCTTTACTCCCGTTACCGTGAGCTCGACGACCGGCTGAGAGAGCGATGACCTCCGCGACGATGCGCGCCGCGCGCCTTCACGGCCCCGGCGACCTTCGCCTCGACACGTTGCCGGTGCCGGAGCCCGGCGCGGGGGACCTGCTCGTCCGCATCGAGGCGTGCGGCATCTGCCCCACGGACGTTCGCAAGTTCCTCGCCGGCACGGCGGACGGCGCCTACCCGCTCAATCCCGGGCACGAGTGGGTGGGACGTGTCGAAGCGGTCGGTGAGAGCGCGCCGGCCTGGCAGCCCGGGGCGCGGGTCTACGGCGACACATATGCGGGCTACGCGGAGTACGCGCTGCTTCCCGTCGAAGGCGGCGACTGGTCGTACGGCGCGCTCGAGGTCCCCGAGAATCTCCCCGCGGAGCGCGCCGTCTTCGTCGAGCCGCTGGCCGACTGCCTCCACGCGGTGCACGACCAGGGCCGAGTTCGTGCCGGCGACCGCGTGGTCGTGCTCGGCGCCGGTCAGATGGGGCTCCAGATCGTCCTCGTAGCGGCCGCGGCGGGCGCTCGCGTGCTGGCGGTCGATCCGCTTGCCGACCGGCGTGAGCTCGCGCTCTCCTTCGGCGCGGAGGACGCGGTCGCTCCTGCCGGCTCGAGCGAGCCGGCGGACGTCGTGTTCGTCACCGTCGGCGATCCCGCGCTCGTTTCCCAGGCTCTTGCGGCCGTGGGGCCGGGCGGGCGCGTCGTGCTCTTCGCCGGGTTCGGCGCGAGCGGCGACGCCGTCGTCGACCTCAACCGGCTCCACTACGAGGAGATCGAGCTCGTGGGCAGCGAGTGGATCGGCTCGCCCCCCAACCAGCGCCGCGAGCGCTACGAGGAAGCGCTCGAGCTGCTCGTCTCCGGCGCCGCACCGCTCGAGCAGCTCGTGACCGCGCGCTGCGGGCTGGACGGGATCGAGGAGGCGTTCGAGGCCCTGCAGCGAGCACCGGAGCCTCAAGACGATCGTCGTCCCGTAGCCGAGCCTACTGCTCGTCGGGCGGCCGCGTGTGGTCGTGCAGGTGCTGGCGGTCGCTTCGGCCGGCCGCTTCCTCGGGCCGCAGGTCGAGCGGGCCGAAGCGCGACGCGACCGGAACGGCCCTACCCTCGGCAGCCGCCTGCCGCGCGGCGTCGACGATCTCGAGCACGTGGAGATCGTGCGCCGGGTCCGCGAGAGGAGGGCGATCCTCCCGCACGGCGAGCACGGCTTCGCGCAGGCCGTCCGCCCAGAGCCAGGTCGGGTCGATCGCCTCGTACTCCTCCCAGCGGCCCTCCTCGTTGCGCCAGATCTCGAACCCGCGCGGGTCCCAGTCGTCGCCGAGCAGGTTCGCCGTGCCCTCGGTCCCGTAGAGCTCGAGGCCGGGGCGGCGGTAGCGCTGGATCGCCTGGCTGGAGACGACCGAGGAGAGCCCGCCCTCCTCGTGGCGAAGAAGCACGTGAGACACGTCTGGATCTGGTTTCGGGATCGTCGCGCCCGCCGCCTCCCGCCGCTCCACCGCGGTCGTCTCCGCCGCATGCACCTCTGCGACGGGCCCGAGGATGGCCGTGAGGCTCTTCAGGTTGTAGATCCCGGCCTCGGCCAGCGGGCCGACGCCACTCGTGTGGTACCAGGACGCCCAGTGCGAGCCGGCGTTGCCGTACAGGCCGCGGGCGGAGTGGATGCGCCCGACGGCCCCGGAACGAAGCTCGCCCCAGAGCGCCCGAAACGTTGGAGCAAGCTGGATGAACGGCGCCGCGAGCAGATGGAGGCCCTTCTCGGCGGCGAGCTCGAAGAGGGGCTCGGCCTCGGCCCGCGAGAGAGCGAGGGGCTTCTCGGCGACGACGTGCTTCCCGTGCTCGAGCGCCAGGCGCACCAGCTCGGCGTGGCTCTCCGGCGGCGTGAGCACGACGACGATGGTTGCCTCGGACTCCATGACGGCGCTCGCGTCGTCGACGAGGCTCAGTCCGGGCCGGCGGGCGTGCAGGCTGTCCCACGTCTCCCGGCGGCGAGCGCAGACGAGCCCCTCGCGCGCCTGCCCGCGCGCGACGAGCCGGTCGAGCACCTGGAGGTAGGCCGGGAGGACGTTGCCGGCGCCGACGATGCCGACCTCGACGGGATCGCTCACAGCCGACCTTTGGCTTGTGAGCGTGGGGAGGGTGTGTGAGGGAACGGGGAGGTTCCCTCACTGTCTCAAAGAAGGGGGCACGTGGGGAACGGTTTCCCCCACGGGAGCGAGCCGAAGGCGAGCGACGCTCACAAGATCTCGTTGCCGAGATCGGCGTAAAGGGCTGCGTTCACGAGCCGCACCGGCTCGGCCACGCCGTCGAGCTCACGGGCGACGGTCGCCAGGTCGCCGTAGGAGGGGAGGCTCCAGACGGCGAGGCCAGGCGGATCGGGGCCCAGCCGGCCGACGCGCACGACGAGCAAGTTGAGCTCGCGGCCGGACGTGCTCCGGCGCTCCTCGAAGAACGAGCTGACCGCGTCGCCGGAGACGTCCGGCGCGGGCTCGAAGAACTCGGCGTAGTACGGGCCGCCGCTCCCCGGCACGGGGTCGAGCAGGGGCTCGTAGCAGCCCGCGGCGTCGATCCGGGCCGCGAGCTTGAACGGCTCTTCGAAACGCGCGGCCTCGCCCGAGGTGAAGATCCGCTCCCAGTCCGCGATCCGCTCCAGGCCCGCGGCGGCGTTGTACCAGACGGCGACGTACTCGGGCTCGGGCCCGATGCGCCACGTTCGCCCGACATTCAGGAGGAGCTGGTCGTCGCCGTACTCCCCGGCCCAGGCAGTCTGTCCCCGTCCGGCGACCTCGTGAAAGGCCTCGAGCGAGACCCCTGGCCGGCGGCTGATGTACTCGATGTAGACGAGCAAGCTTCCTCCCTTCGTGATTATCGCCGGTCGAAGATTCCTACGATGTAGACAGCGGCTCCATGACGTGGTTTGATCACGCCCGGCGAACCCGAGGACGGAGGCGGCGATGAATCGAAACTTCCTGACCCCTCTCGACCGACGCGAGCTGCTGAAGAGAGGCCTCGTCGTGGCCTCGATCGGGGCGGTGCCCTCGTTCCTGGCCGCCTGCGGCGGAGACGACGACGACGGCGACGCAGCCGCGCCCACGGCGACACAGGCGGACGGAACGCCGACGGTCCCGCCGGCGAGCGGAACGGTCGACTACCTCTCCTGGGAGGGGTATGACATCCCGGATGCGACGCAGGCGTGGCGGGACGAGCACGGCGTCGAGTTCGAGTCGACGTACATCGGGAACCACGACGACATCCAAGCGAGGATCGCCGCAGGCGGTGGCTCCTACGACCTGATCACCTACTACCAGGGCTACAAGCCCCTCTATCAGGAGCTCGGGATCCTCTCGCCGATCGACATTGCGAAGGTCCCGAATATCGACAACGAGTTTCCGTACTTCAAGTCGGACGTCGGCAACTTCTGGATCGATGCGGACGGGACCTGGACCGGCATTCCCTGGACGTTCGGCTCGATCGGCATCACCTGGGACGACGAGGCGCTGCCGGGCGGGCTCAACTCCTGGTACGACCTCCTCGATCCGAAGTACGAGAACAAGATCGGCCTCCCCGACGACCCGGTGGGCTCCTTCACGCTCGCAGCGCACACCCTCGGGTATGACCCGGCCATGGTGACGCAGGACCAGAAGACCGAGATCGTCGACCTGTTGACGCAGATCGTTCAGCACGCGCGGAGCGTTGCGCCCTCCTTCGGGGACATGACCACCCAGCTCGTGAACGGCGACATCGTCGCCTGCTGGCAGGGCTGGGCGGCGATGAACAGCTTCGCCGCGGACGCCGGCAAGACGACCGTCAAGACGATCGTCCCGGAGGAAGGCAGCTTCTCGTTCTGCGACCTCTACGCGATCCCCACGACGGCGGACAACGTCGACACCGTCTACAGCTACCTCAACAACGTCCTCGAGCCCGAGGTGAACGCCGCCGCCGCGGAGTTCCTCGTCGGCGGAGTCACCGTCGAGGGCGCTGTCGAGTTCCTCGACGAGGGCACCAGGAGCCTCTACCCCTACGAGGATCTCGACGGGCTGCTCGAGCGGGCACCGTTCTACAACAACCCGCCCGTCGAGTCCGACGAGTTCGTCACCTACGAGGAGTGGGTGGAGACCTGGCAGGAGGTCAAGGCAAGCACGTAGCCAAGCGAGCTAGCACCCGCCGTTGAGCGTCGCCGCCCACGAGGCCAAGGAGTCAGCCTGGCGGGGCCGAGAGCTGAGGCTCGGTCCGCTCGTCCTGACGCTGCCCGCGGTGCTCGGGCCTCATCGTCTTCTTCGTCGCGCCGCTCGCCGCGTTCGTCCTCTACAGCTTCCTCACGGCCGGGCTCTTCAGCGTTTCGGGCCCGCTCACGCTCGACGCCTATCGACAGGCGGTGTCCTCAGGCGTCAACGGCACGCTCGCCATGAACTCGTTCATCGTGGGGATCTTTGCCGCCTCGGTCACGCTCGTTGTCTCGCTGCCGATCGCGTACTGGCTCCGCTACGCCGCCGGACGCTGGCAGACCCTCGTCCTCTTCCTGATCACGTCGACGCTCTTCGCCAGCTACCTCGTCCGCATCTACGCGTGGCGCTCGATCCTCGGTGAGAACGGCCTTCTGAACTCGGGGCTGGAGCGGCTCGGCTTGATCGACGAGCCCGCTCAGCTTCCTGCTCTACAACCGGTTCTCCGTCACGGTCGCGCTCGTCCATATCTTACCTGCCCTACGTCGTGCTCGTCCTCTACGCGGGCCTCCAGCCGCTGACGCCGGCGCTCCTCGAGTCCGCCGAGGATCTGGGCGCGAACGCGTGGAAGCGGTGGCGGCGCGTGATCCTCCCGCTGGTCGCCGCTCCCGCCGCGACCGCGTTTCTCTTCGTCTTCGTGCTCTCGGCGGCGGACTACGTGACGCCGCAGTTCCTCGGCGGGACGAACGGAGCCATGCTGGGGGTGCGCGTGCAGGCCGCGATGACGGGCGTGGGGGACTGGCCGCTGGGCGCGGCCCTCTCGCTCCTCATGCTCGCCGCCTTCGTCCTCTGCTACGCCCTCACCGCGCTCGGGCTGCGGCTGCTGCGGCTCGACAGGATCCGGTTCGTGAACTGATGGGCGACCGGCGGAGCAGCCCGCTCACCGCCGCCGTCACGTTCGCGGCGCTCGTCTTCCTCTTCGTTCCGCTCATCCTGGTCGTCCTCTTCTCGTTCCACAAGACAGGCGGCCTCTCGTTCCCGTTCACCGGCTTCTCGCTCCGCTGGTACCGCGACACCTTCGGCTCGTTCGAGTTCCGCGAGGCGCTCAAGAACTCGGCGATCGTCGCAGTCGCCGTCTCCGTGGTCACGCTCGTGCTCGGCACGCTCGCCGCCTACGGGATCTCACGAACCACCTCGCGGCTCCGCGTCCCCATCGCACTCCTCTTCTTCCTGCCGATCACGCTCCCCGGGCTCTTCATCGGGATCGCGATGCTCGTCTCTTCCGCCGCGTCGATTTCCAGCTCTCGCTCGTGACGGTTGCCATCGCGCACTTCGTCTACGTCTTCCCGTTCTTCCTGCTGATCGCCAAGGCGACCCTCGACCGGCTCGACCCTGCCCTCGAGGAAGCTGCCGCCGACCTGGGCGCGTCCCCGTTCAAGGTCTTCCGGAAGGGTGACGCTCCCGCAGATCTGGCCGATCCTCGTCGGCGCGACCTCGCTCGCGTTCGCGCTCTCCTTCGACGAGTTCATCATCACGTTCTTCGTTATCGGCTCCGACTCGACCCTGCCCATGTTCATCTGGTCGAGCCTGCGGCGTACGATCGACCCGTCGATCAACGTCATCTCCACGCTGCTCATGCTCGATCACGCTCCTCCTCTGGGTCGTCGCCTTCTCTTCACGCTGCGAGCCGGCAGGCGACGGGCGCGGTCGAGCCGATCCTGGGCGGAGAACGATGATGACCGACCGCCTCGTTCAATCGAAGACATCACGCACCGCTACGGGCGCGTCGCGCTCGACCAGGTCTCGGTGGCGATCGAGGAGGGCGAGCTCGTCACGCTGCTCGGGCCCTCGGGGTGTGGGAAGACGACCTTGCTTCGGATCGTCGCCGGATTCGTGCGCCCGAGCGAGGGTCGGGTGCTGCTGGAGGGACGCGATGTCACGAGGACGGCGCCCTACCGGCGGCCGGTGAACATGGTCTTCCAGCGCTCGACCCTGTTCCCTCACCTGGACGTCTTCGAGAACGTCGCCTTCGGCCTGCGGATCGCGGGCATCCCCCGCGGCGACGTCGGGGGTAGGGTCTCCGAAGCGCTCGCGCTCGTCCGCCTGCAGGGCTTCGAGCGCCGGCGCGCGCACGAGCTCTCGGGCGGGCAGCTCCAGCGCGTGGCGCTCGCGCGGGCGCTCGTCAACCGGCCGAAGGTGCTCCTGCTGGACGAGCCGCTCTCCGCCCTCGACCTCAAGATCCGGCTGGAGATGGAGGCCGAGCTACGCCGCGTGCATCGCGAGACCGGAGCCACCTTCGTGTACGTGACGCACGACCAGCGGGAAGCGCTCGCGCTCTCCGATCGCCTCGTCGTCTTGAACGAAGGGCGCGTCGAGCAGATCGGAACTCCCGACGAGATCTACCGGGCGCCTGCCTCGGCCTTCGCCGCCCGCTTCGTCGGGAACGCGAACGTGATCCCGGTCGAGGTCGTCGGCGCCGAGGGAGACGGTGCGACCGTCGTCGTCGGCGACCTTCGCCTCGACACTCGTCGCCCCGACGGGCTGAGCACGGGCCCTGCCTGGCTCGTCGTCCGCCCAGAGGTGGTGCGGCTCGCGCAGGACCGGGACGCCGGGGTCCCCGGAGTTGTGCGCGACCTGGCTTTCCGCGGCACCGGCTTCTCCTACCGGGTCGACGTCCCGGGGCTGCCCGACCCTGTCAAGGCGGAGATGTCCGCCGAGTCGGCGCCGCCGGTGGACGTGGGGAGCGACGTGCGCGTCTCCTGGGACCCGGCCGCCTGCGGGCTCTTGCCCCGGGAGCCCGGGGCGGACAGCTAGGCGTCGACGAGGGAACGCGCGGCGCCGGCAACGGCCTCGGCGTTGGGGACCGCCGCGTCCTCGAGCGGGCCGCTGAAGGGGATGGGCAGGTCAGGCATTGTCACGCGGCGCGCAGCGACGCTTCCGTCGGCCTCGGCCGCGAGGGCGACGACCTCCGCGGCGTAACCTCCGGTCGGAGGCCCCTCCTCGACAACCACGAGCCGGCCGGTTCGCGCCACCGACTCGAGAATGGTCTCGGCGTCCAGCGGGCTGAGCGTGCGGAGGTCGATCACCTCGGCCTCGATTCCGTCGGCGGCCAGCTTCTCGGCTGCGGCGAGGGCGGTCTCGACCGCCGCCAGCGCCGCGGCGATCGTCACGTCGCCGCCCTGTCGCCGAACCGCGGCGCGCCCGATCGGCGTGGATTCTCCGTCGTCGGGCACCTCTCCCTTGCGGCCGTAGAGCATCTTGTGCTCGAAGACGACCACCGGATTGTCGTCCCGGATCGCTGCCTTGATCAGCCCTTTCGCGTCGGCGGGTGTCGCCGGGGCGACGAGCTTCAGGCCCGGCTCGCCGAGCAGCCACCCGGTCGGCGTCTGCGAGTGGCAGGCGCCGAAGCGGGCTCCGGCGCCGACTGCGCTGCGAACCACGAGGGGAACGCTCGCCTGCTCGTTCGAGAGGTACCAGTACTTCGAGGACTGGTTGACCAGCGTGTCGACCACGAGGCCGAGGAAGTCGCCGAACATGATCTCGACGACCGGGCGGAGGCCCTTCACCGCGGCGCCGAACGCCGCGCTCGTGAACGCCAGCTCCGAGATCGGCATGTCGATGACGCGATCACGCCCGAAGCGTTCGACGAGCCCGGGCGTGGCGTTGAAGACGCCGCCCGGCTCGACGTCCTCGCCCAGGAGGACGACGCTCCGGTCGCGCTCCATCTCCTCGGCGATGCCGTCACGAACGGCTTCCCGGAAGCTGAGCTCGGCCATCAGGCTCCCTTGGCCGCGCTCGCGAGGCGGCTCGGATCCGGGAAAGCCGCCGCGCGGGCGTCCTCGAGCGCCGTTTCGATCTCGTGCTCGACCGCTTCGTCGATGCGCTCGGCCGACCCCGGCTCGAGCCGTTCCGCCAGGCGCGGCAGAGGATCGCGGGCGAGCCACGCCTCCACCTCGTCCTTGGGCCGGTACTTGCCCGGATCGACCCGCGAGTGCCCCTTGTGCCGGTAGGTGCGGCATTCGAGGAACGTCGGGCCCTCGCCCTCGCGCGCGCGAGTTACTGCGTCCTCCGCTGCCTCGCGCACGGCGAGGACGTCGTTTCCGTCCACGTCCGAAGCGGGGATGCCGTATGCGTCCGCCCTCGGCGTGATGCGCCCGCCGGCGGTCACCCGCTCCATGGGCGTCCACTCGCCGTACAGGTTGTTCTCGCAGACGTACACGATGGGCAGCCTGCGAACGGCAGCGAGGTTGAGGCATTCGTGGAAGTACGCCTGGTTGACGGCCCCGTCGCCGAAGAACGCGACCGCGACCGTGCCGTCCCCCAGAGCTGGGCGGCGAGAGCCGCTCCCGTGCCCGCGCCGATCGAGCCTCCGACGATGCCGAAGCAGCCGATGACGCCGTGCTCGAGGTCGACGACGTTCATCGAGCCGCCGCGGCCTCCGTTGAGCCCGGTCTCGCGGCCCAGGAGCTCGGCGAAAAGGCGCGCCGGGTCGACTCCCATGGCCAGGCAGGCGCCGTGGCCGCGGTACGTCGCGGCGACGGTGTCGCCGGGCTCGAGGAGGTCGCACACCCCGACGCTGACCGCCTCCTGCCCCTGACAGAGGTGCGTCGTCCCCTCGATCTCGTTCTGGAGAAAGAGGAGGTGAACAGTGTCCTCGAAGCGGCGGATGCGCAGCATCGCCGCGATAGAGCCGCTCGAGCTCCTCTGCTCCACCGGCCGACCTTATCGGTGTGTGGACGAAGTGTCCAGAACGTGGGAGTATCGCGGCTGAGTGGAGCGCGGAAACTCGATTCAGGTGCTCGGCAAGGCGGCTCTTCTGCTCGACCGGCTGGCCGAGGAGGACGAGGTCGGCGCGGCCCGCTTGGCCGAGCTGATCGGCGAGCCGCGGAGCACCGTCTACCGCCTTCTGGCCAACCTCCAGCAGCTCGAGCTGGTCGAGCCCGGAACCCGGCGGGGCACGTACCGGCTCGGCCTGAAGCTCTTTCGCCTGGGCAGCGCCGTCGTCGCCCGCTTCGACGAGCGCAAGGCCGCGTTTCCCGTGATGGAGCGCGTTCACGAGGCAACGGAGGAGACGGTCTTTCTCTGCATCCGGCGCGGCTACGAGGCGGTCTGCATCGAGCAGATCGACGGACGCTGGGTGCAGTCCATGGCGCTTCGCCTGGGCGGCTCCCTGCCGCTCCACGTCGGTGCGGCGCCGCGGGCGCTGCTCGCCTACGAGCCGCGCGGGTTCTGGGACGAGTACCTGGCCCGCGGGCCGCTCGCCGCGCTACACGCCTTTGACGCCCACGAGCCCGGAGCAGCTCGTTCGCGAGCTCGAACAGGTTCGTGACGCGGGCTGCGCCGTCAGCGACGAGGACGTCGTCCTGGGGATGGCCGCCGTCGGAGCTCCCATCTTCGACCACCAGGGCGCGATCCGGGCCGCTCTCTCCATGAGCGGGCCTCGTCCGGCCATTCTGGGCGAGCACGCTGACGCGAGCAGGGAGCTGATCACGAGCGCCGCAGCCGAGATCTCCCGATCCCTCGGCTTCGACCCGGCCGAGCTCGGGGCGGTCGAGGCATCGGTCTAGTGCCCATCCGTCTGGGCGCCGACACGCTCTGCTGGCACCTGCGGCTCGAGACCGGGAGCATCTCGCCGGCGGAGGTCTTCGAGGAGGCGGCCGAGGCGGGGGCCGAGAGCATCCAGGTGAACCTCCACCACGTTCGCGGGCTCGAGCTGGATGAGCTCGAGGCGCTCGCGGACCGTGGACGAGCCCTCGGCCTCGTGATCCTCGCCTCGGGCGACTTCCTGGGCCGCGGACGGGAGGGCGACGAGCCCTCGGTGGGGATCGGCCGCATCGAGGCCTGGCTCGAGCGCGCCCGTGCCCTCGGCAGCCCGCTCCTGCGGGTCGTCTCCGGGTTTTACCGCGCCGACCTGGCCGGCCGCCCCGAGCTGATCGAAGCCGAGCGACAGTACGTCTGCGCCGTCCTTCGCCGCGCGGTGCCGGCCGCCGAGGGCGCGGACGTCATGCTCCTCCTGGAGAACCACTCCGACTTCACCGTCTCGGAATACGAGGAGATCGTCGCCGAGACGGCAAGCGCAAGGGTCGGCGTCTTCCTCGATCTCATCAATCCGGTCGCGGCGCTCGAGAACCCGGTGGCGGTCGTCGAGCGCCTTGCTCCGCTCGCGCACGCCGGCCACGTCAAGGACTACGTCTTTCGCTCGATTCCCACCGACGACGGCTACCACCGCCGCGGCTTCGAGGTCCTGTACCGCTATCCGGGGGAAGGCGTGGCCGACCTGCCCGGCCTGCTCGAAGCGCTCCGTCGCGGAGTGGGGGAACGAACCTTCTTCCTGACCGTCGAAGGCCTCGACAACCGGGCCGACGTCGCCGACCAGCGCGGCTCGACTGGGCCCCAGCCTGGCGCGCCTGCGGGAGCTGGCCGCATGAGGGCGGTCGTCTTCACCGGGGCGGGTGGCAACGAGGTCGTCAGGGTCGAGGAGCGGCCGGATCCCGTGCCGTGCGGGGAGGAGGTCGTCGTCCGAGCGAGCTTCGCCGCGCTCAACCCCGCCGACCTCGTCCAGCGGGCCGGCTCCTACCCGGCGCCCCCGGGGAGCCCACCGGACATCCCGGGCCTCGAGGTCGCCGGCGTCGTGGAGGCCTGCGGCGAGCGGCGTGAGCGCCTGGGAGCAAGGCGCCCGCGTCTTCGGGCTCGTCGGCGGCGGCGGGCTGGCCGACCGCGTGCTCGTGCACGAGCGCTGCCTCGCCCGAGTCCCCGACCGGCTGGACGACCGCGAAGCGGCGGCGGTGCCGGAGGCCTTCATCACCGCTCACGACGCCGTCCGGAGCCAGGCAGGGCTGACGGCCGGCGAGACGCTCCTCGTGCACGGGGCCGCCGGCGGAGTCGGCACCGCGGCCGTCCAGATCGGCTTGGTCACCGGCGCGCGTGTCCTCGGGGTCGTGCGCTCCGAGCGCGCCGCGGAGGCGGTTCGCGAACTGGGCGGCGAGCCGATCGAGAACGACAGCTTCGTTCGCGGCGTGGCGGAAGCAACAGGAGGCCGGGGGGCCGATGTCGTGCTCGAGCTCGTCGGCGCGCCTCATTTCGAGGGCGATCTGGAGGCGCTCGCGCTTCGCGGCCGGATCGTGGTCGTCGGCGTGGGAGCGGGCCAGGAGGCGACGATCCCGCTCCTCCGCCTCATGCAGAAGCGCGCCGTCGTGCGCGGAACGGTCCTGCGGCCGCGCCCGCTCGAGGAGAAGGCCGCCGCGGTGCGGGCGTTCGAGCGGGAGGTCCTGCCGGCGCTCGAGGACGGCCGCATGAGGCCGCTCGTCGATTCGGTCTTCCCGGCCGCCGACGTCGCGGACGCGTTCGACCGGCTCGCGGGAAGCGGCAAGGTCGGCAAGGTGCTGATCGAGTTTCCGTGACCGGTGCGTTCGAGACGCTCGCCGGCAGGCCGGTCGGCCAGATCGGGATCATCGTGCGCGACCTCGACGGAGCGCTCGAGCGCTACTCGTCGCTCTGGGGGCTCGGCCCGTGGGCCGGCTACCTGTACGGCCCGGCGACGGTGCCCAGGCTCACGTATCGAGGAGAGCCGGGGCGCTACTCGATACGGATCGCGCTCGCCGGACGGGAGCCCCAGGTCGAGCTGCTGGAGCCGCTCGAGGGGCCGAGCATCTACGAGGAGTGGCTCGAGACGCGTCCCGAGGGCCTGCACCACGTGGGCGTCTACGTGGAGTCGATCGACCGGGCGATCGAGTCGATGGTCGCGGCAGGGTACGACCTGCTCCAGTCGGGTTCCGGGTACGGGCTCGACGGCGACGGCGGCTACGCGTACTTCGACACCGAGCGGGACTTCGGCATCATCGTCGAGGCGCTGGAGGTTCCAAGCCGCCGACGGGAGCCGGACTTCACCTGGCCGTAGTCCCGCCGTCGACGACCAGCGCCGAGCCGGTGACGAAGGACGCCTCGTCGGAGGCGAGGAAGAGGACGCAGTTCGCCACCTCACGGGCCGTGCCGAGCCGGTCGAACGCCGAGACGGCTGCGTACTCGGCGCGGAGGGCCTCAGGGTCGTCCGCCGCCTCGAGGAACAGGTCTGTGAGTGGCGTGTCGATCACGCCCGGGCAGACGCAGTTGGCGCGAATCCCGCTGCGGGGCCAGCTCGAGCGCCAGCGCGCGCGTGAACTGCATGAGCGCGCCCTTGGTCGCCGTGTACGCAGCGTCGTTCTCCCAGGCGATGAAGGAGTTGATCGAGGCCATGTTGACGATCGACCCTCCAGCGGGCATCGAGGGAATGGCGGCGCGGCAGGCCCAGAAGATGCCGGTCATGTTGACGCGGAAGAGCTCCTCCCATTCCTCGTCCGTCGTCTCGACCACGGAGGGGCCGTGCGCGAGCTCGATGCCGGCGTTGTTGGAGAGGACGTCGATCCGGCCGAATCGGCTCACGACCTCGCTCACGATCTCGTCCACGGCGGCGCGGGCGCTCAGATCGAGGCGGGAAAGAGAGCGGCCTGCGCCCGGTCGCCTGCTCGACCTCCGTGCACGTCTCTTCGACGTGCTCGGCCGTCCTGGACGTGACCACGACCTCGGCGCCCTCCTCGGCGAGGCGAACCGAGACGGCGCGACCGATCCCCGTGCCGGCGCCGGTCACGAGCGCCACCTTGTCCGCCAGGCGCCCACCTGCCTGGCCCGTCACTCCTGGCCCAGCTTTCTGGGAGAACGCGGGTCGCCGGGCTGCTCCACCGCTTCCCAGTCGGTGAAGCGGTAACCGGCGGTCAGTCCACCGTCACAGACGACGATCGAGCCGGTCATGTACGAAGACTCCTCGCCGAGGAGGAAGGCGTAGACGGCCGCAATCTCGGCGGGCGCACCCGGCCGGTCGAGCGGGATGCGCGTCCGGTGCTTGCTCCATTGGGAAGCGTCCGCGACGATCTCCTCGGTCGCGGGGGTCAGGACCCACCCCGGTGCGACGCCGTTGACCCGGATGCCGTACGGGAGCGAGGTCGACGGCGAGCGAGCGGATCAGCTCCGCCACCGCGCCCTTGGAGATGTTGTACGTCGCCTGGTGCTCCTCGCCGATGAACGACGCGGTCGAGGCCGTGCAGGCGATCGTCCCGCCTCCCTGCCGTGCCATCTCCTTCGCGGCCGCCATCGCCATCAGGTACATGCCCCGCACGTTGACGCGCAGCTGGTGATCGAGGTGCTCGAGCGGCGCCTCGAACACCTCCTCGAAATAGCCGATGCCTGCGTTGTCGGCAAGCGAGTCGAGCCTGCCGAACCGCTCGAGCGTAAGCTCGACGGCCCGCGTGGCGGTCTCCGGCTCGCCCACATCGGAGGCGAGCTGGGCGACGCGCGCCCCGCTCGCCTCGAGCCCGCTTGCGACCTCCTCCAGCTGCGTCGCGTCTTGAGGCGCCGCGACGAGGCAGAGATCGGCGCCCTCTGCGGCCAGGCGCTCGGAGACGGCCCGGCCGATGCCGCTGCTCGCGCCGGTGACGATCACGGCGCGGCCGGAGAAGGTGCCGGACGCGCTCAAGCTTCCGACTCGACCTCGGCGAGCATCAGGCGGGCGTTGCCGGCGCGGATCGCGTAGATCTCGAAGTCGTCGGTGTTCGCGCGCGGCGGCTCGACCCCGAAGATGTGCAAGAGCGCGTCGCCCGGGCTCAGCGCCTCCGCCACCGCCTCACGCGCGGCCTTCTCCAGCGCCCGGAGGTAGCCCAGGTCGGCTTCCGCGATCGTCTGCGCCTCGGCCGCGGACAGCGCCGGCCCGTGCCCGGGCACTACCCAGCGCAGCTCGAAGCGGTCGAGCGCCTCGATCAGCCGCTCGCAGGCCGCCGCCGCCCGCCGGGGCGATTCTGCGAGCAGAGGGTAGGTGATCGCGGAGAGATGGTCGCCCGGTAGAAGGACTCCCTGCTCGGGGAGGACGAACGCCAGCCCGTCGCGGCCGTGGCTCGGCGCGTCGAAGGCAGCGACTCGGAAAGCGCCAGAGTCGAATTCAGTGCCCGCCGCGACGACGCGGTCGACGCGCAGGCCGTCTGTGGGCCAGTCGAAGCCCCACTCGGCGCCTGCGGCTTGGAGCTCCTCGACGACGGAGCCGGACTCGATCCTTCGCGCGGTCTCCTCTCCGGCGACGACCTCGGCGCCGCCGAAGTACGGGATGCCGCAGATGTGGTCGAAGTCGCCGTGGGTGATGAGCAGGTGGAGCGGCCCTTCCGCGCGCTGCTCGACCTCTGCCCGGATCGCTCCGATCTCCTCCGGCGCGAGCGCGGGGTCGCAGAGCAGCGCCTCACCGTCCGCGAGGGCGAGCAGGGAGTTCGTCTGCCAGAGGGGCGCTTGGAACTGCCAGACGCCCTCGCCCAGATCCCGGATCGCCGCCGTCGCCCCTGCGCTCTCCACCGTGGCGAGCGATCATAATGGGCACCGGCGTCCGCAGAGGCTCATGACGACCTTCCTGCCAAAGATGCTCGACCTCGAGGCCCTCGACGAGGCGATAGCGTCGGACGACATTCCGTGGGTCCCGCAGGAGCCAGGCCGCTGGTTCAAGCCGCTCCATTTCTTCACCTCGACCGGAACCTGGATCAACCTCGTGAAGATGGAGCCCGGGAAGCAGATCCGCCGCCACGTCCATGCCGGCGGCTCGGTTCACGCATACGTGCTCGAGGGCAGCTGGCGCTACCTCGAGCACGACTGGATCGCGACGCCGGGCTCCTACGTGTTCGAGCCCGCCGGCGGCGCCCACACGCTCGAGGTGCTCGGCTCGACTCCCATGGTGACGCTCTTCATCGTCAACGGCGTCATCCAGTACCTGGACGATGAGGGCCGCGTCGACCAGCAGGACGACCTCCGCAGCCGCCGGCAGCTCTATCTCGACTATTGCCGGGAGCAGGGCATCGAGCCGGTCGCGCTCGTCAGCTGACTGATCAGGCCGCCTCGTAGGCGCGCTGCAGTCCGTCGATCTCGATCTTCTTCATCTGCAGCATCGCCTGCATGACCGCCTGGGACTTCTTTGCGTCCTCGTCAGCAAGGAGCTCGCCGAGGGTGCGAGGAATGATCTGCCACGAGACGCCGAAGCGGTCCGTCAGCCAGCCGCACGGCCCCGGCTCGCCCCCGTCGGTGAGCCGCTCCCAGAGCTCGTCGACCTCGGCCTGGGTCTCGCAGTCGACGAACAGCGAGATGCCCTGCGAGAAGCTGAAGGACGGACCGCCGTTCAGCGCCACGAACTCCTGGCCGGCGAGCTCGAAGGTCGCGGACATCAACGACCCTTCCGGCCCCGGCGCTCCGGCCGGATATCGGCTGGCGCTCAGGAGCTTCGAATCGGGGAAGATCGAGGTGTAGAACTCGATCGCCTCCTCCGCCCGGTCGTCGAACGTCAGGAACGTCGTGATCTTCTTCTGCATCTGGAGTTGTCTCCTTCGGTCGTGACTAGGACAGCGTCACCGGCAGCCCGAAGCTGGGGAAGAGCGCCGGCGTGCGGAAGGCTGTGACCGCGGCGATCCGGGAGCCGTCGAGCGTGAGGACGTCGAGCGCGATCGCGACGAGAGCCCTCGTCCGGGTCGAGGCCGTACGCGCCCAACGCCGGCTGCCCGTTGGCGCTCGTGGGGAGGAGGCGCAGGCGGCTCGGGGGCCCTTCCGGCATGAGCCACGAGCCCGCGATCGCGTCGCGGCCGCGGTACCAGCCTGCATACGGAGGCATGGCAAAGGTCGCATCGTCGGCCAGCAGGTCGAGGATCGTCTCGACCTCGCCGTGCTCGAAGGCATCGGTGAAGCGCTGCACGAGCTCGCGCAACCCCTCGTCGCCGAGCATGCGCAGCGTCTCCTGCTGGCTCTGGTCGGGCAGCCGCTCGTCAACCGCTTTCCGCGCGCGCTGAAGGGCGCTGTTCACGGAGGCCGTCGTCGAGTCGAGCGCCTCGGCGACCTCGTTGGCCGAGAAGCCGAGAACGTCGCGGAGGATGAGCGCTGCGCGCTGGCGACCGGGGAGGTGCTGCAGGGCGGCGACGAAGGCGAGCTCGACGGCTTCGCGCTGCTCGTAGCGAGCCTCGGGCGCCGCGTGGCCGTCGGAGGCTTCCAGCCGGTCGTCCGGGTAGGGCTCCACCCACATCGTCTCCGTCAGAGGCCGGCCGGAGGCGTGATCCGGATCGACGGGCGGGCCGTAGTCGACCGGGAGGACGCGCTTCGGCCGCCGGGCGATCGTGTCGAGGCAGGCGTTCGTGGCGATCCTGTAGAGCCACGCCCTGAGCGAGCCTCGGCTTCTCATCCCGGGAAGGCCTCGCCAGGCCCGCAGGAGCGCATCCTGGAGGGCGTCCTCCGCGTCGTGGAGCGAGCCGAGCATCCGGTAGCAGTGGGCGTGAAGCTCGGCCTGGTAGGGCTCGACGAGTCGGCCGAAGGCATCCTCGTCGCCCTCGCGGGCCGCAGCGAGGAGCTCGTGCTCGGAGAGAGTCGCCGGTGCGTAGAGGGAACGCATCCTCATCAGAGTAGACCGTCACCGGCGGCCGAACTAATCGCTCCGGCGATGAATTCGCCCGAGGGGAAACAGTCTTTACGGGAGAGGCGTGAGGCCGGCCCCCAGCAACCCCGTCGTCCACCTGGAGCTCTGCACGGGCAACTTGCCGCGCGCCTGCTCCTTCTACACCCAGCTGTTCGGGTGGCGGGCCGAGAACGTCCATCTCGGCTCCCGGACCTACCTCGCGCTCGAGCTGGGCGAGCGCGTCGAGGGCGGCGTTGCCGAGTGCGATCTGGAGCGGCCGCTGTGGCTTCCCTACGTCGAGGTCGCCGACGTCGCCGAGGCCACCGAGCGCGCGCGGCTCCTGGGAGCCTCCGTCACGCTCGAGCCTCGCGAAGGCCCGGTGGGCTGGCGAAGCATCGTCGAGGCGCCCGCGGGCGCCGCGATCGCTCTGTGGCAGCCTAAGAGCAGCTAGCTCAACGGCGCTCGGTCGCCGCAGTAGCATGGCCTTCTGATGAGCGCGCCGAGCGCCTTCGCCGGCCGGCCGGCCGTCCGGATCCGCGGCACGCAGTACCCGGTGCTGCTGCCGACGGCGCGGGACCCGCGCCTCCACCTGGCCGCGGTGATCGTCTCGCTCCAGGTGCTGGGGCAGGTGGCGTTCAGCTTCCAGCTCTCCATCGCGCAGATCCTCGTCTCAGTCCTGACCTGCGCGGTGCTCGAGGTCGCCATCGCCTTCCGGCGGCAACGTGTGCTCATGTGGCCGGCGAGCGCCCTGCTCACCGGGAACGGCGTCGCCTTCATCCTCCGCGTTCCCGGCACCGAGCACGGCGACTGGTGGAGCATGCACGGTTGGTGGATCTTCGCCGGCACTGCCGCCGTCGCTCTGCTCTCGAAGTACGTGATCGTCTTCCGGGGCCGCCACGTCTTCAACCCGTCGAACTTCGGGCTCGTCCTCTGCTTCCTCGTGCTCGGCTCCGGGCGCGCCGACCCGCTCGACCTCTGGTGGGGGCCGATGTCCGCCTGGTTGGCGCTGGCGCTTGCGATCATCGTCGTCGGCGGGCTCGCGATTCTCTCCCGCCTCCGCCTCCTCGAGATCGCCGTCTTCTTCTGGGTCGCCTTCGCCGCCGGGATCGCCGTGCTTGCGGCGAGCGGGCACGCGATGACGGCGCGCTGGCACCTCGGCCCGGTCACCGGCTGGGAGTTCTGGCGTGTGCTCGTCTTCTCGCCCGAGATCCTCGTCTTCCTCTTCTTCATGATCACCGACCCGAAGACGATTCCTGCCGGCCGGCTCGGACGGCGGCTGTACGCGGTCGGGATCGCGCTCCTGGCGACGCTCCTGATCGCTCCGCAGACGAGCGAGTTCGGGACGAAAGTGGCAGTGCTCGCAGCGCTCGCGCTCGTCTGCGCCGCGCGTCCGCTTGCGGAGGTCGTCGCGCCGAGGGCGCGTCCGCGCTGGGTCCCAAGAGGCCGTGCGCGGGCGGCCGCGCTCGTGCTCGCGGGAGCGGCCGGCTTCGCGGGGCTCGTCGTCCTCGCCGGCATCCCCGCCCGCACGGACACGGCAGCCGCGAGCGCGCCCGCGCTCCGCGCCGGGGAGCTTCCGCAGGTCACTGTCGTCCCCGCCGAGGGCGTCGCCACGCAGATCGACCGCGAGACGGCGCTCAGGATCGCCGCTGACCTCGTCACGAATCTGCGGATCGAGGCCGAGGCGCTCGCCGAGCGAGACCGCGAGCGGGCGACCGAGGCCGCGGCGGGTGCCCGGCTCGCCGGACTCTGGCAACGGATCGACGCGGCCGGGAGCGACGTGGCGGTTCCCGGGTACAACGTCGAGGGTGTCGAGCTGACCCTCGAGCCGGGCGACGGGCAGGCGCCGCCGCTCGTCGTCGCCACGCTCACGGGGACGGTGGAGCTCGCGACGTTCTCCGGCTCCCCGCCTGCCGTCGCGCACCGAAGCGACCCGGCTCCGTTCGAGCAGACCCTCGAGCTCGAACTGCAGGGAGAGCGGTACGTGATCGTCGGCTCGCGCGGCGAGAGCGGTGACAGCCTGGCCGTGCCGGTCTCGGGTCCCCGGCCGGGCGGCGCCGGCCTGGGCGGCCTCCACTTCGCGGACGTGGCGAGACACGTCGGGCTCGACTTCCGCCACGGCGCCTTCCGCTTCGAGACGTCCCCGGATCCGGTGGCAATGATGGGCGGCGGCGTCTGCTGGCTGGACTTCGACGGCGACGGCTGGCTCGACCTCTACGCGGTCAACTCCTACTCGATCGCAGTCGACGTCGCGCGCTGGAAGGAGCGTGGCGGCCTCCCCCGAAGCGCTCTCTACCGGAACGACAAGGGCAGCTTCCTGGACGTCAGCCAAGGCTCCGGCGCGGACGTCGAGCTGCGCGGCAACGGGTGCGTCGCCGCCGACTTCGACATGGACGGGCGCACCGATCTCTACGTGACTGCGGCCGGCTACGACGCCCTCCTCTGGAACGAGGGCGACGGCAGGTTCGTCGAAGGCGCCCGCGCCGCCGGGATCGACGTCTACGGCTGGCATACGGCGGCGACGGTCGGCGACGTCAACGCGGACGGCCGTCCTGACCTGTTCGTCGCCGGCTACGCCGACCTGAACGCCCCGGTCCCCGGCGGCGCGGGCGGCTTCCCCTCGACCTACGCCGGCGTCCGCGACCGGCTCTACCTGAACCTGGGGCTGGACGCCGACGGACACTCCCGCTTCCGAGACGTGAGCGACGAAGCCGGGATCGAAACGAGCGCAGTCGAGCACGGGCTCGGCGCGGCGTTCACCGACGTCAACGGCGACGGGCGCGTCGACCTCTACGTTGCCAACGACCTCGACCCGAACCGGCTCTACCTGAATGTCGCCGTCGCCGGAGAGCTCGGCTTCCGCTTCGAGGAGCGCGGGCGGGCAGCGGGCGTCGACGACCGGAACGCTGGCATGGGAGTCGCGGCGGCCGACGCAAGCGGCGACGGTCGCCCGGATCTCTTCGTAACGAACTCACATCGCCAGCTCCATGGGGTCTTCCGGAGCGGCGGCTCCGGAGCCGCGTTCGAGGACGCCCGGCCGGACTTCGCGCCGGCTTTCGACACGAGCCTCGCAGGGTGGGGCGCGACCTGGGCCGACCTCGACCACGATGCGCGGCTCGACCTTGTGTACGCGAACGGCGCGATCCCGGTCACCGACCTGGCCATGGACGCCGAGCCGATCACCGTGCTCGGGGAGGCCGACGGCGAGGTCGTCGACGTCAGCGCCGGCGTCGGACTGGGGGAGGGCCCGCTCGTCAACGGCCGCGGGCTGGCGCAGGCCGACTACGACAACGACGGCGACCTGGACGTTGCCGTTGCGTCGATCGGCGGCCCGCTCGTCCTGCTGCGGAGCTCGGGCGCCGCGGGCAACTGGCTTCAGGTTCGGCTCCGCTCCTTTGTCGCCGGGGGCGAAGGTGGTCGCGGTCATGCCCGACGGGCGCAGGCTCGTTCCGCGAGGTTCAGGCAGGCGGCAGCTATCTCTCCTCGGAAGATCCCAGGGTGCATTTCGGGCTGGGTGCCGCGACGAGGGTGAGCAAGCTGATCGTGCGCTACCCGGACGGTCGCGTCACCCGCCTGGCGAACGTCGCCGCCGGCCGCATGGTCACGGTCGAGCGGTAAAGATTCCGGTCGATGGCCGACTTCCGGCTCGGCTCCCTGCTCGACACCAAGACCGGCAAGCTTGGCACCGACCCGCTCGTGGTCGAGTCCGGCGACCTGACGACGCATGGGGTGATCGTGGGGATGACCGGCTCCGGCAAGACGGGGCTCGGCATCGTCCTCCTCGAGGAAGCGCTGACCAGCGGGATCCCGGCCCTGATCCTCGATCCGAAGGGCGACATGGGCAACCTCCTGCTCACGTTTCCCAACCTCGCTCCGCAGGACTTCCGCCCCTGGGTGAACGAGGACGATGCGAGGAGCGCGGGGCTCTCGGCGGACGACTACGCGGCGAAGGTCGCGGCCGACTGGAAGGCGGGGCTCGAGTCGAACGGCCTCGGCCCGGAGCGGATCGCCGCCCTGCGCGAGGCGGCCGAGCTCGCCATCTACACGCCGGGCTCGCAGGCGGGTCTCCCGGTGAACATCGTCGGCTCGCTCCAGGCTCCGACGCTCTCCTGGGAGACCGAGGCGGAGACGCTGCGGGACGAAATCGAGGGGACGGTGATGAGCCTCCTCGGGCTCGTGGGGATCCAGGCCGATCCGCTCGCCAGCCGCGAGTTCGTGCTCCTCTCAAACCTGGTCGAGACCGCCTGGCGGGCGGGGCAGAGCCTCGACCTGGGCACACTGATCGGGCAGGTGCAGACACCTCCGCTGCGGAAGCTCGGCGTCTTCGAGCTCGACACGTTCTTCCCGCCCAAGGACCGGACCGAGCTCGCGATGAAGCTGAATGCGCTCGTGGCCTCGCCGTCGTTCGCCGCCTGGGGTGAAGGGCAGCCGCTCGACCCTGGGACGCTCCTCCGTACGCCCGAGGGAAAGCCGCGCGGGGCGATCGTCTACCTCGCGCACCTCTCCGAGGAGGAGCGGCAGTTCGTCGTCACGCTCGTGCTCTCGAAGCTCGTCACCTGGATGCGTGGGCAGCCGGGCACGTCGGACCTCCGCACACTCGTCTACATGGACGAGGTCTTCGGGTTCGTGCCGCCGACGGCGGCCCCGCCCGCGAAGAAGCCGATCCTGACCGTCTTCAAGCAAGGACGCGCCTTCGGCGTGGGCATGGTCCTCGCCACGCAGAACCCGGTAGACCTCGACTACAAGGCGATGTCGAACGCGGGCACGTGGCTCGTCGGCCGCCTGCAGACCGAGCGCGACAAGGCGCGCGTGCTCGAAGGCCTGAAGTCGGCTGCCGGGGGCGCCGACATCGACGCCCTGGACACGGCGATCGGAGGATTGGACAAGCGCCAGTTCCTGCTGGTGAGCGCGAAGTCGAGCGAGCCGGCGCTCTTCGGGACCCGCTGGGCCATGTCCTACCTGAGGGGCCCGCTGACCCGAGATCAGGTGGCCGAGCTCATGAAGGGCGCGGCGCGCCCCGAGGCCGCACCGGCGTCCGAGGCCGCCCCCGCGGCGACGCCGTCTGCCCCGGCGGCAGCGCCGGCGGAGCCGGTCTCGGCGGACGCCAGCGCCGTCGCACCGGCGGTCGCCGACGGCGCCAAGGTCGCGTTCCTCAGCCCCGCCGCCCCCTGGGCAGAGCAAATCGGAGCGGTCGCGGGAGGAACGCGTCTGAGCGCCTTTCTCGCCGCGCGCGTCAGCGTCCGCTTCGACGACTCGAGCGCAGACGTCGACGAGCAGGAGGAGTACGAGGCGCTCTACGGCCCGCTCGAGGACGGCCTCGACCTCACGACGGAACGCGCCGTGGACTACGACGATCGCGACCTGGCCGAGGCGCCGCCCGCCGGCGCGACCTATGTGCTTCCAGGTGCGAAGATCGGGGAGTCGTCGTTCTTCCGGGACGCCGAGCGCGACGTCAAGCGGCATCTCGTCGATGCTCGACCACTCGAGCTCCTGCGCAACCGCGAGCTCAAGCTCGTCTCGCGTCCCGGTGAGACGCCGGAGCAGTTCGCGGAACGCTGCGACCAGGCCGCGCAGGAAGCCGAGGACGCGGAGGCGGCGAAGATCAGGGACAAGTTGGAGGCGAAGCAGGACAAGCTCGAGCAAGCGCTCGAGCTGGCCCGCCGACGGGTCGAGGAGCTCGACGCCGACGCACGCGCCGACCAGGCCGACGACTTTGTCGCGGGTGCGGGCGAGCTGCTGGGCGCGCTACTCGGCGGGCGCCGGAGCACTCGCTCGATCACGACCGCTCTGGGCAGGGCGACATCAGGAACGTCCGTCCGGGCGGCGGAGCGCCGAGAGACCGCCCTCACCAAGGTTCAGCACGCCCAGGACACGCTCGCCGAGCTCGAGCTGGAGATCGCCGAGGAGCTGCAGGAGATCGACGCGAAGTGGACGGAGAAGGCGGCGGCGGTCGAGACCGTCTCCATCCGCGCGGAGTCCACGGACGTGCGCGTCCTCGACCTCCGGCTCGTCTGGGTGCCGACCGCGTAACCGGTTTCGAGAACTACTCCAGGACGAACGTGACCTTCAGGTGGACGTGGTAGCTCACTTCGCCGTCCTCGACGACGAGCTCCTGCCCGTCGACCCATGCTCCCTTGATCTCGCGGATGGTCTCCCCGGCCTTCTCGAGCCCCTGCCGGCACGCGTCCTCGAAGCTCTCGGACGACGTCGCCGTCAGCTCGATGATCTTGGCAACGGACATCCTGCCTCCCTTTCGCTCGGATGAACGGAAAACGTGCCAGAGAATAGGCGAGCACGTACCCTCCCGGTCGTGCTCGAGCAGCTTCGCGTCAACCCGGGAGAGCCGGCCCGCTTGGCCGAGCGCGACCCGCGCGACACGCTCGGCGTCGACAAGGGCTCGGCCAAGAAGCGTCAGGAGGAGCTGGTCCGCCGGATCGACGAGCTTCAGTACCTCCTGTTCGCCGAGGCGACGCGCTCGCTCCTCCTCGTCCTCCAGGGGCTCGACGCCTCCGGGAAGGACGGCGTCATCGGGAAGGTCTTCGTCGGAGTCAACCCGCAGGGCGTGCGCGTCGTCTCGTTCAAGGCGCCGGTCGGAGCGGAGCTCCATCACGACTACCTCTGGCGGATCCACGCAGCCCTCCCGCCGCGCGGGACGCTCGGCGTCTTCAACCGCTCGCACTACGAGGACATCGTCACGGTTCGGGCCCGCGGACTGGCTCCGGAAGTGGTGTGGAGCCGCCGCGGCGGCCACGTCCGTGAGTTCGAGCGAATGCTCGCCGACGAGGGCACGACGCTCGTCAAGGTCTTCCTCCACGTCTCGAAGGAGGAGCAGGCAGCCCGGCTCAGGGAGCGGATGGAAGATCCGTTGAAGCGGTGGAAGTTCCGTCCGGAGGACCTCGACGTCAACGAGCAGTACGACCGGTTCATGGCCGCCTACGAGGAGACGATCACGCAGACCTCGACCGAGTGGGCGCCCTGGTACGTCGTCCCGGCCGACCGCAACTGGGTCAAGGCGCACGCAACCGCAGCGCTCGTCAGCGCGGCGCTCGAGCAGATCGACCCGAGGCTGCCGGTCTAGTCACCTAGGCCGAAGATTTCGCTCTCCGGGCCCGTCTTGTCCTCGGGATGAGCGTGATCGAGCTGTCCTCCCGGAGGCTCGAGCAGCAGCTCGAGCGAATCCGCAGCGCCGTAATCGGCGACGGCGCCGTGCTCGACGGCCCGTTCGGCTCGCGGCGCCTCGTCTATGCCGACTGGACGGCTTCCGGCCGCTCCCTCACCTTCATCGAGGACGTCATCCGCGAGGCGGTGCTGCCGCTCTACGGAAACACGCACACCGAAGCCTCGGCCACCGGACGGCGGACGACGCAGCTGCGCGAGGACGCCCGGCGGGTCGTACACCGCGCCGTCGGCGGCGGCCCGGACGACGTCGTCGTCTTCTGCGGCTCTGGCGCGACCGGCGCCGTCGACCGGCTCCTGCGCGTCCTCGAGCTGGGCGCCGGCTCGCGGCCGGTCGTCTTCGTCGGGCCCTTCGAGCACCACTCGAACGAGCTGCCGTGGCGGGAGTCGGCTGCGGACGTCGTGGCCATCCGCATGGACGCAAACGGGCTCCTCGACCTCGACCACCTGCGCGAGGAGCTCGAACGGCATGCCGAGCGGCCGCTCAAGATCGGCAGCTTCTCGGCCGCCTCCAACCTCACCGGCGTCGTGACCGACGTCGATGCGGTTTCGATCCTCCTCCATCGCTTCGGCGCGCTGGCCTGCTGGGACTACGCGGCGGCCGCGCCGCACCTGCCAATCGACATGAATCCCTCACCGCCGGTCGAGGACGGGGAGCTTGCCTACAAAGACGCCGTCTTCATCTCGCCGCACAAGCTTCCCGGAGGTCCCGGGACGCCCGGGATCCTCGTCGCCAAGCGGCATGTCTTCGCCAACGATGTTCCGGCGGTCCCCGGCGGCGGCACGATCCTGTACGTCACCCCCGAGCACCAGACGTACCTCTCCGACCCCGTGCACCGCGAGGAGGGCGGCACCCCGGCGATCGTCGAGTCGATCCGCGCCGGCCTTGCGTTCCGGCTGCACGAGGAGGTGGGCTCGGAGGCGATCCGAGAGCTCGAGGAGCGTCTCCTCCGCCGAGCCCTGGACTCGTGGCGCCGGAACCCGCGCCTGCTCCTGCTCGGAAACCCCGATCTCCCGCGCCTTCCGATCGTCACCTTCGGAGTTCGCTACCCGCTCGAGGTCTATCCCGTCGGCATGCTGCACCCGAACCTCGTCGTCGCGCTGCTGAACGACCTCTTCGGGATCCAGGCGCGCAGCGGCTGCTTCTGCGCCGGCCCGTACGGCCACAGGCTCATGGACCTCGACCGCGAGACGTCTGCAGCCCACGAGGCGGAGGCGGCGCGTGGAAACCTCGGAATCAAACTCGGCTTCGTGCGCCTCTCGTTCGCGTACTTCATCAGCGAGGCGGTCTTCGACTATCTCGTCGCCGCCGTCCACTTCGTCGCCGACCACGGCGCGAAGCTCCTCCCCCTCTACCGCTTCGACGCGAGCTCCGGCCTGTGGCGTCACCGCTACGAGCTTCCGCGGCCCCCGGCCGCCCTCGACGACCTGACGCCGGTCAGGCAGGCGGCCGTCCCCGAGTCGGCGCTGCCCGACTACCTCGACGAGGCGCGACGGATCGTCGAGGAGCTCGAGGAGGATCCGCCGGCCGAGCCCCCTCCACCGCTCGGCGTCTCGGCGGAGTTCGAGCGCCTGCGCTGGTTTCCGCTTCCCTAGCCGTGGTGTGAGCGTTCGGCCTCCTCGGCCTCGGCCTTCGTCCGGTGCACCGTTCCGTCCGGGTGCTCGGGCGGCGAGTAGAGCGAGTAGAGCTTCAGCTCCCCGTCTCCGGTGTTGACGACGTTGTGCCAGACGCCGGCGGGGATGATCGCCGCCCAGTCGTCGCCGACCTCGTGAGTCTCGTCGACGCGATCCTCAGCAGCGCCGAGCTCGACCCGGGCCGATCCCTGCTCGATGCGGATGAACTGGTCGTTGTGGTCATGAGCCTCGCGGCCGATGTCCTCCCCTGGGCCCAACCGCATCACCGTCAGCTGCGTGTGCTCGCCGGTGAAGAGGACGGTGCGGAACGTGTCGTTGTCGAGCGTTGCCCGCTCGATGTCGTCTACCCAACCCAGCATGGAGCACCTCCAGGCTCGCTCTCGTCGTCTGACGCAGGCTACCCGGGCGGGCGCCGCGCTAACCCGTGTCGCAGAGCCCTGAGACGGCCTGCAAGCCGTCGCCGGGTATGCGCGGGATCCGCTGGCGCATCATCCTGCGGGCGGTTGCGCGGTATGCGGCCACGTCGGGCGTGACGACGCTGAATGCAGGCGGGGTGAAGCTGACCGCGAGCGTGCGGGACGGGTCGATTCCCCGGAGGAGCTTGACGAGGTCGGGCAGGCGGCGGCCCGGGATGTCGGTGGAGACGTACGTCTTGGCCGCGTCCGACAGGCGGGCAAGGGAGCGGACGGCGCGCATGGAGTCGATGCGGGCGGCCATCGCGGCCAGGATGCAGCGCTGTCGGACCATGCGGGTGTAGTCGCTCGAGGCGGAACGCGAGCGCGCGTAGGCGAGCGCGTGCCGGCCGTCCAGGGAAACCTTCTGCCCCTTCACGACCTCGACCTCCGTCCACGGCTCGCCGGGGTAGGCGGGAGAGGTGAGGTCATCGACGCTGTCCGGCGCGATCATCCGGATGCCTCCGAGCGCGTCCACGACCTCCACGAACCCGCGCAGGTCGACCATCACGTAGTAGTGAACCGGGATGCCGAGCAGGCCTGAGACGGTCTGCTTGAGCGCCGTGGCGCCGGGGTCTTTCCCGCCGGGGAAGAGCTCCGGCCGGGCCTGCGCGAAGCGGTAGAGCGCATTCAGGATGTCGGGGAAGGTGCCGTAGGCCTGGCCTGCTTTCCCGACCAGCGGTGCGTTGTCGAGGTTCCGAGGGATCGAGAAGAGCGCCGCGCGGCCTGTGTTTGCCTGCACCGAGACCGCGATCATCGTGTCGGCCCGCAGCCCGACTCGAAGGTAGCCGGCATCACCGCCGATGAGCAGGACTGTCGTCCACTTGCGGCTCTCCGGCTCGGGAGGCGCAACCGGGCGGTCGCCTTGGAGCGCTTGGCCGGTGCCGGGAACCAGCGTCGGCAGGAACGCCAGCTCGGCGGGGGAGAGGACGTCCTGCGGCTCCTCCTCTGCGAACACTGTGTCGATCGTGTCGTACGTGACGTAGGTGCCCCAGCCGAGGACCGTGTGCGGCGCGGCGGTCAGGGCGGCGAGGACGAGGAGGGAGAAAGCAGCGGCCAAGGGGCGTGGGCGCCCGAGGGCGCGCCGCTTCTCGCGGGCAGCGAGGGCGTAGGCGTCGGCCACGATCCAGAACCGCGCGATGAGCACGAGGGCATTGACGACGAGCAGACCGAGCAGCACGTCGAGGCTGACGACGTCGTCGGCGAGCGTGGCGCCGCTCCGCGCGACGTACCACGCGGAGAACACGACCGCCGACACGGCGAGGGCGGCGATCGCCAAGCCTCTGGCGATTCGTCCGGAGTAGACCTGCCCTGCTCCCGGCAGCAGCAGCGAGAGCAGCCCGCTGAGAAATGGCTTCGGCACGTGCTTAAGAGCACGTGATTCTACGCTCGGTGGCTGGTCTCCTCTGCGCACCGGTTAGCGTCCCGCACGTGAGGATCGTCGTGATCGGTGCCGGCCTGGCCGGGCTCGCGGCCGCCGACGCGCTCAGGCGCAGGGGCGTCGACGTTGTGGTGGTCGAGGCCCGTGACCGGGTCGGCGGACGCGTGTGGTCGGTGCCCTTCGCGGGCGGAGTCGCGGAGCGCGGCGCCGAGTTCGTCTTCACCGGCGACGAGGTGCTCCAGGCCACTGCGCGCCGTCTCGGCCTGCGGCTCTATCGCAAGGGCATGCACTACGGGGACCGGGAACCGCGCGGCGGCCCGGCCGTTCCGCCTGCCGAGCTCGACGAGGCCGTCAGGCGCCTCGCCGAGGTGGCGCTCGACGGAACCGTGCTGGACGCAATCGCGGGGCTGGGCCTTCCGTCCGGCGCGGCAGAGGCGATCGCCGCCCGGGTCGAGGTCTCGAGCGCCTACCCGGCCGGTGACCTGGACTCGACCGTGCTGGCGGAGACGGGCGCCGGCTTCGGCCGCTTCGACACGTTCGGGATCGAGGGAGGCAACAGCCGGCTCGCCGAGGCGCTGGCCGCCCCGCTCGGCCCGGCGCTCCTCCTGGGAAGGCCGGTGACCGAGATCGCCTGGGACGAGCGGTCCGTTCGTATCCGGGCACCGCAGCTCGAGCTCTGGGCGGACGGTGCCGTGGTTGCGATCCCGGCGCCGGCCGCGGCCGGCCTCCGCTATGACCCGCCGCTGCCCGCGGCGAAGGCCCAGGCGCTTGCCGGCGTCCGCTATGGACAGGCCGCGAAGCTCCACGTCCGCCTAGAGGCCGCCGTCGCGCCCAGCGCGGTGCTCGCGGTGCCGTCGCGCTACTGGAGCTATACGCAGCTGGGTCCCGACGGGAGCCCGGCGCCCTTCCTCGCCTCCTTCGCGGGAACGCCGGGCGCGCTCGAGCGGCTGCGCGTGTGGGCAGGCCCGGCAACGTGGCTCGGGGCAGTCTCCGCGCTGCGGCCGGAGCTCCGGCTCGATCCCGCCGAGCCGCTGCTGACCACCTGGCACGACGACCCCTGGGCGCAGGGCGCGTATTCGGCTCGGTCCCGCTCCTCGCCGCTCGACGCCGAGGAGCTGGCGCGCCCGGTGGGGCCGCTCGCCTTCGCCGGCGAGCACACGGCGGGCGACTGGCACGGGCTGATGGAGGGCGCCCTCCGCAGCGGCTTGCGCGCTGCGGAGGACGTGCTTCGCCGTCGCTAGCTCGTGCCGCTCGGGACGGGCCGGTACGTCCCGAAGTGCCAGTGACGTCCCTCGAGGTCTCGCGCCGAGTACTCGCGCGAGCCGTAGTCCGTCTCCTCGAGCTCGCGCGTGATCTCGGCGCCGGCAGCCCGCGCGCGCGCGCAGTGGGCATCGGGGTCTTCGACGGCCACGTAGACCGACTCGGTTGCGTCGCGCCAGTCCTCCGCCCGTGCACCGGCAGCGCTCGCCGTGTTCAGCATGAGGACGCCGCTGCCGAAGCTCAGCTCCGCGTGCGCGATCGCGCCGTCCGCCCCGGGGGTGGCGAAGAGCTTCTCGAAGCCGAAGGCCTGCTGGAGCCAGTCGAGTGCAGCCTGCGCGTCTCGGTAGGAGACGATCGGGTAGAAGGTGGGTGCCTGAGTCATCTGTCGCTCCTCTCGCTCGTTTCCCACAAGGCTAGGAGCGCCACTCGGCGCCGTCTTGGACGAATGTGACCTGAGCTCCAAGCGCCCGAGAGCCCGCGGCTCCCGGGCAGCTCGCGGGCGACCAGCTCGGTGGGGGTTAGACCTGCAAAGTCGCGAAAGTCCCGGTTGAAGTGCGACTGGTCGTAGTAGCCGCAGTCGTGGGCGATCTCGGCAAGGCTCGCGCCGCCTTCGCTTCGGAGCCTCCGGACGGCGCGGTCGAAGCGCAGGATCCGCGCGAAAGCCTTGGGCGCGAGGCCGATCTGCTCGCGGAAGCGGGTCGTCAGGTGGCGGCGGCTGCACCCGAGCTCCCTCCTTATCGTCGCGATCGGCAGCCGTCCCTCGGTCTCGGCCAGGCGGCGCCAGGCCCACGCGACGTCGGGCGACGCGGGCGCTCGCTCCTCGAGCCGGCGGGAGATCGCCGCATCGACGAGCGCGAACCGCGCTTCCCACCCTTGTGCTTCGAGGACCCGCTCGACGAGGATGCCCCCGCGCCTGCCGAGCAAGTCCTCGAGATCGACGACCTGCCCGGGCACGCCGGGTTCCGGCGGCCCGAAGAGTCGGTACGCGCCGAGCGGGGTCAAGTTCACCTGCAAGCCTTCCTGGACGCCGTCGTGCTCCGTGACGGCGGGCGAGCCGTTGAGTCCGGCGACGAAGGAGCTCCGCCGCTCGCCGTCGACGCGGATACTCGGCCCGAAGCCGAGGATCAGTATCACCTCGCCGGAAGGGAGCTCCCGCCGTGCAAGCGGGGTCGTCCCGCGTTCGACGTAGCCGCAGTAGTCCCGTACGTAGGTGCCGAGCTGGGGATCTGGCGCGCGCCTGACGAGCTCCCAGAAGCCGAGCTCCGACTCGTGCCGAGTCACCTGCATGATCCCGTTGGCCACCGCGGTTAAGGGTACCCCGAGGCCGGCCCGGTACGTCGTGGCCGAATAATTGCCACGGCGAATTATCCTCTTCCATCCCTCAGACTGCTGAGAGATCCTTCGCCGGATTGCTTGCAATCCGACATCGTGTGCGCTATCCTGCGCCCTCGATCCACCTTTGGAGATTCTATGAACGCGATGACCACGCCCACGTTCCCTTCCGAGGCCGCACAGGCCGGGTGGATCGCGCTCTGCTCCCAGGGAGCGGTCGACCGGGGCCTGACCGGCCGGGATGACGCCCTTGATGTGAGGTGCATGCGCTAGGAAACTAGCGGCATAGCGACTCTCTCGAGGGCGACCCAACGGGTCGCCTTCGTCGTTTCGGAGGCGGCCGAGGAACCGACGATGAGAGGTGATGCTCGTCTTGGAGACGCGCTAGTTCGAAATCGAGGCCCCGCCTGAGAGAGAAGCTTCTCGGCGCTCCGCGCTGGAAATAGGCGCTGTAATACGCACAGTAGCTTTAGCATGCGAATTTTCCGGCCTAACGTCGAGAAGTGGGCTCCAAAGCTCCTCCACGCAGGACGCCGGCCGGCCGGGAGTGCACACCCGGAGGGCGGTGATCCAGGGACGAAGGGTAGGCGAGCGGCTTGGACAACACAGACATCCCCACGGGAAGATTCGGTAGCGTGGGGGCCGTGTCGGGGGACGCCGCCATCGAGACGGATGGGCTGCGGAAGCGCTACGGCGAGGTGATCGCGCTCGACGAGGTCGATCTCCGCGCCGAAGCCGGGAGCATCCTGGGCCTGCTCGGGCCGAACGGAGCCGGCAAGACCACCGCCGTGCGCATCCTCACCACGCTGCTCCTCCCCGACAGCGGCTCCGCGCGCGTCGTCGGCCTCGACGTCGTGCGCGACGCCGCGAAGCTACGTGAGCGCATCGGGCTCGCGGGCCAGTACGCCGCCGTGGACGAGAACCTGACCGGGTTCGAGAACCTCGAGATGTTCGGCCGCCTCTATCACCTCGGACGGAGCACCGCCCGTGCGCGGGCGCACGAGCTCCTCGCCACGTTCGATCTGAGCGACGCGGGCGAGCGCTTCGTGAAGACGTACTCCGGCGGCATGCGCCGGCGCCTCGACCTCGCCGGCGCGCTCGTGGCCCGCCCGCCCGTCATCTTCCTCGACGAGCCGACGACCGGGCTCGACCTGCGCAGCCGCCTCGCGCTCTGGGACGTGATCGAGGCGCTCGTCGCCGACGGCACGACCGTCCTCCTGACGACGCAGTACCTCGACGAGGCCGACCATCTGGCCCATCGGATCGCCGTCATCGACCGCGGCCGGCTGATCGCCGAGGGACCGCCGGACGACCTGAAGGCTCAGGTCGGCGGCGACCGCCTCGAGGTTCGGCTGGAGGATCCCTCGCAGTGCGAGCCCGCCCTCTCTGCGCTGAGGTCGCTTGCGAACGGCAATGCTTGGCTCGAAGACAGCGTGCTCCGGGTGCCCCTCGAGGATCGGCGGGGTGCGATCGCCGAGGCGGTCAGGAGGCTCGACGTGGCGGCGATCGGCGTCGAGGACGTGGCCATCCGCCGCCCGACCCTCGACGACGTCTTCCTCAAGCTGACCGGGCACGTGGCGGAGGAGGAGAGGCCTCGGAATGACCGCCCTTTCCTACGCCCTCTCGGACACGCTCGTGCTGGCCAAGCGCAGCTTCCTGCGTATCCCCCGCCAGCCCGATCTCCTGGTCGGTTTCACGATTCAGCCGGTGATGTTCGTCCTGCTCTTCGTCTACGTCCTGGGCGGCGCGATCCAGACGCCGGGCTTCGACTACGTCGATTTCCTCATGCCCGGGATCATCGTCCAGTCGATGGCCTTCGGCGGGTTCGTGACGGCGCTCGGGCTCTCCGAGGATCTGAAGAAGGGGCTGATCGACCGCTTCCGCTCGCTGCCGATGTCCCGCGCGGCCGTGCTGACGGGCCGCACCCTCGCCGACGTCGCCACCAACGTGGTGCAGCTCGTGGTCATGCTGGGCGTCGGGCTTGCCGTCGGGTTTCGGTTCTCGACCAGCGTCCCGGAGGTGGTCGCCGGAATCGCGCTCGTGCTCCTGATCGGCTACGCCTTCTCCTGGGTCTTCGCCTTCATCGGGCTGGTCTCGTCGTCGCCCGAAGCCTCGAACGCCTGGGGCTTCACAATCATCTTCCCGCTGACCTTCGTCTCCTCGGCCTTCGTGCCGGTCGATTCGATGCCGAGCTGGTTGCAGCCCATCGCCGAGCACAACCCGGTCACAACCATGGTCGATGCCGTCCGGGCCCTTTTCCTGGGCACGCCTGCCGGTAACGACATCTGGCTTTCGGTTCTCTGGTCGCTTGGGCATCATCGTCGTCTTCGGAGCGCTTTCCGTCTGGCGCTACCGACGCGCGGTCACCCGCTGACCGTCCTCAGACACCGTCTGATCTCCACCGCACGCGTTCTGCGTGCTCCTGTCCCCGACCCGTCCATCACTGGAAGGAGGAGTCATGCACGAGCTTCATCTGCTTCACCTGGAGGCTCGGAGCGTCCGGGAGGCCCCGCTTCCCGGCGCACCCGAGGTCTCCCTGCGGGCCCGGAAGCTGGCTCGCCTGCATGTCCGCGTCCGCGCCGGACCCCCGGTCCCGCGGCGCCGGCCGCGGCTGTCGGTCACGCGGGCGCAGCGGGCGCAGGCCGAGCCCAACTACTAGGAGGTGCGTAATGGCCCTCTTGATCGCAAGCCTGGTAGTCGTCGGCTTCGTCGTCTACTGGGTCTACAACGGCGGCAAGTTCCGCCTGTACTGGTAGGGCCGCACCATGCCGGAGCGCCTCCTCCGTGCGGAGGCGCTCCGGCGCGACCAGGTTCGCAACACTGAGGACATGAGGGTCAAGACGTTCGGCACCGTGGACGCGCGGAGCATGGCCCAGCTCGAGCGCTGCATGGAGGCCGGCGGCGCCGAGCTCGGCGTGCTCTGCGCCGACCACCACCCCGGCTACTCGCAGCCGATCGGCGGCGGCATCGCCTACGAGAGCCATGTCTCGCCGTCCGGCGTCGGCTTCGACATCGGCTGCGGGAACAAGGCCGCCCGGACCGAGCTGACCCGGGCCGACCTCGACGCGCTCGGCGGCGTCGAGCGGCTGATGGGCGAGATCACGAGGCGGATCTCCTTCGGCATGGGCGTCCCCGCCCGGGAGCGCACCGACCATCCGGTGCTGGAGCGCATCCGCCACGCGGAGTTCGCGCCGCAGCGGAAGCTCGCCCGGCTCGCCGAGTCGCAGCTCGGCACGGTCGGAGCCGGCAACCACTACGTCAACTTGATGGAGGACCAGGAGGGCCGCGTCTGGGTCGGCGTCCACTTCGGCTCGCGCGGCTTCGGGCACAAGACAGCCACGGGCTTCCTCGCCCTCGCGCAAGGGCTCCCCTTCGAGGGGAGGCCCGTCGAAGGCGGCATGGACGCGCCGCCGGTCCTCTTCGAGCTGGGCTCGGAGCTGGCCGAGTCCTACATCGCCGCGATGGAGCTGGCCGGCGCGTACGCCTACGCGGGCCGCGACGTCGTCGTTCGGAAGGTGCTCGAGATCCTCGGCGCCGAGGCCGTGCACGAGGTGCACAACCACCACAACTTCGCCTGGCGGGAGGAGCACTTCGGGCGCACGTACTGGGTCGTCCGCAAGGGCTGCACCCCCGCCTACCCGGGCCAGGAGGGCTTCGTCGGCGGCACGATGGGCGACGAGTCGGTCATCCTCGCGGGCGTTGCCGGCAAGGCGGCCGAGGAATCCCTCTTCTCGACCGTGCACGGCGCCGGCCGGGTGATGAGCCGCTCGCAGGCGGCCGGGCGCTTCCGCTACCGGAAGCGGGTGGTCGACGGTCGTACCGTGCGGGTCCGGCAGCAGGTGAAGCCGGGCTCCGTCGACTGGCCCGCCGTGCAGGCACGGTTGCGCGAGCGCGGCATCGTCCTCGTCGGCGGCGGTGCGGACGAGGCGCCGGAGGTGTACAAGCGCCTGCCCGACGTGCTCGCCGCCCATGCCGGATCGATCAGGGTGACGCACACGCTGCGCCCCCTCGGCGTAGCCATGGCCGGGCAGGACGTCGAGGATCCGTACAAGGACTAGATCCTGGGAGTAGACTCCGGCCCATGAGTGGACTCGACGACATACTCGGTGGGTTGATGGGCGGTCAGGGCGGCTCCGGCGGCCTCGACAGCATCCTCGGCGGCCTCACAGGAGGCGGCGGGCAAGGCGGAGGAGGCGGCGGGCTCGGAGCGCTCGTGCCGGTGCTCGGCGGACTGCTGGCAAGCGGAGGCCTCACGAAGATTCTGGGCGGCCTCAAGGCCAACGGCCTCAGCCAGCAGGCGGACTCGTGGGTGGGCACCGGCCAGAACGAGCCGGTCAGCGGAGCCGACATAGAGAAGGCGGTCGGCAAGGAGAAGATTCAGGACGTCGCGAAGCAGCTCGGGGTCTCTGAGTCTGAGGCCGCCGACGTGGTCGCGAAGGCAGTGCCCGAGGTGGTCGACAAGGTCTCGCCGGACGGCCAGCTGCCGCCGGAGCAGGACCTCGACGCCGCCTTCGACAAGCTGGCGAAAGCCGGCGCCGCCTAGCCCGCAGTAACAGACTTTATTGGAACGCGCGGCCTAGATGTCGCCGGAGAAGGTGTCGCACACGGCCGGGTTGCCGCGCTCGTAACCGGTCATGAACCACTGCTGGCGCTGCTCGGAGGAGCCGTGCGTCCAGCTCTCCGGCGTGACGCGCCCCTGGACCGCCTCCTGGATTCGGTCGTCACCGACCGCAGCGGCGGCGTCGAGCGCGTCGGCGATGTCCGCCTCCGTCAGCTGCTCGATGAAGCCCGTCTCGACTGCGTTGCCCGCCCAGACTCCCGCGAAGCAGTCCGCCTGGAGCTCGACGCGCACCGCCCGGCTCTCCGCGCCCTGGTCCTGCGGCCCGCCGAGGACGCCCAGGAGATTCTGGACGTGGTGACCGTACTCGTGGGCCATCACGTAGGCCTGCGCGAACGGCCCTCCCTGGGCGCCGAAGTTCTCGCGGAGCTCGTCGAAGAAGCCGAGGTCGATGTACACGTACTGATCGGCGGGGCAATAGAAGGGCCCCATCGCCGATGAGGCGGCGCCGCAGCCGCTGTCGACTGACTCCGTGAAGAATCGGGTGCGGGCCAGTGCGTAGTCCCGGCCGCCGCCGGAGAAGGCGTCCGTCCAGTAGCGCTGGATCGAGTTGATGAAGCCGACGATGCGGCAGTCCTCGCGCTCATCGGCGTCGGCGCCGGTCTGGCACTCCTGCTCGACGTCGCTGCTTGCGGCCGGAGTGCCCGGCTGACTGGCCGGCGAGGTTCGCGAGGTCTCCGGGGAGACCGCCCCCGCCGCCGGTGAGGTGCCGCCTAAGAAGACAGCGAGCAGCGCCACGATGATGCCGATGCCGCCGCCGCCGATCGCCAGCCCGCCCTTGCCGACCCGCCGGCCGCCTCCGCGCAGATCCTCGACCTGCGAGGTGTCGAGCTTGGCCTCGTCTCTGAAGTCCGGCACCTGGTCAGTCCTGGAACGTCGTCGGGGCGCCACGAGGTCGATCATGACGAGATCGTAGCCCTCGACGTCCGTAACGTTCGTCTGCAGGCCGGCGGCGATCTCATTGCGCAAGTGGCGCCGCTCGCCACCTCGTCGACAAGAGCCTGCTTCGATGCCCACAACGTGATGCCGATCGACTTTCCTTTGGGCGGGTCGAGAAGCACGAGCCAGCCGCGAAAGCCGGTAGCGTCGCGAAACCAGTCGGCCAGGTCGTCGCGGAACGTCCGGAATCCCTCCTCGATGCTCTCGGGAGGGCCCTCGAAGCTCGTGAAGCGTGCGACCGCAGCCGCCTCCGGGCCGGACGGAAGCTCGGCCGTCGTCGCGGGCAGATCCTCCCCGAGGAAGAGCTCGTATCGATCGACGCTCTCGAGCTCGGCGCCGGCGGCGGCCACCATGCTCTCCCGCACCTCTCGCCTTCCGCGCTCGCTTCGCTCGAGCGCCTCCAGGCTCTCCCAGAAGGTGACGATGCGGACGTTGCCGGTTTCGGGGTCGGCGAGAATGAGCAGCCCGCGATAGCCGTCGAACTCGCGGAGCCAGGCGAGCATGGACTCAGCGGCCATGCCGGCGGTGATGCTGGCTTCAGGTCCGGCTCGGCGCACGGTCGTGAGGCTCGCGTGCACGCCCGGAAGCTTACGTCTACTTCGGCTCGCGGGGCGTTCCGCGGATCGTGACGACGCCGCTCTCCTTCGCCTGCGCGGCTACGCGCTCGAGGAAGGCCAAGTCCAGGCGCTTGGCGCGGTGCAGAGCCTTCCCCTTTGCTACCAGCTGCCAGGGCGGCCCGAAGCCCGGGGCGGGCAGCGGCTCGGCGCCGAGGCGGAGCTGGTCGAGCGTCCAGCCGCGCATCAGCCGGTTGAAGTCGAGGTGCCCGTCGTAGCCGGAGATCCGGCCTTTCGACGTGAACTGGTGAATTGCCACGCTCGGCCAATCACCGACCCGGCGCACCCGATGAACCGTGCCGTCGTCTACCCCGTAGTTGGCGAGCCAGAGCGGGTAGCGCGCGAAGCCCGTCGGCGTCGCCGACCGTCGACGTCCAAAACGCGCTGTAGGTGTAGAGGATCGGCGGCTGGCCGATGCGCTTCTCCACCCGCCTCAGCCAGTCCTTCGCCCAGCGCGCCAGCTTCCGTGGCCCGAGTCCCGAATGCTCGAAGTCCAGCGCCGGCAGCAGGTCGCCCGCCTGAGGCGCGGCCACCTCCAGGAAGTGGTCCGCCTCGGCGATCGGCCCGTCGTCGGCGTCGGGCCGCGCGAAGTGGTAAGCACCCACCGGAATCCCGTGGCGTCGCGCTCCCTTGCAGTGACGCTCGTAGGTCGGGTTGGCGTAGCCCGTACCCTCCGTCGCCTTGACGAACCCGAACTCGACGCCGGCTTCCTTGACCGCCTTCCAGGAGATCGTGCGCTGCCAGCCCGAGACGTCGATGCCCAAGACCATCGCGGTCAGTGTTTCATCCGACCCAGGTGTTGTCGATCCAGGCGTGCTTCGGCTCGCCGTAGGGCCGGCGCAGGTCGGCGACGGCGTCTTCGATCCTCCGCGTCAGCTCGCGCGCGGCGGCCACGGTCGGGCGCACCCGTCCCACCTCGAAGGGCCGGCCGACGAGGACGCGAATGCGGGGCAGGCCCAGCTTGAGCCGGTGCGGGCGCACCGCCTGCTCGGTGCCGACGAGCGCGACCGGCACGAGCGGGCTGCCGGTCTCGAGAGCCAGCCGGGCGGCGCCGCGCAGGAACGGCCGCCGCCGGACGGGCTTGCACGTGCCCTGGGCGAAGATGCCGAGGATCTCCCCGTTTTCGAGCAGGCGCTCGGCGCGGCCGAACGCGTCGAAGTCACCGCGCCCCCGGTCGACGGGAAAGGCGGCGAGGCCCTGCATGACCGCGCGGGCGGCGGCGCTCCGCCAGAGCTCGGCCTTCGCCATGAAGCGGACGATGCGCGGGGTCGCGAGGCCGAGCACGAACGGGTCGATCACCGACTCGTGGTTGGCGACGAGGATGCACGGCCCCTCGGCGGGGATGCGCTCGCCGCCGGCGATCTCCATGCGGTAGACGGCCCGTGCCGCGGGCCGGTAGCCGCAGACGTTGAGAAAGCGGTAGATGATCACGGACGCGCGAGGAGCGTCTGGAGCTCCTCGGCCGTCGTGACCGGGCGCTGGCAAGCGAAGCGCTCGCAGACGTACGCCGCCGGATTGCCGTCCAGCAGCGTCTTGCGGGCCAGCAACGGCACGGCGTCGGTCGGCTCTGAGGTGAAGGCGAACACCGCGTTCGGGTGGTACCCCTCGAGCGCCGCCCGCCGGAGCTCCTCCGATTCGCCGACGACGGCGATCTCGAGCGGCGGCGAGAAGTGAAGGTCGAGCGCACAGAGGAGGTGCGAGACCGCCGCGGGCGCGCGTTCCATCAGCGAGTGCGCGAGCCGGAAGACACCGACGGCCTGCTTCTCGAGCTCGGCGTCGCCGTAGATTCGCGCGAGCCGGAGCAGGACGAATGCCGCCATCGAGTTCCCGGCGGGTGTCGGATGGTCGTCGAACTCCTTGCGGCGCGCCACGAGGCCGTTTCCGGCAGGTGCGTCCACGTAGAAGCCGCCGCGAACCGGGTCGGCGAAGAGCTCGACGATGAGCCCGGCGAGCCGGCGTGCCTCCTCGAGCCAGCGCAACTCGCCGGTTGCCCACGACAGCTCGACGAGCCCGTTCGCCACGTTCGCGTAGTCCTCCAGGTAGGCGGGGATGCGCGCATCCCCGGCGCGGTAGGAGCGAAGGAGCCGGCCGCGCTCGTCGGAGAGCGGCCCGAGGAGGAACTCCGCGACCTCGACGGCCGCGGCCACGTAGTCCGGCCGCTCGAGCCGGGCCCCCGCCTCGGCGAGGGCGGCGAGCGCCAGGCCGTTCCACGACGCGAGTGCCTTGTCGTCCCGGAGAGGCTGCGGCCTCAGCTCGCGCGCGGCCAGGAGCGCCGCTCTCGCCTCCTCCGGGACCTCCGCCCGGAGGATCGAGCGTCCGTGCTCGAAGGGGAGGAGCCACTCGGCGTGCGGCTCGCCGACAACGGCCTCGATCTCCTCTGCCGTCCACGTGAAGGTGAGACCCTCGACGCCGTCCGTGTCCGCGTCCTGCGCCGAGGCGAGGCCACCCTCGGGGAGCCGCAGCTCCCGCAGGACGTAGTCGAGCGTCTCGATCGCACACCCGCCGGTACCGCTCCTCGCCGGTGACGACCCAGGCGTGGAGGTAGGCGGAGGCGAGCAGCGCGTTGTCGTAGAGCATCTTCTCGAAGTGGGGGACGAGCCAGCGCGCGTCCACGGAGTAGCGGTGGAAGCCGCCGCCGAGCAGGTCGTACATGCCTCCGGCGGCCATGCGGTCGAGCGTCAGCCGCGCCATGTCGAGCGCGTCCTCGTCGCCGGCCGCGGCATGCCGGCGCAGGAGCAGCTCGATCGTCGAGGCGGCCGGGAACTTCGGCGCAGGCCCGAACCCACCCTCCTGCGGGTCGAAGCTCCGCCGGAGGGCCGGCACGACGCCGCTCAGGAGGCTGCTTGTCAGCGGCTCGCCCGAGGGGGGCCGCTCGCTGGCCTGCTTGATCGCGTCGACGAGCGTGTCCGCCTGCTGCTCGAGCTCGTGGCGGCGCGTCTTGTAGGCCTCGGCGACTGCCTGCAGCACCTGCGCGAAGCTCGGCAGGCCGTGCCGCGGCTCCGGCGGGAAGTACGTGCCGCCGTAGAAGGGCCGGCCGTCCGGCGTGAGGAAGACCGTCATCGGCCAGCCGCCGTGCCCCGTCATCGCGACGACGGCATCCATGTAGAGGCCGTCGACGTCGGGACGCTCCTCGCGGTCGACCTTGACGGAGACGAACTGCTCGTTCATGAGCCGCGCCGTGCCGTCGTCCTCGAAGGATTCGTGCTCCATGACGTGGCACCAATGGCACGCTGCGTACCCGACCGAGAGGAGCATCGGCCGGTCATCGGCGCGCGCCTTCGCGAATGCCTCCTCGCCCCACGGGTACCAGTCGACCGGGTTCTCGGCGTGCTGGAGGAGGTACGGGCTCGTCTCGCCGGCCAGGCGGTTCATGCGAGCCAGCCTAGCCAGCGTGTGGGGGAGGGGCGGCGCCGGCTCCCCCGTGCCGGCGCCGTCCCGCTTGCCGCAGACCTGGAGCTAGGCGGAGACGGGCGCGCGGGCGCCCGCCAGCTCGTCGACGGTCGTCACGCTCGCGCCGTAGGTCGCCGTCAGGTACTCGAGCGCGTCGTCCTCGTTGACGCCCTCGAACCCGCAGACCGCGTCGCGCGGAATCGTGATCTCGTAGCCGCGGATCAGCGCGCCGTAGGAGGAGTGGCGCACGCAGATGTGCGTGTGCTGGCCGGTGATCACGACCTCGCCGACTCCGCGCTCCCGAAGCTGCTCGTCGAGGCCCGTGTCGTCGAACGCTCCGTAGTGGTGCTTCTCGGAGATGATCTCGCCCTCGCGCGGGGCAAGCTCCTCGATCACGTCGGCGCCGGGATCGCCGGCCATCGCGTGCTCGCCCCAGATCTTCAGCTCGGGGTCGTCCGGCGAGTGGGCGTCGTTCGAGAAGACGACCACCCAGCCGTCCTCGCGCGCGTGCCCGAGCAGCCGCTGCAGAGGCTCCGTGATCGCTTGCGCCTTCGGGTTGGCGAGCTTCCCGTCGACGAAGTCCTTCAACATGTCGACGATGATGAGAGCCTTCATGTGTATCCTCCCGACAAAGTTTGTGACTATCAGTCGATAACTTGGCGCCCAAGTCTACCACAGACCCTCGCCCGGCTCACGAGGCGCTTGCGGCCGTCCTCCAGGTTCGCGACGGCATCCTCAAGGTGCTCCTCTGGGAGCGGGCGAAGGAACCGTTCCTGGGCGCGTGGTCGCTTCCGGGCGGGCGGCTCGAAGAGGGGGAGACGCTGGAGGCCTCGATCCGGCGCCATCTCGCCGCCAAGGTGGACGTCCGCGAGCTCGCCCATCTCGAGCAGCTGGAGACGCGGAGCGACCCGGACCGCCACCCGGGCGAGTGGCTCGTCGCCACCGCCTACCTCGGGCTCGTCCCGGCCGATCTCGATCCGCGCGTGCCGGAGGACACGAGCTGGAATCCGGTGGACGACCTCCCGGCGATGGCGTTCGACCACGGCGCGATCGCGCTCGCGGGCCGGGAGCGCCTGCGGGCGAAGCTCTCGTACACCAACATCGGCTTCGCGCTCGCGCCGCCCTCGTTCACGATCTCGGAGCTGAGGGCTCTCTACAGCGCGGCCCTTGGGCACGACGTTTCCTCGACGAACCTCCAGCGCGTGCTTCTCCGGCGCCGACTGTTGGAGCCCACGGGCGAGATGCGCTCGCCCGGCCGAGCCGGCGGCCGCCCGGCCGCCGTCTACCGCTTCGCCGGAGCCGGTCTCGAGGTCACCGACCCGTTCGCCGTCCTGCGCCCGCCGGACGCCCGCTGACCCCAGCGGCCATGCCCGGGGCCTGACCCCGGGCATGGCCTGCAGGGACGGCTCAGAGCAGGCCGCAGTAGCGGGCGGTGTTCGGCCACGGGCGAAAACCCGAGCCGGAGCGGAACGCCCGCTCGGCGATCCACATCTGCTCCGCGGGGTTCCAGCTCGTTGGCGGTTCCCTTGAGGCGGAGGAGATAGCGGCCGTAGCCTCGCTGGAACTCCTCGTTCATCTGGAGACCGCCGTAGTAGGGGGCATTCGGGTCGTCCCAGGGCCCCTCGTGGCGGTGGATGCAGCGCCAGGCCGTCTCGTGCGGCGGGTTCTTCGCTCGCGTCAGCCGGCGCGCCGCGCTGCGTTTCCAGAGAGCGTCGAGGGCGGCCAACCGCTCGCGGGTCGGTGATGCCGACAAGAGATTCGGACGGAGTGGGCCGGTGACCCTTGACTCGCTGCCAGTGCCAGGTGATGGAACGGTTCTGGCGGATCGACTCGACGAGGCGGTCGACCTCCGCGTCCGAGCCGGAGCGTCTGAGCGCCGGCGGCGCCCGCCCCGGCGAGAGCGACCGCGATCGAGCTTACGAGCGCGAGCGAAAGCCCGCGCAGGCGGTGTCGTTTCACGTTCATCCCCCTTTCTGGGCCCTCGTTCCCGGCCCGCCGCTGGACGCTGGACGGGCTCCGGGTGGGCGCCTCCGTGTTGCCGCAGGGAGGCGCCGGCCCAGGGGTCGGTTTTCCTGAAGCCGGCTAGGTTACACTCAGCGGCAGATGCTGTGGCTCACCATCTGGTTCACGGTGATCCTGAAGATCCCGGCGATCTACCTTGCCTACGTCATCTGGTGGTCGGTGAAGGATCCGCCCGCCGCGCCCGCGGGGAGCGCCGGAGGAGGCCTCGGGGGAGGCGGGATCGAGCCGCCGCGCCGCCGCGGCCCGCGAGCACCCATCGCCGGCCGTCGCCCCGGCCCGCACGGGACGCCTGACCGCGGCCGCCGCCGCGAGCCCGTCCTCGTCTCGAGCACGAGGAGAGCGCGGTGACCTCGTACGACCCGGACCTCTCGCAGCGGGCCACGACGACCCAGCTCGTCGCAGACTTCCTGGCGACGCTCGCGCTCTTCGCCGGGCTGGTGGGGATCGTCTACTCGCCGGGGCGGCTCGCCACCGCCGCCGTCTTCATCGCGCTCTTCGCGGCAGCTCTGGGCGGGAGGGACCGCTACCTCGTCCCGGTCACCGTGGCCGTCACGACGGCGTGCTGGTTCCTCGGCATGGTGCTCGCCATCGCGCTCGACCGTCCGATCTTCTAGCCGGCTTCGTCCGCGCGCACGTTTAGGTTCTCACCTGGCGTCGAGTCCGTCTACAATCCCCCGCTTGCCCATGTCCCCGAGCTGGAGGTGTTAGTGAGCGAACAGAGAGACACAGCCTTCGCCCGCGTCATCGAGGAGCACCTCGAGCTGAAGCGGCGGAACTCACAACTCGACGGAAACATGCCGATCGCCCGGTACCACGTCGAGGATCCTTTCGAGAATCACCCACTGTTCAAGACCGAGGAGCAAGCCCGCCTCGAAGACACGCTGAGCGGCCAGGAGCCTGAGCTCGAGCCGAGCAAGGTGCTCGCGTGGCCCGGCGAGGACACAGACCCGCCGGTCGACCCGGAGGACACGCTCTGGGGACGCTCCCGCGACTTCGACTGGGGCGACTAGCTCTTTAGCACTCCGCTGCGGTTCTGCCCTGCCCTTCGGGGTAGACAGCGCGTGGTCCCGCGCCGAGTACACTCAGTCTCGACGGGGCGTTAGCTCAGCTGGGAGAGCGCCGGCTTTGCAAGCCGGAGGTCACCGGTTCGATCCCGGTACGCTCCATCGGGGTCTTCTACTTTCGGTTTTGAGAATGGCGGCCGGCGTTGAGCCGGCCGTTCTTCTTGCGGCCACGCAGTCGACCGGCGACGCCGGAGCTCGATCTGAAGCTGAGGACGGCCTAGCGGGGAGCGAAATGACGAGAGCCGCCCAGCGGGGTCCGGCCGAGCGGCTCTCGATCGATCTCTGGAGGTGGCTAGGGCCTAGAAAGGGACGTCGCCCGGCTGGCCGGGCGTCGGCGCCGGGGGCGCTGGGCCCGCACGCTTGGCGATGCCGAGGCGCTTGGCTGCCTCGCCGTAAGGGAGGTCGATGCCGCGCTTACCGCCGGGCCTTCAGCGTGCGCAGGAGTCCGCGGCTTCCCCGACCGCGTCGTCTTGCGTCTTCGCAGTGTTGAATCGTCCGCCAGGTTCCGAGCCAGCCGGTATCACGATCGCGTCGAACTCGTCGTGCTCGCCGTGATCCGTTGCGGTTCTTCGAAGCTGGCAAGCTCGCCGGTGAGCGCGCAGCCGGAGGGGCGCCGCCCCGGATCGCAGCGCCGAAGGACGGTGACCTCGGGTGCCTCTCGAGACCAAGAAACCCTCACCAGGAGCCGGCCATATCGTTCGCGTAGTTGCTTTCGTGCGGCCTGCGATCGCCGTTGACCTGATGGCCCAGGTGTGGCGGCCCGCGGGGAGGCCGGTGATGTCTAGATACGTCCGCTCGTCCTGGGACCTGACTGCTCGTGAACTCACTCCTCGCGCCGTCTTAGGACCCGACCCGGCGGCCCGCCCAGTTGTCTAGTCGGCTAGATGTATCCCTTGCGAGTAAGCCAGCGCAGCGACACGTATCCCCAGATGGGAGGCAGGTAGAAGGTGCAAAGCCGTTGGGTGAGGGCTATGGCGAAGGCCGTGGACTCGTCGACGCCCATGGCGATGAGGCCGGCAGAGAGGCTGGCCTCGGCGGCCCCGATGCCTCCGGGCACCGGTATGAGGCTCGAAAGGACGGAGGCCGCGGTGTTGATGAAGACGAGCTGTGCCAGGTTGAGGTCGACGCCGTAGGCGAGACAAGTCGCTCCCAGCGCGAGTGCATAGAGCAGCTCTGCCGCAATGGTCCCTCCGAAGAGCTCCAGTCGCTTGCGCCGAATGCGGGCCACGCTCCAGAGGCTGGACAGGGAGCTGCGCACGCCCGGCACGACCTTGTCGCGCAGCTTCGGCACGGCCAGAACCACGACGACGCTGACGACGAGCGCGCCGGCGATCGCTAGGACAAGACGAGTGTCGGGCCCCGAGCCCGAGAACTGGGCTCGTGTCGAAATCGACCTGGACGAGCGGGAGAGTCAGCAGAAAGAGCGCTGCCTGAACGATCGTGTTCGACACGTCGTCGACTGCTCCTGCAGCAACTGCCTCCGGGCGGGGGGCCCCCATCCGCTGTAGGAAGCGCAGGTTCATCGCGATTCGGCCTGCCGAACTGGGCACGGTCAAGTTGATGAACTTGATCGCCGACTGCAGCACCACGCAGGGAAGTAGAGCGAGCGGCGTCGGCACCCCGCCTCGTACCGAAATGCCAGACGGGATGAACGTGGACTGGGCGAGGATCAGCGCGATTACCACCCACGCTGGCTCGGCCCTGCGAACCTCGTCGGCGATCGTGTCGAACCCGATCTCGGCCAACTGGGAGATGACCAAGTAGGCGGCGAAGATCAAAGCCGCAGTGAGCAAGAGATCCTTGGGGCGAATGCGCCGCAGGGGCGCGATCTCGGGTGCCTTCTCCTGGCCGGCCGCCGTCGCTGCAGCGGCCCGAAGATCGTCGAGCGCGACCTCGTGGTGGCGGGCAAGATCGCGCACATGCGGGGTGAGTGCCGCCCGCTGCAGGTAGGGCAGCGCACCCGCCACGGCGTCGACGCCGACGCCTTCGACGGCCGCGGGCAGCGCGCGGTCGGGACCGACCAGCACGGTGCACGCGACGAGCAGCTCGGCGACGTCGATGTCGAGCGCAGACTGCGGGGCACCCAGGGTGGCTGCGGAGAGGTCGACCAGGACGGGCGCGGCGGCGACGACGATCACGTTGCCCGCGTTGAGCCTGCCGTGCGAAATCCCAGCCGCATGAAGACGAGCTACCTGCTCCCACAGCAGTCGTAGCGTCTCGTCCGACACGTGCTCTGGCGGCGCGCTCTCGAGCGGCTCGACGTCAGGCTGTCTGGTGACGATGAGCGCGTCGCCGTCGGGGCCCAGGGCAGCCGTGAGTACCTCCGGGACCCTGACCCCCGCCTGCGCGGCCATCAGCGTCGCCAGCGCCTCGTGCTCGACCTGCTCCAGCCGGCCGTCGGCCACGCTCCTCGGCGGGTCGCGATAAGCGAGCGAGCGCCAGCGGCGCGCCAGCCGTTGAGTGTCCTGTGCATCGCGGCCGAGCACCCGCGCCCTCAGCGGTCGTCCAGGAACGTCATGTCCCACGTATTCCGCCGACCCGATCCGCTGCCGCACCGCAGGTCTCAGGTCCACCGCATTGACGCCGAGCCAGGCGAGCGCGATGCGAACGTGCTCTGCCGGCGGAAAGCCCGCCGCGGTACCGAACGCCGCTCGCACCAGAGCGGCGGCGCCGAGACCGAACGCCAAGGCCCCCAGCGCCCCCGACGGCAGAGCCGCATCGAGCACGACCGCACCCAGCGCCGCCAGCGCGACCAGCCACGCGGCGAAGACACGAACCGGACGGACGAGCTCCGGGCCGGCCACCGCGACCGCTGCTGTCACACACGCAACCCGCAGCTCCGGGAATCCCCAACGTGACCAAACGTCAGCCTCGATCACCAACCAGTCCGACTCGACCAGGCGACCCAGAACGATCCCCACCCCAACCACGACGAACAGCGCGACCACGACATCGCGCGCAAGGGCCCAACGACGGCGCAGCAGGACGGCGATGGCGATCACCAAGGCAAGCACGAGCGCCACGAGGAAGGCCGCCCGCCAGAGCGGTACGTCCAGGGTCCAACAGCGGCAGGTTTCCCATGCCGTGTTGGCCGACTCGTTCGGCCAGTGGCTCGCGGCAGTGGCCGCGGCATCGCAAAGCGGCTGTTCCGGCTGGATGAATTTGGAGGTATCTGGCTGGAGAGCGAGGAGTTGACCTGACGACCTGTTGCAACTGGCGGGACTTTCTCCGTTCGTCATGTCACCGGCGGACCGTTGCTGCCGTAGGTCAGGCTTTCCAGCCTGACGCTCCACGCGAAGTCCGGGCGTCAGGCTGGAAAGCCTGACCTACGAGAAAGTCCCCAACTGGCTGCGGCAGCATTGCGGCTTTCCGTGAAACGCTGTCCCACCGGCCGCCGCCGGAGAATTCTAAATGGCCGTGCGTGAATCGGCAGCAAGTGCGGAGGAATCAGACCCAAGGGGGCGGGGATAGGACAGCCCAGGCCAACGGCCTGGGAGGCCACACGGGCCCTCCCCGGGTTTCAGCCCCAACGGGGCGCCATAGCCTGCCCCGTTAAGGAGAGTAGTAATATGGGGCTGGCAAGAAAGGGGAGTCGAAGAATAGTGGTGGAGAACACAGCATTCCGATGGGTCGTTTCTCCTGACGACGGTTTTATGAGAATAGTAATCGAACGATGGGACGAGCCAGGGCAACGGCTTTCGATTCAGATTGGTTACAGCGACGAACGATCTTCTTCGGGAAGTTCAGTCCAGAGAGAGAGAATTACTGCCTTGATACGCCAGATCATTCTCAAAGCACCGTCCCTTGGCTGGACTCCTGCTGGACGAGGAAAGGAACTCTTTCTCTCTCAAACTCGACGGAAGGGGAGATCTCCTGCCCCTTAACGAACCGTAGCCACAAGTCGAATGGCGTATCGTTCGCCCGGAAATACCCTCTCACCCGCTTGCAGGCGAATCCTGTTCTGGAGGAGTTGGTCCCCTCCAAGAAGGCGGACAAATAACCGGAATCCGGGAATAAACCGCCCGCCCGGGGATCTAACCTGAAGAATGCAAACTCGCTTCCCCTCTCCGGGCGTTCTTTGGGAGGTCCGTCCATGAGCAACCGCATCGCGTATGGCCCTGCCGCCGGCCGGGGTCCTGGCCGTTCTGTGGCTCTGGTCACTGCCGGCGCCGGCTTGCTGCCCCGGCCCCGCGCTACCGACCGGGGGACCGGGTCGGAGTCCTCCCCGTGGTCAACGCCGATCAGACCGTCATCATCCTCTGGGACGC
>CAVTCK010000003.1:0-73423 GCA_963733155.1 uncultured Actinomycetes bacterium
GCGCGGCGCCTCCGTCCCGTACACGACGAGGTCGATTGCGGCCGGCTCGGGCTACTAGTAGGAGCGCGGCATGCCGAGAACGTGCTGGCCGAGGTAGGCGAGGATCGAGGTTGTTCGAGACCGGCGCGATCGTGTAGAGCCGCGTCTCGCGGAACTTGCGCTCGACGTCGTACTCCTCGGCGAAGCCGAAGCCGCCGTGCGCGTCGAGGCACGCGTTCGCCGCCTGCCACGACGCCTCGGAGGCGAGCAGCTTGGCCATGTTCGCCTCGGCGCCGCACGGCTCGCCCCGCTCGAAGAGCCAGGCGGCCTTGTAGCGCATGAGGTCCGCGGCCTCGATCGCCGCGTGCGCGCGCGCGATCGGGAACTGCACGCCCTGGTTCGCGCCGATCGGCCGGCCGAAGACGACGCGCTCGGACGCGTAGCGCGGCCGCCTTCTCGACGAACCAGCGCCCGTCGCCGATGCACTCCGCCGCGATCAGGATCCGCTCGGCGTTCATCCCGTCGAGGATGTAGCGGAAGCCCTTGCCCTCCTCGCCGACGAGCGCGTCGGCCGGGAGCTCGACGCCGTCGAGGAAGACCTCGGTCGTCGCGTGGTTCATCATCGTCCGGATCGGGCGGATCGTCAGCGCGTCGCCCGGCGGCCTTCATGTCGACGAGGAAGACCGAGAGGCCCTCGCGTCCGCTTCTCGACCTGGTCGAGCGGCGTCGTCCGCGCGAGCAGGAGCATCAGGTCGGAGTGGAGCGGCGCGCGAGGTCCAGATCTTCTGGCCGCGGACGACGTAGCCGCCGTCGACCGCGCTCGGCCGTGGTCTGGATCGCGGGTCGTGTCGGAGCCCGACGGTCGGCTCGGTGACGCCGAACGCCTGGAGCCGGAGCTCGCCCGGCGGCGATCCGCGGCAGGTAGCGCTGCTTCTGCTCGTCGCTGCCGTGCCGGAGCAGCGTGCCCATCGTGTACATCTGCGCGTGGCAGGCGCCCGCGTTGCCGCCGCGAGGCGTTGATCTCCTCGAGGATCACGCTCGCCGCCGTGAGCCCGAGGCCCGCGCCGCCGTACTCCTCGGGGATCAGCGCGGCGAGCCAGCCGCTGTCGGTCAGCGCGTGGACGAACTCCTCCGGGTAGCGGTCGGGCTCGAGCGCGCGCCAGTACTCGCCCGGGAAGCCGTCGCAGAGGTCGCGGACGGCGGCGCGGATCTCCGTCGAGCTCGTCGGGGAGCGAGAAGTCCACGTCAGGCCGGCGTAGCGCTCGAGCAGGCGGCGGGCGATGACGAGCTGCTGGATCTCGTTCGAGCCCTCGCCGAGGATCAGCACCGGCGCGTCGCGGTAGATGCGCTCGACGACGAACTCCTGCGAGTAGCCGTAGCCGCCGTGGATCCGCATCGCCTCGAGCGCGACCTCCTCGGCCGTCTCGGTCGCGAAGAGCTTCGCCATCCCGGCCTCCAGGTCGGCGCGCTCGCCCGCGTCCTTCTGCGCCGCGGCCTGGAGCATGAGCAGCCGCGAGGCCTCGATCTTCGTCGCCATCTGGGCGAGCTTCAGCTGGATCGCCTGGTGGTGCGCGATCGGCTTGCCGAACGCCTCGCGCTCCTGCGCGTAGCGGATCGCGGCCTCGAACGCCGCCTGTCGCGATCCCGACGGCGCGCGCGGCGATGTTCACGCGGCCGAGCTCGATCCCGCCCATGAAGTACTTGAAGCCCTGCCGACGCCCTCCTCGCCGCCGAGCACGCGACGCCGCCGGCGTGCGGAAGCCGTCGAAGACGAGCTCGGTCGACTCGACGCCCTTGTAGCCGAGCTTCTTGAGCGGCGGCGGGATCGTCAGGCCCGGCTGCTCGTGCGACGCCGGGCTCCTTCTCGACGATGAAGGCGGTCATGCCCGCGATGGCGCGGGCTCGGCGTCCGGGTCGGTCTTCGCGAGCAGCATGACGCACGCTCGAGCGCAGGCCGTTCGTCGCCCACATCTTCTGGCCGGTGATCGACGTAGTCGTCGCCCTCGCGGACGGCCCGGGTGCGGATCGCCTGGACGTCGGAGCCGGCGTGCGGCTCGGTCATCGAGTAGGCGAAGTGGAGCTCGCCGGTGGCCATGCGCGGCAGGTAGCGCTCCCGCTGCTCCTCCGTCCCGTGGGCCGCGATCATCCAGGCGGAGATGAAGTGCGTGTTGAGGACGCCGGAGAGGCTCATCCAGCCGCGCGAGAGCTCGACCTGGATGAGCGCGTACGTCGTCAGGTCGAGGCCGAGCCCGCCGTACTCCTCGGGGATCGTGACGCCGAAGAGGCCGAGCTCCTTCATCGTCTCGACGAGCGCCGTCGGGTACTCGTCGGCGTGCTCGAGCTCGGAGGCGACCGGGCATGACGTCGCGCTCGACGAACTCGCGGATCGTCGCGACGATCTCGTGCTGCTCGGCGCTGACCGCCGTCGCTCCATCAGGCGGGCGTCCGCTCGAGCGCGCGCGGCGGCGAGCGGCGCGAGGGCCGCCCGCAGGTCGTCGCTGCTCCTCGAGGGCGAGGACCGCCTCCTCGAGCGCCTCGACGCGTCCGGCGTCGAGGGCGAGCGCGGCGTTCTCGCGGTACTTCTCCCGCACCTCGTCGGCGCTCATCGGGTTCTCCGGCCCGCCGCGCTGGTGCGGGAGGTCGGCCTCGAGCGTGCGCCCGTCCCTCGTCGTGATCCGTACGCCGCCGGGGAAGGCGGCCGGGTAGGTCGGGTACGTCCTTCGTCTCGTAGCGGACCTTCGCGGCGAGCTCGAGCACGCCGGGTCGCGGATCGCCTCGTCGGTGTAGGTCGTGACGCCGACGCGGCCGTGCACGAGCATCGCGGCCGTCGGAGTACTGGAGGCTGAACTTCGCCTCGTACTCGGTGCGGGGGGCGACTTCGTCGTCCGCCGGCTCGAGCACGAGCGGCGACGCCCGCGGCCGGCACGGTGACGACGATCTCCTCGATCGTCGTCCGGGTCGGAGGCCGCCCGCGCCGGCCTCGGCGGTCGCGCCGAGCGAGCCGTGCATGAAGTGGCAGGCCGGGTACGGCTTGAAGGCGATCCGGGGCGTCTCCCAGCGGGAGCCGAGGTCGGCGAGCTGGGCGTCGAGGTCGACCTCGTCCTTCGCCGGCGCCGAGGAAGGCGTGGTAGAGGCCGAACTTTCCCTCGAGCACGCTGGGCGGGCCCTCCGCGCCGAGCGCGGCGAGCCGCGCGGCGAGCGAGCGCCGCCGTGGGCGGCCCAGCGCCGGGTGGATGGGCTTCGTCGCCGTGCCGTCCTCGAGGTAGGCGAAGAGCCCCGACGCGAGCGAGCCGGCGATCCCGAGGGCGCTCGCCGCCGTCTCCGCGTCGAGCCCGCCGAGGCGCGCGGCGGCCGTGGTCGCGCCGAAGATCCCGCAGACCGCGGTCGGGTGGAAGCCGCGCGCGTGGAAGTGGCCGGAGGCCGCCATGCCGACGCGGCGTCACGACCTCGTTCGCCGCCGACGATCGCCGCGAGCGCGTCGCGCGCCGGTGGCGCCGTGCCGCCTCGCCGACCGCGAGCGCGGCCGGGCAGGTGACGACGCTGACGTGGCGCGATCGAGTCCGAGTGCGTGTCGTCGAAGTCGAGGCCGTGGCAGAGCATCGCGTTCGCGAAGGCGGCGTTCGGCGCGGGCAGCCCCGGTCCGAGCCGATCACGGTCGCCTGGTCCTCGCCGCCGAGCTCGGCCATCGCTCGCGGCCCTCGGTCGGCGACGCCGAGCCGTGCGCGGCGAGCCCGCAGCCGAGCGTGTCGAGCAGGTGGAGCTTGGCCGCCTCGCGCGACCTCCGCCGGGACGTCGTCGAAGCTGCGAGACGGCTGGTCCACGTCGCGCCAGCGCTGCGCGCGGCCGTCATCTCAGACCGTCCAGTCCGCGTCGGTGCCCGGAAACGCGTCCTCGACCTCCGGGCGCGTCGCGCTTGTAGACCATGAACGTCCGCTTGAACTCGATCACGACCTCGCGCCGCTGGTTCACGCCGCGGCAGCGCATCGTGACGATGCCGACGCTCGGGTTCGAGCTCGACTCGCGCAGGTCGAGGATCTCGCTCTCCGCCCAGAGCGTGTCGCCGGCGAAGACCGGATTCGGCAGCTTGATGTCCGTCCACGCGAGGTTTGCGGTCGCGTTCTCGCTCGTGTCGGGGACGGTCATGCCGGTGACGAGCGCGAGCGTGAAGGTGCTGTTGACGAGCGGTCGCCCGAACCGCGTCCGCTCCGCGAAGGGCACGTTGAAGTGGACCTGGTTCGTGTTCAGGGTCAGGCACGTGAACCAGACGTTGTCCGTCTCGGTGATCGTGCGGCCGAAGCCGGCTGCGGAAGACGTCGCCGACCTCGAAGTCCTCGTAGAACCTGCCGCGCCACGCCTTCGGCGCCGCCGCGCGCTCAGTCGTCATTCGGAACGCTCCTTTCGGTCTCGGCAAGGACTCGTCTCGCCCGCTCGACGACGGGAAGGTCGATCATCTCGCCGTCGAGCGCGACGGCGCCTCGCCCGTCTGCGAGCGCGCGCTCGTAGGCGGCGACAACGCGCCGGGCACGCTCCTGCTCGTCTTGCGTCGGCGAGAAGACCCGGTTCACGATCTCGACCTGGGCCGGGTGGATGCAGGCCTTGCCGCGGAAGCCGAGCGAGCGGGCGAGGCGCGCTTCGGCCTCGAGGCCCGCGTCGTCGCGGGTGTCCACGTGCACGAGGTCGAACGGGCTCCGGATGCCCGCAGCCGCCGAGTCGACGACGAGCTGCGAGCGGGCGTAGAGCACCTCCTGCCCGTCGGCGCGCGCCTCGAGCCCGAGCTCGGCGCCCAGGTCGATCGCGCCGAGCACGAGGGCCGCGACCCGCGGCAGGCGGGCGGTCTCGTAGGCGTGCCGCAGGCCCCGCGCCGTCTCGACGATCGCGACCACCGGAGGCCCATCCGTCCCGAGAGCGGCCACCGCCTCCGGCGTCGCCTTCGGCAAGACGAGCGCGTCGAGCTCGAGGTTGCTCGCGGCCTCGAGGTCGGCTTCCCAGTGGGCCGTCCCGGCCGCGTTCACACGCACGGCCACCAGGCTTCGCGTGGAAGCGGCGCCGAGCACGCGCCCCGCGACCTCACGGGCGGCGCCTTTCTCGCGCGGCCGGCACCGCGTCTTCCAGATCTGCGACCACCGCGTCCGCCCCCGCGGCGAGCGCCTTCAGCAGCTTCCGCTCCTCGTGGCCGGGCGCGAAGAGCAGGGAGCGGGCCGTTGCGAGCGACATCGAAGTTGACATTGTTGCCGAAGTCAGACATAAACACGGATTCCGTCTGCCGCGCAAGGAGGAGCAGTTGTGAAGGCTGTCGTCTTCCGCGAGTTCGGGAGCTCCGACGTGCTCCAGCTCGAGGAGCTGGACGACCCGACTCCCGGTCCCGGCGAGGTCACGATCGAGATCGCCGCGTGCGCGCTCAACCACCTCGACGTCGACGTCCGCGAGGGCATCGTCGCGCTTCCCGGTCGAGCCGCCGCACGTCCTCGGGCTCGAGGTCGTCGGACCGTATCGCCGAGCTCGGCGCAGGGGTCGAGGGGTGGCAGGTAGGCGACCGCGTCATGCCGTACCTGATGGACACCTGCGGCACGTGCCGCTTCTGCACGACAGGCCGTGAGTCGCTCTGCCTCGATGCAGGCTTCATCAGCTTCGCGCACTCCGGCGGCTACGCGGAGAGGCTCGTCTGCTCGGCGTCGCAGCTCGTGCGCGTCCCGGACGAGGTCTCGGACGTCGAGGCGGCCGCGGTCCAGATCGCCTTCGCGACGGCCTGGCACATGCTCTTCACGCGCGGTCGGCTCCGCCCCGGCGAGACCGTGCTGATCAACTCGGTCGGGAAGCGGGATCGGCTCGGCCGCCGTTGAGCTCGCGCACATGGCCGGCGCCTACGTGATCGGGAACTCCTCGCGCGACGACAAGCTCGCGCGCGCCTCCGAGCTCGGGCTGGACGCCGGGGTCAACTACACGAAGCAGGATCTCGTGGCCGAGGTCATGCGCCTGACGGACGACCGAGGCGTCGACCTCGTGTACGAGCACTGCGGCGGTGAGCTCTTCCAGATGGGGCTCGACTCGCTCTCGAAGGACGGGCGGCTCGTTATCTGCGGCGGCCACGCGGGCGAGGTCGTCCCCTTCGACATCATCCCGTTCTTCCGCGCGCAGAAGTCGGTCATCGGCTCGTTCGTCTACACGAAGGCCGAGGTGGAGCTCTGCCTCGAGCTCGCGCGCCGGGGCACGCATCGTCCCGCTCGTCGATCGAACGTTCCCGCTCGAGCGGGCGAAGGACGCGATGGACCTGATGGAGAGCCGCGAGTTCTTCGGAAAGATCGTCCTCACACCGGACGGCGGCCGCATGAAGCGGCTCGGAGTCGACGTCGGCGGCACGTTCACCGACCTGATCTACGTCGACGACGAGAGCGGCACGGTGCTCGTCCACAAGCTGCCCACGACCGCCGAGGACCCGTCGCAGGGAACCGTGCAGGGCATCCGCGAGCTGACCGCCGAGGCGGGGGAGAGCCCCGCCGCCCTCGACGGGGTCTTCCACGGGACGACGATCGCCACCAACATCGTGATCGAGCACAACGGCGCCCGGGTCGGGATGATCACGACGGAGGGCTACCGCGACATCCTCCACATCGCGCGGCACAAGAAGCCGCTCAACTTCTCGAACTACCAGGATCTCCCCTGGCAGCGGTACCCGATCGTGCGCCGGCGCTACCGCCTCACGGTGCCCGAGCGGATCACGCGGGACGGCGCAGGTGCTCGTGCCGCTCGACGAGGACGCCGCGCGGGAACGGGTCAGGGAGCTGAAGGAAGCCGGCGTCGAGGCGGTGGCCGTCTGCTTCCTCTTCTCCTTCCTGAACCCGGAGCACGAGGCGCGCGTCGCCGAGATCGTGCGCGAGGAGTTCCCTGAGGCCTTCCTCTCGGTCTCCTCGGAGGTGCTTCCCCAGTACCGCGAGTACGAGCGCTTCTCCACCGTCTGCCTCAACGCCTTCATCGGGCCGAAGGTCGCGAGCTACGTGCGCCGGCTCGGGGAGGAGCTGCGGGCTCTCGACGTCCGGACGGACGTCCACCTGATGACCTCGGCGAGCGGCGTCTCCACGCCGGAGGCCGCGACCGCGCGCCCGGTCAACCTGCTCATGTCGGGGCCGGTCGCCGGCGTCGTCGGCGGCATCTGGGCGGGAAGGCAGGCGGGCCACGAGAACGTGATCACGCTCGACGTCGGCGGCACGTCGGCCGACATCGGGCTCGCCCAGGGCGGCAAGCTCCGCATGAAGCACCTGCTCGACACGAAGGTCGGCCCCTACCAGGCGATGATCCCGATGGTCGACGTGGACACGATCGGCGCCGGGGGCGGCTCGATCGCCTACGTCGACCAGGGCGGAATCTTCCGCGTCGGGCCGCGCTCGGCGGGCGCGGACCCGGGCCCGGCCGCGTACGGCCGCGGCGGGACCGAGCCGACCGCGACCGACGCCATGGTCGTGCTCGGCTGGCTCAGGCCCGAAGCGTTCCTCGGCGGCGGAATGGAGCTTCAGGCCGAGCGGGCCCGCACGGCCTTCGAGGAAGGTCCGGCGCAGGCCCTCGGCGATGAGCGTCGAGGAAGCCGCGATGGGGGCCGTGCAGATCCTCACGCACTCGATGGTGCAGTCCATCGAGGAGAACTCCGTCCGCAAGGGCTTCGACCCGCGTGACTTCGCGCTCGTGGCCGAGGGCGGCGCTGGCCCGCTCTTCGCGGCGCAAATCGCGGTCGAGGTGGGAACGCCGAACGTGGTCGTCCCCCCGTTCCCGGGCGTCACGGCGGCCATGGGGCTGCTGGCCACCGACATGGTCTACGAGTACGTGGCCACGTCCTACCAGCGCCTTTCCTCGCTGGACGCGGGCTCGCTGTCGGCGCGCTTCGCGGAGCTCGAGGAGGAGGCCCGCGCGCCAGCTCGAGGCGGACGGGATCCCCCAGGATCGTCTCGTCGTCCAGCGCGTCGTCGACGCCCGCTACACCGGCCAGGGCTACGAGCTGCGAGTCGAAGTGGGCTCGGGCGAGATCGACGAGGCCTGGGCGGAGAAGCTCCGCGCCGACTTCCACGACATCCACGAGCGGGAGTACTCGCGCCGCTTCGAGGAGTCAGACATCGAGATCCCCAACATCCGCGTGCGCGGGATCGGGCTGATGCCGCCGCTCGAGGACGTCGAGGTCGAGCACGGCGACGAGAAGCCCCCTGAGGACGCCCTGCTCTATGAGGGCACGGCGTGGTTTCGCGTGCAGGGAGAGCTCCAGCAGGTTTCGACCAGCTACTACGACCGCGCCGCCCTGCGTGCGGGCAACCGGTTGCGGGGGCCTGCGATCGTCCACCAGTACGACTCGACGACGGTGATCCCGCCCGGGCTCGCCGCCTCGGTCGACCCTCACGGCAACATCGTGATCGCGACCGGCGCCGCCGCCCGGGCCGAAGCCCGCGACGCCGCCGAGGCGGTGGAGGCCTGATGTCCGTGATGGAGTACGAAGTCGGTCGCCGGCCGGGCCCGCCCACGCGGGAGCGGGTGGAGATCGACCCGGTCACGCTCCGCGTCCTCGGCGGGGCATTCCACGCCATCGCGAAGGAGATGGCGGGCGTGCTCTTCCGCATGAGCTACAGCTCGATCATCCGCGAGTCCGAGGACCTCGGGGCGGGGATCTTCGACGCTGAAGGGCGGGAGCTCTGCGAATCGGACTCGACCCCCATGCACATCGGCTCGCTGCCCTGGTACATCCGGGGCTTCCTCTACCGCCTGGAGGGACAGCTCAAGGACGGCGACGTCATCGTGCACAACCATCCCTACCTCGGCGCCTCCCACAGCCCCGACGTCGCCGTGGCGGTGCCGATCTTCCACGAGGGGGAGCTGCTCGGCTTCGCCGCGGTCACCGCGCACGTGCTCGACGTGGGCGGCTCGTTCCCGGGCATCAACGCCGACGCGTTCGACGTCTACGCCGAGGCGAAGATGTACAACGCGCTCCGCTGGTACGAGGCGGGGGAGCTGAACGAGGACCTCGACCGGATGATCTTCGACAACGTCCGGACCGAGACGATGAACCGGGGCGACATGAACGCGATGCTCGCCGCGTGCCAGCTGGGCCGGGAGCGGTTCCTGAGGCTCGTGGGCCGGTACGGCGCCGAGACGGTCATGAGCGCCGCCTACGAGTGGATGGATTACTCCGAAGGGATGCTCCGCGCCGAGATCGCGAAGATCCCCGACGGCGAGTACTCGGCGCCGACGGGATGGCTCGACGACGACGCCCGCAACCGTGGCGTGCGCCTCCGCGTGGAGACGAAGGTCGTCGTCGAGGGTGACTCGATCACGATCGACCTGACCGGCTCCAATCCAGAGGTCCCGACCGGGTTCAACGTGCCCTTCGAGGGCTCGCTCCTCGTCGGGGCCTACTACGCCGTCCGCACCATCCTGCTGGACGAGGCCGTCTTCCCGGAGCACGTTCCGCAGAACGACGGGGTCTTCCGTCCCGTGGAGGTGGTCGCCCCGAAAGGGACGATCTACAACCCGACCTTTCCCCGCGCGTGCTTCTCGCGCTTCACCCAGGTGCAGCGGGTGGTCGACAACGTGATTCTCGCCCTGAGCGACGCGCTCCCGGAGCGGACGACGGCGGGGAACTCGGCAGGCATCCACTTCTGCGCGTACTCGGGCTTCGACGAGAAGCAGGGCGAGTACTGGCTCTACCTCGAGGTGAACGAGGGTGCGTACGGCGGCCGCCACGGCAAGGACGCGATGGACTCCGTCGACAACCTGATGGCCAACACGCGCAACAACCCGATCGAGGAGCTCGACCTCCGCTTCCCCATCCGCTGCGACCAGTACGAGCTCCGGCCCGAGCCTGCCGCTCCGGGCAAGTGGCGAGGCGGGATCGGCATCATCCGGCGGAACCGCTACCTCGTCCCCGGCGTGTACTCCTGCGAGGGCGACCGGCAGACCGGACCCGCCGCGCGGCGTCTTCGGCGGCTGGGACGGCCTCGTCGCTTCCTGCCGGAAGAACGCGGACCGGCCGGACGAGGAGCGCCTCGACGCGAAGGTCACCGGCGTCCCGTTCGAAGCCGGCGACTTCATCGAGCTGGTCGAGCCGAACGCGGCCGGGTACGGCGACCCGCTCGAGCGCGACCCCGAGCTGGTCCGAGAGGACATTCTCGACGACTTCACGACCCCGGAGATCGCCCGCGACGGCTACGGCGTCGTCTTCTCCGACGAGCGGTCCTGGACGGTCGACGTGGAGGCGACGGAGCGCCTGCGCGAGCCACGAGCTACGCGGCGATCCGCGGGACGGTGCGGGAAGCCTGACGGCTGCTACTTCGAGCGACCCGCGAGCCGAGGCGACGGCAGAACCCGGTCTAGCGGCTGCGGCAGGCGACCGCGAGTTCGAGAGGAGAAGCGGGCACGATTACCTGAAGGGGCACTAGTGGCACGGAAGCGGGCCATCCGACCGGTCCCGGTGGACCCGCAGAGCATGCCCGTCCGCCGGGTCCGCAAGGCGTACGAGCAGGTGAACGATCAGCTTCGCGAGCTGATCGTCTCGGGCGAGCTCGCGCCCGGCGAGCGGCTCCCGAACGAGGCCGCGCTCGCGCGGGAGTTCGGCGTCAGCCGCGCGACGGTGCGGGAGGCGCTGCGGATCCTCACGGCCCAGAACCTCATCCGGACGACGAAGGGCGCGGGCGGAGGGAGCTACGTCACGCTGCCGACGGTCGACCACATCTCCGAGTTCCTCCGCGGCAACCTCAACCTCCTGTCCGAGGCGGACCACGTCACGCTGGAGGAGTTCCTCGAGCTGCGTGAGCTGATCGAGGTGCCGGCGGCGCGCCTCGCCGCCGAGCGGGCGAGCCCGGCCGACGTCGAGCGCCTCCGCGACACGATTCCCGAGCAGCCGCTCCGGATGACGACGCAGGAGCAGTTCTCCTTCAACAAGGGGTTTCACACCGTGATCGTCGAGGCGTGCGGGAACACGCTCCTCTACATCGCCACGCAGCCGGTCTTCACCGTCCTCCAGACGCACCTCGCCCGCTCGACGCTCGGCCGGAGCTTTCACAAAGCGATCAACGAGCACCACCGCGCCATCCTGACTGCGATCGCGGGCGGCGATGCGGACGGCGCCGCCGAGCAGATGCATGCCCACCTCGAGTACCTGCGGCCCGCCTACGAGCGGGCGTGGCGGCATGCCGTCGCCATGCGCCGGCGCGCGTGACGCTTCCCCTCGCCGACATCCGGGTCCTGGCGATCGAGCAGTACGGCGCCGGACCGTGGGGGACGCTGCAGCTCGCCGACCTCGGCGCCGAGGTGATCAAGATCGAGGATCCCTCGTCGGGCGGGGACGTGGGCCGGTACGTGCCCCCGTTTCAGGAAGGCGAGGACTCGCTCTTCTTCGAGACGTTCAACCGCAACAAGAAGAGCGTCTCGCTCGACCTTCGCCATCCGGAGGCGCGCGGCGTGGTCGAAGATCTCGTTCGTGCGGTCGACGCGGTCTACTCGAACCTCCGCGGCGACCAGCCGAAGCGCCTTCGCCTCACCTACGAGGATCTCGCTGAGGTGAACCCCCGCATCGTGTGCTGCTCGCTTTCGGGATTCGGCATGACCGGGCCGCGGGCCGGCGAGGGCGGCTACGACTACATGATGCAGGGGCTCGCCGGCTGGATGAGCCTCACCGGCGAGCCCGACGGCCCGCCGACGAAGAGCGGGCTCTCGCTCGTCGACCTCTCCGGCGGCTACGTCTCCGCGATCGCGCTGCTCGCCGGCCTCTGGCGCGCGCGGAGGGACGGGATCGGGTGCGACTGCGACGTCTCGCTCTTCGAGACGGCGCTCCACGAGCTCATGTACGTCGGCACCTGGGTCGCCTCGCGCGGCTTCGAGCCGGAGCGGCTCTCGGAGTCGGCGCACCCCTCGATCGTCCCCTTTCAGAACTTCCAGACCGCCGACGGGTGGATCGTCGTCGCCTGCCCCAAGCAGAAGTTTTGGGAGCGCGCTCTGCGGAGCGATCGAGCGGACGGACCTCGCGACCGACTCCCGCTTCGCCGACTTCGCCGGGCGGCATCAAAACCGCGCGGCGCTCGTGCCCGAGCTTCGGCGTGCGTTCGAGACGCGGACGACGAACGAGTGGCGGGCCGTTCTCTCGGCGGCCGGCGTGCCCAACGCGCGCGTGAACGACGTCGCGGAGGCGCTCGCAGAGCCGCAGGTCGTCGCCAGGGACGGGATCGTCGAGACCGAGCACCCGCGGCTCGGGACGGTGCGCCAGGTCGCCACGCCGCTCCGCGTGGGCGAGGAAGAGAAGCCCGCCCGAGCGAGCGCCGTCCCGCGGCGAGCACACCGAGCAGGTGCTCGTCGACGTCTGCGGCTACACCCCCGAGCGCGTGCGCGAGCTCGCCGCCACCGGCGTCCTCGGGGACGTCGCTCTCTAGGTCGAGCTCGTGTTGAAGCCCTAGCTACGTCGAGCTCTTCGTCAAGCGTGAGGACGCCGAGGAGTTCGTCGTTTCAGCCGGAATTCATGATGCGAATCGGAGTTCGACCGCCGTAGCGTCGGCTTCCGCCAGAGGGGAGGTGTTGCGATGGGTGAAGAGTCCTCCGCGAGCCTGCGGGAGCTAAGGACTCCGCACGCGGCGGGGATCACGGGAGTCCTGTTCGCTGGCCTTTTCGCCGCAGCGGTCGTGCTTGACCGGATCGCCGCGCCTGGGAGCCCGGCGTCGGAGCGCGACGACTTCTCTGGGGCCGCTCCGGAGCTCGTGCCTCTTCTCGTCGCACCTAATCGGCTTCGCCGGGATCTTCTTCCTCTGGTTCATCGGCGTCGTCCGCTCCCGTCTCGGCAGACGCGAGGATCAGTTCTTCTCGACCGTTCTGTTCGGCTCGGGAATCGTCTTCGTCGCGTCGCTCTACGCCTCGGTGGCGGTCGAGGTGGCGGGCGTCGTCGAGGTGAACCGTGGGCGGCCGGAGGCGCTCGAGTCGGTGCGCCTGGCCTTCGACACGAGCTACCTCTTCGCGTACGTCTTCGCCGCCAAGATGGCCGGAGCGTTCATGGCGGTCTTCACGACGATGCTGATCCGCCTGGCGCAATCGCCGAGGTGGATGACGATCTTTGGTTACATCGGCGCGTTGATGCTGCTGTTCACGATCCCGCGGGTCGAATGGCTGCTACTCGTCTTCCCACTCTGGGTGCTCGTCGTCTCGATCCAGATCCTGCGGGACGGCCTTTTCGAGACGCAGGACACGGTGCCTCTGAGAGAAGATGTTCCCCCCTAATTTGGTGGAGACAGGGCGGGAACGGTCGGGATTCCCCGAGGATCGCCTTGAACGGGGAAGGGGCGCCTAGCGGTAGAGCAGCGACCCGCGGCGAGCCCTGAGCCTGCGGTGATCTCGGCGCACGTGCACTTCACGGCGCCGGATTCGAAGATCGGGCCCACCCCACAAACGCGCGTTGGCACGGCATCCCGCGCGAGCACTATCCGGCGGCGTTCGCCCTCTAGATCGCCGAGAGGACGGGCGGGCTGGTGCCGCGGTTCGAAAAGGTCAAGCGCGAGGAGCCGGCGGACGGGTCGTGATCGAGGGCGACGACCTCTAGCCGCAGCCTAGTATCGCGCTACTGGGTCGACTAGCCCGAGGGGCTCTTCTCCTCGGGCGAAACGCGCGACGTTCTCGTTGACGCGTGATGCCATGGCAGCACTACCAAGTCGGGCGGTGTTGGCGGTGTGGCTGGTGACGATCGCATTCGGCAGTGTCCAAAGAGGATGGTCGCTCGGCAACGGCTCGGGATCAGTGACATCGAGGGCCGCGCTAATCCGCCCGTCCCGTAGCTCAGCTACCAAGGCGTCCGTGTCAACCAATGTACCGCGGCCGACGTTGATCAAGCAGGCTCCATCGCGCATCAGCGCGAGCCGCTCGGCGGAGATCATGCCGTCCGTCTCCGGAGTCGCGGGCGCCGCAAGTACGACGTAGTCGCTTTCGGCCAGGAGCCCCTCGAGCCCGCCGGGGCCGAGCGAGACAGAAGCCCGTGGAACCTGTCGACCGCTGCGAGTGAGAGCGAGAGTACGGACGCCGAAGGGCGTTAGCAAACGAATCGCGGCTTGGCCGATCCCCCCAGCGCCGACGATCCCGATCGTGTGGCCGGCCAGTAGTTTCGGTTCACGGTGCCGCCACTCGGTGTCTGCCACCACCTCGGGGAGCCGTCGCGCAACCGCCAGCATCATCGCCAGCACGTACTCCGCGATCGGAGCTTCATAGACGCCCTTGGCGGCAGCCCAGAGCCTCTTGTCGTCGATCACGCCTGCTTCGAACCAGTTCTCGATTCCGGCGGCGGTCAGCTGTACGAGACGGACGCCAGCGTGGAGTCGTTCGCTGAGCTCCTCCGGTCGGCCTTCGTCCCAGACGACCACTTCGGCTTGTTCGAGATCGGCGAGCACGGCACCGGCTGCTAGCACCGCCGTGGCCAGGCCGACGCCCTCCGGGTCGTGGACGTGGACTCGTGGTCGTCCGTCGCTCATCCGTGGGCGAACTCCTGCTTGCCCTTCGGCTCATCCGTACGACGTGCTCGGGTTGCGCCCGGCCGAGCGCAACCCAAGAGCGGACTCTCGCGAACCGGACGACGTGTCACCCTTGGAGAGTTCTCACCTGGCGCATGCTGATGCCGACGCCGTTCCTGCTCTCGCCGCGCGTTCGGCGAGACGCGGGACATCTGGTGCGGACACCGACCGCCTTCACTGCAACTTGCAGATCTGGCAGGAGACGGCCGCGCCGGTGACGGCCTCGCCCTCCTTCACCAGCCGCGCGCCTCCCGGCGAACGCGGAGGCGTCACTAGGTCGTGGGCTTGGACGGCGTGCGCACCCACACGTCGAAGAACGTGGTCAGGTCCTGGCCGGAGACCTCCTCGAAGAGCGCTTCGAAGTCGTCGGTGGTGGCGGTCGAGTCGTCGTAGCGCGTGAGCCACTCCTGGCTGGCCGCGAAGAACGTCTCGTCGCCGACCTTGACCCGGAGGGCGTGCAGCGTCGCCGCGCCCCGGTCGTAGACCGCGGCTAAGGAAGAGGCCGAACGGGCCCGGGTCCGCGATGGCCAGGTCCCAGAATCGTCGTCAGCGGGGATCTCCATGATGGCGTCGAAGCTCGTCTGGGCCGAGTCGCCGCCCCTGTCCTCGCTCCACAACCACTCGACGTAGGTGGCCCAGCCCTCGTTGAGCCAGATGTCCGCCCACCGCTCCGGGCTCACGGCGTTGCCGAACCACTGGTGCGCGAGCTCGTGGGCGACGGTGCCCTCCCGTGCCACCCGCGAGTACACGGGCCGGGTCTGCGTCTCGAGCGCGTAGCCGACGGTGTCGTCATCGACGATCGCGCCGGCGGAGTTGAACGGGTACGGCACGAACGTCTCCTCGAGGAAGGCGATCATCTCCGCCTGCAGCTCGAGGCTCGCCTCGGTGGTGGCCGCGTTGGTGGGCGTGAGGTTGTCGTCGACCGCGTCGATGATCGGCAGCCCGCCGGCCGTCTCGGAGAAGCGCAGCTCGTAGTCACCGACCGAGGCGGTGGTGAGATAGCTGGCCTGCGGGTCGGGGGCGTCCCAGAACCAGGTCGTCCACCCGCCCTCGGTGACGGGGTCGCGTGCGGGCAGCCCGTTGGCGACCGCGACCTTGCCCTCGGGCACGGTGATCTCGAAGCCGTAGGTCGCCTTGTCGGTCTGGTGGTCGCTGACCGGGTACCAGGTCATCGAGCCCTCGGGCTCGCCCACCACCATGGCGCCGTCCCGCATGGTCACCCAGCCGTAGAGGACGCCCTCGATGTCGCGCGGCCGAGTGGTCGCACCGCCGTAGGTGACGACGACGCGCGCCGTCTGCCCCTGCTTGATCTTGGGACGGGGCTGGATCGTGAGCTCCCAGATGCGGGCCGCGTCGTCCTGCACCTGCCAGTAGGCCGCGCCCTCGACCTCGGCCCCGGCAGCGGGCGGCGCCACCTCGCTGGCCCGCTTCCCGTTGACGGTGATCGCCTGCACGTCCAGGCCACGCAAATCGAGGTTGAATCGGTCCAGGCCCTGCGTGGCCACCAGGTCGATCGTCGCCACACCGCTCAGCTGGCCGACGAGCGGCGCCGGGGCGGGCGCCGGCGGCGTGTAGGTGAGGTCGAGGTCGTAGTGCTGGACGTCGTACCCACCGTTGCCGGCGAACGGGAAGTAGGGGTCGCCCGCACCAGGGGCCCCGGCCGTGTACCTCGGCCCCAGGGGACCGCTCTGGGCGGCCGTCGGACCGGCCGACAGGGCGAGCGCAACCGTCCCCACCAGCACTGCTGCCAACGCTCCGGACACCTGCCTGCGAACACGCACGACGATCTCCTCCTCCCTCGCGTCCCGTACTGTAGACGGGCAGCGAGGCGTGCGCCGTCGCGCCCTCGACCCGGAGAGGGGCGACCTCTTCAGCAGCCATCTCGCTCACCTCCCCAAGACCCCCGGTGACACACGTCACCCAAACAACCCAGGAGAGAACAGACCAGAGATGGAGGTCCGTCGGAAGTCTCTGGAGTGACGACGACGTAGTATCGCTCTGGTGGCTGTGGACTGCGCCACGCCCCGGTCACACCCACTTGAATCTCGCCTTAAGGTTCGCGGTCCGCTCGTCGTGCTTGCGCAGGAGCTCCGCCTGCCTCCAGGCCTTCCAGTCGTCCGGCGCGTGGGCGACTCGAAGACCGAGGAGGGCGTGCGCTCGATCGCGCCTGCCTCGTCGCTCGCCGAGGCTCTCTTGCAGCACCGGCGCCGCTCCGCCTACCAGGGTGATAACCGGGCCGCCCGCGGCAGAACTTTGTACCGGAACAGGAGCATCTGAGGGCGTCTGAATCACCCGACATCACGTAACCATGCGGGTTTGAGCGGAGTTTTACCGAAACTCTTACCGCGAGTCAGAATCGAGCCCGTGGCGAGCACGTACTACGCGCGCCGCTCAGCGCGCGATCCTGAGTGGCACGCTCAGCAGCTACGCGAAGCCGCCGTACGGCAGCGTCGCGCGCTCGCTGCCGACCCCGAAGGCTTCCGAGCTCGACGTCGCGACGTCGATGCGCGCCATCGAGCTCGAGTCGCAGCGAGCGGGCTGACGCTGCACGAGCTCTGGCTTCGAGTAGGCGGCGATCGCGCTGTGCTCGACTACGTGCTGCGCGATGAAGTGCGCCTCGGTCGCATCGATTACCACTCGACGATGCGCCGCTTCGCCGTCAACGGCGGGCTCGACCCTGAGCTCCGCCAGGCGCTGCGATCGCTCGACCTGCAGTAGGTTGCCGACCCGGAGGACGGATGGCACATAGAAGGCGGACGCCACTCGCGTCGCTGCCAGTCAGGCGATGAGCCCGAAGCCGAGCGAAGCTCAGGCGTTCCGCTTCTGGCTGAGGCTGGGGATGATCAGCTTCGGCGGGCCCGCCGGGCAGATCGCGATCATGCACGACGAGCTCGTCGAGAGCCGTCGCTGGATCTCGGAGCGTCGTTTCCTGCACGCGCTCAACTTCTGCATGGCTCTGCCGGGGCCCGAGGCGCAACAGCTCGCCTCCTACATCGGCTACTCGATGCACGGCGTGCGCGGCGCGATCACTGCAGGCGGCCTCTTCGTGCTTCCGTCGTTCGTGCTCCTGTGCTTCATGAGCGCGATCTACGTCGAGTACGGCGAGGTGGCGGAAGTCTCTGGCGTCGTCCGCGGACTCGGGGCCGCCGTGATCGCGCTTGTCGCCGCGGCGGTGATCCGCGTCGGCGGCCGCGTGATTCACACGCCCGCGGCGTTGGGGCTGGCGGCCGTGGCGTTCGCGCTGATCGTGGCGGGAGTTCCGTTCCCGATCATCGTCGTCCTGGCGGCCCTGGCCGGTTACCTGGTTGGCACGCGTCGGCCGCTCTTGCTCGGGGCAACTCCTCGGAGCGGACGGGCGAGGAGACGAGCGCGAAGACTCGCCGCCTGAGAAGGGGCTTCGTCGCCGCTTCGTCAAGACACTGCTGATCTGGCTCATCCCCGTCGGCCTTCTTCTCGCCGCCGGTGGGCTTGTCGCCGAGCTAGCTGGCTTCTTCACCGTCGCCGCGCTCGTCACATTCGGAGGCGCCTACGCGGTGCTCCCGTTCGTCGCGACGGCGGCGGTCGAGCGCTTCGGCTGGCTCACTGCCGACGACATGGTCGCGGGCCTGGCGCTCGGAGAGTCGACGCCGGGGCCGTTGATCATGGTCAATACGTTCGTCGGCTTCCTCGCGGGCTACAACGTCGAGGGCGGCTTGGCCTGGGGCCTCGTCGGGGCGACGATCGCCACGCTGTGCACGTTCGTTCCCTCGTTCGTCTTCATCATCAGCGGTGCGCCCCTCATCGACCGGATCCGCACCACCGGCGCCTTCGCGGCCTCGCTGAATGGCATCACGATCGGCGTCGTGGGCGTGATCGCCGGGCTGGCTGTCTTCGTCGCCCGCCACGCCGCCTTCGACGACGGCGAGCCGGACTGGCTCGTGATCGTGCTCGCGCTCGTGGCCTTCGTGGCCGTGTGGCGCTTCCGTGTCGGCGTCGTCGTAACGGTGGCGAGCTGCGCTGCAGTCGGGCTCGCTGCGGCACTGTTCTAGTAGTCCGAGATCCTGGGTTGGCGCTTAGGGGTTGGGCGGGTAGGCCCCTCCGCCTCGCGGCGATGAGACCCGGTCGGGACTCTCGCCGGGAGAAAAAGTGCGCGCAGTTTCCGCCGGTAAAGGCTCCGCCCAGCAGCCATGCCACCCCTAGCGCGCCGGGTAGACTCAGAGGGATGCTGGAGCGAGCGCAGATGCGGATGCTCCCGACGGTCAACCGGCTAGCCGACAACGGGCCGATGGTGGGCGTCTGCTGCAACGTCTGTCGGACGTGCACGACGACAAACGTTGTGACGCTCGCGTTAGCAGCGGGCACGAGCGCACTCGCCGCCGTTGCTCATTTCGGTCGACGTCTCATTCGCCGGGGATAGCCTGAAGGCGTGCGACGGGCGCTCGCGTTTCTCAAGCGAACCGTCCGAGCAGTCGGGATCGCCGCGACGGACAGACGTATCCCGAGACCGCTTCGGTGGCTCGCCGCGTTTGGTCTCGCTCCGATTCCTGGCCCTCTGGACGAGGCCGTACTTCTCATCGTGGCCGTCCCGCTCGCGCTGTTCTACCGCCGGCCGCTCGCGGAGGCGTGGAGCCGAGCGAGTATCGCCGAGCGCCGTCCGAGTAGCCTGCGACGAAGCGGAGGCGCTCGAGCGGCGTCTACTCGGGAGCCCGACGGGCGAGTAGAGGGCGTCCCGTTAGCCGGTCTGACGACAAACTTTCTACCAGACTTTCGACCAACTCAGGTGATCTGAGCGAAACCTCAGATCACCTGACGTCACTGTTCATGCGGGAGAGCACTGGGCATGCTCCTACGTGGAGATCATCTTCTTCTCGATGCCGACCCCGGCCGCGACCGCGCGCTCGTACTCGAGCGGGACGGTTGCGGAGTCCTGGAGCGCGATCCCGGTCGAGTCGAACACCGTGATCTGGTCGTCGGACTCGCGGCCGGCGAGCTCGCCGACGATGACCTTTCCGATCTCGCCCGCGACGTCCTCCTCGCTGATGAGGCCCTCCCGCAGCGGGACGTTGATCTCCCCGTCCGCGCGGCACTGGCGGATGTCGTCGACGAAGACGCGCGCCCGCTGAAGGAGGGCGCCCTCGAGCTCCTGCTCGCCCTCCAGGTCCGCGCCGAGGGCCGCGATGTGCGTCCCGGGAGCGATCCAGGCGTCTTCGACGATGCCCCCGCGCGCATGCGTTCCCGTGACGACGACGTCGGCGCCGGAGACGACTTCCTCGAGATCCGTCGAGGCCGCGCAGCTCGAAGCGGTCGTACAGCGGCTGTTCCTCGGCCACGAAGCGGTCGAGCGTCTCCCGGCTGCGGCTCCAGACGCGCACCTCTTCCCAGGGGAACACCTCGTTGCAGGTGGCGAGCGAGCCTCGGCCGACCGTGCCTGCGCCGACGATGGCGAGCACCCTCGAGTCCTTTCGCGCCAGCCATTTCGCGGAGACGGCCGCCGAGGAGCCCGTTCGCATCATCGTGTGGTGCGAGCCGTCGCAGATGGCGAGCGGAAAGCCGCTTTCCGGGTCGGTGTAGACCAGGATCGAGAAGACCGTCGGCAGCTCGAAGCGGGCGTTGTCCTCGCGGATCGAGACCCACTTGCAGGCGGCGGCGGGCGGGTCCTCGATGAAGGAGGGCATGACCTCGAACTCGCCCGGATAGTCGTCGAGGACGATGTGCCCCTTCGGCTCCATGTAGACCCGACCCAGCCCGTGCATGCGGAACGCGTGCTCGACGCAGTCGTTGTACTCGGCCGGCGTCAGCAGCCCGATCATGTCCGTGCGGCCCAGGATGAGCGTCTTGCGGTTTCGCCAGCTCTCGGACACGGCCGGCGCGCTAGACGACGCGGTGCCAGTTCACGTTGCTCGGCTTCCACTTCGTCGAGAAAGCCGAGAAGAGCCGCACCACGTCCTTCGAGCCGCACTTGCTGCAGGGCGGCGGATCCGCCGAAGCCCGCATCAGCTCCTCGAACGGCTCATCGCACGCTTGGCAGCGGTACGTGTAGATCGGCACGGCCGAAGTCTAACTTGGTAGGAACTACTGCGTTAGAGTCGGCTCCATGGCCGTGACGCCATCGCCGGCCGAGCTCCGGCGGATCGCCGAGGAGCAAGGGGTGACGCCCACGGACGAGGATCTCGAGGCGGTGCGCGCGTTTCTGGCGGTCCTCCTTCCGGCTTTCCAGGAGCTCGAGCGTCTCGCGCCGCCGGCGGCGCCCGCCGAGTGAGCCTCGCGCGGCTCGCCAGGGCGCTCCGAGCAGGAGAGCTTTCGCCCCGCGAGGCGGTCGAGCGCTATCTGCGGCGCATCGAGTCCGTCGACGGCGAGGTGAACGCCTACATCACGGTGCGCGCCGAGGAGGCGCTGGCCGAGGCGGACGCGCTCCTGCGCTCGCACGAGCGCGGGCCGCTCTGGGGCGTTCCCGTCGCCGTGAAGGACGTCATCGACGTCGCCGGCACGGCGACGACTGCGGCTTCGCGGATCCTGGCCGACCACGTGCCTGCAGAGGACGCGCACGTCGTTGCGCGTCTTCGCCGGGCGGGCGCCGTCGTGCTCGGCAAGCTGAACCTCCACGAGTTCGCCTACGGCGCGCTGACGACCAGCCCGCACTTCGGCCCGGCTCGGAATCCCTGGTCGCCCGACCGAATCTGCGGCGGCTCGAGCGGCGGGAACGGCGCGGCGGTCGCCGCCGGCCTGGCCGCAGGGACGCTCGCGACGGACACGGCCGGGTCGATCCGGATCCCGTCGTGCCACTGCGGCGTGACCGGGCTGCGACCCTCGGCCGGCCGGGTCTCCAACCGAGGCGTCGTCCCCGTGGCGCCGACCTTCGACACCGTCGGGCCGATGGCGCGCACCGCCGAGGACTGCGCGCTCCTCCTCGCCGCGGTCGCGGGACACGATCCCGGCGACCCGGCCAGTGTCGATGCGCCGGTCCCGCCGTACGACGAGCTCCTGGGCGAGGGCGATCCGGGGCCTCCGCGTCGGTGTCGTGACGAGCCTCATGGAGGGTGCGGACGCGTCCGTCGCCGAGGCGGTCGAGGCGGCGCTGGCCGAGCTCCGGTCGCTCGGCGCCGAGCTCGTCCCCGTCGAGAGCGCCGCTGCTCGAGCACGCCGGGACGATCCAGCAGGCGGAGCAGTTCCCCGAAGCCACCGAGCTGCACCTGGAGTGGCTTCGCACCCGCCTCGCCGACTACGGCGCCGACGTGCGCGCGCGCCTGCTGGTCGGCCTCTTCGTCAGCCCCGACGTCCGCGAGGCGGGAAAGCGCGCGCGCGAGGCGGCCTGCGACGAGATCCGGCGCGTGTTCGAGCAGGTCGATCTCCTCGCCGCGCCCACAATGCCGGTTCTGCCTCCGCGGATCGGCTCGGAGACCGTCTGGCTGGGCGGCCGCGAGACGCCCTACCGGCTTGCGCTCATCCCGTACAACTCGCCCTGGAGCCTCGTCGGCTCGCCGGTCGCCAGCGTGCCGTGCGGCTTCGTCGAGGGCCTGCCCGTCGGCCTCGCGCTCGTCGGGCCGCGCCTCGGCGAGGCGACCGTCCTCGCGGGCGGCCCACGCCTTCCAGCAGGTCACGGACTGGCACGAGCGCCGGCCGGCGCTTGTCGAGCCTCTAGCTAAGCCGGGCGGGGAATCAGCGGCTCGCCGGCGAGCAGGCGCTCGACGCCGCCCATTCCCCAGTGGCTGAGGTCGCCCTCGACGAGCACGAAGGGACGCCCGCGACGCCGGCCGCCTCCGCGTGCTGCCGTATCTCCTGGAGGCGTGAGCCGAGCGCGGGCGAGTAGGCGGCCGCGACCGCTCCCGGGGGTCCAGGCCGGCGCGGTCCGCCGCGCGTGCGATCTCGGCGTCGGTCGCGATGTCCTCGCCTTCGCAGAAGAACGCCTCGTAGAGCGCGTGCTTGAACGCCCGCAGCCGCCCTTGCTCCTGGGCCCAGAGACAGGCGGCGAGCGGCAGGGTCGAGCGGGGCTGGTAGCGCGGCAGGTGGATCTCGATCCCGCGCTCGAGCGCCCGGCGGTAGACCGTCTGGGTCCAGTCGGTGCGAAGGTGGTCGCCGCGGACCTCGAGCAGCGGCTTCGGGGCCGGCCGGAGCTCGTACGGGAGCCATTCCACCTCGAGCTCGCCGCGATCCTCGGCCGCCTCGACCACGTGCGACTCCAGGTACGAGTACGGGCACACGACGTCGTAGTAGAAGGCGACGCTCGGCACGGCGCGAGCTTATATATCGGTCGCGGATGCTCTGCGGCGTGGCCCAGATGGAGCCGCGACTCGGCGAGCCGGAACGCAACGTCGCGGCGTGTCTCGCCCGGCTCGGGGAGGCGGCCTCCGCGCTCGTCGAGGAGTCGCGTCCCGTCCACGTCCACTAGGAGGAGGTAGCGAGATGGCAACGACGGAGGAAAGCCTCACCTACGAGGCGATTCTGGAGAAGGATGGCGTCAAGGTCTCGAAGAGCCCGTGGGGCGCCGACGACGAGATCGGGCGACTCGAACTGGGTCACGCCCGAGTCGCAGAAGGAGATCCTCGAGCGGCTCGACGGCACCAAGGTCTTCGACCTCTCCGTCGACTACTTCATCGGCATGCCGTCCTGGTCGGCCGCGGGCGACCCGAAGTTCGACATGTGGATGACGCACACGCCGCAGGGCTCCGTGAACGACAACCTCTCCGGCGCCGGCGCCCGAGGTGCACGAGAAGTACAGCTACTGCGGCGACTCGATCGCCGATGTACACGCACTGCGGCACGCACATGGACACGCTCAACCACCTCGGGTACTTCGGGTGCTTCTGGAACGGCTGGACGGCGGAGAAGCACCTCGGCAGCCGCCACTGGATGGTCGGCGGGACCGAGAAGTACCCGAAGATCATCGCGCGCGGCGTGCTCCTCGACATCGCGGGGCTCCACGGGGTCGACTGCCTGCCGGACAGCTACGAGGTGACGGCGGACGACCTCAAGAAGGCGGCGCAGCGAGCAGGGCGTCGAGCTGCGCCGCGGCGACGTCGTCTGCCTGCGCATGGGCCGGATGACCGCCTGGCCGGACTACGACGGCTACCTCCTGAACCCGCCCGGGATCGGGCTCGCGGGCGCGCGTTACCTCTGCGAGGAGGCCGGCGCGATGTGCATCGCCGGCGACACGATCGGCCTCGAGGTGCTCCCCTCCGTGGACGAGGGGTTCCTGCCGGTGCACTGCTACATGTTCGCGACGGCCGGCGCCCAGATCATGGAGGTCGTCTGGATGGAGGAGATCGCGGCCGAGAAGCAGTACGAGTTCGCCTTCATCGGCGGGCCGCTGAAGCTGACCGGGCGCGACCGGGCGCCCCGTTCCGCCCGATCGCCGTGCCGCTGCGCGGATAGGCCGTGGCCGACCCCGGCGCCGGCCGTCGACCGGGCCCGAAGCGCCGAGCGGATCGAGCGCGACATCGAGACCCTCGCCGGGTCGGACTACACGCGCTCCGAGGAGGCGATCCGGCGGTACGCCTACACGCCGGAGTACCGGGCGACGCTCGACTACTTCGTGCGCGAGCTGCGAGGCGATCGGCTTCGAGATCTCCTACGACCCGGTCGGGACGCTCGTCGCCCGGAACCGCCCGGCGGGAGAGCCTGTCTTCGGCATCGGCTCGCACTGCGACTCCAACCGGAACGGCGGCAAGTACGACGGCACGATGGGCGTCGTCACCGCGCTCGAGGTCTGCCGGCTGAATGCGGAGCTCGGCCTCGACCTGCCGCTCCAGCTCATCTCGTTCCTCGAGGAGGAGGGGTCGGGCTTCGGGCAGATGCTGCTCGGGAGCCGGATCATCGCCCAGCGCGTGACGCGAGGAGGAGCTGCGGGAGCAGTTCCGGGCGATCGACGACGGACGCAGCTTCTGGGAGCACGCCGAGGAGGCCGGCTACGAGCCGGCGCGGTGGCAGCGAGTCGATCCGGATCCTCGACGACCTCACCGGCTGGATCGAGCTCCACATCGAGCAGGCGCGCGTGCTCCAGGACACCGGCAACCGGCTCGGCGTCGTCAACGCGATCGCGGGCTACATCCACGCCGACGTCTGGATCGAGGGCCGCGCCGACCACGCCGGCGCGACGCCGATGGACTTCCGTCTCGACGCCGGCGCCCGTCGCCGCCAGAGTGATCCTCGAGGTCGAGCGGCTCGCGCGCGAAGCCGGCGACGGGACCGTCGGGACCGTCGGCGAGATCGAGCTCGAGCCGGGGATCATCAACGTCGTCCCGGCCGTGCGCGCCTCTCACTCGACACCCGCGGCGTCGTCGAGGAAGGCTTTCACGCGGTCGCGCCGCGGGAGTCGAGTCCTTCGCGCGAGGAGGCGGCCGCCGAGCGCGGGCTGACGGCGAGCTACCGCCAGCGGCAGACGCTTCCGGCGACGCGGATGGACGAGCGCGATCGTCGCCGCGCTCGAGGCGGCGGCGGGCCGACGGGCGAGCCGTTCATGCTCATGCCGTCGGGCGCGGCCCACGACACGATGTGCGTCGCCGACCACGTCCCGACCGCCATGGTCTTCGTCCCCTGCAAGGACGGGATCAGCCACTCGCCCGACGAGGAGGCCGACCCGGCCGACGCCGCTCTCGCCGCCGAGGTCATCCTCGCCGCGGTCGGTTCCCTGCACGATTCAGGCTGAAAGGCAGACTCTCGTCTCGGTCGACCAGTCTGGAGGAATGAGATGGAATACGTGAATCTCGGCCGCACGGGCCTGCGCGTCTCGCGCATCTGCCTCGGGATGATGAGCTTCGGCAACGCAGCGAGAGCGGCGAGTGGGTGCTCGACGAGGACGGCGGCGGAGCCGATCGTGCGGCGCGCCGTCGAGGGCGGGATCACGTTCTTCGACACCGCCGACGTCTACAACGGCGGGAGAGCGAGATCGTCACCGGGCGGCTCCTGGCGCGCACCTCGGCCGCGCGAGGAGTACGTCGCTCGCGACCAAGGTGTACGGCCGGACGATGCCCGGGCGAGAACGGCCGCGGCCTGTCGCGCAAGCACATCCTCGTCGGCGATCGACGCGTCGCTGCGGCGGCTCGGCATGGACTACGTCGACCTGTACCAGATCCACCGCTGGGACACCGGACGCCGATCGAGGAGACGATGGAGGCGCTGCACGACGTCGTCGCGCGCGGGCAAGGCGCGCTACATCGGCGCGAGCAGCATGTACGCGTGGCAGTTCGCCAAGGCGCAGCGCGTCGCCGAGCGCACGGCTGGACGCGATTCGTCTCGATGCAGAACCACTACAACCTGATCTACCGCGAGGAGGAGCGGGAGATGATCCCGCAGTGCCTCGACCAGGGCGTCGGAGTGATGCCGTGGAGCCCGCTGGCGCGCGGGCTCCTCGCGGGCAACTCGCACCGCGCCGGCGAGCGGCTGACGACGCGCGCGCAACACCGATCCGTTCGCCGACTCGCTCTACGTCGCCGAGCTCGACTTCGACGGTGGTCGAACGCGTGCCGAGGTCGCGGACGAGCGCGGCGTCCCGCCCGCGCAGGTCGCGCTCGCCTGGCTGCTGCACAAGCCCGGCGTCACGGCGCCGATCGTCGGCGCGACGAAGGTCGAGCACCTGGACGACGCGCTCGCCGCGGAGCAGCTCGCGCTCGAGCGACGAGGAGATCGCGCGGCTCGAGGAGCCCTACGTGCCGCACCCCGTGTCGGGAATCGAGCTGTAAGGGGGGGTTGCAGGTCGTTCAAGCGTTGCGAGAGCGGGTCACGGCTCGGGGCCGGCGTCCGTGCGCCACCATTCGTAGAGAGGGCCGAGCTCCTCGCCCGTCGCCATGGCATAGACGCCGATCTCTCGCGTCATCCACTCGATCCAGGCGCGGCCCGCGCGTCGGTAGCAGAGGACGAATCCGAGCCGCTCCTCCCGCGGGACTGCTTCGGGCACCTCCATCCTCCCGCTCAGGCCCTCGGCGACCGTGCTGTTGACCGAGGGGATCGCGCCGGTGCCGCAGAGCCCCGTCAGCGTGGGCGGGTCCGTCTCCGGCAGCCCGGCTCTCCCGGCGCGGGACCGGAAAAAATCGAAGAGGTAGACCCCGCTCTGGGCGTGGCTGTACGTCAGCGAAGAAGCGACTCCGCCGGGACGACACGAGACCGTCGCGTCGAAGTCGTCGGTCAGTGGGGGCTCATGACTGCAACCGTCCCGTAGTTCGTCGGGGACATGCTGCAAGAGCTCCGTGTCGAAGCCGGTCAAGTCCGCGGGGCTCGTTTCCTGGGTCGTTGCTCCCGCCGGCGGTTCCTGCGGTGCCGTCGGAGGTGCGGCCGTCTCGCCGTCGGAGACGAGGAGCGCTACTCCGGCGGCGGCCACGCCGCCCAAGAGGACACCGGCTGCCGCGGCCAGGGCGAGTGCGCGCCTGCCGCCCCGCCTCGGGGCGGCAGGCGGCGCGAGAGCCGGCGCGGCGGGCGGCGTGCTCGCCGTCGAGCGGGTCTCGGTGCCGTCGCGCCCGGTGGCGGTCGGGGCTTCGTCCGGCGCCTCGAGCGCCGCGACGAGCTCCCGGGCCGTCGAGAATCTGTCTTCGGGGGACTTCGCCATGCCACGGGCCAGCGCCGCGTCGACCGCGCCTGAGAGCGACGGATTGACGGTCGTCGCCCGGGGCACCTCGTCGTGCAGATGTGCCCAGAGCACGGCGGCCTGGTTCTCTCTCATGTAGGGGACCGTGCCCGTGAGGCACTCGAAGAGGACGCAAGCGAGGGAGTAGACATCGGCCCGCCCGTCGACTCGCGACCCGCTGATCTGCTCGGGCGCGATGTAGTCGATCGTCCCGAGCAGCTCGCCGCTTGCGGTCGCCCCGCTGTGTGAGTCGACGTGCTTCGTCAGGCCGAGGTCGGCCAGGTAGGCGATGGGGGCCGAGTCGGGGTCAGGGCCGGGCTCGACCAGGATGTTTCCCGGCTTGACGTCCCGATGGATCAGTCCGCTGCGATGCGCGGCATCGAGAGCGCTTGCGATCTGCAGGCCGATCACATACGTCTGCTGACTTGGCAACGCACCGTTCTTCCGGAGCTCCGACCTGAGGTCGTCGCCTTCGATGTAGCGCATCGCCATGTAGAGGTCGCCGTGCCATTCGCCCGCGTCGTAGATCGGGATGATGTTCGGGTGCCTGATTCGGGCCGCCGCGCGTGCCTCGCGCACGAACCGCTCCCGGAAGGCCTCGTTCATCGCAAGCTCGGGCTCCATCACCTTGAGCGCGACGGTCGCCCCAGCCGCGGGTGCTCCGCTCGATAGACGACGCCCATGCCTCCGCGCCCGAGCAGGCCCACGATGCGGTACCCGGCGAACTCCGTGCCGATCCGGGGCGCCGGAGCCATGAATGTCTTGTACCACACGAGACTTGGCGTCTCTACGAGACGGCACGGCTATTCTCGGACTCGATGCAGAGCGCACGAGGCTCGGGCGATCGAGAGCTACAGACGGGAGAGCGGCTTGGCCCCTACCGGCTCCTCACGCTGCTGGGGCAGGGGCCGATGGGCATCGTTTTTCGAGCGCGACGGGAGCCGGACGGCGAAAGCGTGGCTCTCAAGATCCTGCGAGACGAGCTCGCCGAGGACGAGCTCTACCGGCGCCGATTTCAGCGTGAAGCGCGGATTGCGAGCGAGCTTGCCCACGAGCACGTCGTCCCCGTCGTCGACTTCGGGCAGGCTTCCGGCCACCTCTACATCGCTGCCCTCTATGTGCACGGCGTCTCTCTTTCCGCGCGGATTGCCTCGCACGGAGCACTTTCTCTCGAGGATGCGCTCCGCCTCGTGTCCGACCTCGCGGGCGCCCTCGAGGCGCTTCACGATCGCGACCTGGTTCACCGCGATGTCAAGCCGGCCAACGTGATGGTCGACGAGCGCGGATCCGCGGCTCTTACCGACTTCGGACTGGCGCGCGGGATCGCCGAAACCGTGCTGACGAAGACAGGCATGGTCGTGGGAACGGTCGACTACCTCGCACCCGAGCTGATTCGGGGTCAGCAAGCCAGCCAGTCGAGCGACGTCTACGCGCTGGGATGCCTTCTGTACGAGTGCCTCGCAGGCGCTCCCCCTTTTGCAAGCAAGGCGTACGTGGAGACGCTCGTCGCTCACGTCCGGGACGAACCCGACGATCTGAGCGACCTCCGCGCCGATCTGCCCGAGGGCGTTTCCTGGACCGTCTTGAGGGCGCTCGCCAAAGATCCGGCGCAGAGGCCGGCGACGGCGACCGCCTACGCGCGCCTGCTGCGCGCGTCAGCGCAGGCGGGCTAGCTCGCGCGAGCTCGGCGAGCGCGTCGGCGATGCGCTCGCCTTCGCTCGCGATGCGCTCGGCTGCCGCCTCCAGCCGCTCGACCGCTTCGGAAAGCGCGCGGCTCCTGCGCGGCCGGCTCTTCCTCGCCGAGGAAATAGCTGAGCGGCTTGCCCGTCGCCTCGGCGACGAGGGCGAGCGCGTCGAAGTCGGGCGACGTCGCCCCCCGCTCCCAGCGCGAGACGGTGATGGGCTCCACCCTCACCTCCGCGGCGAGGTGCTTCTGCTTCCAGCCCTTGTCGGCGCGCGCGGACTTGATTCTCGCGGCGACCTCGGCTTTCTGCGCCTTCATGGTCAAAGATGCTAGCAGAACGTGATTAGCCGTGACTAAATGAAAAATGGCTCTTGCAATTATGGGTCAAGTTGGCGACTCGCATGATTACGATCTGTAAGATACGTCACTGATAACTATCTGTAGTCTGTTACTGTTTAGCCATGTTACAGGTCGTGGGGGGATGAACCCAAGGAGGCGACATGAGTCTCATGATCATCGTCATCGGTGCAGTTGCCATCGGCCTTGTCTGCGGATGGATCTATGCGGGATTCCCCTTACTGCGACTGGGCTCCTTCTCGACGAGCGCGCGGGAGCCAGACGCAATCGGCGAGACCGGGGTTCCAAGCGACCCTCCTCGCCCATCGTCGCCGCTCGCTCGCGTCCTCGGAATGGTGATCGGCGTCCGGGCGTGGCGACTTGCGTTCGTAGGCGCGGCGGTCTCGGCGGCGTTGCTCGTGATCCAGTCCGTGCCTGCCGGCGCCCAGGCTTCCCAGAGGTGCTTTGGTCACACCGCGACCGAGGTTGGCACGGCGAAGCGCGATCGGATCGAGGGCACGCAGGGCCGCGACGTGATCGTGGGCTTGGGCGGTAACGACACGCTGGTCGGCTTCGACGGCAACGACTTCCTGCTGTGGAGGCGAGGGCAATGACCGGATCGAGGGAGACGAGGGTCAGGACGAATTGTCCGGAGGAGCCGGACGCGATTCGCTGAACGGGGGCCCAGGGAATGACCTCCTCGGCGGCGGCGAGGACAGCGATCGAGTCAGCGGCGGCCTGGACCGCGATGTCGTCTCCGGTGGGGAAGCCGATGATCGGCTCGACGGAGACGCCGGCGACGATGAATTGCATGGAGACGCTGGCAATGACTTTCTCCGGGGCGATTCCCAGGAATTCTCCAGGAATCCTCGCTCCGCGGGGCGATGACCTCATCGACGGCGGAACCGGCACGGATACAGCGGAATTCTGGGCCGCATCCCCGGGCTGCCAGAGGGATCGAAGTCGATCTGCCAAGTGGCATGGCCACTGGGGATGGGCGTGATCGCCTGGTCAAGATCGAGGGTGCGTTCGCCGACAGCGGGCATGCGGATGTGATGCGCGGGAATGCGCACGCAAACGTGTTCGCCGCGGCCGGTGGGGACGATCGGTTCCAGGGGGCGGAGGAGACGATCTGTTCATTGCGGACTCGGGCGACGACTCCTATCAGGGAGGCGGCGGGAGCGACGGGATCGACTTTCGCCGGGCCTTCCGTCCGGTAGTGGTCAGCATTCTCAGCGGATCCGCACGCGGCCTCGGAGTCGACTCCCTCGTGGACGTCGAGAATGCGTCCGGCGGGTATGCGGACGACATCCTCTCCGGAAGCGAAGGGCCCAATCGACTTCATGGACGGCGCGGCCAGGACAACATCCGCGGCGGAGGAGGTAACGACACCTTGCTGGGGCGGATTGAACGACCTCGACCGACCGGACCTGGTCGACATTCTCTCGGGAGGCCCAGGGGATGACCGGATCGACGGCGGCGCTCCTGGCGACGTCGATCGCCGGGGACGGCCCATCGACGGCCGCGACGAGGTGAACTTCTCGCCTGCGTCGCAGGCGGTCACTGTAGATCTGGGCGCGGGAACCGCCGCCGGGGAGGGAAATGACACCCTCGTGCGCGTAGAGGATGTCGTCGGCTCCGGCTTTGACGACGTGATCGTCGGGAGCCCTGGACCGAACGAGGTCAACGCGAGCGCGGGCGCTGACAACGTCGATGCCGGCGCCGGTGACGACGAGATCGAGGGCGGCGCGGGCGACGATGAATTCGAGGGAGGAACAGGTATCGACGTTCTCGAGTTCAACTACTCCGCGGCCGCAGTCAGCGTCGATCTCACCGCTGGTGTTGCGACCGGGCAGGGATCTGACGTCGTGAGCGGCGTCGAGAACCTACGCGGCACGATCTTCGACGATGTGCTCGTCGGGCGACGAAGCCGCGAACAGCATTCTGGGCAATCTTGGTGACGATGTGCTGGAGGCGGAGGAGGCGACGATTTCCTGAACGGGCAACGTGGGAACGACGAGCTGCGTGGCGAGAACGACAGCGACCACATCCTGGGCGAAAGAGGCGACGATGAGCTGGACGGAGCCGATGGCGACGACCAGCTCACCGGTGGTCTCGGTCATGACATGCACACAGGGGGAGCCGGCGACGACACGTTGCTCGATCACGGCGGAAATGACTCCTTCGCCGGGGATGCGGGCACGGACCTGGTCAGCTTCCAGGCGTTGCCGGCACGCGATCCTTGTCGATCTCCCTGCGGGCACCGTGACGAGCGACATCTCGCAAGAGACGATCGCGACGGTCGAGAACGTGATCGCCACCGACAAGTCCGACGAGGTCATCGGCGACTCGGCTGACAACACCATCCTGGGTCTGCTCGGGCTCGATCGCTTGCTGGGGGCCGCCGGGGACGACCATCTTCAGGGCGGAGGCGGGCAGGACGCAATGGACGGCGGCGCCGGGATCGACACCACGTCCTACGTGGACGGCATCCGTCCGGTGACCGTGGATTTGGATGCAGGTTTCGCGGAAGGATTCGGCTCCGACACGCTCGTGGCGATCGAAGGAGCTGATCGGTTCTGGCTTCAGCGACTATCTCCGCGGCAACTCGGACGCCAACGTCCTGCTGGGACTCGGCTCCGACGACACCCTGGAAGGGCGTGCCGGCGACGACCTCCTGGACGGAGGCCGCGGCGTGGACGCAGGCGAGGGAGGGGAAGGCACCGACAGCTGTGTCCTGATCGAAATCTCTTCCTCCTGCGAGTCCTGATCCGAGGAAGCCGAATCCGATGTCTCGGGCCCGCTTCGGCGGGCCCGAGAGCTTCGTCCGGCTCAGCTTCCTCCCATGGCGGCGTAGACGAGCTCGTAGGCGCGGACGGCGTCCTTGGCCAGCTGGGCCTCGCGGAGGGCGGCGTCGTCGATGCGGGCGGCGATGCCGTCGATGAAGCGCCACTGGAGCACGCTGCGGCGCACGACGGCGACCGCGTCCTCCGTGTACGGATAGAGGTCGAAGCCGAGGCGCTCGCCGGCCGAGCCGTAGCCGGCGCGGCGCAGCTCGAGCGCGAGCTCCAGCGTCTCCATGAAGGCGGTCGCGCCGACCATGTTGTCGTCGTCGAAGTCGCCCCAGCCCGAGTTGGCGTGCTGGTGGCCCAGGAGCCCCTCGGCCGCGAGCAAGGCGGCGTACTCCGCGAGGCTCTCCCGATTCATGAGCAGGTGCTGCCAGTCCATGTTCACCTTCACGTTCGTGAGCCCCTGCGCGCGCAGCTTGTGGATCACGTGCAGCGTCATCCCGATGTTCCGCATCAGGATCTTCATGGCCGGCTCCGAGTTCTTGTGCTCGAGGAAGAGGAGGATCCCCCGGTCGGCGCAGCGCTGTGCGGCCTGGCCGATCCCGTCGACGAGCCAGTCCCAGCTTTCCCGGTAGGGGCTCTGGAAGGGGTAGTTGTACCCCTCGATCCCCGGCCAGATGATGAAGTGCGCGCCTAGCTCGCCGGCGAAGTCGATCGCGTCGGCCGTGCGGCGCAGCGCCTCGGCGCGCGTCGCCTCGTCGGGCGAGACCAGGCCGCCGCGGCCGAAGCGCGGGTCGAGGTGCAGGCCGGTGGCCATGCAGTAGATGTCGTGGCCGCCGAGAGCCTCGCGCACCTCGTCGAGGTTGTCCTCGTTGAGCTCCTGCGGGTAGTGGAACTCGTAGCCGTCGATCAGGTCGCCCAGGCCGTCCACCGCCCGGCGCACCCGCTCGGCGGTCGTCTCGCCGGCGTACTCGGGCTTGTACCCGCCCGGGACGAAACGCGTCACCATCGGGCCGAACGCCCAGATGCCGACGCTCGTCTTCAGTTCGCTGCTCATGTGCGGTAGTCCCCCAGGATCGTGGTGAGCTCGATGAGATTGCCGAACGGATCGCGGCAGAAGAAGCGCGGCCGGTTCGGGATCGGAGCCTGGTCGCTCGTCTCGACCCCGGCGGCCTCCAGCTTTCGCCGCCAGCCTTCGAGGTCGTCGACCTCGAGGCAGAAGTGCCGTTGCGCACTGGAGTCCGGCGCCACCGGATCGGGAAGGAAGTGGAGCTCGAGCTCGCGCGGCCCGGCCTCGAACCAGATCAGCTCCAGGTCGGAGAGGGAGGCTGGGACGGGCTTCTCGACGAGCCCGAGAACGCCCCCGTAGAAGGCGCGCACATCCTCCTGCCGCCCGCGCGGGTACGGCGTCGAAACGTGTTGGAGACGCCTGACCGCGCTGGCCACGCGGCGCAGTCTAAGAGTTCCTAACGCAATAAGGAGCGATGCCGTCTGACGGCGACGCGTCCTCGTCGGCCATACCGCTGTATACGTCCTTCCCTCAACCACCCAGCGTGCCCAGCCGGCGGGTCATCATTGCGTTAGGAACTCTAACGCGGTCGTTGACATCGATGTTTCATCCTGTTAGGTTCGCCCCCGGAAATCGTCATGTCCCTTCAAAAGCGATCACCGGGCGGGAGCTGGAGGGTGCGGCTCGCTTGAGCGGACAGACGGTTACTGCGGCGGCAACGGACCGGCAGTCGCGCTTCGCGACCATGCCGCCCGGCGCGCTCGCGCTCCGCGCCGCCGTTGCGCTTGTCCTCGTCTTCGTGGCCGTCTGGGTCGCCTACAAGGCGTTCGGCGACCCACGCACGTTCGTGATCGTGGGGCTCAACGGCCTCACGCTCGCGGGGCTGTACTTCGTCGTCGCCAGCGGCTTCACGCTCATCTTCGGGCTCATGCGCGTGGTCAACATGGCGCACGGCTCCCTGTACATGCTCGCCGGCTTCTTTGCGCTCGAGCTGCAGTCGAGACTGACGGGCGGCGAGGCGACGTCGGCCTTCGGCTCCTCCCAGGCGGGCCTCGGGGACTGGATCATCCCGCTCGTCGTCGCCTCCCTGGCCGTCGGCTTGATCGGCCTCGTCATGCAGCAGCTCTTCCTCCGCTGGAACCAGGGCCAAGAGCTCCGTCAGGCGCTGATCACGATCGCGATCGGAATCATCATCGCCGACCAGACGCTGGCCCACTTCGGCGGCATCGCGGAGTCGCTGGCAGCCCCGGACGTCTTTCCGGACAGCGTGAACCTCCCCTTCTCCGACCTCACGTACCCCTTCTTCCGCATCTTCGTCTTGCTCGTCGCGATCGCCGTCGGGCTCGGCCTCTGGGCGATGATCCAGCGCACGCGCTTCGGCATGATCGTGCGCGCGGGCGTCGACGACCGCCAGATGGTCTCGGCGCTCGGCATCAACATCCAGCTGGTCTTCGCAGCCGCCTTCTTCCTCGGCGCCGTACTGGCGGGGCTGGGCGGCGTTCTCGGCGGGACGATGATCTCGGTCGACAAGGCCAACGACACGCAGTACCTGCTCATCTCGCTGATCGTGGTCATCATCGGCGGGATGGGGAGCCTCGCCGGGGCGGCGATCGGCGCGCTCGCCCTCGGCCTGGTCGACTCGTTCGGCGACGTCTACCTGCCCGCCGGCTACACGAACTACTCGATCCTGCTCATCTTCGGGATGCTCGTGCTCGTGCTCGCCGTCCGGCCGCAAGGGCTCTTCGGGAGACCCGGATGAACCGATCCGCCTTGACCGTGGAGCGCGCGCTCTGGTGGGGGCCGGGGCTCGTGCTCGTGCTCGTCCTCGCCGTCGCGCCGCTTCTCTTCACCGACTTCTATCTGAGCCAGGTGATCACGAAGGCGCTCTGGCTCGGGATCGCCGCGGCCAGCCTGATCTTCCTCGCCGCCTACGCGGGCATGGTCTCGCTCGGCCAGGTGGCGCTCTACGGAATCGCAGGCTTCACGATGGCGAACCTGGTCGCGGCCGACGGCGGCTCGCCGATCGCATGGAGCCCCTGGCCGGCCACCGTGGTGGGCATCCTCGCCGCGGTCGGCGCCGGCCTCTTCATCGGCGCGATCGCGAGCCGCAGCTACGGGATCTACTTCCTCATGATCACGCTCGCCGTGGGGGTGCTGACCTACTACTTCTTCGGCCAGGTGACCCAACTTTCCGGCTTCGGCGGCGTCAACAACGTCACGCGCCCGGGCATCGTCTCGAACCCGGTCACGGATCCCCAGAACCTCTTCTACATCGCGCTCGGCGTCTCGGCAGCGGTGTACCTCTTCGTCCGCTACCTCGCGCGCACGCCGTTCGGCCTGGCGCTCCAGGGCGTCCGGGACGACCCGTCCCGCATGCGCGCGCTCGGCTACAACGTGCCGCTCCTACGCATGCTCGCGTTCGGCCTGGGCGCGCTGATTGCCTCGTTCGCGGGAATCCTCTCCGTCTGGTGGAACACCCGGATCTCGCCCGGCTCGATCGACCTCGCGCGCACGATCGACGTGCTGGTCATCGCAGTGATCGGAGGGCTCTACCGGCTGGAAGGAGCCTGGGTCGGAGCGTTCGTCTTCGCCGCCTTGGACAACTGGACACGAGGTCTCGACATCGTCGGGCAGCGCTTCAATACCGTGATCGGGGCGATCTTCCTGGCCATCGTCCTTCTCTCGCCGGGCGGGCTGATGGGGATCTGGCAGTCGATCGTCGACTTCTTCGGGCGCCAACTCTCAGGCGGCCCTCCTGCACGGCCCACATCGGGACCGGCGGGCGGGGCCCAGCAGACATCGGACAGTCCACAGCCGTTGTGACGAAGAAGGGAGGAAGAACGCGCGCCAACGCTCGACGGGAACACCCGGCCGGCAACCGGGCGTTCGGATCGATCCAAGAGGAGGAGAAACAGGAATGAATTCCACCGAGGGTGGGAGGGCCCGGCTCTGGGCCCTGCTCGCCGTGCTGGTGCTCGCCTTCGCGGCGACCGTCGCAGCCTGCGGCGGCGACGACGATGATGACGAGGCCGGCGAGGCAACCGGGACGACCGACACCGGCGGAGAGACCGACGGCGAAGCGACCGGCGAGCCGATCAAGATCGGCGTCTTCTCGAACAACGAGGGAGCCTTCGCGCCCTTCGAAGGCCAGACCTGGGGCGGGGCGATGCTCCCGCTGATCAACCGCGGGGCGACCCCCGTGAGCGGCGATCCCACCGACGGCGTCGAGAACGCCACGATCGCCGGACACCCAATCGAGATCGTGTACGGCGGCTCGGACTCGACCCCGGACAAGGCGGTCGAAGAGGCCCGGCGGCTGGTCGAGCAGGAGCAGGTCGACATTCTGGTGGGGCCGCTGTCGGGTAGCGAGGGAATCGCCGTCGCCAACTACTCCAAGGAGCAGCCGGGGGTCACGTTCGTGAACGGCATCTCGGGCGCGCAGGACACGACGCTCAAGGTCCGCTCACCGAACTTCTTCCGCTTCCATTCGGACGGCACTCAGTGGACGGCAGGGCTCGGCAACTACGCCTACAACGAGCTGGGCTGGCGGAACGTCGTCACGATCGGGGACGACTACGACTTCCCGTACTCGCAGATCGCGGGCTTCGTGGCCGAGTTCTGCTCGATCGGCGGAAACGTCACCGAGCGGCTGTGGCCGCCGCTGGGCGAGGAGGACTACTCCTCGTACATCACGCAGATTCCCGAGGACGTCGACGGCTTCTTCATGGGCGTCGGCGGAACCGGAACCGTCGCCTTCGTGAAGCAGTACGAGCAGCTGCGCGGCAACCTCGCCGACAAGATCATGGGCGGCATCTTCATGACCGACCCCGTGATCCTCGAGGAGCTCGGGAACCAGGTAGTGGGAGTCGTGACCGCCGGCATGACGGCGGGCGACTCGCAGGAGCCCGCGTACATCGAGTACACCGAGCAGATCGCCGAGGCCTATCCGGAGCTCGAAGGCACGGGCTCGAGCGTGTTCTTCTACGGCTACTACACGGCGTTGGAGGCGATCGCGCAGGCGCTGGAGCAGGTCGACGGCGACCTCTCCGACGAGCACGCCGCCTTCCGGGATGCACTCGCGAACCTCGAGCTCGAGGCCCCGCTCGGGCCGATCACGCTCGACGAGAACCGCCAGGCGGTCATGGACAACTTCCTCCAGCAGATCGTGGAGGACCAGACCGGTGACGGCGTCCCCGACGTGCAGACGCTCGAAACATCCCGGAGGTCGACCAGACGTTCGCGGGCTTCTTCAGCCCTGAGACGCCTTCGCCCGACCGGGACAACCCGGCCTGCGAGGAGGCCACGCCGCCTCCGTGGACGGAGCAGGGCGGCGGAGGAAGCTAGAAGCCGAAGGAACCGGTGACCGAAGCAGCTGCACAGCCCCAGAGCGCCGAGCCGATCGTCCGCCTCCGCGGCGTCGGCCGGCGCTTCGGGGGCGTCCTCGCCGTCAGCGACGTCGACCTCGACGTCCGCCCCGGCGAGCGCCGTGCTCTGCTCGGGCCGAACGGCGCGGGCAAGACGACGCTCTTCAATGTCATCTCGGGCGAGTTCCCGCCCACGGGAGGACGGGTCGAGCTCTTCGGGCAGGACGTCACGGCCATGCCCGCCCGCAAGCGGGCGAAGCTCGGGCTCACTCGGACCTTCCAGACCTCGCGGCTCTTCCTCGGCCTGACGGTCGAGGACAACCTCTACCTCGCCGCGCTTGGGCCGCGGCACGGACATCTCCGCCCCGTGCGACTGCCCGGACGTGACGGCCCGCTCCGCGAGCGTGCGCGCGAGCTCGCGGAGCGGGTCGGCCTCCAGGACCAGCTCGGGACTACGGTGGGCTCGCTCTCGCACGGCGAGCAGCGACAGCTCGAGGTCGGGATGGCGCGGGCCGGCGATCCCAAGGTCATGATGCTTGACGAGCCGGCGGCGGGGCTTTCCCGCGGCGAGCGCATCCTGCTCACCGACCTCCTGCTCTCGCTCGACCGCAGCATCACGCTGATCCTCATCGAGCACGACATGGACGTCGCCCTCAGGGTGGCCGAGCAGGTGACGATGATGCACGACGGGCGCGTGATCGTGGAGGGCACGCCGGCCGAGATCCGCGCCAACCAGCTGGTTCACGACCTCTACCTCGGGAGCAGTCATCACCCGGATGAGTGAGCCCGTCCTCACCCTGGAGAAGGTCAACGCCTACTACGGGCGCGGGCGCGTCCTGCACGACGTCAGCTTCGAGATGGGCCGTGAGCCCGTTGCCGTGATCGGCCGCAACGGCATGGGAAAGACCACGCTCTGTCTCACGATCATGGGCCTCATGGCGCAGGCGGACGGTTCCGTCCGCTTCGAAGGGCAGGAGCTCATGGGCCGCGCCCCGTACAAGATCTCGGGCACGGGGATCGGATACGTCCCGCAGGGGCGGCGCCTCTTCCCCTCGCTGTCGACGGAGGAGCACCTCGACATGCTCGGGGCCTCCGGAGGCGGCCGGTGGACGAAGGCGGCGATCTGGGAGCTGTTCCCGCGCCTGGCCGAGCGTCGGAAGATCGGAGCGGCCCAGCTTTCCGGCGGGGAGCAGCAGATGCTGGCCATCGGCCGCGCGCTGCTCGGCAATCCCAAAGCTTCTGATCATGGACGAGCCCTCCGAGGGGCTCGCGCCCACGATCGTGGAGAACCTCGTCCAGACCTGCCGAAGCCTCGTCGAGGAGGGAGTCGGGCTCCTCCTGGTCGAGCAGAATCTCGGCGTCGCCACCGCGCTCGCAGAGCGGCAGCTCGTGATGGTCGCCGGCGAGATCGTCGCCGAGACGACCGCCGAGGCGCTGCTCGCCGACCCGGGCGCCCAACAGCGCTACCTCGGCGTGACCCGCGTGGAGGAAACGGCCGCCCCGTCAGCATCACGCTGCCCACCGTCGTCCTGATCGGCAGCGCTGCGACGAGCGAACAGGGCTCGGGACGAGTACGCGCTACCTCCGCTCGCTGCGCTCGATGGGCACGCGCGTGCTGCGACGGCGACCGTCCTCGTCGACGCCGGGGTTCTCGGCGAGCCTCGCACGGCCCCGGACGTGACCCGCGAGGAAGTGGCGCGGGCGGCCGGCGCCGACCTCGCCGCGCTCGCCGAGGCGGGCGACCGCGGCGCCGCCGTCGAGACCATGGCGCGCGGCGCCGCCGAGATCGTGACGCGGCTCCATGCCGAGGGGCGCCTCGACGGCGTCCTCGCGCTCGGCGGCTCCGGCGGGACGGCCGTCGCGGCCGAGGCGATGCGGGCGCTGCCTGTCGGCGTCCCCAAGCTGATCGTCTCGACGATGGCCTCGGGCGACACGCGCCCGTACGTGGGTGCGTCCGACGTGACGATGACGTACTCCGTCGTCGACATCGCCGGCGTGAACGCCGTCTCCTCCCGCATCCTCGCCAACGCCGCGGCCGCGATGGCGGGCATGGTGAACGCGGAGCCGCCCTCGGTCGAGGGCGGGAAGCCGCTCGTCGGCGCGACCATGTTCGGCGTCACGACGCCCTGCGTGACGGCCGCACGCGAGCGCCTCGAGGAGCTCGGCTACGAAGTGCTCGTCTTCCACGCAACCGGCACGGGTGGGCAGTCGATGGAAGCGCTCATGCGGAGCGGCTTCATCACCGCCTCGCTCGACATCACGACGACCGAGCTGGCGGACGATCTCGTCGGCGGGGTGCTCTCCGCCGGCCCCGACCGGCTCGAGGCGGCCGGCGAGCTCGGGCTGCCGCAGGTCGTCTCGCTGGGCGCGCTCGACATGGTCAACTTCGGCCCGCTGGAGACGGTGCCGGTCGAGTTCCGCGACCGGCTCCTCTACAAGCACAACCCGACCGTCACGCTCATGCGGACGACGCCGGAGGAGTGCGCCGAGCTCGGGCGGCGCATCGGGCGCAAGCTCTCGGCGGCGACGGGGCCGGTGACGCTCTTCATCCCGCTTCGCGGCGTTTCCCTCATCGACGTCGAGGGACAGGTCTTTTACGACCCGGAGGCGGACCGGGCCCTCTTCGAGGCGCTCCGTGAGACGCTCGACCCGGGCGTGGACGTTCGCGAGCTCGACACCGATGTCAACGACCCGGCGTTCGCCCAGGCGATGGCCGACACCCTGCACCAGCACTACCAGGCCTGGACGACCGCGGGTGTGCGCGCATGAAGCGCGAGGAAGCTCTGGCGCGCCTTCGCGCGCAGGTGCAGGACGGACGGCCGATCGTCGGCGCCGGCGCCGGCACGGGCCTCTCGGCGAAGTGCGCGGAGGCCGGCGGCGCAGATCTCATCATCATCTACAACTCCGGCCGCTACCGGATGGCGGGCAGGGGATCCCTCGCCGGCCTCCTTCCCTACGGCGACGCGAACGCGATCGTCATGGAGATGGCAGGCGAGGTGCTTCCGGTGGTGAAGTCGACGCCCGTCCTCGCCGGGGTTTGCGGCACGGATCCGTTCCGGCTCATGCCGGTCTTCCTCCGGCAGCTCCAGGAGGCCGGCTTCACGGGGGTCCAGAACTTTCCCACGGTCGGCCTCATCGACGGGACCTTCCGTCAGAACCTCGAGGAGACGGGCATGAGCTATGCGCTCGAGGTCGAGGCCATTCGCGCTGCCCGCGAGCTCGACCTGCTCACCTGCCCCTACGTCTTCACGCCTGACGACGCGCGGGCGATGGCCGAGGCGGGAGCCGACGTCCTCGTTCCGCACATGGGCCTGACCACGGGCGGGTCGATCGGGGCCGAGACCGCCAGGACGCTCGACGACTGCGTCGAGCTCATCCAGGCGATGCACGACGCAGCCGTGGAGGTCGCGCCGGACATCCTCGTCCTCTGCCACGGCGGCCCGATCGCCGAGCCGGAGGATGCGGCCTTCGTGCTCGAGCGCACGCGGGGCGTCGTCGGCTTCTTCGGCGCCTCGAGCATGGAGCGGCTTCCCACCGAAATCGCCTTGACGGAGACCGTCAAGCGCTTCAAGGCGATCTCGACGCGAGGCCGGGAAGGAGAGCGCGTATGAAGGGAAGGTTCGTCCACGACGCCGAGATCGAGCGCGAGCAGCTCGACTGGGGCGGGCTCGGCTGGATCAGTCGCCCGCCTTCCACCGGAGCGCAGCAGCTCACCGTGCTCGACGTCACGCTCGAGCCGGGCCACGGCCACGACTTCCACACGCACCCCGAGCAGGAGGAGGTCATCGTCGTCCAGGCGGGCGAGATCGAGCAATGGCTCGAAGGCGAGAAGACGGTCCTCGGGCCCGGCGAAGCCGTGTTCATCGGCAAGGGCACCGTCCATGCCTCCTTCAACACGGGGACGGAGACGGCACGGTTGACCGTCGCTCTCGGCCCCTGTGCCGGCGACGGGGGCTACGAGCTCGTGGACGTCTCCGGCGAGGAGCCCTGGAGGTCGTTGCGCCAGTCGTGAGTGTCGGGACCCCCAAGACCGAGACCCTGGCGCGAGACCTCAGTGACCTCGTCGGCACGGATGCGGTCGTCGCCGACGCCGATCTCCTGGAGCGCTTTGCCGCCGACACCTACTGGAAGGCGCTCGCGGCGCAGGCGAACGGCACCCCGCTCGGCCTCCCCGACGCCGCGGTCTCGCCGGCCGACGAGGCCGGGGTCGCCGCCGTGCTCCGCTTTGCCAACGAGCGGGGCCTTCCGGTCGTCCCCCGCGGGGGCGGCTCGGGAAGCCAGGGGGGAGCGGTCCCGATCGCCGGCGGCATCCTCCTCGACCTCACGCGCCTCGACCGCATCGTCGAGGTGGACGAGGAGTCGCTGACGGTGACCGCCGAGGCGGGCGTCAACGGCGAGGCGCTCGAGCACGCGCTGAACGAGCGCGGGCTCATGCTCCCCCACTACCCCGCTTCGGTCGACCTGGCGACCGTCGGCGGCTACGTCGCCGCCCGCGGCTCGGGAGTGCTCTCGACGCGCTACGGCAAGATCGAGGACCTCGTTCTCTCGCTCCGCGTAGCCCTCGCCGACGGAAGCGTGCTGGAGACCGTCGGCGTCCCGCGGCACGCAGTGGGGCCCGAGCTGACGCAGCTCTTCATCGGCTCAGAGGGCACGCTCGGCATCGTCACCCGCGCGACCTTGCAGCTTGCCCCCCTTCCGGAGAAGCGCCGTTTCGAGGCGGTCTCGTTCGCGTCGGTGCCCGAGGGGATCGCCGCCGTTCGCTCCTGTATCGCCCGCGGCCTGCGCCCCTCGGTTGTTCGCCTGTACGACGAAGTCGCCACGCGGACGTCGCTCGGCCCGGTCGTCGAGCAGGAGCTCGACGGCGTGTGCACGGTCTTCTGCTTCGAAGGGGAGACGGCCGTCGCCGACGCGGAGGCAGAGACGGCGCTCGGGATCGCCCGCGAGCACGGCGGGACGATCCTGGACGGGCGTCTCGGCGAAACGTGGTGGCGGCGCCGGTACGAGTTCTACAAGCCGCCGCACCATCCCGAGCTTCCCGCGATCTGGGGGACGCTCGAGGCCGTCGCTCCCTACGCGCGCATCTACGACGTCTACCGGGCGGTGAAGGCGGCGGTCGAGGCGCCCTACGCCGAGCAGGGGCTCACGCTCAAGGTCCATTTCAGCCACTGGTACCCGTGGGGGACGATGATGTACGGGCGCTTCATCGTCCCGGACGGCGGCCCCGACGCCATCGAGCTCCACGATCGGATCTGGGACGACGCGGTGCAGGCGATGCTGGGCGCCGGCGGCGTCATGAACGACCACCATGGCGTGGGGCTCAAGCTCGCGCCGTACATGCGGGCACAGCACGGGCCGGCGCTCGACGTCCTGCGGCGAATCAAGGAGGTACTCGACCCGAACCGGATCATGAACCCCGGCAAGCTCGATCTGTAACGCAGTCGGCAACGCGAGGAGGACCGAATGGAACTGAAGATGGCGATGCACAACTGGATGCGGCCCGAGCCGATCGAGACGACGATCCGGCGCCTGGCCGCCTGCGGCTACGACGGCATCGAGATCTCGGGCGAGCCGGCGCTGTACGACGCGAAGCAGGTGCGCTCGCTGCTCGACGAGCACGGGCTCGAGTGCTGGGGCTCCGTGACGCTCATGGTCGGCGGCCGCGACCTTCTGCACGAGGACAAGTACGTGCGCATCGGCAGCGTCCAGTACGTGAAGGACACGATCGACCTGATCAAGGCGCTCGGCGGCTCGATCCTGACGGTCGTCCCCTCGACGGTCGGCAAGGTCACGCCCATGTCCACCCCCGAGGAGGAGTGGAAGTGGGCAGTCGAGAGCCTGAAGGAGTGCCAGGCCCACGCCGAGCAGAACGGCGTCCGCCTCGCGCTGGAGCCGCTCAACCGCTTCGAGACGTACTTCCTCAACCGCTGCGACCAGGCGCTTGCGCTGGCGGAGGACGTCGGCGGGGACTGCGGCGTCTGCCTGGACATCTTCCACATGAACATCGAGGAGGCCGACTGGCCGGCCGCGATCAGGGCTGCAGGCGACCAGCTCGTCGACTTCCACGTCGCCGACAACAACCGCATGCCGCCCGGGCAGGGAGCCATCGACTGGGAGCTGATCGTGCGCACGCTCGGCGAGGTCGGCTACGACGGCTATATCACCGTCGAGTTCGTCGCCACCGTCGACCGCAGCCGCATCTCCGATCGGACTGAGATCGGCGACGCCTCCGAGGCGGACGCGAGCGTCGGGCTCGAGCAGTTCCTGCGCGACCACGGGACGGGCGCCGTGCCGGAGGAGCTGTACGACCGGTACGTGCAGGAGTCGATCGACTGCCTGCGCCAGGCGATGAGCGCCGCGGCTCCCGCATAGAGGAGATCCGATGGAGCTGCCGTCCTACAACATCGCCGATCTCGCCCCGCCGGACATCAAGGCCTACCTCGGCGAGAAGGACATCGTGATGATCCCCATCGCGAGCCTGGAGCAACACGGGCCGCACCTGCCGCTTGCGACGGACACGATCCAGGCCGACGAGATCACCCGGCGGGCGGCCGAGCGGGCCCAGGTTCTCTACACGCCCTGCGTCTGGTTCGGCTACTCGCCGCAGCACATGTACGAGCCGGGCGAGGGGACGGGGACGATCACGATCCGCTCGCAGATCCTGCTCGAGGTCTACCACGACGTGGCGCGGTCGCTCATCCACCACGGGTTCAACCGGCTCGTCTTCGTCAACAACCACGGGTCGAACACGAAGATCATCGACCCGCTGCTGCGACGGATCCGCTACGAGACGGGCGCGTTCGTCACCTTCTCCAAGCTCTACGCCGAGCGCTACCTCGGCCTCATCGACCCGGTGATGGAGAACCCGCCCGAGGAGACCCCGGGGTGGCATTCGAGCGAGCTGGAGACCGCGCAGGTGCTGGCGCACGACGAGCGCCTCGTCAGGATGGACCGCGCCGTGAACCAGAAGGTGAAGCGGCCGGACTGGTTCCCGGAGGGCTTCGTCAAGCTCGACGGCGCGCCGGAGGTGGAGTTCCAGGGGTACCAGTACTTCCTCTTCCCTACGGATCACAGCGACTTCACGCCCAGCGGCGTGATCGGCAACCCCTTCAGGGCGACGGCCGAGAAGGGCGAGCGGACGTACGAGCTCTACGCCGAGCACCTCGCGGCCGCGCTCGAGGAGTTCCAGAAGGTGCCGGTCGAGGTGCACACCCGGGAATGGCGCGAGCGGGCGTGATGGAGAACCTGTGACGGACGAGCCGCGGATCGCGCTGATCGGGACGCTCGACACCAAGGGCGAGGAGATCGCGTACGTGCGCGAGCGGCTGGCGGGGCTCGGGGCCCGGCCGGTCGTGATCGACTCGGGGATCCTGGGAGAGCCCGGCACGAGCGCCGACGTGGCGCGGCAGGACGTGGCTCGCGAGGCGGGCTACGAGCTCGAGCAGATCCAGTCGGCGGGCAGCCGCGGCGCCGCGGTCGAGCTGATGGCAGAGGGGGTCCGCGCAGTCTGCCTCCGCCTCTGGCTCGAGGATGACCTGCACGGCGTGCTCTGCCTGGGCGGGGCGGAGGGAGCCCTCCTGGGAGCGGCCGGAATGCACGCCCTTCCCGTCGGCGTCCCGAAGCTGATCGTCACGCCGAGCGCCTCGGGTCGCCGCCCGTTCGGTCCTTTCGTCGGCGAGAGCGACGTCCTCGTCATGCACTCGGTCATCGACATCCTCGGCCTCAACCCGATCGCCCGGGCCGTCTTCGACAACGCGGCCGCGGCGGTCGTGGGCATGGCCCGGGAGGCAGGAGCGCCGCTTCGCGACCTGGGCGGGCGCAGCGTGGGCATCACGATGCTCGGGCACACAACGCCTGCGGTGATGCGCATTCGCGCGGCCCTGGAACGCGCCGGCCACGAGCCGGTCGTCTTCCATGCGAACGGTGTCGGTGGGCCGGCGATGGAGAAGCTCGTCGAGGCGGGCGCGCTCGCGGGGGTGGTCGACTACACGCTCTCCGAGCTTGCGAACTCGCTCCTGGACGGGCTCCATGCGACGGGGCCGGACCGCCTCCGGGTCGCGGGGGCCAGGGGCCTGCCGCAGGTGGTCGTTCCCGGCTGCGTCGACTTCTTCAACCAGGGTGCGCCGGAGACCGTCCCCGCCGAGTATCGCGGACGGCGGAGCTACTACCACAATCCCGTGGCGACGCTCGTCCGCCTCGAGCCCGGGGAGATGGCCGAGCTCGGCCGGATCGTCGCCGAACGGCTCAACGAGGCGCGGGGGCCCGTCCAGGTCCTCGCCCCGACCCGCGGCTTCTCGCTCGCGGACGTCGAGGGCGGCGACCTCTGGTTTCCGGAGGCCGACGCCGCGTTCCTGGACGCGCTCGGAAGCGCGCTTCGGCCCGACATCCCCTTCGAGCTCGTCGACGCCGAAGTGAACGACCCGGAGTTCGCGGACCTCGTCGCAGAGCGGTACCTCGTGTTGGCCTCGACACCTTCCGCGACCTGATGGGAACGGGCGTGCTGCCGGCCGACCTGCGCAGAGCGAGCATGCTCGAGCGGATCCAGCGCGACGGAGGCGCGTCGATCGCCGAGCTTGCGCGCGAGTACGGCGTCTCGCAGATCACTGTCCACCGCGACCTGGAGCGCCTCGGCCGCGACGGCCTCATCGAGCGCGTCCACGGAGGCGCCCGCCTTCCTGGCAACGGGCCCCCGGGCGCTCCGCGTGCCGGCCGACTGGGCGAAGCGCCTCGAGCAATCGCTGCCGGAGAAGGAAGCGATCGCGGTGCGCGCGGCCCGGTTCGTCGAGGATGGCTCGACGATCTTCGTCGACTCGTCCACGACGTGCCTCGTGCTCGCCCGCCACCTCGAGCGCCACCCGCCGCGGGCGCTCACCCTCGTGACGAACTCGCCGGCGATCGCGGGCGAGCTTCACGCTCAGTCCATCCACGTGATCGTCACGCCCGGCGAGGTCGACCAGACGCTCCACATGATCGGCGGCCGGTGGGCAGCGGAGTTCCTGGCCGGCCTCAACCTGGAGACGGCGTTCGTCTCGGCCGGGGGCATCACGCTCGAAAACGGGCTGACCACGACGCGGCGCGAGCTCGCCGACACGCTGAAAGCCGCCTCCGCCTCCTCCGCAAAGACGATCGGCCTCATCGACTCCTCCAAGTTCGGCGTCTCGGCCCTGCTCTCGATCGCGCGGGCAGAAGATCTCGACGCCCTGGTGGTCGACGACGGCCTCCCGCGCAAGACGGTCGAGGAGTACGAGGACGCAGGCGTCAACCTCGTCCTGGCCGAGAGCACGCAGACCGCCGCCCCCACCACCGCCTAAGGAGGACCGCGAATGGCACGTCCAGTCACGCTTTTCACCGGCCAGTGGGCCGATCTCCCGCTCGAGGAGCTCGCCGGCAAGGCCTCGGCCTGGGGCTTCGACGGCCTCGAGCTCGCCTGCTGGGGCGATCACTTCGACGTCGACGAGGCGCTCGCCGACCCCGCGTACGTGGACGGCCGCCGCGAGATTCTCGACCGGCACGGCTTGCAGTGCTTTGCGATCTCGACGCACCTGGTCGGCCAGGCCGTCTGCGACCCGGTCGACGAGCGCCACGGGGCCGTCCTGCCGCCCGACGTCTGGGGCGACGGCGACCCGGAGGGGGTGCGCGGACGCGCGGCCGACAAGGTGAAGGACACCGCCCGGGCGGCCGCCAGGTTCGGCGTCACGCAGGTGAACGGCTTCACGGGCTCCTCCATCTGGCACCTGCTCTACTCGTTCCCGCCGAACGACTTCGAGGCGATCGAGGCCGGCTACCAGGACTTCGCCGACCGCTGGGGCCCGATCATCGACGTCTTCGAGGCCGAGGGCGTTCGCTACGGGCTCGAGGTTCATCCCACCGAGATCGCCTACGACTTCGTCACGACTCGCAAGACGCTGGAGGCGATCGACCGGCGCGAGGGCTTCGGCATCAACTTCGACCCGAGCCACTTCGCCCACCAGTCCCTCGACTCCGCCGCGTTCGTCGCCGAGTTCGCCGACCGCATCTACCACGTGCACGTCAAGGACTCGAAGAAGAACCTCGACGGCAAGAGCTCGATCCTCGGCGGCCACCTGAACTTCGGCGAGGTCGGGCGCGGCTGGGACTTCGTCTCGCCCGGGCACGGGGATGTCGACTTCGAGTCGCTCTTCCGCGCGCTCAACCGGATCGGCTACGAAGGGCCGCTCTCGATCGAGTGGGAGGATGCCGGGATGGACCGCGAGTGGGGCGCCCAGGACGCGCTGGCCTACGTCCGCAGAAGCGACTTCGTCCCGTCTGCGCTCGCCTTCGACGCGGCCTACGAGAGGAGCTGACGATGCCGGACGAGGGCGAGGTCGGCTTCCTCACGATGGGCCGGGCCGGCGGCCCGACCGAGGCCCGAACGATCGGGGTCGGCATGCTCGGCTACGCGTTCATGGGCAAGGCCCACTCGAACGCCTACCGGAAGATCGCCTACATGACCTGGCCGCCTCCGCTCGTGCCGCGGCTCGTCGCGGTCTCCGGGAGGACCGAGGAGGCGGTCGCCGAGGCGGCGCGCCGATACGGCTTCGAGGGCTACACGACGGACTGGCACGAGCTGCTCGCGAACGACGAGATCGAGCTCTTCGACAACAGCGGGCCGAACGATCTCCACGCGGAGCCGACGATCGCGGCGGCCGAGGCCGGCAAGCACGTCGTCTGCGAGAAGCCGCTCGCGCGCACCGCCGACGAGAGCCACGAGGTCTGGCAGCGCGTCGCGGCCGCCGGCGTCAAGCACATGTGCGCCTTCAACTACCGGTTCGTCCCGGCCGTGCGCCTCGCGCGCGAGCTGCTGGAGGCCGGCGACCTGGGCGACGTCTACCACTTCAGGGGCCGGTATCTCCAGGAGTGGGGGGACATCGACGACGAGGTGTGGCGCTTCGATCGCGCGGCGGCCGGCTCGGGCGCGCTCGGCGACCTGGGCGCGCACGTGATCGACCTGGCCCGCTACCTCGTGGGCGAGATCGAGTCCGTCAGCGGGGCCACGCGAACGTTCAAGGAGGGACGTGACGTCGACGACGCCTTCGAGTCGGTGGTCGCGTTCGAGAACGGCGCCGTCGGCACGATCGAAGCCTCACGCTTCTGCCCCGGCCGCAAGAACGCCTTCGCCTGGGAGATCAACGGCTCCAAGGGCTCGATCGCCTTCGACCTCGAGCGCCTCAACGAGCTGCAGGTGTACTTTCGCGACTCGAACCCGGGCGAACGGGCTCAGGGGTTCCGAAGCGTGCTCGTCTCCGAAGCCGATCACCCGTTCTGGGAGCACTGGTGGCCGCACGGCCACATCATCGGCTGGGAGCACTCGTTCGTCCACGAGCTCCACCACCTCCTCACGGCGATCGCCGAGGACGGGGAGGTCGCGCCGCACGGCGCGACGTTCGAGGACGGCTACCGAGCCGCCGAGGTCTGCGACGCGATCGTGCGCTCGAGCGAATCGGGCCGGCGCGAGGAGATCGCGTATCGCTAGCGAGCGCCTGAACCGCCTCTTCGCCGCCGACGGGCGCTGCTTCGACGTCGCCGTCGACCACGGTTTCTTCGGCGAGCCCTCGTTCCTGCTCGGGATCGAGAACCTCGAGCGGGCGGTGCGCACGCTCGTGGAAGCGGGGCCCGACGCGATCCAGCTCTCTCCCGGCCAGGCGCCGCTCCTCCAGCGGCTGCCCGGCCCCGGCAAGCCGGCGCTCGTGCTGCGCACCGACGTCGCGAACGTGTACGGGCCGGCCCCTCCGAAGGCGCTGTGGAGCGAGCTGGTCGAGGACGCGGTGGGGCGGGCCCTTCGCCTCGACGCCGCCTGCGTGGTCGTCAACCTGCTCTCGCTTCCCGGGGAGCCCGAGCTCTACCGGCAATGCGTCCACAACGTCTCGACGCTGCGCGCAGCCTGCGATCCGTTCGGGATGCCGTTGATGGTGGAGCCGCTGGCGATGAAGCCGGGCGACGCCGGCTACGGCGTGAACGGGGATGCCGAGACCGTGGTGACGCTGGTTCGCCAGGCCGTCGAGCTGGGCGCCGACGTCATCAAGGCCGACCCGACCGACGACCTCGACGACTACGGCCGCGTCGTGGAGGCCGCGGGCCGCGTGCCGGTGCTCGTTCGGGGCGGCGGACGGGCTCCGGACGAGGAGATCCTTGCGCCGCACCGAGGCGGTCCTCCAGCAGGGCGCCGCCGGGATCGTCTACGGGCGCAACGTCGTCCAGCACGCGGATCCCGTCGGCATGACCCGCGCGCTCATGGCGATCGTGCACGAGGGCTCGTCTGCCGAGCAGGCGCTCGCGGGCCTCGCCGCCCGTGCCTGAGCGCGTCGTCCGCATAGGCGTGGTCGGCGGCGGCCTCATGGGGCGCGAGTTCGCGAGCGCGGCAGCGCGGTGGGCGCACATCGACGCCAACGGCGTCCGGCCCGAGCTGGCCGCCGTCTGCGACGTCAGCCCTGAGGTGCTCTCCTGGTACGAGCGGCTCGAGCCGGCGCCTCGGCTCCTCTCCGACTACCGCGAGCTGCTCGCCGACGACTCGATCGAGGCGGTGTACTGCGCCGTCCCGCACCACCTCCACGAGGAGATCTACACCGCGTGTCTCCGGGCCGGAAAGCACCTCCTCGGCGAGAAGCCCTTCGGCATCGACCTGGCGGCGAACCGTGCGATCGGCGCCGAGATCGATGCGCATCCCGAGCTCCTCGTGCGCTGCTCGTCCGAGCTTCCCTTCTATCCGGGAGGACAACGCGTGTGGCGCTGGATCGCCGAGCGCCGTTACGGGCGCGTGCTCGAGGTGCGGTCGGCCTTCCTCCACTCGAGCGACCTCGATCCGGAGAAGCCGATCAACTGGAAGCGGCGCGCCGCCGAGAACGGCGAGTACGGGGTCATGGGCGACCTCGGCATGCACGCGCTCCACCTGCCTCTGCGCGCCGGCTGGTTCCCGAGCGACGTGTGCGCGATCCTCTCGGACGTCGTCCGCGAGCGTCCAGACGGCCGGGGTGGGACGGCTGCGTGCGACACGTGGGACAACGCCCTCCTCCTCTGCCGGGCGGAGGACGACGGCTACGTCTTCCCGCTTCGGATCGAGACCAAGCGGATCGCTCCCGGCGAGACGAACACCTGGATCATCGAGGTGGACGGGACCGAGGGGTCGATCGCCTACACGACCAAGCAGCCCAAGACCCTGCGCTGGATGGCCTACGAGCCCGGTGGGGCGCAGGCGTGGAACGTCCTCGACCTCGGCTCGGAGTCGGCCTACCCGACGATCACGGGCGCGATCTTCGAATTCGGCTTCTCCGACGCGATCCTGCAGATGTGGGCGGCTTTTCTCGACGAGCTCGCCCACGGGCGAGACGGCATGCGCCAGCCCTTCCACTGCGCCACCCCGGAGGAGGCCGCCGCAACCCACCGCCTCTTCACCGCGGCGCTCGAGTCGCAGGCGACGTCCTCGGTAGTGCCCCTCAGCGCCGTGTCCGCCTAGGCCACGCCCTGGGGTCAGGCCCCGGGGCGTGTCCCGGCGGCACATGGCTGTGGAGGGGTGACCCACGCTCGTCAGCCCGGCTGGCCGGCTCCGCATGCTCGGCTGGGACCGGCGCCTTCTCCTCCACGCCGGTGTATCCACAGACCTCTGGGGAGAGACCGCCGGCCAAACGAGCCGGTCCGGGGTCAGACCCCGGGGCATGTCCGCAGCCGTCAGCGGCGCGCCCGCGTGAGTAGCTCTCCGGCGTCGGCGCCGCGGAGCGACGCGTCGAGGAGCTCCACCGGGTGGAACGCCGGGAGGGGGCGGCCGGCCCGCCGGAGGGCGGCGGTCACCTGCACGAGGCAGCCGGGGTTGCCGGCGGCATAGGCATCGGGCTCGACGGCCAGCACCCGTTCGGCCTTGCTGCCGGCCCAGCTCGAGCGCAGCCTCGGGCTGCACGAGGTTGTAGATGCCGGCGCTGCCGCAGCAGAGCGCCTGGTCGCCCGGCTCGACAACGCTGAGGCCCGGAACCCGTGCCAGGACGGAGCGCTGCTCGGCCCGTACGCCCTGCGCGTGGGCGAGGTGGCAGGAGTCCTGGAGCGCGACGCGGAGCTCGAGCGGCTTCTGCTCTGACGCGCGGCTCCTGCGCTGCGAGGAGCTCCGAGACGTCGCGGGACCGGGCGGAGAAGGCGGCCGCTCGCTCGGCGTAGACCGGATCGTCGGCGAGCAGGTGCGCGTAGTCCTTCAGGTTCGAGCCGCAGCCGGCGGCGTTGGAGACGACGAAGTCGACGTCCGCCTGCTCGAACGTGTCGATGGTCCGCCGGGCGTGGTCCAGGCCCTGGTCCCGCCGCCCGGCGTGCACGGCCAGCGCGCCGCAGCAGCCCTGACCCCGCGGAGCGACCACCTCGAAGCCGTAGGCGGCGAGGACGCGGGCCGTGGCCACGTTCACGTCGCCGAAGAGGACGCGCTGGACGCAGCCGGTGAGAAGCCCGACGCGGCCGACCCGCTCTCCCACCGGCTCGGTGAGCTTGGGCGGCTCGGCTCCCGAGCGCCAGGGCGGAGCCAGGTCGGTGAGCGGGCGCAGGAGACCGGGGAGGGGGAGCTTCCGCCCGGCAGGAGCAAGCCTGAGCGCCTTGCGCAGGCGGCGTGGGTGCGGGACGACGGCGAGGACGGCGGACCGAAGCGCACGCTCGCGGCGCGGGCGACTGTACTCGCGCTCGATCGTCGCGCGCGTCTGCTCGATCAGGCGGTCGTACAGGACCCCGGACGGGCAGGAGGTGACGCAGGCCATGCAGCCGAGGCACCGATCGAAGTGCTCGACCACGGTCGGGTTGAGGCGAAGCGTCCCGTCGGCGAGGCCTTCCATCAGGTAGATGCGCCCACGCGGCGAGTCCATCTCCTCCCGCCAGAGACCCCACGTCGGGCACGTCGGCAGGCAGAAGCCGCAGTGAACGCAGGTGCTGATGAGCTCGCGGTCGATTGCCGTCACGCGAGGATTCCGTCGGGGTCGAACTGGGCTCGCACCCGTTCGGCGAGCGCGGGCCACTGCTGCTCGTAGGGCTGGGGCAGGTACGCAAAGCAGGTAGGCCCGATCCGAACGAGCGCCTCGGGAAGCTCCTCGAGCGCGAGCGGCGAGCTCGCCCGCCGCAAAGGCTCCTCGCGAGCGAGAGCCGAGCTGGCGCGCGGCCACCTCGTCCCAGACGGCGCCGTCCGCGTTTCCGCCGAGAAGCGCGCGGCCCTGCTCGAGCTGGGTCGACGTCGCCGCCTCGCCGCCTTCGACGAGGAGGGCGAGGACGGATCGCTCCTCGTTCCAGACGAGATCGACGGCGCTCGGGACGAGCGTCGAGTGGATCAGCGTTCGGACGAGGGCCTGCGCATCGTCCGGCGTGGCGACGGGGACGACGAGTGTGCGGCTCGCCTCGGGACGCGGGTGCAGGCGCAGGCTCGCCCGCGCGATCAGCCCCAGGTGTCCGTGCGAGCCGCAGAAGAGCTTGGCCAGGTCGTAGCCGGCGACGTTCTTGACGACCTTCCCCCCGGCGTTGGCGACGGTTCCGTCGGCGAGAACGATCGTGACCCCGAGGAGGAGGTCGCGGGCGCGCCCGTACCGGTACGCCCGGGGGCCGAAGAGATCCCCCGCGATCGCCGCGCCGATCGTCGGGTCACCTGGCGGGTCGAGCGCGAGCATCTGGCCGTGCTCGGCCAGGCGCTCGTTCAGCGCCGAGAGGCGGATACCCGCCTCGACGGTGACCGTGAGGTCGCCGGCCTCGTGCTCGAGCAGGCGGTTGAGATAGCGGGTGGAGACGACGAGCTCGCCGCCCGCGCGCTCGATCGAGACGCGCTGCCCCTCGCGCGACGCCTGCCCGAGGATCTCGGCGGCCTGGGCGATCGTCAGCGGCTCGGCTTCAAAGACGCTCGGCAAGTCCTGCTCTCTCGAGGGGATGCGCCCGGTACGGTCCGGGCACTTCTCCGCAAAGGCGCGGGGTCGGGGAAGACCTTGCCCGGGTTGGCCAGGCCCGCTGGGTCGAAGCCACGGCGCAGGCGGCTCATCGCCTCGAGGTCGTCGGGGCCGAACATGCTCGGCATCGCGCAGGCCTTGTCGACTCCGATCCCGTGCTCGCCGGTCAGCGAGCCTCCCGCATCCATGCAGGCGTCCAGAATGGCCTCGGCCAGTACCTGGGCCCGCTCGGCCTGGCCTTCCTCGCGTCCGTCGTAGAGGACCAGCGGGTGCAGGTTGCCGTCGCCGGCATGGAAGACGTTGCCGACCCGGAGCCCGTGCTCCCGTTCGAGCTCCGCGATCCGGCGCAGCACCTCGGGCAGGCGCGTTCGCGGGACGACGCCGTCCTGGACGTAGTAGTCGTGGCTCACCCTGCCCATCGCCGCGAAGGCCGACTTGCGGCCGAGCCAGAGGAGCGCGCGCTCGGCATCGTCGGCCGCCACCCGGATCTCGACCGCGCCGGACGCGAGGCAGATGCTCTCGACTGCCGCGAGATCGTCCTCGACCTGCACGCCGAGCCCGTCGAGCTCGACGATGAGGACGGCGGCGACGTTCGGGTAGCCCGGGTGCACGGCCGCCTCCGCAGCCTCGATCGTAAGCCGGTCCATCATCTCGATCGCGGCCGGCAGGATGCGGGCCGCGATCACCCCCGACACGGCCGTTCCTGCCTGGTCGGTCGAGTCGAAGCCTGCGAGGAGCGTGCGTACGGCATCCGGGCGCCGGAGCACGCGGACGACGATCTCCGTGGCGATACCGAGCGTGCCCTCGGAGCCGACGAAGGTGCCGAGCAGGTCCGGCCCTGGATCTCCTGCGCGCAGCCGGACGAGCTCTCCGTCCGGAAGGACGACCTCCGCCTCGAGCACGTGGTTGACGGTGAAGCCGTGCTTCAGACAGTGCGCGCCTCCCGAGTTCTCCGCGACGTTGCCGCCGATCGTGCAGACCTGCTGGCTCGACGGGTCGGGCGCGTAGAAGAACCCCTGCGGAGCCACGGCCTCGGTGACGGCGAGGTTCGTGACCCCGGGCTGGACGGTGACCCGCGCGCCTTCCAGATCGACATCGAGGATGCGATCCATGCGCGCGAGCGAGATGACGATTCCCTCAGCGACGGGCAGCGCGCCCCCGGAGAGACCCGTTCCGGCTCCGCGGGCGACGAAAGGGACGCCGTCGCGCGCGCAGAGGCGGACGACCGCCTGAACCTCCTCCGTGCTCGCCGGCAGGGCGACCAGCCCGGGAACGACGCGGTGGCCGGTGAGCCCGTCGCACTCGTAGGTGCGAAGCTGCTCCGGCTCGGTGATCATGCCAGCAGAGCCGATCGCAGCCTCGACGTCGCGGACGAACTGCACCCTCATGCCGAGCCCACCGGGATACGTTATCCGTCCGCCATGGACGTCGTCTGTCTCGGAATCCTGGTCGCCGACGCCATCGCCCGTCCGGTCGGCGAGCTTCCCGAGCGCGGCTCGCTCGGGCTCGTGGACGAGATCTCGCTCCACGGCGGCGGCTGCGCCCTCAACACGGCGAGCGCCCTCACCCGGCTCGGCCTCTCGGCGGGAGTCACGGGCAAGGTCGGCGACGACGCCCTCGGCACGTTCCTCCTCGACCTGCTCGACGAGCGCGGCGTGGGCCGCGACGGCGTAGCCGTTGACCCGGCCGTCGCGACCTCGGCAACCGTGGTGCTCGTCGACTCCTCGGGCGAGCGGACGTTTCTCCATCTTCCGGGCGCAAGCGCGAGCGTGCGGGAGGAAGAGCTCGACCGCTCGTACCTCTTCTCCGGACGGTGTCTCCATCTCGCAGGCGTACTCGTCATGGAGGCGCTCGACGGCGACCCCGGAGCACGTCTGCTGGCAGAGGCCAAGACGCGCGGGCTCCTCACGAGCCTCGACACGGTCTGGGACGCGTCCGGGCGCTGGGAGCGCGTTCTTCCCGCCTTGCCGCACGTCGACCTGCTCGCTCCGAGCCTGCCCGAGGGCCGTGCGATCACCGGGGAGGAAGAGCCTGCCGCGGTTGCGGCGTGGCTTCGGGAGCGGGGCGTCGGGGACGTCGTGCTCAAGTGTGGCTCCTCGGGCTGCTACGCCTCGGGGGAGGGCTTCGAGGGAGCTCTCGAGGCGTCTCCGGTGGACGCCGTCGACGGCACAGGAGCAGGCGATGCCTTCGTCGCCGGCCTCCTGTATGGCCGCCTGGCCGGTTGGCCGCTCGAACGCTCGGCCCGCTTCGCCAACGCTGTCGGCGCGCTCGCAACGACAGCAGTCGGCGCCGTCGAGGGAGTCCGCGGCCTCGAGGAGACGATCGCCTTCGCGGGGCTCTAGCCGGAGGTGCCCGTCTGGTCGTGGGGCGCTCCGTGACCGGCGAGAGCAGGCATTCTGTTGCCGATGGCGCCCCTCGACAACGCGGCGATCGCGGAGCGCCTGGAGTCGTTCGCCGTCCTGCTCGAGCTCGCAGGCTCCAGCCACTACACGGCGCGCGCGTACCGGCGCGCGGCGGAGACCATTCGTGAGACTCGGGCGCCGGTCGAGGAGCTCGTGCGGGCGGGGAGGGCGCAGGAGCTGCGCGGCGTCGGGCGGGGAATCGCCGAGCGGCTGCGTGAGCTCGTCGCGACCGGCCGGATCGTTGAGCTCGACGAGCTCGAGCAGACGGTCAGCCCGGAGCTCATCGGCTTCGGCCGGCTCCTGGGCATCGGGCCCCAGCGGATGCTCGAGATCGGCCGCACGCTCGGCGTCCGCAGCGCCGGCGAGTTCCGCAAGGCGGCGCACGCGGGAAGGCTGCGCGAGGTTCCAGGAGTTGGGCCGAAGACGGAGCGGCGGATACTCGAGCGTCTCGACGAGCCGCCCCGGCCCGAACGGCGCGGGCTGCTCCTGAGCGAAGCGCGGACGCTCGCCGAGGAGCTCGCCCAGGCGCTCGACGGCGAGGTCGCCGGCGACGCTCGGCGTTGGGCTGATGTGTGCCGAGATCTCACGGTCGTCGTTGCATCCGCGCGGCCTCAGGAGGTTCTCCGCAGCTTCGAGGACTTGGCCGCGGTCGTAGCAGTGGTGGAGCGAGAGCCGCGGAGAGCTCTCGGTGTGACCGTCGAGGGCGTTCCGGTCGAGCTGGTCGTTGCCGAGCCGGACTCCTTCGGCACGACTCTCCTGCGGGCGACCGGCACGAAGGCGTACGTGGACGCGCTCGAGCCGCTTCCGGCGGCCGCTGACGAAGCGGGGATCTATGCGGCGCTGAGCCTTCCCTGGTGTCCGCCGGAGCTGCGGGAGGAGCCCTTCCGCGGCGACCCGCCTCCCCTGGTCGAGCTCGGCGACGTGCGCGGAGACCTGCACTGTCACACGACCTGGTCGGACGGAAAAGCGTCGGTCCTCGAGATGGCGACCGCGGCCCGTGACCGCGGCTACGAGTACATGGCCGTCTGCGACCACACCCGTAACGTGCGCGTTGTCCCGGGCCTCGACGCCGACGACCTCCGGCGCCAGGCCGACGAGATCGCGCAGGCGAACGAGCAGCTTGCTCCGTTCCGGATTCTGCGCGGGACGGAGGTGGACATCCGCGCCGACGGCAGCCTCGACCTCCCGGACGACGTTCTCGCCGAGCTCGAATGGGTGCAGCTCAGCCTGCACGCCGGCCAGCGAGAAGCGCGGGAGCCGCTGACCCGCAAGGTGACCGAGGCGATGCGCCACCCGGCCGTCAGATGCCTGAGCCATCCACGGGGACGGCTCATCAGCCGCCGCCCTCCAAATGCTCTCGACCTCGAGACCGTGTTCGAGGTGGCTCTCGAGACCGGCGTTGCCCTGGAGACGAACGGCCTGGCGCCCCGCCTCGATCTCTCGGGCCCGGAGGTTCGGCTGGCGGTCGAGGCCGGAGTGCCGATCGTCGCCTCGACCGACGCCCATTCCGTTCGCGGGCTCGCGAACATGAGGTTGGCGATTGCGACGGCGAGGCGTGGCTGGGCGACCGCTTCTGACCTCGTCAACACGCGGCCGCTGGCGCAGATACTCGATCGGTGAACGGGAAGAACCACTCCTCCAGCTGCGTCTAGCGTGCAATCGCCTTGTTGAGCGGAGAAACCATGGCTACCGTTGAGGCCGTGCTCGTTGGACGCGGACACGAGCGTGGTGTCGTCGGCGAGCTGCTCGAACGGGCCCGGCGAGGGCGCAGCGCCGCTCTCGTCGTTCGCGGCGAGGCCGGGATCGGAAAGACGGCGCTGCTCGAGCACGCCGTCGAGCGCGCCGAGGGGATGACAGTGATCCGCGCACTCGGGGTCGAATCCGAAGCCGAGCTTCAGTTCTCCGGTTTGCTCGAGCTCCTCCGCCCGCTCCTCGACCTTCTCGATCAGATTCCAGCTCAGCAGGCGGAGGCGCTGCGAAGCGCTCTCGGGCTCTGCGAGCCCCGGGAGCACGATCGCTTCACGATCGGCGCTGCGACGCTGAGCCTTCTTGCCGCAGCGGCCGAGTCGAATCCGCTGCTCGTGCTCGTCGACGACGCGCAGTGGCTCGACCGCTCGACCACGGACGCTCTCCTCTTTGCCACGAAGCGGCTCGAGGCGGACTCGGCAGCGATGCTCTTCGCGGTCCGCGACGGCGAGGGCCGCGCGTTCGATCCTCCCGGGATCGAGCGCCTCGAGCTCGGCGGGCTCGCCGCCGACGAGGCTGTGAGCCTGCTGGCCGGGGGAGAGCAGGATGTCGCACCCGAGGTCGCCCGGCGCCTGTGGGAAGCGACTCGTGGAAACCCGCTGGCTCTGCTCGAGGTACCGAGCTTCCTCACTGACGATCAGCTGGCCGGCCGCGAGCTGCTCCCCGAGCCCTTGCCCGCCGGCGCCACGCTCGAGCGGGCGTTCGCCTGGCGCGCCGAGACGCTGCCCGCCGAATCCCAGCGCGCGCTCGTGGTCGCCGCCGTCTCGCTCTCCACCGAGCTCGAGCCGGTCTCGACGGCGCTTGTGACGCTCGGGATCGATCCCGCCGCCCTCGAGGAGGCCGAGGACGCCGGCTTGGTCACCATCGCCGAGGGGAGGATCTCCTTCCGCCACCCGCTCGTTCGCTCGGCGGTGTTCCACGGTGCCCCGCCCTCCGAGCGCAGGGCCGCGCATCGCGCGCTCGCGGAAGCTGTCCGCGATCGTCACGATCCCGAGCGTTGGGCCTGGCACCTGGCCTGGGCTGCCCTGGGCGTGGACGAAGAGGCGGCCGGGGCGCTCGAACTGGCGGCCCAGCAGGCCCGGGCCCGCTCGAGCTTCGCGGCCGCGGCCGCGGCACTGGAGCGGGCGGCGAGCCTGAGCGCCGACGAGGGGGCGCGGCTGCGGCGGCTCCACGCCGCCGCTGACGCTGCTCTCCACGCAGGCCGCGCCGACGATGCCGTGGCGCTCCTGGCCGCGCCCCTCGAGTCCGGCACCGACCGGTGCCTCAGGGCGGAGGCCCTCCGTCTTCAGGGGAGGATCGAGTACCTCGCCGGCAGGCCGGAGCGCGCGAGCGACCTGCTCATGGAGGCTTCCACCCTGCTCGAAGACACGGATCTCCGGCTCGCGGTAAAGATCTGCACCGAGGCTTGCAGCGCCCGGCTCGGCGTCGGGGACGCGGCCGGCATGCTCGCGGCGGCGGAGCGCGCACACGCGCTCGCGGCCGGGACGGACGACGAGGAGGTGACCCGGCTCGTGACGCTCACGCTCGGCTGGGTCCTCTGCTACGTCGGCCGTTCGAGTGAGGGCACGCCGCTCCTCGAGCGCTCGGTGGAGTCGCCCGAGCAACTCGGCGTGCAGCTCGAGCCGTTGAGCCTTCTTCGCATCGGAGTCGCGCTGGAGTGGCTGGAGCGCTCGCGTGAGGCGTTTCGGCTACGCCGGGCGCGACGTGGATCGAGCTCGCGCGCACGGCGCGGTCGGCCTCCTTCCGTACCTGCTCTACCAGCAGGCCTGGCACGCAAACCGCGCGGGCCTGCTTGAGCGAGGGCTACGCGGCGGCCTCCGAGGCGCTCGCCCTCGCCCGTGAAATGGATCTGTGGCTGCCGCGCGTGCAGTCGCTGCTGGTGCTCGCGGCCATCACCTCGAAGCGGGGCGCCGAGCGCGAGTGCAGGAGCTACGCGGAAGAGCTGGAGGGGCCCCTGGAGGAAGCCGGGCTGCACGGTTATCGGGTCTGGCTTCGTCAGTCGCTCGGCCTGTTGGAGCTCGGGCTGGGACAGCTGGACGAGGCGGCGCACGAGCTGGAGACGGCCGCGCGGGGCCTCGACGAGCTCGGCATCCACTCCCGCGTCATCGTTCCGCGCTCCGAGCTCGTCGAGGTCTACGCGCGGGCGGGGCGAAGCGAGGAGGTGGCAGCGGCGCTCGCCGGGGTGGGCAAGTCGCTCGAATGCCAGAGCCCCGTCGGCCTGGCCGGCGTCGCCAGGGCCCGTGGCCTGCTCGCCTCCGACGACGAATTCGAAGCGTGCTTCGAAGAGGCCTTCGCGCAGCACGAGCGCTCTGACGACCGCTGGGCTCTCGCCCGAACGCAGCTCGCCTTCGGCGAGCGGTTGCGCCGGGCCGCGCAGGCGCGTCGAGGCACGCGAGCAGCTCAGGCTCGCGCTCGACGGCCTTCGAGGAGATGGGCGCGGAGGTCTGGGCCGAGCGCGCGCGGGCCGAGCTGCGGGCTACCGGCGCAAAGGTTCGCCGCCGCCAGTCCTGGGAGGCGGAGGAGCTGACGCCGCAGGAGCTCCAGATCTCGCTTCACGTCGCCCGCGGGATGACGAACCGAGAGGTCGGCGCAGCCCTCTTCCTCTCCCACAAGACGATCGAGTTCCACCTCGGGCGCATCTACCGCAAGCTGAACATGAGCTCGCGGGGAGAGCTGATCAGGCGCTTCGCCACGGAGGCTGAGGCTCGGGAGACGGCGCCCATCGCCTCGTAGGAACGACGGAGGAAGGACGAACAGAGGCCTCCCGTGGGAGGCCTCTGTTGCGGTGGGTTGGTGCGGGTTACTGGTTCGTGGTGAGCTGGATCAACGTGTCCACGCCGACACCGATGTCGAACGTGTCGTTGCCGCCGAGACCGTTGATCGTGAGCCGGTCGTTGGCCGCCTCCGAGTGCTCGATCCGCACCCTAGGGGCAAGACCCGTCACGTCGACGATGTCCCCGTCGGCCCGGACGCGGATGTTGTCGGAAGCGTTCGAGCCGTTGACGGTGATGTTGTCGGGCTGTCCGTCGCCGAGGCCGCCGCCGAGGACGCCCTCGAGGTCGATGTTGGCGAGCGTCACGTCGGTGCCCGCCAGGTTGTTGACGACCGCGTTGTCGGCTCCGCCGAGCGCGTTCAGGTCGACCTGCTCGACGTCGTTGGTGTCCATGGTGATGTTGCCGAGGTCGCGGAAGAAGCGGAAGCGGGGGCCGTTGGCCGAGAAGTCGAAGTTCTCGTTGCCGCCCGATCCGTTGAACAGGAGCGTGTCGGTGCCGCCCTCGCCCTCGACCGTGTCGCTGCCGTCGCCTGGATCCCAGACGAAGGTGTCACGGCCCGTGCCGAGGATGCCGACGTCGTTGCCGGCGTTGCCGTCGACGAGGTCGTTCTGCGCTCCGCCGAAGAGCCGGTCGATGCCGTCGCCGCCGTTCAGCTCGTCCTCGCCCGAGCCACCGTAGAGCCGGAGCGAGAGCAGCGCTGCAAGGCCGGTCGTCCCGGAGATGGTGTCGTCGCCCGCGAGACCCTTGACGGCGAGTGTCGCCACGCCGGCCAGGTCCACGAAGGCAGGGATGTTGGAGGCGGTCACGCGTGCATTGCCGGCCACGGGCGAAGGTGCGATGTCGATGAGGTCGTTCGCGCTGGAGCCGAACACCTTCACGAGGTCGCCGCCGCCCAGTCCGTCGATCGCGAGCCTGTCGCTTCCCTGCTCGGCCCGCTTGACGAGCACGTCCGCGGCGAGGCCGTCGACCTCGATCAGCCCGGCGTCCGAGCTGACGTCGATGACGTCGGCGCCCGCGGTGCCCTTGACGGTGATGTTGTCGGGCTGTCCGTCGCCGAGGCCGCCGCCGAGGACGCCCTCGAGGTCGATGTTGGCCAGGGTGACGTCCGTGCCGGCGAGGTTGTTGACGACCGCGTTGTCCGCCCCGCCGAGGGCGTCCAGCTTGACCTTCTCCACGTCGTCGGTGTCCATGACGATGTTGCCGAGGTCGCGGAAGAAGCGGAAGCGGGGGCCGTTGGCGGAGAAGTCGAAGTTCTCGTTGCCGCCCGATCCGTTGAAGACGAGCGTGTCGGTGCCGCCCTCGCCCTCGACCGTGTCGCTGCCGTCGCCTGGATCCCAGACGAAGGTGTCACGGCCCGTGCCGAGGATGCCGACGTCGTTGCCGGCGTTGCCGTCGACGAGGTCGTTCTGCGCTCCGCCGCGGAGGGTCTCGACACCGGAGCCTCCGAGCAGCGTGTCGTCGTCGCCTTGCCCGTCGATCGTCGTCGCCTCCGTGTCGGTGAAGACGCCGTTGACCTGGTCGATTCTCACCAGGTCGTCGCCGCCTCCGGCGTTGACGACGATCCTGTCGAAGGTGGCGCGGTCGAAGCTGAAGTCGGCCGAGCCGTTGTCTCCAACGTCGACCTGAAGCGTCGTCGGGACGCCTGCCTGTAGGCGGAGAGCGAGCTGGTCGCTCGCCCCGTTGCCCGTGATGGTCAGCGTTCCGTTCACTACCTGCGCCGAGTAGGCGGCCTGAGCGCGATCGGCCGCGAATCCCAGTCCGGCGAGGAGGATGGCCCCGACGACGAGCGAGCCGCGCTAGTCCGCGGCCCCCTGCGCCGGAGTGAATGACGAGTGCAGACATTTCTATCCCTTCGTCGATCGGTTGCGAGCTTTCGCTCGGTGAAGGGATCGATCGTCGTCCTCACAGGACGAGCATCTCTTCGGGGAAACCCCTGGACCGGAGGCGGCCACCCTCCTGGTGGAGCTCGCAAGGCCAGTAGGGAAGCGGGCTAGCGCGCGTGTGATGCTTTCGATCTCGAGCCGATCGAGGATCGTCCAAGCCTGCGTGCGGATCGCGGGCGGAGTCTCGCATGCCGAACGCGACGTACGCATAGAAGCGCCGCCCCGAATCGCGGAAGGAAATAAGGCGGTCGAAGAACTCCTTCGGATCGATCGAGGCAGTCGACCGCCTCGCTCGGGTAGCCGTTGCTCGAGCCGAAGTGCTCGGGACGCTTTGGATAGTCGGGAAGCGTGCCCGAACCATCCTCGAAGTTCGGGAGACGCTCCTCGATGACGACGAGAGCATCCGTTGGTCCCATGTCTTCGATCGCGTTCTCGGGCATGTGCACGCAGTTTTCGCCGCTAGGACGGGCGTCGAACGTGCCGAGGGAGACGAGCTCCCGTGGATCCACGAGCCCGGGCAGGAGCGGCTCGGCCGTAGGAGTCCAGGCAGCGGGAAACGAAACGGTGAGGCCGGCTTCGGAGCACCTCGTACTCCGTCCATTCGGGAGCCGCGGTCGTGGTCGGGTCCACTTCGACGGGCCCGGATCCAGCTCCACACGCTGTGGCCAGGAGAGCGAGACCGAGCAAGCAGACCCTCACGGTCGAGGTACGTGCGACCGCGTGCGGGAGGTCCCCGCCGGGCCATCGCCGGAGACCTCCCCGTGCTTCGGTCGAACTCAGTCGTCGGAGCGTGCCACCAGCATCACGATCGAGGCGAGCACGATCCACGCCATCCAGGCGAACATGCCGAGGAAGGCGACCGTCCCGAGCGACGCGATCCCGAGCGCGACGCCGAGCCAGGCGAGCCAGCCCGGGAGCCCGCCGCGCCTGGCGGCGAGCGAGGCCGGAACGGCCATCACGGCGGCGCCGATGCCCGGCGGCGCCGAGCAGGAACCAGCCGATGTCGTCGTAGCTGAGGTAGGCCTCCGCGTGGGCGAGAGCCCGAGCGCTCTCGTCGGGCATGTCGGCGAGCGGCGCGCCCCAGACGACCCAGCAGAGCGCGAAGCACAGGGTGAACATGATGCCGCCGATCAGGACGAGCGCCGACTCCGTGGAGGTCGCCACGCCTCTGCAGCCGGCTGTAAAGCCCGGCGACGAACGCGCCGGAGAGCGCGATCGAGGCGATGCCGAAGAGCAGGGTCACGATCGTCCACGACTCGTGCGAGGCGGCGTAGGCGACGACCTCGGCCGGGGTCTCGCCGGTGTCCTCTCCCGCGGGCGTCGCGAAGAGCGCGATCAGGCCGCCGATGAGCGCGAGCCCCCCGAGCGGCGCCAGCAGCTTGGTCCAGCGCTGCCCGGAGATCGCGGGACGCACCATCTGAGCAGTTGCAGTTGTCATTTTCCTCCTTCGATGTTGTCGACTAGACGTAGTTCAGGCGAGGGCCAGGTATCTACTCCCCGACCGGGCGGACCCGGCGAGGAGGCGGACGAGAGCGCGGCGGGCGCGGCGCATGGCTAGATCCCGAGCGCCGGCGGGGCCGTGGGGGCGGCGGGCTGGTAGCTGGGGCGGTAGCCGAGAAGCCGCCCGAGCGGGGCGCCGAAGCGCGAGCCCGAGCCGCTGCAGCCACGCAGGCGGGAACGGGAGCCGGACGTCGTCGAAGTGATGTCCGGGCGATCACCGCGAGCCGCAGCGGGTTCGGCATCCCCTTGCGGTTGACCTTGCCGTCGGCGGCGAGCGTGAACATCGTCTCGATCAGCTGCTCGAAGCCGAGCGCGGGCCGCACCTCGCAGACGAAGTGCGCCGTCTCCTCGCCGACGTTCCGGAACCGGTGCGGTGTTCCGGCGGGGACGATCGACCCGGTCGCCGGGCCGTGCGACGAGCTTCTGCTTGCCGAACGCGGAACTCGAGCTCGCCGGCGAGGACCTCGAAGCGCTCCTCCTGCGCCGGGTGGACATGCGCGGCGGCGACGGCTCCGTCGGGCTCGACGAACGCCTCGACGACGACGGCCTCGCCGTTCGTGTCGGCCGCGGTCTTGCGGAACACCAGCGTCTCGCCGGTGACCGGGTTCGTGATGGATTGGCCGGTGGTGATCACGTTCTCCTCCTTGCTCGAGGTTGGAGTGGACGTGATCACTGTCGAACGGGCCGCTTAGGATCGACTCAAGGTCGGCTTAAGGAGGACGATGAAGCGGTCATGGATTTCCGCTTGCTGGGGCCATTGGAGGTGCGTCGGAGACGACGGCGTCCCGCTCCCGCTCGGCGGGAAGCGGCCGCGCGCGCTGCTCACCTTGCTCCTGCTCCAGGCCAACGAGGCGGTCTCCACGGATCGGCTGATCGACGGGATCTGGGGCGAAACGCCCGCCCGAGAGCGCCCGGGCGCGCTGCAGGTGCACGTTCACGCGCTCCGCAAGGCCCTGGGCGCCGACCGGATCGTCACCCGTGCGCCCGGCTATCTGCGTCCGTGTCGAGGCGGACGAGCTCGACGTCGAGCGGTTCGAGCGCCTCGCCGCCTCGGGGGAGGCCGGCGCGCTCCGGGAGGCACTCGCGCTCTGGCGTGGCCCGGCGCTCGCCGACGTCGCCTACGAGCCTTTTGCCCAGGTCGAGGCGGCGCGGCTCGAGGAGAGCCGGCTGGCCGCCGCTCGAGGCGCGTATCGACGCCGACCTCGACGCGGGCTCCACGCGACGCTCGTCGGTGAGCTCGACGTGCTCGTCGCCGCGCAACCCTCACCGCGAGCGGCTCCAGGCACAGCGGATGCTCGCCCTGTACCGCGCCGGCCGCCAGGCCGACGCGCTTGCCGCCTACCGCAACGCCCGTGCCGCCCTGGACGAGCTGGGTCTCGAGCCTTCGCCGGAGCTGCGAGCACTCGAGCGCCGGATCCTGGAGCACGACCCTGAGCTCGCACCCGGGGCAGTCCACTCCCTGGATCCGGCTCTCGCTGCGGGCCCCGAGCTGATCGGCCGCGACCTCGAGCTCGCCGCGCTCACCGGTCTGCTCCAGCGGCCCGAGATCCGGCTTGCTCACCCTCACGGGCCCCGGAGGCACCGGGAAGACGAGTCTCGCGCTCGCAGCGGCCGCGCAGGCTGGAGGCGCAGCGTTCGTCGACCTCGCGCCGCTGGCCGACCCGGCGCTCGTGCTCCCGAGCATCGGCACGCGCGCTCGGGATCGACGAGGAGCAGGGCGAAGCACCGCTCGAGACGCTGGGAAAAGCGCTCGCCGGCCGGTCCGAGACGCTCGTCGTCGTCGACAACCTCGAGCACCTTCCGGACGCGTTCGCCGCCTTCGCCGAGCTGCTCGCCGGCCGCGCCGGCGCTTCGGATCCTCGCCACCAGCCGCGTGCCTCTCCGGCTCACGCTGGAGCGCGAGTACCGGGTTCCCCCGCTGGCGGTTCCCGAGGAAGGGGAGACGGACGTCGAGATCATCACGATGAGCGCCGCCGTTCGCCTTTACGTCGACCGCGCTCGCGAGACCGAGCCCGAGTTCTCAGTGACCGAGGCGAACGTCGGCACGATCGCCCGGATAACGAGGGCACTCGACGGGCTGCCGCTGGCAATCGAGCTTGCAGCTGCCCGCGTCCGGGTCCTCGGGGTCGAGGGCACCGCCAAGCGGCTGGGGGAGGCGCTCTCGCTCCTCACACGGACCGCTCCCGACCTCCCCGAGCGGCAGCGCTCGCTCCGCGCCACGGTGGAGTGGAGCGTGAACCTGCTCGATCCGCAGGCGAGGCAGGTGCTCACAATGCTCGCAGCATTCCCGGCGGGCGCGACGCTCGAGGCGCTCGAGGCCGTGGCCGCGTCGGGAACAGACGTCCCGGCGGCGCTCGACGCCCTCCTCGACGCGAGCCTGGTCACCTCCACGCCCGGCTACGGCGGCGACCCGCGCTTCGGGATGCTCGAGACGATCAAGGCGTATGCGACGGGAGAGCTCGACCGCGACGATCCCGAGCACGAGGCGCGCCGACGGCAGCTGGCCTGGTGCATCGAGCTCGCAGCGGGCGACGACCCGCGCTACTGGCTGAAGTCCACCCCGTGGCTCGACCGCGTCGAGCCCGAGCTTGCGAACGTCCGTGCTGCGCTCGACTTCGCCCGCGAGATCGACGACGTCGAGAGCGAGGTTCGGCTCGCGAGCTCGATGCGCCACTTCTGGCGAGTACGCGGGCACGGGATCGAAGGCAGGCGCAGGACCGAGGAGGCGCTCGAGCGATCCGACCGGGTCGAGCCGCGCCTGCGAGCTCGGATGCAGGACGAGACCGCGGTGATGCGGACCGCGGCCGGCGACTACGACGATGCGCGTTCATTGTGGCTGGCGGCGCTCGAGACCCATCAGAGCCTCGGCGATGACTTCTTGGTCGGGAAGGTGTTGGTCCAGCTCGGCTCCCTCGCCAACGCGGCGGGGGACTCTCAGGCGGGGATCGAGTACAGCACGGCCGCGGTCGAGCTGCTCGGCGACGAGGAGTTCCTCCGCCTGATCGCGCTCGGCAACCTTGCCGAGTCGTACGAGCAGACGGGCGACCTCGAACGCGCGCGGGCGAACGCCCTGCACGTCCTCGAGGCGCAGCGAGCGATTGCCGACCGCGACGGCGTCGCGTACATGAGCCTCACCCTCGCCTCGATCGCGCTTGCACAGGACGACTTTGGGGAGTCGTACCGACGGCTCGTCGAATGCCTGACCGTTTCAGCCGAGGTGGGATTCGTCGAGGTCACCGGCTACGGGCTGGGCGTTGCAGCCGCACTCGCGCTCGCGCTCGACGATCAAGACGACGCGGCACTCCTGATCGGCGCCTGCCACGAGAGCTTCGAGCGGACCGGGTCGTCGCCCATCGCGAACGAGGCGTCGCGGCAGGCGGGTGTGGTCGCCTCCCTGCGCGAGCGGCTCGAGGACGCGGACGCGGCGATCGAACGAGGCAAGGCCATGGGTACCGAGGCGGCAACCGCGGTCGCCTTCGCTCTCGGCTCACGCCTCGAGCCGGCCGCGGGCGGCGGAGCCGGGTAGGCCCCGCCGCCCGGACCAGCGGTTACGGTCTGCCGGCGGGCTCGCGCGGGCGCTCGGCCGCGGGCTCCACGACGGGGTACGGCGCGGTGGTGTCGTGAGGCGACTCGACCGTGATGTTCGGGAGCAAGCGGTCGAGCCAGCGCGGCATGTACCACGACTTCTCGCCCATGAGGGTGAGGAAGGCGGGCACGAGCGTCATGCGCACGACCAGCGCGTCGACCAGGATGGCGACCGCGAGCAGGAGCCCGAATTCCTTCGCGACGCGATCGGACGTCAGGATGAAGGCCGCGAAGACCGTCCCCATGATGAGCGCCGCGGCCACGACCACCCGGCCGATGGCGGCGATGCCGTGCTCGACCGCCTCCCGGGTCTTCAGGCCGTGGACGTGCTCCTCGCGGATGCGGCTCATCAAGAAGACCATGTAGTCCATCGAGAGCCCGAACAGGATCGCGAAAGCGATCGGCGGGATGAACGACTCGATCGGTCCCGTCCGATCCAGTCCGACAAGGCCGAGCAGATAGCCCTCCTGCACGACCAGCGTGAGGACGCCGAAGGCGACCAACGCGGACAGGATCGTCGTGATCGCGGCAATCCCCGAGACCACGATCGACCGGAACGCCATCGCGAGCACGATGAACGTGACGCCGATGATGTAGAGCAGGAAGAGTGGCATCCGCTCGACGATTTGGTCGCCGATGTCCTTGAATGCTGCGGTCACGCCCGAGACGTAGGCAACGGCATCGCCGCCCTCGGTCGCAGCCGGAACTACGTCACCCCGCAGGCGGTCGACTAGATCCTGCGTCGGCTCCTCGCGGGGAGCAGAGTCCGGCGTCACGAAGACGATCGCCACGGTCTCCGGGTCGTTGAACTGCGGCTCACCGACCGACGCGACGCCCTCGAGCCCCTGGACGTCGTCGTGGATCCTTTGCGCCGCCTCCGGATCGGAGTTCACGTCGACCACGATCGGGATCGAGCCGTTGAAGCCGGGGCCGAAGCCCTCGGCGAGCAGATCGTACGCCTTGCGGGCCGTCTGATCGGCCGGCGTCGTGCCCTGGTCCGAAGCGCCGAAGCGGACGAGCGCCGACGTCGCCGCCAGGGCAAGCATGACCAACAGCACGACCGAGAACACGACTCGCGCGTGCGCCGTCACGAATCGCCCCCAGCGGGCGATCAATGTCTTCTCCCGGGCGGCCTCGGAGTCGTCGATCGGACGCATGAGGGGCACCTTCAGCCGGTCGATCTTGTGGCCGAGCTTCGCCAGCACGGCGATGAGCAGCGAGTTGGCGATTAGGACCGCCGTCAGGACGCCGAGCGCCGAGGAAATGCCGAGCTTGGTGACGAAGTCCATGCCGAAGAAGGCGAGGCCGGTCACTGAAATCGCAACCGTCACACCGGCGAAGATCACGGCCCGCCCGGCGGAGGCGCCGGCCTCGGCCGCAGCGTCGCGCGGCGATAGCCCTTCGTGCAGCAGCTGCCTGAAGCGCGTCACGATGAACAGCGAGTAGTCGATTCCGACGCCGATTCCGATCATCGGAACGAGGATCCGCGTGACCGTGTTGATGTCGGTGAGCCCGGCGAGGACGAAGAGCAGAAGGAACGCCGTCATCACCGCGACGATCGCAAGCGCGATCGGGATCATGGTCGCGACCAGCGTGCGGAAGACGATGAGGAGGACGATGAAGGCCGCGAGGAAGCCGAGTGCCTCCTGCACTCCTTGCTCAAGCGGCGGGAACTCGGCTTCGCCGTTGAACTCGACGATAACCCCGGCCGGCTCGACCGTCTCGCGGACGGCGTCCTCTACAGCGACGACTGCGTCGCGGTCCTCCTCGTAGATGATCCGGTCGAATTGCGCCTCCGCATAGCGCGATGCGCCCGTCGTCAGAGACCGTGTCCTCGCTGAACGGGTCGCCGACGCTTTCGATACCCGCCTCGTCTTCGGTGGGCGCGAACTCCTCCGTCTGAAGCCGGGCGACCGCGTCCTCGATCGCCGCGCGCCGCTCGGGCGTGTCCAGCTGCTCGCCTTCCGGCGCGGCGAAGACGAGGTTGAGCACCCCGCCCTGCTCAGACGCGAACTCGGCCTCGATCAGATCGATCGCCCGCTGAGAGTCCGACCCCGGTATCTCAAACTCGTCCTTCAGGGTGCCGCCAATCGTGGCGACGAGGAAGACAAGCGCGACGATGATTCCGCCCCAGGCGCCGACGACGCGCCACGGATGCGTGGCACAGGCGCGAGCCCAGCGTGCGAGGGTGCCGGTGGACAGCCTTTCGTGAGCGGCGCGCCGCTCCAACCTGGGTTCCTCCGTCATATTTCTTTCATCCCCCTTCTTCGTCGCTGCGGTTGGAACTAGAGACCGCCCGACCACCCAGAACTCATCGCTCGCCGAGCGGCGTTGCTTCGGGTGGGGTAATGCAATTTCTCCGATCGCCAGTCTCCGGTGGCCGGAAGGGGCCAAGACTACCGAGATCCCCGCCAACCTTCCGGCCTATCGCCTGGGCCCACCCTGAGCCTGCATAGACTCGCGTCAGTGACGAGCCGGCTTCCTGCGTTCCTCCAGCGCCGGCGCGTGCTCGTCGGGCTCCAGCTGGCGTTCGTCGCGGCCGTCCTCGCGTTCTTCGGATATGCGCTCCGGGACGTCTGGGCCGACGCGATCCCGCGGCTCGCGGACGCCGACCCGGTCTACGTGGCGGCGGCACTTGGCGTGCTCGGCGCCTATTACCTCCTCTTCGCGGTCGGGTGGTGGTGGCTCCTGGCTGCGTTCCGGATCCGGGTGTCGTACGGGATCGCGCTCCAGGCCGAGATGGCTTCCATGCTCGCCAAGTACATCCCGGGCGGAATCTGGACGCCGCTCGCGCGCATCGTCTGGCTGCGCCGGGCCGGCGGCGTCTCCGACACGTCCTTCGTGGTCAGCTCGATCCTGCTCGAGGCGGGGCTCTCGGCCGTGGCCGGCATCCTCGTCTTCACCGCCGGGCTCGCCGCCGTGGACGCGGTCGAGGCGCCGCTCGTGCCGCTCTTCGCGTTTGCGATCACGACGGCGATCCTGCCTCCATCCGCGGGTCTTCACGGCGATCGCGCGCGTTGTCTTCCGCCGCTTCGGCGCCCCCGAGCCGCCGAGGCTTCCGTACCGCATCCTGCTCGGCCTGCTCGGCTACTACGGATTCACGTGGCTCGTCGGCGGCACGGCGCTCTACCTCCTGCTGCGCTCGCTCGACGCTGATCCCGGGATCGAGACCATCCCGTACCTGGGCGGCGCTGCCGCGGTCGGGGCGATCGTCGCGGTTCTCACCGTGTTCGCGCCCTCGGGTCTCGGCGTCCGCGAGGCCTCGATGTACGGCCTGCTCGTCGTCGTCGTGCCCGCGAGCGCCGCGCTCGGCGCCACCGTGCTCAACCGCCTGGCGATCACGCTCGTGGAGGCAGCCCTCCTCGGCGGCGGCGTCCTCGTCTCCCGCCTCCGCCGAGGCGCGCGCTCACCAGCCGCGGCGAACGGTGAAGTAGACGAGCGACCCGAAGAAGGGGAAGAAGATCGTCACGACGGCCCAGGCGATCTTGCCGCCGACGGAGATGTCGTCGTTGCGAAAGACGCTGACGAGCGTGGCCACGATCAGCACGAGCGCGACCACCCCGAGAGCCGTCCAGAGCCCGTAGATCACGCCTAGGCGCTCTCTCCGTTCAGGTCCTGGCGCCAGCCGAGCAGGACGCCGTGGACGGCGGCGGCGCCGACGATCTCGCCCTCCGGCAGCTTCAGCGCGACGGGGTGGAGGATGAACGGCCGCGTCTGCGGGCCGCCCAGGCCGCCGTGGAAGGAGATCAGCTCCTCGAAGGCGCAGCCCTCGTCGAGCTCGGGGTCGTAGAAGCTCCCGACCATGATGTCCGCGACGTGCGCGAACCCGTCGGTGCGCAGCAGGTGCCGCGGCGCGTTGGGCGAGAAGGCCGCCAGCGGGTCCTCGCCCTCGATGCGGCCGTCGGCGAGGTAGTGGGCGCCGTTGCGCGCCGAGCGCGACCGGCGCCGTGCTCGGAGGAGCGGACGAGCAGCCAGCCGACATGCGGGTGCGCGCGCAGCGCGGGGATCAGCTCCGGGATGGCGCTCGTTCATCTCCTCGAGCGTCAGCCGCCGCCGCTCCTCCATCAGGTAGACGAGGCCGAGGTTGCCCGAGCCGAGCACGACGCACGTCTCGCCGGCAGACGTCGTTCTTCGCGCGCTTCTTCTTCTGCGTCCGCCCCGGTCGCCTCGCCGAGCGCGTGCCCGACCATCGAGTCCTGCTCGTCTCCGCCGGCGACCTCGGTCACCTGCCGCGTCGAGAGCGAGCGCTCGACGAGATCGTCGAGCCCGTAGCCGTTGCGCTGCTTGAACGTCGCGCCCTGCGTCTGGCCGTGGTCGGAGAGGACGACGATCTCGTACGGGCCGCGGCGCGTAGCGGCGCGCGCGCTCGATCCGGCCGAACTGCTGGTCGAGCTTGCGGAGCGCCTCGAGCGTGTCGTGCCGCTCGAGGCCGGAGTGGTGCGCGACCTCGTCGTAGCTCGAGAACGTCGCGTAGATCGGCGGGGCGGCCCTTCATCATGTCCGTGAGGACGCCGTAGACGATCAGGTCGCGCACGAAGACGCACATCGCGCCGCGCATGAACGGGTAGAGACCGCCGCGGTGCCCGCGCGGCCGGACGTCGCGCCGGCGCTGCCGCGCCGAGGCCGTCGATCTCGAGGATCACCTCCCAGAAGAAGAGGACGAGCACCCGCGTGACGTTGAAGCCGTTGGCGAGGAAAGCGCGGTAGCCGGGGTTGGCCTTCTTCTCGGCCTCGAGCTTCGGCTGACGGTGAGGATCAGGTGGTCGGCCTCGCCCGAGAGGAGGTTGCCGCGGCTCGCGCCGCCGTTCGCGAGCAGCCCGATCCCGGTGGAGTGCCGGCGCTCGATCTCGGCGCAGTCGGGCGGCGCCGAGCAGGTCATCAGCGTCGCCCGTCTCCTTCTCGACCCAGCGGAAGGCGGAGATGTCCTCGTTCGAGCCGAGCAGGATGCCGGCCTGGCTGGCTCCGGTCTGCGACGAGAGGTCGGTCTCCCACTCGGCGAGCGCGTGGCGTGTCCTCGGCGAGCCAGCGGGCCATGTTGGGAGCGTTGCCGTCGCGCATGGCGCGCTGCAGCACGGGCAGCGCGAGGCCGTCGATCTCGAGGAAGACGATCCCCGGCGCGTCGGTCTCGACTCGCTCGCCCGAGCGCCGCGCCATGCGCTGGATCACGCGCAGCGTGTACGCGTCGTCGTCGTTCGCGCCGAGCGATCACGTCGAGGACGACGCTCGACCGCCGAGGCGACGAGCGCGACGAGCAGCGCCGACCAGAACGAGTCGACCTGAGCGCGCCCTCGGTGAGCGCGTCGGCGGCCAGCAGCATGGCCGCGTCGACGAACAGGACGAGCAGGAAGCCCGATCACGAGCATGAACGGCAGCCGCAGCGCGGCGAGCAAGCGGCGGCAGGATCGCGTTGAGGATCGCGATCACCGCGGCCGCGAGGAGCGCGCCCCAGAAGCCCTCGATCGAGGCCCCGGGGACGATCGCGGCCGCAACGAGGAGCGCGAGAGTCGAGACGATCCACGAGACGACGAGCGGGCCGGGCCGAAGGCGAGGCCGCTCGGGGTTCCAGGTCAGGCGTTCGCCGAAGGCCGCTGGGGAGTCGTCAGTCGTCATGCGGGTCGTCCTTTCGCTGGGAGCCGTTCGTGCGCGGGCGGAGGCGATCGAACCTGCCCTTGCCCGACGCCTTGAGCTCCTCCCGCTTCGCCTGCCTTCTTTGCAGCCCGCTGCGCCTTCTGCTCGGCGACCTTGACCTTGGCGTCGGTGTACGACTGCCCGACGAGCAGCTTGCCGCCGCTCCAGCCGAAGACCCAGACGACGAGGACGATCGCGAAGAGGACGTTCCACGCCGTCGTGATCAGCTGCTGCGCCGTCGAGTAGTCCACCGCCGCGCATTCGGGACGTCGCAGCAGGTGTCGAGCGCGAGCGCATTCGTCGCCTGCGTGATGCCGACGGCGCCGGGCGTGACCGAGACGACGTTCGCGAGCGAGCCGGAGCCCATCACCCACATGATCGACTCGAACGTAACCGGGATGGCGAAGGCGGCAAGGAAGATGCCGACCACGATCAGCTTGCAGGTCCACGACAGGAAGGAGGGAGGAGGACCGGAGAAGTAGCGCTTCGGCTGGGAGAGGATAGACGCCGCCCTTCTTCGCCTGCGCCCACAGCTTCTTCACCTGTTTCCAGAAGATGCGGCCGAGGAGGACCAGCAGGAAGAGGATGCCGGCGACGATGGCAACCGCAAGCACCGGGTGGTCCGTGAGGTTGCCGAGGTTCTCGTCGAAGGAGCCGTCGACGGAGAGGAAGAGGTAGAGGTAGACGAACGTCCCCGCGACCGTGAAGAAGATCTTCTGCACGAGGTAGGCGGCGACGCCCCCGCGAACGTGCACGCGGGGATGATCGCCACGAACATGAGCAGGGTCACGAACGTGCCGATGTTC
>CAVTCK010000004.1:0-111597 GCA_963733155.1 uncultured Actinomycetes bacterium
GCTGCTCGACCGGCACCTCGAGGCGTGTGACGCCTGCCGCCTCTTCGCGGGGGACGTGCGCTGGGCCACGGACGTCCTGCGCCTGACGCCGCAGGAGCGGCCCTCTCGCCGGATCACGCTGCCGGCCCCGGCCCGCCGGCGGGTGACTGGGCACCGCCTCAGCGCCGCCGCCGCGGCCGCGCTGGCAGTCGGCGCCCTGCTCGGCGCGGTCGCCGAGCGTCCGTCTTCGCAGGAGCCTGCCGACGGCCCCACCGAGGTCAGCCTGCTCGACAGGGACGAGCTCCGCGACCTGCCACGCACGAGGCTCCTGGAGCCGGCGCCGGACACCACGGCGGACCCGAGCCCGCCTGAAGGCGTCATCTAGTGCTTCGATAGACTCTCTTTTGGCCGCTCGAGCGGCCGTCCTTGCACGCGATCATCCAGGAGATCCATGGCCACTGAGAAGAATGTCGGCAAGATCGTCGAGATCAAGGGCGTCGTCATCGACGCCGTCTTCCACGGCGAGCTCCCGAGCATCTACAACGCCCTGCGCATCCAGGGCCCCGAGCAGGAGGGCCGCCCCGCGGTCGACCTGATCGCCGAGGTCCAGCAGCACCTCGGGAACGACCGCGTCAGGGCGGTGGCAATGGACTCCACCGACGGCGTCCCGCGCGGCGCCGAGGTCGAGGACACCGGCGCGCCGATCTCCGTTCCCGTCGGCCAGGTGACGCTGGGCCGCATCTTCAACGTCCTCGGCGAAGCCATCGACGAGGGCGAGGACGTCGAGGGCGAGCGCTGGCCGATCCACCGGCCCGCGCCGACCTTCGAGGAGCTCGAGCCGACGGTCGAGATCTTCGAGACCGGCATCAAGGTGATCGACCTGCTCGCCCCGTATGTCAAGGGCGGCAAGGTCGGCCTCTTCGGCGGCGCCGGCGTGGGCAAGACCGTGCTCATCCAGGAGCTGATTCGCAACATCGCCGCCGAGCACGAGGGCCTTTCCGTGTTCGCCGGCGTGGGCGAGCGCTCCCGCGAGGGCAACGACCTCTGGCTCGAGATGACCGAGTCGGGCGTGATCGAGAAGACCGCGCTCGTCTTCGGCCAGATGAACGAGCCGCCGGGAGCACGCTTGCGCGTCGGCCTCGCAGGGCTGACGATGGCGGAGTACTTCCGCGAGGAGGGGCAGGACGTCCTTCTCTTCATCGACAACATCTTCCGCTTCGTGCAGGCGGGCTCCGAGGTCTCGGCGCTTCTGGGCCGCATGCCCTCGGCCGTGGGCTACCAGCCGACCCTCGCCACCGAGATGGGGCAGCTGCAGGAGCGGATCACCTCGACCCGCAAGGGCTCGGTCACGTCGGTGCAGGCGATCTACGTGCCCGCCGACGACCTCACCGACCCGGCGCCGGCGGCCACGTTCGCCCATCTCGACGCGACCACCGTGCTCTCGCGCTCGATCGCCGAGCAGGCGATCTACCCGGCCGTCGACCCGCTCGACTCCTTCTCGCGGGCGCTCCAGCCCGACATCGTCGGCGACGAGCACTACGAGACCACGACGCGTGTCCAGGAGATCCTGCAGCGCTACAAGGAGCTGCAGGACATCATCGCCATCCTCGGCATGGACGAGCTCTCCGACGAGGACAAGCTCACCGTGCAGCGCGCGCGCAAGGTGCAGCGGTTCCTCTCGCAGCCCTTCTTCGTCGCCGAGGCCTTCACCGGCAGCCCGGGCCAGTACGTTCGCCTCGCCGACACGATCAAGGGCTTCCGCGAGATCATCGAGGGGAAGCACGACGAGCTGCCGGAGCAGGCCTTCTACATGGTCGGCACGATCGAGGAGGCCGTCGAGCGCGCCAAGACGCTGGCGGGCGAAGACGAGGCGCCCGAGGCGAAGGCGGAGGAAGACGCCGAGCCCGAGGCCTCGGAGGAGCTCGAGGCGGAGCCCGCAGCGGTCTAGGTGTCCGTCCAGGAAGGCGCAGTCCGCACCTTCGACCTCTCGCTCGTGACGCCGGAAGGCGCGGCGTACGAGGGCGAGGCCGAGATGCTGATCGTGCCCGGGGTCGCGGGGGAGATCGGCGTTCTCGCGCGCCATGCGCCGCTCGTGGCCATGCTGAAGGCGGGCGAGATCCGCATCAAGGCGGGCGGGAACTGGCAGGCGTTCGCCGCCGGGCCCGGCTACTTCAAGGTGCAGCAGGACCGCGCGCTCGTCCTCGTCGACGACGCCGTGCAGGCCGAGGAGATCGACGTCGAGGAGGCCCGCCGCGAGGCCGAGGAAGCCCGCGCGCTCCTGGAGCGGATCGACGCCGGCGCCGAGGAGGACGACCGCTGGAAGGTCGAGCAGCGCCTCCGCCACGCCGAGAACAAGCTCGCCGTCGCCGGCCGCGGCTAGAGATCTAAGAACACGTTCAGAATGAGCCTCGCCGTCGGCCCGGCGGCCCTGGTCTTCATTTTGAGACGTGTTCCAAACCCGCTCGGCCTGCATGAGGGCACAATTAGTCCATGGCGACGACGGCGGCTACCCGGACAGAGCTCCTGCGCGAGCTGCTCGCGCAGCGGATCCTCGTGCTCGACGGGGCCTGGGGGACGATGCTGCAGGCGCGCGGGCTCGCGGACGCGGACTACCGCGGCGAGCGCTTCCGTGACCACCCGCAGGAGGTCGCCGGCGATCCCGACCTGCTCAACCTGACGCGGCCCGACATCGTCCTCGACGTTCACAGGGCCTATCTGGAGGCCGGCGCCGACTTGACGACGACGAACACCTTCACCGCTACGCGCATCGGGCAGGCGGACTACGGCCTCGAGGACGTCGTCTACGAGCTGAACCTCGAGGGTGCCCGGCTCGCCCGGCAGGCCTGCGACGAACGCGAGGACGGGCCGCGGTTCGTCGCCGGCTCGCTCGGCCCGCTCAACCAGACGCTCTCGCTCTCGCCCAAGGTGGACGACCCGGCGTTCCGGGCGGTCACCTTCGACTACGTGCGCGAGAGCTACGCCGAGCAGGTGCGGGGTCTCGTCGACGGCGGCGTCGACCTGCTCCTGATCGAGACGATCTTCGACACGCTCAACGCCAAAGCCGCCATCGTGGCCGCGCGCGACGTGCTCGACGAGCTCGGCGTCGAGGTGCCGCTCTGGATCTCGGTGACGATCGTCGACCTCTCGGGCCGGACGCTCTCCGGCCAGACGCTCGAGGCCTTCTGGGCTTCGGTCGAGCACGCCCGACCCTTGATCGTCGGGGTCAACTGCTCGCTGGGCGCGCGTGAGATGCGCCACCACGTGGAGGAGCTCGCCCGCCTCGCCGACTGCTACACGAGCTCCCACCCGAATGCGGGCCTGCCCAATGCTTTCGGCGGCTACGACGAAGGGCCGGACACGACCAGCTCCCTCCTTCGGGAGTTCGCCGAGAGCGGGCTCGTCAACGTGGTCGGCGGCTGTTGCGGGACGACGCCCGACCACACACGCGCGATTGCCTCGGCGATCCGCGGCATCCCGACGCGCCGGATTCCCGAGCACCGCGCGGTCACACGCTTCAGCGGGCTCGAGCCGTTCTCTTTCGCACAGGACACCACGTTCGTCATGGTCGGCGAGCGGACGAACGTCACGGGCTCGGCGCGCTTCCGCCGGCTGATCGAGGCCAACGACTTCCAAGGGGCGCTCGACGTCGCGCTCGACCAGGTGCGGGGCGGCGCCAACATCCTCGACGTGAACATGGATGCCGACCTCCTCGACTCCGAGGCGGCCATGACCACGTTCCTGAACCTGATCGCGACCGAGCCGGAGGTCGCGCGTCTGCCGATCATGGTTGACAGCTCGCGTTGGTCGGTGCTCGAGGCGGGCCTGAAGTGCATCCAGGGCAAGGGCGTCGTCAACTCGCTGAGCCTCAAGGAAGGACCCGAGGACTTCCTCGCCAAGGCGCGCGTCGTCCGCCGCTACGGCGCCGGGGTCGTCGTCATGGCCTTCGACGAGGAGGGCCAGGCGGATACGGCCGACCGGAAGGTCGAGATCTGCGAGCGCGCCTACCGGCTGCTCGTCGACGAGGTGGGCTTCCCGCCCGAGGACCTCATCTTCGACCCGAACATCCTCGCGATTGCGACCGGGATGGAGGAGCACGCCGAGTTCGCTAAGGCCTTCATCGAGGCCGTGCCGCGCATCAAGGAGCGCTGCCCGGGGGCGAAGATCTCCGGCGGGGTCTCGAACCTCTCCTTCGCCTTCCGCGGGAACGAGGTGGTCCGCGAGGCCATCCACTCGGTCTTCCTCTACCACGCCATCCAGGCGGGCCTCGACATGGGGATCGTCAACGCGGGCCAGCTCGCGGTCTACGAGGACATCCCGCCCGACCTGCTCGAGCACGTCGAGGACATCGTCTTCAACCGGCGCCCCGACGCTACCGAGCGGATGGTCGCCTTCGCCGCCACCGTGCAGGGGGAGGGCACGAAGCGGGAGCTCGACCTCTCCTGGCGCGAGGGGCCGGTCGAGGACCGGCTCTCGTACGCCCTCGTGCACGGGATCGTCGATTTCATCGAGGAGGACACCGAGGAGGCCCGGCGGAAGCTGCCGCGTCCGCTCGACGTGATCGAAGGCCCCCTCATGGACGGGATGTCGGTCGTCGGCGACCTCTTCGGCTCCGGGAAGATGTTCCTGCCGCAGGTGGTGAAGAGCGCGCGGGCGATGAAGCGCGCCGTCGCCTACCTGGAGCCCTACATGGAGGCCGAGAAGGCGGGCGGCAACGGCCGGGGCCGCGCCAAGGTCGTGCTCGCAACGGTCAAGGGAGACGTGCACGACATCGGCAAGAACATCGTCGGGGTCGTGCTCGGCTGCAACAACTACGACGTCATCGACCTCGGCGTGATGGTGCCGGCGGACCGCATTCTCGACACCGCGGTGGACGAGGACTGCGACGTCGTCGGCCTCTCCGGCCTGATCACGCCCTCGCTCGACGAGATGGTGCACGTCGCCGACGAGATGGAGCGCCGCGGCCTCGACCTCCCACTACTGATCGGCGGGGCAACGACCTCGCGCCAGCACACCGCCGTGAAGATCGCGCCGGCCTACGGACAGCCGACGCTGCACGTCCTCGACGCCTCGCGCGTCGTCGGGGTCGTCTCGGACCTGCTCGAGCCCGAGCGGCGCCTGCGCCTCGACCACGACAATCGCGTCGCCCAGGAGAAGCTGCGGGTGCTCCACAGCGAAAAAGAGCGCAAGCCGCTGCTCCCGCTCGGCCGCGCGCGCGCGAACCGGACGCCGATCGAGTGGCATGCCGAGGATCTGGCAGCGCCTGCGTTCACGGGCCTCCGCGTCGTGGAGCCTCCGCTGGCGGTGCTGCGCGAGTATGTCGACTGGACGTTCTTCTTCCACGCCTGGGAGCTGAAGGGGCGCTTCCCCAAGATCCTGGACGACCCGGTCGTCGGCGAGGCGGCCCGCGAGCTCCACGAGAACGCAAACGAGCTCCTGGACGAGATCGTCGCCGGCAACCTCCTGCAGGCACGGGGTGTGTACGGCTTCTGGCCGGCCGCCGCGGAGGGCGACGACGTCGCGCTGGCGAACGGCCTGCGCTTTCCGATGCTGCGCCAGCAGGGCGACCATCAGGACTCCCGCCCCAACCGCTCGCTCGCGGACTTCGTAGCCCCGGCCGAGAGCGGGCTCGTCGACCATGTCGGGGCCTTCGCGGTCACCGCCGGGATCGGCGCCGACGAGCTGGCCGACGGCTATGCCGCCGAACACGACGACTACCGCTCGATCATGGTCAAGGCACTCGCCGACAGGCTCGCAGAGGCTTTCGCCGAGTACCTCCACGAGGTGGCCAGGCGCGAGTGGTACGAGACGGGGGAGAAGCACTCGAAGGAGGACCTGGTCGCGGAGCGTTATCGCGGCATCCGGCCCGCGTTCGGCTACCCGGCTTGCCCCGATCACTCCGAAAAGCGAACGCTCTTCGAGCTTCTGAGTGCCGAGGAAGCCGGAATCGAGCTGACGGAGAGCTTCGCCATGATCCCCGGCGCGAGCGTCTCCGGCCTCTACTTCGGCCATCCTGCCGCCCGTTACTTCGCCGTCGGGCGGATCACGCGCGAGCAGGCCGAGGACTACGCAGCCCGCAAGGACGCGGGCCTGCGCGAGGTGGAGCGCTGGCTCTCGCCCAACCTGGCTTACGACCCTGCCTGACCAGAACCCGTTTCGAAATGACGCCTCCCCGCCGGGGTGTGCTGGGCGAGTGCGAGGCAAGGACGCAGGGCGCGTTCGTAGCCGGAGGCTACGGGCGCAACCGAGGACGCCGCGTCGTGCCGTCCAGCGCGGCCCGGCGGGACAGGGCTTCGTTTTGAAACGGGTTCACACGGGGTAAAGCGGTCGGTCATGGACCACAAGTTCGGCACGAGCCGCCGCTTCAGCCTGGGCCTCGAGGAAGAGTTCCAGCTCGTCGGGCGGGAGAGCTACGAGCTCGTCTCGCGCATCGACGAGATTCTCTCCGAGGTCGAGGACGAGGACGAGCACGAAGGCCGCGTGAAGCCCGAGCTCCTCCAGTCGGTCGTCGAGGTGGCGACGAACGTCGCGCACTCCGTGGGTGAGGCGATGGACGACCTCGGCCGCCTGCGGGCGCGCCTGCGCGACGCGGCCGCCGAGCGCGACGCGCTCATCGCCTCTGCGGGGACGCATCCGTTCTCCCTCTACGAGCATCAGGAGGTGACGGACCGGCCTCGCTACCGCGAGCTGGTCGAAGACATGGGCTGGGTCGCCGAGCGCGAACTGATCTTCGGCCTGCACGTCCACGTCGGGCTCGGCTCGCCGGAGACGGCAATCGTCTGCCTGAACGCCATGCGGACGTTCCTGCCGGAGTTTCTCGCCCTCTCCGCCAACTCGCCCTTCTGGCAAGCGCGACCAACCGGGCTCGCTTCGACGCGCACGAAGGTCTTCGAGACGTTCCCGCGCTCGGGCCTGCCGCCCGCGTTCGCCTCGTGGGAGGAGTTCGAGCTGCTCGTCGAGCGCGGGACGAGGACGGGCTCCTTCCCCGACTACACCTACATCTGGTGGGACCTGCGGCCCCACCCCCGCCTCGGGACGATCGAGCTGCGGATCTGCGATGCGCAGGCGTCGATCGAGGCCGTCGAGGGCATCGTCGCACTCGTGCAGAGCCTCGTGGCCACGCTGGCCGAGGCCCACGAAGCCGGCGAGACGTTGCCGCTGCAGCCGGTCACGCTCGTCGACGAGAACAAGTGGCGCGCTACCCGAGACGGGCTCGACGCGCGGCTCGTCGACCTCGAGCACGACACCGAGCGCTCCGCGCGCGAGGCCGTGCTCGACCTCGTCGAGCGCTCCGAGCCGGCGGCGCGAAGGCTCGGCTGCGCCGACGAGCTGGGCTCGGTGGAGGCGCTTCTCGCCCGCGGGACGGGGGCCGACGCACAGCTTCGCGTCTACGAGGAGACGGGAAGCCTCCTTGCCGTCGCCCAGTGGCTGGCGGAGGAAACCATCCGGGGCGTGTAGAAACCGTTGGGGTTCTGGGCCTTCGTGACCTCCGCTATCCTCAGCGCGTCGCCTTCGGGCGGCTTTCCTCGATGCGCACGACCCTGAAGAGAGGCACCAGGCGGTCGGCGAACGGGAACGGCGCCTTTCCGCCCGGCCCTCCGCCGCTCGTCGAGCCCTTGCCGGCTGCCGCCGCCCCGCCGCCCCCCTCGGCTCCTACGACCGAGTCCGCACGCTCCTTCTACCGCGTACGGCGAAACCCGCTCAAGCTCCTCGTCAAAGGCGTCATCTGGCTCGTCGCCATCGTTCTGGTGGCTGCCGGTGCTCTCGCGGGCGGCGTCAAGCTCTATTTCGACTACAGCGTGTCGGAGATCCGGGCCACCGACCCCGAGGTGATCGAGGCCGCCGATGAGCTCGCAGCAATCTCGGGCGCGGACAAGCCCGCCGTCGGCATCATCATCGGCTACGACGTTCGGGAGGGCGATCCGTCCGCCGGCTCCCGCTCGGACACGGTCATGCTCGTTCGGGTCGATCCGAAGCGGGATGTCGTGACGTTGCTTTCGTTCCCGCGCGACCTCGTCGTCACTCACCCGGGGTGCGAGGGGCATCCGTCGTGGACCGGCAGGATCAACGAGGCCTACGCGTACTGCGGCCCCAAGGGGACGCTGACGACGGTGAAGGAGCTGACGGGGATCCCGATCAACTACATGATCACGGTCAACTTCGAGGCGTTCAAGAAGATCGTCGACCGGCTCGACGGCGTCTACATGGACGTCGACCAGCGCTACTTCAACGACCAGGAGGGCCTCGGGTATCCGACGCTCGACCTGAAGCCCGGCTACCAGCTTCTGAACGGCAGGGACGCGCTCGACTTCGTTCGTCATCGCCACACCGACTCTGACCTCTACCGCGTAGTTCGTCAGCAGGAGTTCGTGAAGGCGCTGAAGCAGCGCGTCTCGAGCGCCTGGGACGTCTTCGAGCTCCCCGGCCTCGTCGGGGCTGTCACCGAGAACATCGAGGTGGCCAAGGGCGGCGGCAAGACGATCAGCTCCGGCGAGGTCCTGGGCTACGCGAACGCTCTCTACGGTCTTCCCTCCGGCAACTTCCAGCAGGTTTCCCTCGACGGCGTCTCGGGCTACTTCGAGCTCGCAGTGGCCGAGGACGCGCTCCAGGAGGCGATCCGCCGGTTCATGAACCCGGACGTGGACGCCTCGGAGACGGCGGTCACCGTCGCTACCGGGCAGAAGCCGAAGGAAGAGAAGGGGCCGCGGCCGTCTCAGGTGAGCATCGAGGTCCTGAACGGAAACGGGGAGGATGGTGCGGCCGACGAAGCCGCCTTGCTCCTCGGCGAGGTCGGATACCCAGCCGAGAACGCCGGGAATGCCGACAACTTCAAGTACTTCCGCTCGCAGGTCCTGTATGACCCCGAGTCCGAGGAGTCCGAGGCCGCCGCGCAGGGGGTGGCCAAGCTCTTCGGCGACGCGGAGGTCCTGCCGGCTCCCGCGGGCGAGCAGCTGAGCTCGGTGCTCCGCGTGGTCGTGGGCGAGACCTTCCAGGGCACGCTCGGACCGGCGCCGGTGGACGACACACCCAAGCGCCAGAAGCCCCAGGTGGTGACCGACCGCACCTCGATTACGCCCGCGCTCCGCCAGCTGCGGAAGGAAGTGGACTTCCCGCTGATGCTCCCGACCGTGCGCGAAGAGGGCTCCTCGATCGACGACGACGAGGGCATCCGCGCCTACAAGCTCGAGGACGAGCGGGCGGTCCGGCTCACCTACGACACGGGGCGAAACGAGTACTGGGGCATCCAGCAGACCGGCTGGGACGACCCGCCGATCCTGAACGAGCCGACGCTCGAGCGGACGATCGGCGGCCGTCAATACAAGCTCTTCCTCAGTGGCCCGAAGCTGCACATCGTTGCGTTCGAGCAAGACGGCGCCGTCTATTGGGTTGTGAACACGCTGCGGAACGCCCTCTCGAACGAGACCATGCTCGCCATCGCCAAGGGCCTGAAGCCCCTGCCCGACAAGAAGTCCTAGCATCGTCGACGTGGAAGCGATCATTCTGGCCGGCGGCAAGGCCGAGCGGCTCGGTGCGGCCGCGCGCGGCCGACCGAAGGCGCTCGTCGAGGTGGCCGGACGGCCGCTGGCCGCCCACCAGGTGTCGCAGCTCGCCCGGGCGGGTGTCGACCGCGTCCTCGTGAGCTGCTCCGCGGGTCAGGAGGACCTCTTCGAGACCGAGCTGGCGGGTCTTGGCCCCGAGGTGGTCGCGGTTCCGGAGCCGGAGCCGCTCGGGCGCGGTGGGGGTCTTCGCTTCGCCGCGGCAGCGCGCCGGGAGCAAGGTGACGTCTATGCCCTGAACGGCGACGAGCTACTCGACGCCGACCTCACCGGCCTGCTCCACCGCCACCGCGAGACCGGCCTCGCGGCGACGATCGTCGTCACGCACCCGCGCTCTCCGTTCGGTGTCGTCGAGCTCGCAGCGGACGATCGCGTCAGGGCCTTCGGGGAGGCGCGTCTCCTGCCGCACTGGGTCAGTTGCGGGACCTATGTCTTCGGCGAAGAGGCGCTTACCCTGCTCCCCGAGCGCGGCGACCACGAGACGACGACGTTCCCCGCGCTCGCCGGTCACGGGCGGCTCGGCGCCTTCCGGCACGCGGGGGTGTGGCTGACGGTCAACACGCCCAAGGAGCTGAGAATCGCCGACGAGTACCTGCGGGAGCACCCCGGCTGGCTTGACTCACCCGCCGCGCCTGGGGTATGACCGCCCGGTGGAAGACGTGACGCCGAACCTGCTCGACCTCGACCGCTTCGCCGTCCCCGTCGAGCGGGTCGAGAAGCCATGGGGCTACGAGCTCGTCTACACCGCAAGCGACCGCTATCTGGGCAAGGTGCTCTTCGTCCGCGCGGGTGAGCAGCTCAGCCTCCAGTTCCACCGCCGCAAGGACGAGACCATCTACGTCCACGCGGGCCGCATCGAGCTCGAGGTGGGAGAGCCCGGCCGGACCCCGGACGTGGAAGTGGTAGGGCCCGGGCGCGCTTTCCACTTGGCGCCGGGCGTCGTGCACCGCTGGCGCGCGCTCGAGGACACCTTCGTGCTCGAAGTCTCGACACCCGACCGTGACGACGTCGTGCGTCTCGAGGATCGCTACGGGCGCGCCGAGACGTAGAGCTCCTAACGCAATGAGGAGCGATGCCGCGTCATCATTACGTTAGGAACTCTTAGACTGTCTGGCTGCCATGAGCACCACTGCGCCACGCCATGACGTAAAGGACCTCGCGCTCGCGTCGGCGGGCGTGACCCGGATCCTGTGGGCCGACGCCGAGATGCCGGTGCTGGCCGCCATCCGCGAGCGCTTCGAGCGCGAGCGGCCCCTGGACGGCGTGCGCATCGCCGCGTGCCTGCACGTGACCACGGAGACCGCCAACCTGGCCCGCACGCTGCACGCCGGGGGCGCCGACGTCGTCCTCTGTGCCTCCAATCCGCTGTCCACGCAGGACGACGTCGCCGCGGCGCTCGTGGAGGAGTACGGGATCTCCGTCTATGCGATCCGCGGCGAGGACAACGACACGTACTACTCCCACATCGAGGCCGCGGTCGACCACCGGCCGCAGCTGACGATGGACGACGGCGCCGACGTGATCGGCGTCCTGCACAAGGAGCGGCGCGACCAGCTCGGCGAGATCATGGGCGGGACGGAGGAGACGACAACCGGCGTCATCCGTCTGCGCGCCCTGGAGGCGCAGGGGGAGCTCGCTTTTCCGATCGTCGCCGTCAACGAGGCCTTGACGAAGCACCTCTTCGACAACCGCTACGGGACCGGCCAGTCCACCATCGACGGGATCATCCGGGCGACCAACGTGCTCCTTGCGGGGAGGCGCTTCGTCGTCGCGGGCTACGGCTGGACCGGCCGCGGGGTCGCCATGCGGGCGCGCGGGATGGGCGCGCACGTGATCGTCACCGAAGTCGACCCCGTGCGGGCGCTCGAGGCGCTCATGGACGGCTACGAGGTGATGACGATGGAGCGCGCCGCCGAGGTGGGCGATGTCTTCTGCACGGCGACCGGGGACAAGAACGTCATCTCCCGCTCTGCGATCGAGCGGCTGAAGGACGGCGCCATCCTCGCAAACACCGGCCACTTCAACGTCGAGATCGAGATCGAGGCCCTCCGCGAGCTGGCGGTCTCGACGCGTGAGGCCCGCCCCGAGGTCGAGGAGTTCGAGCTCGCCGACGGACGGCGCGTCTACCTGATCGGCGAGGGCAGGCTCGTCAACCTCGCCGCTGCCGAAGGGCACCCCGCCGCCGTCATGGACATGAGCTTCGCCAACCAGGCGCTCTCGGCCGAGCACGTCGTCTCGCACGCGGACGAGCTCGAGCCGCGCGTCTACGGGGTGCCCGAGGAGATCGACCGCGAGATCGCCCGCCTCAAGCTCGAGAGCATGGGCGTCGAGATCGACAGCCTCACAGCGGAGCAGGCGCGGTACCTCGCGTCCTGGGACGAGGGCACATAGTCCTCGAGCCGCAGGAGATCGTCCGCCTCGAGCCCGACGCGGTCGTCGTGCTCGACCAGCGGCGGCTTCCAGAGGCGGCCGTGGAGCTCCGGTGCCGCTCCGCCGGCGAGGTCGCCGAGGCGATCCGCACGCTGGCCGTGCGCGGTGCGCCGGCCATCGGGATCGCCGCCGCCTACGGCTACGCGCTCGCCGCGGCCCGGGGCGACGACCTCGAGGAAGCCGCAGCCGCGCTCCTCGCCTCGCGCCCGACCGCTGTCAATCTCCCCTGGGCGCTCGCCGCGATGCGCGCCGGCGATCAGAGCGCTGCCGCTCTCGCCGCTCGCGCCCGGGCGCTCCACGAGGAGGAAGTCGAGCGCTGCCGCCGCATGGCCGCCCACGCAGCCGGCCTGCTCGAGCCCGGAACGCGGGCCTTCACGCACTGCAACACCGGCGCGCTCGCCACGGGCGGCGTCGGGACAGCGCTCGGAGCGATCCGCGAGGGCTTCGAGCGTGGACTGGTGGCGCACGTGCTCGTCGGCGAGACGCGGCCGCTGCTGCAGGGCGCGCGCCTGACCGCCTGGGAGCTCGAGCGGGCCGGCGTGCCGCACAGCGTCGTCGCGGACTCCGCTGCAGGGTCGCTGATCGCCCGAGGCGAGGTCGACGTCGTCCTCACCGGGGCCGATCGCATCGCTGCCAACGGCGACACGGCGAACAAGATCGGCACCTACCCGCTGGCGGTGCTCGCCGCCCACCACGACGTGCCCTTCTACGTCGTGGCGCCGAGCTCGACGGTCGATCTCGCCTCCGCGCGTGGCGCGGACATCCCGATCGAGGAGCGCGACCCGGCGGAGGTGAGCGACCGCTTCCCCGCGCGGAACCCCGCCTTCGACGTGACCCCGGCCTCGCTCCTGACCGCGATCGTCACCGAGGACGGCGTGCACCGGGCGCCGTTCGCCGAGTCGCTCGCCGGCCTGAGCCGCGTGCGGGAGGGGATCGCCCGGTGAAGGCGATGGTGATGGCCGCCGGGCTGGGGACGCGGCTCCGACCGCTCACCGACTTCCTTCCGAAGCCGATGATGCCGGTGGCCAACCGCCCGGTCCTGCATCACCTCCTCAACCTGCTCCGCCGCCACGACGTCACGGAGGTGGGCATCAACCTGCACGCCTTCCCGGAGATGATCCAGCGGTACTTCGGCGACGGAGCCGCGCTCGACATGTCCATCCTGTGGTCGGAGGAGCCCGAGCTCCTGGGAACGGCGGGCGGCACGAAGAAGCTGCAGGAGTACTGGGGCGACGAGACGATCCTGATCACGTCGGGCGACGGGCTCCACGACGTCGACCTGACCGCGCTCCTCGGCCATCACCAGCGCACGGGCGCGCTCGCCACGCTGACGGTGAAGCCCGTCGCCGACCCGTCCTCGTACGGCGTCGTCATCCTCGACCGCGACACGCGGGTCCGCGGGTTCCAGGAGAAGCCGCGTCGCGACGAGGCCCGGAGCGATCTCGCCAACTGCGGTATCTACGTGATCGAGCCGGAGCTGCTCGAGCGCATCCCGCCGGATACGTTCTACGACTTCGGCGAGGACGTCTGGCCGAACCTCGTCGCGGCCGGCGAGGAGGTCTACGCGTACACGACGATGGCCTACTGGAACGACGTCGGCGATCTCGACGAGCTCCGCAACACGATCCTCGACGCCGTGCTCGGTCACGTCCGAGTCGACATCCCGGGCGAAGAGATCGCTCCCGGGGTCTGGGCGGAGGAAGGTTGCCGGATCCACACCGAGGCCATGATCGACGGCCCGGTGGTGCTGGGGCCGAACGTCACCGTGGAGGAGGACGCGCAGATCCGCGGCCCGGCGGCCATCGGAGCCGACTGCCACGTCGGCCAGGCCGCCGCCATCCGCCAGGCTGCGCTCCTGCCGGGGAGCGTCGTTCCCGACGAGGGGCTCGCCATCGCCGGCATCTTCGGCGATGCCTCCAAGCTCGCGGACAGCATCCTGCGCTACCCCTCGGCTCGGGACGAAGGCTAGAAAGTTAGACGCCCAGGGGCGTGAGCCCCGCGGCACGCAGGCGGCTGGTGTCGGCGATCACGACGGCGAGGGCGCCGAGCATCTGCGCCCGGTCGCCCAGCACGCCGGCCTTGACCTCGACCGCCTCCGCCGCGCCCGGGAGCGCATAGCGGTCGATCTCCTCGCGAACGCCGTCGAGCAAGGCGTCTCCTGCCAGGCTGAGCTCGCCGCCGACGATGACGGCGGCCGGGTTCAGGAAGTTGCAGAGGTCGGCGACGGCGCGGCCGACCGCCCGCCCCGCGTCGTTGACGACCCGCTTGGCGGCGAGGTCGCCGTCGGAGACGAGGTCGAGCAGCTCGCTCAGCGTCAGGTCGGACCCGTGCGTGGCGCTGAGGAGGGAGACGAGCGCTCCGGTGGACGCGACCGTCTCCAGGCAGCCGCGGCTCCCGCAGCGGCAGACGGCTCCCTCGGGGCGCACTTGGACGTGCCCCAGCTCGCCGGCGATGCCGGACGCGCCGTGATAGAGGCTGCCGCCGAGGACGAGCCCGGCGCCGATGCCGGCCGACATCATCACGTAGACGACGTCTGCGAGCCCCCGCCCTGCGCCGAAGGAGACCTCCGCAAGCGCACCCAGGTTGGCGTCGTTGTCGAGCTCGACCGGAATCTCCAGCCGGCGGGAGAGCTCTTCGCCCGCCTGGATGCCTGCCCAGCTCGGAAGCACGGTCGAGCCGACGACCCCTTTCTCGCTGTCGATGGGCGCCGAGAGCGCCATTCCCGCTCCGATCACCCGGCTGCGCTCCACGCCCGCCTCGGCCAGCACGCTCGCCGCCTGCTCGGCCGCGGCGTCGAGAGCTGCCTGCGGGGCGCCGTCGACGTCGAGCTCGACGAAGCGCTCCGCCAGGACCGTCGAGGAGAGGTCGGCCACGGCGACGCGCACGTACCGGTGGCCGAAGTCGAGGCCGAGGGCGGCTCCCGCCGCGGCGTCGAGGCGCAGGAACACCGGCGGCCGGCCGCGTCCGCTCGGCTGGGGCCGCGCGTCCGCCTGCTCGACGATCAGGCCGCGCCCCTGGAGGTCGGAAACGAGCGTCGCGACGGTCGTGCGGGAGAGGCCGGTCATCCGCGCGAGGTCGCTCCTGCTGGCCGTTCCGGAGCGGCGGAGCGCGTCGACGACGCGGAGCCGGTTCAGCTCCCGCAGCGTCCCGAATGTCCCCAGCTCCACTGCCATCGGCACGGTACTTTCGCACGCGGAGGGTGGAATTTCACCTGCTCAGGGTGAGAAATACGACAGAGACTCGGCCGAAAGCCACTGGCGTTCTCCGGGTCGCGCGCAGCGGCGACGCCCGGAGCGCTCACTCGTATTTCGCTTGAATCCGTCCTGCTGGAGGCCTAAGCTGCCCCCGTGCAAGGGGCCGCGGGGGTCAGTCGACGAGGAGGCAAGTCGTGAGCAGAATTTCGTACAAGGACACCGAATCCAAGACGCGCCGACTGTTGCTCGGGCTTGTGCTCACCGTTGTGGCGGCACTCGCGGTCCTCGCGGCAGGCTGCGGCGGGGACGACGATGACGACGACGCGGCGGCCGACACCGGCGCCGCGGCCGACACCGGCGCGGCCACGGACGGCGGCACTTGCGACAAGAGCATCTGGGTACTCCTTCCGGACAGCGCAACGTCGCCTCGCTGGGAGAGCGAGGACCGCCCCTACTTCGAGCAGGCGTTCAGCGAGGCCGGAGTCGACCACACGATCGTCAACGCCGAGGGCGACGCCGGCGACGCAGCAATCTCAGGCTGAGCAGGCGATCAACGAAGGCGCAGGCGTGATCGTGCTCACGAGCATCGACACGGGCTCGGGCGGCACGATCATCGACATCGCTAAGGAGGCCGGCGTCCAGGTCATCGAGTACGACCGGTTCAACACCGGCAGCTCGGGCGGAGCCGCCTACGTGAGCTTCGACAACGTCAAGGTCGGGGCGACGATGGCGGAAGTGCTCGAGCCGATCATCGACGATCTGGGCGGAACGCCTCGCGTGATGATGCTGAACGGCGGCGAGGAGGACAACAACGCGTTCCTCTTCCGCGACGGCTACGCGGCAACCGTCGAGGCCAAGGTCGATGCCGGCGATTGGGAGCTGGTCGACGACCAGTTCGTGCCCGGCTGGGGCGCCAACGGCGAGGGTCAGCAGATAATGGAGCAGGTGCTGGCCGACAACAACAACAAGGTCGACGCCGTGTTCGCGGCCAACGACAACCTCGCGACGCAGAGCATCAACGCTCTCGAGGCCGCGGGCGTCGGGCCCGTGCCGCTGAGCGGTCAGGACGCGACCGCCGCCGGCATCCAGCAGATCATCCTGGGCCAGCAGACGATGACCGTCTACAAGCCGATTCAGGCCGAAGCCGACGTGGCCGCGAAGGCCGCGCTGGCGCTCTGCGCAGGCGAAGACCCCACGACCGTCGAGTCCGAGTTCGACTTCGCGTCGATCGGGATCCAGGCGGAGGACGGCAAGCCGACCGACACGCCGAGGGCGAAGGCGTCGTGCCCTACCTCGCCCTCACGCCGATCGGAGTGACCGAGGACAACATCATGGACACCGTGATCGCGGACGAGTTCCGTGACGATCGAGGAGATCTGCACCGGCGACACGGCCGACACGGACTTCTGCAAGGAGAACGGCTAGCGACCGCGCGGTTCGGGAGAGGGCGCCTTCGGGCGCCCCTCCCTTCCCCCGCGAGCGAAGCGAGCGATGACGGAGAACGCGGCTCTGCTCGAGTGCAGGAACGTCTCGAAGGCATTCGGCGCGGTGCAGGCGCTCTACAAGGTGGACTTCGAGGTTCACCGCGGAGAGGTCATGGCTCTCGTCGGCGACAACGGCGCCGGCAAGTCGACGCTGATCAAGAGCATCGCGGGGATCTACCCGTTCGACGAGGGCGAGGTGTACTTCGAGGGCAGGTACGTCGACATCCACGGGCCTCGTGACGCCGCCAAGATACGGCATCGAGGTCGTCTACCAGGACCTCGCGCTCGCGGACAACCTCGACGTCGTCGCCAACATGTTCCTGGGCCGCGAGCGGACCCGCACCGGAATCGTGCTCGACGAGTCGAGCATGGAGAGCGCCTCGCGCGAGACGCTGAACAGCCTGTCCGTCACGACGCTCCGGTCGGTCCGCCAGCGCGTGGCGGGGCTCTCCGGAGGCCAGCGCCAGGCGGTGGCGGTGGCGAAGTCGGTCATGTGGGACTCGAAGCTCGTCATCCTCGACGAGCCGACGGCCGCCCTCGGGGTCGCGCAGACCCGTCAGGTGCTCGATCTCGTCCGCCGCCTCGCCGAGCGGGACCTGGGCGTCGTGATCGTCTCCCACAACCTCCACGACGTCTTCGAGTGCGCCGACCGGATCACCGTGCTTCGGCTCGGCCAGCGGGTCGCCCTGCTCGACCGCGCGAAGACGACCCAGCAGGAGGTCGTGCACGCGATCACCGCCGGCACGCTCGAGCACGTCCCCGGCATGGAGGGCGCCAAGGCGGGGGTGGACGCGTGACCGAGTCGGACGTCGGCTTCGATCCCACCGCCTCGGCGTCACTGCGGACTCGCTGATCCGCCAGCCCCGCCGCCGGGCGACGAGGGGGCCGCCCAGGAGACCTTGGCCGGCTTCGCCCAGCGCTGGTGGCAGGGAGTCCGGACGGGCGAGCTGGGTTCGCTTCCGATCATCGTCGGGCTCGTGGCCATCGTCATCGTCTTCGGCCTCCTCGACGACACGTTCCTCACCGAGCGCAACTTCACCAACCTCTTGCTGCAGATCGCGGCGATCGCGACGATCGCGATCGGAGTCGTCTTCGTGCTCCTGATCGGGGAGATCGACCTGTCGGTTGCGTTCGTCAGCGCGGTCGGCGGAGTCGTGATGACGCTGCTCCTGCGCCCCGACGACCCTGGGTGGCCCTGGTGGCTGGCGATCCTGGCAGCCCTTCTGGTCACGACGGCGATCGGCTTCGTTCAGGCGCTGGTGATCACGAAGGCCGGCGTCCCGTCCTTCGTCGTCACCCTGGCGGGCCTCCTCATCTGGTCCGGCGTGGTTCTGATCCTGACCACCCAGGCCTCGTCCATCGGGACGATCCGGATCCAGGACGACACCGTCGTCCGCATCGCGAACGACTTTCTCTCGGAGACGGCCGGCTGGATCCTTGGAGCCGTGGCGGTGCTCGCCTACGCGCTCGCGCAGCTCAACACCGCGCGCCAGCGGCGTGCCAGCGGCCTGTACGGGAAGCCCCTCTCGCTGATCGTGCTCCAGATCGCCGGGCTCGCGCTCGTCACGTTCGCTGCGGTCTGGTACTGCAACCAGGATCGCGGCGTGCCCTACGCGATCCTGATCCTCATCGTCTTCCTGATCTTCTGGTCGTTCATCGCCGCGCGAACGCGCTTCGGCCGCCACGTCTACGCGGTGGGCGGGAGCGCCGAGGCGTCGCGCCGGGCCGGGATCAACGTCGACCGCGTGCGCATCGCCGTCTTCATGATCAGCGGCTTCATGGCCGGAGTCGGCGGCATCATGCTCGCCTCGCGGCTCCGCTCGGTCGCCACGAACACGGGTGGAGGCCAACTGCTGTTGCTCGTCATCGCCGCCGCCGTGATCGGCGGCACCAGCCTGTTCGGCGGCGTCGGCCGTGTCGTCTCCGCGCTCCTCGGGGCCCTCGTGATCGGCTCCATCACGAACGGGATGGACCTCCTCGGCCTGGCGTCGGGGACGAAGTTCGTGATCACCGGCCTCGTCCTGCTCGGGGCCGTGCTGATCGACGCGTTCGCGAAGCGGCGGCGGACGGCACGCGGCGTCGTGTGAGGCTGGAACAGGCGCTCGAGATCGTCGGCGTCGTCGTACGCGACGCTCCCGCTCCGGTGTCGGTCTTCGTCGCCGACGACCACGGCGAGCTCGTCGCCGCGGCGACGATGGACGGCGCGGCGCCCGACACGCCGCGTGAACGCCCAGCGAAAGGCCTACACCGCCGCCCGAAGCGATGCCCGCTCGACCGGCGAGCTCGCCGACAAGGCCCGTGAGGATCCTGCCGAGCTCGCGAGCTTCGACCCGTTCTTCTCCTTCTTCCGCGGCGGGGTGGCCGCCTTCGAAGACGGGCGCCGCGTCGGCGCGGTGGGCGTCAGCGGCCTTCCCGGGGAAGACGACGAGGCGCTCGCGAGCGACGCGCTCCTCGCGGCCGGCCTCGCGCTCCGGTGACCGCCCTCGTCGGCCTCGACGTCGGCACCACCGGCCTCAAGGCGCTCGCCCTCAGCCCCTCCGGCGAGGTGGTCGCGCGGGCCGAGCGCGAGTATCCACTGGCGATGCCCCGCACCGGCTGGGCCGAGCAGGACCCGGAGGACTGGCGGCGCGCGGCCGAGGAGGCCCTCGCTTCGCTCGCCGTCGACGACGTGGCAGGAATCGGCCTCACCGGCCAGATGCACGGGCTCGTCGCCCTCGACGCCGACGAGCGCGTGCTCCGGCCGGCCATCCTCTGGAACGACCAGCGCACCGGCGCCGAGTGCCGCGAGATCGAGGAGCGGATCGGGCTCGGCCGCCTGCTCGAGCTCACGGGCAATCGCGCTCTCCCCGGCTTCACGGCGCCCAAGCTCCTTTGGCTTCGGAGCAACGAGCCCGAGACGTACGAGCGAATCGCGCACGTCCTCCTGCCGAAGGACTACGTCCGGCTCGCGCTCACCGGCGAGCGCGCGACCGACGTCGCAGACGCGTCGGGGACGCTGCTCTTCGACGTCCCGCGGCCGCCGCTGGAGCGACGAGGTGCTCGCCGCCCTCGAGCTCCCGGCGGCCTGGCTCTCCCCGGCGCTCGAGTCGCCGTCGTGCTCGGCCGAGACGGCGGCCGGAATCCCCGTCGCGGCCGGCGCAGGCGACCAGGCGGCTGGGGCGCTTGGCGTAGGGGTCGTTGCGCCGGGGCCGGTCTCGGTCGTCCTGGGGACCTCCGGGGTCGTCTTCGCCGCCCTGCCCGAGCCGATCCCCGACCCGCAAGGTCGGGCGCACGTCTTCTGCCATGCGGCGCCGGGCACCTGGCACGCAATGGGCGTGATGCTGTCTGCGGCAGGGGCGCTTCGCTGGTTTCGGGACGTGTTCGCGCCGGGCGAGGCGTACGACCGGCTGGTCGCCGAGGCCGAACGCTGGCCGCCCGGCGCGGAGGGCCTCCTCTTCCAGCCCTACCTGGCGGGCGAGCGCACCCCGCATGCGGACCCGCTGGCGCGGGCCGCGTTCACCGGCCTCTCGCTGCGTCACGACCGCGGCGCCCTCGTCCGCGCCGTGCTCGAGGGGGTCGCCTACGGGCTCCGCGACTCGCTCGAAGTCCTCCGCTCGCTCGGCTGCCGCCTCGACGTCGGCCGCGCGTCCGGCGGCGGCGCGCGCAGCGAGCTCTGGCTTCGGATCGTCGCCTCCGTCCTCGGGTTGCCGCTCGAGCGGACGGTGGCGGAGGAAGGCGCCGCGCTACGGCGCGGCTCTGCTCGGTGGCGTCGCAGGAGGCGTGTTCGCGGACGTCGACGAGGCAGTGGCGGCGTGCGTCCGCGTGCGGGAGACGATCGAGCCCGACCCACAGTGGGAACAGGCTCTACTCGGAAGGGTACGACCGCTACCGCTCTCTGTATCCGGTACTCAGGCCCTTGGAGGTGGAATGAGCACGAAATGGGGAATCATCTCGACTGCGCACATCAACCGGCTCGTCCTCGCGGGCGCGCGCGAGTCCGACCGGGTGGACGTCGTCGCGGTCGCCAGTCGTGACCAGGCCCGGGCCGATTCCTACGCGCGCGAGAACGGGATCGAGCGCGCCTACGGAAGCTACGAAGGGCTGCTCGCCGACCCCGACATCGACGCCGTCTACATCTCGCTCCCGAACTCGCTGCACGTCGAGTGGTCGATCCGTTCGCTCGAAGCCGGCAAGCACGTCCTCTGCGAGAAGCCCTTCGACAGGAGCCCCGAGCAGGTCGAGCGCGCCTTCGCGGCCGCCGACGCCGGCGGATCGGCTTCTCATGGAGGCCTTCATGTACCGGCACAACCCGCAGACGGCCAAGGTGAAGGAGCTCGTGGAGGGCGGTGCGATCGGCACGCTCAAGTTCGTCCGCGCAGCCTTCAGCTTCGGCCTCGCCGACCTCGAGAACGTCCGCCTCGCCGCCGACCTGGACGGCGGCGCGCTCATGGACGTCGGCTGTTACTGCGTCAGCGGGTCGCGCCTCTTCGCCGGCGAGCCGGAGACCGTCTACGGCGAGCAGCTCGTCGGCCCGAGCGGCGTCGACGTCCTCTTCGCCGGGACGATGCGCTTCCCGGGGGACGTTCTCGGCCAGTTCGACTGCGGCTTCGACCTGCCCGAACGCGACGAGCTCGAGATCGTGGGCGACGAGGGCTCGCTCTTCCTCGACGACCCTTGGCATGCCCGCACGCCCGCGATCGAGCTTCGCCGCGAGCGACGGCATCGAGGAGATCGTCGCTCCAGCCGGAGGACTCCTACCGGCTCGAGCTCGAGAACCTGAGCGACGCGATCGAGGGCAAGGCCGAGCCGCTGCTCGGGCGGGAGGACGCCGTCGGCCAGGCAAAGACGATTGCCGCGCTCTATCGCTCTGCCGAAGCCGGACAGCCGGTTGCGCTCGACTGAGAACCCATTTCGGAATGAGGACACCCGGCTTCATTTCGAAAGGGGTCTGATACGAAGCCGGCACGATCCCGCGCGCTTTGCCGCGCTATCCAGGGAGCATGGACCTCGGCCGTGTGCTGCTCGGAGTCCTGCTGCCGGAACGCTGCGTCGCCTGCGGCGGCGGGGAGGAGCTCCTCTGCCCCGGCTGCCGGAACCGGCTGGTCGTGCTGCGCGGGACGCTCTGCGACCGCTGCGGCTGTCCGACCGCCTGGCCGGTGGAGCGGTGCGGCGAATGCGCCGGACGCCGTCTCGCCTTCGCCTCCGCCCGCGCGGCGGTCGCCTACGACGGCCCCGGCGCGGGCTCTGGTCGTGGCGTGGAAGGAGCGGGGGCTCGGCCGGGTGGCGGGCCTGGCGGCCGAGCTGGTGGTCGGACTCGGTGCCGAGGCCGCCCGTCGACGCGCTGACGTTCGTGCCCGGCGACGGCGATCGGGTCGGCTGGCGTGGCGCGAACCCGGCCGAGGAGCTGGCCGGGGGCTCGGGCGCGCTGGGAGCTGCCTGTGGAGCCATTCCTGGCCCGTGCTCGTCACGTCCGGCCCCAGCGCGGGCCTCACCCGCGCGGCCCGGCGCGCCAACGTCGGCTCCGCCTTCCGCGCGGTCGGTCGCGTGCCGCGGTCGGTGGGCGTGGTCGACGACGTCTACACCACCGGTGCGACCGCCGACGCCGCCGCGCGCGAGCTTCGCCGCGCCGGCGCGAGGGCGCGTGCACGTGATGCCTTCGCCCGCGCCGTGCGCCGCTGAAACGACGGCCGCCCGCCTCTGTGGCGAGCCTCTCGCCCGGCTACGTGCTGCAGCGACTCCCGCCCCGGCGGGGGTCGCTGACGTGGTGGGGTAGGCTGCGCGAAGGACATAGAGGGAGGGTCAGGTGAGACTTCAGGTCAAGGGCAAGAACGTCGAGATCAGCGATTCCCTCAAGACCTACGCGCAGGAGAAGCTCGGGAAGCTCGAGAAGCATCTGAACGACGCTGCGCGGCTCGAGCTCGAGCTTGCAGTCGAGAAGAACCCGTCCATCTCCGAGAACCAGATCGCCGAGGGGACGATCTGGACGAAGGGGCCCGTCCTCCGCGCGCGTGAGAGCTCGCCGGACATGCGGGCCTCGATCGACATGCTCGTGGCGAAGCTCGAGCGCCAGGCGCAGCGCTATCGGGACAAGCGCCGCCGGTCGAGCGCCAGGGCGGCCTGCCGCCGGCGCGGCGATGGCGGAAACCATTCCGGTCGTCGCGGACGAAGAGAGTCCTGTGCTCGTGAAAACCAAGCAGTTCGCGGTAAAGCCGATGACCCCGGAGGAGGCCGTGCTGCAGCTGGAGCTGATCGGCCACGACTTCTTCGTCTTCCAGAACGCGGACACGACCGACGTCAACGTCGTCTACCGCCGCCGAGACGGCAACTTCGGCCTGATCGAGCCTCAGATCGCTTAGTGCCCCTCCAAGCAATACACGCCTGCTCTGCCCCGCGATCACGCTTGGTGCTCGCGACGCAGAAGCGAGGCAGCATCACTTGAAGGGGCACTAGTGGCCCCCCACGACGAGATCAGCGACCCGCGCGCCTTTCGTTGGGTCGAGAGCGGCGTCTCCGGGCTCGCGCGCGCCCGGGAATGGGACGCCACGGCGATCGCCGAGGTGCCCGAGCTCCGGTGGACGGATACGAACGAGCTCGACTTTCGCGTGCTCGGAGACGGCTCCGTCATCGGTGATGTCGCGCCTGCCGTCCTCGCGGAGCTGACGAAGGACCTCGGCATCGCCGCGCCGTACGCGGCGCGCGCTGTGCGCCAGAACGAGACGGAGTGGATGGTGGGCGCGCTCCAGCTCGACTCGGAGCTGGTCGAGCTCCCGAGCGGCATCACCGCGCTGACGCTGGAGGCGGCGGTCCCGCCCGAGGGCGAGACGATGTACCTCGTGGACGGCGAGATCCAGACGGACGATCCGACCGGCGCCGAGGCGGAGGCCTTCGAGCAGCTGTCGGAGCAGGGCGCGGCGCGCTTTCGAGCCTTCGTCGCGCGGGCCGATAGGTTGGAGGACGGTCGCTGGGAGCTGACTATCGATCCCCTCTAGCCGGGCGCCAGCCAGCTAACCTGAATCAATGCCCCAGAACTACGGTGCCCTCGAAAAGGTCCTGCGGATCGGCGAAGGACGCCGCCTCAAGCGTCTCGCCGGGCAGGCCGACTACGTCACCTCCCTCGAGCCCGATTTCGAGCGGCTCTCCGATGCGGAGCTCGCCGCCAAGACGGCCGAGTTCCGGCAGCGCCTGGACAACGGCGAGTCCCTCGACGAGCTGAGCTTCGATGTCTTCGCGGCCGTGCGCGAGGCGGCCAGGCGCTCAGTCGGGATGCGGCCCTTCGACGTCCAGATCATGGGCGCGGTCGTGCTCCACGAAGGCGACATCGCCGAGATGAAGACCGGCGAGGGGAAGACGCTCGTAGCCACCATGCCGCTCTACCTGAACGCCCTGCCCGGGCGCGGCGTCCACCTGGTGACGGTGAACGACTACCTGGCCAAGCGCGACGCCGAGTGGATGGGGCCCGTCTACGAAGCGCTCGGCATGCGCGCGTCCTTCATTCGCAACCAGATGCCGTTCGCGGAGCGCAAAGAGGCCTACGCCGCCGACATCACCTACGGGACCAACTCCGAGTTCGGCTTCGACTACCTCCGCGACAACATGGCCACATCCCTCCAGGGAACCGTCCAGCCGAGCCATGCCTACGCGATCGTCGACGAGGTGGACTCGATCCTCATCGACGAGGCGCGAACGCCGCTGATCATCTCGGGCGAGCCCGAGACGGCGGCTCGGACCTACTACGACTTCGCCCGGATCGCCAAGGGGCTCGACGGCGTCCCGGCCAAGTTCGTTCCCAAGGGCCAGCAGCGGGTCGAGGACGACGCGGACTACGAGTACGACGAGAAGTTCAAGACGGTCTCGCCGCGCGAGTCGGCCATCGACGCGGTCGAGCGCGCCCTCGGGATCGAGAACCTCTACGACCCCCGCAACGCGCAGCTCGTCAACCACCTGATCCAGGCGATGAAGGCGGAGTCGCTCTACCAGAGCGACGTCGACTACGTCGTCCAGGACGGCGAGGTCAAGATCGTCGACGAGTTCACGGGGCGCATCATGGAAGGCCGCCGCTGGTCGGAGGGGCTCCACCAGGCGGTCGAGGCCAAGGAAGGCGTCGCCATCCGCGAGGAGCACGTCACCCTGGCGACGATCACGCTGCAGAACTACTTCCGCCTGTACGAGAAGCTGGCGGGCATGACGGGCACGGCGAAGACGGAGGAGAAGGAGTTCCAGGAGATCTACAACCTCTCGGTCGTCGAGATCCCGACGAACGTGCCGGTGGTGCGCGCGGACGAGAACGACTTCATCTACAAGACGGCCGACGCCCGCTTCGCCGCGGTCATCGAGGACATCAAGGAGCGCCACGAGCGCGGCCAGCCGGTGCTCGTGGGCACGATCTCGGTCGAGGTCTCCGAGTACCTTGCCACCCTGCTCACGCGGGCCGGCATCAAGCACAACGTCCTCAACGCGAAGCAGCACGAGCGCGAGGCCGAGATCATCAAGGACGCGGGCGAGCCTGGCGCGGTCACGATCGCCACGAACATGGCCGGTCGCGGCGTCGACATCAAGCTCGGCGAGGGAGTGGTCGAGGCCGGCGGGCTCTACGTGCTGGGCACGGAGCGGCACGAGGCCCGTCGCATCGACAACCAGCTGCGTGGCCGCTCGGGCCGCCAGGGCGACCCAGGCGAGTCCCGCTTCTACCTCTCCGCCCAGGACGAGCTCGTCCGTCTCTTCGCCGGCGACCGGATCTACAACATCATCGAGCGCTTCAAGCTCCCCGACGACCAGCCTATGGAGGCCTCGATTCTCTCGAAGCAGATCGAGAACGCCCAGAAGAAGGTCGAGGAGCAGAACTTCGTCTCGCGCAAGAACGTCCTCAAGTACGACGACGTCATGAACGTGCAGCGCATGGTCATCTACGAGCAGCGCCGGCACGTCCTCGAGGGCGCCGACCTCTCCGAGGAGATCGGCGGCTGGATGGACGAGCTGATCGCGCGCATCGTCTACGAGCACACGGCCTCCGAGTACAAGGAGGAGTGGGACCTGGACAGCCTCTTCGCGGAGATGCAGGCGCTCTACGAAACGGAGGTCTCGCCGGACGAGGTGAGCGAGTCGACGACGACCGAGGAGCTGATCGAGGACTTCCAGGAGGACGCCCGCGACGCCTACGACGCAAAGGTCGAGGAGTACGGCGCCGAGCTCATGCGCGAGGTCGAGCGCTACCTCGTCTTGCAGGTCGTGGACGTGCGCTGGCGCGAGCACCTCGAGTCCATGGAGTACCTGCGCGACGGGATCCACCTCCGCGCCATGGCCCAGAAGGATCCGCTCTCCGAGTACCGCTCCGAGGGCCACGGCATGTTCGAGGAGCTGACGGCGACGATCCAGGAGGAGATCGTCCGCTACCTCCTCCGCATCCAGATCGAGCGGCCGCCCGAGCAGGGCGAGCTCCAGCCGGCGGCAGCCGACGGCGGCCCGGACGGCGGCGGCCTCAGCTACGAGCACGAGTCCGTCGCCGGCTCCGAGGCGATCCGCACGGCCGGCGCCAACGAGGCGGCGCTCCAGCGGGCGCGCGCGGGCTCCGCGGCCACGGCCTCGGCGGGTGCAGGGGCGGGGGCTGCGACGACCGTCTCCACCGGGGGCCAGCGCATTGTCGCCGAGGCGGACCGCGTGGGCCGCAACGACCCGTGTCCGTGCGGCTCGGGCAAGAAGTACAAGAAGTGCCACGGCGCGTAACGGAACTGCGCCGACTTCCTCACGCCTGATTCCTGACACGAATTGTGCGCCACGCGCGCGTTTCTTCCCGCTACGCTCGAAAGCGGGTGGAGGCACGGGGTGGCCCCACAGACAGGGCGGAGCGAGCAGCGGCCCCGTTCGCCCGGCCAGCTACCATCCCATCCCATGGCTGAGCGCAGCGCGGTCGAGCGAGAGCTCGAGGAGATCGGGACCCAGCTCGCGTGGGTCCGTGATTACCTTTGACCCGGACGGGTTGAGGGAGCGCCTGGCCGCGCTCGAGGAGGCCATGGGCGCGCAGGGATTCTGGGACGAGCAGGCTGAGGCCGCCCGCGTCTCCTCCGAGCACGCCCGCCTCTCGCGTCGCCTGGAGCGCTACGAGCAGCTGAGCGGCGAGGCGGGCGATCTCGGCGAGCTGCTCGAGCTTGCCTCCGACGACGGCGAGCTCGAGGAGATCGAGCAGAGCGTAGGCCAACTACGGGCGCAGCTCGACCGCCTCCAGGAGGACTCGCTCTTCAGCGGCGAGTACGACGCGGGCGGCGCCGTCGTCTCCATCCACGCAGGGACAGGCGGCACGGATGCGCAGGACTGGGCGGAGATCCTGCTCCGCATGTATCTGCGCTGGGCCGCCGAACGCGGGTTCGAGACCGAGCTGATCGAGGTCTCTCCCGGCGAGGAAGCCGGGCTCAAGTCGGCCACATTCACGGTCGAGGGCGAGAACGCCTTCGGGACGCTCAAGGCCGAGCGCGGCGTGCACCGGCTCGTGCGCCTCTCTCCCTTCGACCAGGCGCACCGGCGCCACACGTCCTTCGCGCAGGTGATCGTCAGCCCGCTCGTCTCCGACGACGTCGACATCGAGATCGACGAGGCCGACCTCCGCATCGACACCTATCGCGCGAGCGGAGCGGGCGGGCAGCACGTGAACAAGACCGACTCGGCCGTCCGGATCACCCACGTTCCCACCGGGATCGTCGTCCAGTGCCAGAACGAGCGCTCGCAGCTCTCGAACCGGCAGACGGCCATGCGGATCCTCAAGAGCCGGCTCGCCGAGCACGAGCTCGAGCGCCGTGAGGCCGAGCTCGCCCGCGAACGCGGGGAGGTGCTCGACACCGGCTTCGGCAGCCAGATCCGCAGCTACGTCCTTCATCCGTACCAGCTGGTGAAGGATCACCGCACCGACGTCGAAGAAGGAAACGCCCAAGCCGTGCTCGACGGAGACCTCGACCGCTTCATTCGCGCCTACCTCCTCGCCAACGCCACCGGAGCCGTTGCCTAGTGCGCCTGGTCGCCGACCCTTCCGCTACACTCGTGTGCTGGCAAAGAGCCGACCGGTGCGCCCTCGGGACGGGCGCCGCCGCCTGAACCGGTGCAGGAAACAGACCTCACAGAACACGTAGACGAATCCGCGCGGCCGACGACGGCCGAGCTGAACGGGGACCCCGAGGAGCGCGACCCAGGTCGAGCCCGCCGCGCCGGAGCCGGCTCCTTCCGGGACGCCGATGATCGTCTTCGAGGCGGTGACGAAGGTCTACGAGCCCAACGTCGTCGCCCTCCGCGACACGAGCTTCGTCATCGACAAGGGCGAGTTCGTCTTCCTCGTCGGCCCCTCGGGCTCGGGCAAGTCGACGATCATGCGGCTCCTCCTCAAGGAGCTCGACCCGACCGGCGGCCGGATCATCGTCGGCGGCCGCGAGCTGGCGCGCCTGCGGAGGGGCAAGGTGCCGATGCTCCGCCGCAACATCGGGTGCGTCTTCCAGGACTTCAAGCTCCTCACCGACCGCACCGCGTATGACAACGTCGCCTACGCGCTCAAGGTGCAGGGCCAGTCGAAGGATCTGATCCGGGCGAAGGTGCCGGAGATCCTCGCGCTCGTCGGCCTCGGCTCGAAGATGAACAGCTTCCCGCACGAGCTCTCGGGCGGCGAGCAGCAGCGCGTCTCTATCGCGCGCGCGTTCGTGAACCATCCGCCGCTCCTCATCTGCGACGAGCCGACCGGCAACCTCGATCCCGACACCTCGGTGGGGATCATGCAGCTCCTCTACCGCATCAACCGGACCGGCACCACCGTCGCTCATGGCCACGCACGACCGCGAGATGGTGGACAAGATGCAGAGGCGCGTGATCGCGCTCGAGGAGGGTGTCGTCGTCCGCGACGAGCGCCGCGGCGGCTACGGATGAGAACGAAGCTGTTCGTCAGCGAGGCCCTCCGCTCGATCGGAGCGAACTTCTCGACGACCGCTGCGGCGATCATGACCGTGCTCATCGGCATGTTCCTGCTCGGGCTCTTCATCGCCCTCGGCAGCTGGGTGATCTCGTGGACGAATCACGTGAAGAAGGACCTGGTCGTAAACGTCTACTTCTGCACGGAGCTGACCTGCGGCAAGGAGGCATTGCCGAGGGAGATCAACGCAGTCAAGGACGAGCTCGAGCAGAACCCTCAGATCAAGTCCTACCGGTTCGTCTCCAAGGACGATGCCTGGAAGGAGATGCAGGACCGGTTCCCGGAGCTGACCGCGGAGACCGTCAGGAATCCGCTGCCCGCCTCCTACGAGGTCATCCCCGTGGACGCCGACCAGGTGCAGACGATCGCGGCGACGCTCCAGGAGCCGACGCCGCCCGGGGTGGAGACCGTGAAGTACGGCGAGAAGAAGGCGGAGCGGGTGCTTCAGGTGGCGACGATCATCGGCGCGATCTTCCTCGTCGGGAGCATCATCCTGCTCGTTGCCTCAACGATCCTGATCGCCAACACCATCCGCCTCTCCATCTTCTCGCGCAGACGTGAGATCGAGGTGATGAAGCTCGTCGGCGCCTCGAACTGGTTCGTCCGCGCGCCCTTCATGCTCGAAGGGCTGCTCTGCGGGCTGGCCGGCTCGATCCTCGCCGTCGTCCTGCTGCTCCTCGCCAAGGAGCTCGCGCTGCCCGGGATCATGGGCAGGATCGAAAGCCCCGACGACATCCAGGCCTGGAGCTTCCCGATCGTTGCGCTCATCCTGGTTGGGATGAGCCTGCTCGTCGGCGCCGCCGGCTCCGGTATCACCCTGCGGCGTTTTCTGCGAATCTGAGAGCAGATGCACGCGGGAGGCCCGGCAGTGGGTCAGGAGGGTTTGGCGGAATGTTGCTCGTCGCCGGGGTGCGATGGTCGTTCCGAGACAAGGACGCAGGGAGCGTTCGTAGCCGGAGGCTACGGGCGCGACTGAGGACGATGTTCTCGGGGCGAGCAGCGCGGCCCGGCGGCACAGACTGCATTTCGTCAGACCCTCCTGGGGCGGGCGACCTGTGAAACGGGGCGCCGGCTATCTCGCTGCGCTCGTCTTCGTCGTCGGCGCGTTCGCCCTCGGGTTCTTCCTGACGCAGACCGAACAGGGCACGAGCCAGCCGGCGCCAACCCGCACCGATCGGCCCGTGCGGCTGATCGACCAGGTGCGGGCGGAGCTGGCCTCGTCCTACTACCGCTGGATCGACCCTGACGTCCTCGAGCGGCCGACGGTCGAGGACATCCTCGCCGGCCTCGAAGATCCCTACACGGACGTGCTCACGGACTCCGAGTACGAGAGTCTCCGCAAGGACACGGAAGGCACCTACTCGGGAATCGGGCTGACCGTCGGCCCGGGACGTTCCGGCCTCGTGGTCACCTCCGCCGCGCCGGGGCCGGCGCGAGAGGCGGGCATTCGCAAGGGCGACGTCATCGTTCGGGTCGAGGAGAAGCCGGTCCGGGGGCTGCCCTTCGAGCGATGCGCTCGAGCTGATCAAGGGCGACGCGGGAACGGTCGTGAACCTCACGGTCAGCCGTCCGGCAAGAAAGAAGCCGCTCGAGCTCTCGATCGTGCGCCGAGAGATCGAGGTTCCGCCCATCAGCACGCGCCTACTCCGGGAAAAGAAGGAGAAGCTGGCCTACATCCGCGTCTTCTCGTTCCCGGCCGGAACTGCCGAGCGCATCGACCAGGCAACCTCGCAGCTCATCCAGCAGGGTGTGAACGGGGCGATCATCGACCTTCGTGACAACCCGGGCGGGCTGCTCTCGCAGGCGGTCGACGTGGCGTCGCTCTACGTTCAGGACGGAATCGTCTGTCGCACCGACGGCCTGCATGCGGAGGACCACGAATACCGCGTGACGGGCGTGGCCACGCACCCCGGCATCCCGCTGGTCGTGCTCGTCAACGGAGGTAGCGCGAGCGCAGCCGAGATCGTTGCGGGGGCGCTGGTCGACCACGACCGCGCCACGCTCATCGGCGAGCGCACGTACGGAAAAGCATCGGTGCAGACGATCGCGCCGCTTCGGGGTGGAGGCGCGCTGAAGCTGACGACCGCCAAGTACCTCACGCCCGCAGGCGCCGACATCACAGGCGTCGGGCTTCAGCCGTCCGTCGTCGCCGCCGACGACCCGCTGACGCAGCAAGACGAGGGCCTGCGGATCGCGCGCCGCGAGCTGGCCGAGATCCTTCGAGCGGCCTAGGCGCTCTAGGCATGACGCTCCTCGTCTGCGAGCTGGCCCGCAAGGGCAAGCTCCTCCTCGGCGAGCCGTACTTCGAGGGCGGCGTGCCGGTGGTCGTCGACAAGAAGGGCGCCGGCGACGCCTCCCCGGGCGACCTGGCGGTCGTCAAGCTCGGCCGCGGGCGCGCCCGGATCGAGCGAGTGCTGGGTCCCGCAAGTCGGATCGACGCCGTGCTGGAGGGTCTCCTCTGGCACGAGGGCGTCCAAGCCTCGCGCCCCCCGCTGCCGGCACTCCCCTCGGGTGGGGAGCCCGACCGGGTCGACCTGCGCCACCTCTACGCCTTCACGATCGACCCGGAAGAGGCCCAGGACTTCGACGACGCGCTCACCGTCCAGGCCGAGGCGGACGGCGCGGTGCGGGCCTGGGTGCACATCGCCGACGTCTCTGCATACGTGCCCGCCGGCTCCCCGCTCGACCGGGACGCCGCCGAGCGCGGGAATCTCCGTCTACGTCCCCGGGCGTGTCGCGGCGATGCTCCCGCACGAGCTCTCCGACGACCTCTGCAGCCTGCGGCCGCATCAGGATCGTCGCTGCGTCACCGTCGAGATTCCTTTCGACGGGAGCCTGGAGCCGGGAGAGCCGCGCTTCTACCGCTCCCTCATCCGCAGCCGCGAGCGTCTCACGTACGGCCACGCGCAGGCGATCCTCGCGGGCGAGGAGCGTGCAGTGGACGAGCTGACGGAGGCGTTGCGCCTTGCCGAGCGGCTCACCCGCGCCCTTCGCGATCGCCGGTTCGCCCGCGGAGCCCTTCGGGTCGAGGGCCGGGAGGTCGAGTTCGCGTTCGACGGCGAGGGCGGAGTCGAGCGCGCGTGGATCGAGAAGGAGCCGCTGGCGCACATGCTCGTCGAGGAGCTGATGATCGCCGCGAACGAGGCCGTCGCCGGGCTGCTCGCCGGCCGGGGGCGCGAGGCGCTCTTCCGCGTCCACGAGCGTCCCGACCCGCAGTCGGTCGAGCTCCTCCTCGCCAAGCTGGCCGACCTCGGCGTCCCGACCCCCGCCGTGCCCGAGCACCTCTCGCCTGCGGAGGCCGCGCGGCTGGCGGCGGTCGTCAGCGAGCGGGTGACCGGCTACGTCACGCGCTCGGGGCGTGGGGAGGAGGCGTTTCCCGCGCTCGTCCTGCGCGCGCTCAAGCAGGCGCGCTACGACCCTCGGAACCTCGGCCACTCCGGCCTGGCGAGCCGGGCGTACTGCCACTTCACCTCCCCGATCCGCCGGTATCCCGACCTCGTCGTCCACCGGGCGCTCCTCCGTGAGCTCGGCGTGCTCGACCTCGAGCCTCCCGGCGATCTTCCCGAGCTCGGGGAGTGGACGTCCGAGCGCGAGCGCGCCGCTGCCCAGATCGAGTACCGCGCCGACGAGCTCTGCCTCGCCTGGCTGCTCGAGCGGCGACTGTTCGAGGAGGGCTGGGAGACGACGTTCGCGGGCGAGATCGTCGGCGCGATCGGCTCCGGGATCTTCGTCCGCTTCGACGGCGTCTTCGAGGGCTACCTGCCGGCGCGCCGCCTCCCCGGTGACTACTTCGAGCTCTCGCCGCTCGGCACCGCCCTCGTCGGCCGTCGCAGCGGCGCGGCCTACCGGCTGGGCGATGCGATCGAGGTGAGCGTCGCCGAGCTCAAGCGCTGGGAGGGCAAGGTCGAGCTGGCGCCGGCGAAGGGCTGAAAATTATTTTGTCGCTCTTTGCAGAGAAACGCTCCCGCTCCCGCTTGCGCGGGAAGACCCGTCCCTTTAGGTTGCCGCTTGCGCCGAGCACGGGGCGCGAGTAGGACGAAACTTCACCGGTAGGCGCTACGCGGAAGCGGAACGTTCGCCGGAGAAGTGGACGAAAGCGAACCCGGCTCGGCGAATTTTTTTGGTCCGAAACCCGCTCTTCTCGTAGAGGAATCGGGGTTCCCGAGCCGGGTTAGAAGGGAAGCCGTCCGACTCCCACGTCGTCGTTCCCGCAGCCTCGTAGATTGGGTTCGACGCTTCTTTTTTGAGCAGAGTGATCCCCGACCCCCGCCGCTCCGAGCTGAGGGGTTGACTTCTGGGTGCGACCTGTCGGTGTCACCCGGAGGTTGGTGAGCAGGACGTCAGGATGAAGAGCCGGCTGCTTGGGGCTGGACGACGGTGCCTGTCTACATCAAACGCTATCGCTCGTAGACGCCGAGCACGAGCCGCAAGGATGACGCGAGCCATTTGCGCCGCCATCGTTCTCGGCATTCTCCTTGTCGCGCCTGCGTCAGCCGCGCGAGCGGTGCCTCGCTCCTTGATCGACCGGCCCGACACCTCCAAGAAGCCCCAGATCCACGCGATTTACGTCCTCCCATCTGATGGCCTCGACCGACGCTTCGACATCAATCGGACGATCCAAAGGTCTGTGAAGGGCTTTCTCAGGTGGCTTTCAAAGGAGACCGGGGGGAAGAGCCTACGCGTCGATACGTTTCGTGGTTCGCTCGACGTCTCGTTCCATCGCCTCTCGACCACAGATGCCGAAATGGCCAGCTTCGACCCGTTCGTTCGCGACAAGCTGGAGACCTCACTCAAGGCCGCTGGCTTCAACGCTCCACGCAAGATCTATGCCGTCTATTACGACGGGCACAGCACCTTCTCATGCGGTGGCGGGGCTTGGCCGCCGGAGCTGCCAGGCAATGTCGCGGCCCTGTATCTGCTGGGCGAGCCGCCCGGGGTGCCGGCGTGCTCGACAAACACCCTCGGTGCGAGACCGCCGGGGTATCTCGAGTTCGCAATGATCCACGAAATCATGCACACGATGGGCTTTGTTCCCACCTGTGCGCGTCATCAGACACTTGGCGGGCACGTTTCCGATTCCCCGCGTGACCTCATGTGGGCAGGGGATGCGCCCTGGGAAATCCCGCCTGTGCTCGATTTTGGTCGCGACGACTATTACAAGGCACGTTTGCCAGGTTGCCTCGACCTTGCCAAATCCAAGTTCCTCACGCGCAACTATTGGCCACGTCTGTGACGCGATTCTGAAGATCGGCCGGCTCGGCTCGGAGACCGGGCGGTCACGCCGCTCGCTGAGCCAGACCGCGGGCCAAACGGGCACAGCATTTGACGGCCTGACCGACGTTGGCGAACCGCATGGTTGAGCGAGAGTCGCATGGCTCCTGACCCCTTCGCTTTTTTGGTCCAATGCAGGCCATGGCTGCCGGGACCAAGATGATCGCCGAGAACCGCCGCGCGCGGCACGAGTTCCACCTCCTCGACCGCTACGAGGCGGGCCTCGCTTTGACCGGGACTGAGGTGAAGTCCCTCCGCGACGGCAAGGCGATCCTCCAGCGGGCCTTCGGCGACATCCGCGACGGCGAGATCTACCTCGTCGGCCTGCACATCCCCGAGTACACGCAGGGGACGAACGCGAACCACGATCCTGACCGCGAGCGCAAGCTGCTCCTCCATCGCCGCGAGATCGACCAGCTCGTGGGGAAGGTGCAGGAGAAGGGGCTGACGCTCGTCCCGACGCGGCTCTACTGGAAGAACGGGCGCGCGAAGGTCGAGCTCGCGCTCGCCCGCGGGAAGGACGTGCGCGACAAGCGCCGCGCGATCGCCGACCGCGACGCGAAGCGGCAGATGGAGCGCGCGCTCAAGTCCCGCGGCCGCGGCTGAGAACTACTGTGTGGACCACCGCGGCGGCGGCGAGGAACGCCGCCACCGACCAGAGCGCCACGAGGCCGTGCGTGTCCAGGTCCGTGTCCGCCACAAGGAGCCACACGGCGAGGACGCCCGCGGCCAGAGCGCTTCCGACCGCCGCGGCCAGCGTGACGGCACGCTCGGCCGGCGACCCTGCGAGCGCCCATTCCACGATCGCGAACGCAACCAGCGCCGCGCCGAGCAGCTGCGCGTAGATCGGCGGCTCCGCCAGGGGGAGGCCGAAGAAGTCGTAGAGCGCGTCCCACGTCGCCGCGAGCAGGAAGAGCGCGAGAATGCCGTTCGAGACCGCGTCGATGCGCAGCACGAGCGCTTGTGTCAATCTGGGAGCGACCACCGCGCGGCTATACTTTCAGGCTCTGGGGGCGATCCGGTTTCGACGGGGTCGGTTCTCCGGAAGAGCTGCAAGCCGAGGTCCCCGGTTGGCCTCGTAAAACAACCGGGAACAACGTAAGTGCGGATAGAGAAAACCTCGCACTCGCCGCCTAAATAGGCGACGCGTCGGCTCCGGTCTCGGCCCGTGGATCGGAAACCCGGCGTCAGAAAACGGGCTCGCCGCCGAAGGAGCGCTGATCGCCGGAGGCGGGACTTCTCAGGATCGGTTAGCCCGTCGGTAGGTACGCCAGCCCACCGGCCGCCGGGCGAAATTCAAGGGCAGGCTGTGCTTGGAGAGGCTCTTCACGGTGCGACTTCGGACGCGGGTTCGATTCCCGCCGCCTCCATAATCCCCGCTAATCGCGGTGTTGGGTCGGAACTTTTGCATCACGGCTCCTCCTGAAGCTCGAGGAGGGCCTGCTCGAGGTCAGTGGTGTCGAGTTGCGCGTACCTGGCTGTGGAGCGAATGTCCGCGTGGCCGAGCAGCAGCTGAGTTAGGCGCAGGTCGTGGTGTGCGCGCTGGAGCTCGGTCGCGGCCGTGTGCCTGCCCCGGTGCATGTGCATGCCGCCCGTCGTCCCCTGGGCCACCAAGCCGGCACGGGTGAGGCAGCGACACCACCACAGGTGGGCGAGCTTTCCGGTCGGCTTCCGGTCGTGGCGCCGCCGCGTCACGTTCGCGTAGCCGACCCGCCTGCCCCTGAGGGTGAGAACTTCCTCGGCTTCCTCGAGCTCGACGCGGGTGCTATGGGGCGTCGAGGAACCAGCGGCGGCGGGTGGTTGAGAGCTACGTGTTCGACCCGGCGCTCAGGCAGTGCGTGCCGAACCCGTCACCACGGCCGAAGTCGAAGGTGCGATAAGCGCCGAACTGTCCCGGAGCAGACCGGGCTTTCCGGACGTTTTCCGCTAGGCCAGTCCAGCCCTTGCTCGCTACGCGATCGTCTTTGCGCTTGATGATGTTGTGGATTCCAAGCAACTCGGGCTCGCCCGAAAGCTCGCGGCTCTTCGAGGCGGCGCGCCGCGACCTTCTTTGCGGCGAAGGGCCGATCCAGGGGGCAGCGCGGCCAGACGCGCTAACGTCCCAGCATGACTGACGAGAAGCAAGACCGCGCTGACCGAGATCATGAGCGGTCAGAGGAGGCTCATTGGTCGGTGGCGGAGGCTGGTGTTGAGGACGAGGAAGGCGAACGGCTGTCAGAAGGCGCTCACCAGGCCATTGAGCAGCAGGACCGGGAAAACGAGGGTGGCGCGCCCGGGCACAACCCGAGGAAGACCACCGAGCAGGGCGACTAGAGTCGGGTCCCTGTCGAGACGCCGGATCGACTCGGCCTATCGATTCAGCGGAGCCGATTGCCGCGTACTCCCTCGAATCTTGTGGCGTGACCGTAGCTGGTGGCGAATCTACCCTGAGCCGGTGACGAACGGATCGGTGTGGTCGACGGACCTGGGAGCCGGCGAGGGAGTGCGGGAGCGTGCGGAGCTCCGCTTGAGGAGGGGGTCGGAAGCGAGGAAGGCCACCTCACGGGTACTTGGGGAGCCGCTCTCTGATCAGCGCCTCGAGCTCGCGCACCTGATCGGGGGGAAGTTCTCGGTCGGCGTCCGCCAGGAATCCCGTGAGGCGCTCGGTGAGCCCTTGCGCCGGCGTGTTGGCGACCACCGAGAGCCAGTCGCCATGCCGTTGCTCAACTGCGGCGCCAAGCCGATCGCGCTCCCCGTTGTCAAGCCGCTCGTCCACGAGATCGAGCAGCCTCTCGGTCTGGGCGCGGAAGCGCTGCTGTGTATGCAAGGGAGCCTCGGCCACCTGTCATCCTCACGGGGTTCTGCTCAATTGCTGCGCTCTAGCGCGCGGCAGTCCGCGCGATCAGATTGACTCACGGAGCGCGTTCGCCGCGGCTTGCAGACGCTCACTCACATCGGTTAGTTCGCGTGCCGCGAGGTCAATGCGCTCTTGCTGAATGTCCATGCGCTCTCGCTCGCCCTCAGAGCGCTCGCGAAGCTCTTTGAGCTGACCAGCCATCTCCTCGACGCTCTGAGTGAGAGCGGCCAGCTGGCCAGCCACGACCGCTATGTCCTCTCGGGCTGTCACATGCCAGATTCTATGCCCCCGAGGCTCGTCGCCCGAGTCGAGCGAAGACCCCGACTTCCGACCGAGACGGGTCCGCTCCCTAACCGTCGTAACCGCCACTAGCTCCTATACACGGTGGAAGGCGACCATCAGCTGGGAGAGCATCGGGTTATGCGTTCTCTTTGTCCTCGATGCGGTCGGCGAGCAGGTGAAACGAACGCTGCGTCGCGATGGCCAGGCCCATGAGCAGCTGATTCATCTCGTCCACCGGCGGTGCAATTCCAGAACCACTCGCAGCCTGCGCCTTCTCATAGGCCGGCAGAGTCTTCACCTCGCGTCGAAAGATCTGGTCGATTTCATCCCCTAGCGCCATTGCCGTCTCCTGTTCGATTTGCGGCAACTCTAGAAGAGGCGACCCCGAACGGCCATCCAGGCACGCGCCAATCGCCGCCGTAGCGTGAACCACGCCGGGGCGCGGTCCACGCCCGTCGGTCGACGCTAATGACACCGACACGAAACGCCGCCTGTTGAGGAGATCCTGTCCGTGAAACGGGGCTAACGAGGTCGTCGATCAAGCGAGCGCCCTAGCCGGCCCAACCGGGTCAGGGCTTTGCCTGCGCGCTCGTGAGAGGAGCGGCCCACCGAAGCCCGTGCTTGGGTGCGATGGGTGCCGCGAGCTAAGCCGAGACGATGAGCGCAATGCCCAGTCCGAGAAGGATCGTGGCGACACCGAGCCATACCGAAGCCCAAAGACGAAGCTCCGAAGCGCTCGGCGGCGCTTCGCCACGGCGAGCCCAAATGAAGAGGAGCCACTGGGAGCGGCCTTGAATCCACCGTTCCCTTGGTGCCCGAATGACACGAAGGGTCGGCCACGCCAAAGCGAAGCCACAGGCGATGAGGAGCAGTCCGCCGACTAGCACGCGTCCAACGTACCGCGATGAAGCGGAAAAAGTGCCGGACGGATGCGCGGAGTTGACGTCGACCTGAGCGGAGCTCGCGGGCGGTGGGCGGCTACCGAAGCATTAGCCGTGTGAGGTCGCGAAGGCGTGCGAGTAGTCTCGTGCAAAGGAGCTGCTCAGGGCGGTGGGTGTGCAGGTGGGTTCGGCTTGCGGGGCATGCGTGTCGGACGAGCGGTAGTCGAAATGAGGACGGCTTCAGGGTCCCTTCCGGCGCCTGGCACCGCGCGGCGCGCGCCGCGCTGATTGCGGAGGGCTGAGGATCGGACTCTGCGAGCACGAGGTCAGACTGACGATCGAGAGGCGCGTTCAGGGCTGGTCGGGAGCGGCCTCGATGTGCCCCCGAACAGGCTGCGCTGAGGAGCGGACGGATGGCGCTATTCGAGCGGAAGTTCGTCGATTGAAGGTTTCGGCTTGGGCCTGAGCGGCCCAAGTGGGGTGCTCGCAAGTGCGTCCGCTTCGTCGAGGCCAACGCGTCCTGCGCGTCGAGCGCCTCCCGATAGGCGGCCGCGGCTTCGCGAACGGCCTCGCGCCTGCGCGCCACCTCGCGTCCGTACAGCTCGGGTCCGAGGTCGCGTGATGAGTGACGCGGCGAGGAAGTCTTCGAGTTCGCGATCCGCCGCGGCAAACGCGACCTGTGCGTCGAAGAACTCGTTGAGCGCGGCTTCCAGATCGACAATCTCCGCGCGTGCATCCAGCTCGGGCAGGACGAGCGCGTCGACCACGTCGATCCGAGCCGTGGCAGGAGCGGGGCAAACGCCCGAGGCACGTCGCTTCCGACATGTGTAGCTGGCGACTCGCGCGCCCGGTGGGTCGCACATCCTTGCGAAGCTCGGGCTGCGCGATCGCGTCCAAGCGGTCGTGCTCGCGTACGAGTCGGGGCTGATACGAGCCGGTGAGCCTCGCGCGTGCTGGCACCACTCGAGACTGAAGGTGGACGTGCACAGCGCCTGGAAAAGCGCCCGCAGGCGCGGCCCAGGCGGTCGCGCAACCGGCGTTGAGCCAGGGAGCGAATCGCTCCCTCGGCTTTTCGCCTCCCTAGTGCACCGCGTCAATCGACGCGGTCGCGACGATCCATTCGACGCTGCGCTCAAGTTCCGCGTTGAGGGTCACGAACGCTCTGCCTGCGCTGAGTAAGTGCAACGTACTCGGCGTCGTAGGTCGAGGCCCATCCCAACTGGTCCGCGACCTCCCAGGCCCGACGGCGGAGCACGGCGTCGCCGAGGAGCCTGATCGGCATCCGCCCGATACGGGTGAGGCGGTCGCGCGCGACGTCGGCGGGGAGCTCGCCCCGCTGAACGGCCTCGTGCAGAGCCGACAGCGTTTGGGAACGAAGGAGCGTCGGTGCGAGGAGCTCGTGTTGGCCTGAGACCTCGACCTCCCTCGCTCGTCAGGTGGAGGACGGCGCCGGCGTCGACGACGAACCTCGTCATCGGCGATGTCTATCGCGCGGGCGGTACATAGCCTCCCGCCGCGGACCGATTCCGGGGGCGGCGACGGATGGCCCAGCCGACGAGCGCGAGGACGATGAGGGTACCGATGATCGCCCCGACGATCCCGCCCCAGTCGAAGATGTCGTCATCTCCGATGCCGAGGCCGAGCGTGAAGATCAGGTAGCCGAGCAAGGCTCCGCCGAGCCCGACGAGGATCGAAACGCCCCAGCCGGAACGCTCATGTGCCGGAACACATCGCGCGGTGTGAGCACGCGCCCGACGACGCCTGCCACCAATCCAACGAGTACGTCGCTCTGGTTGCCGTCGCCGCGCCGAGGCGGCCTCAGTAGCAAGGCTACTGCGAGGAGCGGCCGTTTTGTCCGGACGCGATGTGCTTGGCGATGTGCTCGGCGTCCCGGCCGACGCCGCCGATCAGCGACGACGTGAACCCGTAGAGGAAGGGCCGGCCGACGAAGTAGAGGCCGGGCGACGCGCCGACGACACCGCGGTCTTGGACCGGCTCACCATCCTCGTCGAAGACGGGAAGTGCGATCCAACTGAAGTCGGCCCGGAACCCCGTGCACCAGATCACGTTCGCCACGTCCAGGACACGGCCGTCCTCGAGCTCCGGGCGACCCTCGCGGGCTCCAACTGTCCTCGGCACGCGCTCGATCCCGGCCGCTTCGAGGTCCTTGGGCCTCACACGCGCGAGCGGCAGCCCCTTCTTGACCATCGGCTGGACCTTGCGGCCGATCGGCGTCCTCACCGTGGCAACGTGCGAGATAAAAAACCAGAAGAGCGGGAGCGCCAGCTTGTCGATTGCACTGCCGGCGCGGAAGGGCTCGTTCCCGGGGTGCGGGCCGGACAGCCACGTCGGGTGCGCGCGCGCCACCTCGAGGGCGATCTCGGCTCCCGAGTTGGCCGCGCCCACGACGAGGACGCCGCCCTCCCGCAGCTGGGACGGGTTTCGGTACTCGGTGGAGCCGAGCTGGACGATGTCCGGATCGAGCTCAGAGGCGAAAGCCGGAACTCGGAGGCCGTGGTAGGCGCCCGAGGCGATGACGACGCTGTCGGCCTCGAATCGACGCCCCTCTGCCGCGAGGAGGTAGCCGTTTCCGTTCTTCGAGATCGCCTCCACCTTGACGCCGGTGCGCACGGGGAGATCGAAGCTCGCGGCGTAGTCCTCGAGGTAGTCGGCCACGTCGTCCTTCCCGGGGTAGGAAAAGCCCCGGCCCGGGAAGGACCGGCCGGGCAGGCCCGAGTATCGAGCGGGCGTAAAGACGTGGAGCGAATCCCAGCGACGCCGCCAGGAGTCACCGACCCGCTCGGCCGCATCCAGGATCACGAATTGCCGCTTTCGGCGCGCCAGGTGGTAGCCGACCGCGAGCCCGGCCTGACCGCCGCCGACGATTACCGTCTCGAAACGCTCAGTCGTCATGGCCCGGACGGTAGGGAGCGGGCCATCCCGCCGCGTCGGGCGAAACACCCAAGTCGGCGTGCACACGCGAATGGGTATTTCTGTGTAGGCGGCTACACGAGCTCGTGCCGGTAGGCGTACGCGGTGGCCGCCGACCGTGAGGAGACGCGCAGCTTGATGAAGATGTTGCTGACGTGGCGGGCGACCGTCTTCTCGCTGATCACGAGCTCGTCGGCGATCGCCCGATTCGTTCTGCCGGACGCAACCAGGCGGAGCACCTCGACCTCGCGTGCGGTCAGCCCAGCGGGAGGTCGCGGCTCGGATCGCCGCGTAAGTTGCTCGACGCGCTCGAGGTCGGGCGCGGCACCGAGCTCCTGGAAGGTGAGCCGGGCCGCGTCGAGCTCCATCTCTTCGGTGTCCGTGTCTCCGAGCGCCCGGCAGGCGAGAGCGATGAGCACGCGGGCCCGTGCCGTCTCGTACGGCGCGCCGACCGCTTGCCACTCGTCAAACGCCTCACGGGCGGCGCCCAGAGCGTCCCAGGCGTCGCCATCAGCTAGTGCAACCGCCGCCCGCGCGTGCGAGCTGAGTGCACCCAGCATGCCTTCCGGCTGATCGTGGGCGAGCTCCTCCAGATCGCGGCAAGCGCTGCGTGCGTCGTCGAGCTCGTCGACGGACAGCATGATCTCGACGTAGGCAGGGAGAAGGCCCGCGCGTGTCAGTGGATCGGTCGCTTCGCCGAGCACCCTCCGGATCGCCGCCGCCGCCGCGTCCTGCTCCCCTTGGGCCAGGCGCAGCAGGGCCAGGCCCGGCTGCGGCTCCCGCCCGCAGCGGCTCGCGTCCCGGTACGCCTCCTCGGCCCGAGCAAACTCGCCCTGGAGGCGACGGATCTCTCCCTGGCGATACAGCGCCTCGCCGTAGGCCGCCTGGGTCATCCCCGACCGCCCGCGCGCGCTTCGGGCCTCCTCCAGGGCGTCCTCCCAGGCTCCGTCGAGCTGCAGGATCTCGGCACGGTGGACTCGGCAGCGACCCGTGAAGGACATGAGGTCGGGCTGCTCGGCACACCAACGCGTCAGAGCCGCCGTCCACTCCCGCGCCCGCCGTAGCTCGTAGGCCCGCTGGCAGGCCTCGATCACGCCGCAATAGACGAGGCCGGTCGGAATGGGCGACAGCTGGCCCGTCGTCACCGCCACCATTGCCTCGTCCAGGAGGCCGAAGCCTTCCCGCACGCGTCCGAGTGCGATCAGGTACTGACCCTGGAGATGCACGGCCAGCGCGAACAGGTCCGCATTGCCGAAGCGCTGACCGATCCGGGCGGCCTCCCCGAGGACGTCGCAGGCCGCCGCGAGGTCCCCGGCCGCCTCGTGCTGGAGAACGAGCGGGAAGAGCATGTACCCGCGTTCGACGCTGTCCTCCTTGCCCTGCTCGAACAACCGCTGCGCGCGCCCGCCCCAGCCGGTCGCGCCGCCCACATCACCGCGAAGCGCGAGGCCCGTGCCAATCCAGAACGCGCAGCGCAGGGCACCAGGAATCTCGCCGGCTTCCGCGTAGAGCTGATGTGCGCGCTCGAGACCGCGAATCCACTCGTCCTCGTTTCCGAGCAGGTAGGCCGACGTGGCGAGCAGCTCGAGGTCTGCAGGCTCCAGCCCGCTCGCACGGTCGACGAGCGAGAGCTCTCGCTCGGCGTCCGCCCAGGCTCGCCGTTCGTAGGCCTTGCGGCCGCGGCGAAGGTGCTCGGCGGCGTCGATCACTTCTGACATTAGAGCCGGTCAGCCGCGGCTCTGCGCGAGCCAGCCGACCACGATCCCGACGGCAATCTGGAGCCCGATCGGCCCTAGCACGTGGCCTGGGTCGAAAGCGACCCCGAGCTCGTCGGACGACTTCGCTTCGAAGAACGCGAGCGCAGGCGCGCTCGCCAAAGGCAGGAGAAGACCGCCGCGAACGCCGTAGAAGAGCCCGGCCTCGACCACCGGGAGAAAGAGGAGCTCACGGACGGGCGAGCTCGGCTCGAACGAGTAGATGCAGACGAACGCCGAGACGATGACGGCGTCGAAGAGGATGCCGGGGAGCGGATGGCGGAGGAAGAGCAGGGCGACGGCGCCGACCGCGAAGACGGTGGCCGTCGTCCACGCCCAGCGCTCGTAGCCGGGCGGATAGTTGCCCGACTCGATCGCGACCTCCGCGAAGGCGAACGGAACGGCGATCAAGCGAGCCCGGGGAATCCAGCGCTCGAGAGTTCCGATCACGCCGGACTTCTACCGGATCGCGCGCCTGTTTATGCTCCGCACCATGAGCGTCGCCGAGAGCGCGCACATTCCTCCGGCCGGACGGCAAGGAGAAGGTGACCGGCTCGGGCCGCTACACGGCCGACCTCAGCCTGACGGGGCAGCTCCACGCGAAGTTCCGCTACGCCGACCACACGCACGCGCGCATCGTCTCCATCGACACGAGCCGGGCGCGGGCGCTTCCGGGCGTGCTCGCCGTCCTCACCCACGAGGACGTGCCGGACGTCCTCTACGGCGACCTCGTCCAAGGACCGCCGGCTGTTCGCGCGGGAGCGCGTGCGCTTCGAGGGAGACATCGTCGCGGCCGTGGCCGCGCTGACGCCGGAGATCGCCGCCGAGGCCGCCGCGGCGATCGAGGTCGAGTACGAGCCGCTCCCGGCCGTCAGCGACATCGAGGCGGCCCTTGAGAAGGACGCGCCGCTGATCCACGAGGACTGGGAGTCCTACGAAGCCGACGAGGATCTCGGTCGGAACGGGAACGTCCTCGGCTACTCGACGATCGTGAAGGGAGACGCCGACGCTGCAATGGCGAAGGCCGACGTCGTCGTCAAGGGCCGTTACGTGACGGAAGCCTCGCAGGGTGCGCCGATCGAGCCGCGCGCGCTCCTGGCCCAGTGGGAGGGCGACCGCGTCACCGTCTGGAGCTCGACGCAGGTGCCGTACGCGGCCCGAGCGGGCGTCGCCGCACGTCCTCCAGATCCCGCAGTCCCACGTGCGCATCGTCGTTCCGCTGCTCGGCGGCGGCTTCGGCTCGAAGTGCGACTTCCACTACGAAGGGCACGTCGCGGCGCTCGCGCGCGCGGCGGGGCGTCCGGTCAAGCTCGTGTTCACCCGCGAGGAGGAGTTCATCGCCCCCGACCACCGCCGCGAGGGGATGGTGATCGAGCTCGAGACCGGCGCGCGCCGCGACGGGACGCTCGTTGCCCACCGCGGCCGGCTCGTCCTCGACGGCGGCGCCTACTGCGGCGAGGGAGGCTTCTTCGCCCAGATTGCGGCCATGCACGCCTGCGGCCCGTACGTGATCGAGAACGTGAACGTCGAGTCCACGCTCGCCTACACCAACAACCAGCCGTCGGGCTCGATCCGGGCGCCGACCGCGCCCCAGGTCTGCTGGGCGCTCGAGCAGCACATGGACGAGCTGGCCGACGCGCTCGAGCTCGATCCGGTCGAGCTCCGCCGGCGCACGCTGATCAAGGAAGGCGACGAAGGGCCGACGCGGCCAGGTGTTCGGGCCGATTTCGATCAAGGAGACGCTCGAGCGGGCCCTCGAGCTGATCGAGCCCGACGGCGAGCTCCCCGACGACGAGGCGATCGGCGTCTCGTGCGGCTGGTGGCCGTCGTTCGCCAACCCCTCCGGCGCCTACGTGAAGCTGAACGGCGACGGCTCGGGGACGATCGTGACCGGCGCCCAGGAGAACGGCAGCGGCGCCGTGATGGCGCTTCCGCTCCTGGTCGCCGACGTGCTCGGAATGAAGCCGTCCGACTTCTCGATCCTCTACCAGGACACCGATGCGGCCCCCTACGACGCGGGCTCCTCCGGCTCGCAGACGACCATGAACAACGGGCGCGCCGTCGTCGAGGCGGCGGGCGAGGTGCGCGACAAGCTGCTCGACCTGGCTGCGGAGAAGCTCGAGGTGGCGCGCGAGGACCTCGAGCTCGCCGACGGGCAGGTGCGGGTCGTCGGCTCGCCGTCGAAGGCAGTCGAGATCTCGGAACTGGCGGAATCCGGCGAGCAGCTCCTCGGCAAGGGCTCCGGCCCGGTGCCCGAGGACCCACCGTGTCACGCGGAAGGCTGCCTGGGGCGTCTCGGCCTGGAGTCGTTCCTCGAGCCGCAGGTCTTCACCCACGCCGCCCGCGTCAAGATCGACCGCGAGACGGGTGTCGTGCGCGTCCTGCACGTCGCCGCCGTGCACGACTCCGGCGTGATCGTGAACCGCATCGGCGCGACCGGGCAGGTCTATGGCGGCGTCGTCATGGGGATCGGGCAGGCGCTCCTGGAGGCTTCTCAGCTCGACGCGGACGGGCGCCAGCGGAACCCGCACCTCCTCGACTACAAGCTCGTGACCGCGTCCGACGCTCCGCGGATCGACGTCGACTGGATCGAGACGCCGGCGGAGAACGGCGGCCCGAAGGGCACGAAGGGCGTTGGGGAGCCGCCCACGCGTGCCGACTCCGGGCGCGATCGCGAACGCGATCGCGAAGGTCGATCGGCGCCCGCGTTCGCGAGCTGCCGATGACGCCCGAGCGCGTCTGGGCGGCTGCGGCCGAGCAGGGCCGTTGACCTCCACATTCGTCTCGGCCGCGACCGTCGATGAGGCCCTCTCGGCGCTGGCCGACGGCGCGCGGCCGGTGGCGGGCGGGACCGACCTCGTCGTCGGCGCGCGGCAGGGCAAGACGCCGCTCCCGGAGAGCATCGTCGCCATTCACCGCCTCGACGAGCTCCGCGAATCGAGCTCCTCGGACGGCGAGTCCGTCTCGGCGCGCTCGTCACGCACGCGGAGATCGCGGCCGACCCGGTCGTCCTCGAGCGGCTGACGGCGCTCGCGGACGCCTCCTCGATCGTGGGCTCCCACGCGACGCGGGCGCACGGGACGCTCGGCGGCAACCTCATGAACGCCTCGCCGGCCATGGAGGTCGGCGGGCCGCTCATGGTGTTCGGCGCCACGGTGACGCTGCGGTCGCAGGCCGGCGAGCGGCAGGTTCAGGTGGCCGACCTCGTGACCGGCCCGGGGGCGACGGTTGCGGAGCCGGGCGAGCTCCTGACCGAAGTCGAGATTCCGCTGCCGCCCGAGCGGAACCGGGAGCTGTTACGCCCGCCTCGAGTATCGGCGGCAGATGGAGATCGCGGTCGTCGGCGCGACGGCGGCCGTGACGCTCGGCGGACGGGAAGGTCGACTCGGCCCGCGTGGCGATCACGGCGCTCGCGCCCACGATCCGGCTCGTCCCGGCGGCAGAGGAGGCGCTCGTCGGCTCCGACGGCGGCGCGGACGCCGTGGCAGCGGCCGCGAGGGCCGCGGCCGCAGCCGCCGAGCCGATCTCCGACGTTCGTGCTTCGGCCGACTACCGGCGGGCGATGGCGGAGGTGCTCGCGCGGCGTGTGCTCCGGCGGCGCTTGCCCGCGCCCGCGGCGAGACGGTTCCGGTCCCGGCCAGCACGACCCTCTTCGGCGCGGGAGGTGCGTCCTGAAGGTTCCACTGACGCTGAAGGTGAACGGGGTCGACTACCCGGTCGAGCTGGAGCCGGCGACGACGCTGCTCTACGCAGTTCGCGACGGCGTCGGGCTCACCGGCGCGAAGGAGGGCTGCGACGACTCCGAGTGCGGCGCCTGCATGATGCTCCTGGACGGCAAGCCGGTGAACTCGTGCTCGTACCTCGCGATGCAGGCCGACGGGCGCGAGGTGACGACGATCGAGGGTCTCGGCGACGGCTCGAGCCTCTCGCCGCTCCAGCAGGCGTTCCTCGAGCACGGCGGCGTCCAGTGCGGCTTCTGCACGCCCGGCATGCTCATCTCGGCGACCGCTGCTCCTCGAGAGAGCCCGCGCCCGTCGGAGGACGAGGTGCGGATCGCGCTCTCGGGGAACCTCTGCCGCTGCACCGGCTACGACGGCATCGTCAAGGCGGTGCTGGAGGTTTCCGCGACGACCTCTTATGCGGGAGGAGCGCCCGTGAAGGGCGCTCCTCATCCGAGTCTCGCTTCGCGCGGCTACGACGACTGGGCCAGGCGGAACTGGTTGCCCGACGGGTCGCGGAAGCCGGCGTCGATGCCGTAGGGCTGCTCCGTCGGCTCCTGCAGGAATTCGACGCCGCGGCCCTTGAGCTCCTCGTAGCTTCCCTGGATGTCGTCCGTGGCGAAGAAGAGGCCGCCGCGGCGCCCTTGGCCAGCACGGCCTGGATCTGCGCGCGCGTCTCCTCGTCGAAGACGGGCGGCCCGGGGACGGCCATCAGCGTGATCGCGACGTCGGGCTGGCCGGGCACGCCGACGCTGAGCCAGCGGAAGTTGCCCATCTCGGGCACGGTGACGTCCTCGCGAAGCTCCATCCCGAGCTTCTCGGTGTAGAAGGCGAGTGCTTCGTCCTGGTCGTGGACCCAAACCTGTGTGTGCGTGAGCTGCTTGATCATCGGTGCTCCTTTCGAAGTGGTGAACGGTCGCCGGCGACGTTAGCCGCGGCGTGCCGCGGCTGTCTTCTCCAAACGTGCTGGACGGCGGGCGCGCGTACGCCTGGAGCACGCAGGTCGGCACGCGGGCGCGGGTGAGCGCGGGCGGGTGGGCGGCGCGGTAGGCGGTCGGGGAGAGCTCCGAACGCCTCGCCGAAGCTGGTCGTGAACGACCCGACGCTGCGGAGCCCGACGAGCAGGCAGATGTCGGCCACCGTGCGGTCGGTGTTGCGAAGCAGCGCGGCCGCCCGCTCCAGGCGGCGGGTCAAGAGGTACTGGTGCGGCGGCTCGCCGAACGTCCGGCGGAACTCGCGGCTGAAGTGCGCGGGCGAGAGGTGAGCGGCGCGGGCCAGCGTCTTCACGTCGAGCGGCTCCCGGTAGCGCGCGTCGATCAGGTCCTTCGCGCGAAGCAGGTGCCGAACCGGATGGACGGGAGTCCGGCTCAGGCGACCGCCACGATCGCGTCGACGATGATCGGGACGTTGAAGGGCGAGGGGCCCTGACCGGGAGCAGAGCGGGCATGTCTGCCGGCCTCGCCCCAAAGCTCGACGATCAGGTCGCTGAAGCCGTTGAGGACAGAGCACGCTGGCCGAAGCCAGGCTCGCAGTGGACGTACCCAACGCGCGCGGATCCGCCTTCGTGACCGAATGAGGTCGCCGAGCTCTCGGTTCAGGGACGCCAGCATGGAGAGGCCGGTCAGGCGGGCGGCCTCGTACCCCTGCTCGAGCGTCAGATCTCGGCCCACGAGTCCCTGAACCAGGTGATTGGCGCCATCGAACGGCCCGTGCCCGGCACGTACGCGAGCCCGCCGTATACCTTGACGAGCTCGAAGGTTCCCGGCGGGACGAGCGGAGCCGGAAGCACCAGCCCGAGCTCGTGCAGGCGGCTCTCGATTCGACCCACGCGACGCAGTCTACTTCCGAGAGAACGGAGTTCGTATGAGCGCTTCTCCCTTCCAGCTTCCATGCGGGCGATCCGCCTGCACGCTGCCGGCGGCATCGACCCAGCTCGTCGACGAGCACGTCGACACGCCCTCGCCCGGGCCCGGCGAGGTGCTCGTCCGCGTCCACGCGGCCGCGATCACGAGGGACGAGCTCGACTGGCCGGCCGACCGGCTCCCGGCGATCCCGTCCTACGAGCTCTCCGGGGTCGTCGCCGCGACCGGCGCCCGACGTGGACGCCTCGGCGTCGGAGACGCCGTCTACGCGCTCGCCGACTTCGAGCGCGACGGCGCCGCGGCCGAGTACGCGGTCGTCGCGGCGAGGCTGCTGGCCCCCAAGCCGCAGGCGCTCGACCACGTCGAGAGCGCCGCCGTCCCGCTCGCGGCGCTCAGCGCGTGGCAGGGGCTCTTCGACCACGGCAAGCTGGAGCCGGGCGAGCGGGTGCTGATCCACGGGGCGGCCGGCGGGGTTGGAAGCTTCGCCGTCCAGCTCGCCCGCCACCGCGGCGCGCACGTGATCGGCACGGCCTCGACTCGCGGGAGTCGAGGCCGTTCGCGAGCTCGGAGCCGCACGAGGTCGTCGACACGACGACGGCGCGCTTCGAGGAGGCCGTCGACCCGGTCGACCTCGTCTTCGACACGGCCGGCGGCGAGCTGCTCGAGCGCTCGGCCGCCGATCCTGCGCGAAGGCGGGAGGCTCGTCACGGTCGCCGAGGAGCCTCGGGCGACGGCGTCTACTTCATCGTCGAGCCCAACCGCGAGCAGCTCGTCGAGATCGGCCGCCTCGCCGACCGCGGCGAGCTGCGCCCGCTCGGTCGACTCCGTGTTCCCGCTCGCCGAGGCGCGGGCCGCGTTCGAGCGCAGCATGCAGCCGGGCAAGCGTGGCAAAGTGGTCCTCCGCGTCGTCGATGAGCTAGGCCAGGCCCAGAAGGCGGAGGCGTTCCGGGCGCTGCACGCCGGCGAGGCGTTCGTGATCCCGAACCCCTGGGACGCCGGCTCGGCCCGCGTCCTGGCCGCGCTCGGGTTCAAGGCGCTCGCCTCGACCAGCTCGGGCTTCGCGTTCACGCTCGGGCGCCTGGACGGCGGCGTGACCCTCGACGAGGTGGCCGAGCACGCCGCGGCGCTCGCTGCGGCTACCGACCTGCCGCTTTCCGTCGACCTCGAGAACGGGTACGGCCCCGCTCCCGAGGACGCAGCGCTCGCCGTCACCAGGGTCGCCGAGGCGGGCGCGGTCGGCGGCTCGATCGAGGACTGGGACCCGGCCGGCCACCTCTACGAGCTGCCGCACGCCGTCGAACGGGTCGCCGCCGCCGTCGAGGCAGCGAGGGGCCTCGGCTTTCCGTTCACCCTCACCGCCCGGGCCGAGAACCACATCCGCGGCAACCCCGAGCTGGGGGACACGATCGAGCGCCTCCAGGCCTTCGAGCAGGCGGGCGCCGACGTTCTCTACGCGCCCGGCCTCCGCACGGCTGCCGAGGTGCGGGAAGTCTGCGAGGCCGTCTCGAGGCCGGTCAACGTCCTGGCGCTGCCGCAGCTCACGCTGGCAGAGGTCGTGGACGCAGGCGCGAAGCGGATCAGCGTCGGCGGCGGCCTCACCTGGGTGGCGCTCGGCGCGATGGCCTCGGCGGCCGTGGAGATCCGCGACGCAGGTGACTTCTCGTCGCTCGCCGCGCGGTTGCCGCTCGACGAGTGGTTCGCCGACTCGTGACTCAGCCGCTGGGCGCGCGGGCATGGACAGCGGTGAAAGCGATCGTCTGCGTCCACCACGCCGGATCGGCGCAGTGCCCGAGGAACGCGTCAATTGACCGATCGTCGAGCTCGCCGGATGCGACTAGCCGGCCCCGCAACTCGTTGATCGTCTCTGTCCAGTACACAGCCCACGGAGAGCCGCCGTTGTAGAGCGCGGTCTCGGCGGTCGCCTCGATGCTCTCCATGCCAAGCGTTGCCAGCGTCGCGGGGAGCCGGCGACCGATGAAGTAGTCGATTCCCTCCCGACGCGACCACGCCAGCCACCCCTCCCAGAACGCCCGGACGTCACGCGGCTCAGCAATGGTCACCGGCAGGAAATCCGGCTCGATCAGCAAGATGGCTCCGCCCGGTCGCACGCTGGCGACGAGGTTCGCGACGGCAGCCTCTTTGCGCGCCACGTGGTGGAGCACGGCGCGCGCCGTCACCAAATCAAAATCTCTCGGCTCGACTGGTCCGGCGACGATGTCTGCTTGGCGAAGCTCGAGGTCCGGTAGATCCACGTCGACCAGCGACAGGTCGATGTCCACCGCCACGGCTCGCCCGCCGGGGACGACGCGCTTCGCGAGCCAGGCAGAGATGGAGCCGTTACCACATCCGACTTCAAGCGTCCGCGCCCCAGGTCCTATGCCCAGCTGCTCGATGTAGCGGCGGTGCATCGGATCGAGCAGCCGCGACATCAGATCCAGCCGCTCGCGCTCTCCCTTCTGGTGGTGACCGAGGACGTAGTCAGGCATGCAGTTCCCGATGACCGACCTGGAGGGTCATTCCACTCGAGCCCAGCACCCTACATCAGGCATCCACGCGCGATGGACGAGCGTTCGCGGTGGAGTAGAGTGCGGCCGCCTGTTCCGTCCTAGCCCTCGTGAACGTAAGGACCGGCGAGCCGGCGTCACAAAGACTCCGACACGAAATCGTGACGGAGAGGAGAGCTTCGATGAGCACGACTCGAGCACTGCGGCCGCTCCCGCTCGGCCTGGCGCTTCTGGCCGCGATGATCGGCGCAGCGGTGGCCCTCGTGGTCGCGGGCGCGCCCGACGCCCTGGCCGACGGCAGCGGAAGGCACTCGGGGAAGAACGCGATCTCCAAGAAGGAGCTCGCGCTTCGTAACGACATGCGGCGCCTCTGGGAGGACCACATCACCTGGACCCGGCTCGCGATCATCAGCCTCACCACCGAGTCGCCCGACACGGAGGCGACCGTGGGCCGGCTGCTGCAGAACCAGACGGACATCGGCGACGCGATCAAGCCGTTCTACGGCGAGGCCGCGGGCGACGAGCTGACTCGGCTCCTGCGCGACCACATCTTCATCGCGGCGGACATCATCGCCGCAGCCAAGGCCGGCGACGCGGCCGCCGTAGCCGCCGGCCAGGCCCGCTGGCGGGCGAACGCCGACGAGATCGCCGCCTTCCTGAACGCCGCCAACCCGCGCGAGTGGAAGTTCCGCGCGGTGCAGCGAATGCTGTACGAGCATCTCAACCTGACGACGACCGAGGTCGTCGCCCGGCTGCAGGGCGACTGGGAGGCAGACGTCGCCGCCTACGACCAGATCCACCTCCAGGCACTGGAGATGGCGGACATGCTCTCCACCGGCATTATCGAGCAGTTCCCCCGCCGCTTCTAGCTCCGCTGTCACCGCCCCGAAGCGCTGCGACGCTTCGGGGCGGCCCTTCTCCTTGGAGGCGCCCTGCTAGGGTCGGCACCGTGGACGTCGACCCGGAGTCGTCCGGCGGCACGGCGGTCGTGGCAAGCCGGCTCGATCCCGACTCGCGCCGCTGGCTCAGCGAGTTGCGAGGCGCCGGCGAAACGCACGACGCAGCAGTCGCGAATCTCCACGCCCTCCTCCTGCGCGCCGCTCGCTTCGAGGTTGCACGTAGGCGGCCGACGCTGCCGCACCTGCGCGGGGACGAGCTCGACGACATCGCGCTGGAAGCCGCAGATGACGCGCTCGTCTCGGTCCTGGCTCGGCTAGACGACTTCCGCGGAGCGAGCCGCTTCACCACCTGGGTGTACAAGTTCGCGCTCCTCGAAGCGGCGGTGAAGCTCCGTCGCCGCGCCTGGCAGGGACGCGAGATCCCACTCGAGCCGGAGACCTGGTCCCTCTTCGCAAGTGAGGGCTCGACGCCGAGTGAGGAGGCCGAGCGCAACGAGCTCCTCGCCGCCGTCCAGGAAGGGATCGCCAATGCGCTGACGCCTCACCAGCGACGCGTGCTCGTGGCGGTCGCCCTGAACGGGGTCCCCATCGACGTGCTCGCCGAGCGCCTCGGGAAGAGCCGAGGTGCCCTCTACAAGACGCTCCACGATGCGCGCCGGAAGCTCCGGAAGCATCTCGCCGCCTCCGGCTTGGCGCTGACGAGGGCGGAGGAACGATGACCGAACGGAGCGAGCACGAGCGCCTTGCGCGTCTCCTCGGTCCGGCGGGACCGGAGCTCGGCTGCGACGAGTGCTTCGCCGAGCTCGACCGCTACGTCGAGCTGGAGGTAGCTGGAGCGGACGCGGACGCGGCGGTGCCCGGTTTTCGGGCCCACCTCGAGGGCTGCCCGGCCTGCCGCGAGGAACACGAGAGCCTGCTCGAGCTCGTGCGCGGCGAACAGCGCTAGCGGTTGACCGAGGGCGGTGCGTGATCTGATGGCACGACACGAGCGGCCCCGCCAGGGGCCGCTCGTATTCTCTAGGCGATCGAGAGCGGCGCGTGCAGCGGGACGCGGTCGTAGAGGTCGATCACGTCGCGGATGAGCATGCGGATGCAGCCGTGGGAGGCGGCCGTGCCGATCGAGGCCGCGTCGGCGGTGCCGTGGATTCCGGCGCCGTCCCAGAATCCCATCCAGCGCGCCTTGATCGGGTTGTCGGGGTCGTCGCCCGGGATCACCTTGCCGGCCAGGTCGCCTGCCCAGGCCTTGTCGGGGACGTACCAGGCAGGGTTGACCGCCTTGTTCTCGATCTCGTAGATGCCTTGCGGGGTCTCGAAGCCGGCGGCCCCGATGCCCACCCGGTAGCTCTTCGCGAGCTTCTGGTTGACGAAGAGGCGGAGCTCGCGCCTGCCGCGGCTGATCGCGATGAAGTGGCTGTAGCGGTCGGCGAGCTGCTTGGCCGTCACCTTCGGCTCGATCCTCCGCGTGGGGACGGCGAGCGTGCGGGCGACGTCTGCACTGACGAGGCTCTCGGCGATCGCCTGCCGTAATGCCTTCGTCTTGACCGTCACCCCGACGCTCGAGGGGCTGATGTTCACGCCGTTGAAGGAGGCAGACACCTTCGCGTCGCGCATCGGACTGTCCAGCTCGCGCCGGACGCCCTCGACGATTCTCCCCACCGCCTTGGACGAGAACGAAACCACGAGCTCGTAGTCCGCGCCCGTTTCAGATCCGGTCAGGCCCTGCCACGAGCGCGAGAGGAAGTTCCCCTCCGCACTCTCGGCTACCGCCGTGGCCACGAGCTGGTCCACGTTGGTGCGCACCTTCACGAGCTCCGGGTCGATCGTGGCGAAGCGCCGGTCGCGATAGGTGAGTGTCAGCGGCTCTTCTAACCGCTGAGCGATCTCACGATGCACGGCGGCCTGCGCCTCGGCGGCGGACAGGCCGCTCACGTCGACGCCGCCGACCGTGGTGCCGTCGGCGATCAGTCCCGCCCGAGAGGCGTCGTAGCGATGCAGCGCTGCAGCGCTCGACCCCGCGAGGACGGCGACTGCAAGGAGCGAAATGACTAGCGCCTTGCGCACGGGGAGCCCGTTAGGTTAGCGACGAATGCCTCTCGGGGTGGCTGGTGCTCCTTCGAAAGAGGCCTAGCGCGGCCAGCTTCGCTAGTTTCCAGGCATGAGCGGCGAGATCGAGCTTGGGCCGGAACAGGAGGTCCCGAGCAGACCCTTCACGGATCCCGCTCACACGCGCCGGGAGGAGGAGGCCTTGCGGATGCTGCTCTCGCACGAGCGTGAGCGCGCCCGCGCGTGGTGCGACGAGCCTTCCGAGAGCCGCAGGGACGTGATCATCAGGGAGACCGACGCCGCGGGGCTCCGGCACCTGCTCGTCGTGCCCGAGACGCATGCTCTGATCGACGCCCGGGACCTGCTGGTCGTCGGCTTCTTCGGGCGACCGCGGGAGGACGCGCAGACGGCGCTGCTCTTCGACCTCGAGGAGAGGCTCATCGCCGGGATGAGCGCTTATGCGGCTCACGGCCTCCTGAGCTACTACGACCTCGAGCTGGTCAAGGGCGCCTACGGGAATCTGATTCTCTTCGCCAAGCCCGACGGGCCGGCGAGGTGGGGCGAGAATCCCGTCCACATGGAAGCCGTCGAGATCTCGCCTCGCAACTACCACGAGATCCGGCTCCACCAGGGCACGCTGCCCGGCGGAATCCTCGAGGACGGCGAGCTGCGCCTGACGAGAACGCGCTACATCGACTACGGCGGGCCAGAGGTCTGGCGCGCCATTCGCAGGTTTCCCCAGGCGGGTTGACAGGCACGGCTCGCCCATTCAGGTCAGAATCCCCGACACGCTGCAGGACCAACTCGAGAAGGAGGCCCCATGCTCTTCGCGGAAACGACGTTCCTGGACGTGTTCTGGTGGATGCTCGTCTTCTTCCTCTGGATCTCGTTCTTCTGGATCTTCATCTCCGTGGTCGCCGACATCTTCCGGCGCGACGACATCAACGGCTGGAAGAAAGCCGGCTGGCTGGTGCTGATCATCTTCCTGCCTCTGCTCGGAATCCTGATCTACGTGATCGCGAGACCGAAGATGACTGCGCAGGACGTGCGCATGCTCACCGAGGCGGAGGCCGCGAGCCAGGCCGCCGCCGGCGTCTCGACCGCGGACGAGGTGGCGAAGCTGAAGGAGCTGCACACCCAGGGAGTCCTCAGCGACGAGGAGTTCGAGTCCCTCAAGAAGAAGGCGATGGCCTGAAAGGAGCCGGCATGGCGTCCACCACTACCCCCAGGGAGTTGACCGACGAGCAGCTGGTCGAGGTTCTCGCGCTCGCGAAGGAGGCCGACAGCGTCGAGCTGAAGCTCACCGTCCCCGCTGATTCGCAGCGGGCGGCGCTGACGGCCCTGCAGATCGACCCGCTCGACGCTCAGATCCGACAGGTGTTCTTCTTCGACACCCCGGAGCTCACGCTCTACGGCACTGGGCTCGTGGTGCGCGCCCGCCGGATCCAGGGGAAAGGGGACGACTCGGTAGTGAAGCTCCGTCCGGTCGTTCCCCACGAGCTCCCCGAGATCTGGAGAGCCTCGCCGGGCTTCGGGGTCGAGGTGGACGCTATGCCCGGCGGCTTCGTCTGCTCGGGCTCCATGAAGGCGAGCCTGCCGGCGCCTCGCGTCAAGGAGGCGGTCAGCGGCGACCGGCCGCTCCGCAAGCTCTTCTCGAAGGAGCAGCGCGCGTTCTACGCCGAGCAGGCGCCCGAAGGCCTCGCCCTAGACGACCTCACGACCCTGGGGCCGATCTTCGTCCTCAAGGTGAAGTTCGCTCCGCCCGAGCTCGGCCGGAAGCTGGTCGGTGAGCTCTGGCTCTACCCGGACGACTCACGGCTGCTCGAGCTTTCGACGAAGTGCGCTCCGGGCGAGGCGTTCCAGGTTGCCGCCGAGGCGCGCGCCTTCCTGGGCGGACGCGGCGTCGACATGACCGGCGAGCAGGAGACGAAGACCAAGAAAGCGCTCGAGTTCTTCGCGGAGCGCCTGAGCACTCAGGGCGGCTGAAGCGAGCGGGGTCGCGGCTACCGGTACGGCAGCTCGACCTCGCTGACGTCGAGGCCCAGCGAGTTCGCCAGGCGCACGCCGTCGTCGAGGTCCTCGCGAAGCCGCTGCACGTCCCGGTCGTGCATGGCACGGCCGATCCAGGCCCTGGCCGGCGGACGCCAGAGGGCGTGCTCGACGAAGATCGGGAGCATCCGGTTGGCGGCCTTGACGAGCTTCTCCTTCGTCCGCTTCGTGGCGTCTTCGAGGAGCACGCGCTCGTAAGCCATGCCGGCCCCATGGTGAATACCGTCGTCGATCGTGAGGCGGTTGCAGATGTCCTCGAGGACAGTTCCGCGGGAGGAGCGCGCGATCAAGCGGAAGCGCGGAATGATCAACCGCTCGAAGAAGACCTGCATGAGGAAGACTTTCTCCTCGAGCAGGTCGAGCTCGTCGAGGAACATACGCGCGAGCTCGTCCAGGTAGGGGTCGCGCTCGGCGGCGCCGCCGACCTCGCCCAGGAGCTTGAGCCAGGCCTCGACATGGCGTGACTCGTCCTGCACCATGGTCGAGTAGTAGAGCCTCGCCTCGTGGTGGGGCGCTGCGTTCAGGAGCTGCGCGGCCATCTTCACCGCCAGGATGTCCGCCTGGTACTGCTGCGTGATGACGGAGCGCCAGACGTCGGTCCGCCGTGCCTTTTTCTCGGCGGAGCCGCGCGCCTCCGGGATGGGCGGGATGTCGCCCCAGGGGACGTCCGCGACCTGCCACTCGGCCCGCTTCGCGAGCTCGTAATAGCGGATGACCCCAGCCTGGCGCTCCGCGGCGCCCTCCGGGACTGCCTCGACGCGAAGTGGTTCGCTCATGCTAACGGGAGCTTACTGCCAGACGTGTTCTTAACCCTCGATCATCAGTTTCAGTCCGACGATGAAAAGGCCGAGCGCCACGTTGACCGCGACCACGACGAGCGTTCCGTGACGGCCAAGACTCGTCGCTCTCGCATAGCGAAGCCCCTGCAGGGCTAGCGTCAGCGTGCCGACCGCGAGCGCGAGCCACACGGCCGCCTCATCGCGGATGAGCCCGACCGCGCCGAGCAGGAGCGCGATGCCGGGGCCGACCGCGGCCAGGACGATCGAGACCTCACGTACGGCCAAGGCAAGGACCGCATTCTCGTCGAGAGGCGTTCCTTCAGAGACGCTCTGCGCGATGCCGTGAGCGTAGACGTGGGCGATCCAGAGGACCATCACCGTCCCGATCATGAAAACGTCCAGCTCCCAGGCGTCGATGGTCGCGCTCTCGGAGCCGGCGGCGAGCACGCCGAGAACCACGATCGTCCCGTAGACACTTCCGGCGATGCGCTCGCGCGGCCCACCGAGCAGCCACCCGAGGTAGCGGGCATGCTTGGTCGATTCGACAGGGCTCGCCATGGCCTGGATAATCACACTCGGAACCGTGCTCGTGAACCGAGCAATTCTCACAATTCTCGCCGCAGCAGTGCTCGTCGCCGCCGGCTGTGGCGGCGAGGAGGAGTCTGCAAGCGAGGCTTGGGCTGGCGACTTCTGCTCGGCCGCCGCGGACTGGCGGTCCTCGCTCGACGAGATCGTCAGCCAGTTTCAGAGCCCCTCCGATCTGAGCGCCGACTCGGTGCGTGGAGCCGTCGACGACGGCCTCGACGCGACTTCGACGTTCGTGGACGAGGTCAAGTCTCTGGGCCCGCCGGAGACGGAATCCGGGCAAGAGGCGGCCGGCATCGTCGATTCGATGACCTCGACCATCGAGTCGACCGCCGACGATCTGCGCAGCGAGTTCGACTCGGAGAGCGATTCGCTGTCGCAGCTCCTCGCTAAGCTCAGCGGGGCGGCCGGGCAGATCGAGCAGATGGTGCAGGACCTGCAGGGCTCACTCCAGCAGCTGGAGACCCTGGAGCCCGCTGGGGAATTGGGGGACGCGCTCGAGGGCAACGAGGACTGCGCCGCGGCGCAGTCCGGGACCGACTAACCGCCGGCGCGCTCGTCAGCCGCCCACTCGCCGCGTGAGCGTCCTGCAGCGCTCGATCATCTCTTCCTGCCGCTCGGGCTCGACCTCGAGCCGGATCGCCGTGACGACGAGGTCGTCGAACTCGGGGCTCTCGACGTAGTTCACCGTCAGCTCGCCGAGGTGGGGGAGACCGACCGCGCAGAATTCTTCGAACTCGGCCCGCTGGAAGTACGCATCGGCGAGGCCCGCGTAGTGGGCGAGCTTCTCCTCGTAGGGAAGATCCTCGCGATCCCCGACTTCGAAGTACTCACGCGTCCGCTGGTTCAGGCGCATCGACCGGCCGCTCACCGAGCAGAAGGCGCACCACGCGACCAGCGACCGGATCGCCCACGGGAAGTAGTAGTGGAGACTGACGAGGGCGATGTCGGGAGAGGCGTTCGCGTAGTCGATCGGGTGGGCGAGCCCGTCCTTGACGATCGTCTCGCACGAGTTGAACTCCCACCGGAAGAACGCGTTGACGATTCGGCTGATGAGAGCGACCTCGTCTTCCTGTTCCGGCGGGAGGAAGTCACGGTCGAGCTGGTACCGGTAGTGGCCGTGGGCGCCCGGCTCGTAGCGGATGACCCTGGTCTGCGGCCCGATCGAGAGGCTACGGGTGAAGACGTCGTAGTCCTCGACGCTCGCCTGCACGTGCATCATCCGCTCGCCGGACTGCTCGTAGGCGGCGACGAGGTCCCCCGGGCCTCCGATCCGGGTGACGCCGACCCACATGCCGCCGTCGAAGGGCTTCATGTAGAGCGGGTAGCCGACCCAGTCGCCGATCTGCTCCAGGTCGAAGTCGGGGTTATAGCGCTCCGCCATCGGCACGTAGCGCGGATTGTCGGGCGGGAGCTTGTGGGGAAGAAGCCACGTCTCCGGCACCTGCAGGCCGAGGCGGATCATCGCGCAATACGCGGCGTGCTTCTCCATGGCCTGGAAGGTGAACGGGTTGTTGAGGAGGTAGACGTCGTCCAGAAGCGCGATCTTCTTCAGCCACTCCCTAGGGAGGTCGTACCACCAGGACAGGCGATCGATTACGAGCGTGTAGCGAGGCTGCGAGCGCAGGTCGAACGGTTCGTTCCGGATCCGCGCCGCGGCGAGCTCGTGCGTCTCGCCGCCGTACCGGAGTCGGCCGATCCGGCCGAGGATGGCCTCGAACGCGCTCGGCCAGTCCTCCTCGGTGGCCAGGAGCAGGCCGATCAGGTGGCGTCTCGCCATCTGACGGGAGAGTCTAGGAACTCGAAGCAGGACGCCGCGGCGACACAAGGCTTCATTCTGCTTCGAGTTCTAAAGTTGCTCTGATCCAGCGAGAGGAGAACGGCATGGTCGAGGAGGCAACACTCGTCACCACCGAGAACGGGCTCGTCCCCCAGGGCGAGGGTTGGTACGTCGTCAACGCCCAGGAGAGCCGCTGGTTCGAGAACGAAGAGTTCGGGAGCTTCTGCCACTTCGAAGGGGACGTCCAGTTCTCCGGCCTCGGCATCAACCTCTCGATCCTCGCGCCGGGTCAGCCCGCCTGCATGTACCACGGGGAGAGCGAGCAGGAGGGCTTCCTCGTCCTTCGCGGCGAGTGCCTGCTTCTCGTCGAGGGTGGGGAGCGACCGTTACGGGCGTGGGATTACTTTCATTGCCCGTCGTGGACCGAGCACGTGCTCGTCGGCGCGGGGAGCGGCCCCTGCCTGATCCTGGCAGTGGGCGGAAGAGCACCCGACAGCACGGTGCGCTACCCGGTCGTCGACGCTGCCTTGAAGCACGCTGCCGGCGTCCAGAAGGAGACGAACACCGGCAAGGAAGCGTATGCCGGCGTGTCAGAGGAGGTCGAGCGCCCCTATCGCGAGGGCGACCTCCCGAGCTGGTAGAGCTCCGGCGCCGGACCCTCGCGCTCTTGCCCTTGTGTAAAACGGCTCGTACACTCAGTCGAACCCGAAATCCTGCGGCTGTCACGGGAAGGCGGGGTTTACGTCCGAGATCTTCATCAGCTATCGCCGTGAGGATGCGCCTGCCTACGCGGGCAGGCTCTACGACCGCCTTGCCGAGGAGTTCGGCGACGAGCAGGTCTTCATGGACGTGGACGCGCTCGAGCCCGGCGCCGACTTCGTCGAGCGCATCCGGTCGGCGGTCGGCTCCGCCGATGCGCTCCTGGTCGTCATCGGCCGGAGCTGGCTGGACGCGAAGAATGCGGACGGCGAGCGCCGCCTGGACGATCCGGAAGACTTCGTCCGCCTCGAGGTCGCCCTCGCCCTGGGCGGCGACGCCGTCGTCATCCCAGTGCTGGTGGGCGGTGCCGACATGCCCGCCGAAGAGGACTTGCCACCCGATCTCGTGCCGCTCGCCCGCCGGCACGCCGTGACGCTGATCGATGCGGACTGGCGGGCGGGCGAAGCACGCGTGGTCGCCGCTCTCCGGCGCATCGTCGAGCCCGTGGAGGAGCCTGCGCACCTGGAGGAGCCCGCAGCCCGGTTCGTGCCCCCGGTCGAGCCGAGCGTGGAGCGCGAAGAGCCGCCGGCCACCCGAATCCCGGTGATCGCGTCGGCCCTCGGTCTCGCCGGAGCAGTCGCCCTCGTCGCCGGGACGTGGCTGCAAGTCGACTTCTGGGCCCATCCGGACCTCGGCGTGGATCGTGACGGGCTCGGCTACTTCGGGAGCGTCGCACCGATGACCATCGCCGTCGCCGCGACCGGATTGCTCCTGCTCTCGTACTCTCGCGGCGCCGCGCGGCTCGCAACCGGGATGTTCCTCGGCTTCGCCCTGGCGGGCGTGGCGCGGTACGTGGGCTTGCTGGGTGTCTTTACCAACTCGGGTGAAGAGGAAGCGTCGCGCGTCGTCTCCGGCGCCTGGATCGCGCTGGTCGGCTGCGGGCTACTCGTCGCCGCGGCTTTCGTCCGAATCTCGGCCGACCGTGAGGAGCGCGATCCGGCGGGTGTCCTGGTCCCGCGGCTGCTCGTGATCGCGGGCGCCGCGCTGGTCATCGTCGCCACGGCCGTGCCGTACACGAGCGACACCGGCCTCAACGCCCAGACGGTGCTCGAACGGAACACGGGCTGGCATGTGGTCGAGCCGATTGGGTCCGCCGCTTTCGCCGTCGCCGTCTCGCTCTTCCTCACGAAGTGGCGTACGGTCGCGAGTGGAGCTCTGATCGCGCTCGGATCGTTCCTCGGCCTGCTCTGGGCTGCGCGCTACATCGCCTTTCCCGCCTGGCAGGTGAACGACGCCGGCTCGATCGCGCTGGGAGGATTCCTCGGACTCGCCGGCGGGTTGGCGATCCTGGTCGGCGGCGTGCGCGCGCGCCCTCGGGCCCGGGCGAGCGAGGTGCGGAGCTACTCGGCGGGGGCGCCGCCGGCCGCGTCGTCGAGGCTGTAGAGCTGAGCCGCGCCGGGGCCGACTTGCCTTGCGTCGAGGCGGGCGGCGATCTCCTCGAGCCTGGCGAGGCGGCGGTCGACCGAACGCCAGCCCGAGGTAACGAGCTCCGTGAGGAGCGCGACGTCCTGGAGGCGGTCGCGGCGCTCGTCCTCGACGCTCGTCGAGACCCCCTCGAGCCGCACCAGCATCTGCTCGAAGAGCGCCCCGAGCTCGGCCACGTGCTGGGCCAATGGGCTGACCTCGAGCCGAAAAGCCTCGTGAACCGCTGATTCGAGCCCTTCGGGAAGCGCTGCCTCGAGCTCGGCCGAGGTCGTCCGAAGGCGCACGAGCAGCTCGTCCGTGCCGGTGCCGGGCGTGATCGCCGGCAGCACCTCGGCCTGACGTGGGTAGGGAGGGGCTCCGAGCGCGTCGATAGCCTCGTACACCCGCTGCTCGACGTCATCGCTGACAGGCTCCCCGTGAACGACGCGAAGGACGTTCTCAGCGGAGATATCCGCATAGGCCGCAAGCTCGAGAATCGTTGCCACAGTTACTACGCCACTCAAAGCTAACCACGCCCGGACGATGTGTTCAACCGTGCGGCCGAGGCGCGGTCAGCGAGCCTTCGCCAGCTTGAGGAGGAGCCGCTCGGTCCACGAGGGCCGCTTCGGGTCGAAGTGACCCCCGACCGCTCGAGCGTAGGGCGCGCTCACCCGGCGCGCATACGCGGCGAAGCCCTCGCTGCGTAGCGGCGCCCAGTCCTCGCGGTAGGGAATGGCGAGGTGCGTGTTCGTGACGCTCTTGGCGGAGAGCAGGAAGGCCATGCCCATTCCGACGGATACCTCGAGGAGCGAGCCGCGTTCGCGCGCGGCCTCCTCCCTGAGGCCGCGGTAGAGGGAGGCGAGCTCCTTGGGGCTCGGCAGGCCGGTCGCGTCCTCGCGAAGCTCGCCGAGGGTCGAGCGCAGCTCCGCGAGCTCGAGCGGAGGAATGTCGATGAGCCCTGCCGTCCGGCCCGAGGCGTTCTCGAGGGCCTCGAGCAGCTCGTCCACGGAGCCGATCTCCCGCGTCTCGGCAAGGACGCCGGCGCGCTTGAGCTCGTCTACGAACGAGGCAAGGTAGACGCGGGAGCCGTGCGCAACGTCGGAGGCGGCGGCGAGCAGCCAAAGCGGAGAGAAGCCGAAGGCCGCGATCGAGCCCAGCTCGACGACGTTGCCCGCTGCTTTGCGCTTCGTGATCTCCTGAGCGGATACCTCGGGCGGCTCCGCGGGCTCGACCCGGCCCACCGCCTCGACCGCGATGCGAAGCGCGTTCTTCGCGGTTGCCTCGTAGAGGCGAGACCGGCGGACGAAGCGGGGGAGGAGCACCTGCGCGCTCTCGTGGATGACCCCGCCGAGGGTGCCGACGAGCGCGCGGATCGCCCGCTCGGGGAGCGAGATCGCGTACCACAGGCGCTTCCCGGGATTCCGGTACGGTGGCTCCATGACCAACGCCACGATTCACACTACACACGGGCCTGTCGCCATCGAGCTCTTCGACGAGGACGCGCCCAAGACCGTCCAGAATTTCACGAAACTCTCGCGCGACGGCTTCTACGACGGCATCACGTTTCATCGGGTCATCCCCGATTTCATGATCCAGGGTGGCTGTCCGCTCGGGGACGGCACCGGCGGGCCCGGCTACGAGTTCGAGGACGAGGCGAACGAGCACCACGTCGTCCGCGGCGCTCTCGCGATGGCCAACCGCGGCCCGAACACCAACGGCAGCCAGTTCTTCATCGTCACCACAGAAGCGGCGCCCTGGCTGGACGGGAAGCACACCGTCTTCGGTCGCGTCACCGAGGGGATGGAGGTTGTCGACGCGATCTCGGGGGTTGCCCGCGACGAGCGCGACCGGCCGCGCGAGCCGGTGACCATCGAGCGAGTCGAGCTACGCGACGTGACGGAGTAGAGGTTTGACGGGTAATTGGCGTGCTCGTCGGGGGCGGCTGCGACAAAGCCGGGCGTCGTGATCGTCCGCGGCCCGTGCTTGCTAGCACGGGCAAGGGCGAGCGCGGCGATCCGGCGCCGCGTCGCAGTCGTCATCCGCGAGTGCGCGAATTGCCCGTCAAGCCTCTAGCTCCGGCTCCACGCCAGCGAGCCCGGGCCTAGCCGAGGCCCTCGTCGTCTGGATCCTCTTCGGCGCCGTCGCCCTGGCGGTGTGGATCACCTACGCGCGCCTGCCGGTCGCCGAGCTCTACAACGTCGGTGACAACGGCATCGTGGCGGGGGCGGGCCGGGCGCTCGTCTTCCTCAACTACCCGACCGCGCTCGTCGCGATCGCACTGCTCGCGATCGTCGCCGAGCGGCTCCGGGGGCGGCTCGCGCTCGTTGCCGCGCTGGGAGCGGTCCTCTGCGCGGTGGTGGTCTGGCCCGGGGTGGTCGAGCAGTCCGACCTCGACGCGAAGCCCGTCAATGCCCTGCCCGCACTGGGCGTCGTGATCGCGCTCGTACTGACCGGCATCGCCCTCGCGCGCGGCGGCATCGGCGCGTCCCGGCCGTTCGGCGGCGCGTGGGACGTGGTCCGGGCGGTCCTCGCCGCCGTTCTGCTCCTCGGCTCGCTGCCCTGGCTCTCGGGCGAGGTCGGCTTCTACCTGGACGACGTGCCCGGCCTCGGCTCCCTCTTCATGAGCGGCGAGCCTCGGCCCGAGCCGGGGCATCCGGGCCTCACCGCTGTGCATCTGGGCCATCACCACGGGATGGACGGAACTCTTCTCGCCCTCTCCGCGCTCGCCCTCTCGCGCGTGGTCGGCGACATCCGGACGCGATTTCTGCGGGGCCTGTTCGGGATCTACGTCGCGCTCATGCTCGTCTACGGGCTCGCCAACGCTGTCCAGGACTTCTGGATCGAGCAGCTCGTGAAGCGGGGAACGACGTCGCTTCGGATCCCGAGCATGATCGTGCCGGAGGCCTCGTGGGCCTGGGCGGCGCTGCTCCTGACGGTTCTCGTCATCCACTTCGGCGCGAGCGGCGTAGGTAGATTCGGAAGGCCACCTCAGGAAGGAGTCCCATGACGCGACGTTTGTTGCTACTTCTCTTCACTGTCCTCGCGCTCGCTCTCAGCGCGGCCGCCTGCGGCGGGGACGACGACGACGACGCGGCGGAAGAGCCGGCCGCTGAGGAGACGACGACCGCCGAGGAAACCGGCGACGGCGGCGGAGGAGGAGGCTCCCTCACGCTCACGGCCGATCCCAGCGGAGAGATCTCGTTCGACCAGACCGAGCTGACGGTGCCGGCCGGCGAGGTCACGATCGAGCTCGTGAACGAGTCCGGCATCCCCCACAACGTCGAGGTCGAGGGGAACGGGGTCGAGGAACTGAGCGAGACGATCACGGAAGGAAGCACCGAGCTGACGCTCACGCTGGAGGCCGGCGAGTACGAGTTCTACTGTGCCGTCCCGGGCCATCGTGAAGGAGGCATGGAGGGAACGCTGACCGTCGAGTAACGTCTCGGCGTGCAGCTCCTCGACCTCGAGCATCTCGGCCGCAGGCGGGTGATCGGCTCGTACCTGCTCGACAGGGACGAGCCGGCACTCGTCGACTGCGGCCCCGCGAGCTCCCTGAACGGGCTGAGGGCGCGCCTCGCCGAGCACGGGCTCGAGGTCGGGGACCTCCGCCACCTCGTTCTCACGCACATCCATCTCGACCATGCAGGGGCGGCGGGCTCGCTCGTGCGCGAGAGCCCGAGCTTGCTCGTGCACGTGAGCGAGATCGGTGCCCCGCACCTGGTCGACCCCAGTAGGCTCGAGCGGAGCGCGCGGCGCCTCTACGGGGAGGACTTCGACCGCCTCTGGGGGGAGCTCGTGCCCGTACCCGAAGGAGAACGTGCGCGTCCTCGGCGACCGCGTACTCGACCTGGAGGCGTTCCCGACACCGGGGCACGCGTCGCACCACGTCTCCTTCCTTGCGGCCGACGGCTCCTGCTTCTCGGGCGATGCCGCGGGAGTGCGGATTCCGCCCGGGCCGCTACGTCGCCCCGGTCGCGCCGCCGCCGGACATCGACGTGGAGGCGTGGGAGCGAACGCTCGACGCGATCGAGGAGCGGCGCCCGACGCGTCTCTTGCTCGCGCACTTCGGCATTGCCGACGATCCCGGAGTCCCACCTCGCCGACCTCCGCTCGGCCCTCCATACCTGGGCGGAGCGCGCCCGTGAAAGCTCCGAGGACGAGTTCGTCCGGGCTGCCGAGGCCGACGTGCGCGCCGCGGCCGATCAGGCCACGGCCGAGCTCTTCGCGCAGGCGGGCCCATTCTGGCAGTCTTACGCAGGCCTGCGCCGCTACTGGGACAAGAAGGCGGAGGCCGCCGCCGCGTGACCGGCTCCACGACGCCCACGAGTCTCGACGCTCCTCCTCGCCCTGCTCGTGGTGGCTCTCGTCGTGCCCGCGTCAGCCTCGGCGCTCCGCCTCGTCCGAGTCGCAGGCGGGTTCGACAGCCCCGTGCACGTTGCGGTCTCGAACCGGGGCACGGCGCTCTACGTCGTCGAGCAGGAAGGGCAGATCTGGCGGCTGGGAGCGGGCGGCCGGTCGCTCTTCCTCGACATCCGCCACCTCGTCGCTTACGGCGGCGAGCGTGGGCTCTTCTCCGTCGCGTTCTCCCGCAACTATGCGCGGTCGCGGTATCTCTACGTCAACTACACCGACAACGGCGGCGACGTCCGGGTCGCGCGCTTCCGGGCGAACCAGTCCTTCAGCCGGGCGAGGAGGGGCACCCGGAGGATGCTCCTCGACGTGGAGCACTCCTCGCACTCGAACCACAACGGCGGCCAGCTGGCGTTCGGCCCCAACGGCAGGCTCTACGCGAGCGTCGGTGACGGCGGCGGCAGCTGCGACCCGGGCGGGAACGCCCAGGACCTCTCAGCCGCAAGGGCAAGCTCCTCAGCATCGCTCCGGGCAGGCTCGGGGCGGGCTGGCGCGTCGACGGCTACGGGCTCCGCAATCTCTGGCGGTTCTCGTTCGACCGCTCGACGGGACGTCTCTACGCCGCCGACGTGGGTCAGGAGCGCTGGGAGGAGGTCAACTCGATGCGGGCCTCGCGGCTGGGCGGCACGCCCGAGAACTTCCTCTGGGATCGCCGCGAGGGCAACGCGTTGAGCGGTTGTCCTTCGGGCGGCCTCCGCGGGCCCGGCGCCCGCATCTCTCCTGTGGACGTCTACAGCCATGCTCAGGGCTGCTCGGTCACCGGCGGCCACGTCTACCGGGGGCGGCAGCTCCCCTCCAGCGTGCGCGGCTGGTACTTCTTCGGCGACTACTGCTCCGGCCGCATCTGGCGGCTGAAGCTGAACGCCGACGGCCGGCTGGTGCGCGGAGCGCGGCTCGTCGAGAACACGGCCCTGAACGTCTCGTCGTTCGGGGAGCGCAGGAACGGGGAGCTGCTCGTGGTCGACCTGGGCGGCACGATCTACCGGCTCGCCCGCTGACGTGCGCTACCAGTTCGTCGACTGCCGCTGGGAGCTGGAAACCCCGGGCGCGGACGCGAGCTCTACCTCGAGGGACATGTCCCCGGCGCTTCCTTTCTGGACGTGGAGCGCGAGCTCTCCGCGCCGCCGGCGACCCCCGGGCGGCAGGCACCCGCTACCCGCGGCTGATGATTTCGCGCGCGCGGCCGGCGCGCGCGGGGATCGGCGCCAGGCGCCTTCGTCGTCGCCTACGACCAGGACATGAACGGCGGCGCGGCCCGCCTCTGGTGGCTCCTGCGTCACTTCGGCCACGACGACGTCGCCGTCCTGGACGGCGGCATCGGCGCCTGGCTCGGGCCGCTTCGAAGCGGGGCGGAGGACGTCGAGCCCGTCGAGTTCACGCCGCGGCCCGCGGCGGACGACACGATCGAAGCCGACGAGCTCGCTGCTCGGCTCGGCGAGCCCGGTCTCACCGTCGTGGACGCCCGGCTCCCGGAGCGCTACCGCGGCGAGGTCGAGCCGATCGACCCGGTCGCGGGCCGCATCCCCGGCGCCGTCAACGCCCCGTTCCCGGACGAGCTTCCACCGACCTGGCTCGACGCTCGCGAGCTCGTCGCCTACTGCGGCTCCGGGATCACCGCCGCCGTCGTGCTCCTGCGCCTCGCGCAGGCGGGCCGGGACGACGCGAAGCTCTATCCCGGCTCGTGGAGCGACTGGTCGGGCCGCGGCCTCCCGGCCGAGACGGGCTAAGAGGGTTGATGGGAAATTCCGCCGCTGCCGGGGGCGCGCCAGACCAAGCCGGGCGGCGCGGTCGGTCGCGGCGCGTAGCAGCGCTACGTGTCGCGGGCGAACGTGCTGATCCGGCGTAGTGTCTGGTGGGTCAGCCGGCCGGGCGGTATTTCACATCAGGCCCCTAATCAAGGTCGATCCGCTGAAGGTCGTCCAGCTCGTCCGCGTGCTCGTAGCAGGCGATCGCCACGGCAAGGTCCTGGACGGCGAGGCCGGTCGAGTCGAAGAGGGTGATCTCGTCGTCTCCCGTGCGACCCTCCGCCTCGCCGAGGAGGATCCGGCCGAGCTCGGTGACGTCCTCTCGCTGGAGCGTGCCCGCCTCGACCGCCCGCGAGATGTCCCCGTTGTGGCTCGCCTGCTCCCACTCGTCGACGACGACGCGGGCACGGGCGAGCTCCTCGAGAGCGAGCTCGGCCTTGCCGGGCCCGTCCGCTCCCATCAGGCTGACGTGCTGGCCTGGGCGCAGGCTTCCCGGCCCGAAGACGACCTCGCGGCCGGGCGTGACGGTGGCGACGACGTCGGCGGCGAGTGCTTCCTCGCGGGAGGCGGCGACCCGCGCGCCGAGCTCCCCGGCCACCTGAGCGGTGCGGTCGGGATCCACGTCCCAGAGGAGGACTTCGCGGCCGCGCGCCAGGAACGTCCGCGCCACCGCGTGCCCGTTGACGCCGCAGCCGATCACGCCGGCGGGCCCGTCGCCGGCGGCCAGGGTCTCGGCGGCGAGCACGGCCGCCGCCCCGGTGCGCAGCGCGGTGAGCGCCCCCGCGTCCAGCTCGGCTAGAAGCCGTCCGTCGGTCGCGTCGGAGAGGAGGGCGACGCCGGCGACGGTCGGGAGACCGCGTTCCGGATTTCGCGGGAAGGAGGTCACCCACTTGAGGACGGCGTAGCCGCCTCCGCGCGCGGGCATCGCGCGGAAGTCGCCGTCCGGCGGGACTGGGACGTAGACCTTCGACGGCATCAGCCACTCGCCGCGGGCGTGCGCGACGAACGACTCGCGGACAGCCTCGACCGCGTCTGAGGGGTCGACGGCGGCGTACACGTGCCGGGCGGCGAAGACGGGGATGCTCATCAGGCGCGCATATCCTAGGTCGCGTTGAGCGGCCCCTCCCCAGCGGTCAGAGCGTGCGGGCCTCGAGCGGCCGCAGGCAGCCGGCGCCGGCCGCGGAGTCCAGGTAGCGGCCGCTGCGGGCCTCGGCCTCGCCGACCAGGCTGCCGTTCCAGGGGACGCGGGCGACCTCGACTGTTCCCACGTCCTCGCGGCTCGCCGGCGAGGCAAGGTCGAGCAGGTCGCGCCCGCGCGGCACGTCCGTCACGACCCACACCTCGGCGCAGGCCTCCCGCGGCGCCGCCTCGGGCAAGGTGACGTCGCCGGGGAGGTACCACTCGAGCGGCGAGCGGAAATCGGGCAGCGACCCGACGACGAGAATCGGGTCGCCCGGCGCCCAGCCGGCATCGACGAGCGCGTCGGCAACCTGGTCGAAGTCGGGCCGCTCGGGCATCGGAGTGCGCACGTACGAGAAGACGGCAAGGGCAACGCCGAGCGCAGCGGCCCCGAACGCGGCCCGGCGGGGCAGCGGTAGGAGAACGGCCACGAGCGCGATCGCCGCGAACGCGGTCACCCCGATCAGGTTCCTGCCCGTGATGATCCGGAGCCCGGCGAGCCAGGCGATCCCGGAGACGCCGATCGGTACGACGACGAGAAGCGCGCAGAGCCGCGCGGACGAGCCCAGGCGCCGGAGAACGGCGCAGCCGCCCAGAACGAGAGCCAGGATCGCCACGCGTACGGTCGCCTCCCAGACGCCCGGATCGGCCCCGAGCTCCGCGTACATCGTCCCCGGGTCCCAGAAGAGGGCGGAGGGCAACGAGGCGAACTTGACAGGGTCGAAGACGTCGATCCAGCCGAAGCGCTCCGCGCCCAGCTGGTCGGCGAGGCCGGGCAGCCAGGCGAGCAGAGTGGCCGAGCCGAGGACGATCGCCGAGCCGACGCGAAGAGCGACCGCCCGCAGCTCCCGCTCGACGGCGAGCCAGATCAGCCCGGCGACTGCAGCGAGCAGGAAGAAGTAGTGCGTGTAGGCGCCGGCGGCCGCGCATGCGCCGAGCGCGACCAGCCGCCCGAGCAGTGGGTTCGCCGCGGCTCGCTCGAGCAGCAGTGCGAAGCCGAGCGTGAGCAGAGCGAGGAGGGAGTAGGCGCGCAGCTCGCTTCCGTGGGCGACCGTCTGCCAGGCGAGGGCGGTGAGGATCCCCGCGAGAGCGGCCGTCCAGAGCGGAAGGAACCGGCGCGCGTACACGACCGTGAGGCCGGCCAGGGCCGCCGCGAGCGCGACCGAGAGGTAGCGCAGGCTCTCGAGCGAGATTCCGGCCTCGCGTCCGAGCCAGGCGAGCAGGTACCAGCCCGGTGGGGTCGATTCCGTCCGGGCGACGTGCTCGATCACGCCGGCTGGCGTGGGCTCGAGGAGCACCCGAGCCGAGGCGACCTCGTCCTGCCAGAGCGGCAGGTCGATCGCCCCCGGGAGCGTGGCGGCGGCTGCGAGAGCCGCGACCCCGGCCGCGACGACGGCCGTGGCGTGCGGCCGCTCGCCGGCTCCGCCCGGAACCGCGTTCGGCATAGTCCGTCAGCATGACGACTGCGAGCAGGCGGTGGGCACTGCTGGCGCTCTTCGCGGTCGCGGCCGTCGTCGCCACCATTCCGGCCGTCGGCGGCTTTCGCAGCGACTTCATCACCGAGGGCGGCACACCCGGCTACGGCGAAGCCGCCTCCGGCGACCACCTGCAGACGACGTATCGCTTCTGGCTCGTCGGCCACCAGCTCGAGCGCGCCGAGGCGCCGTGGATCGATCCGTACAGCTTCCAGCCGCTCGTCGAGCCTCAGGTCGTCCTCGGCGGCTGGCCCTACGGGCTTCCGTACTGGCCGCTGGACGCGCTCTGGGGCCCTGTCGTCGCCTGGAACCTCCTCCTCCTCGCCGTCACTCTCGCTGCCGGGGTCTTCGCCTACCTCTGGCTGCGGGAGCTGGATCTCCCACCGCTCGCGGCGGCGCTCGGTGGCCTTGCCTTCGAGCTGGCGCCCTACCGGCTCCTGCAGAGCGGCGGGCACCTGCTCGGGTGGGCCGCCGTGCTCCTTCCGCTCGCGCTCTGGGCCTTCGAGCGCTCCCGCCGTGCCGAGACTCGACGAGCGACCCACCTCTGGGGCGCACTCGCGGCCGCGAGCATCGTTTCGATCCCGGTCTCGGGCCAGCTCCACCTGGCGCTGGGCGCCCTCCCCTTCCTTGCCGTCTACGCCGCCGTCCGGTACTCGCGCACCGCCTCGTTCTGGGCCTGGGGCGGCGTGCTGGCCGCCGCCGCCGCCGGCCTCCTCGCCGAGACGGTGGTGATCGCGGGCACGACGGAGTCCGGGGGGCGGTCGCTCGAAGAGGTTGGCTTCTATTCGGCCGATCCGGTGGACTTCCTCAGCCGCTGGCGGCTCCACGGGCCGGAGCGCTTCGTCTACCTCGGCTGGCTGCTGCCGGTGCTCGCCGCCGTGGGCGTCGTCGTGCTGGCGCGCCGCCGCCGCGGGCTGGCGATCCTCCTCGGCCTCGCCGCGCTCGTGCCGGCGCTGCTCGCGCTCGGGACGAACCTGCCGTTCTACGAGACGCTGCGGGACATCTTCCCGCCGCTTCGCTACCCGCGGGTGCCCGGGCGCTTCCTGCCGCTGGCGAACCTGGCGCTGGCGGCGCTGGCCGCGGTCGCCGTCGCGCTGATCGTGGCCCGCTTCGAAGGGCGCCGCCGGCTAGCCGTGGCCGCGGCGGTCCTGGCGCTCGTCGCCGCGGACCTGCTCGTCTTCCCCTTGCGCTCCAGCGACGCCGACCCCGACAACCCGGCGTACGCGGCTCTGGCCGACTCGGGCCCGGGCCGTGTCCTCGAGCTGCCGATCTTCCAGCGCGGCACCGCCCAGTTCGGCAGCGTGTACCAGTACTACACCCAGCAGGCACCGCGCGAGCGCCCGACCGGCTACGCGCTCGCTCCCGAGCGGGTGTTCGAGTTCACCGAGCGCTACAACCGGCTCGACTGCGGAGCCTGGCTGGAGGAGGACCGCTCGGAGCTGGAGCGGCTCGGCATTCGCTCGATCGTCTGGCACGGCGGGCTCTACGAGCAGTCGGAGACACCCGGCGCCTGGTTCGGCTGGGAGGGGCTGCGCCGCGCTGGGATCGGGATCGCGGCCGGAGCGCAGCCCGTGCTCCTCTGGGAGGAGGGGAGGGACGCCGCGCCGCCTCCGGGCCGCGAGCCGGATCGCGACGCGCCGCTCCTCTGCGACGCCTGGGTCGAGGGCGAGCTGGAGCTCGACGAGGGCGCGCTCTGGCTCTACGGCAGCGGCCGCGCCGAGCTCGAGCTGGAGGCGCCGGCGCCGACGATGGTCAGCGTCTTCGCCGACGGACGCGCGCTCGAGCCGGAGCTCGTCGGCGACCGCACGACGATCGGCGTCGAGCTCCCGAGCGAGGGCTGGCACGCGTTCGTCGTTCGAGGGGCCCCGGGGCTGAGGCTCACCGGCGCGCGGTTCCGCTGAGGGCGTGCGCGGAAGGGTGATCGTCGAAGGCGGCGAACTGGTGGAGCAAACCCGGCTCTAAGAAAGGACGGCGAATGTTCGGCATCTCGGTCGGCGGGATCATCGTGATCGTGGGGATCATCCTCATGTTCGTCTGGACGCCTCTGGATCGGCCTGATCGTCGCCCTGATAGGCCTTCTCGCCTTCGGAGGGTTCGCCAAGGGCAAGTGGTACTGACCTGAGCGGGACCTAACCCGCGGCGGCGAGGCCGGGGCGGATGAGACGCGATGGGCGCTTCAGGCCGGCGTCGTTGACGCTCGGGTTCAGCGGCTCGCGGAGCGGCGGAGCGCCGTAGGAGAGGCGCGTGCGCTCGGAGTCGGGTGTGCCGTAGAGGGTCGTTCGCTGGCGCGGGGTGCGGCCGATCGCGCGAATCGCCTCCTCCATGCCCTCCGGCGGCATCTCTTGGCCGTGGGCGGCGCCGGCGGCGCGGGAGATGGACTCGTTCATCAGCGTGCCGCCCACGTCGTTCGCGCCGGCCTGCAGGGCCGCCTGCGCTCCCTCGATCCCGAGCTTGACCCAGGAAGCCTGGACGTTCGTGATCCACGGGTGCAGGGCGAGCCGCCCGACCGCGTGCATCAGCACCGCCTCGCGGTACGTCGGGCCCGGGCGGGCGCGGCCCTTCAGGTAGATCGGAGCCTCCATGTGGACGAAGGGGAGGGGGACGAACTCGGTGAAGCCGCCGCTCCGCTTCTGCTGCTCGCGCAGCTCCAGCAAGTGTCGCGCCCAGCTGCGCGGCTCCTCGACCGAGCCGTACATGATCGTCGTCGTCGACCGGAGGCCTGCGCGATGCGCCGCGTCGTGCACCTCCAGCCACTGGCCGGTCGAGACCTTGTCCGGGCAGAGCGTGCGGCGCACCCGGTCGTCGAGGATCTCCGCAGCCGTGCCGGGGAGGGACGCGAGGCCAACGTCTCGGAGCCGGCCGAGGTAGTCGTCCAGGGGAAGTCCGAGCGTGGCCGCGCCCTGCCAGACCTCGAGCGCGGAGAAGGCGTGCACGTGCAGGTCGGGCAGCGCCTCCTTCACGGCCGCGCAGATCTCCAGGTACGTCTCGCCGGTGAAGGCGGGATGGATGCCGCCCTGCAGGCAGAGCTCGACGGCGCCCCGGTCCCACGCCTCGTGGGCGCGGCGAACGATCTCTTCGAGCGGCACGACGTACGGCTTCCCGCGCAGGTTCGCGGCCAGCTTGCCTTTCGAGAACGCGCAGAAGCCGCAGCGGAAGTAGCAGACGTTCGTGTAGTTGACGTTGCGGGTGACGACGTAGCTGATCTCGTCGCCGCAGACCTCGCGCCGCAGCTCGTCGGCAGCCGTCAAGACAGCTCCGAGGTCGGCGCCGCGCGCCTGGAAGAGGGCGGTGACGCCGTCTTCGTCCAGCTCGCCGTCGGCGCGCACCTGGGCTAGCGCCGCCGCGACCGGTTCCGACACGGGCCGGCCACCTGCCGCCCGCAGGCGCGGCGCCTGTCCGGGTGCCCCCGCCGCCCAGTGCTCCTCCCGCGCCAGCCCGGAGGCGTCGGCATGCTTGAGAATCTCTTGCGCCACGCGCGGGTCGGCCCAGCGCTCCAGGTCGGCCACGTACTCGGGGTAGATGGGTAGCCGCGGCGCCAGCTCGAAGCCGTGCGCCTCGGTCGCCGCGCGAAGGCGCTCGATCTCCGGCCACGGCGCCTCCGGGTTGACGTGGTCGATCGTCACCGGAGAGACGCCGCCCCAGTCGTCGATCCCGGACTCGAGCAAGCGCGGAAAGTCGTCGTAGGAGAGGTTCGGCGGCACCTGCAGGTGGACGTCGGCCGGGAGGATCTCCCGTGCAGCCCGCGCGGTCCAGATCAGCTCGTCGAGCGACGGCTCCGGATGCGCGGCCATCTTCGTGCCGGCCTTCGCCCGGAAGTTCTGGACGATCACCTCCTGGATGTGCCCGTGGCGCTCGTGCAGCGCCGCGATCGCCTCCAGCGCCTCCAGCCGCTCCTCGCGTGTCTCCCCGATCCCGATCAGGATCCCGCTCGTGAACGGGACGGCCAGCTCCCCGGCCAGCCGGATCGTCTCCAGGCGCGCCTCCGGGAGCTTGTCCGGCGAGCCATGATGCGGCATGCCCTTCGCCATGAGCCGCAGCGAGCTCGACTCCAGCATCAACCCCATCGACGCCGACACCGGGCGCAGGAGCAGCAGGTCCTCACGGGTCATCACGCCCGGGTTGAGGTGAGGGAGGAGGCCCGCTTCGGACAGCACGAGGTCGGCCATCCGCGCCAGATACTCGATCGTCGTCTCACACCCGAGCGCCGCCAGCTCCTCCCGCGCCGCCCGGTAGCGAAGCTCCGGCTTGTCGCCGAGGGTGAAGAGCGCTTCGTGGCAGCCGGCCTCGGCGCCGGCGCGCGCGACGGCGAGCACCTCGTCGGCACTCATGTAGGCCCGCTCGCCCCGCCGGGGCGGCTGCGCGAACGTGCAGTAGTGGCAGACGTCGCGGCAGAGCTTCGTCAGCGGGATGAAGACCTTGGGGGAGTAAGTGACGACGCCGCTCATGTGGCCAGCAACAGGTCGTAGTCCTCGGGCCGGTCGATGTCGAGCGCGAGTGCGGGATCCTCGACGACGACGGCGGTAAGGCCGGCGGCGCGCGCCTCGGCGACGGTCGTCTCAACCGGAACCCCGAAGCGGGGCGCGAAGCCGTTCACCGTCGTCAGCGCGAGGGCGTTGACGCCGCCGTCCCGCGCGGGGGCGAGGGCGAGGGGCCTGGCCGCCCGGGCGAGCTCGTCGAGCGACCGGGCGGTCACCAGTGGGCAGTCGCCCATGACGACGACCGCGCCCTCGGCGGAACGCGGGTCGGCAAGAGCGAGGGCCACCGCGTCGGGGTGGCCTGTGCCGGCGTCGATCAGAACGTCGAGACCGTCCCGCGCCAGCGTCGGATCGGGCGTGACGAGTAGCGTTCGCTCGATGGCGCCGGCTTCCGCGCACGCGGCCAGGACCTTGTCGAGCATCGCGGCGACCAGCTGTGCGCGCTCGGTGGCGGAGAGGCGCGGCGCGAGCCGTGTCTTCGCGCCGTCGAGGCCCTTGACAGGCACGATCCCGAGCACGGGATGAGCATACCGCCGCGCCCCTACGCCGTTCTCGGCGGCGGCCTCGGCGGCTCGCGCTTCGTCGACGCCCTCGCCCGCGGCCGCGGCTCCCGAGCAGGTGACCGCGATCATCAACGTCGGCGACGACGTCGAGATCCTCGGCCTGCACGTCTCACCGGACCTCGACACCGTCCTCTATACGCTTGCCGGTCTGCTGGACGAGGAGCGCGGGTGGGGAGTGCGCGACGAGACGACGAATGCGCTCGAGCTGGCCGGGCGACTCGGCGGCGAGACCTGGTTCACGCTGGGGGACCGTGACATCGGTCTCCACCTCGTTCGTTCGCGGCTCCTGCGCCAGGGCGTTCCGCTCTCGGAGGCGACGAGGCGCCTGGCCGAGAGCCTCGGGGTCGGCGTACGCCTGCTTCCTGCCTCCGACGACCCCGTGCGAACGTTGCTGACGACACCTGCCGGCGAGCTCGACTTCCAGACCTGGTTCGTCGCGCGCCGCCACGCGGACGAGGTGACGGCGGTCCGCTACGACGGCGCCGAGAAGGCGCGGCCCGCTCCGGGGGTTCTCGAGGCGCTCGCCGGCGCCGAGGTCGTCTTCCTCGCGCCGTCGAACCCGTTCGTCTCCATCCACCCGATCCTCGCGGTGCCGGGAATCTCCGAGGCGCTCGCCGGGAAGCGGGTGGTGGCGATCTCGCCGCTCGTCCGCGGCCGTGCCCTGCGCGGCCCGCTGGTCGAGATGATGGCCTCGCTCGGCCACGAGCCGGGCGTGCGCGGCTTCGCGGCGCTCTACGACGGAATCGCCACCGACGTCGTCGTCGACCCTGCCGACGCGGACGAGCTGCCCGGGGCACTGGTTGCGCCCATCGTTATGGTTGCGCCCGAGGCGAGAGCGGAGGTGGGGAGGGCGGTGCTGGAGGCCATCCGGTGATCGGGATCGTCGGCGGAAGCGGTGACTTCGGCCAAGGCCTGGCCGAGCGCCTGCGCCGGATCGGCGAGGAGGTCGTGATCGGCTCGCGGACGCCGCGCGACGACTTCGTCTCCAACCCGGAGGCCTGTCTCGCCTCCGACGTCGTCTTCCTCTCCGTCCCGCCCGGCGGCGTGGCCGACATGGCCTTAGGGCTCCGAGACGCTCTCGCAGGCCGCATCGTCGTGAGCGTCGCGGCGCCGGTCGTCTTCCGGGAGGGGAAGCCTGGAGCCGAGCCGGGCGAGCTCTCGCTCGCCGAGATCACCGCCGTCGCGGCCCCGGGAGCGCGCGTCGTCTCCGGCTTCCACACCGTGAGCGCCAAGGCTCTGGCCGACCCGGACGTGCCCCTCGACGAGGACGTTCTGCTCGCCGGCGACGACGCCGAGGCGAAGGAGGTCGTCGCCGGCCTCGCGGAACGCCTGGTAGAGGGGCGGGCGGTCGACTGCGGCCGGCTCGAGGTCTCGCGCTGGCTGGAGACGCTCACCGCCGTGCTCCTCAACGTGAATCGCCGCTACAAGACGAATGCGGGCGTGAGGGTCACCGGGTTGCCCGAGTGATCCGCGTCGTCCCCCTGGAGGGGATCCCGGAAGTTGAGCCAGGTGACGATCTCGCCGCGCTCCTCGGTGACGCGCTCGAGCGCGCTGGGGGGTTGCAGGACGGGGACGTGCTGGTCGTCTCCCAGAAGGTCGTCTCCAAGGCCGAGGGCCGCGTCGAGCAGGCCGACGACCACCTGGCGGTGATCCTGCGCGAGGCGCGGGCGGTGCGCCGCCGCCGCGGCGAGTTCGTCATCGCCGAGACCGAGCACGGCTTCGTCTGCGCCAGCGCGGGGGTGGACCGCTCGAACACGCCGGGCGAGGGCTGGGTCGTGCTTCTGCCGCGCGACCCCGACGCTTCCGCGGCGGCGATCCGGGACGCGCTCGCCGCCCGCCTCGGCGTCGCGCCCGCCGTGATCGTCAGCGATTCCTTCGGCCGCGCCTGGCGCCAGGGGACGACGGACGTGGCGATCGGCGTCGCCGGCATGCTGCCGCTCCTCGACCTGCGCGGCGAGCAGGACCAGCGCGGCCGGCCGCTCCAGGCGACGGTGATCGCCGTCGCCGACGAGCTCGCCGGTGCCGCCGAGCTCGTCATGGGCAAGGCGAGCGGCGTGCCTGCGGCCCTGATCCGCGGCTACGCGGCTCCGGCGGGGGAAGGGAGCGCGCGCGAGCTCGTCATGCCTCCCGAGCGGGATCTGTTCCCGTAGTCACGACGACGGGACGATCCAGGTCGAGCGAGCCCGCGCCAGCACCTCGCCGTCCGCGGTGACGAGGGCCGAGCCCGCGTGGCGCTTGCGCCCGTCCTCGCCGACGCGCCAGCCGAGCACGACGTGCGGCTCGCCGGGCGTCGGCAGGTGGTCGATCTCAGCCGCCATGCGTCCGAGCAGGACGCCCTCGCGCTGGAAGTCGTCTACCGCCCAGCCGCTCGGGCAGTCGAGCGCCGCCCAGACGAGCTCCGGCCTCACATCCTCGCCCGGAGTCCATGGTGAGGCGACCAGGCCCGGCCTGCCCTCGACCGGCCCCGCGTAGACGCGCAGGCCGTCCTCGCGGCCGGGCCCGCAGACGTAGCACGTGTTGTAGGCGTGGTGGACGAACCCTGCGTAGCGCGTCGAGGCAGCGGCCGCCTCCTCGACGGAGACCGGCGGCGGGACGTCCACGTCCAGCATCACCTGCTCGGCCTCGGCGACGACCGCTTCGCCGTCACGGATCTCGATTCGCCCGTCCTCCCGGACGACGTCGAGCTCCCGGTCAAGTGGCGGCGGCCGGCGCAGCGTCACCTCGGCGACGCCGCCGAGAATCGCGGCAACGAGGCCGCACGCGTAGCCGCCGTTTGCCGAGTCGGGCGGCCCGTTGTAGCGGCCGGGGACGATCATCGCCCGAGCGTCAGCTCGATCCGCCCGTACGGCGGGCGCGGATCGGTGTACACGCGAACGCGTTCGTCCGAGCCGGAGACCTGCGCCGTGTCCCACAGGCGGTTCTCGGCGACGAAGGAGACCTCCTCGAGCTCGCCGAAGCGGTCGAGGAGGCGGAGGCCCATGGCGTGCACGAGCTCCTGGATCGAGGCGGAGTCGAACTCGGCGAAGGTCTCCGCCACCGAATCGCGGATCGCCTCGCCGTCCGCGCGCTTCGCGAAGTCGCGGTTTCGCCAGTGGACGTCCAGGTGGATGAAGAGTGGCCGGTCGCGGGACTCGGGAAGGGTCGTGTACTCATCCCTGACGAAGCCCTCGAAGGAGCTTCCCGTCAGCTTCACGAGCCGGATGCCCGCCCTCCCGGATCGGTGCTCCAGCGTCCCTTCGCGGTCGAGCGCGAGCTCGGCTACTGCATGGTCGCCACCGACGCTCTGGAACGACTGCTCGCTGCGGCGGGCGAACGGCACCTCGCGCCCCGAGAGCTCGATGCGCTCCACCTGGTCGTACGTGTCGAGAAAGCGCCTGGCGAGCAGCTCCAGGAAGCCCTCGAGGGACGACGTCGTCGTATTCGAGCGCCGTCATCTGGATGAAGTTCTTCATCGAGTCGGTGGCGACGACGAGCGTGTTGTCGCCCTCGGTGTAGGAGGGACCGAAGGCCTCGCCGCGCGCGGTCATGCCGACCTCGGCGGCGAAGAGCGAGCTGACGCCGTCCGTCCGGTAGACGGACACCGCCTCCTTCCCGTAGCCGATCCTCAGGAGCTCTGCCACCGGTCCAACGCGATCGCGACGAGCTCGTCGCAACCTGTCTCGAGCTCCTCGGCACGTGTGCGTCCGAGCCGCTCGCGCAGCACCGGAACGAGCTCGGCGCGCGGGCGGCGGTTGACGAAGACGACGAAGCGGAAGCCGAAGCGCTCCTCGTAGGCGGCGTTCAGCTCCGCCAGCTCCTCCAGCACCTCGGGGTCCTCCTGGGCGGGCTCGCCTTGCTCGGCCGCCGAGCGGCCGCCGAGCCGGCCCTCCCCGATGCGCGGATGGTGCGCCAGCGCCTCGACCTGCTGCTCCTCGGGCAGCCCGGCGAGCACCTCGCGGGCGCGCCCGAGCGGGTCCTCCACCTGGGCGAGCGCCTCGACGAAGCGGCTCCGGGCCTGGAAAAGGTCGGCGAGCTCGTCCACGCTCAGCTGCCGCGGTAGATCGCGCACGAGTAAGGGGAGAGGAGGAGCGGGACGTGGTAGTGCCCTTCGCCGAGCTCGACCTCGACCTCGATGCCGCGGAAGAACGGCGAGCGAGGGTGGAACACGAGCCGGTAGACGTCGGGCGGGAGCTCGACGCCGCCGAGGTCGGGCACGCGGCCGTCCTCGTCCGTCTCCCGCACGGAGAGGAGGAGGTCGCCGCGGAAGAGCTCGACCCGGATCCCGCGGGCCGGCTCGCCGCGCTCGGTGTCGAGGACGTGCGTGGAGATGTTCATTCTCGAGGGCATCGTATTCTTGCCCCGTGGACGAGCGCGAGCGCTTCCTGATCCGCTACGCGGGCTCCTTCGCGCCCGAGCCGATCGTGCGGGCCGAGGGCGCGTGGGTCGAGACGGCGAGCGGCAAGCGCATCCTCGACTTCACCTCCGGGCAGATCTGCTCGACGCTCGGGCACAACCATCCCCGCATCGCGGCCGCCGTGCGCTCGGCGCTCGACGAGGTGGTCCACCTGAACTCGTGGATGCTCTCGGAGCCCGTGCTTGCGCTGGCTGAGCGGCTGGCTGGGCTCTTTCCGCCGCCGCTCGACCGAGTCCTCCTCCTCAACACCGGCACGGAGGCGAACGAAGTCGCGTTGAAGATGGCGAAGATGCACACCGGCCGCTGGGAGGTCGTCGGCCTCACGCGGAGCTTTCACGGGCTCCTCTCCGGGATCGCTTCCGTCAACTTCTCGATGGCGCACGCCGGCTATGGGCCGGTGCTGCCGGGCTCGTACGCGATCCCGGCGCCGTACGCCTACCGCTGCCCCGTGCGCCACTGCGACGGCGCCTGCGACTGCACGTGCCTGGAGGTCGGCTTCGAGCTCGTCGACCAGCAGTCGGTCGGGACGCTCGTGCGCGCTCGTGGCCGAGCCGGTGCTCTCCGCCGGCGGGATCATCGTCCCGCCCGACGGCTACTTCCGCCGCGTGCGCGAGCTGCTCGACGAGCGGGGGATGCTGCTCGTCATGGACGAGGCGCAGACCGGCTTCGGGCGCCTCGGGACGATGTTCGGCTTCGAGCACGACGGCGTCGTGCCGGACTTCGTGGGCGTCTCGAAGACCCTTGGCGGCGGGCTGCCGCTCGCGGCCACGATCACGTCGAGCGCGATCGAGCAGGACTGCTACGAGAAGGGCTTCCTCCACGTCACCTCGCACGTCTCCGATCCTCTGCCCGCGGCGGCCGGGCTGGCGGTGCTGGACGTCGTCGCCGAGGAGGACCTGGTCGGGCGGGCCGCCGCGCGCGGCGAGTACATGCTCGACCGCCTGCGCGAGCTGCAGGCCCAGCACGAGCCGATCGGCGACGTCCGCGGCCGCGGGCCTTCTCCTCGGGCTGGAGCTCGTCGAGGACCGCGAGAGCCGCCGCCCCGCCGACGTCCTCGGCGCCGCGGTTACGCGGGAGTGCTACGAGCGCGGCCTCTCCATGAACATCGTCCGCTCCCAGGCGCACGCGAACTGCTTCCGCATCGCTCCGCCGCTGACGGTGACCGAGGCCGAGATCGACCTCGCGGTCGAGATCATGGATGCGTCGCTCCGTGCCGTCCGGGAACCGGCGCCCGCCTGACCGCCGCGGGTCCGGCTACGGTTAACGGCTGGAAAACGTCCCGTGGACGTCAACCGAGGGAGCTACGGATGGGTTCGAGCTCGAAGCGACAGACGACGATGGCGAAGATGGCGCGTGAGCGGGCGCTTCAGGAGAAGCGCGAGCTGCAAGCGGCAGAAGAAGGAAGCGCGGAAGCAAGAGAAGCTCGCGGCGGCGGGCGAGACGGCGGCCGCGGTCGCGAGCCGGCGAGTCGGCGAGCGGCGACGGCCGAGCGCTGACCGCAGCCGCGCCGCGGTCGACCGCTCCATCGCCGTACCCGCGCGCCGTCGTCGGCCCTCCTGACCCGCGAGGACCACGAGCGCCTCGACCTCCACGGCTGACGCGCGCTCCGCTCCCGAGCCCCGTCGTCCCGAGGAGGTCACGGGTCCACTACCTGGCCGTTGCGGCCGCCGCCTGGGGGTCGCGATGTCGGTCGAGCCGCTCCTCGAGATCCGCGCGATCTGCGCGCACGGCTCCTCGCAGGCCGTGCGATCGGTACGAGGAGATCGATGTCGACCTCGTGCTCTCGCTCGCCTACGTCATCTCGATCGAGCACTTGCCGCTGAAATACGAACACGGTCGCAGCCGTCGCTCCGCCGCCACCATCACCGTCGTCCGCCGCTGTCCGGTGCGTGGGCCATGACGCTAGTCGAGGAAGCGCGCGGCCTGGACTCGGTGGGCCGCGGCGATCTCGCGCTCGTCGGCCCGCGTCAGCCGGCCGTCGAGCACGGCGGGCTCGCCGCCCACGTAGACCCGCTCGGCTCGATGCGGGCCGGAGAGGACGAGCGCCGCCACGGGATCGTCGGCGCCGCCGAACTCGAGGCCGTCCAGGCTCCAGACGGCGAAGTCGGCGCACTTCCCCGGCTCCAGCGAGCCGAGATCGCCGCGGCCGAGCACGTCCGCGCCGCCGCGGGTGCCGAGGCGGAGGCGCCTCACGTACGGTCAACGCGCCGGGCCCGCCCCGCCCGCGGGCGACCAGCAGCGCCTGCTTCACGTCGGCAGCGAGATCGCTGCGCTCGTTCGAGCCGGAGCCGTCGACCCCGAGCCCGACCGGGACGCCGGCGTCGAGCATCGCCCGCACCGGCGCCACGCCGGCGCCGAGGCGAAGGTTGGAGGTCGGGCAGTGCGCGACCCCGGTCCCGGCCGCGCCGAACGCGCGCACGTCCTCGTCCGACAGGTGGACGCAATGCGCGCACCAGACGTCGCCGGCTAGCCAGCCCACTTGCTCCAGGTACTCGATCGGGCGACAGCCGAAGAGGCCCTGGCAGAACTCCTCCTCCTCGACGGTCTCGGCCAGGTGAGTGTGCAGCCGCAGGCCGAGTCGCCGCGCGAGCGCCGCCGACTCCGTCATCAGCCGTTTCGAGACGGAGAAGGGCGAGCAGGGCGCGACGGCGATCTGCGTCCAGGCACCGGGCCCCTCCTCGTGGAGGGCGAACGAGGCCCTCGGTGTCCTCGAGCACGGCGTCGATCTCCTCGACGAGGTCGTCCGGCGGCAGGCCTCCCTCGGACTCGCCTACGTCCATGGAGCCGCGCGAGGCGACGATCCGCACGCCGAGCTCCCGCGCCGCCTCGATCTCGGCCTCGACGATTCCCGAGCGGCCCGCCGGAAAGACGTAGTGGTGGTCGAAGACCGTGGTGCAGCCGGCCAGCGCGAGCTCCGCCAGCCCGGTGCGCGCCGCGGCGTACTCCGCCTCGGCGTCGATGCGGGCCCAGAGCGGGTAGAGCTCCTCAGCCAGGTGAAGAGGTCGGCATCCTGCGCACGGGTGCGCGTCAGCGTCTGGCAGAGGTGGTGGTGCGCGTTGACGAGCCCGGGCGTGACGAGGGCGCCGCCGAGGTTCTCGAAGTGCTCGGCGAAGGGCGGCGAGCCCGCGCCGACTTCGACGACGAAGCCGTCCTCGACCAGGATCCACGCTCCGTCCAGCTCGGTGCCGGCGTCGTCCATCGTGACGACGTAGGCGTTCGAGAAGAGCGTCCGCACGCCGCGTAATCTCTCACGTCATGGCGACCGACGCGCCGCTCCGCCGAGACGTCCGCCTGCTCGGCGACCTGCTCGGCCGCGTCATGGTCGAGCAGGAAGGAGAGGAGCTGCTCGAGAGCGAGGAGGAGATCCGGCGGGTCTCGCGGCGGGCGCGCGAGACCGGCGACCCTGACGTCCGCGCCGAGCTGGCGCGGGCAGTCGGCGAGCTCGACCTCGAGCAGCAGACGAAGATCCTGCGCGCCTTCGCGCTCTTCTTCCAGCTCGCCAACATCGCCGAGCAGCAGCACCGCGTGCGCCGTCGTCGTGACGTCGAGCGGGAGGGCGGGGTGCCGCGTGAGTCCCTCGCCGAAGCCTTCCGGCGGCTACGCGAGAGCGGCGTCGACGCCGCCGCGCTCGCACGGGCTGCCGACCACGTCTCCCTGGAGCTCGTGCTCACGGCGCACCCGACCGAGGCGACCCGGCGCACGATCCTGCAGGCGCAGGCGCGCGCTCGGCGCGCTGCTGGCGGCGCTCGACGCAGGCGAGGACGTCGTGGAGCGCGCGCGCCGAGGAGATCACCGTCCTCTGGCAGACGGACGAGGTGCGCCCACAGCGCCCGCGGGTCGTCGACGAGGTGCGTCACGGCCTCTGGTTCTTCGAGCACAGCCTGCTCGACGCTGCCGAGGAGCTGCTCCGCGCATACCGCGAATCCATCCCGGGCGCGCCGCTGCCCCTCTCCTTCGGAAGCTGGATCGGGGGCGACATGGACGGAAACCCGCACGCCGGGCCCGAGACGGTCCGCGAGGCACTGGAACGCGGCCGCGCGCTGGCGCTCGCCCGCTACCGAGCCGAGGTACGTGAGCTCGCGGCGGCGCTCGGCCTGACGACGACCCTCGTCGGCGTCTCCGACGAGCTCCTGGAATCGGTTGCCCGCGACGAGCGCGAGCTGCCCGCGTACGCCGAGGCGATCGGCGAGCAGAACCGCGACGAGCCCTATCGCCGCAAGCTCTCGTTCGTCTGGTGGCGGCTCGGGAACGACGGCTACGCGCGGGTCGAGGACCTGGCCGCCGACCTCGACGTCCTGGATCGAAGCCTGCGGGCGCACGCGCGGCGCGCGAATCGCCGACGGGCGGCTGGCGAGCCTGCGCCGTCGCGTGGAGCTCTTCGGCTTCCACGTCGCGAAGCTCGACGTCCGCTTCCACGCCGCCGAGCTGCGCGAGGCGACCCCTCGAGTGCGGGAGGGGCTCGCGGCTGTCGCCGAAGGACAGGAACGGTTCGGGGAGCGGGCCGTCGACACCGTGATCGTCTCCGGGACGGAGACGGCCGCCGACGTGCTCGCCGTCGTCGACCTGGCCGGCGAGTCGGGCGCCCGCGTTTCCCCGGTGGCGCTCTTCGAGACGATCCGCGACCTCCGCGAGGCACCCGCGGTCGTCGAGGCGCTGCTCGACGAGCCCCGCTTCGCCCGCCTCATCGAAGAACGCGGCCGCCGGCTCGAGGTCATGGTGGGCTACTCCGACTCCGGCAAGGACGGCGGCTACCTGACGGCGCAGTGGGAGATCTTCAGAGCACAGGAGCGCCTCGCCGCCCTCGCTGCGGAGCGCGAGCTCGAGCTGACCGTCTTCCACGGCCGTGGAGGATCGACCGGGCGCGGCGGTGGCCCGACCCACGCCGCCATCCTCGCTCAGCCCGCCGGCCATCCGCCCGGCCGCCTGAAGTTGACCGAGCAGGGCGAGACGGTCTCCTTCAAGTACGGCCTCCCAGGTCTCGCCTACCGGAATCTCGAGGCCGCGCTCGCAGCGACCCTGCTGGCCGCCTTCCCCGAGGTCGCGGGCGCGCAGCCGCCGGAGGGCGCCCGCGAGACGGTGCAGGCGCTGTCAGAGGACGCCTTCGCCGCCTACCGCGGCCTCGTCTGGGAGGACGAGCGGTTTCCCGACTTCTTCCGCAGGTTCACGCCGATCGAGGAGCTGGCACTCCTCGAGATCGGCTCCCGGCCCGCGCGGCGCCCGGAGGGAGGCGAGCTCCTGAGCTCGCTGCGTGCCATCCCGTGGGTCTTTTCCTGGACGCAGAACCGCTGCATCCTTCCGGCGTGGTACGGCTGCGGCGCTGCCTTCGCGGGCGCCGACCTGGGCGAGCTTCGCCGCCTGTACCGCGGCTGGGCCTTCTTCCGCTCGCTCGTCGAGAACCTGGAGATGACGCTCGCCAAGTCGAGCCTCGAGATCGCCGCGGGCTACCTCGACCTGGTGGAGGACGCGAGCCTGTACGAGCCGATCCGCGCCGAGCACGAGCGCACCGTCGCAGCGGTGCTCGAGATCGTCGAGGCGCGCGAGCTCCTCGACCGCCACCCGGTGATCCAGCGCTCCATCCGCCTGCGGAACCCCTACGTCGACCCGATGAACGCGATCCAGGTCGAGCTTCTCCGCCGCTGGCGCGAGACGGGCGACGAGGAGGTCAAGCGCCCACTCCTCCGCTCGATCGCCGGGATCGCCGCGGCGCTTCGCAACACCGGGTAGCTACCAGCGCGAGAGCGCCGCGCCGACCTCCTCCAGGCTGGCCAGGCTGTGGCCGCTGGCGAAGTGGTCGACATGGGGGAGGGCCGCCTTCATGCCGCGCGCGAGCGGCTCGTAGGCCGGGTCTTCCTGGAGGGGGTTGAGCCAGACGACCCGGTAGGCGAGGCGGTGGAGGCGGGCCATCTGCTCGGCCAGGAGGTCGGGATCGCCGACCTCGAGGCCGTCCGAGCAGAGGACGACGACCGCGCCGCGGGCGAGCCCCGAATGGCCGTGCTCGTCCAGGAAGCGCTTGAGGGACTCGCCGATCCGCGTGCCGCCGTCCCAGTCGACCACCTCGCCGGCTGCGCGGGTGAGCGCGGCGTCGGGGTCTGACCCCTCGAGCTGGCGGGTGACGCGCGTCAGCCGCGTGCCGAAGCAGAAAGCTTCCCAGCGCCGGTCGGAGCGCAGGGCCGCGTGCGCGAACATGACGAGCGCCCGCGAGTAGGCGTCCATCGACCCGGAGACATCGAGCAGGAGAACGAGCCGCCTGGGCCGCTTGCGCCGCCGCCGCCACGCGCGCTCGAGCGGCTCGCCGCCGGTGCGGAACGAGCGGCGCAGCGTCCGCCTGAGGTCGGGAGTCCCCGCGCGGGCAGGCTCCCGCCGCCTGCGTCCGCCGACGCGGCACCGAGAGGTCGATGCGGGCCATCAGCTCGGCGAGCTGGGAAAGCTCGTCCCGCGAGCAGCGGGAGAAGCTCTTCTCCTTCAGCGTCTCGGTCGCGCTGGCGAGCCCGACGTCCGCCTCGGCCTCCATCTGCACCCGGATCCGGATCGGCGGCCCCTGCGAGGGCGTCGGCGGCCCGAAGAAGGCTGCGAAGAGCGCGTCGTAGATCTCCACCTGCTCCGGATGGGAGAGCAGGGTCGCCCGCCCCGCCCAGTAGAGCTCGCCTGGAGGCAGGAGCGCGGCGGCGTGCGAGAAGGAGGCGACCCGGTCGGGCCCGACGGGAAGCCCGGCGGCGCGCAGAGCGCGCCCAAAGCGAACGAGCGGTCTCGACGGAGTCGTCGCGGCGATGTGACATGCGATCGTCATTCCTGCCACGTATTGTCGCCGAGAGAAACATGCGTCGGCTGTTCCTCCTGGTGATCGCTCGCTCGGCTCTGGTGGGCTGCTGGGAGGTCGGAGGCGGGCCGCTCAGGCGACAGGCACGGGCTCGGAAACGGACGCCGATTCTGGCCACCCGCGGACACAGACGCGGACAGAGCCGGCCGCCCAGCCCGAGGGCGCTGATTCCGATGCACGCGCAGGCGCTCTCGCCGCTGCCGGCGCTTCCCCGAGCTCGCCGAAGGCGTGTCCGCGCCTGATTCCCGAGCGGCCGCTTTCGGGCCGGGGTCGGACGCCTCGAGGCTTCGTACGCCGCCGTCGCTCCCGGTCGCCTGCCTGGAGTCGTCAGCCTCCAGGAGGGCGGCGAGCACCCCGGACAGCCCGAGCTCGACCGCCCACCCGAGACCGTCCATGTCGTCGTGACCGCCGTTCCGCCCTTCCGGACGCCGCTGCCCAGGCGAGCCAGGATCGTCGACGTGCCTCCTGGCGGAGCGGCGGCCGGAGGCTGCTCTTCCTCGGACGGCGGAGCTGGGCACGGCGTGGGCATCCTAATCCGTCGCCCCGCCGGCCCCTCGCGGCGGTCGTCCAGGCGAACCACCTGATCTTCACCTGGGGAGAGGCTCGAGATCGGCTCTCCCTCCACGGGTGGCAGCCGTTCACCGAGGTGCCGGGGGTGCTGCGCGCCGTCGTCGAGTCGATTCCGGCAACCTCCTGACCGCCAGCAGGTCGCTCAGCACTCCCTGGCCGGCGAGCTCGGGCCCGGCGCCCGGTCCGATGATGGTTACCTCCCCGACCGGGTCCGCCCCGGCAGACGACGGCGTTCGCGACGCCGTCGACGGCTGCGAGTGGGTCGTCCGGCCGCAACGCCACCGGCTCGACCCGGGCTGCGAGGCCACCCGGCCCCGGCCGGCTCGAGCGTGGCCACGAGCCGCATCCGGCCGCCGGCCGAGGCGACCTCCTTCACGTCCCGCTCGATCTCGGTGATGCCACGGCGAACCACCTGCTCCGGCTGTAGCTGCGTGCCGAAGACGAGCGCGGCGAGGATCATCACCTTGGCCATGGCGTCGTAGCCGTCGACGTCGGCCGCCGGATCGCGCTCGGCGAGCCCGGCCCCCTGCGCCTCCGCCAGCGCGTCCTCGTAGGACGCGCCCGTGGCCATGTCGGAGACGATCACGTTCGCGGTCGCGTTGAGAATGCCCCGGAGCCCGAGCGGCTTCGCGCCGGCCAGCCCGTGGACGAGCGTGCTCAGCACCGGGGTGCCTGACATCACCGTCGACTCGGCCCGCAGCTCCCCTCCATGGCGCTCGGCCAGCTCGACGAGCTCCACGCCGTGCAGCGCCACCGGCCACTTGTTGGAGGTCACCACCGGGATCCCGCGGCCGAGCGGCTCGCGGATGTGCGCACATCCGGGCTCTCCGTCGGCAGGGCTCGCGGTCACTTCCACGAGGACGTCGGCCTCGGTTGCGCGGATGCCCTCGAGCGCTGTCGGCCAGTGCTCCACGCCCGGATGGTCCGTGAGCCGCCGCCCGGCCGAGGCGAGCTCGAGGAGGGTCGGCAGGTCGAGCCCGTCCGCCCGATGGACGAATCCGTCCCGTGCGTTCGCGGCGCCAACCACGACAGGCGCGAAGCCGTATCGCCGCTCGAGAAACTCGCCGTGCGAGTCGAGCGCGCGCAGCAGCCACTGCCCGACCGTGCCGAGGCCCACCACCCAGATGCGCACTAATCGACCAGCTCGCCCCAGGCGGCTTCGACCCGGGCCTGGTCCTCCCGGTTCTTGACTGCGGCGCCGAGGGTCTCGCGGGCGCCGTCGCCGTTCGCCGAGGTCGCGCCCAGGAGCGAGAGCGCCTGCGCCCAGTCGATCGCCTCCGCGGCGCCCGGGCGCTTGACGAGATCCAGAGCCCGCAGGCGGGCGACCGTCTCCGCCACCGAGCGGGCCAGCGGCTCCTCCACGCCCGGCGCCCGGAGCCGGATGATCTCCGCCTCGCGCGCCACGTCCGGGAAGTCGATCCAGTGGTAGAGGCAGCGGCGCTTGAGGGCGTCGTGGAGCTCGCGCGTCCGGTTGGAGGTGATGACGACGGCCGGCGGCTCCGGCGCCGCGATCGTCCCCAGCTCGGGCACGGTGACCGTGAAGTCCGACAAGCACCTCCAGCAAGAACGCCTCGAACTCGTCGTCGGCCCGGTCGAGCTCGTCCACGAGCAGGACGGCCCCGGAGCCGCCGCGGATCGCCCGCAGCAGGGGCCGCTCGACGAGGAACTCGGGCCCATACAGCTCGGTCACGCGCTCGCCGACCGTCACCTCACCCTCCTGCAGCGCCCGCGCGTAGAGGAGCTGGCGCGCGTAGTCCCACTCATAGAGAGCCTGGGAGGCGTCGATGCCCTCGTAGCACTGGAGGCGGATCAGGTCGGCCTCGAGGATCCGGGCGAGCGTCTTCCCGACCTCGGTCTTGCCGACGCCTGCCTCGCCCTCGAGGAGCAGCGGCCTGCCCATCGAGACCGCCAGGAAGACGGCGGTCGCGAGGCCGCGATCGGGGAGATACGACTCCCGGCGGAGCGCTTCCTCGACCTCGGTAATCGATCCGAATGCCACCCCGGAAGCGTAACGGGAGACAAGGAATGGAAATAGCCGGTAGCCGCGGGGTATTCTCGCACCGCAAGGACCGGTTGGTTTAGGGGTTTCCGGAAAGGGGCGCCATCGCATGTATCCCGCCAGGTTCGAGTACCACGCTCCGGCAAGCCTCGAGGATGCGCTCGAGCTGCTGGACCGCTACGGGGACGAGGGCAAGGTGCTGGCGGGCGGCCAGAGCCTGATCCCGCTCATGAAGCTGCGCTTCGCATCGCCGGGCGCGCTCGTCGACATCAACCGCATCGAGGGGCTCGACTCGATCCAGGAGGAGAACGGCTTGCTCTCGATCGGCGCCCTCGTGCGGCACAAGGACTGCGAGCGCTCCGACGCGCTGCAAGGGCCGCTACGGCGTCCTCGGGGACGCCGCGCCGCAGATCTCGGATCCGATCGTGCGGAACCGCGGCACGGTCGTCGGCTCCCTGGCGCACGCCGATCCCCAGGGCGACTGGGGCTCGGCGCTGCTCGCCGCGGGCGCCCAGCTCGAGGTCGTCTCCTCGGGCGGCACGCGCACGATCCCGCTGACGGAGCTCTTCCAGGGCCCGTTCACGACGAGCCTGCAGCCGAACGAGATCGCGACCGCCGTCCAGGTCCCCGATCCCGGCGGTCGCGCAGGGGGCACGTATCTCAAGCTCGAGCGGAAGGTCGGCGACTTCGCCACCGTCGGCGTCGCCGTCCACCTCTCGTTCGACAACGGCTCGGTCGGGCGCGCGGGCATCGCGCTCACGGGCGTCGGCCCCAGCAACCTGCGGGCCGAAGCCGCCGAGGAGGCGCTCGCCGGCGCCGAGCTGAACGACGACACGATTCAGGAGGCGGCCCGGCTGGCCGCCGAGGCCGCGCAGCCGCGGAGCGACCATCGCGGGAGCGCCGACTACAAGCGGAGCGTCGTCCGCGTCTTCACGGAGCGAGGGCTCCGGAAGGCTGCCGAGACGGCGGCCGCGTGAGGAGGACGGGACGATGACCGAGACTGCTGTCGAAACCGGGCAATTCACCTACCCGGTCACCGTGACGGTCAACGGCGCCGCGCGCTCGGTGGAGGTCGAGACGCGGCTCCTGCTCGTGCACTTCCTCCGCGAGACGCTCGGGTCTCACGGGCACGCACGTCGGCTGCGACACGTCCAACTGCGGCGCGTGCACGGTGCTCGTGGACGGGACGCCGGTGAAGTCCTGCACGATGTTCGCCGTCCAGGCGGACGGGTCCGAGGTGACGACCGTCGAGGGTCTCGCGCCCGCCGGCGGCCTCAGCCCCGTGCAGGAGGGCTTCCACGAGGAGCACGGGCTCCAGTGCGGCTTCTGCACGCCCGGGATGATGCTGACCGCGACCGCGCTCCTGGCCGAGAACCCGGACCCGAGCGAGGAGGAGATCCGCTGGGCGCTCAGCGGCCAGATCTGCCGCTGCACGGGCTACCAGAACATCGTCAAGGCGGTGCAGTACGCCGCCGCCAAGGGGAAGGAGGGCTAGCGATGGCCGCAACCGAGGAGATCCGCGGCGTCGGCCACTCCGTCAAGCGGTTCGAGGACGCCCGCTTCATCCGCGGCAAGGGCAACTACTTCGACGACATCACGCTCCCGGGGATGCTCCACCTGGAGTTCCTGCGGAGCCCGTACGCGCACGCCCGCATCACCTCGATCGACACCTCGCGCGCGGAGGCGGTCGAGGGCGTCGTCGCGGTCGTCACCGGCGAGCTCATGGCGCAGCACAACCTCGCCTGGATGCCGACGCTCTCCGGCGACACGCAGGCCGTGCTCGCCACCGACAAGGTGCGCTTCCAGGGCCAGGAGGTCGCGGCGGTGATCGCCGAGTCGGCCTACATCGCCAAGGACGCCTGCGAGCTGATCGAGGTCGACTACGAGCCGCTCGAGGCGCTCACGACCCCGCAGCAGGCGCTCGCCGAGGGCGCGCCCGTCATCCGCGACGAGAAGGAAGGCCAGACCGACAACCACATCTACGACTGGGAGGCGGGCGACAAGGAGGCGACCGACAAGGCCTTCGCCGAGGCCGACAAGGTGGTCGAGCTGGACACCTTCTACCCCCGCTGCCATCCGGCGCCGCTCGAGTGCTGCGGCTGCGTCGCGGACGTCGACCCGGCGACCGGCAAGGCGACGATCTACATGACCTCGCAGGCCCCGCACGCGCACCGGACGCTGTTCGCGCTCGTGGCCGGCCTGCCCGAGCACAAGATCAGGATCATCTCGCCCGACCTGGGCGGCGGCTTCGGGAACAAGGTGCCGATCTACCCCGGCTACGTCGTCGCCACGGCCGCGTCGCTCCTGATCGGGCGGCCGGTGAAGTGGGTGGAGGACCGCACGGGGAACCTGATCTCGACCGGCTTCGCCCGCGACTACCACATGCACGGCGAGCTGGCGCTCAAGGACGGGAAGATCACCGGCCTGCGCGTGAAGATGCTCTCCGACAACGGCGCCTTCTTCTCGGACGCGCAGCCGTCGAAGTGCAAGGCCGGGCTCTTCCACATCGTCACCGGCTCCTACGACATCCCCGCCGCCCACGTCGTGACCGAGGGCGCGTACACGAACAAGGCGCCGGGCGGCGTCGCCTACCGCTGCTCGTTCCGGGTCACCGAGGCGTCGTACCTGATCGAGCGCCTCGTCCAGAACGCGGCCTACGAGCTCGGGGTCGACCCCGCGGACTTCCGGCGGCAGAACTTCATCAAGCCGGAGCAGTTCCCGTACAAGTCGGCGACCGGCTTCGAGTACGACTCGGGCGACTACGGGGCCGCGATGGACCTCGCGCTCGAGAAGATCGGCTACGACGACCTCCGCCGCGAGCAGGAGGAGGCCCGCGCCGAGGGCAAGCTGATCGGCATCGGCCTCGCCTCCTTCACCGAGGTCGTCGGCGCCGGCCACGGAGCCGACTACGACATCGCCGGCCTGCGCATGAACGACGGCGCCGAGCTCCGCATCCATCCGACCGGCAAGGCGGTGCTCAAGCTCAGCGTCAAGTCGCAGGGCCAGGGCCACGAGACGACGTTCGCGCAGATCGTCGCCGAGGAGCTCGGCCTCCAGCCCGAGGACGTCGAGGTGCAGGAGGGCGACACCGACAACACGCCGTACGGCCTCGGCACGTACGCGAGCCGCTCGACGCCGGTCTCCGGCGCCGCGACCGCGATGGTCTCGCGCCGGATCCGCGCGAAGGCGCAGAAGATCGCCGCTCATCTGCTCGAGGCCTCCGAGGAGGACCTCGAGTGGGAGGGCGGCCGCTTCGTCGTCAAGGGCGCGCCGGAGAAGTCGAAGACGATCGCGGACGTCGCCTTCGCCGCCTACACGAACATCCCCGAGGGGATGGAGGGCGGCCTCGAGGGCGTCTACTACTACGACCCGCCGAACATGACGTACCCGTTCGGCACGTACGCCGTCGTCGTCGAGATCGACCGCGGCACCGGCGCGTGGAAGGTGCGCCGCTGCGTCGCCGTGGACGACTGCGGCGTCCGCATCAACCCGATGATCGTCGAGGGCCAGATCACGGGCGGCCTCACGGAGGGCTTCGCGATCGCCGCCATGCAGCTGATCGACTTCGACGAGGAGGGCAACTGCATCGGCGCCAACTTCATGGACTACCTGATGCCCACGTCCTGGGAGACGCCCAGCTTCGAGCTCGGCGAGACCGTGACGCCCTCGCCGCACCACCCGCTCGGCGCCAAGGGCGTCGGCGAGTCGGCGACGGTGGGCGCCCCGGCCGCGTTCGTGAACGCGGTCGTGGACGCGCTCGCCCACGCGGGCGTCCGCAACCTCGAGATGCCGGTGACCTCGGACCGGGTCTGGGCGGCCCTCCAGGAGGCAGGCCTGGCCGGAGTGAACTGCGGCCGAGACGTCATCGTCGAGGCCGGCAAGCTGGCGGCCGAGGGGAAGCCCTACGCGCTCGCGACGGTCGTCAACGTCGTCCGGCCCGCCTCGGCGCGGCGCGGCGACCGGGCGCTCGTCACTCCCGACGGCCGCATCAGCGGCTGGATCGGCGGCGCCTGCTCCGAGCCGGAGGTCGTCCGCGAGGCGCTGCGCGCGCTCGCCGACCGCGAGCCGCGGGTCGCCCGCATGGAGGGCGGCTGTGCCTCCGAAGGGGTCGTCGAGGTGCTGATCGAGCCCGTGCTGCCCGCGCCGCTGCTGGCGATCGTGGGGGAGAGCCCGGCCGCGCGCACGCTCGGCGCGCTCGCGCGCACCGTGGGCTGGCGGGTCCGCGACGACGGCGTCGAGGGGGCGGACGCGGTCGTCGTCGCCACGATGGGGCACGGCGACGAGGAGCTGCTCGACGGCGGCGCTTCGCTCCGGAGCCGGCTACGTCGGGCTCGTCGCGAGCGCGAAGCGGGCTGCCGGCGTGCTCGCCGAGCTGCGCGAACGCGGGCTGGAGGAGGAGTCCGTGCTCCGCGTCCGCGCACCGGCCGGGCTCGACCTCGGGCCGTCCGCCAGGAGGAGATCGCCGTGGCCATCCTCGCCGAGCTCGTCGCCTGGCGGCACGCGCGCGGCGAGAGCCCGCTGCCGCGAGCGCCCGCCGAGGCCGTCGACCCGGTCTGCGGCATGACCGTCGCCCTCGGGCCGGCCACGGAGCAGGTCGTCCACGAGGGAGTGACGGTCGCCTTCTGCTCCGCCCACTGCCGTTCGCGCTTCGAAGCGGAGCCGGATCGTTACAGTGGCCTGAGAGCCCCGTGAGAGACGTTCTCGAGACCCTCGAGCGCTGGGCCGCCGACGGGACCCCGGTCGCCATCGCGACCGTGGTCGGCACCGAGCGGTCTGCTCCCCGCGAGCCCGGCGCGGTGCTGGCCGTGTCCGAGGACGGCGACGGTCGCCGGCTCGGTGACGGGCGGCTGCGTCGAGCCGGCCGTCTACGGCGAGGCCCGCGAGGTGCTGGCGGGCGGCGAGCCGCGGCTCAAGACCTACGGCATCGCCGACGAGGAGGCCTTCGAGGTCGGCCTCCCCTGCGGCGGCACCGTGCACATCTTCGTGGACAAGCTCGACCCGGAGCTGGTCGCGCCGATCGCCGAGGCGGTCCGGGAGGAGCGGCCGATCGCCCTCGAGATCACGATCACCGGCGAGGACGCCGGCGCGAAGCGCCTCGTCGGCCCCGAGGACGAAGGCCCCGCGGCCGACCTCCTCGCCCGCGGCGAGACGGCGATCCTGGACACCCCCGAGGGCCAGGTCTTCGTCTCCTCCTTCGCGCCCCGGCCGAACATGTACGTCTTCGGCGCCGTCGACCACGCGGCCGCAGTCGCGTCCGTCGGGCGCTTCCTCGGCTACCGCGTCACCGTCTGCGACGCCCGCGCGAAGTTCGTCACGCCCGACCGTTTCCCCGACGTGGACGAGCTCGTCGTCGAGTGGCCCGACAAGTTCCTGCGGAGCGCCCCGGTCGACGAGCGCACCGTCATCTGCGTCCTCACGCACGACCACAAGTTCGACGTCCCGGCGCTCAAGGTGGCGCTCGAGACGCCGGCCGGCTACATCGGCGCGATGGGCGCCCGGCGCACGAACGCAGACCGCGCCGAGCGGCTCCGGGCCGAGGGCGTCTCCGAGGAGGACATCGCGCGCATCCACGCCCCGATCGGCCTCAAGATCGGCTCGCGGACGCCCGAGGAGGTGGCGGTCGCCATCGCCGCCCAGATCGTCCAGGTCATGCGCTCCCCCAAGCCGCAGGAGGTCGCTGCTTGAAGCTGGAGAACTCGTTCGAGGTCGCCGCGCCGCCGGAGAAGGCGTGGGACCTCCTCATGGACGTCCCGCGCATCGTCCCCTGCATGCCCGGGGCGACGCTGGACGAGGTCGTCGACGAGAACACCTGGAAGGCGACGATGCAGGTGAAGCTCGGCCCGATCGGGCTCACCTTCGCGACCGACGTGGAGCGCAAGGAGGCGGACGAGGCCAATCGCCGCGTCGTGCTCGGCGCCAAGGCGCGCGAGACCCGGAACCGCGGGCGCGCGAGCGCGACGATCGAATCCTCGCTGGCTCCGACGGACGCGGGAACGAAGATCGACCTGGTCACCGACCTCCACCTCTCCGGGACCGTCGCCCAGTACGGGCGCGGGATGATCGAGGACATCTCGACGCAGATGGTCACGAGCTTCGCGCAGTGCCTCGAAGCTCAGCTCGGGGACTCCGCCGAGGAGGCGGAGCAGGCGGTCGCCGCGCAGGCGAAGCCCGTCTCCGGGCTCTCACTCTTCTTCGGCAGCCTCTGGCGCCGCATCCGAGGGATCGGAAGGAGGTCGGGTTGATGGAGATCACGATGTCGGTAAACGGCGAGAGCCACTCGGCGGAGGTCGAGCCGCGGCAGCTCCTCGTCTACTTCCTGCGCGAGGATCTCGGGCTGACAGGCACGGTCGTCGGCTGCGACACGTCCTCGTGCGGAGCGTGCACCGTGCTCCTCGACGGCGAGTCGGTCAAGTCCTGCACGGTGCTCGCGGTCCAGGCCGACGGCCACGAGGTGACGACGATCGAGGGCATCGGCGCGATCGGCGACCTCCACCCGGTGCAGCAGGCCTTCCACGAGCAGCACGGGCTCCAGTGCGGCTACTGCACGCCCGGGATGGTCATGGCCACGATCAGCCTGCTCGACGAGAACCCGAGCCCGAGCGACGAGGAGATCCGGCACGCGCTCGAGGGCAACCTCTGCCGCTGCACGGGCTACCAGAACATCGTCAAGGCCGTGAAGACGGCTGCGGCGGCCTAAGGGAGGGGAGATGGCAGTCACCGAGGCCGAGACCTACATCGGGAAGCCCGTCCCCCGCAAGGAGGACGCAAAGCTCCTCACCGGCCAGTCCCGCTTCATCGACGACATGACCGTGCCCGGCATGGTCTGGGCTTCGGTCGTTCGCAGCCCTTACGCGCACGCGACGATCAAGAGCGTCGACCTCTCCCAGGCCCGTGAGGCCGAGGGCGTCGTCGACGCGTTCTCGGGCGCCGACCTGGCCGACGACTGGGCGGCAACCCTGCCCTGCGTCTGGCTGGTCACCGACGACACGAAACAGCCCAATCACCGGCCCCTCGCCACGGACAAGGCCCGCTACCAGGGCGACGGCGTCGCGGTCGTCATCGCCGAGACACGTGCGCAGGCGAAGGACGCCGCGGAGCTCGTCGAGGTGGAGTACGAGCCGCTCCCCGCCGTCATCGACCCCGAGAAGGCGCTCGAGGACGGCGCGCCGATCATCCACGAGGAGTTCGGGACGAACCACTGCTACACGTGGAAGCTCGCGAGCGAAGGCTCCGACGCCGTCTTCGACTCGGCGCCGGTCACCGTCAAGGAGCGCTACCGCCAGCAGCGGCTGATCCCGAACGCGATCGAGCCGCGGGGCGTGATCGGCCAGTACCTGCCGGCGCAGGACGAGTACACGCTCTGGTCGGCGACGCAGATTCCCCACATCGCCCGCTTCTGGCTCGCCATCGTCCTCGGCATCCCCGAGGCGCGGCTCCGCGTCGTCGCTCCCGACGTCGGCGGCGGCTTCGGATCGAAGCTGAACGTCTACGCCGAGGAGGCGCTCGCGCTCGCGCTGGCCAAGCGGGTCGGCCGGCCGGTGAAGTGGACGGAGGAGCGCTCGGAGAACTACCTGGCGACCATCCACGGCCGCGACCACTGGCAGGAGATCGAGATCGCCGCGACCGAGGACGGCACCATCAAGGGCATCCGCGCGAAGGCCGTCGTCGGGCTCGGCGCCTACCTCCAGCTCGTCACCGCCGGCACGCCGATCCTCGGCGGCTGGGTCTACGGCGGCGCGTACGACATCGACGCCTACGACCTCGAGGTGATCGGCGCCTTCACGACGGCGACGCCGACGGACGCGTATCGCGGCGCCGGGCGGCCGGAGGCCACGTATCTCGTCGAGCGCGGCGTCGACGCGCTCGCGCGGAAGCTCGAGATGGATCCGGTCGAGGTCCGGCGCAAGAGCTTCATCAAGGAGTTCCCGAAGCCGCTCAAATCCGGCCTGGAGATCGACTCCGGCGACTTCGAGGGCGCGCTCGACCGAGCTCTGGAGATGGCCGACTACGACGCCCTCCGCAAGGAGCAGGCCGAGCGCCGCGCGCGCGGCGACACGAAGGAGCTCGGGATCGGCCTCTCGACCTACACGGAGATGTGCGGCCTCGCTCCGTCCCGGATCCTCGGGGCGATCCTCTACGCCGCCGGCGGCTGGGACGCGGCCACGATCCGCTGCCTCCCGACCGGGAGCGTGGAGGTCTTCATCGGCACCTCCCCGCACGGGCAGGGGCACGTGACGACCTTCTCGCAGATCGTCGCCGAGCGGCTCGGCGTCCCCATCGACCAGGTCGAGGTCGTCCACGGCGACACGACCGCCATGCAGCTCGGCCTCGACACGTACGGGAGCCGGAGCCTCGCGGTGGGCGGCATCGCGCTCTACAACGCCGCCGAGAAGGTGATCGCCAAGGCACGGGGCGTCGTCGCGCACAAGCTCGAGGTCTCCCCGGACGACCTGGAGTACGACGGCGGCCGCTTCACGGTCGCCGGCACCGACAAGTCCATGACCGTGCAGGAGGCTGCGCTGGAGGCTTTCACCGCGCACGACCTTCCGGACGAGATGGAGCCGGGTCTCGAGGCGACGTTCGTCTACGACCCGCCGAACTTCAGCTGGCCCGGGGGCGCGCACATCTGCGTCGTCGAGGTGGACACGGAGACGGGCGACGTCGATCTTCGCCGCTACATCGCCGTGGACGAGATCGGCAACGTCATCAACCCGATGGTCGTGGACGGCCAGGTGCACGGTGGCATCACCCAGGGCATCGCGCAGGCGCTCTGGGAGGAGGCGATCTACGACGAAGACGGCAACCTCACGACCGGCTCGATGCTCAGCTACCTCGTGCCCAGCGCGGCCGAGACGATCGACTACGAGCTCGACCGCGTCAACGCCCCGAGCCCGACGAACCCGCTCGGCGTCAAGGGCGTGGGGGAGACGGGCACGATCGCCTCGACGCCGGCCGTGATCAACGCCATCGTCGACGCGCTCTCGCCCTACGGCGTCACCGACGTGGAGATGCCCGCCAAGCCCGAGCGGGTCTGGCGCGCGATCCAGGAAGGAGGTGCGAAGTGATTCCGGCGTCGTTCGACTACGAGGTCGCCGAGTCCGTCGACCACGCAATCGAGCTCCTCGGCTCCGGCAAGGACGCGAAGCTGCTCGCGGGCGGCCACTCGCTCCTCCCGCTCATGCGCCTCCGGCTCGCCCGGCCCGAGCTGCTCGTCGACATCGGGCGCGTCTCCGACCTCTCCTACGTGCGGGAGGACGGCGACGCGATCGCCGTTGGCGCGCTCACGCGCTATCACGATCTCCAGGCCGACGAGCTCCTGCGGGCCGAGTGCCCGATCCTCGCCGAGTCCGTGGCCACGATCGGCGACCCGCAGGTTCGCCATCGCGGGACGATCGGCGGCTCGGTCGCGCACTGCGACCCCGCCTCCGACGCGCCCACGATCCTGCTCGCCCTCGACGCGGAGCTAGTGGTGCGCGGGCCCGGCGGGGAGCGGCGGCTGCCGATCGCCGAGAGCTTCGGCGGCTTCCTGCAGACGGCGCTCGAGCCGACCGAGGTGCTGACGGAGATCCGCATTCCCAAGACGGGCGCGGGCGGGTGGGCCTACCAGAAGACGACCCGGCGGGCGCAGGACTGGGCGACGGTCGCCGTCGCCGCGGTCAGGATGAACGGCGGCGCCCACGTCGCCCTCACGAACATGGGCCCCACGGCGTTGCGGGCGGCCGGCGTCGAGGAGGCTTTGGCGTCGGGGCTGATCCCGCCGCGGCCGCCGAGCGAGCCGCCGAGGGCACGAGCCCGCCGAGCGACCACAACGCGAGCGCCGAGTACCGCGAGCACCTGGCGCGCGTGCTGACTCGCCGGGCGCTCGAGGAGGCGCTCGCGGAGTAGCCCAAGTAACAGTCTGTTACTTGGAGGGCTCGCCGTCGGCGAGATGGCGGGCGACGGCGTAGTAGGGGATCGCAACCGGCGTTACGATCAGTCCAGTGGTCGAGCCGACGTACTACATCCAGATCTCGGATCCAGAGGAGCCGGAGCGCTGGCATACGGTCGCGCGCGTCGAGGGGCGCGAGCTGGCCGATGAGGTGATCCGCCTCGCCCAGGGCTCCTACATGCGGACGACCGTGCTGGCCGAGTCCCACTACCACGCCCGGGCCGTCTCCCGCACGAAGCTCCGCCGCGACAAGCGGCTCGCGCACGCCGACTGGGAGCTGGGCATGGGCGAGCACCGCCACTACGGCCGCGCGCTCGTCGAGCGGGCACGTAGCAATCTCGTCCGGGGGTAACCTAGGTCCCGACCTTTGAGGGTCGATACCTCGCCTGGCGGGGTCGACACTTAGGGGACGGGAATGCATAGGGGTCTCCTCAGGACTGCGGCGTGTGTCCTCCTCTGCATTGCGCTTGCGCTAGCGGGGAGCGTCATCGCGCTCCGCGCCGCTTCCCCCGAGTCGCGGGCCGTGACGCTCGGCACCGTGGACGTCCACGTGGCGCCGGCACGGAGCGGAGAGGTGGACGTCTACGTCCCGGTCGTCGACTGGGGCGTGAGGGCCAAGCCGTACACGGCTCCCCTCGCGGTCGAGCTCGAGTTCCGCTCGCTCGACCGCACCGCCGCGCTCGCGGCGCTCCGCACCGGCGGCAGCGCGAACGCGAGCCTGGCCGGGCCTGGAGGGCGAGCTGCACGACGCAGTCTCCGACGGCCTGCGCCGAGCGGCTGCGCTCGCGCTCCTCGGCGGTCTCGTGGGCGGGCTCGTCGGCGGCGCGCTGGTCGCCGTCTTCAGCCGCCGTCGCTGGCTCTTGCTCGGGCCGGCTGCGGGGCTCGCCGTCACATTTGCCGCCGTCGTCCTCGTCGGCGTCGGCGTCAGCCGCTTCGACTACGGGGCGCTGCGCGAGCCGACCTTCTACGCCCACGGCGAGGAGCTGCCGCGCCTCCTGGAGTTCTCGGAGCGCGTGCTGGCCGCCGGGGAGGGTTACGACGACTCGTACAGCGACGCCGTCGAGGGGCTCACGCAGCTGATCGCCGTCGCCGGCGAGCGGGCCGAGGAGCCCGTCGCCGATCGACCGAGCGATCGTCGTCGCCTCGGACCTGCACTCGAACGGCCTCGTCCTGCCCGCCCTGCAGGGCTTCACGAGCGGGAAGCCCGTCTTCCTCGTCGGCGACCTCACGCAGCGCGGAACCCGCTACGAGACGGGGATCGTGCCCGGCCTCGCCCGGCTCGGCCCTCCGGTCGTGGCGGTCTCGGGGAACCACGATTCCCGCTCGCTGATGCTGGCCGCGTCCCGGGGCGGCGTCGTCGTGCTCACCCGCAGCGGTCGGCTCCTTGCGGACGGCACGACTGACGGCGACCCGGTCTTCGAGGTCGCCGGCCTCTCGGTCGCGGGCTGGGACGATCCCGGCCGAGAGCGCGACCGGAAGCCTCGAGGGGCGCCTGCTCGAGCTGAAGGAGCAGGCGCTCATGGACGCGCAGGAGCAGTTCCTCGACTGGTTCGAGTCCTTGCCCGAGCGGCCCGACGTCGTGCTCGTCCACCAGCACTCGCTCGCGCACGGGCTTCTCGACCTGCTGGCCGCGCAGGGCGGCGAGCCGGTGCTCGTCCTCACCGGCCACGATCACCGCCAGCACGTCGAGAGCGAGGGCGCGCACGTCCTCGTCGACGGCGGCTCCGTCGGTGCCGGCGGCGCGTTCGGCGTGGGGGAGGAGCCGTCTGGCTTCGCGCTCGTCCATCTCGACGCCGACGATCGCGCCCGGGCCGTCGACCTGGTCGAGGTCGAGCCCGAGTCCGGATCCGCGAGCGCGCATCGCGTGGTCATCGCCCCGCCGGACTTCGGCGGTGACGAGCGGCAGGCAGGCCTCGGCTGCAGGTGGCGTTACACGCGCTTCCGGCGTCGCGCCGACTCATTACTCTGACCATGTGGAGGTTCTGACTCCGCGGTCGCTGGACGAGGCGCTGGCGCTCAAGGCCGAGCGCCCGGACGCCGTGCCGATTCAGGGCGGCACGGACCTGATGGTCGAGCTCAACTTCGACCGCGCGCGGCCCGAGGCGATCCTCAACCTGAACGAGGTCGCCGAGCTGCGCGGCTGGTCGCGCGAGAACGGGTACGCTGCGGCTCGGCGCCGGGCTCACCTACGCCGAGGCGATGGAGGACGAGCTCGCCGAGCTCCTGCCGGCGCTGGCCGAGGCCTCGCGCACCGTCGGCTCACCGCAGATCCGCAACCGCGGGACGATCGGCGGCAACCTCGGCACGGCCTCGCCGGCGGGCGACGCGCTGCCGCCGCTCCTCGTCGAGGACGCCGTGGTCGAGGTGGCCAAGGTCGGCGCCACGCGCGCGCTTCCGCTCGCGGAGTTCCTCGTCGGCCCGAAGGAGAACGCCCTCGCCGAGGACGAGCTGATCGTCGCCGTCACGCTGGCGCCGTCGACGAGCCGGCAGACGTTCATGAAGGTCGGGCCGCGGAACGCGATGGTGATCGCGGTCTGCTCCCTCGCGCTCGGCGTCGACCGGGAGAAGGAGGAGATCAGGGCCGCGTACGGCTCTGCGGGCCCGGTGCCCGGCGCTCGTGACGGCGCCGCTCGGAGACCGCGACGGCTTCCCGGACCGGGTGGCCGCGGCCGCGAGCCCGATCGACGACGTCCGCGGCACCGCCGCGTACCGGCGCATGCGCTTGAAGGTTCTGACCGGCCGCGCCCTGGAGCGAGTCCTGACGTGAAGGTCGAGCTGTCCGTCAACGGCGAGCCGCATGAGGCCGACGTCTGGGCCGGCGAGAGCCTCCTCTTCACCCTGCGCGAGCAGCTGGGCCTGCCCGGCTCGAAGAACGCCTGCGAGCAGGGCGAGTGCGGCTCGTGCTCGGTCCTCCTCGACGGGACGCTCGTGTGCTCGTGCCTCGTCCTCACGGCGCAGGCCGAGGGGCACGAGGTCGTGACCGTCGAAGGGCTGGGCGAGGACGGGCAGCTCCACCGCGTGCAGGAGGCCTTCGCCGAGACCGGCGCCGTCCAGTGCGGCTTCTGCACGCCGGGCCTGGTCGTGGCGACGGCGGCGCTCCTCGAGCGGCGCCCCGACCCGAGCGACGACGAGATCCGCGAGGCGCTCTCCGGCAACCTCTGCCGCTGCACCGGCTACCAGAAGATCTTCGACGCGGTCCGAGCGGCGGCCGCCCCGGGCAACCCGTAGGGGCCACCCCATGCCTCCACCCGCTTTCCAGCGTAGCGTCGAAATCCGCACACGTGGCGCGCGCATCGTGTCGAGATACGCACGGAGTCGAAACGAATGAGCGCGCTCGCCGATCCTCGCAAGCTCGAGCTAGGACGGGTCGGCGAGTCGGTCAGGCGCGTCGACGCGATCCCCAAGGTCACCGGCGAGTTCGCCTACTCGAGCGACCTCTACGCCGCCGAGATGCTCTGGGGCCACACCGTCCGCAGCCCGCACGCACACGCGCTCATCACCGCGATCGACACGACCCGGGCGGTCGGCATGCCCGGCGTCCACGCGGTGCTCACGCACGAGGACGTCCCCGGCGAGAAGCGCTACGGCCTCGAGTTCGCCGACCAGCCGGTGCTCGCCTTCGACAAGGTGCGCTACTTCGGCGAGCCGGTCGCGATCGTCGCCGCCGAGCACCCGGAGCAGGCACGGCGCGCCGCCGAGCAGGTGCGCGTCGAGTACGAGCCGCTCGACCCCGTCGTCGACCCGGAGCGCGCGACCGAGTCCGAGCCGATCCACCCACAGCGCTGGACGGACGGGCACGGCTACCACCACGACCCGCGCCCGAACGTCGTGCGCACGATCGTCATCCGCCACGGCGATCCCGACACCGAGGCCGAGGTGACCGTCGAGGGCACCTACGAGCTCGGCATCCAGGACCAGGCCTTCCTCGGCCCCGAGTCCGGGCTGGCCGTCCCCGACGGCGAAGGCGGCGTCGACATCTACGTCGCCACGCAGTGGCTGCACGTCGACCGCGACCAGGTGGCGCCGTGCCTCGACCTGACGCCGAACCGCGTCCGCATCCACCTGGCCGGCGTCGGCGGAGCGTTCGGCGGGCGCGAGGACCTCTCCATGCAGATTCACGGCGCCATGCTCGCGCTGCACACGAACCGCCCCGTCAAGTTCGTCTACAACCGCGAGGAGTCGTTCGTCGGCCACATCCACCGCCACCCGGCGCGCATCTGGATGCGGCACGGCGCCAACCGGGACGGGAAGCTCGTCTCCGTCCACGCGCGCATCCTGCTCGACGGTGGCGCCTACGCCTCGAGCTCGACCGCGGTCACGTCGAACGCGGCGTCCCTCGCCTGCGGCCCCTACTCGGTGCCGAACGCGCTCGTCGAGGCGACCTGCGTGTACACGAACAACCCGCCCTGTGGTGCGATGCGCGGCTTCGGCTCCGTCCAGTCCTGCTTCGCGTACGAGGCGCAGATGGACAAGCTTGCCGACGCGCTCGCGCTCGGCCGTGTCGAGCTTCGCCTCCGCAATGCGCTCGGCCCGGGCGACGTGCTCCCCACCGGGCAGGTGGTCACGGGCTCGCTGCCGGTCGCCGAGGTGATCCGCCGCTGCGCCGACATCCCCGTCCCAGACCCCGAGGAGCTGCCGCGCGACCCGATTCGGCTCCCCGGCGGGGCCGGCAACACGACGCGCGGCGAGGGTGTCCGCCGCGGCGTCGGCTTTGCGGTCGGCTTCAAGAACATCTGCTACTCGGAGGGCTTCGACGACTTCTGCGCCGCCCGCGTCCGCCTCTTCGCGGACGCCGACGACGAGCTCGTGGCCGAGGTGTACTCGGCGGCGGCCGAGGTCGGCCAGGGCGTCGTCAACGTCATGGCCCAGGTGGCCCGCACCGAGCTCGGAGTCGAGAACGTCCTCATCGCCCCGCACTCGACCCTGACCGTCCAGTCCTCGGGCTCGTCCTCCGCGTCGCGGCAGACGTGGATGACCGCCGGCGCGGTCCAGCTCGCGTGCCAAGAGGTCAAGCAAGAGCTCGCGCGCCGCGGCGGCGCGCTCGAGCCGGGGGACGAGATCAGCGTCGAGCGCGTCTACCGCCATCCGCGCACGCATCCGCTCGATCCGGAGACCGGCCAGGTCGCCGAGGGTGAGCGCGCGCACGTGGCGTTTGCCTGTGCGGCCATGCGGGTAGTCGCCGAGGTGGACGTCGATCTGGGCCTCACGAGGGTGGTCTGGGTCGGCACCGCCCAGGACGTCGGCGCGGCCGTCAACCCGCAGGCGGTCGAAGGCCAGATCGAAGGCGGGACGGCGCAGGGCCTCGGCCTCGCGCTCATGGAGGAGATTCAGACCATGGACGGACTCATCACCAATGCGAGCTTCACCGACTACCTGATCCCGACTGCGCTCGACATGCCGCCGGTCTGGGCGGAGCTGGTCGAGGATCCCGAGCCCGACGCGCCGTACGGCGCCAAGGGCGTGGGCGAGCCTCCGACCGTCGTCTCGACGTCGGCGATCGTCGCGGCGCTTCGGGACGCAACCGGGCGTGAGCTGGTCCGGGTCCCGGTGGGCCCGACGAGATCGTGGGGCTCGCATGAGCGACTTCACCCACAAGAACCTGATGGACGTCGAGGACTCGGCGGTGAAGTTCGGCTTCTCGCCGGCGCTCGAGTCGCGCTTCGCCCGCGGTGCGCTGGAGACCGAGCGCGTCGGCGTCTCGTACCAGCGCATCGCGCCGGACACCCGCGCCCCGTTCGGCCACGTCCACCGCTCCCAGGAAGAGATCTACGTGATCCTGAGCGGCGGCGGCCGCGCGAAGCTCGAGGACGAGATCGTCGAGCTGAAGCCCTACGACGCGCTGCGCGTCGCGCCCGACGTGACGCGCGCCTTCGAGGCCGGTCCCGAAGGGCTCGAGCTCCTCGCCTTCGGCTCGGGCGACGGCGGCCTCGAGGACGCCGAGGTCAAGCCCGACTGGTGGGCCGAGGCCGACTAGTCACACTTCCGCCACACCGCGTCACACACGAGCGCGCTTTTCCCCGTTAGCGTCGAAAGCGGGTGGTGGCCCGGGGTGGCCCCGACCGGCGGTCAGACAATCGGGCTCGGGCCCGTCTAGAGCGTGACGACGACCTTGGCGCCGGCGCCCTCGGCCTGGCGCTCCCATGCCTCCGCAGCGCGGTCGAACGGGAACGTCGCGATCTCGACCTCGAGCTCGCCGGCCCGCGCGTGCTCGAGCAGCCGCAGGTACTCCCGGTTGAGCACGTCGCGCGGTATCCCGAAGTTCGAGTAGCCGAGCACGTTCAGCTGCTTGCCGCGGACGTCCGCTGACAGGAGCGCCGCCTCGGCCCCGGCGGACTGGCCGATGTGGACGATCCGCGCGCCCGGAGCCGCCGCCTGCGCCGCGGCGACCACCGGCGCGCCCCACAGCGGGTCGACAACCAGCGACGGCCCCTCGCCGCCGCACGCCTCCCGAAACGCACCCACAAGATCGTCCTCGTCCAGCGACACGACGGCATCCGCGCCCAGCCGCCGCGCCCGCTCGAGCGCCTCCGGCCGCCGCCCGGCAGCCACGACGCGTCCGGCCCCCAAGAGACGCGCTCCCTGCATCGCCACGAGCCCGACGGTCCCGGTCGCGCCGAGGACGAGCACCGTCTCGCCCTCCTGCACCGGCGCCCGCACGGCGACCGGTAACCACCCGGCCACCCCGGCGGTCCCGAGCGCTCCCGCAAGCAGAGGATCCACGTCGTCGGGCACGGCCACGACCGCGTCCTCCGGCACCGAGAGCAGCTCTGCGAGCGCGCCGTCGCGCCGCGTGCCCATGCCCGCGCCGTGCGCCCACACCAGCGTCCCGGGCGCGAGCGTCTCACCTTCGACCACGCGCCCCACGCCCTCGCACCCCGGCACGTAGGGGAGAGCCGGGCTGCCTCCGTAGAAGCGCCCGGCGCCGACGTTGACGTCGATCGGGTTCAGCGGCACCGCCGCCACGCGGATCAGCGCCTCGCCCTCGCCGCGCACGGGATCGGGCGCCTCGCCGACCTCGGGCAGCCGACCGAGCTCCGTGATCACGGCGGCGCGCATGCGCCGCGATCCTACTATGGACGATGTCGGCGACGATGCCCGGGTGCCGGGCGCGCCAGTTGGCGAGGTAGAAGCCGAGATGGAGGCGCGCCTGCTCGACGGACGCCGTCGTCGGAGCGTTCACCTCGACCGTCGCCTCGCCCGTCTGCGAAGCGTCGTAGTTCGCCCGCCGGAGCGAGGCGAGAAGGTCGTGAACGAACAGGGGATTAGAGACGTGAACCGTCATTGCCGCAGAGCTTCCAGGGACTGAGTTTGCGCCCGCCGCCGGATGCCTTCAACTACCCGAAAGGGGAGAATCAGCGACATGCGTCGCCTATTCGCCGTTGCCGCCGGAATCCTTGCTTTCGCGGGATGCTCGTCGGGCTCGGAATCCACCGCCGACGGCTCCGCCGCCGAGGAAGTGGCGCACGTCGGCGACGGCGACTCGATCGAGCTGGAATCGGGCGAGCGCGTCCGCCTCGTCCAGATCGACGCCCCCGAGCTCGGGGAGGACGAGTGCTACGGGCCGGAAGCCGCCGCGGAGCTCAGAGAGCTGCTTCCTCGCGGCGCGTCCGTCCGGCTCGAGCCCGACCCGCGCCTCGACGACGCCGACCGCTTCGACCGCCTGCTCCGCTACGTCCACAGCGAGGGCCTGAACGTCAACCTCGAGCTCGTCCGCCGCGGTGCCGCGAGCGTCTGGTTCGTCGACGACCGCGGCCGCTACGCGGACGAGCTCCTCGCCGCGGCCCAGAAGGCACAGAGAGCCGGCCGCGGCCTCTGGGGCGCCTGCCCCGGCACCCGGCTCGATCCGGAGCGAGGGGTGGACACCGAGTGACCTGGCCATCACCCTTTGGAGTGATGTCCGAGGGAAGATCACGCACCTAGGCTGCGTCCTGGAAGCGAATGAACCTCCGGGACCTGCCTTTGGGAAGCATGATCGTGCGCGACGGCCTCGCGGACCCTGCCACCGTGCGAGACGCGTTGTTCAAGGCGAAGGAGACCGACCAGCGTCTCGGCGAGGTCATGCTCGCACACGGGTGGATCGGCGAGCGCGACCTGGCCCGCCTGCTCGCCGAGCAGGCGAAGCTCGAGTTCGTCGACCTCGCCAAGGTCCACCCAAACGAGGCGGCAGTCGACGAGCTGCCGCAGTCCGTCGCCCAGCGCGTGCAGGCGATGGCCTACGCGTTCGACAACGAAGAGCTCCTCGTCGCCGTCGCCGATCCGACCGACGAGCACGGCTTGGGCGAAGTGCGGGACGCTCTCGATCGCCGCGTGCGCTTCACGGTCGCGGTGCCGAGCGAGATCGAGGCGCTCTCCGGCGCCTTCGGCAGGCCGCTCCTCCGCACCGCCTAAAGGGCTGGCCCCGCGGGCGAATCCGTTTGCCTTGAAAGCTCCTCGCCTCGCGCGCTAGGGCGCGTCGGTGGATTGCGGGCTTCGGGCCAGATTCTGAGGGCAGGGCCAGTGAGTTGATTCTACTCGCTTCCGTGAGATCCGCGGGCGTCGCCCTCGCCGCGATACCGTTTCCGCGTGCCGGATCTCGCGCGACGCCTCGCGGTCGCCAGGGGCGACGAGCCTGCCGACGTCGTCATCCAGGGCGGGCAGGTCTTCTCCGTCTTCACGCGCGAGTGGCTCGAGACCGGCGTGGCGATCTGCGACGGCTTCGTCGCGGGGCTCGGCGAGTACGAGGGCAAGGAGGTCGTCGACGCGGCCGGCAAGTACGTCGTCCCCGGCTTCGTGGACGCGCACATGCACCTCGAGTCCTCGAAGCTGCTCGTGGACGAGTTCGCGCGCCTCGTCCTCCCGCTCGGAACGACCGCCGTCGTCGCCGACCCGCACGAGATCGCCAACGTCCTCGGCACCGACGGCGTCCACTGGCTCGCCGATCTCTGCGACGAGGTGCCGCTCGACGTCTTCTTCATGGCCTCGTCCTGCGTGCCCGCGTCGTCGTTCGAGTCACCGCGGCGCCCGCTCACCGCGGGCGACCTGGAGGGGCTGCTGCGCCGCAAGCGCGTGATCGGGCTCGCCGAGATGATGAACTTCCCCGGCGTCATCGCCGGCGACCCGCACGAGCTGGAGAAGCTCGCCCTCGGCGCCTCGCACGTCGACGGCCACGCGCCGGGCGTCCTCGGCAAGGACCTGCAGGCCTACGCCGCGGCCGGCATCCGCTCCGACCACGAGTGCTTCACCCCCGAGGAGGGCCGCGAGCGCCTGCGCGCCGGCATGTGGGTGCTGATCCGCGAGGCCTCCGCCGCGCGCAACCTCGCCGCGCTCCTGCCGCTCGTCGAGGAGTTCGGGCCGCACCGGCTCGCCTTCTGCACCGACGACCGCGAGCCCGAGCACATCGCCGAGGAGGGCCACGTCAACTCGATGGTGCGCGACGCGGTCGCCCAGGGCACGTCCCCCGAGGACGCGCTCGTCATGGCCACGCTCAACCCCTGCCTCTGCCACGGCCTCACGCAGCTCGGCGCGCTCGCGCCCGGCTACCAGGCCGACGTCCTCGTCCTCCCCGACCTCGAGCGCTTCGAGCCCGAGCTCGTCCTCAAGGCGGGCAAGCCGGTGGGGGAGATCGCGCGCGTCGAGGTGCCGGAGTGGGTGAAGTCGACCGTGAACATCGAGCCCGTCGCGGTCAACGACTTCCGCATCCCCTGGGAGGGCGGCGCCGCCCGCGTGATCGGCCTCGTCGAGGGCCAGATCGTGACGGAGTCGCTCGTCGAGGAGCCGCGCGTCGAGAACGGCCTCGCCGAGTCGGATCCCGACGCGCGACATCCTGAAGATCGCCGTCGTCGAGCGGCACCTGCGAACGGGCCGCATCGGCCTCGGCTTCGTGCGCGGCTTCGGCCTGAAGCGCGGCGCCATGGCCTCGACGATCGCCCACGACGCCCACAACATCGTCGTCGTCGGCGCCGACGACGGCGACATGGCGCGCGCCGTCCAGCGAATCGACGAGCTCGGCGGCGGCATCGTCGTCATCGAGAGCCGAGGCGTGCAGGCGGAGCTGCCGTTGCCGGTGGCCGGCCTGCTCTCGGACGCGCCGCTGGCGGAGGTCGTGGAGGCGAGCGAGGCGTGCGTCGAGGCGGCGCGCGCCCTGGGCTGCACGCTATCCGTCGCCGTTCCAGACGATGTCGTTCCTCGCGCTCTCGGTGATCCCCGCGCTCAAGATCACCGACCGCGGACTGGTGGACGTCGACCGCTTCGAGCTCGTCCCGCTGGCCGACGGAGGGCTGAGACTCGGCTGCCGCTTTACGCCGCCTCCGTGGGTGATCTAGGCGCCTCTTTCGCCCGAGCTGTTCGCTATTCGCTGAGCCCTGGAAGGTGCGCACCTGATCGGCGTTACCTGGGCGCGATGAGTTCGGTCAACTACCCTTGGGCTTTAATGGCCAGTGAGCAGCACCTTCGGTGGCTCCGCAGCGTTCCGTATCTGGCATGCCTAAGACGCCTCACGGGAAACAGGTCGGGGTTGACGCGATCCAGCGGAGTCAGCTTCGATGCGGGACTGCAGAAAGGGCGTCAGCCACCCGTCTGAGCTTGACGTCCATCAAGCCGTCCGAGCTGCCTCGCGGCTCCCGCCCGAGGAGCGCGAGCGAAGCGAGGAAGCCGAGGAGCGCGACGCCGAGCGGGCGCGTATCCGCGACACGCTCCTCGCCGGCGCGAGGAGGGCGACCCCGACTGGCTCCTCGCGCACCTCCTCTACTACCACGAGCGCGAGGAACGGCCGCAGTGGTGGGAGTACTTCTTCCACAAGGGGCTCGATGACGAGGAGCTCGTTGCGAACAGGGACACCCTCGGCGGGCTCGTGCCGGCCGGCGAGCCGAACAAGGTCAAGCAGTCCTGGTGGTACCCGTTCACTTCGAGCCCCAAGAACACCGGATCCACGGGGCCGGCGTCGATCCGCGAGACCGAGCGGGCTTCAAGGTGAAGTGGACAACGAGCACGGGACGCTACAGCTCCGCTGGGGACGCGATCAGGCCCAGGAGCCGCTCCCCACCGCGCTGATCCCGCCGAAGCCGCTGTACGCGAAGGCGCAGCCCGCGGCGCTCCTCCGCTTCGCCGAGAACCGGGAGCGGTACCCGGCCGCGGTCGAGATCCTCGAGCGCTAACCGCCCCGGGCGCGGCTGGATGTGACGCTCACCGAGGCCGCGCTAAGCCTCGACAGGAGCTACCTCTTCGTGCAGGGCCCACCCGGCTCCGGCAAGACGTGGAGCGGCGCGCGGGCGGCCCTCGCGCTCATGCGGGCGGAGCGACGCGTCGGCGTGACCGCCCTAAGCCACAAGGCGATCCACAAGTTCCTGGACGACCTCGAGGAGGCGGCTCTGGAGGCCGGACCAGTTTCGCGGACGGAAGAAGGGGAATGGCGAGGGCCACTACGAAGGCCGCTTCGTCGACTGCACCGACGCGAACGACGCCATGCTCGACCCCGAGCTCCAGCTCGTCGCAGGGACGCCTGGCTCTTCGCGCGCGGGAGCTCGACCAGCACGTGGACACGCTCTTCGTCGACGAGGGCGGGCAGTTCGCGCTCGCCGACGCGATAGCGTCGGCACCGCCGCGCGGAACCTCGTCCTCCTCGGCGACCCGAACCAGCTCCCACAGGTCTCGCAGGGCTCGCACCCGCCGGGCGCGGAAGCCTCCGTGCTCGGCCACCTGCTCGGCGACGATGAGACTGTGCCGCCGACCGGGGGTTTTCCTCGAGCAACGTGGCGGCTCCGGCCAGAAGTAAACGCGTATGTGTCCGGGACGTTTACGAGGGCCGGCTCGAGCCGGCGGCGGTCACATCGACGCGGTCGATCGCCGCGGGAAACGGGGTGCGGTTCCTCGCCGTCCCCCACAGGCGACATCAGGCCTCACCGGAAGAGGCTCAGGCGGTTCGCGCCGAGATCGAGCGGCTTGTCGGGACGCGGTACATCGAGGACGGAAACGAGCGGCCGTTCGCCTATGACGACATCATCGTCGTCGCGCCCTACAACGCGCACGTCGCGTGCTGCGCAAGCGCTGCCCGACCGGTGCGGGTCGGAACGGTGGACAAGTTCCAGGGCCAGCAGGCCACGGTGTCGTTCTTCTCGATGGCGAGCTCGTCGGGCAGACGTCCCGCGGGGCCGACTTCCTCTTCTCCCGCAACCGCCTGAACGTTGCGGTCTCGCGGGCAAGTGCCTCGCGTACGTCGTCGCGACCCCGGCTTCTGGAGACGAGCTGCCGGACGGTGGAGCAGATGCGGCTGGTGAACGCCCTGTGTCGGTTCGTCGAGGTCGCGGAGGAGCAGGGTGGCGGGAACGCCCCCGGCTTCGATCCTGCTGCGCTTCCCCGAGGGGCTGCCGGTGCCGGTGGATGACGGAAAAATGGCTCCATCAATCTGCTCGGTCTTCGGCTGCCCGTCGCTGCGTTTTTCTGCCACGTGCGGGCGGGTCGCTCGATCTGGCGGGATATCGGCTGCCGGGCTGCTGGCTCTGTTCGTCTACCCGCGCACCTGCCGCCCCGGCGTCGACTCTCCTGCGGGCTGGGGACGAGTTCCCGGGCGCTCGCGGGTGCACGCCACAGAAAGGCGGGTTCCGTGACCTGCGCACCGAGTTCGACGTCGCTCGGGTGCCGGGTCGCCGGGCTTTCGTCCCAGACCGCTGAGTACCAGCTCCAGGCTGCGGAGCGGCTGCACCTCGGGTTTCCGCTCCTTGGGCGGATCCCGACTTCCGGCTTGCCGCGGCGCTCGACCTGCCGACCTTCACGTTCGACGGCGTGCGTCTGTACTCGCGCCTGGCGCTCGTTGCGCGGGGCGGGTGAGATCGTCAAGGTCTTCTACCCGGTCTTCCCGCCCGACCGGAATGCCGCGGACGTGCTCGCCTGGCTACGCTCGACGACATGAGCACGGTGGCTGTGGTCGGGCTCGGGGCGAGGGAGAGCCGGATCGCCCGACGGCTGGTGGAGGCCGGCCACACGGTTCTCGTCTGGAACCGGACGGCCTCCAAGGCGGAGGAGATCGCGGGCGCTGAAGCCGCCGTGTCGCCGGCAGATGGGGCGTCGCGCGCGGATGCAGTGATCACGATGGTCGCCGACCCGACGGCGCTTCGGGCCGTGACCCAGGGGCCGGAGGGCGTTGCCGCAGGAGTGGGGGACTCGACCACTGTGA
>CAVTCK010000005.1:0-105582 GCA_963733155.1 uncultured Actinomycetes bacterium
GAGCAAGACACGAGCTCCTCGAGCTGCTTCCCCGAAGGCCGATCCTCCGCGACCGACGTCACCGCCTCCTTGCTCGCCTGTGACGAGAGCGACAATTCTAGATCTGACTGATGATGACGCGGCATCGCTTCTCATTGCGTAGGAGTCGAACGAGGCGCCGGGGCTACCAGTAGACCGTGATCGAAAGCGTCTTCCGGCCCCACGCCCGCGCCTGCGCGCACGTGGGGAACCAGATGTCGATGATCTTGCCGATGATGGCCGAACCTGTGTCGGCGGCAACGCCGTTGCCGTAGCCGGGGATATACATCTTCGTCCCGAACGGGAAGATGCTCGTGTCGACGGCAACCGTTCCCCAACCGAGGGGGAGCCCGCTCGCGGTCCCCACACCGCCGCAGTAGGCGACGACCTCGACCGTCACCTGCGATCCGCCGGACTTTGCATCGGAGGGCTGACGTTTCGGCTCCGGGCTCGAGTCCGGAGCGGGAGGCTCGGGGGAGGTCGTCTCGGCCGATGCCTCCTTCGCGACCGAAGCCTCCGCCGCCTCGGCGCTGAGGCGGGAGATCTGCCTGCCGTTGAGGGCGCGTGCGCCGCCAGGTCGGCGATGTAGGCCTCGCGCGCGGAGCGCGCGGCGAGAAGCTCAGCCTGCTCGGCCTCGACGCGGGCGACCACGTCGCGGAGCTCGGCGCTGCGCTCACCCAGCGCGCGGACCGCTTTCTGCACGTCGAGCCGCGCCACGCGCACCTGCGCCAGGATGGAGCCGTCCTGGTCGGCGAGCCTCGTGAGGCCGTCGAAGGCGGAGAGGGCGTCGTCGAGCGACTCGGCGGCGAGTATCACCGCTAGCGGGTCGACCTCGCCCTGGACGTAGAGCTCCCACAGGTGGGTGCTCAACTGAGCTCGGCCTCCTCCACGTCGGCGCGGGCGAGCTCGAGGGTGCGACGGGCGGCCGCCTGCTCGCGCTCGAGCTGCTCGCGACGTGCGTCGAGCGCCGCGAGGCGTCCTTGCGTGCGCGCGAGGCGCGTCTCGACCGCGTAGAGCTCCAGCAGCGCCTCCTGGGAGCGGGCAGCAAGCCCGTTGTTCTCCGCCCTGAGCTGCTCGATCTCGCTCCTCAAGGTGGCTGGGTCGTCAGCGCGCGCCGCCGAAGAGGAAAGGAGGGCGGCGAGGGCGGCCGCGCCCAGTGCCGCGAGACGCATCCAGGGTCTTCGGGCACCCATTTCCACGAACGGAGCAGCCTATCAGTCACCTTCCGTTTGCGGCTCGTCCAGACCCCCTGTTACCATGCCCGACTTGTATCGCGTCGGGCCTGGCGTTTATACGCGATTCGTCCCCTGGGGGGGCCTATTATCAGACTAAATCTTCGACACTCCTTCGTGCTCGTGCTCCTGGCGCTAGTGGTGCTGCCGCTGGCGGGGCCGGCGACCCCGGCGCCCCCCCAGATCGAAGCGAAGGAGGCGAGGCCAGGTCGGTGCTCGCTCAGATTCCACGAGCTCGATTCGAATCTCGAGCTCGTGATCGAGGAGTACAACGCGGCGCAGGTCGAGCTCGACGAGATCATCGTCGCGCAAAAGCTCAACCAGAAGCGTCTGACGATCGCGCGCTCGAATCTGGGCTCCGCACAGAACACGCTCGAGACCCGGCTCGTCGAGCTCTATCAGAACGGCAGCCCGGACCTCGTCGAGATCCTGCTCGGCTCGTCGACCCTCGACGAGATCCTGGACGGGATCGAGACGGCCAGCCGCGTCACGGATCAGGACACGCAGATCCTGGCGGAGGTACGCAAGTTCCGCGGGGAGATCAAGCGGCGCGAGGCCGAGCTCAAGAAGGCTCGCGCGAAGCAAGAGCAGGTCGTCGCGGAGCCGGCCGAGAAGCGCGAGGAGATCGAAGCCACCCTGGCTCAGCGGCAGGACATGCTTGCCTCGATCAGGGATCAGATCGCCGAGCTCAAGGAGGCGGAGCGCAGGCGACAGGCTCGCCTGCAGGCGGCCGCTGAGGCGCGGCTGGAGGCCCAGCAGGAGGCGGCCGCAGCGGCCAGCAGCGCCACTTCTGGCGGCGGCGGCGGCGGAGGCGGCGGTGGAGGCGGCGGCGGCGGTAGCGCCCCGACTTCTCAGTACGGCGGCGTCGTGGGCATCGCCATGCAGTACCTGGGCACCCCGTACGTCTGGGGCGGCTCGTCGCCGAGCGGCTTCGACTGCTCGGGCTTCACGTACTACGTCTTCTCACAGCGCGGGAGCCTCGATTCCCGGACGGTGTCCGCGCAGTACGCCGTCGGCGCCAGCGTCTCCCGCTCCGCGCTTCAGCCGGGCGACCTCGTCTTCTTCAACGGCCTCGGGCATGTGGGCATTTACATCGGCGGGAACCAGTTCATCCACTCGCCGCACACGGGCGACGTCGTGAAGATCTCGGCGATGACGGGCTACTACTCTTCGGGCTACGTCGGCGCCCGCCGCATCCTCTGAGACCAACAGCGCGAGATAGCCGTCCTGCACGTGGGCGGGCTCCACTACGCCTCGGAGAAGGACGTCGTCGAGCGGGTCCTCGATCGCCGTCCCGGTGTTCTCGCCGTGAGCGCGAACCCGGTCGCACAGACGGCGACGGTAGAGTTTGACCCAGGGCGAACGAGCGTCGACGAGCTCGCCCGCTGGGTCGAGGAGTGCGGCTTCCACTGCTCGGGCCGCTCGATTCCGGGGCACGTCTGCGATCCCCTCGCCGAGGAGCGCAGGGATGCACCCGTTCACGACCATGCGGCGATCGAGCGCGCCGACGAGGCTCACGGCCACGGCCACGGTGGGCACGCCGGCATGTCGATGGACGAGATGGCGCGCGACCTGCGCAACCGCTTCCTGGTCGCGCTCGTCTTCGCGATTCCGATCGCGCTCTGGTCGCCGCTGGGCGAGTCCTTGCTCGATCGCGAGCTCGCTACGCCGTTCGGCCTGGACGCCGAGGTCTGGCAGTTCCTGCTCGTGCCTCCCTGTCGTCTTCTACTCGTCGGCGATCTTCTTCACCGGCGCGTGGCGAGCTCTCCAGGCCAGGACCCTGGACATGATGGTGCTGGTCGCCGTGGCGATCGGCACGGCGTTCGCCTACTCCGTCGCGGTCACGTTCTTCATCGAGGGCGAGGTCTTCTACGAGGCGGCGGCGCTGCTCGCGACCTTCGTCCTCCTCGGGCACTGGTTCGAGATGCGGGCGCGCGGCGGCGCGAACGACGCGATTCGAGCTCTCCTCGACCTGGCGCCGCCCAGGGCGGTGGTCCTGCGCGACGGCCGGGAGGTCGAGGTCCCGACGGCCGAGGTCGAAGTGGGCGACCTGCTCCTGATCCGCCCGGGCGCGAAAGTGCCGGTGGATGCGGTGGTCGCGGAAGGGGAGAGCTCGGTGGACGAGTCGATGGTCACGGGCGAGAGCTTGCCCGTCGAGAAACGTCCCGGAGACCGGATGTCGGAGCGACGATCGTGAAGCAGGGCACCTTGCGGGCGCGCGCGGTCGCCGTCGGCTCGGACACGGCCCTCGCGCAGATCGTCAAGCTCGTGCAGGAAGCCCAGAACTCGAAGGCACCGGCCCAGCGGCTCGCCGACCGCGCGGCCTTCTGGCTCGTCCTCGTCGCTCTGGCCGGGGGTCTCCTCACGTTCTTCGTCTGGTTCGCGGTCGTCGGGCGGGAGTTCCTCGACGCGCTCCTCTTCGCGATCACCGTCGTCGTGATCACGTGCCCGGACGCGCTGGGCCTGGCGACTCCGACGGCGATCATGGTCGGAACCGGACTGGGTGCGAAGCGCGGGATCCTCTTCAAGAACGCGATCGCTCTCGAGCACGCCGCCTCGATCGACACGGTTGTCTTCGACAAGACCGGGACGCTTACGCGCGGTGAGCCCCAGGTGGTGGAGATCGTCGCCCAGGGGGTTTCCGAAGACGAGCTGCTCCGTCTCGCGGCCGCGGTCGAGCGCGAGAGCGAGCATCCCCTGGCCGCGGCTGTCGTCGCTGCCGCCGACGCGCGCGGCCTCGACCCGCCTCGTGCGGAAGCCTTCGAGGCGGTGGCCGGGAAGGGCGTGATCGCCGTGGTCGAGGGCCAGCGGGTGCTGCTGGGCAACCGAGCCTTCCTCGCGAGTCAAGGCGTCTCGCTGGACGGGTTGGGCGAGCGAAGCGAGGAGATTGCAGGCTCGGGCCGCACGGTCGTGCACGTGGCGCTCGACGGGAGCCCGGCCGGGCTGCTCGCGGTCGCCGACGCGCCGAGGGACTCGGCGGCCGAGGCCGTTCGCGCGCTGGATGAGCTCGGCGTCAGGACCGTGATGCTCACGGGCGACCACCGGCAGACGGCCGAGCGCATCGCACAGGCGCTGGGCATCGACGAAGTGTTCGCCGAGGTGCTGCCTGCGGAAAAGGCGGCCACGATCGCCGAGCTCCAGCGCGACGGCCGCAAGGTCGCCATGGTCGGCGACGGAGTCAACGACGCGCCGGCGCTCGCCCAGGCCGACCTCGGCGTCGCCATCGGGGCCGGCACGGACGTTGCCATCGAGACCGCCGACGTCGTCCTCATGCGCTCCGACCCTCTCGACGTCGCTGCAGCGGTGACGATCGGGCGCGGCACCGTCAGGAAGATGCGCCAGAACCTCGGCTGGGCGATCGGCTACAACTCCCTCGCGCTGCCGATCGCCGCCGGTGTCTTCGAGCCCTGGGGGTTGACGCTTCGTCCTGAGATTGCGGCGATCTCGATGTCCGGCTCGAGCATCCTCGTGGCCGTGAACGCGCTGCTGCTCAAGCGAATCGACTTGTCCTGAGCACGCTGGGACGATCTGTTAGCCTCCCGCCCTTCGTCGCTCGACGGCCATCGGGAAAGGGGATCTACATGACCGCGACGCTCGATCGGATTCGCCGCGACCTGGGTGAAGGCGAGCTCTGGGAGCGCTCGCTGGCTCGGTCGCGCCGCCGCCGCGAGCGGCGGGCACCCGACGAGATCGTTCCGCGCAGCCTGGTCTCAGAAGCCCTCCTCGATCTCGACGGGCCGAGGCTCCGACAAGTCGGCCGCGACGGCGTCCTCCGCGACCTGACCGACCCGGAGGTCTGGGACATCTCGCAGTCGTGGGCGCGGGCGCAGCGGCTGGCCGCCGAGCCGGGCATGCTCCCGCAGGCGAGGGTGGCAGGGGCAACACTGGTCGTCGCAGCGGTCGCCGCCGCGCTGCCCGTCCCGGGCGGCACGCAGAACCGGGCGAAGTCGTCCGGCGCCACAGAGGTCCGCGTGCAGCTGCTCCGCTACGGGAGCCGCGGACCGGCCGTGGCCAAGGTGCAGCGAAGGCTCGGGATCCCGGCGGACGGGATCTTCGGGCCGCAAACCCGCGCGGCGGTGCGCACGTTCCAGAAGCGCCACGGCCTGCTCGTCGACGGGATCGTCGGCCCGCAGACCCGAGGAGCGCTTTACGGGGCCCCGTCCGCCTCGAAGACGAAGTACATCCGCGCCTGGTGGGTCGTCCCGGTCCAGCGCGCCCTCGGCGTCCCGGCAGACGGCCTCTACGGGCCGGTGAGCAGAGCAGCCGTCGTCGCCTTCCAGAAGAAGCGCGGGCTCATCGTGGACGGGGTTGTCGGGCCGCAGACCCTCGGTGCGCTCGGGATCGGCCGCGCGGCGACGGCTCCCAAGCCCTCGCCTGCGAAGAAGGCTTCCAAGCCTGCGAAGAAGGAGGCGGCGAAGAACTCGAGCCGCGGCGCGCGCGTGGCGGCGATCGCGCAGAGGTACCTCGGGATCCCCTACCGCTGGGGCGGGGAGTCGCCGAAGACCGGCTTCGACTGCTCGGGCTTCGTCATGTACGTCTTCTCGCGCGTGGGCGTCTCGCTCCCGCGGGTCGTCTCGGCCCAGTACACCGTGGGGAGGAAGGTGTCGCGAGGCGCGCTCCGGCCGGGAGACATCGTCTTCTTCAACGGCCTCGGGCACGACGGGATCTACATCGGTGGCGGCCGGTTCGTCCATTCGCCGAACTCGGGCGACGTCGTCAAGGTCTCCAGCATTCACGACTCCTGGTACCACTCGCGCTGGGTCGGCGCCCGCCGCGTCGTGTAGGAATCGCCGGCTCCAGGGAGAAAACCCCAGGTCCCGCTAGGCTTTTCGGACTCCCATGCGCACTATCTGGAACGGCTCCATCAACTTCGGCCTGGTCAACATCCCGATCGGGCTCGCCGTCGCGCAGCAGCGCAAGGACGTCTCCTTCCGGACGCTGCATCGCGAGTGCGGCACGCCCATCAAGCAGAAGCGCTGGTGCCCGTTCCATGAGCGGGACGTCGAGGCTGACGAGCTCGTCAAGGGCTGGGAGTTCGCCAAGGGCCAGTACGTCATGGTCGAGGAGTCCGACCTCGAAGCGGTGGCGCTCACACGCTCGCAGTCGATCGACATCGACCGGTTCGTCGACCTGGACGAGGTCGACCCGATCTACTTCGACCGCGCCTACTACCTCGCGCCCGCCGATGCCGACGCACAGCGGCGGCCGTACGTGCTGCTGCTCCGCGCCATGCAGGAGGCGAACGTCGCCGCGATCGGGAAGTTCGTCCTCTGGGGGAAGGAGAACCTCTGCCTGATCCGGCCGCTGGGCGAGTCGCTGGCACTCGAGACGCTCTACTACGCCGAGGACATCCGCGCGCGCGAGGAGATCGACGAGGCGGTCGCGGAGACCGAGGTGGGGGAGCCCGAGCTCGAGATGGCGAGGCAGCTGGTCGCGAGCCTGGTCGGCGAGTTCGAGCCCGAGGACTTCGAGAACGAGTACCGGGGCGCCCTGAGAGCGATGCTCGAGGCGAAGCTCGCGGGTGAGGAGATCGTCGCGCCGGAGCAGCCGGCCAAGGCGCCCGTGGTCGACCTGATGGAGGCGCTCAAGGAGAGCGTCGCCCAGGCCCAGAAGGAGAAGGCCCCGGCGAAGAAGCCCGCCGCGCGCAAGAAGCGCGCCGCGTCAGGCTCGCGCTAGACCCTCCCAAGCAACAGACTGTTACTTGGCAACGGCCTGCCGCTACGCGGACGGCGTCGTCGTGGCGACTCCCGTCGCCTCGAGGTGCGCCTGGAACAGGGTCTTGTCGATCTTCCCCTGGTAGATCGGGATCGACTCCTCGATGCAGACGCGGATGACCATGTCGCGATCGATGCCCAGTTCCTTCGACAGCTCCTCGGGGGTCAGGTGGTTCGCCAACGTGGTCGCCTCCTTTGGCTCGGCGCACGAAAAAGCCCGCCGGTGAGAGCACGGGCGGGCAGGGCGCGCGGAGTTGGGTTTCGAGGGACGAAGCTCAACGGCCTCGTGCTCCTTCGTCGTTCATGCACACAGAATACGGTTTCCGACGTGGCCGGGGCAACGCTTCTTCGAGGGTTCGAGTCGCACGTTGCGGAGATCGGCGGGATCCGCACCCGCTACTGGGTAGGAGGGGCCGGCCCGCCGCTCGTCGTCGTGCACGGGCTCGCGGGCGCGGCCTACAACTTCACCGATCTCGCTCCGCTCCTCGCCCGTCGCCGCCGCGTGCTGATCCCGGACCTGCCGGGGCACGGAGGCACCCAGCCGCTCCCCGGTGCGAGCCTGAGCGACCTGGCTGCGCACGTCGCCGGGGTCGCCGAGCACGAGGGAATGACCCCGGCAGCCGTGCTCGGCTACTCGCTGGGCGGGCCGGTCGCGCTTCGCCTGGCCGCCGAGCGCCCAGGTTCCGTCAGTGCAATCGCGTGATCGCGTCCGCCGGAGTCGTCTCGACGACCCGCCGCGCGAAGCTCTGGCTCGGCGCGACCGGTGTTCTTCGGCCCGCCCGCAAGGTCGCACACGTGCGCGACGCCGTCGCGCGCCGTCCCAACCTCCGTGCCGCCGTCTTCGGCTTCTGGGGCGCCGAGGAGCCGCGCGCGCTGCAACCAGAGGCCGTCCTGGGCTTTCTCGAGGCGCAGCCCGAGCACACCGACGTGAGGAGCGCGTCCAGAGCGCTTGTCCGGGACGACCCGCGCGAGTACCTGCGCCACGTTTCCTGCCCCGCGCTCGTCGTCTGGGGCGCCCGCGACCGGCTGACTCCGCTCGAGGACGGCTTCGAGCTCGCGCGCGGGCTCGCAGCCCCGCTCCGCGTCCTCCCGGCTGGGGGTCACCTGCTCCTCGCCGAGTACCCCGAGGAGTGCGCCGAGCTCCTGCTCGATTTGCTCTCAGACGGGATTCGGTAGGTCGACGAACTCCCAGGCGACGTCGAAGCGCTCGCCGATGCGGGCCGCGAGCGCCCGGACGCCCAGGGTCTCCGTCGCGTAGTGGCCGCCGGCGACGAAGTGCACGCCGGCTTCCTTTGCCGCGTGCTTGGTCGGCTCGTCGGCCTCGCCCGTGATGAAGCAGTCGTAGCCCTCGGCGGCCGCCTCGGCGACGTAGCGGGCCGCGCCGCCCGAGCAGACGGCCACGCGCTCGACGAGCTCCGGCCCGTAGGGGAAGACGAGCGGTTCGCGGCCGAGCTGCGCCTGTACACGCTCGGCCAGGTCGGCGACGGGGACCGGATCGGCCAGCCGCCCGCCGAAGCCGAGGCCGTCGGCGAAGCGGCTTTCGCGCTCGATCCCGAGCTCGTCGCAGAGCAGCGCGTTGTTCCCGACTTCCGGATGCGCGTCCAGGGCCAGGTGATAGGCGACGAGGCTCAGATCGGCGTCGAAAAGCGCCCGCAGGCGCTCCCGCAGGACCGGCCCGATCCGCCGTGATTCCTTCTCCCAGAGGAGGCCGTGGTGGACGAGCACCATCTGCGCGCCCGCCTCGGCGGCGCGCTCGAAGAGCTCCCGGGAAGCGGAGACGCCGCAGACCAGCTTCTGCACCTCGGCCGCGCCGACGACCTGGAGCCCCATCGGCCCGTAGTCGGGATAGGACGCGACGTCGAGGTATTCGTCCGCCCAGGTGATGATCTCGTCGCGGGCTGCCATTGTGCTGGATACCCTATGGCGGGTTCGGGGTGTAGCGCAGCCTGGTAGCGCGCGCCGTTCGGGTCGGCGAGGTCCCCGGTTCGAATCCGGGCACCCCGATTGGAAGCACGCCTTTGGCCTCGAGGATCCCCAGCGCATCCGTCTGGCACTCGAGCTGCTCGCCGTCCAGCCGGACGACCGCCTCCTCGAGATCGGCTGCGGCTCCGGCGTCGCAGCCTCACTCGTCTGCGAACGTCTTGTCGAAGGCAGGATGCTTGCGATCGACCGCTCGAAGATCCAGGTCGAGCGGACCCGGCGGCGGAATGAAGAACAAGTCGCTTCCGGGCGCCTGGCTGTCGAGACCGTCGCGCTCGCGGAGCTGGGCGCCGGCGATGCCTTCGACAAGGTCTTCGCGATCAACGTCAATCTCTTCTGGCTGGGGCCGGCGGCGGAGCTGGAACGAATTCGTCGCGCGCTGGTGCCGGACGGAAAGCTCTTCCTCGTCTACGAGCCGCCCAGCACGGCGCAAATTGCCGAGACTGCCGAGAAGGTCGCCGCCGTCCTCCGCTCGGGCGGATTCGTGGAGCCTGAGATCCTGACGCCCGCTGCGAACGTGCTCGCTTGCGTCTCGCGGCGGTCTGAGCCTCTTCAGGAGCGCAGACGCGCGTGGACGATCGCCGTGCACTCGTCCTCGACGTAGTCCAGGCCGGCGGCCTCCGCGACTGCCCGTGCCTCGGTGGAGACGACCCCGAGCTGGAGCCAGAGCGCGCCCGCGTCGGCCTCGACGGCTTGCCGGGCGACGTCCGCGCAAAACTCGGAGCGGCGGAACACGTCGACGAGGTCGATCGGCTCCTCGATCTCCGCCAGTGAGGCGACCCGCCGCTGTCCCAGAATCTCCGCCGGTCCGACCGGGCGCACCGGGATGACGCGATAGCCCTCGCGGAGCAGATAGCGCATCACCGAGTTGCTCGGCCGCTCGGGCCGCGGCGAGGCGCCCACGAGGGCAATCGTCTTCGCCGCGGCGAGGATCTCGGCAGGGGCGCGCATCAGATGTTCGATGCTGGTCGAGCATCGAGGCAAGGCTATCCTTCGGGCGATGAGCGATCGCCTCCGAGTCGCCTGCGTCCAGATCAACTCCTCGACCTCGAAGGCCGAGAACCTCGAGCGCATGGAGCCGCTAGTCGCCCGTGCAGCCGCGACCGGAGCCGACCTCGTTCTCCTCCCGGAGAAGTGGAACGGCCTCGGGAGCCGCGAGATCCTCCTCGACGTTGCGGAGACGATCGAGGCCGGCGAGACCGTCGAGGCGATGAGCGGCTGGGCGCGCACCCACGGGATCACGCTCGTCGGCGGCTCGATCTCCGAGCGGCGCGACGGTCGCGAGAAGCTCTCGAACACGTGCCTGGTCTTCGATCCGGACGGCGAGCTCGCCGCGGTCTACCGCAAGATCCACATGTTCGACGTCGAGGTCGGCGGGATCGTCTACCGCGAATCCGAGAGCGAAGAGCCGGGTGACAGGCCGATGAGCTGCGAGGTGGAGGGCTGGCGGCTCGGGCTGACCGTCTGCTACGACCTCCGCTTCCCGGAGCTCTACCGGATCCTGGCGGTCGAAGGCGCCGAGCTCGTCACCGTCCCGGCCGCCTTCACCCTCTTCACCGGCAAGGACCACTGGGAGCTGCTCCTGCGCGCCCGCGCGGTCGAGAACCAGTGCTACGTCCTGGCGGCGAATCAGTGGGGTGTCGTCGAAGGCAAGGCCTCGTACGGCCGCAGCTCGATCGTCGACCCCTGGGGGGTCGTTCTCGCGCAGGCGCCCGACGAGGACGGCGTCGTCTCGGCCGAGCTGGACAAGGCGCACCTGGAGCGGATCCGAGCCAGCCTGCCCTCGCTTGCGAACCGCCAGCCCGCCGCGTACACGTGGCCGGCCGGCGTCTAAGAACCCATTTCGGAATGACGCGCTGTCGTCGGGGCGTCCTGGGTGAGTGCGATGCACGAGGCCCGACCGGTGAGCAGCGCACCCACGGCTGGCGCCTGCGACGCTGCGCCGGATCGTCGCTCTCGCCCTTGCGCGTACCGACCGGTACGCGACTGCGGGCGAGCGCGGCGCCCGGCTTGGTCGCAGACACCCCCGCGGGACACGCCGCCCACCGGCCTGAGCCTCGAGACGCAGGGCGCGTTCGTAGCCGGAGGCTACGGGCGCAACCGAGGACGCGGCAGCGTGCCGCCCAGGGCGTTCCGGCGACACCCGGCTTCATTTTGAAAGGGGTTCCAAGCCGCTCCGTCGACGCGGTTCTCTTCGACGTCGACTTCACGCTCGCCAAGCCGGGCCCCCTCCTTGGGCCCGAGGGCTATCGCGAAGCTGGGGCGCGCCACGGCCTGACGCTCGACCCCGAGCGGTATGCGGCGGCGCGGGCGGCGGCGGTCGAGGACCTGGAGCACCATCCCGAGCTCGAGCACGACGAGGAGATCTGGGTTCGCTTCACGGCGGACATCGTCCGCGGCATGGGCGGCGAGGGCCCCCGCGTGCGCGAGGTGGCCGAGGCGATCACCGCCGGGCTGGCTCCACTCGGCCAACTTCGAGCTCTACGAGGACGTGCTGCCGGTGCTCGCCGGCCTGCGCGAAGGCGGCCTCAAGATCGGCCTCGTCTCCAACACGAGCCGGGACCTGACCGCCTTCGTCCGCCACTTCGCCCTGGACGTCGACGCGTGGATCTCCTCGGGCGTGCACGGGAAGGTGAAGCCAAGCCCCACCATCTTTGCCGCCGCGCTCGAGCTGCTCGGAGTCGAGGCCGAGGCGGCCCTGATGGTCGGCGACTCCCTGCTGGACGACGTCGAAGGCGCCCGCGCGCTCGGCATGCAGGCCTACCTGATCGACCGGGAAGGGCGCTATCCCGATCGAGACGACGCGCTGCCGACTCTGCTCGCCCTCCCGGCCCTGCTCGGTCTCACAAACAGGCCGAACGGCCGCGCGTGAGCAGGCCGAAGCCCCAGACCTCGTCCTCGAAGACGTAGTAGGCGTTGGCGGCGGTCGGCGTGTTCTCGACGAGCGCGAGGTAGTTGCCGCAGTCGATCTCGGCCAGCTCGCCGTACGTGGCGCCGATCTCGCCGGCCTGCGCCCCCAGCTCTAGGCCCTCTGGAGTCGCCCAGCCTTCCGGCTGCCACACCGTGAACGCGTGCACGACGCGCCCGGCCTCGAAGACGACGCCCACTCCCTCGGGCTGAAACGGCCGCTGGTTGAAGTACCACGTCGGCTCCTCGCACCGGCGGCAGGCCCCGTGTCGGGCTCCCCACTCCTCGAGCACCTGCGAGCGGGTCAGGCCGAGCTCGACACCGGCGAGCGACACCCCCGGCGTGAACGTGCCTCCGGTCGGGGGCTCCGCCGCCGCGGGAAGGGCGACGAGCAGCGCCGCCGAGGCGGCGGCCGCAGCCAGGACTAGCGCGAGCGAGCGAGGAGCGCGGGAGCCCACGATGCGATCGGGGAGACGTCGCCGTCGCGCCCGTTCAGGTTGCGCCACCCGAGCGCGTGCTCGGCCTGCATCATCTTGTGGATCTGGGTGGTGCCCTCGTAGATGATGGGCGCGCGGGCGTTGCGGAAGTACCGCTCGATCCCGTACTCAGCCGAATAGCCGTAGGCGCCGTGCACCTGGATGGCGTTGTGCGCCGCCTTGAAGGCGGATTCCGTCGCGTGCCACTTGGCGAGGCCCGTCTCCCGTGTGTTGCGGACGCCCTTGTCCTTCAGCCAGGCCGCCTGCATGACCAGGAGCTTCGACGTCTCGTAGTCGAGCACCATCTGCGCGATCATGTCCTGGACGAACTGGTTCTTGCCGATCGGCTTGCCGAACGTCTCCCGCTCGCGCGCGTAGTCGACCGAGCGCTCCAGGCAGGCGCGGATGACGCCGAGGGCGCCGGCGGCCACCGTGAACCGGCCTTGGTCGAGGCCGTACATGGCGATCTCGAAGCCCTGGCCTTCCTCGCCGACGAGGTTCTCGGCGGGCACCTCGACGTTCTCGAAGAAGAGCTCGCCCGTCGAGCCCGCCCAGATGCCCAGCTTGTGCTCGGTGTCCTGCGTCGTCACGCCCGGCCAGGTGCGCTCGACGATGAACGCCGAGATCCCCTTGTGCTTCGCCGCCGGGTCGGTCTTGGCGAAGACGAGCGCGTGGTCGGCCACGGACGCGTACGAGATCCAGTTCTTCTGGCCGTTCAGGACGTAGCTGTCGCCGTCGCGCTTCGCACTGGTCAGCATCGAGGCCACGTCGGAGCCGGCGGCAGGCTCCGTCAGCCCGAAGCACGCGAGCTTTTCGCCCCGGGCCTGCGGGGCCAGGTAGCGCTGTTTCTGCTCCTCGCTGGCATAGCGCAGGAGGCTGAGCGAGTTGAGGCCGACGTGCACGGAGATGAGCGTGCGGAAGGCGGCCTCGCCGCGCTCGATCTCCTCGCACGAGAGCGCCTCCGAAACGAAGTCCATTCCGGCGCCGCCGTACTCCTCCGGAATGACGATCCCGAGCAACCCCAGCTCGGCCATGCCCTCGATCACGGACATGTCCAGGTGGTGGTTGATGTCGTTCTCGATTGCGTTCGGGAGGACGCGCTCGTCCACGAACTGGCGGACGGTTGCCTGCACGTCGCGCTGTTCATGCGTGAGCTCGAAATCCACGGCCCTAGTCTACGTGCGGGAGGGTCGATTTCCGCCGCCGACACGTTGCTAGACTCGGATCCTTGCGTGCGGAGGCTGGTGCCCGGCCCGACCGGAGGGAAAGACGTGCCCGCACTCGCGGGGGGCGCGGAGGCCTGGTCCGTGCCGGCCGGATCGCGCTCGGCCTGCTGGCGGTTCTGGTCATCCTCGCGCTCATCGCGGGAATCGCCTTTGCCGGCTCGGCGAGCCATGTTGCCGCCGGCATCAAGGTCGACGGCGTCAACGTGGGCGGGCTCACGGCCGAGGAAGCCCAGGCGAAGCTCGAAAAGGTCGCTGCCCGCTACGCCTCGCAGCCGGTCGTCTTCACGGCGGCCGAGCAGCAGTTCAAGATTCGTCCCGAAGCCCTCGCGCTCGAGGCGGACTGGGCGGTCGCGGCCGAGGAAGCCGTCGACCGCGGCGATGCGTCTTTCCCGATCCGCGGTCTCGAGCGGATCTGGCTGCGGTTGTTCGGTGCGGAGGTCGAGCCGACTGCCGAGTTCTTCCAGCCTGCCCTGGACGAACGGCTCGAGCGGATTGCCGCCAAGGTCGACCGCCCGGCCGTCGAGGCCTCGCTCGTCCTCAACGGCCTCGAGCCCGAGATCGTTCCCGCCAGTGCCGGGCAGGAGCTCCACCGGGATGCTGCGGCCGGCATCGTCGTGTCGGCGCTGGCCGGCCTTGACCGCGAAGTCACGCCTCTGCCTGTCACCCTCGACTCCCCCGAGGTCACGAGCGACACGCTGGCGCCGGTGGCCAGGCAGCTTCGCACCGTGCTCTCCGCGCCCGTGCAGCTCACGTACCAGGGCACCTTCTTCACGATCCAGCCCCGCGAGATGGTGAAGCTGCTCCAGCTTCCCGCGGATGGCGCGACGAGCCTTCGGATCGACCAGGACGCGGCGACCCGGCGCTTCGGGAATCTCGCCCGGGGCCTCTCCCGTCCTCCGCGGAACGCCGATTTCGCCGTCCGCCCCAACGGGAAGGTCAGGGTCGTTCCCTCGCGGCCGGGCCGCGAGCTGAACCTCCCCGCGACAGCGTCGGCTCTCTTGGGGGCGGCGTCACGGACGACGAACCGGTCGGCGGCCGTGGTCGTCGCCCAGTTCGAGCCGCGGCTGACGACCGCGGACGCCAGGGCGCTTCGGATCGAGCGGCAGCTTGCCTCCTACACGACGCTCTACGCCGGCACGGCCGACCGCATCAACAACCTCCAGCTCGCCGTCGAGATCCTCGACGGCGCGCGTATCCCTGCCGGCGCCACCTGGTCGTTCAACGAGTTCGTCGGCCCGCGCACGGCGGAGCGCGGGTTCCGCTCCGCGCCGGTGATCATGGACGGAAAGTACGAGGAAGGAATCGGCGGCGGCGTCTCCCAGGTGGCGACCACCGTCTTCAACGCAGCCTGGGAAGCCGGCATCAAGATCGGAGAGCGCCACGCCCACGCGCTCTACATCAGCCGCTATCCGGATGGGCGCGACGCCACCGTGAACTACCCGGACGTCGACCTGAAGCTCGTCAACGACACGCCGCGGTTGATCGTGATCAAGGCCTCCTACGACGAGAGCGGCATCGTCGTCCGCCTGCTCGGCGGCGGGCCGAAGCGGCGGGTCGAGAGCATCGCCGGCGAGCTGAAGGTCATCGGCAAGCCCGACGTCGAACAGGAGCCGGATCCCACGCTCTACGAGGGCGACAAGATCGTCGAGTTCGCGGGCCAGCCCTCGCGGGAGATCCGTGTCGAGCGCATCGTCTATCAGAACGGCGAGGTTCTCTACCGCGAGTCGTGGTACACGCACTACCTGAACGAGGCAAAGATCGTCCGCGTGGGGACGAAGCCGCGTCCGGAGCCGGTGGCGCCGGCGCCGCCGGAGGAGAAGCCGACCGAGCGGGACGAGGCTCCGCCGACGACGACCGCGCCCGACACCGACGACTAGCGGCCTGACTCGACGCCGGCGATCGCCTCGGCCAGCCACGCCGGCATCCGCGTAGGCCGGAGCGTCGCCGCGTTCACGCAGGCGTGCGCCGTCCAGCCGTCGGCGACCATTCCCGCCGGCTCGCTCGTCCGCTCGACCGCGTACTCGAAGCGGAAGCGGGCGCCCCGCAGGTCGGTGGCGCGCACATGGATGCGCAGTTCGTCGTCGAAGCGCGTCCCGTCCAGATAGCGGACGTACGCCTCGGTCGTGGTCGCGTCGACTCCCTGCTCGACCAGCCCTTTGTAGCCGCCGGCGAACTGGCCCAGGTAGGCGATGCGGGCGATCTCGAACCAGACCAGGTAGACGGCGTTGTGGACGACGCCCTGCGCGTCGGTCTCGCTGAAGCGAACGGTCAGGTCGGTGGAGAAGCGATAGCCGTCCATCGAGGGAACTTTCGCAGCGCGGCTCGTGTCCAAGCAACCACGAGCCGAAGGAGGACCGGATGCGGAAGCTGATCGTCATCGTGCTGATCGGAGCATTGGCCGCTCGTTGCGCTCGCCTGCTCGTCGGGCGAGCGACGACGAGAGCGCAGCCACTGCCGACGCAGGGGCCGTGGAGGAGTCGGCGGGAGAGGCGGATGCCTCCGCCGGCGACGCGGTGGCCGTCTCCCAGCAGTCGGGTGGCGCCTCGCTCCCGGCCATCGGGCCGAGCATCGTCCAGACGGCCTCGCTTGCCCTCGCCGTGCCGCGCGACGAGTTCGAGACGACCATCCAGCGAGCGCGCACGATCGCCACCGGCGCGGGCGGCTTCGTCGTCAGCTCCAGCGCCTCCCAGGGTGAGGAGAACCGCCTCGTGAGGGGCTCGCTGGTCGTGCGTGTTCCCGAGCGCACATACGCCCGCGTGCTGGAGCAGCTCTCCGGCCTCGGCCTCGTCGAGGCCCGGGAGGAGGCCGGCCAGGACGTCTCGCAGGAGCTCGTCGACCTCCAGGCGCGCATCCGGCATCTCGAAGCGGTGGAAGCCCGTCTGCTCGGCTTCCTCGAGGAGGCCGACACGGTTGCGGCCGCGCTCACCGTGCAGTCGGAGCTGAACCGAGTTCAGCTCGAGCTCGAGCGCGCGACGGGCCGGCTCGCCTACCTCGACGACCAGGTCAGCTTCGCCACGATCTCGCTCGACGTCAGGGAGCGTCAGGTCGCGGCCGCCGGAGGAGACGGCGGCGGCCCCTGGGGCATAGTCGACGCGTGGCGCGCCGCGGGCACCGGCTTCGTCACGGTGGTCGGCTGGATCTTCGTCGCCGCCGCGACGATCGCGCCCGTCCTCCTGCTCCTCGCCCTCGCGTTCCTTGCGGCCCGGCTCGTCGGCTGGCGCCCTGGGCCTGGACGGCGGCAGGCGTAACCCGGGGCCACCCGGGTATCGTCTCGGACGACGACTTCGATCCGGGAGGGCTGCATGGCGACGAAGAAGCAGGAGACGGAGGCCGAGGGAACGCTGGGCCGCCTGTCGAAGGCCGGCGAGGACGCGCTCACTCGACTCTTCGACGAGCTGGGCAAGAACGAGCGGGTGACGGAGGCGCTCGGCAAGGCGACGTCGGCGAAGGGCAAGCTCGACGAGGGCGCCAAGCGCGCGCTCGGCCAGGTCGGCGTCGCCGCCGCGGACGAGCTGAAGGACCTGCGGACGCACATCGAGCGGCTCGAGAAGCGCCTGGCCAAGCTCGAGTCGGAGGCGAAGGCCGGAACTACCAAGCCGAAGACGACGACGCGCGCGAAGAAGACGACCGAGAAAGCGTCGTCGCCCTCGCCCGGACGGTCGATCGGCGGCGGCACCGGCCGCGGCGCTGGCTCAGGCGGAACCGCCGCCTAGGAAGGTACGCGAAGCCGGAGCGCGCCGGGAACGATCTCGAACACGGCCGGCGTCGTCCCGGGCTGCTCGCCGTCCAGCGCGATCGGGAGCGGAACAGCCGTCCTGATCTCGACCCGGCTCCCTCGGATGACCTCCGCTCTCGGGTGCGGGAGGTAGGTGCCGCGGTAGATCTTCGGGAGCGTGCGGACGAAGTCGACCTTGGTCGCGTCGCCGATCAAGACGACGTCGAAGAGCCCGTCCGCAGGGTCCGCGTCCGGGGTCAGGCGCATGCCGCCGGCGAGCTGGTCGCCGATGGCGGCGATCACCTCGAGCATCCGCCCGGCCCGCGGCTCGCCGTCGATGGTGACCTCGTACTCGGAGTTCTCCCAGCGGAGGAAGACGGCCGTCGTCGCCCAGAAGAACGACGCCTTCCCCCCTAGCGCCTTGGAGCTCGTGTTGGCCCGGGCGGCCACGGCGCCGCTGATGCCGGCCCCGGCGAAGTTGGCGAAGTAGGCCTCGGACGCGGCGCCGTGCCAGGCGGTGAAGCCGGCGCGCCCGACGTCGACGGTGCGCGTCGCCCCGTCCCGCGCGACCGCCAGCGCCTCCTCGGCGTCCCGGGGGATCCTGAAGCTCCTGGCGAAGTCCTTGCCGGTGCCCCGCGGGATCGTTGCCAGCTCGGGGCGCGTCTCAGGCTCGGCCCGCATGAGGCCGTTGACGGCCTCGTGGACGGTGCCGTCGCCTCCGACCGCGACGATCAGGCGGGCGCCTTCCTCGGCTGCCCGCTGGGTCAGCTCCACGGCGTGGCCGGGCCGCTCGCTGAAGAGTGTGTCGCCGGTGAGGCCGAGGGCGGCAGCGCGGCGGGAGATCTCGGGCCAGTGTCGCCGAGTCGACCCGTTCGCCGAAGCCGGGTTGACGACGAAGACGACCTCCGAGCCCACGCTAGTGCCCCTCCAAGTAATTCACGCTAGGCAGCACTGCATGAAGGGGCACTAGTGATCGTCCGTTGCTACGGCCAGTGCCAGCTCGGTCATCTGGTCGACGGCGGCCTTCATCTCCTCGTCGGTGATGCGGACGAACTCGCCCTCCACTACCACGTCGCTGACGGTCAGCAGGCACCCCGTCTGCACCTTGCGGAGCGCGCCGAGCGTGAAGAGGACTGCAGCCTCCATCTCGACGGCGAGGACGCCGCGGTCGGACCAGCGCTGGTACTGGCCGTCGTCCGAGTTGTAGAAGACGTCGCTCGAGACGATCGGCCCCACACGCACAGGCTTCCCCAGCTCCTTCGCCGCGTGGACCGAGGAATGGATGAGCCCCCAGTCGGCGGTGGGGGCGTGGATCTCGCCGGCGATGTGGAGCGCGGTCGAGTCCGCCGGCACCGCCGAGATCGCCACGATGAGGTCGCCGAGCTTCAGGTCGGGCTGGAGGCCGCCGCAGGTGCCGATGCGGAGCATCCGCTTGACGCCGAGCATGACCAGCTCCTCGACCACGATCGCCGCCGAGGGGCACCCCATGCCGGTCGCCTGCACGGAGACGGGCTTGCCGCGGAAGGTGCCCGTGAAGCCGAGCATCCCGCGTTCCCAGTTTCGCTGCTGGACGTCCTCGAGGAACGTCTCGGCGACGTACTTCGCCCGGAGCGGGTCGCCGGGTAGAAGGCACGCCTCGGCGTAGTCGCCGGTCTCTGCACGAATGTGAATAGGCATGGGGGTATCGTCCCCGGGCATGGCGCGCCTGGTCAAGCGCCCTCGGCTCTCACAGGTCCTCGCCTTCTGCGCAGCGGACCCGATCGAGCGCGTGTTCCTGGAGGACGTGGCCAGGCGCGGGCTGGGCCGTTTCGCCGGCCTGCGCGAGGCGGGGCGCCTGACCGCGCTCCTCCACCTCGGCGCGAATCTCGTCCCCTCCGGGCCCGGCTGCGCGGCCTTCGCCGAGCTCGTCGCGAAGGGGGAGCCGCGCATGGTCGTCGGGGAGGAGGAAGCCGTTTCCGAGCTCTGGGAAGTCGTCCGCGACGTCTTCCCCGAGCCCCTGGACGACCGGCCCGGCCAGCCCGTCTACGTCCTCGAGCAGCCGCCTCCGAGCGGGGCCAGCGGGCTGCGGAGCGCCACGCTCCACGACCTCGACCCACTCGTCGTCGCGGCGGCCGAGGCCTACCGCGAGGAAGTGGGCGTCGACGCGCACGCCCGCGACCCGGCGCTCTTCGAATGGCGGACGCGCGCCCAGATCGAGGAAGGCCGAAGCTGGCTCTGGACCGAGAACGGGCGCATCCTCTTCAAGGCGGAGGCCTCGGCTTGGACGCCCGACGCGGTGCAGCTGCAACAGGTCTGGGTCGAGCCGGAGCTCCGCGGCCAGGGCTACGGGAGGCGCGGCCTGAGCGACCTCTGCCGCCTGCTCCTGGAAACGACGCCGGTGGTCTGCCTCTTCGTCCGCCCGGAGAACGCGCGCGCGATCGCCCTCTACGAGCGAATCGGCATGCGCCGAACGATCACCTACCGGTCGCTCATCTTTGCCTGATGAGCACCCGGCTAGCATCTCTTTCTGTGGACAGCGCGGCGCTGCGCGCGCGGATCGAGCAGCACGTCCGCCGGCACGATCTGATCCCGCCCGGCGGCGAGGTCGTCTGCCTCGTCTCCGGCGGCGCCGACTCCTCGTGCCTCTGGCACGCGCTTGGCGCGCTCGGCTACGGGGTCTCCGGGTTGCACGTGAATCACGGGCTTCGAGGCGACGAGTCCGAAGCCGACGCGCGCTTCTGCGCCGAGCGGCTCGGCGCCGAGGTCGTCGAGGCGCGGCCGGCGGAGCGCGCGAGCGAGGCCGAGCTCCGGGAGCTCCGCTATGCGGTGGGGAAGGGGCGCCTGCGGGCCACCGGGCACACGGCCTCCGACCAGGTGGAGACGATCCTCTACCGCCTCGCCGCGAGCGGGACGACGAGCGGGATCCGCGTTCGCCGCGACGACGGGGTCGTCCGCCCGCTGCTCACGATCTGGCGGGAGGAGACCGAGGCGTACTGCCGCGCCGAGGGCCTGCCGTTCCGGCAGGATTCGACCAACCCGGACACGGCGCGGGGGCTCATCCGCCGAGAGGTCCTGCCCGCTCTGAGGACGCTCCATCCCGCCGCCGACCGGAACGTCCTGGCCGCCTTCGAGCAGGGCGAGCGGCTCCCGCGACCGGTCGAGAGAGCGCTGTTAGAGTTGCTCGCCTCTCGTGAGGGATCGAAGCGTCTCGACCTGGGCGACGGCCGCGTGGCGGTGAGGGAGTACGAGAGCGTCTGGCTCGAGCGCGGCCCCGTGCCGCTCGAGGGCCGGGTGCGCTGGGGCCGCTGGACGCTCGAGTCCTCCCGTCCCGGCCTGCACGTGCGCGGCTGGCGCCCCGGCGATCGGCTCGCCGGGCACGGCAAGAAGGTGCAGGACGTCTTCGTCGACGCGAAGGTGCCCCGCTCGGAGCGAGAGGCCTGGCCGCTCGTCGTCCGCGGCGACGAGGTGGTCGCCGTGCCCGGAATCACGACGGCGCCCGGCTACGAGGACGCGGTCACCGGGGAGCGGCGATGAGCTCCGTCAACGAGCTCACCGCGGCCGTTTCGGAGATCCTCATCGACGAGGACACCCTCCAGAACCGGATCGCGGAGATCGGAAGCGAGATCGGGGAGGACTACCGCGGCCGCGACCTCCTGCTCGTCGGCGTCCTCAAGGGCGCCGTCTTCTTCATGGCCGACCTCATGCGCCGCATCGACATTCCCTGCGAGGTCGACTTCATGGCCATCTCCAGCTACGGCGCCGGCATCGACTCCTCGGGCGTCGTCCGCATCCTCAAGGACCTGGACATGTCCATCGAGGGGCGGAACGTGCTCGTCGTCGAGGACATCATCGACTCCGGGCTGACGCTCTCCTATCTCCTCCGGAATCTCGAGGCCCGCGAGCCGGCCTCGCTCGAGGTCTGCGCGCTCCTGACCAAGCCGGCGCGCCGCGAGATCGACATCCACTGCCGCTACACGGGCTTCGAGATCCCGAACAAGTTCGTGATCGGCTACGGCCTCGACTTCGCCGAGCGCTACCGCAACCTGCCCTTCGTCGGCGTCCTCCGCGACGAGCTCGCGGCGCAGGCGGAAGAGATCGGCTAAAGGTTCTACTGCCCTCGAATCAAGGATTCGTGCCGAAGAGCGCGTAACACGATCCTCATCCGACGGCGCTCTGGATTCGAATAGGAGACTGCTACGCTTCGACCAGGCCTGAGGTCCTGTCTGTGAGCCGTTTTTTCCGCAGCGCACTTTTCCCGCTCATCGTCATCGTTCTGCTCGTCTACCTGGCGTCGCAGACCCTGCTTCCGCGGTCCGAGGAGCCCGAGAAGTGGACAACCAGCCAGCTGATCCAGCAGGTGGAGACGAATCCGGAGACGTTCAGCGAGGTCATCTTCAATCCGAAGCCCCGCTCGATCGAGGCGATCCAGACCGGGAGCGGCGGGGAAGAGACGAAGATCAAGGTCAACTACGCGAGCGACCAGGCGCAGATCGAGTTCCAGAACCTCCTGCAGGAGAAGGGCGTGGAGTGGGATTCGAAGGGCACGGGCACGGGCGCGTGGTGGTCGATCCTCACCTACCTGCTGCCGTTCGTCCTCTTCTTCGCCTTCTGGATCTTCCTCATGAACCAGATGCAGGGCGGCGGCTCGAAGGTGATGAGCTTCGGGAAGAGCCGCGCGAAGCGGATGGCGCCCGACTCGCCGAAGATCACCTTCAAGGACGTCGCCGGGGTGGACGAGGCGGTCGAGGAGCTGCACGAGATCAAGGAGTTCCTCGAGAACCCCAAGAAGTTCCAGGCGCTCGGCGCGCGCATCCCCAAGGGCGTCCTCCTCTACGGGCCGCCCGGCACGGGGAAGACGCTGCTCGCCCGCTCGGTGGCCGGCGAGGCCGGGGTGCCGTTCTTCTCCATCTCCGGCTCCGACTTCGTCGAGATGTTCGTCGGCGTCGGCGCCTCGCGCGTGCGCGACCTCTTCGAGCAGGCGAAGCAGGCGAGCCCCTGCATCATCTTCATGGACGAGATCGACGCCGTCGGCCGGCACCGTGGCGCAGGCCTCGGCGGCGGCCACGACGAGCGTGAGCAGACGCTGAACCAGCTGCTCGTCGAGATGGACGGCTTCGAGATGAAGGACAACATCATCCTGATCGCCGCCACGAACCGTCCCGACATCCTCGACCCGGCGCTTCTCCGCCCGGGTCGCTTCGACCGCCAGATCGTCGTCGACCGGCCCGACCGGAACGGCCGCCGCAAGATCCTCGAGGTGCACACCAAGGGCAAGCCGATCGACAACTCCATCGACCTCGACACGCTCGCCGCCGGCACGCCCGGCTTCACGGGCGCCGACCTCGCCAACCTCGTGAACGAAGCAGCGCTCCTCGCAGCGCGCCGCGGGAGGAAGACGATCGGCGAGCTCGAGCTCGAGGAAGGAATCATGCGCGTCATCGCCGGCCCGGAGAAGAAGACGCGCCTCCTCTCCGAGCACGAGCGCAAGGTGACGGCCTACCACGAGATGGGCCATGCCCTCGTCGGCCACTACCTGCCCAACTGCGACGCCGTCCACAAGATCTCGATCATCAGCCGCGGGCAGGCGCTCGGCTACACGATCTCCCTGCCTGCCGAGGACAAGTTCCTGACGACGAAGTCCGCGCTCATGGACCAGATGGCGATGACCCTCGGCGGCCGCGCCGCGGAGGAGCTCGTCTTCCACGAGGTCACGACCGGAGCCGCCAACGACATCGAGAAGGTGACGGCGACCTCGAAGCACATGGTCATGCGCTACGGGATGAGCGAGAAGCTCGGCCCGCGGATGCTCGGCCGCAACCACGACATGCCCTTCCTCGGCCGCGACATGGGCTCGGAGCCGGACTACTCCGAGGAGATCGCGCGCGAGATCGACGACGAGATCCGCCGCGTGATCGAGGAGGCGCACGACCGCGCCCGCAAGGTGCTGTCCGAGCACATGCCGGAGCTCCACAAGCTCTCCGGGCTCCTGATCGAGCGCGAGACGATCGACAAGGATCAGTTCGAGCGGCTCCTCGCCGGCGAGTCGCCGGAGACCGTCTTCCCCGAGGAGGAGCAGGAGCCCGCGGCCGAGGGCGAGGTCGAGAAGAAGCCGCGTGCGGAGCCCAAGCCGCGGCCCTTCCCGCTCCCGGGCGCGACGATGCAGCCGCCGCCCGAGCCCGAAGGCGCGAACTAGCCCCACCTGGTGCGTCCCAAGTAACAGACTGTTACTTGGCGGGCGCGCGGCGCGCTTAGGATTGCGCACGTGGCACCCGCGCTCGAGGAGGTCTTTCCGCGGCCGGCAGTCGTCGGGGTCGTGAACGTGACCCCCGACTCCTTCTCGGACGGGGGCTTGTACCTGAGGCCGGAGCCGGCGGTTGCGCTCGCCCTCGGCTACGTTCACGAGGGAGCCGCGCTCGTGGACGTCGGCGGCGAGTCGACCCGTCCCGGCTCCGAGGGTGTCTCTGCCGAGGAGGAGCTGAGCCGGATCGAGCCTGTGCTGGAGCGGCTGCAGGGCTGCCGCGTATCCGTCGACACCTCGAAGGCACCGGTTGCGCGTCGCGCGCTGGAGCTCGGCGCGGTGATGGTCAACGACGTCACCGCGCTCCGCCGCGACCCGGACCTGGCGGGGGTCATCGCCGACGCGGGCGCCTACCTGTGCCTCATGCACATGCTCGGCGAACCGAGGACGATGCAGGAGGACCCGCGCTACGACGACGTCGTCTCCGAGGTCAAGTCCTTCCTGGAGGAGCGGCTCGCCTTCGCGGTCGACGCCGGAGTTCCGGAGGAGCACGTGTGCCTCGATCCCGGCATCGGCTTCGGCAAGACCGTCGAGCACAACGTCGAGCTGCTCGCCCGGCTCGACGAGCTCGTCGCCCTCGGCAGGCCGGTGCTCGTCGGCGCCTCCCGCAAGCGGTTTCTCGGCCGGCTTCTCGGCGACCCTGACGCGCTCACGGGGCCGGTCGCAGCGGGCGTCGCCGTGGCCGTGCTTGCCTACGAGCGAGGTGCCTCATTCTTCCGCGTCCACGACGTGCGCCAGCACGTCGATGCACTGACGGCGGCCAGGGCGGTCGTGCACGCATGAGCGTCCCTCGCCGTCGGCTACGCCTTCCCCGCGCTCACGGGCCGGTGGGCCCGTGAGCGATGTCGTGATCGAAGTCCGCGGGCTCGAGCTCATCGGCTACCACGGTGCGCTCGAGGAGGAGCAGAAGGCCGGCCAGCGCTTCATCTTCGACGTCACGCTCGTCGCGCACGACGCCGGCGTCCGCAGCGATCAGCTCGCGGACACGGTCGACTACACGGCCGTCGTCGCCCGGGTCCGTGAGATCAGCGACGGCCGGCGGTTCAACCTGATCGAAGCGCTCGCGGCAGCGGTCGCGGACGACCTCGTGCGTACCTTTCCCGTTTCGCGCGTCCGCGTGCGGGTGCGCAAGCCCGAGGTCGACTTGGGGGTGCCCGCCGACTTCACCGCGGCGACCGTCCAGCGCGTCAGGCATTGATCCGGGCGTACGTCGGGCTGGGCGCGAACCTGGGCGACCGCGAGGCGACGATCCGCCGCGCGCTGGAGCTCTTGGGCGCCGAGGACGGGATCGAGCTCGTCGCCGTCTCGAGGCTGCGCGAGACCGACCCCGTCGGCTACGCCGACCAGCCGCCCTTCCTGAACGGTGCCGCGGCGGTCGACACGGAGCTCGCGCCGCGCGAGCTCCTGGACAGGCTCCTCGCCGTCGAGCGCGAGCTCGGGCGCACGCGAGCCGGGAGCCCCCGCTACGGGCCACGCACGATCGACCTCGACCTCCTCCTCTACGGCGACCAGGTAGTGGACGAGCCGGGCCTGACGGTCCCGCACGCCCGCCTGGCGGAGCGGCGCTTCGCGCTGGAGCCGCTCCACGAGCTGGATCCCGGGCTCCGGCTTCCGGACGGCAGAACGGTTCGGGATCTGCTCGGCTCGCAGTTACAATGACGCCCATGTCCCACCTCGACGAGCTCGACGAGTACGAGGCAGACCTCGAGCTCCGGCTGAAGAAGGAATACTCGGCCGTCTTCTCGCTCTTTCGCTTCTGCATCGTCACGCAGGACTCGACGTACCTCTGCAACCGGCACGAGCTGAAGGTCCTGCCGCAGACGAGCTACCCGTTCTTCCACCTGATCATGGAAGACGTCTGGGTCTGGGACAAGAACCGGCCGACGCGGATCATCCCGCGTGCCGAGGTCTACACGTCGAGCGACGTCACGATCGAGGAGCTGCGCGGCGAGGGCGACGGCCCCGCCCTCACGCCCGAGGCGCTCGCGCAGAAACTCGGCGAGACGCTCGGCGGCGACGAAGAGCAGCTCTAAGCCGGATGCTCGACCGGCGACCTGCGCACCCGCGGCTGGCGGCTGCGACGCTGCGCCGGATCACCACGCTCGCCCTTGCCCGTACTAGCCAGTATGGGCCGCGGACGATCGCGGCGCCCGGCTTGGTCGCAGCCGTCCCCGACAGCCACGCCGGCCACCGGCCGAGCATCTAGCCATGCTGCTGGCCGTCGACGTCGGCAACACGCAGACGGTCTACGGGCTGTACGACGGGGATCGCCTCGCCGAGCACTGGCGTGTCACCACCGAGGCGGAGCGCACGGGCGACGAGCTCGGCGCCCTCGTCGGCAGGCTGCTCGAGCTCCGCGATGTCGGCTTCGAGGACATCACAGGGGTCTGCCTCTCCTCGACCGTCCCGCCGCTCGTTCGCGCCTACGAGGAGTTCGCGCGCGAGTACGCCGACGCGCCTCTGCTCGTGCTCGGGCCCGGGACGAAGACCGGGATCCCGATCATCTACGACGACCCGAGGGAGGTCGGCCCGGACCGGATCGCCAACGCCCTCGCTGCGCGCGAGCGCTACGGCTCGCCGTGCATCGTCGTCGACTTCGGCACCTCGACCAACTTCGACATCGTCTCCGCGGCGGGGGAGTACGTCGGCGGGGTTCTCGCGCCGGGGATCGAGGTCTCGATGGAGGCGCTGTTCGCGCGCGCGGCGCGGCTCGTGAAGGTGGACTTCTCGGCGCCGCCGTCGGTGATCGGGAAGACAACCGTGGGCGGCCTCCAGTCGGGGCTGGTCTACGGCTTCGCCGGGCAGGTGGACGGCATCGTCAAGCGCGTCCGCGGCGAGATCGGGGACACGGCGCCGGTGATTGCGACAGGCGGCCTCGCCGAGCTGATCGCCCCGCACGCCGAGACCATCGACACGGTCGATCCGCTCCTGACGCTCGAAGGCCTACGCCTGGTCTGGGACCGGAACGGCTGAGGGCTCTGGGCGCTCCGCGGGCTCGCTGCCGCCCTCGGTGCGCTCGCCGATCACCACCGTGTCCAGGTGGGCACGCGAGAGCGCGCTCGCCCACAGGCCCTGGACCCACGGGCGGCGAAGGAGGTTGGAGCGGGGATAAGCGATCGGAAGGATCGCCGCCCGCTCGCCGACCCAGAGATGGTCGACCTCGTGGTAGACGCGCATGCGCTCGCCCTGATCGCGCAGCGACCGTCCGCGCTCGAGGAGCTCGAGGATGTCGTCGTCGCGATAGAACGGCCATTGGCCGAGCGTGAGCAGCCCTCGGAAGAAGCCGTCGGGATCCGGGTAGTCGGCCGTCCATCCCGTCCACCACATGTGCGCGTCGCCGAGGGCGTCCCAGTCGACGTGGCCTTTCTTCGGCACGATGTTCACGTTCGCTCCGAGCGGCTTCCACAGCTCGTGGAGGGGCTCCACCGGCTGCAGCCAGTACGGCACGATCACCGTCAGCTCCGGCAGGCCCTTCCCATTCGGGTAGCCGGCCTCGTCGAGAAGAGCTCTCGCCTTCTCGAGGTCGTACTCGAGCCCGACTCGGTGCGAGTGCGCCGGCATCGCCGGCGGAATGGCCCCGCCCCGGCTGGCGGCGCGGTAGAGGCCCGAGCGCGGGTACTGGGAAACCAGAAGGTCGCGGTCGACGGCGTGAGAGAAGGCCTTCCGCACGAGCTCGTTCGAGAACGGCGGGCGATCCGCGCAGAAGCCGAGGTACTGGAGGCTGAGCTCCGAGACGACTTCGCTGATGGTCAGCGGCTCGACCTCGGGCACCTGGTCCCAGACGTGCAGAAGGTCGAAGCGGCCTCTCCGCCAATCGTCGACAATGCTCGCGTCCTTCGGGAAGAACGAGAAGTGGATCTCGCGGACGTTGCCGCGCGCTCCCGGCCAATGCGGATTGGCCTGCAGGAGCGCATGGTCGTCGTCGTACTCGACGAGCGCATACGGACCGTTGCCGACGAGGTTCTCCGGCTTGGCCCAGTCGTCGCCGAGGGTCTCGCAGACATGGCGCGGCCAGGGGAACGCCCAGGCCGAGCAAAGGACATACGGGAAGTAGCTCCGCGGCTCGCGCAGCCGAACCTCGAGCGTTCGGTCATCGAGCGGCTCTGCCGTCTCGACGTCCTCCATCAGGATCGCCGTGCGCGTTTCCTGCTCGCGCATGCGCCGCCAGGCAAAGGCGTAGTCGTCGGCGGTGAGGGGCTCGCCGTCGCTCCAGCGGGCGTCCTCCTTGATGCGGAAGAGGTAGGTGAGCCCGTCAGAGGAGACGCGGAAGTTGTCTGCCATCGCGGGCACGACGTTCAGCTCCGAGTCGACCATGAGGAGGCCCCGGAAGAGGAGCTCGGCGAAGTAGCCGGCCTCGGTCGAGTAGACCTCTCCGGGCGAGAGCACGCCGGGACGCCCCGAGGCGGTTTCCAGTCGCTCGGTGGGCGGTAGCCGCGGATCCTCGGGGGCGCGGCAGCTGAAGGCCTCGTCGTACATCTCCTCGGCGTTCTCGAAGTCGAAGGCGAGGTGGTAGGCGAGCGCCATCTTGAAGAGGGTGTCTCGGGCCCGGCGCTCGTCGCCCACGCGCGCGAGGAAAGTCCGCGCCTTCCGGTAGTGCTCGAGCGCTTCGCGGTCGGCGTAGACCGCGCGCGCAGCATCGCCCGCCTTCAGCAGGTAGTCCACCGCCTTCTCCGCCTCGTCGGCCTCGGAGAAGTGGCGCGCCAGGAGCCCGTAGGCCTCCTCGGGCGATTCCTTGTAGATCTCCTCCAACGCCTCGCCGACGCGCTTGTGCAGCTTCCGCCGCGTGGAGTCGACCAGGCTGGCGTAGGCGACCTCCTGGACGAGGCCGTGCCGGAAGCGGTACTCGGGGTTCGGCCGCCGCCGCTTCTCCACGATCAGGTCGAGACGCTGGAGCTCCGTCAGCGCCTGCATCAGCTCGTCGCGCGGAACGAGCCGCTCGAGCAGGGGCAGGCCGAAGGTGCGCCCGATCACCGCTGAGGTGGAGAGGACCTCGCGAGTCGGCCGGTCGAGGCGGTCGAGCCGCGCCTGCAGCGTGCCTTGGACGGCCGCCGGGATGGCGAGGTCGTCGACGTCCACGGCCAGCTGCCAGCCGCCGTTTCGGCGCTCGAGGGCTCCCCGCTCGATCAGGTCCCGGATGGCCTCTTCCAGGAAGAAGGGGTTTCCGCCCGAGCGCTCCGCGAGGAGCTCGGCGACCGACTCGGGCAGCTCGCCCTCGGCCGCATGGGAGACGAGGACGCGTGAGGAGTCGGCCGCCAGCGGCCGGACCTCGATCTCCCGGTAGCGGTGGGGGTAGCGCTGGCGTGCGATCTCGCCCAGCCGCCATGAGCCGTGGTCGGGCTCGGGCCGGTAGAGGAAGAAGAGAGCCACCGAGGTCTCGTCGGTGCCGCCGAGGATCGATTCGATCAGCTCGAGCGTCGCCTCGTCGGCCCAGTGCAGGTCCTCGAAGACCAGGCAGAGCGGCTCCTCCTCGGCAAGCTTGCAGACCAGCTCGTAGAAGACCTCGAACGTGCGGGACTGAATGCTCTCGCGATTGAGCTCGCGGATGGCGCCCTGGGCCTCGGGCTCGAGCGTCAGCCCGACCAGGCTGGCGAGGAACGGATACGCCTCCTCCGCCTCCTCCCTGCCGAGCAGGTGGGCGAGCTCGGCCTTCAGCTCCAGGCGCACCCGCGCCTCCGGCGTCGAGGCGCCGACGCCGAGCCACTCGCGCAGGAGATCGCGGATGGGCCAGTAGGGGAACGTCTGCGCGTAGGAGACGCCCCGGGCCTCGATGAAGCGGATGCGGTCGCGGTAGCGGTCCCGCACCTCCCAGACGAGCCTCGTCTTGCCGATCCCCGGCTCGCCGATGATCGAGACGATCGCCCCGCGGCCCTCGACGAGCGCGTCCATCGTGCGCTCGAGCACGGTCAGCTCGAAGTCGCGGCCGACGAGCGGGAGGCTGGGCGGCGCCGGCTCGGACTCGAGCACCTTCGTGACTCGAAACGTCTCCAGCGGCGCGGCGACGCCCTTCAGGTCCTGCGAGCCCATCTCCTCGAGCTCGAAGCCGGTCTCGACCTGGCGCTTCGTCGTCGGGCCGATGACGACGCCGCCATGGCCCGCGATCTCCTGCAGACGCGAGGCGACGTTGACCGTGTCGCCGAGGGCGTTGAAGGGGTCGTGGCCGTCCTCACCGTCTCCCTGGACGCCGACGACGACGGGACCGGTGTTGACGCCGATTCGGACGGCGAGCTCGACCCCGTAGGCCGCCTCGACCTCGTGGGCGTACTGCGCCAGCGCGCGCTGAATGGCAAGGGCCGCGCGCAGTGCTCGCTCCGCGTCGTCCTCGTGCGAGACAGGGACGCCGAACAGGGCGAGCATCTCGTCGCCGACGAGCTGCGCCACCGTGCCGTCGAAGCGCCGCACCTGCTCGGTCATGATCCGCATGACCTCGTCGATCAGAAGCTTCGAGCGCTCCGGGCCGAGCTTCTCCCCGATCGCGGTCGAGCCGACGACGTCGGCCACGAGAACCGAGACAATCCGCCGTTCTCCGGTCGCAACGGCCATACCGGAGTTATAGCGGTGTCCCTAGCCGCCGCCGTAGATCGAGATGGGGAGATCGAGGAGGACGTCCTCCTCGGCGGGAAGCTCGCCCTCCAGCCGGGCCAGCGCCCGGCGGGCGCCGGGCGCGGCCGCGAAGAGCCGTTCCTCCACCTCTGCGAGCGTCCCGAGCTGCACCAGCTCCTGCTTGAAGGGCTTCGGGAAGCGGCCGCGGCCCAGGTACCAGCCGTAGAACTTCTTCAGGAAGCCGGTGGCGCGCTGCTCGCCGAGCTCGGCCACCGTGGCGCGCATGAAGAGCAGGAGCTCGGCGACGACTTCGTCGCGGCTCGGCTCACCGTCGGCCCGGCCGGCGATCTCGCCGACGGCCCACGGGTTTCCCTGAGCCGCGCGGCCGACCATGACCGCCGCGCAGCCGGTCTCCTCGAGGAGCTGCTGCGCCCGTGCGCGCGAGGTGACGTCGCCGGAGGCGATCACCGGCACGTCGACGCGCTCTACCAGCTCGGCGGTCAGCGAGTGGTCGGCCGTGCCCGTGTACATCTGCTTGGCGGAGCGGGGATGGAGCGTGAGGGCGGCTGCGCCGGCCTCGACCAGGCGCGGGCCCACCTCGAGCGCGTCCCGCGAGCCGTCGGCGAGCCCGCGGCGCATCTTCACCGTGACAGGCACGGACACGGCCTCCGCGACGGCGCCGATGATGCCGGAGGCCCGGTCGGGATCCTCCAGGAGCGTCGCGCCTGCGCCGGTCTTCGTCACCTTGCGCACCGGGCAGCCGAAGTTGACGTCGACGATGTCGGCGCCCGCGTCCTCGACCATACGAGCCGCCTCCGCCATCACCGCCGGCTCCGAGCCGAAGATCTGCACGGCGAGCGGGGTCTCGTCGCGGCCGATGCGGAGGTAGCCGAGCGTGCGCTCATTCCCATGCTGGAGGCCGGCGCAGCTGACCATCTCGGAGCAGACGAGACCGGCCCCGAAGCGCCTGCCCTGGCGGCGAAACGCCTGCACGCTCACGCCCGCCATCGGCGCGAGCACGACCCGTGTGGGGATCTCGACCGGGCCGATCCGCCAGGGAGACTGGATTTGGACGGCCATCGGAAGCAATCGTAGCCTCGGCATCCCTCGTTTTGGGCCTTGACAGAGCGGCTACAATTCCGCCCACGGCGGCGCACGGTAGCGCCGCATTTCCCTGTCATAGGGGGCTATGGAGGGTTCGTCGTGAAGGAAGTGATTCTCACTCCCGAGGGTCATGAGAAGCTCAAAGAGGAGATCGAGCGTCTCTCGACGGTCAAGCGCCGCGAGGTCGCAGAGCGGATCAAGCAGGCCCGCGAGTTCGGTGACATCGCGGAGAACTCCGAGTACGACGACGCCAAGAACGAGCAGGCGTTGCTCGAGCACCGGATCGCCATGCTCGAAGAGCGGCTGAAGAGCGCGCGGGTCATCCAGAAGCGAGACATCACCACCGACGTCGTCAGCGTGGGAACGATCGTGCGGCTGCGCGACGTCGCTGCCAAGGAGACGATCGAGTACGCGATCGTCGGGTCGGCCGAGGCGAACCCCGCCGAGAACAAGCTCTCGAACGAGTCGCCGGTCGGCCGCGCGATCCTCGGCCGCAAGAAGGGCGAGACCGTCGAGGTCGCGGCTCCGCGCGGCTCCCTCAAGTACAAGATCATGGACATCAAAGCCGCGCTAGCGGCGCCGGCGGCGCTGCCTCGCAGCGGCGTCTCTAGACTCGGCGCGGACATGAGCGCGCCTCCGAGCCTGCCCAAGCGCTTCCCCGGCCGCGACGAGGTCGCCGCCGTGCGGGCGGAGGCGGAGGCGCTCGAGCCGGGCTCGGAGGGCGAGGAGCCACGCCGGCTCGCCGGCCGCGTGCTCGGGAAGCGCGGGCACGGGAAGCTCGTCTTCCTCGATCTGGTCGACCGGACGGGGCAGATTCAGCTCCTCTGCGCCGCCGACCGCTCCGGGCCGGTCGACCTCGATCTCGGCGACATCGTCGGCGCGGTCGGCAAGGCGACCAGGACGAAGCGCGGCGAGCCGTCTTTGGCCGTCGACGAGCTCGTCCTCCTGGCCAAGACGGCCAGGCCGCTTCCCGATACCTACCACGGCCTGGTCGATGCCGAGACCCGCTATCGCAAGCGCTACCTCGACCTGCTCGTCAACGAGGAAGCCCGCCGCGACTTCCTCCTGCGCAGCGCCGTCGTTGCCTCGATCCGCCGGAACCTGGACGACGCCGGCTTCATCGAGGTCGAGACGCCGACGCTGCAGCCGCGCTACGGCGGCGCCTTCGCGGAGCCCTTCGTCACGCACTCGAAGGCGCTCGACGCCGATCTCTACCTGCGCATCGCCTCCGAGCTCTACCTCAAGCGCCTGATCGTCGGCGGCCTCGAGAAGGTGTACGAGATCGGCAAGGACTTCCGCAACGAGGGGGTCTCCTACAAGCACCAGCCCGAGTTCACGATGCTGGAGTGGTACGAGGCGTATGCGGACTACAACGACACGATGGAGCGCATCGAGAACCTCGTCGCCGCGGTTGCCCTGGAGACGACCGGGTCGACGAAGACCACCTTCCGCGGCCACGAGGTCGACCTCGCGCCTCCCTGGCGGCGCGAGAAGCTGGTCGACGCGCTCGAGGAGCGCGGCCTCTGGACGCGTGACGAGGCCGAGCTCCGCGCGCGCCTCGAGCAGCGCGGCGTCGACACGCAGGCCGACCGCTCCTGGGCGCAGCTCCTCGACCACGCCCTCGGCCACTTCGTGGAGCCCGAGCTGGTCCAGCCGACGATGCTCCACGACTACCCGGTCGAGCTCTCGCCCTTCGCGAGCCGGACGGACGGCGATCCGGGCTTCACCGAGCGCTTCGAATACTTCGCTGCCGGAATGGAGCTCGGCAACGCCTACTCGGAGCTGAACGACCCTGACGAGCAGGCCCGGCGGTTCGCCGAGCAGGCTCCCGAGGTGGTGGGCGAGCCGGGTGACCCCGACTACGTCGAGGCGCTCTCGTACGGAATGCCGCCCACGGGCGGGCTCGGCCTCGGCATCGATCGCCTGGCCATGCTCTTGACCGGACGGGAGACGATCCGCGACGTGATCCTCTTCCCGGCGCTGCGGGAGCGGCCTTCCCCCGAGGAGTAGACCCGGTGCGGGTTGCACCGCCCCGACCAACCTGTTAGAAGAACGGACGCCCTCTTCCTGGCGTCCGTACGAAGAGGGGCTTTGGCGTCACAACAAAATCGAGGTGAATGAACCATGCGGCCTTCCCCTGGAAAGCTCGGCGGTGCCGTGCTCGTCGGCGTTGCCGGTCTGCTCACGGCGATGACGCTCGTCGCTCCCGTAGCCGGTATGCCCGTGACGAGCACGACGACCCCGCCGACCACGACGACCCCGACAACCACCACCACGCCGACAACCACGACCACCGCCGACGACCACGACCACGCCCGACGACCACCGACCACGCCACGACCACGCCGACGACCACGACCGAGCCGACGACCCGACCGAGCCGACCCCGACCGAGACGACCCCCGCGGGCGGCGCCTCCTCGGGCACCCCTCCGCCGCAGGGCGATCTTCCCCTCACGGGCTTTCCTCTGTGGATCCTCCTCCTGGTCGCAACCGGCTGTCTGGTCGCGGGGCTGATTCTCCTGGGCGTCGAGGTGGAGCGAGCCGAGACGCTGCAAGGCGTCGGCGAGGCGAGATAGACGCTGGCAAGCCCGGCCCACTCCTCGTAGGGGTCGAGTAGCTCACGCGTGTCGTCGACGTCCGCCCGCCTCCCGCGGAGGGCCGCGCACAGCTTGATCAGGCCCAGGTCGCCGACGAGCCCCTGCTCGAAGCGGCCGAGCCCGTAGAGGCAGACGACCCCCGCCGACCAGGGACCGAGGCCGCGCTCACGCTCGATGCGCGCGGCCGCCGCGGGCGTGGCGACTCCGTGCAGGCGCTCGACGTCCCACTCGCGCGAGAGGCGGATGAGGGCCGTCGCCTTGCGGGAGACGAGGCCCTGTCGCGCGAGCTCGGCGGGGGCAGAGAGCGCCGAAGCTCTCGCGGACGGGCGGCAGGCGCAGGTTGCCGTGTCGCTCGCAGGCGCGGCCCAGGAGCCTCGCTTCCAGCTGGCGCGCCGCCCTCGCCTGGATCAGCTGCCCGCAGACGGCCTTGAGGAGGGCATGCGTGACCGTCGCCGTCCTCAACGGCCGCATCCCGCGGAGGCGCCGAATCGGCCCTCCGAGCAAGGAGTCGCCGGCGAAGCGGCGAGTGAACTCCGAGTGGTCGTCGTCCGCACCGAGCACGAAGCGCAGGCGCTCGAGCGCGGCCCGCGGCCGCTCCCCTTCGATCTCGGCCGCGAGGCTCCCGTCGGGGCGCTGGCGCACGCGGGCCACCGCCGGGCGGCCCGCGGCCACGAGCGCCGTCGTCAGGACGCCGTCTCGGAAATGCCGCGTCGAATCGCTCCTCATCCGGGCGGAGAGGGCGAGCGAGTAGGGCGGGCGGGGGACGATCGTCGTCTCGAGGACCACAGGCGCCGAGCTTAACGCGGGCGGGAAACGGCTCGCATTCGGCGAATTCCCTCTGTACCATCGATGCAACTCTCCGGAGGGGGTTTCATGAGGCGGGGTCTCGCTGCGGGCCTGATCGTCCTTGGGTCGCTGTTGGTCGCATACGCGGCCGCCGTCGTCCTCTGGCGCGATCCCGCCACCGGGCTCTACGCCAGCTGGCAGCAGCAGCAGCTCGACGACGCGCTGGCGGCGGAGTTCGCGGAGTTCCAGCCGGCCGCGGTCCAGTCCGGGCACGGCGCGCCCGCGAGCGACGCGGTTGAGCGTGAAGCGGCAGGAGGCTGCGCCCGATCCCGCAGCCGCAGTCGCGCGCGACGCGCGCCGTCTGCACAAGCAGCTTCGCCTCGGACAGGCGCTGGGGCGCATCACCATCCCGAAGCTGGACGTCAACGCGGTCTTCGTCCACGGGACGCGCTGGGGCGCAGGATCTCTCCCGCGGGCCCGGGCCACTACAGGGAGACCGAGCTGCCCGGTCAGGGCAGGACTGCCGCGATCGCGGCGCACCGGACGACGTTCGGCGCCTGGTTCCGGGACATCGACGACCTCCGCCGCGGCGACCTCGTCCAGCTTCGCCTTCCGTACGGAACCTTCCGCTACCGCGTCTTCGCCCACGAGATCGTCGACTCCGACGACTGGAGCATCATCCGCGACCGCCGCTTCGACACGCTGGTGCTCTCGGCGTGTCATCCGCTGTACAGCTCCGCACAACGCTGGGTCGTGTACGCACGCCTCGCCTCGGTAGACCCTGTCCGTGGAGCGTCGTACACGCTCACGGCAGGCGGCGCCGCAAGTGTTAGGAGAAGCGCATGAGGAAGCTCCTGGTCGTAGCCCTGCTTGCCGCCACAACGCTCCTGACGGAGCCGGCGCTCGCGCAGGTCCACGTGCTCGGTCTCGACTGACAAGCTCCACGTACACGTCGGCGAGACGCGGTCTTCGTCAGCGGCTCCGGCGCCACCCGAGTTCGAGCGCGACGATCACGGTGAGCGACGGAACCTCCCCTTGGCACCGTGACCACGGAGCCGTCGACCGGCTCGTGACCTCCGCCGTCTGGGACGCGGGCGAACGCGACGGCGGGAACGCAGTACACGATCAAGGTCGACGATGGCCGACGGGGCGACATGCTCGTCGGCGCCGTTCACCTTCGTGGTCGCGGCGCCCCCGCCTCCGTAGGAGTGAAGAGCCCGCGGAGCCCGGGGACTCCGAGGACCCGACTCCCCGCAGGAGCTGTCCAAGTCGGAGAAGTGCAAGTGCCCCCGCGGGGGGACCGGCGGAGGCACGGGAGGCACGGGAGAGACGCCTGCCCCCTCCGGTGAGCTCCCGTTCACGGGCATTCCGGCATCTGGCTTGGCGGACTCGGGCTGCTGCTGCTCACGAGTGGCCTCGCGCTCACGCGGCGGAGGAAGGGCTAGCGCGTTGGAGACGCGCCCGAATACTTGTTCTTCGCCGCCGCCCTGCTGGCCGTGCTCCTGTCCCTGATCGCCGGCGTCTTCGGTGGGCCCGCGGGCGCCGCGCCCGGTGAGGACATCACTCCGATCGCCAACCCCAACCTTCCGCTCGGCTGCGGGATCGACATCCACGTCATCCTCGACGAGTCGGGGTCGATCGACAGCGCCGGCGCGACCGAGGACGTCCGGCGGGCGTTCCGCGCTTCACCAGGGCGCTCAACAACACCGGCTCGCGCATGGCGGTGTCGAGTTCTCGACACGTCGCCCGCCTGCCGCTGCCCGGCGCGGCGAGACGCAACTACACCGCCGTGACCGACGCGACGATCGTCACCATCTTCAACCCTTACATCGACAACAACTACCAGCCCGACGGGAGCACGCACTGGGAGGACGCCTTCCGGGTCGGCCGCTACTTCCTGCCGCGGCCGAGCCGGACGAGCCCGCACCTCGTCGTCTTCATCACCGACGGCGACCCGAACGAGATCGTCCGCAAGGACCGCGTCACGTACGACCCGGGCAACCCGAACCTCGCCCAGAACGAGTACGAGCTCAAGATCCCGCTGGCCGACAACGAGACGAGCAACGCCGACAAGAACCCTGCCAAGGACCGCGCCGTCCCGAACGCCAACGCGCTCAAGGGGCAGGGCTCGCACATCCTGCCGTCGCGGTCGGCGACGGGCTCGAGCACCAGCGTCGCTGGACCGGATCATCGCCGTCTCCGGGCCTGACGTCTTCGCGGCACGGCACGTTCGACATCACCACGGACGACGTGTATCGCGGGCCGACTTCGACGACCTCGAGGACGCTCTGCGAGACGCCGCCTTCGCGCTGTGCGCGCCGTCGGTGAACGTCCGCAAGCTCGTCGACGCCAACCCCGACCCGGCGGTCGACGACCTGCAGCCCGCCCAGGGCTGGAGATGACGCCACCGTGACGCCGACGCCGGCCGACTGGGTGCTGCCGGACGCGCGACCGGCGCGACCGCGGCGACCACGCACCGGCCCCGACGGCTTCGTCAACTTCCAGTGGACGACCGCGCGCCGATCGACTCGACGATCACGGTCACCGAGGCGGTGCAGCCCGGCTTCGTCAACGACCCCTCGGCGACGGACTGCACCTTCCGCACGCCCGGACAGCCCACGCGACCAGCCGCTCCCCGGCTTCAGACGCCACCGACGGCGGCTTCAGCGGCACCGTCCCCGACGAGGCGATCGTGACCTGCGACGATGGTCAACCGGATCCCGCCCGCGCCGGCCGTCGACATCGAGAAGCACACCAACGGCGTCGACGCCGACGACGCCCCCGGGCCGTTCGTCCCGGTCGGCTCGACGGTCAACGTGGACCTACCGGGTGACCAACACCGGAAACGTGCCTCTGACCGGCGTCGCGGTCACCGACAGCGACGGTGCGTCGGCGGTCACGTGCCCCGGCGGCGCACTTGCGCCCGGGCGCGGACGACTGCACGGCGACCGGCATCGGGACGCGGGCCAGTACGCGAACACCGGCACGGTGACCGCGGGCGACCCGCGCGGACCGAGGCTGTCAGAGACACGCGATCCCTCGCACTACTTCGGCGTCGTGCCGGGCATCGACATCGAGAAGGCCACCAACGGCGCTGATGCCGACGCGCCGCCCGGGCCGTTCATCCCGGTCGGCGACGCCGTCAACTGGACCTACGTGGTCACGAACACCGGCAACGTGGCGCTACCGGCGTCACCGTGACCGACGACCAGGGCGTGACGGTCACCTGTCCCGTGCGACGACCGTTGCCGCCGGTCCCGGCGAGACCCGTGACCTGCACCGCGACCGGGACGGCCGAGGCCGGCCAGTACGAGAACGTCGGCACCGTCACCGGTACGACGCCCGACGGGGGCGTGGTCCAGGACTCCGACGGCTCGCACTACTTCGGCGAGGACGCCGTCGGTCGACATCCAGAAGCTGATCAACCTCGATGGACGCCGATACGCCGACGGGGCCGCTGGTGCCGGTCGGGAGGCCGCGTGACGTGGATCTACGTCGTCACCAACACTGGCAACGTCGGCTTGAACCAGTGGGTCGTGACCGACCCCGAGGCGCCCTTCATGGCCTGTCCGCGCATCGGGCTCATCGTCCCGGGCCAAACCATCGTGTGCTTCTCGCGCCGAAAGCCCCGGGGCGATCGAGGGTCAGTACGACAACGTCGGTGACCGTCACGGCGAGAAGCCGGGCGGGACAGACGGTCACCGACGACGACCCGTCGCACTACTTCGGCGTTCAGGGAGAGATCGACATCGACGAAGTTCACGAACGGCGAGGACGCGAACGAGCCGCCCGGGCCCGTTCATCCCTGTCGGTGGGGCCGGTGAACTGGACGTAGAGGTCACCAACACCGGCAACTCGACGTTGACCAACGTCCGTGTGGTGGATCGACCTACGGCTCGTCGCGGTGAGCTGTCCGTCCACGACGCTTGCAGCCGGCGAGATCGATGACCTGCACCGCGAACGGCATCGCCTTCCCGGCCAGTACACCAACTTGGCCGTCGCCCGGGGTCTGACCCCGCTGGGCGACCAGGTCCGCGACCTCGACCCGTCCCACTACTTCGGCGCCGCGCCCGGAGTCAACATCGAGAAGGACACGAACGGGGTCGACGCTGACACGCCGCCGGAGGGGCCGTTCATTCCCGTCGGCGACCCGGTCCGGTGGACGTACATCGTCACCAACACGGGAAACATCCCGCTCACCGGCATCGACGTGGCGGATGACCAGGGCGTGACCGTGGACCTGCCCCGGCGGCCACCCTGGCCGCCGGACGAGTCATGACCTGCACCGCCACCGGGACCGCGACGCGGGGCCAGTACGAGAACAACGGCATCGGTCGACCACCGACCAGGGCACTCAGCGACGAGGACCCGTCGCACTACTTCGGCGCCGTCTCCCGTGTCAGGATCAAGAAGTTCACGAACGGCAGGGATGCGCAGAGGCCGACCGGCCCGATCATCCGCGTCGGCGACCCGGTGACCTGGACGTACCGGGTCAGCAACCCTGGGAACGTGCTGATCAAGTCGCTGAGAGTCACCGACAGTGAGCGACGCAGGCCGAGGTTCGTCAGCGGTGACGCCGACGGCGACCGCGACCTCGACCCCGGCGAGGTCTGGGTCTACGAGGGGACGGGCACCGCCCGCGAGGGCCAGTACCGCAACGTCGGGAGCGTCAACGGCCTCGACGTGCTCGAGCGGCGGGTCGAGGACGACGATCCCTCGCACTACCTCGGCAGGACGTGCATCGACGAGCCTGGGCCGCCTTCGCTGCTCGTCGACGCGAAGCGTCACCAGTCCCTGCCGCGGCGCGGTATTCCTGCCGGCATCCGGAGCGACGAGTGCGTGCGGATCCGCACCGAGCTCCATCCGACGCGTCGCTTCATCAGGCAGGCCGATCTTCCCGAGCTTGTCGGCACTGCGAGGGCAAGGCTCGAGGAAGGTGGCGGCATTCGGCTGACGACGCCGTTCTTCTCTCGGTTGCGCGCGCAGATCAACAGCCTCGACCTCCTGTGCCTCTGGCTGGACGTCTACGCGACGGACGCAGCCGGGAACAGAGCCCACGTTCGCCAGTTCATCGTGCTGCGGCGTTGAGCTGCGGCTGAGGGCGGCTCGGACAGGCCAGGCGGGTTCGGTATCCTAGGTCCGGCTGACGACCGGAAAGGACCTGAAGCTTGTTCGAACGCTTCACCGAGAGAGCCCGACAGGTCGTCGTTCTCGCCCAGGACGAGGCCCGGGCCCTCAAGCACAACTACATCGGCACCGAGCACATCCTGCTCGGCCTCCTCCGCGAGGAGGAAGGGCTCGCCGCCCGCGTGCTCGAGTGCCTCGACATCACGGTCGAGGAGGTGCGCGCGCAGGTCGCGCGCATCGTCGGCCAGGGCGACGAGGTGACGACGGGGCAGATCCCGTTCACGCCGCGCGCGAAGAAGGTGCTCGAGCTGGCGCTGCGCGAAGCGCTCTCGCTCGGCCACAACTACATCGGCACCGAGCACATCCTGCTCGGGCTCGTGCGCGAGAACGAGGGCGTCGCCGCGCGCATCCTGCTCGACTTCGACGCGGACGCCGAGAAGATCCGCAACGAGATCATCCGCATGCTCTCCGGCCCCGGCCGCCGCCAGCAGGGCGGTGCCGCGGCGCGCCGGCGAGAAGTCGAAGAGCTCGAAGCTGCTCGACCAGTTCGGGCGCAACCTGACCAAGCTGGCGTCCGAGGGCAAGCTCGACCCGGTCGTCGGGCGCCAGACCGAGATCGAGCGCGTGATGCAGATCCTCTCGCGCCGCACGAAGAACAACCCGGTCCTGATCGGCGAGCCCGGCGTCGGCAAGACCGCCGTCGTCGAGGGCCTCGCCGCCCGCATCTCCTCGAACCAGGTGCCCGAGCTCCTGAAGAGCAAGCAGATCTACACGCTCGACCTGGCCGCGCTGGTCGCGGGCTCGAAGTACCGCGGCGAGTTCGAGGAGCGCCTGAAGAAGGTGATGAAGGAGATCACCCAGCGCGGCGACATCATCCTGTTCATCGACGAGCTCCACAACCTCGTCGGCGCCGGCGCCGCCGAGGGCGCGATCGACGCGGCCTCGATCCTCAAGCCGGCGCTCGCCCGCGGCGAGCTGCAGACGATCGGCGCGACGACGCTCGACGAGTACCGCAAGTACCTCGAGCGCGACGCCGCGCTCGAGCGGCGCTTCCAGCAGATCCGCGTCGACGAGCCGTCGGTCGACGACACCGTCCAGATCCTGCGCGGCCTGCGCGACCGCTACGAGGCGCACCACCGCTGCACGATCACCGACGACGCGCTCCGCGCCTCGGCGATCCTCGCCGACCGCTACATCCAGGACCGCCATCTGCCCGACAAGGCGATCGACCTGATCGACGAGGCCGCCTCGCGGATGCGCATCAAGACGATGACCGCGCCGCCGCGCTACCGCGAGCTCGAGGACGAGATCGAGAAGGTGCGCAAGGAGAAGGAAGCCTCGATCGAGGCGCAGGAGTTCGAGAAGGCCGCGAACCTGCGCGACAAGGAGCGCAAGCTCACGCAGAAGAAGCGCGAGCTCGAGGAGAACTGGCGCACGACGGAGGAGGTCGAGCAGCCCGAGATCGGCGAGGAGGAGATCGCCGACATCGTCTCCATGTGGACGGGCATCCCGGTCTTCAAGCTCACCGAGGCGGAGTCGCAGAAGCTGATCCGCATGGAGGACGAGCTGCACAAGCGCGTGATCGGCCAGCACGAGGCGATCGTCGCCGTCTCGAAGTCGATCCGCCGCGCCCGCGCCGGCATCAAGGATCCGAAGCGGCCGACCGGCTCGTTCATCTTCCTCGGCCCCTCCGGCGTCGGCAAGACCGAGCTCGCGCGCACGCTCGCCGAGTTCCTGTTCGGCGACGAGGACGCGATGATCCAGGTCGACATGTCGGAGTACATGGAGAAGCACTCCGTGTCCCGGCTCGTCGGCTCGCCGCCCGGCTACATCGGCTACGACGAGGGCGGCCAGCTCACCGAGGCCGTGCGCCGCAAGCCCTACTCGGTCGTCCTCCTCGACGAGATCGAGAAGGCGCACCCGGACGTCTTCAACATCCTGCTCCAGATCCTCGAGGACGGGAAGCTGACGGACGCGCAGGGCCGCAAGGTCGACTTCCGCAACACGATCGTGATCATGACCTCGAACATCGGCGCCGCCACGATCTCGAAGAACCAGTCGCTCGGCTTCTCCGTCGGCGACGAGACCGGCCTCTCCTACGAGGAGATGAAGGACCGCATCATGGGCGAGCTCAAGAAGGTCTTCCGGCCCGAGCTCCTGAACCGGATCGACGAGGTCATCGTCTTCCACAAGCTGACGAAGGACGAGATCAAGACCGATCGTCGACCTGATGATGAAGCGCCTGCGCGAGCAGATGGTCGAGCACGAGGCCGCGATCGAGCTCACCGAGGAGGCGCAAGGAGCTGCTCGTCGAGAAGGGCTACGACCCGGCGATGGGCGCCCGGCCGCTGCGCCGCGCGATCCAGCGCTTCATCGAGGATCCGCTCGCCGACTTCGTGCTCGGCCGCTCGCTCAAGCCCGGCTCGACGATCCTCGTCGGCCGCAAGGAGGACGAGGAAGAGGTCGACATCTCGATCGTCGAGGGCGAGGCGCCGAGCCGAGCCCGAGAAGGTCACCGTTCCCGCCGACGAGCCGACGGCCGGACGCGGGCCCGGACGAGACTCCGGACGAGTAGCGCCGCTCAGCGCCGTGCCGCTGATCGAGTACGAGGACGCCTCCCCCGAGGTGCGCGCCGTCTACGACGACATCATGGAAACCCGGCAGGTGGACTGGGTCAACAACTTCTGGAAGGCGCTCGCTTCGACCCGGTCACGCTCCGGCGAACCTGGGAGTCCGTCAAGGAAGTGATGGCGCCCGGCGCGCTCGATCCGCTGACGAAGGAGCTCCTCTACGTCGCCGTGTCCGTCACGAACGGCTGTGAGTACTGCATCGCCTCGCACACGGCCGCCGCCCGCAAGAAGGGCATGAGCGAGGAGCAGCTCGCCGAGCTGCTGGCGGTCGTCGGCATGGCGAACGAGACGAACGCCCTCGCCACCGGTTACGGGGTCCCGGTGGACGACGCGTTTGTGAGAGACTCAGCACCGATCCAGCGAGACCAGGAGGAGCCAATGAGCTCGGCCCGATCGAGTACCTGATCGTGGGGTTCCCCGGCAACAAGTTCAAAGGCGAGATCGTGCCCGGCGCTGGCCGAGCTCGTCGAGAAGGCGGCACGATCCGCATCCTCGACCTCGTCTTCATCGTCGAAGGACGACGAGGGAACGTCGCGGCGGTCGAGCTCGCTGAGCTCGACCCCGAAGACGAGGCCGCGGCGATCGTCCGACATCAGCCGAGGTCGACGCAGGACTGCTGAACGAGGACGACATCCAGATGGCCGCCGAGTCCTGGAGCACAACTCGTCCGGCCGGGCTGCTCGTCTTCGAGAACATCTGGGCGACGCCCGCTCGCCGAGGCGGTCCGGAACGCCGACGGCCAGCTGCTCGCGCAACGAGCGCATCCCGCACGACGTCGTCCAGGCGGCGCTCGCGCACGCGGACGCAGAGTCAGGTAGAGGCAGAGCTGAGAGTTCAGGAGACGAGGTCCCGTCTGGTGCGAGCAGCGGCGACGACTGCCGTCGTGGCCGGCACCGCCGGCGCTGTGCGCCATCGCCAGGACCAGAAATACACTGCGCAGGATCAGGCAGCGATACGACCAGCAGATGGCGCAGCAGCAGGCGGCTGCCCCGCCCGCGGCCGCGCCTCCCGAGGACGACGAGTTCGCAAAGCTCGAGAAGCTCGCCGAGCTGCAGAAGCGGGCGTCCTGACCGAGGAGGAGTTCGCGGCTCGAGAAGGCCAAGATCCTGGTCGAGCCGGCATCGTACCGGCACGAGGGCGCGCAGGCTTCGGCGTCGGACCGCGCTGCCTAGACTGGGACGCCGTGGCGAAGGCGGCTCTCCAGCACGCGTGCTCGGAGTGCGGGTACACGACCGGGCGGTGGCTCGGCCGCTGTCCTGCCTGCGGAGCGTGGGGCACGCCTCGTCGAGGAGCGCGCGCTGGCGCCCGCCCCGGCGGCGCGGGCGGCCGCCGCGGTTCGGCCGCTCGCTCCGCCTCGTCGACGTCGAGGCGTCCGACGCCGAGCGCATCCCGACCGGCGTCGCCGAGCTCGACCGCGTGCTCGGCGGCGGCCTCGTTCCGGCCTCGCTCGTGCTCGTCAGCGGCGACCCGGGGATCGGCAAGTCGACGCTCCTCCTGATGGCGCTCCGGGCCATGTAGCGCGAGCGGACGGCCGTCCTCGTCACCGGCGAGGAGTCCGCGGCCCAGGTCAAGCTGCGCGCCGACCGGCTCGGCGGCGCCGGCGGACGTCCGCATCCTCGCCGAGACGAACCTCGACGAGGTCTGCGCGACGCTCGAGCGCGAACGGCCCGACGTCTGCGTCGATCGACTCGGTCCAGACGCTCTACGCGCCCGAGCTCGGCTCGGCGCCGGGGTCGGTCGCGCAGGTGCGCGAGGCCGCCGGGCGCTTCTCCGCGTCGCCAAGGAGCAGGGGATCGCCACCTTCCTCGTCGGCCACGTGACGAAGGAGGGCGCGGTCGCCGGGCCGCGCGTCCTCGAGCACCTCGTCGACTGCGTGCTCCAGTTCGAGGGCGACCGCTACCGCTCGCACCGCGTCCTGCGCGCGGTGAAGAACCGCTTCGGCTCGACGAACGAGCTCGGCGTCTTCGAGATGACGTCGGCCGGCCTCGTCGGCGTCGCCGATCCCTCCGAGCTCTTCGGGCGGCCCGACGAGGAGCAGCCCGGATCGGCCGTCGACGTGCGCGCTCGAAGGCACGCGGCCGCTCCTGCTCGAGATCCAGGCGCTCGTCTCGCCGACCGATCTCGCCATGCCGCGGCGCGTCGGCACGGGCGTCGACCCGAAGCGCCTCTCGATGATCGTCGCCGTGCTCGGCCGCCATGCCGGTGTCCCGCTCGGCCAGGCCGACGTCTTCGTCAACGTCGCCGGCGGCGTCCGGATCGACGAGCCCGGCGCCGACCTCGGCGTCGCCCTCGCGATCGCCTCGGCGGCGCGCGGGCTGCCCGTCCGGCCCGGCGTCGCCTGCTTCGGCGAGGTCGGGCTGACGGGCCGGCTGCGGCCCGCGTCAGCCAGGCCGAGCGGCGCCTCGGCGAGTGCGCCAAGCTCGGCTTCGCGGAGGCGCTCGGTCTCCGGACGGCACCGAGTCCCGTGGCAAAATGCGCCTGACAGCGGCGGCGAACGCTGCGGGCAGGCGATCGACTGCGGGGCTCGATGCGAGCGGACCCGCGGAAGGATAAGGCGCTCCTCTCGGCGCTCAAGCAGGTGGCGCCGGGACCGCCTCTGCGCGCGGGGATCGACGACATCATCCGCGCCGAGCACGGCGCGCTCATCGTCATCGGCGAGCCGAACGAGCTCGCGTTCCTCTTCTCGGGCGGCATGCGGCTCGACCTGCCGTTCACGTCCCAGCTCCTCTACGAGCTGGCCAAGATGGACGGCGCGATCATCGATCAACGCGGACGATCGCGAAGCTCGTCTACGCGAACGTCCAGCTCATGCCCGATCCCGCGATCCCCTCGAGCGAGACCGGCACGCGGCACCGCACAGCCGAGCGCGTCGCGAAGCAGACCGACGCGCTCGTCGATCTCGATCTCGCAGCAGCGCGAGACGGTGACGGTGTTCGTCGGCGACCTTCGCTACCAGCTCGGGGAGATCTCGGACACGCTCGGCGCGGACGAACCAGGCGCTCGGGACGCTCGAGACCTACCGCGCGCGACTCGACCAGGGGCTGACCCGGCTCACCGCGCTCGAGTTCCAGAGCGCCGTCATCCTCGACGACGTGCTCGTCGTCCTCCAGCGAGCCGAGATGACGACGCGCATGGCCGAGGAGATCGAGCGGAACTGCGTCGAGCTCGGCGAGGAGGGCCGGCTGATCCGGATGCAGCTCGACGAGCTGATGGAGGACGTCCCGCGCGAGAAGGCGGCCGTCGTCTTCGACTACGAGCGCTCCGGCGACCCGGCCGCGCGCGTCGGCGTGCTCGAGCAGCTCGCGCGGCTCGACTACCAGCGTCTGCTCGAGTTCGAGGAGCTCGCCGAGCTGCTCGGCTACCGCGCGAGACGAACCCGCTCGACCACACCGTGCACCCGCGCGGCTACCGCGTGCTCTCGCGCATCCCACGCCTCCCCGACTCGGTCATCCGCCACGTCGTGCGGCGACTTCGAGAGCCTCGACGCGGTCGTCCGCGCGAGCCACCGCGACCTCGAGGCGGTCGACGGCGTCGGCTCGGTTCGGGCCCGCGAGATCCGCGAAGGGCTGCGCCGGCTGCAGGAGCACAATCTCGTTGACCGCTACCTCCAGCTGTAGTAACCGTGCTGTGTTACAAACACCCTGGAAGCTGCGCTTCCAAGCGGTTTCCGGTAGAATGGGCGTATCCGCAGGCGTCTCGGGCGCTATTCTGGGCGGCCCGCGTTTCACATAGAGGAGGAGAGGCTTGTACAAGGTCGGCGATAAGGTCGTCTACCCCCACCACGGCGCGGGCACCGTGGTGAAGAAGGAATCGCGGACGATTCTGGGGCAGGAGCGCGAGTACCTGACCATCAAGATCCTCCACAACGACATGACCGTGAACGTCCCGACCGAGAACGCCGACCGCGTCGGGCTTGCGCAAGGTGATCGACGAGGAGATGGTCGTGCGCGTCCTCAAGGTGCTGCACGGCAACGGGACGAAGATGCCGAAGAACTGGAACCGGCGCTTCAAGTACAACCGCGACAAGATGAAGACGGGCGACATCTTCGAGCTCGCCGAGGTCGTCCGAAACCTCTCGCTGCGCGACCAGGAGAAGGGGCTCTCGACGGGCGAGAAGCAGATGTTCGTGAAGGCGAAGAAGATCCTCGCCTCCGAGCTGATGTACGCGAAGGGCATGGACGAGGACGACGCCGCGGTCTGGCTCGACGAGGAGCTGGACTCCGTCGCCGTGAAGGTCGCGTCCTAGAGCTGTAGCTGCACCCCTGACCGCGGCGCCGCAGGCATTCTGTGCGAGTGCTCCAGCGCGCTGTCCTTGTCTGCCTCCTTGTTGCCGGCGTGGCCGCCGGGTGCTCCGGTGACGGCGGCAGCGACGAGGAGACGCCTGCCCGCCTCGTCGTTCAAGGAAACGGTCGTCGCGGAGCTGAAGACGGCCGGCCTCGAAGCCGAGCCCGGAATCGACCTCAACGTGAGCGCGTTCGAAGGCCCGAACCGGGTCGACCTGGCGCTCGACGATGCCTACGCCGAGTACGAGGCGGATCCCGAACGCAGGGACGAGATCGTCGCCGGGCTGGTGGAGGAGGCCGAGCGGCGCCTCGATTCCGGCATCGGGGAGCTCTCGCTCGAGGAAGTGAGGCCGGATCTGATGCCGCTCCTTCAGGCCCCGCCCGACGTTCGGCGGCTCGGCTTCGAGCCGGCAAAGACCGAGCGTGCCCGGCAACCTCGAGCTCGTCTACGTCGTCGACGCCGAGGATGGTTTCACCGTCGTTCGGCCCGAGGACGTCGAGCGGTGGGGCACGACGGTCGAGGAGGTTCACGACGTCGCAGTGAACAACCTTCTGCGGCAGACGAACGAGGAAGAGCCGCTCCTCTGCGAGCCGTCCGGCGATCAGGAGCTCTGCGGCTGGGCGACTTCCGACGGCTATGACGCGACGCGGATGGTCGTTCCCGGGCTCCGGCGCCAGATCGTGCGAGAGTACGGCGGTCCGGCCGTGTACGCCGTTCCCATGGACAACGTCTTCGTCGCGCTTCCCCTCGAGCTTCTCGACCGCGGTGACAACGCCGAGCGCCTGCGCGCCAGGGTCGAGCAGGACTTCCAGACCTCCGAGACCCCGGTCAGCCCCGAGCTCTTCGTCGAGCGAAACGGCGAGCTCGCCCTCTTGAAGTGAGCTCTCCGAGACGGCTCGGGCGTCTGGGCGGTGCTCGTGGCGGCGGGCAAGGGCGAGCGCTTCGGCGGCGACCGCCCCAAGGCGTTCGCAAACCTGGGCGGCCGGCCGCTCCTGGCCGAGAGCCTCGAGCGCTTGGAGAGCTCCGACTGGATCGAGTCGCTCGTCGTGGTCGCTCCGCCCGAGTGGGAGGAGCCGAGCATCCTGCTCGCGGAGGAGCTCGGAGCGGGCAAGATCCACGCGGCGGTTGCCGGCGGCGAGACGCGCTCCGACTCCGTGCGCGCCGGCCTGGCCGAGGTGGACGAGGAGGCCGTAGTCGTCCTCGTTCACGACGCGGCCCGCCCGCTTCTCCCCGAGGACGTCGTCGAGCGGGTGGTCACGGCCATCGGCGAAGGCTGGGACGCGGCGGTGCCCGCGCTTCCGCTGGCGGACACGTTGAAGCGGGCCGAGGGTGAAGCTGTCGTCGAAACCGTCGACCGCACCGGCCTCTACGCGGCGCAGACGCCGCAGGCGTTCCTTGCGGCTTCGCTCCGGCGCGCGCTCGGGGCCGCCGGTGACGCCACCGACTGTGCCGGGCTCGTCGAGGCGGCCGGCGGCCGCGTCCGGCTGGTCGAGGGCGACCGCCGGCTCGTGAAAGTGACCACTCTGGAGGACCTCGCGTTCGTCGAAGCGCTGCTCGAGGCCGAGAAGTGATCGTCGACTACCACATGCACCTCCGCGGCCCCGCGAACGGTCGCGAAGGTCCGATCGAGCTGACGGTCGAGGCCGTGGAGCGCTTCGTGGAGCAGGCGGCGGCGCGCGGCGTCGACGAGATCGCCTTCACCGAGCACATGTACTACTTCCGCCAGGCCGAGCCGCTGCTCGGGCACCCGTATCACCGTGCGCGCGTCGCGCACGACCTCGAGGACTATTGCAACGCGATCCGTGACGCCAAATCCCGTGGGCTGCCGGTGAAGCTTGCGCTCGAGCTCGAATGGCTGCCTGGCCGAGAAGACGAGCTCGCGGAGATCATGCGCCCGTATCCGTGGGATTTCCTGCTCGGGTCCGTCCACCTCCTGGACGGCGAGGCCGTCGACGTCGACCCCGGCGTCTGGGGCCGGCTTTCGGTCGACGAGGTCTGGCGCCGGTACTTCGCCGAGCTGGGCGAGCTTGCTCGACAGCGGGCTCGCGGACGTCCTCGCGCACCCCGACCTCGTCAAGGTCTTCGGACGCCGTCCGGCCCGGGAGACCGTCGAGGCCTGTCACGAGGAGGCGTCGGCTGCGATCGCGGAGGCAGGTGTCGCCGTCGAGGTCTCGACCGCGGGCCTGCGCAAGCCGGTGGGTGAGCTCTACCCTGACGCGGGCTTCCTGGCGCGCTGCCGGCAGCGGGGCGTCGGGGCGACGCTCGCCTCGGACGCACACGTGGCGCACGACGTCGGCCGTGATTTCGAGGCGGGGATCGAGCATCTGAGCGGCGCCGGCTACGAAACGGTCACGGTCTTCACCGGCCGGACGAGTCGCCAGGAGCCGCTCGGATGAGCGAGCTTCGGATCGGGATCGGCGTCGACGCGCACGGCTTCTCGGACGCAGCCCGGCTCGTCCTGGGCGGCGTCGAGCTCCCGGGCGAGCCCGGGCTCGCCGGTCACTCCGACGGGGATGTCATCGCGCACGCCCTCGTCGATGCGCTGCTCGGGGCGGCTGCGCTCGGCGACATCGGCAGCTTCTTCCCCTCGGACGAGGCCGAGTGGGAGGGCGCCTCGTCCCTGCTCTTCCTCGAGCGCGCGATGGCCGCCGTTCGGGAGGCGGGCTACGAGCTCGTGAACGCGGATTGCGTCCTCATCGGCGAGCGGCCGCGCATCTCCTCCGTGCGGGCGGAATGGGGACTCGCCTCGCGCAGGCGCTCGGGGTCGAGACGGGCCGTGTCGCGGTGCGCGCGACGACGACCGACGGCCTCGGCTTCACCGGCCGCGGCGAAGGCCTGGCGGCGCAGGCAGTGGCCTCTGCTGAGCCCCTAGCAGGTGAGGTGAAGCGCCGCAGCCGTCGCGGCCGGGTTGAGCTCGCCGTAGCGGCGCACCGCTTCGTCCGTGGGCAGGGCCTCGACCTCGATTCCACGCCGGCGGAGTAGCTCCAGCGTCACCGGGTCCGGGTGAAGACGGCCGTTCGCGCCCGTGCCGATCACCAGCCGCTCCGGCAGCTCGTCCAGCACGCCGTCCAGATCCTCGAGGACGAGCCCGTGGCCGTCGCGCCGCCGCCAGTTCGGGACGACACGGTCGGGAAGCACGATCACGTCGGCCGTCTCCTCGCGCCCGTCGACGACGACGCGGCCGAAGCTGTAGCCCTCGATGCGGGCCATGCCTTCAGGCTACCGCGGGTCTAGGCGGCTCGCGGCAAGGTGAACGAGACGCGGGCGCCGCCGCTCCGGGCTGCTCTCGGCCCAGATGCGGCCGCCGTGGGCCTCGACGAGGCCGCGCGCGATCGCGAGCCCGAGCCCGGCGCCGCCACGCTCTCGCGAGCGCGCGCGATCGCCGCGCCAGAAGCGGTCGAACATGCTCCGCACCGCGTCGGCGGAAAGGCCCTCGCCCGTGTCCTCGACGGTGACCCGAACGACGTCGCCGTCGTCCCTGAACCACGACCGCGACGGAACCGTCCGAGGGAGTGTGGCGGAGGGCGTTCGTGATCAGGTTGTAGAGGACGCGCTCGACCTTGTCGGGCGCGCGCGCGCACCCGGGCTCCGAGGCGTCGATGCTCGACCGGAGCGTGACGTGGCGGGCCGCGGCCTCCGCCTCGAGGCCGCGCAGGCACGAGTCGACGAGCGGGGCAAGCGTGAGCTCGTGCAGCTCGAGCGTGATTGCGCCGGCGTCGATGCGGGCGAGCTCGAAGAGGTCGTCGACGAGGAGCCCGAGCGTCCGCACCTGCTCCCGCATCGCCGGGAGGTAGCGCTCGGGCTCGGCCAGGCCGTCCTCGAGCGCCTCGAGCATCGCCTGCATCGAGGCGAGCGGCGTCCGGAGGTCGTGGCTCGCCCAGGCGACGAGCTGGCGCCGGGCGTCGAAGAGTCCCTCGATGTTGGCCGCCATCTCGTTGAACGAGGCCGACAGATCGGCGAGCTCGGCGGGCCCGCCCTCGGGCGCCCGCGCCGCGAGATCGCCGCGGGCGAGCGCCGAGGACGCCGCGCCGCACGCGCTCGATCGACCGCAGGATCGAGCCGCCGAGGAGGAACGCGGCGGTGAGCGCGGCGGTGGAGGAGGCGGTGGCGACCGCCAGGATCGTCAGGTCGTGCTCCGAGTTGAACATGACGACGCCGGAGAGGAGCACCGCGGCGAGCGGGAGGCAGCACGGCGACCAGCCCTAGCCCGGCGAGCTGGAGCCGGAGCGTTGGAAGCCGACGCAGAAGCAGCGCCGCGGCCAATCCGGCGCCGAGTGTCGCCGCGGCCACGATCAGGGCGAATGCGATCACGGCACGAACCTGTAGCCGACGCCCCAGACCGTTTGCAGGAACCGCGGCCGGGAGGCGTCGTCCTCGATCTTTTCGCGCAGCCGGCGGACGTGCACCGTGACGGTTCCCGTGTCGAGCGCCGCCTCGTAGCCCCAGACCCGGTCCATCAGCTGGTCGCGGGAGAAGACCTGGCGCGGGTGGTTGGCGAGGAACCAGAGCAGGTCGAACTCCTTCGCCGTCAGCCGGAGCAGCTGCACCGTCCTTGGACACCTCGCGCGTGCGGGCGCTGACCTCCAGGCCTTCGAAGGTCAAGCTCTCCGCCCGGGAGACGCTCGGCTCGCTCCTGCGGAGCACGGTGCGGACCCGGGTCGCGAGCTCGCGAGGGGAGAACGGCTTCGTCACGTAGTCGTCGGCGCCGAGCTCGAGCCCGACGATTCGGTCGGCCTCCTCGCCCCGCGCCGTGAGCATGATCACGGGAACGTCCGAGCGCGCCCGGATCCAGCGGCAGAGCTCGAGCCCGTCGGTCCCGGGCAGCATCAGGTCGAGGACGACGAGGCTGGGGCTTTCCTGTTCGACGAGCTCGCGCGCCGTGTCGCCGTCTCCCGCCTCCAGCGTCTCGAAGCCCTCGTGACGCAGGTAGCTGACGACGACCTCGCGCACGATCGGCTCGTCGTCGACGACCAGCACGGTGGCCATTGCCGTATTGAACCTCTCCGGCGCCGAAACGGCGGCAACTCTTCCCATCCGGGGAGCGTAGAACGGCCGAGTTGCGCCGCTGTTACCGAGTTCTTACAAGACGCTTAAGCGGAACCTGGAAGGCGAACGGACCCGCCCACCACGGCGACCAGCCCGTCGCGTTCGAGCGCCGCCACGGCTTCGGCGTCGAGCTCGCGCGGTGGGTCGGGCCTCGGCCGCGACAACCCGCAGGACACGAGCCCGCCGCTGGCGGAACGAGCCTTCGAACGGCCCCTGTCTTCGCAACGGCTCGTAGCGCCTGCCGCGCGAAGGGCAGACCGCTGCCAACGGGCAGGCCTCACAGCGGGGGACGCGGGCGAGGCAGACCGTCGCGCCGAGATCCATCAGCGCCTGGGCGCACGCCGCGCCGAAGCGGTGCCCCGTCCGCTCCTGCACCCGACGGACGTTGGTGTCCTCGGGCAGGACCGGCGCGCCGAGCGCGAAGGCGGCGACGGCGTCCGCCGTGTACGCGGCCGACGCCCGGCAGCTCGGTCAGGTCGTCAGGCCAGCCGTGCTCAGCGATCTGCTGCGCCGCGCGATGGAGGTTGACCGCGCGCCGGTTGTATCCGAGCCCCTGCCACGCGCGGATGACGTCAGCGCGCGACGCGGCGGCGAGCGCTCTCGACCGTCGGCCAGCGCTCGAGCCAGGCGAGGTAGCGCGGCACCACCCGCTCCACCTGCGTCTGCTGGAGCATGACCTCGGAGACGAGGATCGCGTACGGGTCGCGCGTCCGCCGCCAGGGAAGATCGCGCCCGCAGTGCTTGTACCAAGCTAGAAGCAGCGCGTCCATTCGATCATCGCTTGCCCGCTCGTCAGCCTCGACCCGCTCGTCGCGCCGAAACGCCGTTTTCACCTCCTCAATCGCAGGGAGAACGGCGGCTCACGCCGTGATCTCGACCAACTCCTCGCGGAAGGCGAGCGCCACGGCCTGGGCCTGACTTTGGACGTCGAGCTTCCGCAGGATGTTCTCGATGTGCGTGCCAACCGTCTTGCGCGAGATGAACAGACGTTCCGCGATGTCGTCGAGGCGTAGTCCGTTGGCGAGCAGCTGAAGGACCTCTCGCTCTCTCTTTGTGAGTCTGTCTGACCCGTTCTGAGGAGGAAGGGCCGAGCGTCGAGCTAGGTTCCTGACGCGTGTCAAGAGTTCGTCGGCTGCATACGGCTTGACGACGTAGTCGTCCGCGCCCACAAGAAGTCCCGCCACGCGGTCGTATGACTCGGTCCGTGTGCCTGATATGAAAACGATCGGCAGTTCCGCGGCTCGCTCCCGAAGCGCCCGACACACCTCGTACCCGGACAGGCTGCCGAGCGGAATCTCGAGAAGAACGATCGCCGGTTCGAGCTCGCCGGCGACCCGCAGGGCTTCGACACCTGAGCTCACTGCAGTGACCTCGTAGCCGGCGCCCTCAAAGAGGTCGGTCAAGCTCGCGGCGCGAGGTGCCATCCTCGTCCGCAATCAACACCGCGCCGCAGTTCGCGGAAGCCGCCACAGACGCCTTAGCCTAGCAGGATTCCCCCTGCTTGTGGTCCCTATTTGTGCAGTACCAGGGTCAAGCACCTAGGGAGCCTGCCGGGGCAAAATCCGGAGATTTCCCGAGTTCAACAGTGCCAGAGATCGGAAAAGAAAGTGCACACATGTACACCCAAACACGCGCAGACCTACCAACGAGTCACAGGGGGTTTCTGCAGTGAGCGACAAGGGGCCGATCACGGATCTAGGCGCGACGGCCGAAGCGGCCGTCGAGGGTGCGGTCGAGAAAACACAAGAAACAGCAGCGAGCGCCGCACCGGCTGAGGTCACGGCGCCTGCTGAAAAGGCAGCGCCTGCACCAGAGCCTGCGGCGAAGGAGTCCGCGCCTGAGCCTGCGGCGAAGGAGTCCGCGCCTGAACCTGCGGCGAAGGAGTCGGCGCCTGAGCCTGCGGCGAAGGATTCTGGCTCTGAGTCTGCCGCGAAGGATTCTGGCTCTGAGCCCGCCGCGAAGGACTCTGGCTCTGAGCCCGCCGCGAAGGACTCTGGCTCCGAGCCCGCCGCGAAGGACTCTGGTGCTGACGCGCCGGCGGAAGCTCCCGCTCCGGAATCAAGCGGCGCGGCATCGGACGTTACGGATGCAGTCCAGGACTCGGCTTTGCCAGGAGCGACCGCAGCACCGGATACTGGCGGATCAGGCACCGGCACAGTGACTTCGGCGTCGGACAGTGTTTCGAGCCAGTCGCTTCCGAGCGAGGCGACGCAGGCGTCTGACGTCCTTTCTGCGCTCCCCGATGCGGCCACTGAACCTCTGGCGGCTGTCCCCGCGGAAGCGCCTCTCGGGGATACCGCGCTCGAGCAGCTTCCTGGTGGCCCGGTCGAGCCGGTGGTGACGAACACGGTCGAGCAGCTTCCTGGCGGCACGGTCGATCCGGTCGTGACCAACACGGTCGAGCCGGTGGTGACGACACGGTCGAGCAGCTCCGCGAGCGGCACGGTCGACCGCTCGCGACGAACACGGTCGAGCCGGTCGGTGACGAACACGGTCGAGCAGCTCCCTGAGCGGCCACGGTCGAGCCGGTCGTGACGAACACGGTCGAGCAGCTCCCGAGCGGCACCGTCGAGCCGCTCGTGACCAACACGGTCGAGCCGGTGGTGACGAACACGGTGGAGCAGCTCCCTGGCGGCACGGTCGAGCCGGTCGTGACGAACACGGTCGAGCCGGTCTCGCGTCGATCCGCTCGTGAACACGGTCGAGCCGGTGGTGACGAACACGGTGGAGCAGCTTCCTGGTGGCACGGTCGAGCCGGTGGTGACGAACACGGTCGAGCCGGTGGTGACGAACACGGTGGAGCAGCTCCCTGGCGGCATGGTCGAGCCGGTGGTGACGAACACGGTGGAGCAGCTCCCGAGCGGCCACGGTCGAGCCGGTGGTGACGAACACGGTCGAGCAGCTGCCTGGCGGCACGGTCGAGCCGGTGGTGACGAACGCGGTCGAGCAGCTGCCTGGCGGCACGGTCGAGCCGGTGGTGACGAACACGGTGGAGCAGCTCCCTGGCGACATCGTCGAGCCGGTCGTGACGAACACGGTCGAGCAGCTCCCTGGTGGCACTGTCGAACCGCTCACGAGCGGCACGGTCGATCCGCTTGTGACGAACACGGTCGAGCCGGTGGTGACGGACACGGTCGAGCAGCTCCCCAGCGGCACCGTCGAGCCGCTCGTGACCAACACGGTCGAGCCGCTCGTGACCAACACGGTTGAGCCGCTGCGTCAGCGGCACGGTCGAGCCGGTCGTGACGAACACGGTCGAGCCGCTCGTGACCAACACGGTCGAGCCGGTGGTGACGAACACGGTCGAGCAGCTCCCTAGCGGCACGGTCGAGCCGCTCGTGACGAACACGGTCGAGCCGCTTGTCAGCGGCACGGTCGAGCCGCTGTCAGCGGCACGGTCGATCCGCTTGTGACGAACACGGTCGAGCCGTTGGTCAGCGGCACGGTCGATCCGCTCGTGACCAACACGGTCGAGCCGTTGGTTACCGGCACCGTCGAGCCGCTCGTTAGCGGCACTGTCGATCCGCTTGTGACCAACACGGTCGAGCCGTTGGTTAGCGGTACCGTCGATCCGCTCGTGACCAACACGGTTGAGCCGTTGGTCAGCGGCACGGTCGAGCCGTTGTGAGCGGCACGGTCGATCCGCTTGTGACCAACACGGTTGAGCCGTTGGTTACCGGCACCGTCGAGCCGCTCGTTAGCGGCACGGTCGATCCGCTCGTGACCAACACCGTCGAGCCGTTGGTTAGCGGTACCGTCGAGCCGCTCGTGACGCAACACGTTGAGCCGTTGGTAGCGGCACGGTCGATCCGCTCGTGACCAACACGGTTGAGCCGTTGGTCAGCGGCACGGTCGATCCGCTCGTGACCAACACGGTCGAGCCGTTGGTTGGCGGCTACCGTCGATCCGCTTGTGACCAACACGGTCGAGCCGTTGGTTGGCGGTACCGTCGAGCCGCTCGTGACGAACACCGTCGAGCCGTTGGTGAGCGGCACGGTCGATCCCCTCGTAACGAACACGGTCGAGCCGCTTGTCGCGGACACAGCAGGGCCGCTGGCGAGCGCCGTTGACCCGTTGGTCGGAGCCGTCGACCGCGTCGGCGTGGCTGGGCCGTTGACCGGGTCGGTCGAGCCCGTCGCGGATGTGGTGGGAGGCGTCGGGGAGTCCGCTGCCGGGCCGCTGGAGCACATCGCAGCAGTCGAGCCCGTGAATGAGACAGCTCAACCGTTGACCGGGATGCTCGAGCCGCCGCCGGCTACGGGCGAGGGCGACGGAGAGCCGTTCTGGACCTTCCCGTTCGAGGCTCTTACGAGCGCTCCGGTCGGGTCGGAGGAGCTTCTGATTCTCTCGGCGCTAGCTGCGGCAGGCGCCACCGCAATCAAGGTGCGGTTCTTCCTCGCGAACACGCCGCCGATTCCGGCCGCTTGTTTCGTCGGAGACCTGAGTCGTTACATATCCGCAAGTCGTTTCATGCCCGCGCTTAGATCAGGGACGACGGGCTTGAACAGTGGGGTTCGAATGGCCACCGCGGCCGTGGAGAACACCGTCGGGAAGGCTGAATCGACGGTGGAGGAGTTCGGTCAGACGGTTCGGGACGGCTTCCTCCGTGGCGCCGGCTTTCTCGATAAGCCGGACGACGAGGCCAGCGACACCCGTCTGCTCATGCAGATCGGCATGGTGTTGGGAACCGTCTACCTCGCCTTCCTGACCATCTGGTTCTGGGCCACGAGGCTCCGCTGGAGCCCGCGTACATGAATCGCGAACCCTCGCTACACGAGCAGAACGAGGCCGATCGCGACCCAGACGATGAAGAGAAAGGCCAAGACCCAGAGAAGAAAGGCCGGCTCGCTGACCGGGAGCCAGGGCAGCTCGCTTCGACTGAGGAAAAACCGGGTGCGACGGACAGGCTGAGGATGAGCACCGTACTCGAGCACCTCACCCTGTACGGCTTCCGCCGGATTCTCGGTGGGACGGCCTGCGGTGTCGAGGTACGTGACCCTTCGCTTGCGCTCGGATCGCGGAACACCGCTCTCTTGGGGAGCCATGTCATGAGTCTACCCCCGGACCCAGCGCTCAACCCCCTTGGATGAATGACCACCAGTAGCACCCCGATTGAAGAAGCCGCCGCCGCGAGTCTCGACGCGACCCCCGAAGTCTCGGGCGAGCCGGCGCGCCTCGACGGCGTCAAGCTCATCGCTTCGGGCGGGGGAATGGTGGCCGTTTGGCTCGCGGTCTTCGTTCCCTACGTCTCGCAGCGCTCGATCAGCGAGTCCGGGCTTGCGGAAGTCACCCTGCTCGCTGCGATCTGGTGCTTGACGCTGAGAAGCGCATTTGCGGCCGGGCGAGGGACGATCGGCACGGGCCTCTCGGCTGCGATCGGGAGCGCGACGGGCCTCATGGTCGTGGGGGCCATCGACCCCTGGCTGGCGGGCCTGCAACTGGGGCCGGTGGCGCTCGTGTGCATGGGCGCCGGCGTCTTCGCCACAGCCGCCGTTTGGGAGTGGGGAGTTCGGCAGACCTCGGCGGGTCAAACGAGCGTGCTCGTTGTGGGCACGGACGAGCTTGCAAGCGGGCTCGCAGAGGAGATGCGCCGTGCCCCCAAGGCAGGCTTCGAGCTCGTGGGCCGGATTGGTCCCGGGCGGGCCAAGGATCCGGGAGGTCCCCTGCTTGGGCGGGCTTGCCGAGCTCGCCTCGGTGGTTGAGGCACAGCGGCCGGACATCGTCGTGCTCACGGACGAGCGGACCTACGGGGACACCGTCGACAAGCTGCTCGACGTCTCGGGAGCCGGCTTCCGCATTGCCGGCCTGGCCACCTTTTTCGAGTACGCCTTCGGTCGCGTGCCGCTGCCACAGCTCACCTCGGCCTGGTTCATGGGCGTTCTCGACCTGCGCCAACGCGTGTACGCACGCTGGTCGAAGAGAGCCTTCGACATCGTCGTCGCATCCTGCGGTCTCCTGCTCGTGGCGCCGCTACTCCCCCTGCTGGCGATCCTAGTCTGGCGAACCAACGGCCCGATCGTCTACCGGCAAACCCGCTTGGGCGAAGGCGGACGCCCTTTCACCGTCTACAAGTTCCGCACGATGATCGCCGAGGCAGAGGCCCCCGGCCGTCCGCAGTGGGCCATGGAGATGGACCAACGGGTGACTGCCGTGGGGAGATTCCTCCGTCGCACGCACCTGGACGAGGTTCTCCAGCTCTGGAACGTCCTCAAGGGTGATATGTCCATGGTCGGCCCGCGGCCGGAACGCCCGGAGTTCGTCGCCATGCTCGAGGCTTCGATGCCCTACTGGAATCGTCGGCTCCTGATCAAGCCGGGGATCACAGGGTGGGCCCAGATCCGCTGCGGATATGCAGCTGACCGGGAGGCGAGCCAGGCCAAGCTTTCCTACGACCTGTGGTACATCCGCCACCGGAACCTCGCGGTCGACATCGCCGTCTGTCTCCGGACGGCCGGGCTGATGGTGAGCTCGCTCTTCGTCGGCGGGGCGAAGCCGGAGCGAGGGCCTCCCGCGGCCGGAACAGGGAGCGACCTCCATTAAGACGCTCGCCCTCATCGTCGCTCTCGTCCTCACTGCAGCCGCCGCGGCACTTTCGCGTGGGGACGATCAGAACACGATGGAGGCCGAGCCGGGCCCCAAAGCTCCCAAGCCCGAACCACTTGTGCGGCCACTGCCCCCCTCTCGCTACAAGGTCCCTGCAGACGCCCAGCGCGTTACCACCTCGGCGCAGCTGGTCAAGGCGCTCCGTCGTCCGCGGCCCACCGCCATCGTGCTCGCCGACGGCATCTACGGAGGAACCGGGCCCTTCCTGAATCCGCACGGCCACCGTCTCTACGCGCACAGGCTGGGGGGAGCGGTGCTGAGGGTCGGGCTCAGCCTTGGCGGGAACGACGGGCGGCCGGGCGGTCTCGTGCGTGGACTCGCCTTCGACGTCCGGGACCCTGCGAAGACGGCCGAGGGGGCGGAGATCATGGTCTGGGGCACGGGCTCGCGGGCGCGCGTCACAGACGTCACTCTGCGCGGGAACGGCGTAGTACCGAGCGGGCTCGTCGTGCGCCAACCGGAGGGTTTCTCCGCCGCTCGGCTCGTCGTTCGCGAGTTCACGGACTACGGCGTCCTCGTCGATGCGAACGAGCCCGACCGCACGGAGCTCGAGCGGCCCTTCCACCTGGTTGACGTGGACGTTGCCGGAGTAGCCCGCCCACTGCCGGGCTCCTCCAACGGAAGGGCGGAGGCGTGCCTCTGGGTGGGTAACCCGGGCGTGGTCGAACGCGTGCGTGCGCGCGGCTGTGCCTGGACGGGCCTCTGGTCGGGAACGGCGACGAACCAAGCACTCTTCGACTGGATCGACGTCGACCGAACTCCCACGGGCGTCTACCTCGAGCACGTCACCCGCTCGAGCCGCTTCCGGCATCTGCGGATAGGTGACCGGGTACGCATCGGTTTGCTCGCTGAGTGGGCCGACCCCGCCGCAGGCGGCCGCGCCGCCAGCATCGACAACGTCATCGAGGACAGTTGGTTCGGGAGCTGGCTTGCCGGCGTCTACCTCGACTCGGGGACGACACGAACGACGGTGCGGCAGAGCACGTTCGTGAACCAGCGCTGGGCGGCGATCGGCGATTACCAGGGCATCGGCAACACCTACTACGGAAACGACTACGAGGGCATCTCCAGTGACGCCGCTGAGGTGAGCGACGAGCACGTGAGCGCCTTCGAGGAGGCGGGACGATGAGAACAGACGTCGACACCAGAATCGAGCTCGAGACGATCAGCCGTGCCGAGGACTTCACGCGGCTCGCACCGGAGTGGGATGCGCTCGTTCGGGCGATGCCGAGGCCGAGTCCATTTCTCCTCCACGCCTGGCTCGAGGCGTGGGTGCGCCACTACTGCGATGGGGCGGACCTCAACGTGCACGTGGCTCGCCGGGAAGGGCGGCTGGTGGGAGCGCTTCCGCTTCTCGTTCGTCGCCACCTCGGCCTGCGAACAGCGCGCTTCCTAGGTGGAAGGCAGTCCGCGCTCGGCGATCTTCTCCTCGCTCCCGGCGAGAATGGTGCGACCGGGGCGGCGCTTGACCGCGCGTGTTCGCACTTCCGCGGATCTGATCGACGTCTACGGCCTGCCCACGCGCAGCCGCCTCGCCGAGACGCTTGGCTCCTCGCTCTCCGTCATTCAGCGCGTCGAGGCTCCCGTGCTCGACCTCGCCCCCGGTTGGGACGAGGTCTACCAGGCGAAGACGACCTCGAAGAAGCGGAACTTGCACCGTCGGCGACGCAGGCAGCTGCACGAGCTCGGCGACCTCGAGGTTGTCGTCGCCCGCGACCTGGAGGAGCTCCGGCCGGCCCTCGAGGAGGCTTTCCGGCTACACGACCTCCGCTGGGAAGGACGCCCGGACGGATCGGGGTTTGCCTCGCCGCTCGGCCGCCCCTTCCAGCGTGAGGCCATCGCAGCGCTCGCCGAGCTCGACGTGCCCCGCATCGTTCTCCTCAAGCTGGACGGGCGGGCGGTCGCGTTCCACTACTACTTCGCCTTCGAGGGTGGCATGTACGTGCACCGGCTTGCCTTCGACCCGGCTCTCGCCCGCTTTTCTCCCGGTCTCGTCAACACGCTGGACACGATCGAGGCCGCGTCGGATGAAGGCTTGACTCGGGTGGAGTTCCTCGGTGGGGCGGAGCGCTACAAGACCGAGCTCGCCGACGGCTTCGAGCCCCTCTGCCATGGGCTCGGGCTGGCGAGGGGCCCGTCCGCCCGCGCCGTCGTGGCGGCCAGGCTGGGTGTCATCCGCTTCCGTCTCCGCGTCAAGCGTTCGCCGACCGTCCACCGGCTGTACATGGACGGAGTCGCGCCGATCCGGCGCCTGACCCAGCGCTCCCGGGACGCGCTCCACGCATGAGCGAGCGCCTCGACATCGCCGTGATCGGCGCGGGGCCCTACGGCCTCTCGGTCGCCGCGCAACTGGCCGGACGAAACGTCCGCACGTTCGGCGCGCCGATGGAGACCTGGCGCACGCGCATGCCGCCGTACATGTTCCTGCGCTCCGACTGGCAAGAGACCTCGCTGGCCGCGCCCGGCAACCTGGGCTCGATCGACCGTTGGGCGCGCGTTTCGGGGAGGAACGGGAGGAGCCCATCCCCCTGCAGAAGTTCCTCCGCTACGCCGAGTGGTTCCGGAGCACATTCGTCCCCGAGGTCGACCCCGCGGACGTTGCCGCGTTGGAGCGAGACGGCCACGGCTTCCGCGTGACGACCACTGCGGGCGACGAGCTCAGGGCACGGCAGGTCGTCGTCGCCGTGGGCGCGGTCCCCTTTGCCTACGCGCCGCCGCAGCTCGCCCAGGCTGTCGGAGGACGTGTCGCCTTCGCTACGTCGTTGCAGGACTACGAGCCCTACCGAGGTCGGCGCGTGGTCGTGGTTGGAGGGGGCCAGGGAGGCCTGGAGAGCGCCTCGCTCGCCGTTCAGGCAGGCGCGGAAGTCGAGCTCGTCGTTCGCTCCAGCCTGCGCTGGTTCGCCGACCGCGAGCCGCACAAGCCCCGGGGTCGCCTGCACCAGCGCTTGTACCGGATCGCGTACCCGGTGGTCGGCTACGGGCCACCGCCGCTCAACCGGCTCGCCCTTCATCCCGACGTTTTCGCCACGCTTCCCAAGGCCGCCCGTCGCCGCCTTGCCGCCCGTATTCTCCGCGCCGGCGGCTCGCCCTGGCTTCGAGACGAGGTCGAGCGCGACGTCCAGGTAACCGAGGGCGTCGGCGTGGAGGGGATCGAGCAGGACGGCGCCGTTCGGCTGCGCCTGAGCGACGGGACCGTCCGCGACGCGGACGCTGTCATCCTCGCGGCGGGCTTTCGCTTCTCGCTTCAGCGCCTCAGCTTCCTCTCGGAGGAGCTCCGCAAGCGAATCGCGCTCGACGACGGCCGCCCAGTGCTGGACCGCTGGTTTCGCTCGACGGAGAGAGGACTTCTCTTCGTCGGCTTCGCTGCCGAGCACCGGTTCGGCCCCGTCGCCCGCTTCATTCCCGGCACCCGCTTTACGGCCAACCGCGTGAAGGAGTCCCTTGAGCGCTAATCCGCAAGTCGGCGATCTGCGCGGAGTCGGGCCCTCGCTGCCCTACCCTGTCAAGGCAACCGTGACGCGCGCGCGTTCTGCGGCGTGGTACGTGCGCTCCCGCGGCCGCAGCCTGAGCGGCCTGCGGATTCTCTTCTACCACCGGGTCTCCGCCGACCGGGACGAGCTCGCGGTACACCCCAGGATGTTTCGCCGGCAGATGGACTGCCTGGCCTCGGCCGGATACCGGGTCCTCGACATTGGCCAGGTCGCCGATCTCCTCGAGTGCGGGGAGACGCCCGAGCGCACGATCGGGTTGAACTTCGACGACGGCTGTCTCGACGTCGCCGAGCACGCTCTTCCCGTGCTTGCCGAATACGGGTTCCGGGCCACCGTCTTCATCGCCACCGGGGTCACGGACGGACGGGCTTCGTTCACGTGGTACAGGGACCAGCCTCCGCTTCTCAGCTGGGAGGAGATCGTCGAGCTCGACCGGCGCGGGACGCTCGAGTTCGAGGCGCACACCGTCACGCACCCGAACCTCCTGGCCGTCGATGACCGCAGAGCGGCGGCAGAGATCGAGGACTCCAAGCGCGAGCTCGAGGCGCGTCTCGCCCGGCCGGTCACGGCGCTCTGCTATCCGGCGGGGCTCTTCGGCGCGCGCGAGCGAGCGCTGGCAATGAAGGCGGGGTACCGAGTCGCCGTCTCCTGTGAGCCGGGCGTCAACCTGCCGCAAACGGACAGGTTCGCGCTCAGGCGCCGTCAGATCGACTCGCGGGACACGCTGCTCGACTTCCGGGCGAAGGTGGGCGGCGGCCACGACAAGCCGCTTCCCCTGCGCGGTACCTATCGCCGCTTTCGCTACGGAGAAGGCAGGCCCGCGGCAGCGAGCAGGGCCGAGTAGAGGTCGAGATGCGCCTGACGAGTCGATACAAGGTCGAAGCGCTCCTCCACGCGGATCCGTCCCGCTGCGCCCAGGCGACCGCGAAGCGCCGAGTCGTCGAGCAGGCGCTCGAGAGCGCCTGCGAGGCTCTGCGGATCCCCGGGGGGGACGAGGAATCCCGTCTCTCCCTCGAGGACCAGCTCCGGCACTCCTCCGACATTCGTCGCCACGACCGGCAATCCGGCGGCCATCGCCTCGAGGATCGAGAGCGGAAGGCCTTCGGAGCGGCTGGAGAGGACGAAGACGTCAGAGGCGGCCAGAAGCTGTGCGACGTCGTTCCGCTCGCCGGCCAGACGGACGACGGACGCGAGGTCGAGGCGCCGGACTTCGCTCTCCACCGCCGGCCGATCGGGCCCGTCGCCCACGATCACCGCCTCGAACGCGCTTCGTGGGAGCTCGGCGAGCGCACGAACGAGCGTCAGAGCGTCCTTGGGCGCCTGCAGCCGTCCGACCGTCACGAGCCGGCACGGTGCGTGCGCGGTCCTCCGGAACCGTCGCGCCGGCCAGGTCGACGCCGTTGTGAATCACGACCGTCGTCGCCTCGTCGCAGGTCCGCGCCTCGAGGCCTGCGCGACGCTCGCTCTCGGCGACGCAGATGGTCACCGTCGTCAGGGGGCGAAGCAGGCGCTCCGCCCAGAGGTAGAGAGTCGAGGCGGCTCCGGTGTGAGCCGTGTACGACCAGCCGTGCACCGTGTAGATGCGAATGGGAACGCGGGCGAGCCAGGCCGCCGTCCGTCCCAGGACGGCGGCCTTGGCGCTGTTCACGTGCACGATGTGGGGTCGCTCGCGCCGGAGGAGGGCCAGCAGCTCGACCAGGCCGAGGGGGTCGCGCCAGGGGCTGAGCGGACGGCGGACGTGCTCGAGCTCGATGAAGCGCGCGCCCGCAGCCCGCGTTGCGTCGGCCAGCGGGCCCTGCCCGTGGGCGGCCACTGCGACGTCGAAGGGCCCGACGAGTGCCGGAAGCAGGGAAGCGACGTATGTCTGTGCGCCCCCGGTCTCGGCGAGCGTGATGAGGAGCAGGATTCGTGGCCGCTCGGAGGGAGGTCGTGAGCGCGATGCCTGAGGGGAACGTGCTACTGGGCGCGCTCCGGTCTTCGATGGCACGCGTGCGCGAGCCTGACCATGCGGCAGAAGCCTATAGCGCGCGACTGAGTCGAGCGGGCACCCTGGCAGTCGGCTTCGCCGGAATCGCGATCCTCCTTTGGTGGGCGGCGGAGGAAGGTGGCTATGCCCCTACGGCGTGGTATCTCGGCGCACTCCTCTTTCTCGCGCTCCTGGCGGCGGTCGTCGTGAGGGTGAGAAGGCGACCGGCCCTGTCTCCGCAAGCCTGGATCGCGATCGCGCTCCTCGGGGCCTTCACGGCCTGGACCTTCCTTTCCATTGTCTGGGCAGGCGTCCAGGGCGACGCTTGGGACGGCGCGAATCGGACGCTCCTCTACTTCACGGTCTACGCGACCTTCGCACTCGTGCCCTGGCGAGCGCACGAAGGCGCCCTCGTGCTCGGGCTCTTCGTCCTGGGGACGGCGGCGATCGGAGCCTTCGCTCTCGCTTCGGAGGGCGCCGGGGCATTCAACGGGAACCGCCTTGCTGAACCGATCGGCTACGAGAACGCAAGCGCGGCGCTCTTTCTCATGGCGTTCTGGCCGGCGGTGGCCCTGGCGGCCCGGCCGGAAGTTCACTGGGCCGCGCGGGCCTTTCTCCTTGCGGCCGGCGGTGCGCTTCTCCAGCTTGCTCTGCTGGCCCAGAGCCGCGGGTCGATTCTGGGCATCGCTGTCGCGCTTCCTCTCCTTGTGCTCCTGAGCCGGGAGCGTGTCCGCGTCCTCGTGGCGCTTCTCCTCGTCGCCGTCGCCACGCTTGCGACACTCGACCCGCTCCTGGACGTCCTCGCCGCCGGCAGCGCAACGGAGGTCGAGCAGGCTGTCGCAGATGAGCGTGTGGCGCTCGCGCTCGCGAGCGCCGCGCTTCTCCTGCTCGGCTTGCTGCTCGCGTCCCGCGACCGGCCCGGTCGCGCTCAACGGAGCGTTGCCCTCGTCGCCTCGCGCCGGCGTGCCGTCGCGCTCCTCGCCGCGTCGCTCGCGCTGGCCACCGTGGGAACGACCGTCGCCGCTTCGATGCTCGAAGACGCGCCCCGGCCGGGACTGGAGAGTGGCCGCTACGACATGTGGAGGGTCGCCGCCGGCGAGTTCGCCGAGCGCCCCCTGCTCGGGGTGGGCGCGGACAACTTCGCGGTCGACTTCGTCCGCGAGCGACGCACGGGAGAGGAGCCCCTCTACCCGCACAGCCTGGTTCTCAGGACCTTTTCGCAAACCGGTCTCGTCGGCGCCGCGCTCTTCCTCGGCTTCGTCGCGGCCGCGCTCGCGGCTGCGCTGCCCAGGCGCCGAGAACCCAACGGGTTGGCGGGCGCCGTCGCAGCTGCCTCCGTCGCCGCGGGCGTCTACTGGCTCGTGCACGGGTCGATCGACTGGCTGTGGGAGATTCCCGTTCTCGGAGCGTCCGCTCTCGCTCTGCTCGGGCTTGCATCCGGCCTCGTCCGGACCAGGGCTCGTGAAGCAGCCCGAAGCAGGGCACGCTTCGCGGCGGCGCTCGTGGCCGCCGGCGCTCTCTTCCTTGCCGCCGCGGCTTCCTACGCGTTTCCGGGCCTTGCCGCGCTCGAGCTCGAGCGCGCCGTTCGAGCCTGGCCCAACTCGGAGCAGGCTTTCTCTCACCTGGAGCGGGCGCGCCGCTTGAACCCGCTGAGCGAGCGGGCGGACGTCGTCGCGGGAACGCTTGCCGTGGAGAGCGGGCAATGGGACCTTGCCCAGAAGGCATTCGAGCGAGCGCTCGAACGCAATCCCGACGATTGGTACGCCCACCTACGGCTTGCGCTTCTCACTCGAGGCGAGGGACGTCGGGCGGAGGCGCTTGCGCGCCTCGAGCGGGTGCGCTCGCTCAATCCGCGTGAGTCCCGCGGCGAGCTCGTCGCGGAGGTCGCGCAGTACGCCGTCCGCGCGCCGCTCGGTCGGCGGGCGCTCGAGTGCGGCCCCGTCCTTGGGCTCGCGAGCCACTGTACGGACGATCGGAGGGGCGAATGAACGGGACATACGCCTCCGTCCGCGATCCCTTCGTCGTTCGCCGCGGCCTGGGGGCCTTCGGAGCCCTTGCCGGCGGGGCTCTTCTGGCCCTGGCGCTCGGCCTCGTCCTTTCGCACTATCCCCCGACCGTCGAGCTCGCGGTTCTCGCGGGGCTCGGCCTGCTTGCGGTCCTGGCTCTTGCCCTGGCCCGGCAAGAGGCTGCCGTGGCCCTCGGCTTTGCGCTCCTCGGCGTCGTTCTCGTCGAGCCCGCGCCCGCCGACCTCGTCCTCTTCGTTGTCGTCGCGGCCGCGCTCGTGACCGGTCGCCTTCGCGGACAGCGTGTTTCCGCGGCCGCCGTGGGAATAGTCGGCGTGTTCCTCGCCCTCAACCTCGTCTCCGCGGTCGAGGTCGTGGACTACGAGCGCGCTCTTACCTTCTTCGCCACGACGGCTTACCTCGCGGTCCTTGCTCTTTGGCTTGCTGGTTGGGTGACCAACAGTCGGCGTGCCAAGGTCGCCGCCGGCGGCTACGTCGTGGCGGCCGTGCTCTCCGCCTCCGTCGGCCTGGCGGCCCTCTTCCTTCCGCTCCCGAGCCGCGAGCTCATGGTCTTCGAGGACCGCGTGCAAGCGCTCTTCAAGGATCCGAACGTCTTCGGCCCCTTTCTCGTCCCGGCTGCCCTCATCCTCGTGGAGGAGATTCTCACGCCGCGCCTCTTCGGGTTGCACCGCCTCTGGAAAGGCCTGCTCCTCGTCCTGCTCATGCTCGGGTTGATCTTTTCGGCCTCCCGCGGAGCCTGGGTCAACCTGGCCTTCGGAGCCGGAGTGCTGCTCGTCGTCATGGCCCTCAGGCGGGGCGGCGGCCGCAAGGTCCTGCTCGCGCTCGTCCTGACCCTCGTCGCCGGCGTGCTCGTCGCAGGCGCCGTCTCCCTCAGCGGGTCGGGTGATTTCCTCTCCGACCGGGCGCGGGTCCAAAGCTACGACGCAGATCGCTTCGGCGCGCAGGCCGCCGGGCTCGAGCCGGCCCAGCGCTACCCCTTCGGCGTCGGTCCGGGCCAGTTCGAGCTCGTTGCCCCGATCTCAGCGCACAGCACCTACGTGCGCGTCTTCGCCGAGCAGGGGCTCCCGGGCATCCTGGCCTTCTTCGCACTCTTGCTCTTCACGCTCGGCGCGGCAGTTGCCAACGCCGTCGCGGGGCGCGACACCTACGGGATCGGCTCGGCGGCCCTGCTTGGAGCCTGGTGCGGGCTCCTCGTCAACAGCTTTGTCATCGACACGCTCCATTGGAGGCATCTCTGGGTGGTGGCCGCCCTCATCTGGGCGGGATGGATGCGGCGGCGCCTCGGCTCCCCGCGTCTTTCGCCACTCCTTACCGCGGACAGCCACAGATCTGGTGTCCAAAAGAAAGCGAGGTCATCATGAAGGCAATTGCGGCGGTACTGGTCTCGGCGCTTGGATTCTTTGCGCCGTCTCCCTCGGGTGTCGAGCGCGCGGCAGCAGCGGGGCCGCAGTGCACGATCCAGGGCACTGCCGGGGCTGACGTTCTCAGGGGCACCCCGGGCGCTGATTACATCTGTGCCTACGGAGGCGCCGACGTCATCCGCGGGCTGGGCGGAAACGACCTCATCCTGGCCGGCCGCGGAGACGACCGCGTCGAGGGCGGCCGGGGGGCCGATCGCATCCGCGGCGGCTCGGGCGCCGACCTGCTCCTTGGCCAGCCGGACAACGACATCATTCGCGGAGAGTCCGGTCGGGACAGGGCGGACGGTGGCCAGGGCGGTGACCGTCTGTTCGGCGGAGGCGACCGCGACCGTTTGTCGGGAGGCTCCGCTCGCGATCTGTTCTACGTCCGCGACGGCAGACGGGATCGAGTCAGCGGCGACCACGGCAGAGACTGCGCGCGGGCCGACCGCAATGTCGACGTTCTCCTCAGCGTCCACGAGGTCTTCTGATGAGAGAGCGAATGCCATCTACTTGGGATAGGCCACGCGATATCGCTGACGAACCGGTCGACGTTCCTCGTTACCTGACCGCCCTCAAACGCAGCTGGCCTCTGATCTTTCTGATCATCGTGCTGATGACGGTGACCGTGCTTCTGCTCTCGCTCGCCCTCCCCAAGACGTACCAGGCGACCGCCAGGATCCTGGTGGAAGACGAGGCTGGTGTCCTCCAGCCGGCCGACGGCGAGAGCGTGACACGACGTCTGGCGACCTTGAAGACGCTGCTGACGACGAGGGACGTTCTCTCGAAAGCGGCCGAGGGTCTCCCCGACGAGTCTGTGGGAACGCTCGAGGACAAAGTCGAGGCTTCGGTTGACCAGAATGCCAACATCGTCGACGTCGTGGCGACCGATGGGGACCCGGACGGAGTCGCAGCGATCGCCAACGCAGTCGCCCGATCCTTTCTCACCCTGGAGCAGACACAGGAGCGTGAACGGCTCGCGCGCGCTCGTGCCGACCTGGAGGCTGCCCTCGATCGCTTGAACGGCACGCCGGGGAGCGAGGAGGCCGCGCAGGCCATCCAGGATCGGCTAAGCGACTTGAGCGTCAGCGAGGCGAGCGCCGGCGGCGAGCTCCAGCTCGCCCAGGCTGCGCTGCCACCCAGTGAGGCGGACTCGCCTCGTCCCGTCCGCAACACCATCTTCGCGTTCTTTGCCGCTGCATTCGTCGCCGTGCTGGCCGCCCTCGCGCTCGACCAGCTCGCCCCAAGGCTCTCGGGCCCCCGCGAGTTGAGCCGCCTGACAGGTGTACCGATCCTCGCCGCTCTCCCGCCACGACGCCGCCTTCGAAGGGCGCAGACCGCGGAGGCCTACCAGGCGCTACAGGCTTCCCTCCTGCAACTGCCCGCGACTAGAAAGCTCGTGCTCGTGACGAGCGCATCCGCGAGCGAAGAGAAATCTGCAGTCACGCTTAGGCTCGCGGAGTCGCTCGCGCGGGCCGGATCGCGGACGCTCCTCGTTTCGGCGGACATGCGCCGACCCAGGATCGAACAGCTTCTCGGCCTCGGCCACGCTCCAGGGCTGGCGGACGTCCTGCACGCGCTCGGCGAGCGGGGAGGTGAGGCGGGCAGCGAGCTCCTGCGCGAGTCGGTCGTCCGCGTCTCCTCCAACCTGCACGTGCTCCCCGCCGGCAACGCGGCCGCGAACTCCGCCCAGTTGCTGGCAGGCGAGCAGCTGGCGGCGCTCTTCGACGGCCTCGAGCGCTCCGACTATCGCTATGTCCTCGTAGACGGCTCGCCGCTGCTCGGGGTCGTCGACGGCCCGCTTCTGGCGCGGTGCGCGCAGGAGGCGCTAATCGTCTGCAGGCTCGACCGCATGACTCCGGCGGCCGCCGTCGAGCTGGGAGAGGCTCTCGAGCGGCTCCAGGTGCCGGCTCTCGGCCTCGTTGCGATCGGAGTCCGCGGCGACGCGTCCTACTCCGTGGGAGTTCCTCTGCGGGACCTGCAGGAGTCCCGCTCGACCGTCGAAGCCTCTTGACGAGCTTGCCTCAGCGAGCCTTCCAAAGGCCGTCCAGAGCTCCCTCGGTGTTGCTCGTTGCGAGCTTCGTTCGCCCTCACCCGGGCGGCGTCGAGGACTTCGTCGACTCGGCGCGGACGCTGCTCGAAGAACGCGGGCTGCGCACCAAGGTGCTGGCTTGCCGACTGCCCGGATGGGACACAGCGGCAGACGTGGTCGTTCCCACCCGCTTCCTCGGCTCCTCCTCGTGGCCGCTGCCCGTGGGTGGAGTGCGGGCGCTCTGGGGCGAGGTGGGCGCCGCCGATTTCGTCCTTGCCAACAACACCCGCCAGGCGCTTCCCGTGCTCGCAGTCCTCCTCGCGCGGACGCGGAGGCGTCCTGCTTTTCTCGTCATGCACGGCTCCGGCGCGGGGCCGTACGCCGGCCCGCGCGTGTCCGCCATCGCGCGCTCGTTCTTCCGGCGGTCGCTCGGTCGCGTGGCCATGCGTCTCGCCCGGCCGATCTCCGTCTCCCGTGCCGGCCTCGTCGGGGCGCGCCGTCTCTACGGAGTCGAGGCCACATACCTGCCCTATCCGGTCCGGCAGTCACCGCCCGCCCGTCCCAAGGAGCCCAGGCCGGACGAGGCGATGCGCATCGTTTGGGTCGGAAGGCTGTTCCCTGAGAAGGACCCCATCCGCGCTGTTGAAGCCGTGGAGATCCTTCGTCGCGAGAGGAGCGCGGAGCTTCACGTCTGTGGGGACGGTCCCCTCCGCGGCCGGCTCGAGCTGCTCGCCGAAGAGCGGCCCTGGCTCGTCCTCCACGGAGCGCTGCCGTGGAAGGCGGCGCAGGACCTGCAGGCGGACGCACACGTCTGCTTGTCGACGTCGGTTGCGGACAACGTCCAGGTCGCCCTGCTCGAGGCGCTGAGCCGGGGCATACCCACGGTCTCGACACGCGTCGGCGATGCGCCCTCGTACTACGGCGCCGCGTCGCTTCGCGACCTCTGCGTTCCGCCAGAAGACCCAGCGGCTATGGCTTCCGCGCTCGGCGAGATCGCCTCCTCGTACACCCCCTACCGGCAACTGTTCTCGGCTAACGCAGACATCCTCCGCGCCCGTCACGCGCGCGTCGGCGACGAGCTCGTTCGTCTCTTGCGCTCAGGGCTGGCGGAGGAGTGCAGCCTCGGACGGCCCGCTCGGGGCACTTGACCTCTCATTCGCAGCCCGCGGAGCGCGATCCTGCGGCCCACGGCTCGGCGCTGCTGTTCTGGGCCCAGCTGGCCGGCAACTCCGGGCTCTTCGTTGCGCTCGTGATCGTCACTCGGGCGCTCGGTCCCTCCGGTCGCGGCACGATCGCCTTCATCACGGTGGCGGCGATAATTCTCGCGCGGGTTGCGCGGCTCGGCATCAGCGAGGCGACGACGATCTTCACCGCACAGCGCCCCACGGAGCGACCGGCGCTGCTCACGAACCTCGTCCTCTCCGTCTCGGCGAGCACGGCGATCGGCGCGAGCCTCGTTTGCGGGGTCCTCGCTGCCTTGCCCGCGTCCCTTCGGCCGGACGGGGTGGGAGGCGAGGAACTCGTGCTCCTCGGTCTCGGCGCCCTCGCTTCGGGATTCGCCGACGCGGGCTACACCTTCCTCCTCGGGTGCAGCCGCTTCCGGGTGCACGCCCTCACGACCGCGGTGACCGCTTGGGTCTACGTCGCGCTCGTCGCTGCCCTCGAGGTAAGCGTGGGCCTCACCATCGCCTGGGCGGCGCTCGCGTGGATCGCGGTGCAGCTCCTCAAGGGCTTCTTCATGCTGGCCATCGCGGTTCGGGAGGTGGGTCTCGGCGCGCCCGACGGCGATCTCTTCGCCGAGTCTCTCCGCTTCGGGGTTCGCGCCTGGTTTGGGACCCTCTCCGAAGCGCTCAACGACCGACTCGACCAGATCATCACCGCCTTCATCGCCTCGCAAGCTGTCCTGGGCTTCTACTCCGTCGCCGTGAACGCCTCCGAGATCCTGTTCTATCTCCCCGGCGCGGCAGCGACTGCGCTTCTGCCGGTGGCGGCGCGGAGCGAGCAGCGGGAAAGGGTCGATGGGGTGCTGCGAGCCTTTCGCTCCGTAACGTTCGTGTCCCTCGGGTGCGTAGGGCTCGGCGCGGCGTTCGGCCCACTGCTCGTCCCGCTCGTCTTCGGTGAGCCGTTCCAAGCGTCCGTGAGCCCCTTCCTTCTCCTGCTCCCCGCAGTGCTCGGCTACGTTGCTCTGGGCATCTTCTCGAGTGCGCTCGTTGCCTCTGGGGCGCCGGGGCGGTCATCGCTCGGCCCGCTCGTGTCCCTCGTCCTGACGACCGGCCTCGACTTCGTCCTCATCCCGCGGTACGGAGCATCCGGCGCGGCCGGGGCCGCGGCGATCGGCTATCTCGCAGGTGGCGCAGCGTCGCTGGCCCTCTACCGCGGCTGGACTTCCTTCTCGTGGGGAGCTCTTCTTCGTCCCCAGGCCGGCGACCTAGACCTCCTTCGGGCCCTCGTGCGTCCATGGACCCAGCGCCCGAGAGGCGCGCTTGCACGGGCTGGATGGAATCCACGCGCATAGCGGCACGGCGCGCCCCAGCCTTGTTCTGGTCATGTGAGCACCGACGGCTGTTCGCGTTCCAGCTCGCGTCGATCTGCGGCCTGAGCACTCGGTCTGTTGCTTCGGGGCAGCTCCTCGCTTGTGAAGCGAGATCGGGAGCAGGTCGAGATGCAGCGCCGTCCCGGCTTCCGGGTCGAGGCTGAACGCGATGCGACAGGTTCCGAGCCCGTGCTTGGAGAGGTCGATCCGAAACAGATAGGGATCGTCAGCGTCGTCGGGGTGCAGTCGGAAGCCCTTCAGGACTGCAGAAAGAGGGCTCAGCCCCCGGACCGTGAGCTGGCCGCGACGGGCGACGACCTTGGCTCCAGCACCCACCATGGCCATTGCACGGACGCCCGTGAGCCTGCCGGGAGGGCCATACCAGCCGCAGATGTCGTCCCAGACTTCAGGGTGTTGCGGAATGTCCGTTCGGACTCCGTCCTCCGGGACGCCAAGCAGGAGGCGGAGTAGGGCTTCGAGCTCGAAGGGCAGCCACAGAGGCGCAGGGCTGCCCATATTGGTGAAGGCGATGACACCGACCCCGTCGTCAGGAGCCAGGAACAGCTGCGAGCTGAAGCCGGGCAGGATGCCTCCATGCTCAACGGTGCGATGGCCGCCAGCCTCGTGGCGCACGAACGCCAGACCGATGCCGGGTAGGCGGGGATCGGATTGATAGTGCGGCTCGAACATGGTGGCGAGCGTCTCGGGTTTGAGCACCGAGCCGTGCTCGTTGGCGCCGCCACCTATAAGGGCCGCGACGTAGCGGGCCATGTCCGTCGTTGTGGAGTAGACGGATCCGGCACCCCCGAGCGCGAACACGCGGTCGGTGACCGGTTTGAGGCCCGCGGACCGCAGCAGGTATCCCGTGGCCAACTGAGGCCGGACCCGCTCACCGACGGCATCCGTGCTTTCCATGCCAAGGGGCCCGAAGACGTGCTCTCGGAGGTAGCGGTCGAAGGGCTTCCCGCTCACGTCCTCGACGATCTGGCCGAGGGTGGCGGACCCGTGGTCGGTGTAGGCAAAGCGGGTGCCCGGCTGGACCTCGACGCGCAGCCCCCGGCGGTAGTAGTCCGCGAGGGACGGGAACGGCGTCCCGTCCTGACTTCCGAGCTTAGGGTCGGCCGCAGTACATCCGCGAGCCCGCGCAGCTCGCCGATTCCCGACGTATGCGTCAGCAGGTGCCGCAGTGTGGCCGGCCGAAAGCCGGGCTTCGCAGCGGTCAACCGGTAAGCGTGCAGGTAGTCGTTGGCGGACGCATCGAGATCGACGAGCCCCTGCTCCCACAGCTGCATTACGGCGATCGCGGTGAAGGTCTTGGTGATTGAGGCAATCCGAAAGACGGTGTCCTCCGTGACGGGTGCGCTCGACGCGATGTCAGCGACGCCGTGTCCGTAGAACCACTCCAGCGATCCGTCGCGGACCACCCCAACCGCTAGACCAGGGCAGGGCCAGCGGTTGAGGAGCTCGTCGACCCTGGTTTTCACCTGGATCTCATCGATTGACGCGGTCCTCACCGTGTCCTCCTTCCGAACCTCACGGGCACCCCGGGTGTCAAAAGGCTGCCTCGTCTCTGAACTTGCGGGCGGCGCAGCGCACAAATCGCACTTGAGAGACGATACGAGCACCCGGCGCGGCGCGAATCGGTGCCGGGCATACGGTCACCGTCTCCCGCTACCAGGCGACGGTCACGAAGGTGACCGGCTCCTGCTTTGTGCCGCTTCCGACGAACAGCTGTGCGGCCTACAAGTCGCTCGGGGGCAATGTCTTCGGCGCCTGGAACCTGACCGCGAACGTCAGGCGCCAGGGAACGCGAACCACGGCCACCTTCTTCGCCAGCAAGAGCGATGCACGCGCGTTCATGTCGAAGGTGCTCAGCCAGCTTGTTCCCAACAGCCAGTTCACGTCTGATGTCCCGGCGAGCGGGACGGCGACCGCGCACGTGGGGATCCCTGCGAGTCGGGCGATCTCCGGGCGGGTCGACTTCAGCGGCCCGGTAATGTCGATGGAGAACCAGGGCTGCGAGCAGAACTTCACGATTGGCAGCACCGAGGTCACGGGCTCCGGTCTGACTGCCGACTTCTTCGGCATTCCTGACCTGAAGATTCCGACGGACAACGACGACAACTGGTCCATGAGCCGGGTCGTCGGCAAGGCCTAGCGGTAATCGAAAGGTGGTCCCGCCCGCTTGCCTCCCGAGCGGGCGGGACCCTAGGTTGTGACGATGCGGTCGCGCCTCCTCCGCACGGCCCTGGGTGTCGCGGCCATAGGAGCCGTGTATGCCCGCTTCCTACGGAGGCCGATCCTCACCTGGGGCGCGACGGCCGAGGAGGCCGAAGCTCGGCTCCCGGGTGACGAGCTGCTCGAGGACGCCGACGGGATCGCGACGCGCGCCATCGAGATCGATGCGCCTCCCGCCGCGGTCTGGCCGTGGATCGCGCAGATAGGCCCGTCTCCTCGCGGCGGAGCGTATACCTACGACTGGATCGAGAACCTGCTGGGGCTCGACATGCACAGCGTCGATCGCGTCCTGCCCGAGTTCCAGCATCCCCAGGTCGGCGACACAATCGGCTACGGCTCGAATCGAATGCGGGTCGAGCGGGTCGAGCCGGAGCATGTGCTCGCCTGGCGCTCCGAGGACGGCAACTGGGTCTGGTCGTTCGTGCTCGAAGCGAGCGACGGCTCAACGCGACTGATCAGCCGAAACCGCTTCCGGCTTCCGACACTGGCCGCTCGACTCGGGATGATCCCGATGGAGCCCGCCTCGCTCGTGATGGAACGGAAGATGCTGCGCGGAATCAAGCAGCGCGCCGAGCGCTAGCGGGCGACTATCCACGGCGCAGGTCGTGCCGTATCCTGCACGCTGGTTCGCTCCCTCGCGCACAAGGAGGTCGCCATGGGACTTCTCGAGCAGTTCGCCGACGGGAAACTGCTCGCCTAGCGACTTGGCCGAGGGGATTCAGGCACACGTGCGCCGCCGCCGAGGCGTGACATGGGCGGTCGTGATCGCGTGCGCGCTCGCCCTGGTGCCCTTCGCGGCCGCTCAGGAGGCGGAGACCGCCGCGGCCGACCTGCAGGAGAACAACGTCACCTTCGAGGAAGGCGCCCTCACCGACCCCGACCTCGCTGAGCTCGACCAAGTCACGGCTGATCTGCAGGAAGCGGATGCGGCCTTCAAGGTCGTCGTGCTCGCAGACGAGGCGACCGACTACCCCAACGCAGACACGTTCGCGGCGGCAGTCCTCGAGGAGCTCGGGGAAGACGGGCGCGTCTTCGTGTACACGCCTTCGACCGTTGGGCTTACCTCCAACGTCGACAGCGCAGAAGAGATCTCGAGCGCGAAGGACAGCGCAATCGCTGCGGCGAACCAGACGAACTCATACGGCGCCGGCGTCGCGGCGGCCGCGCAGGAGCTCGGTGTCTCCCAGGCGGAAGGCGGCGGCTCCGACGACGGAGGCGGCGGCTCGGGCTGGATCCTCTTCCTGCTGCTCGGCCTTGGAGCTGCCGCGCTTCTCTTCTTCCTCTGGCGCCGGTCGAAGCGCCAGGTGGAGCAGGTCGACGAGACGCAGATCAGCGGCGCCGAGGGCAAGGTGCGAGCCGAGGTTGACGCCACCGCGAACCTGATCCTCGACCTGAGCGATCGAGCCGACGTGCCCGATGCCGACCCTGTCGCCAAGGAGCACTTCCGCGAAGGCGCCCGCCTGTTCTCGGAGAGCCAGGAGCTGCTCGAGGAGGCAGACACGCGTTCCGAGCTCGAGGCCGCCTTTCCCAAGGTCGTCGAGGCTCGGTGGCGGCTCGAATGCGCGCAGGCGGTCCTCGACGGCGCACCCGAGCCGCCCAGGCCCGAGCCCGGGCCGCTCTTTCCCCCGAGCCGACCCCGGCACCCGAGATTGCGGCGCCGGAGCCCGTCGACCGCGGGCCCGAGCCTGCCTACCGCGGCTTCGACACGAGCCCGTGGATGACAGCTGCGGCGATGGCGGCGATGGCAGCCCTCGCCAGCCGAGGAATGTCGGCGCCGCGGGCGCGCAGGCGGGCTCCCATGGACGACTCCGTCTTCGGCGACATCTTCGGCGGAGGGTTCGGAGGGGGCGGTGGCGGCCGTGGCTACGGGCGCCCCCAGACAGGATCCAGGAGGCCCAGGATCAGCCTGGGCCCGGGAAGAGCCGGTCGAGGCATGGGCGGCCGGCGCCGGTAGGACGGAGAACCGAGGAAAGGAGACTGCAGTGCTGAAGCGGTGGTGGAACTACATAAAGGCCTGGTTTGGCGCGAAGTCCGAGGAGATCAAGGACCCGGAGATCGAGCTTCAGCAGGCGATGAACGAGTTCCGCGAGAAGGATCAGGAGCTCCGGTCCAACGCCGCCAAGGTCCTTGCGCACAGGACCCAGGTCGGCGATGAGCTCGAGGACGCCACGAAGGAGGCGGCGGAGGCGAAGGAGCTCGCGAAGCAGGCGCTGCTCAAAGCTGACGCGGCGACGAAGGCGGGCGACAGCGCGGAGGCCCTCCGCTGGAATCAGGCTGCGCAGGCCATCGCCACGAAGCTTCAGGCCTCCAACAGCAACGTGGTCACGCTAACCGAGCAGCTGACCATTGCGGAAACTCAGGCACAGCAGGCCCGCCAGGCGGTCGCGACGAACGCCGGCCAGCTGAGCGAGCTCGCCGCGAAGCAGATCGAGCTGAAGGGGAAGATCAAGTCGGCGGAGATGCAGGAGAGCCTCAACGAGACGATGGACCAGCTCAACGCTTCCGTCGGCGAGGACGCTCCGAGCCTGAAGGAGATCGAAGACAAGATCGAGGCCCGGGCTGCGCAGGCGACTGCCGAGGCCGACATCGCCAAGGCGACTCCCGAGGGCGCGATGGCCGAGCTCGAGCGGGCCGCGGACATCCAGGACGCCGATGCAGCGCTGGACGACCTACGGAAGGAGCTCGGCATCGGCGCGGCACCGGAGCTGCCGGCAGGAGGCGGCACGCAGACAGCCGGACCGCAGCCCTAGTTCCAGCGAAGCCCGCGGAGCTGCGAGAGGTCGAGGTTCCCGCCCGAGAGGACGCAGACGACCTTGGTCCCCGGCGGCGCCTCGACGAGCCCTTGGCGCAACGCGGCCACCGTCGCGGCGGCGGCGCCCTCGGCGACGAGCTTCGTGCGCGCCATCGTCCAGAGGACGTTCTCGAAGATCACCTCGTCGGGGACAGTGACGATCTCGTCCACGAACCGCCGGACAAGGTCGAAGGTGTGCTCGCCGACGCGCTTCACGCGAAGGCCGTCGATGATCGTGTCGCACCGGTCGAGCGTCACGAGCTCGCCGGCCTCGACGCTCTTCTGCATGGCGGCGCCGTCCGAGGACTCGACGCCGACGATCCGGATCTCTGGGCTCTCGCGCTTGAGCGCGGTGGCAATGCCGGAGATGAGCCCGCCCCCGCCGATAGGCACGATGACGACCTCGACCTCGGGCCAGTCCTCGTGGATCTCGAGCCCGACCGTCCCCTGGCCCGAGATCAGGGCCAGGTCGTCGAACGGGTGCACGTAGGTCAGCCCCTCGGAGGCGACGAGCTCGCGCGCCTTCTCGTCTGCCTCGTCCCAGATGGAACCGTGGAGGACGACCTCGGCGCCATAGGCGCGGGTCGCATCGACCTTGGATGGTGTCGCGTTCGCGGCCATGCAGACGACGGCGCGCACTCCCAGCCTTGCGGCCGCGAGAGCGACCCCTTGCGCGTGATTGCCGGCGGAGGAGCAGACGACGCCTCGGTCGCGCTCCGCCCGGGAGAGCCTGGCCAGCTTCACCAGCGGCCCGCGGATCTTGTAGGAGCCCGCCCGCTGGAAGAGCTCCGCCTTCAACCGGACCTCGAAGCCGGTTTCCTCGCTCAGCGTCCGCGACGCGAGCAGCGGAGTGTGGTGGACGTGAGGGGCGACGAGGGGCACGGCCGCGCGCGAATCGGGCAGGGCGGTCACGCTCATCGCGCTGTACAGTAGCCCGGCGTGACGGCGGACTACTTCCTCAAGGTCGACGGGATCCCCGGTGAGAGCAAGGATTCCAAGCACAAGGACGAGATCGAGGTCCTCGCCTTCAGCTGGGGCGTCGGCAACGCCGGCAGCGCTTCGACCGGCTCCGGCGGCGGCGCCGGCAAGGCAGTGTTCGACGATCTGCTCGTCGTCGCGCGCACGAGCAAGGCCTCGCCTCTCCTCTGGCTTGCGTGCGCGAGCGGGAAGCACATCAAGAGCGCTGTCCTCACCTGCCGGAAGGCCGGCAAGCCGCCGCAGGAGTTCCTGACGATCATCCTCACGGACGTTCTCGTCGCCTCGTACGAGATCGACGGGTCCGACGACGAGCCGCCGCTCGACCAGGTCTCGTTCTCGTACGGGAAAGTCGAGACGCACTACACGCCGGCCGACAAGACCGGCACGCCGCAACCGGCGATCAAGGCCGGCTGGGACCTGAAGACCGGCAAAGCGATCTAGCCCCGTGGTCAAGGTGCGCTTCGCGCCGAGCCCCACGGGGTCGCTGCACCTCGGCGGGGCGCTGACGGCAGTCGCCAACCGGCGCTTCGCCGACGAGCAAGACGGCACGTTCGTCCTGCGGATCGACGACACCGACGTCGCCCGGGCCGCGCCGGGCTCCGAGGAGGAGATCCTCCGCGAGCTCGAGTGGCTCGGTGTCTCGTGGGACGAAGGGCCGGTGCGGCAGAGCGAGCGGGCCGACCGGCATCGGGAGGCCGCGCGCGAGATCGCGACGCCCGACTCCGAAGGCGCCCTGCGCTTCCAGCGCTCGACGCTCGTCCGCGCCGACGGCAGGCCGACGTACCAGCTGGCCTCGGTCGTCGACGACCTCGACCTCGGCATCACGCACGTCATTCGGGGGAAGGATCTGCTCCCCAGCACTCCGCTCCAGCAGGCGATCGCGCGGGCGCTCGGGGCCGAGCCGCCGGAGTACATCCACCACGGCCTGCTGGTGGGCGACGACGGCCGGAAGCTGTCGAAGCGCGAGCGGGCAGCTTCGCTCGGCGGCCTGCGTGAGCTGGGCATCCCGCCGGAGGCCGTGCGTGCCTACCTCGAGGAGCTCGACCTCCCGCGCGGCGACGTCCACTTCGACGAGACCCGGCTTCGCCGCCTCGCCGTCGAGGCGCTCGGCGCGCTCTCGGACGAGGAGCTCGCCGGCCGCGTGGGCGTCGAGCCTCGGCTCGGCCCGGCGCTGCGCGGAGCGCGTGACCTGGTCGAGGCGCGGGCGCTCGCCGCGCAGCTGACGAGCGCGCCGCAGCCGCGGCAGACGAGCTCCCCGGAGACGCTCGAGCGCTTTCGCGAGCTCCGCGCGGCCGCCCCGGAGGATCTCGACAAGGACGCCGCCAAGGCGATCGTCCGCGAGCTCAAGGCGGTCGGCGGCGACCTGCGCGCGCTCCGCCTCGCGCTCACCGGCGCCGAGCGCGGCCCCGAGCTCTGGGCCGTCCTGGTCGCCCTGCCGCGGGACGACGCGCTGCTCAGGACCGGCTGAGCTCCGGCTGCATCTCCCGGAGCGTGGCGAGGAACGACTCGGCCGCGCCACCCGCGCCGCTGCGGTCGCGCCGCCGCACCGCGACGATCTGCCGGCGGAGCGGCTCGGCGTCTTCGATCTGAACGCGGCAGAGGAGGCCGGCCTCGAGCTCGTCCGCGACGGCCGTGAGCGGGATCAAGGCCACGCCGAAGCCCTCCTGAACCATCTTCTTGGCAGCGTCGATGTTGTCGAGCTCCATGACGCCCTCGGGCCGGACGCCCGCGCCCCGGAACACTGCGTTCGTCAGCTCGGAGTAGCTGGAGGTGCGGTCGAAGAGGACGAGCTGCTCGTTCGCGATCTCGTCGAGGCGGATGCGCCCGCGCGCCGCGAAGCGGTGGCCGGGCTCGACCACGAGGATGACGCGGTCTTCGTAGAGAGGCGTGCTGACGATGTCAGGGTGGCGGAGCTCGCGTACGAGCCCCAGTTCGACCTGCTCGCGCAGCACGAGCTCGAGCACCTCCTCGGAGTGGCCGGTGCGCACGCTGACGCCGACCCGCGGGTGGCTGACCGAGAAGCGCTTGAGGATGCGCGGGAGGACGTAGGTCGAGACGGCCGGCGCCGCCCCGAGCGTCAGCTGTCCCGCGCCGCCGCGCTCGAACGCGTTCACGATCCGCCGCCCGTCGGCGAGGCTGTCGAGGGCCTTGACCGCGTGGGGGAGAAACGCCTCCCCGGCCTCGGTGAGCTTCATTCCCCGCGGCGTGCGGACGAAGAGCTTCGTGTCGAGCTCCTCCTCCAGGCGCTGCAGGCGGGCGGTGAGCGCCGGCTGGGTGACGAAGAGGGCGTCGGCGGCACGGCTGACCGTGCGCGTCCTCGCCACCTCGACGAACGCTTCGATCTGCGAGATCAGCATAGATCTAGTTTATAGCGAGCATCGAAAAAAACAATTTGGTGAATATCGAAGCCGCGCATACCATGAATACACGGGTTATGGAGGCAGCCACGGTCGACACCGAGAGGATTGGACGCGGAATTCGTGAGGTTTCGCGCAAGGAAGCGACCGTGACCGTGCTGAGCTCGGCCGAGCTGGTCGAGTGCAACTGCCCGGACTTCTGCGACCGCGACCACGATCGCGACTAGGTCTGCAAATGGCGGGCACGGAGGTCGCCGACGGCGTTGAGCTTCGCGCGCCCGCCGAGGGGCGGGACGAGGAGCTCCTGAGCGCGGATGCGCTCGCGTTCATCGCCGAGCTGCACCGCCGCTTCGACGGCACGCGCCGCGAGCTCCTGAGCGCGCGGGCCGAGCGGCAGGCTCGCCTCGACGCCGGCGAGCTGCCGGACTTCCTCGAGGAGACCCGCGAGATTCGCGAGGGCGACTGGCGCGTCGCGCCGGTTCCCGCCGACCTCCAGGACCGCCGGGTGGAGATCACGGGGCCGGTCGACCGGAAGATGGTCATCAACGCCCTCAACTCGGGCGCGCGCTGCTTCATGGCCGACTTCGAGGACGCGAACTCGCCCACCTGGCGGAACAACCTCGACGGCCAGGCGAACCTGATCGACGCGATCGAGGGGACGATCGAGCTCGACACCGGCGAGAAGACATATCGCCTGGGTGACGACCCGGCCGTCCTGCTCGTGCGCCCGCGCGGCTGGCACCTTCCCGAGCGGCACGTGCTCGTGGACGGCGAGGCGGTGAGCGGGAGCCTCTTCGACTTCGGTCTCTATCTCTTCCACAACGGCCGGCGCCTGCTCGACAAGGGCAGCGGGCCGTTTCTCTACCTCCCCAAGCTCGAGAGCCACCTCGAGGCCCGGCTTTGGAACGATGTCTTCGACCTGACGGAGTCAGAGCTCGACCTCCCGCCGGGCTCGATCAAGGCGACCGTCCTGATCGAGACGATCCTGGCGGCGTTCGAGATGGAGGAGATCCTCTACGAGCTGCGCGACCATTCGGCAGGCCTCAACGCCGGCCGCTGGGACTACATCTTCAGCATCATCAAGAAGTTCAGGGAGCGACCCGATTTCGTCCTCCCCGACCGCGCGCAGGTGACCATGACGGTGCCCTTCATGCGCGCCTACACGGAGCTGCTCGTGAAGACGTGCCACCGCCGGGGCGCGCACGCGATGGGCGGCATGGCGGCGTTCGTCCCCAGCCGGCGCGACCCGCAGGTGAACGAGGTAGCGCTCACCAAGGTCCGGGAGGACAAGCAGCGCGAGGCCGGCGACGGCTTCGACGGCACCTGGGTGGCCCATCCAGACCTCGTGCCGGTGGCGTTGGCGGAGTTCGACGCAGTGCTCGGCGCGCGGCCGAACCAGGTCGAGCGCCTACGCGAGGAGGTCGACGTCGCGGCGGGCGATCTCCTCGACGTGCGCGTCCCCGGCGGCGAGGTCACGGCCGAGGGGGTGCGGATGAACGTCAGCGTCGGACTTCGCTACCTGGAGTCGTGGCTCCGGGGCACGGGCGCGGTCGCGATCTACAACCTCATGGAGGACGCGGCCACGGCCGAGATCTCGCGCTCGCAGGTCTGGCAGTGGGTGCGCCACGGCCGTGTCGAGCGCGACCAGGTAGTCGCCTTCGAGGACGCGGAGCTCGCCGAGGCCGGCGAGGGCCGCTGGGACGACGCCCGCGCGCTCTTCGACGAGGTGGCCCTTTCCGAGGAGTTCGAGGAGTTCCTCACGCTTCCGGCATACGAGCTCATCGACTAGGAGGACATGCGGCATGGATAGATGGGAAGGAATCGAACGGCCCTACACCGAGGAGCACGTGAACCGTCTCCGCGGCTCGGTCCGGGTGGAGCACACGCTTGCCCGGCTCGGCGCGGAGCGCCTCTGGGCACTGCTGAACGACGCGCCCTACGTCAATGCGCTCGGGGCGATGACGGGCGGCCAGGCCGTCCAGATGGTCAAGGCCGGGCTCAAGGCGATCTACCTGTCCGGGTGGCAGGTCGCCGCCGACGCGAACGTCGCCGGCCAGACCTATCCCGACCAGAGCCTCTACCCGTCCAAGAGCGCGCCTACTCTCGTCCGCCGGCTCAATCAGGCGCTCATGCGCGGCAGACCAGATCGAGCACGCCGAGGGCAACGGCTCGAGAGCAACGGACCGGCCGGCACTGGCTGGCGCCGATCGTCGCCGACGCCGAGGCCGGCTTCGGCGGGCCTCTGCAGCGCCTTCGAGCTCATGCGGTCGATGATCGAGGCGGGCGCCGCCGGCGTCCACTTCGAGGACCAGCTCGCCTCCGAGAAGAAGTGCGGTCACCTCGGCGGCAAGGTGCTCGTCCCCACGAGCCAGTTCATCCGGACGCTCGCCGCCGCGCGCCTGGCGGCCGACGTCTGCGACGTGCCCACGATTCTGGTCGCGCGCACCGACGCGCTCAGCGCGACGCTCCTGACGAGCGACGTGGACGAGCGCGACCGGCGGTTCCTGGCCGGCGAGCGCACGCCCGAGGGCTACTTCCGTGGTCGAGGGCGGCATCGAGTCCGCGGTCGCACGCGGGCTCGCCTACGCGCCGTACGCGGACCTGATCTGGTGCGAGACGTCGACGCCCGACCTGGGCGAGGCGCGGGAGTTCGCCGACGGCTATTCGCGCGCGCTTCCCGGGCAAGCTGCTCGCGTACAACTGCTCGCCGTCGTTCAACTGGAGGCGCCACCTGGACGACGAGCAGATCGCGTCGCTTCCAGGAGGAGCTCGGCGCGCTGGGCTACCGCTTCCAGTTCATCACGCTGGCCGGCTTCCACGCCCTCAACGCAGCGATGTTCGAGCTGGCGCGCGGCTACCGCGAGCAGGGCATGTCCGCCTACGTCGAGCTCCAGGAGCGCGAGTTCGAGCTCGAGGAGGTCGGCTACACGGCGACGCGCCACCAGCGCGAGGTCGGCGCCGGCTGCTTCGACCTCGTCGCCCAGGCGGTCAGCGGAGGCGAGAGCTCGACGCTCGCGCTCAAGGGCTCCACCGAGGAAGCCCAGTTTCACCGGCGTAGGTCTCCTAGCGCTCAGACGGTAGCGCCCAAGGGACGCGCGGCTCGATATCCGATCGCTTGTGTTGCATCACCAGGGCTGGGCTCCGTGCGCTAACGCAGCGGTGTGCAACACAAGCTCGTCCGGCGGCCGTCTGCGAGGCTATGGGCGTGCGGCTCTACAACTCGCTCACGCGACGGAAGGGGGCTCCGGCTCCGCCGGGATGCTACGTCTGCGGCCCGACGGTCTACCAGCGGATCCACGTCGGGAACGCCCGGCCGTACGTCGTCTCCATCTGGCTGAGGCGCTGGCTCGAGCGCGCGGCTACGACGTGACGCTCGTCGAGAACATCACCGACGTGAACGACAAGATCTACGACGCGGCGCTGAAGCAGGGGATCGCGAGCGCCGAGCTCGCCGCGGACGCCACCCGCTGGTACGTCGAGGACACGGACCGCCTCGGGCTCGGCCGCCCGGACGACGAGCCGCTCGCGAGCGAGACGATCCCGGAGATCGTCGCCCTGATCGGCGAGCTCGTCGAGCGGGGGCTCGCCTACGAGTCCGAGGGCGACGTCTACTTCCGCGTCGCGCGCTACCCGGAGTACGGGCGCTCTCGGGGGCGAACCTCGACGACATGGTCGCGCAGGAGCCGAGCAACCTGAAGGAGGACCCGCGCGACTTCGCACTCTGGAAGGCGACGAAGCCGAACGAGGACACGTCCTGGGACTCGCCGTGGGGCCATGGCCGACCCGGCTGGCACATCGAGTGCTCGGCGATGGCCGAGAAGCACCTCGGCCCGGTCTTCGAGATCCACGGCGGCGGGCCTCGACCTCCGCTTCCCGCACCACGAGAACGAGCTCGCCCAGTCGCGGGGCGCCGGGCCGGGAGTTCGCGCAGCTCTGGGCGCACAACGGCATGCTCGAGCTCGCGCGGGAGAAGATGTCGAAGTCGCTCGGGAACATCGTCTCGCTCCGCGACGGGCTCGACGCCTGCGGGGCGCGAGGCGATCCTGCTGCTCTTCCTCGGCGCCCACTATCGGAGCCCGGTCGAGTGGTCGGACGACGCGCTCGAGCCGGCTCGCGCGCAGGCCGGGGACTTCCGCACGGCGTTCCGCGTGGTCGAGACGCAGCGGCGATGCGCCGGGCTGGGACGCGTTCGAGTCCGCGCTCGAGGACGACTTCAAGACGCCGGCCGCGCTTGCGCTCCTGCACGCGTGGCGCCCGCGGGCGAGCTGGAGGAGCTCGCGCGAGGCCTCGGCCTCTTCGGGCTCGAGGCGCAGACGGGCGGGGAGGCACCGGACGCGAGGTCGGTCGGCTGGCCGTGGAGCGGCAGGCGGCGCGCGCGCCGGCGCGACTTCGACGAGGCCGACCGGCTTCGTGAGGCGATCGAGGCGGAGGGCTGGGAGGTGCAGGACGTCGCGGACGGCTTCCGCCTGATCCCGAAGGCGTGACGCGGGAGCTCGTCTACGGCCGCCGGCCCGTGCGCGAGGTCGTGCGCGCCGGGCAAGCGCCAGGTGCTCGAGCTCCTCGTCACCGAGCGCGCCCTCGCGGCGGAAGCCTGGCTCCGCGAGGTTCCGGGCCTTCGGCTCCAGGTACGTCCGGGAGCGCCGCCTGAACGAGGCCGCCGGCACGCGCGACCACCAGGGCGTCGTCGCCTTCTGCGAGCCCTTCCGCTACGCGGACGCCTGGGAGCTCGTCGGGGGCGGGACGCCGCTTGTCGTCTGCCTCGACCAGGTCACCGACCCGCACAACCTCGGCGCCGTCGTGCCGCAGCGCCGAGGGCGCCGGCGCGAGCGGCGTCGTCATCACCGAGCAGAACGCCGCGCGCGTCACGCCGGCCGTGTGCAAGGCCTCGGCCGGCGCCGTCGAGCATCTTCCGGTTGCCGTGGTCGTCAATCTCGGCGCGCTACCTGGAGGAGACGAAGGGCCAGACGCTGTGGGTCTGGGCGGCGGCCGGCGACGCGGCGACCTCCGTGTGGGCGGCCGACTTGGCCACGGGCGACGTCCTCGTCTTCGGGGCTGAGGGACAAGGCCTCCGACCCGGCGTGCGCCGGGCCTGCGACGACGCGTTCGCGATCCCGCTCGCAGGGAAGGTCGAGTCGCTGAACGTCAGCGTCGCCGCCGGGGTCGCGCTCTTCGAGGCGGCGCGGCAGCGCCGCACGTAGGACTCTTAGCGGATGCTCTACCTCTTCGACGGCTACAACATCCTCCACGCGGGCGGCTTCGGCGACCGCGAGGAGCTCGTCGACGGGCTCGGCGAGCTTCGTCGCGGTGCACGGCGCGCGCGGCGTCGTCGTCTTCGACGGCGTCGGCGAGGACGCGGCCTCGGCGCGCTCGAAGTCCGCTTCGCCTCGCCCGCGGACCCGCTGATCGAGCGCCTCGCCGCCGAGCACCGCGCCACGAGGAGGTGTGTGCTCGTCTCCTCGGACCGGGCAATCCACGGCACCGCGGGGCAGGAGACGCGCCGCCTCTCGTCGAAGACGTTCCTGCGCGATCTCGCCGCCGAGCAGCCGCCGCGAGCCCGCGCAGCGCCGGGCGCGGGCGCTCCCAGGTCGAGGATGCCCTGGACGCCGAGACGAGAGAGCGTCTCGAGCGTTTGCGTCGCGCAGTCTTTGAACGTTTCCAGGCGATGCCTGCTACGATCGAGCACCTCAACTTGAGGGTTAGGGTTGCGGGAGAGGCCACGGGCGGCCGCTCCAACCGCCGATCCCAGGAGGAGTCCGTGTGCCCGCCGCCAGCCCGCCACCGTACGGCAGCCGCCCCGGAACGACTCAGCGTGAGGTCGACGACCTGCGGCTCGTCGTTCGCGCCCGCAACGGCGACGGGGCGGCGCTCGACACGCTCATCCGCCGCTACACGGGCTTCGTCCGTCTGAAGGCGAGCTCGTACTTCCTCGCCGGCGGGGAGTCGGACGACCTGATCCAGGAGGGGCTGATCGGGCTCTACAAGGCGGTTCGCGACTTCCGCTCCGACAAGGAGACGTCGTTCCGGAGCTTCGCGGAGCTCTGCATCACGCGGCAGATCATCACGGCGATCAAGACGGCGACGCGCTTCAAGCACGCGCCGCTCAACACCTACGTCTCCTTCAGCCAGACGCCGGCCGGCCAGGACGACGGCGAGTGCACGCTCGGCGACGCGCTTCCGGGCCCGGGCGTCGACGACCCGGCCATCTGCGTGATCTCGACGCAGGAGCTCCAGAGCCTCGTCTTCTGCCTCGGCACCGGCCTCTCGTCGCTCGAGTCGGACGCCCTTCGCCTCTACCTCGAGGGCAACTCCTACGAGGAGATGGCCGAGGAGCTCGGCTGCGACACGAAGACGATCGACAACGCGCTCCAGCGCGTGAAGCGGAAGGTGCTCCAACACCAGAGCACCCGCGTGGTCCTGGACGATTGAGATTCCGCCCCGGCGGCTAGGATTGGATGGGTCGCCGGAGTAGCTCAGCTGGTAGAGCAACCGCCTTGTAAGCGGTAGGTCGTGGGTTCGAGCCCCTCCTCCGGCTCTCTCCTGCCTACGCCGCGGCGGCGAGGATGCGTCCCGCGTTCTCGTCCGAGAAGAACTCGGCCGGTGACGTCACTCCTGCGGTGACGCGCGCGAACCCGTCCATTGCCTCCTGGCTCCTGCTGACCGCGCTCAGCAGCTGCTGCATCTCGGGCGGGGGAGGCGCGAGCGCCGCGAGCTCGGCCGTGAACTCGTACATCGGCAGGACCTGCTCGTCTCGACGCGCCTGGTACTCGCCCAAGGCATCCTCGAAGCTGCGCCGGCCCTCGAGCGCCACGTCGAGCGCCGTCGCGCACAGCTCGGCGTCGCGGAACGCGTCGTGGATGCCCTGAGCCGTGATGAAGTCCTTGTTGTAGCCCGCGTCGCCGACCAGAGCCCAGCCGGGGCCGAAGGGCTTGCGGAAGTAGCCCCGGACGGCCGTGCCGACGAAGCGCTCCTCGCGCCTTGCGCCCCGAACCCGGTCGGCAAACGCCGGAGCGATCTCGAGCGTCTCGAGGAAGGTGGCTTCGATGTCCTTTCTGACGGCGTCGAACTCGTCGATCGGACGGCCGGCGATGACCAGCGTCAGGTCGTCGTTCGTGGGCCACGCCGCGTAACCCAGACCAGGGCGGATCGTGGTCTCGAAGCGGCCGTTCATCGGCAGGCCGCTCCAGTAGCTGTAGTAGCTCACCTGCAGCTGCGGCTTCTCGTTGTACTCCTGGGCGTCGACCGCGTCGGCGACGAGCGAGTACCGGCCGTCGGCTCCGATGACCACCCGAGCGAGCTCGGTGACGGTCTTGCCGCCCTTGCCGTGGCCGCGAATGCCGACGACGCGACCGTCCTCCACGACGAGGCTCTCGACCGTGAACCGCTCACGAACCTCTGCTCCCGCCTCGGAGGCGGCGTCGACGAGCAGCTTGTCCAGCACGGTCCGCCTGGGTGCGTAGGCGACCGGCGTCTCATCCGTCCCCGGCGCTCCGGAAATCGTGAACGGCCCGAAATCGAACGCATACGTGTCGATGGGCGGGCTTCCGGTCGCGATGACGGGGTCGAGCAGTCCCCAGCGCTCGAGCGACGCCACCCCTGGGGGATGGACGAGATGCGTGGAGGTCGTGTCGCTCGGGAACGTCGCCCGGTCGACCAACAGGACCCGATGGCCCCGGCGGGCGAGCAGCATCGCCGTCGGCGATCCGGCGCAGCGCGCCCCCACGACGATCGCGTCATATGCCTGGCTCATGGCTCTCCTCGGCCGGATTGAGCGCTTCCCGCCCGACAGTAGGTGGACGCAGGAGGGCGAGACTTCGGAGAAACCACCCAACTTCCGCCGTCCGGCGGAGTGGGTGATTCCACTCAGAGGAGCCGGTGCTCGTAGGCGAACGCGGTGGCTGCTGCGCGCGTCGAGACGCCGAGCTTGGCGAAGATGTTGCTGACGTGCCGCTCGATGGTCCTCTCGCTGAGGACGAGCTCGGTCGCGATCTCCTTGTTGGTCTTGCCGCCCGCGACGTGGCGCAGCACCTCCAGCTCGCGTGGGCTCAATCCATGGGCGCTCTTCGAGCGGAGCGGATGTCACCAGCGAGTCCACTCGGGTCAGATCCGGGCCCGCACCCAGCTCCTCGAAGACGGTGCGCGCGGCCTCCAACTCGAGCGCTGCCGCGTCGTCGTCGCCCAGCCGGCGGCAGGCCATCCCGAGCAGGACGCGCGTGCGCGCCGCCTCGTACGGCGCTTCGAGGTCCTGCCACGTGCTCAGCGCGCGGCGCAGCGAGCCCAGAGCAGCCCGGGCGTCGCCTTCGGCGAGCACCACCGCCCCACCCGCTTGCGCGGCCAGCGCTCTCAGCAGGTCGCTTGCGTGCGTCTCCGAGATCGCGTCGAGCTCGCCGGAGGCGCGGCGCGCTTCCTCGAGGTCGCCCACGGCCAGCATGATCTCGACGCAGGCCGGCAGCAGCCCGGCACGCTCGAGGGGCTCTTCCGTCTCATCCGCCACGCGCCCGATCGCGGCGGCGGCGGCGGCGCCGTTGCCCTGGGCCAACCGCAGGAGCGCCAAGCCCGGTTGTGGCTCGAAGCCGAGCCGGCTGGCGGCGCGGTACGCCTCCTCGGCGGCCGCGAGCTCCCCTTGCAGGCGCCGGATTTCCCCCTGCGCGGTAGAGGGCGCTGCCCGCCGCGCGCTGGTTCAACACACCGTGGCGGAGGCGCTCACCGGCTCGCTGCACCTCTTCCAGAGCGGCCTGCCAGGCCCCCTGGAGCTGCATGACCTCGGCGCGATGCACCAGGCAGACGCCGGTGTGAGCGACCATGTCGGGCTGGCGGTCACACCACTCGGTGAGGGCAGTGGTCCACTCGCGGGCGCGGCGCACGTCGTGCGCGTCTTGACAGAACTTGATCGTGTTGCAGTAGACGATGCCGGCGACGATCGGCGACAGCTCGCCCGTTGTGACGGCCACCATGGTCTCGTCCACCAGCCGGAAGCCCTCCTCCGCCCGACCCTGCCGCACCAGGGTGTGGCCCTGCCCCATCCGCGCCATCGTGACGAGGTCCGGGTCGTCGTAGCGCTCGCCGATCGCGGCAGCCTCCGTCCACGTCTCGTACGCCGTGCGGGCGTCACCGGCCTGGAGACCAACGGGTATCAGGAGATAGCCGCGCTCGACGCAGTCACGACCCTCCTGGTCGAGCAAGCGGTCGCCGCGGCCGAACCAGCCGTTCGCACGGGCGGTCTCGCCGCGAAAGAGCAGGTTGTGCCCGATCCACCAGGCGCAGCGCGCGGCGCCGGGAACGTCGCCGGCATCCAGGTGGCCGTGATGGGCACGCTCGAGGCCGCGGACGTAGTCGTCGTCGCGACCGAGCATGTACGCCGACCTGGCCAGCAGCTCCAGGTCCTGCGGCTCCAGGAGATCGTCCTCGTCCGCCCGTGACAGCGATTCGTAGGCGTCCAGCCAGGCGCGCCTTCGCGTACGACGCGCGGCCGCGCTCGAGCACGTTGCCGGCGATCACCTCGTCCATTCGCGGTCCCGCAAAGCGTACGGCTCCGAGACGTACTTGGGCACCACCATTGCCCAGGCGTTGAGCACGAGCTCGCGCATCTCCTCCTCGTCGATCGCGTCCAGCCGCACGCAGGCCCAGTGGAAGCGCATGTCGGACTCGCCCGGGAGCATGAACTTCTCCGGCTCGTTCTCGACGAGCGCTCGCCGCCACTCCTTGGGGAAGCCGAAGCCCATGACCGTCTCGTCGCGTGAGAAGTCGAGGAAGACGATCCGCCCTACCCGGAACTTGATGCGCCCGCGCACGAAGGCTTCGTAGGCCCGCGGCAGGGTGAGCACGTAGGCGCGCACGTCGGCGACCGTCACACCCGGTCGAGCGCTTGGCCATCTGGCCACTGTAGAGCGATCGCAGGGGCTTCTCGCCCCGTTTGGGGCTAACGTGCCACGACCGACGAAGGGGAGCCATGGCATCGCTGCGCCAGCAGTTCCTGCGGCGCAAGCCCGTCACGGCGATGACGGAGGAGAGCGGGACCGACACGGGCGAGGGCGAGCTCGCCCGCTCGATCGGGCTGTTCCAGCTCTCGATGTTCGGCATCGGCGCCACGATCGGCACCGGCATCTTCATCGTGCTCACGAGGCCGTCCCGGTCGGCGGGCCCGCGGTCATCTTGTCGTTCGTCCTCGCCGGGACGGTCGCCGGGCTGACCGCGATCTGCTACGCCGAGCTGGCGAGCGCGGTGCCGGTCTCCGGCTCGTCGTACTCCTACGCGTACGCGACGCTGGGCGAAGGGGTCGCGATGGTCGTCGCGGCGTGCCTGCTGCTCGAGTACGGCGTCTCCGTCGGCCGCGGTCGCCGTCGGCTGGTCGCAGTACCTCAACGAGCTGCTCGACAACCTCTTCGGCTTCACGATCCCCGAGTCGCTGTCGGACGCGCCCGAGCAGGGCGGCGTGCTTCAACCTGCCTGCCGTGATCCTGGTCGTGCTGTGCTCGCTGCTGCTGATCCGTGGCGCCAGCGAATCGGCGAAGGTCAACGCGGTCATGGTGATGATCAAGATCGGCGTGCTGGTGCTGTTCGTCGTGCTCGGGCTGCAGGGCTGGAACTCCGACAACCTGTCGCGACTTCGCCCCGTTCGGCCTGGCCGGGATCACCTCGGCGGCCGGCATGATCTTCTTCTCCTACATCGGGCTGGACGCCGTCTCGACGGCCGGCGAGGAGGTGAGGAACCCGCGGCGGACCATGCCGCTGGCCATCATCATCGCGCTGGTCACGGTGACCACGCTCTACATCGCCGTCGCCGTCGTCGCGGTCGCCGCGCAGCCCGTACGCCGAGTTCGAGGGCCAGGAGGCCGGGCTCGCGGCGATCCTCGAGGACGTGACCGGCTCGAGCACTGGCCGGCGCACGGTCCTGGCCGCCGGAGCGGTGATCTCGATCTTCAGCGTCACGCTCGTGACGATCTACGGCCAGACCCGCATCCTGTTCGCGATGGGCCGCGACGGGATGGTGCCGCCGGTCTTCCACAGGCTGAACCCGCGCACGCTGACGCCGGTGCCGACCACGATCATCGTCGCGGTCGTGATCTCGCTGCTCGCCGGCCTGCTGCCGATCAACTTCCTGGCCGAGATGACCAGCATCGGCACGCTGGTGGCGTTCCTGGTCGTCTCGATCGGCGTGATCGTGCTGCGCCGGCAGGGCGCCCGACCTGCCGCGCGGCTTCAAGGTGCCGGATATCCCGTCACGCCGATCCTCTCGATCGCGGGCTGCATCTGGATCATCCCGGACCTGCGCGCCGTGACGATCTGCGTCTTCTTCGCCTGGGCGGCGCGTGGCGCTGCTCTGGTACTACTTCTACGGTCGCCGCCACTCCCACGCTCGGCCGGGCCGACGGCGGCGAGCGAGGGCACGCCATGACGATGGTCGTCGGCATCGCGCCGGACGGCCGGGGCGGGCGGCCCTGCACCTGGCCGGCATGCTGGCCCGCTCGGCGGACGACGACGCTCGTCGCTCTGCGCGGTCATCCCGACGCCGTGGCCGCCGAGCCCGGCCAAGGTGGACGCGGAGTACCGCGCCGCAGCTCGACGCGATCGCCAACGAGGCTCTCGAGCAGGCGCGCGCGCGGCTGCCCGCCGACATCCCGGCCACGACGCTCGTCCGCCACGCGCACTCGCGTCCCGGCCGGTCTGCTGGAGGTCGCCGAGCAGCACGACGCCGCGCCTCATCGTCGTCGGGTCGTCCTCGGCCGGCGCCTTCGGACACGTGGCCCTGGGCAGCGTGAGCGACCGCCTGGTGCACAGCTCCCCTGTCACCGGTCGCCCTGCCGCCGCGCGGGCTACCGCTACCAAGCCCGACGCCGCGGGTGACGCCGGGTGACGGCGGCGTACGGCGGGCCGGAGGAGCTCCGACGACCTCGTCGGTCGCGGCCGCCGACGTCGCCGCGCAGCGTCGGCGCCTCGCTGCGCCTCGCGTCGTTCGCCGTCCGGTCGCGGCCGCCATACACGATCGCGGCGTCGGAACCGAGGCCGAGCACGCCATGATCCGACAATGGGTCGCAGGAGATCGAGGCCGCCGGCCGGGCCGCGCTGGACGCGAGTCAGCGACCTGCCCGCGGTCCCGCCGACGCTCGAGACCGTGATCGGCTACGGCGAGAGCTGGGACGAGGCGCTCGAGGACATCGAGTGGCAGGACGGCGACGTGCTCGCGGTCGGGCTCCAGCGCCGTCGGCCCGGTGGCGCGGGTCTTCCTCGGCTCGCGAGCCTCCAAGATCGTCCGCAACTCACCGGTCCCGGTCGTGGTCGTCCCGCGCCCCCACTGCCGCCGACCTCGCCGGCCGGGCAGCGCGGGCCGATGCTCTCGCCGGGCGACCGCTAGGCCTTGAACGGGCGCGGGCGCGCGCAGTCCCGGCGGGTCGGTATCCTCGGCCGCGCTTCCATGCGGCCGTCGCGTCTCCTTCGCTTTCTTGCTGTCCTCGTCGTCCTCTTGGCGGCTTCCGCCGCTTCGCCGGCGGTTGTCGAGGCGCAGGACAGACGTCCCAACATCCTCCTGATCGTCACCGACGACCAACGTGCGACCGAGACTCTCGGAGTGATGCCGAAGACACGACACTACTTCCAGCGCGGCGGGAGGCGGTTTACGAACGCGTTTGCGACGACGCCGCTTTGCTGCCCGTCTCGCGCGAGCATTCTCACGGGCCGATATGCCCACAACACGGGCGTCCGTCAAAACAACCTTGAGGCCCTCGACCCGTCGACGATCTTTCCGCGTCTTCTCGTGCGCAACGGCTATCAGACGGCCCTGGCCGGGAAGTTCTTCAACGGTTGGAAGCAGCGCCGGCTGCCTCACTTTCAGATCACTGGGCCTCTCTCAAGGTCCGGAACGGCGCGTACTTCAGGCCAACGTTCAACATCGACGGGAGCATCCAGCGCTCGCGGGGCTATTCCACCGACCTCATCGGTCAGCACGCCATCGATTTCTTGAACCGCTTCGAGAATCAGGATGACGACGCTCCTTGGTTTCTCTACGTCGCCCCGTCGGCACCTCACTACCCCTGGAAACCGAAGCCGAGGTATCGGCATGCACCGCTTGAACGCTGGGGCGGGACCCCCGCCGTCCTCGAGAGGAACAGGTCTGACAAACCGGCGTATGTTCGGCGGGGTGAATTGGGGGCTCGCGGGGGCCAGGGCCGTTCGAGCCGGCCAGCTTCGGACACTCATGTCTGTCGACGACATGGTCGGTCGCATCGTTCGAAAGCTCGGGGCGCTCGGCGAGAAGCGAGACACCCTGGCGATCTACACGTCCGACAACGGCTTCGTCTGGGCCGACCACTCATTCGGCGGAGCTTGGTCGACGGCGGGGGAAAAGCGCGTCCCGTACAGCGCGTCTGTCCGGGTGCCGCTCCTCCTTCGCTGGCCCGGCCATGTCGCGGCGGGGAGCAGGCGGGATGGGCTCGTCGGCAATGTCGACATCGCACCGACCGTGCTCTCCGCGGCAGGGATCAGGCGGCCGCCACTCGACGGGCGCTCGCTTCTTCGCTCCCGAGCGCGGACCCGGATCCTCCTGGAGTATTGGAAGGAGCCGGGTAAGGAGATACCAACCTGGGCCTCCCTGCGCACCAGGGCGTACCAGTACGTCGAGTACCGCAGGCGGGGGAGGGTGTTCTTCCGCGAGTACTACGACCTTGTTCGGGACCCCTGGCAGCTGCACAATCTCCTCGGAGACGGACGCTCGAGCAACAACCCGAACGTCAGGGGGCTGCACGTCCGGCTGAGCTTGGATCGGCGCTGCGTCGGGACGGGGGCGTCGGTGCGCTCCTGTCCGTAGCCGCCTACGCCGCGGGCTCGGCGTCTGCGGCTACGCCGCGAAAGGGACGGCAGCCTGCGCCTCCGCGCGGGCCCGCGTCGCGGCGACGAGCTCGTCCACGGCCTCGGCGAGCTCCGCGCGGATCTCGTCGTCCAGGAGTCGGCCGCTCTCGTCGAAGCGCTCGGCCGCATGGCGACAAGCCACCTCGACGTCCAGGGTGCGCGCGCCGATGGTGGAGAGCACCTTCCGGAGCTCCGCCTGCGCCCAGACGGCTCCGAACGCCCCGGTCGAGGCGCCCACGACGGCGGCCGGCTTGTTGCGAAGCGGGTTGGTCGTCACGGGTCGCGAGACCCAGTCCAGGGCGTTCTTGAGCACACCCGGGATGGACGCGTTGTATTCGGGTGTGGCGATGAAGACGGCGTCGGCGCCGGCGAACGCGGAGCGGAGCTCCACGACCGCCGTCGGCGCCTTGTCCGTGTCGTCGTCGTGGTCGTAGGGCGGCACCTCCTTGAGGCCCGCCCAGATCTCGAACTCGACATCGTCGGGCATGAGCTCGCCGGCCGCGAGGAGGAGGCCGGTGTTGTAGGAGCCGCGCCGCAGGCTGCCGGAGATGCCGAGGATCTTCATCGCGCTAGGCGGCTTGCACGAACTGGAGCTCGGCCACGATCTTGACGTCGTTTGCGAGCGCGAGGTCTCCGCCCGGGAGCGGGTTGTTCCAGTTGAGGCCGAACTCGGTGCGGTCGACCGTCGCGGCCAGCGTGACGCCGAGGCGTTTGTTGCCCCAGGGGTCGTCGATCGGAGGGACGACCGTCCCCGTCAGCGTCACGGGCTTGGTCACGCCTTTGATCGTGATCTCCCCGTTGATCGTGGCCTGCTCGCTGTCGAGTTTGACGTCCTCCGCCTGGAAGCTGAGCTCGGGGTAGGTCTCCGCGTCGAAGAAGTCGGGGCTCTGGAGGTGGGCGTTCTGGTCCTCGTCCTTCACGTCGACGCTCGAGATCTCGGCGACCCCCTCGAGCGTCGCCGCGCCGTCCTCGGCGATCGTGAGGGTCGCCGTCACTTCACGAAAGGTTCCCTTGAACGTTCCGGCGAGGTAGGCGACCTCGAAGCCGACGATCGAGTGGACCGGATCGAGAGTCCAGGTCCCCGGCGGTGCAATGGTGGCAGTCTCGGCTGTGCCCATCTGGGCGACCTCCTGGCGGCTAGAAGTTGAGTACGCAAGTGTTATAGCAAGACCGGAGCGTCGCCCCGATTTCGGGTTTTGCCGCACCCCGAAAACGCGGGCTGGCCGCCTGGCCCGGCGAGGCGACCGGTGCTGCGGCCTGGGCGCAAGACGAGGATGCAAGCGCTGTCGCGGCGATCGCCGCCGCCGCGGGTGTGACCGTGCTCGGGCCGCCGGGAACGCTTCCCGCGGCCGCACGAGACTCGGTTCGAGCCGCGTAGCCCGAGGAATTCGCGCCCTTCCACACCTCGTTTAAGAAGGTGTGATGCGAACGATCCAAGTCATCCGTGATGAGCTCGAGCAGGCCGTCCAGCGGCGTGCCGAGCTCTGGCACGAGCTCACCAACGGCGTCGATCCGGCCAAGTCGGCCGAAGCCGCCGAGCTCTCCAGGCAGATCGACGAGCTGTGGGCGGAGGCGCGCGCGCTGCGCGCGTACGAACGCTTCGGCCCGTCGGACGCCATTCGCGCGCGTGCGCGGGCCGAGGAACGGCTCGAACGCGACTCGCGACGACTCAAGGCCGCTTGAGCTCGGCCCCGAGAAGGCCGCTCAGGCGGCCTTCTCGTCTGCTGGGGCTCGGGCGGCACAATGAAGGAGATGCACGACCACGATCACGGGTCTGCGCCGCGTCAGCGACACCGGCGACCGCAGGCTGCTCGCGGTCTCGCTCGTGCTCCTCCTGGCCTTCATGGTCACGGAGGTCGTCTTCGGCATCCTGGCCGACTCGCTGGCGCTGCTCGCCGACGCCGGGCACATGCTCACCGACGCGGCGGCGCTGGCCCTCGCGCTCGCTGCGGCGTCGCTCGCGGCCCGGCCGGCAGGCGGGCGCTGGACGTTCGGCTTCGGCCGCGTGGAGATCCTCGCCGCGCAGGCGAACGGGCTGACGCTCCTCCTCTTCGGGATCTGGATCGTCTACGAGGCGGTCCGAAGGCTCGTCGACCCGCCCGAGGTCGACGCGGCCGTCGTCGGCATCGTCGCGGCGGCGGGGATCGCGGTGAACCTGATCGTCGTCGCGCTCCTCTCGCGCGCGCGGCGGCAGAGTCTCAACGTCCGGGGCGCGTACCTCCACATCGTCACCGACCTGGCCGCGTTCGTCGGCACAGGGGTGGCGGCCGCGCTCATCCTCCTCACGGGCTGGAACCGGCTCGACCCGATCGCGTCGCTCCTCGTCGCCGCGCTCATGTTCTGGGCCGCCTGGTCCCTCCTGCGCGAGTCCGGGCGCATCTTCCTCGAAGGCGCACCGGCGTCCGCTGCGCCGGCCGACGTAGGGCCGGCGATCGTGGCTCATCCCGGGGTCGTCGAGGCCCACGACCTGCACGTGTGGACGGTGACCGACGGCTTCCCTGCGCTCTCGGCCCACGTCCTCGTACAGCCGGGCGCGGACTGCCATCGGATCCGGCTCGAGCTCGAGTCTCTCCTCCACGAACGCTTCGGAATCGACCACACGACCCTGCAGGTCGAGCACGTCGGCACCGCGCGCGGGCTCGAAATCACACGTGCGGGGCCGGGCGAGGGCGACCTGCTAGCCTGATTTCCGTGCTCGGGTTCTTCGCAGTCATCCAGGTTCTGCTCTCCGCCGCTCTCATCGGCCTCGTGCTCATGCATTCCGGCCGCGACACCGGCTTCGGCGGCCTCGGCTTCACGCCGGCCTCCCAGGGCGGTCAGCACATCGTCGAGCGAAACCTGACCCGCCTGACCGTGTTCGTGGCGTTCCTCTTCGCCGTCAACACGGTCATCCTCTTCTACCAGTTCGACTAGAAAGAGCCAGAGGCCTGACGTGAAGTTCCGCCGGGCCGGATGACGCCCCAGACACTGCGCCGGCTCAGCACGTTCGCCCGCGACACGTAGCGCTGCTACGCGCCGCGAGCGACCGCGCTGCCCGGGCTTGGTCTGGAGCGCCCCCGGCGGCGGCGGAATTTCCCATCAGACCTCTAGCTCTTTCCTCCCGCGATCGCGGCCACGAGCCTGATCTCCTCGGCGCCCGAAAGCTCCGTCGCGAGGCCGTCCCGATCGCGGGCGTCGACGCCGTCGACGTAGACGTTGACGAGCGGACGGAGCTCGCCGCGCTCGTCGAGGACGAGGTTCGCCACCGGGAGCGCGCCGAGGGCCTCGCCGACGGTCTTGGCCTCGAGCTCGAAGCGGTTGCGGCCACCGGCCTCGGCCGCGAGCAGGGACGGGAGCAGAACTACTGCCACCGAAGCTTCCACCGAGAGGATCGGCGGGAGCTGCGCAGCGGCTTCGAGCCACGTGTCGCCGGCGTCCGGGGAGACGAAGAGCGACCCACTCTGCGTGCCGAGGTAGATGCCGGGCGGGTCGAGCCGGTCGGAGGCGAAGCCCTCGCGCATCACCGACCCCCAGGCGCGCTGCGGCAGCCCGCCGTCAGGAGCTCCCACGACGAGCCGCCGTCCCTTGTCCGGTAGGCGCCGAGCCGCCCGTTGGGCGTGACGCGGTTCTCCGGGCTCTCCTCGGGAACGACGAAGGCTGCGTCGGGATCTCGGTGGTCGAGCGCCAGCGGGAAGCCGAAGCCGCTCGGGAGGCCGTTTCCCTCGAGGCGCTCCCAGCTCTCGCCGCGGTCGTCCGAGCGGTAGACGCCGCAGTGGTTCTGCTGCCACAGGCGATCCGGCCGACTCGGGTGGAGGAGCAGCTTGTGCACGCATTGCCCCAGCTCCGGGAAGGGATCCGGCATGAAGTCGGCCGCGGTGCCCTGGTTCGCCGGCGTCCAGGTCTCGCCGCCGTCTTCGCTCCGAAAGACGCCCGCTGCAGAGATGCCCACGTACATCCGCTCGGGCTCGTCGGGATCGAGCGCGATCGAGTGGCAGCACATCCCGCCCGCACCGGGGTTCCAGCGGTCGCGCGTCTCGTGGCGGACGATTCCGTCGACCGGCTGCCACGTCTCGCCGCCGTCGTCCGTGCGGAAGAGGACGCCGGGCGCAGCGCCGAGCCAGAGCCGGCCCTCCTCGCCCTCGCGGCCAGGCTCGACGTGCCAGGCCTTCTCCAGCTTGAGACCGGTGTCTTCGGGGAGCCCGAGCTCCTCGGCGCGCGTCCACGTCTCGCCCCGATCGGCAGAACGGTGGACGGTCGCGCCGTAGACCTCGTTGTTGGTCGCCGCATGAATCGTCCCGTCCCGCGGGTCGGCGACCGCGTGGAAGACCGACCAGCCGGTGAGGAAGGGCCCGGCGAGCGTCCAGTCGCGCCGCTCGTCGTCGCTCTCGAGGAGGAAGAGGCCCTTGCGCGTGCCGACCAGGACGGCCGGCATCAGAGGCCGGGCCCCGATCCCGTTCCGACCACCGTGAACGCGTCGGTGGCCACCGCGGGCACCAGCGTGCCGAACGGGTAGCGCTCGTCGTAGAAGTCGCTCCGGTTCACCAGCGTGACCTCTTTCGTGAGGCCGAGGAGCCCGGCCGCCAGTGCTGGGAACGACGTCGTGAAGCGGAGGTTGACGACCGGGGAGGTGACCTTGCCGTCCTCGATCAGGAACGTCCCGTCGCGCGTCATGCCCGTGATGATGCCTTCACGCTCGTCGACGATGCCGAGGTAGTGGAGGCGCGTCACGTAGATGCCCTCGCCCACGAGCTCGGCGAGCTCGTCGACCGACCCGGCCGCTCCGCCGGCCATCGAGAGGTTGAGTGGAAGCGGCCCGAACGGCTGCGCCGGCGGCGCCAGCGCGTGTCCGGTGGAGACGTGACCGTCCCCGGCCCGCATGGCCGTGCGGCGGTCCCAGACGACGTCGCGGGCGACTCCCTCCTCGATCATGAGCACGGGCTGCTTGGGGACGCCCTCCAGGTCGAATGCCTTCGGGTAGCTGCGGGGGTCGAGGCCGTCGTCGCGGACGGTGAAGCTCTCGTCGAAGAGCTTCTCGCCGAGGCGGCCGGACAGGTAGCTGCGGCCCTCGAGGAGCGCGAGCCCGTTCAGGGACGTGAAGGCGAAGAAGAAGAGGAGCTCCGAGACCGCGTACGGCTCGAGCACCGCGCGGAAGGTCTGCGGCTCGAGCTCCCGGGCGCCGCGCGTGCGGGCGGCCTTCTCCGCGGCCTCGCGCGCGACCGCGGCCGGATCGACGTCCGAGGCACGCCAGGAGGTCGCCTCCGCGTAGCCCGACGAGTCATCCGAGGCGGCAAGCGCGAGCACGCTGACGTCGGTCATGGCCTGGGAGACGTTCTGTCCGGCAGTCGAGGCGACGGCGATCTCGGTGACGCCGCTCGTGTAGTAGCCGTAGAGCCCGAGGCCGGGCGCAGCGGCGATCGCCTCGGCCGCGGCTTCGGCCTGGTCCTCGGGAGACAAGCGCCGCCGTCGCCTCGTCGTAGCCCTCGACCTCGGGCACGGGCGCGGGCTCCTGGAGCCCGGCAAACCCGGGATCGACGGGCGAGCTGTCGGCGGCCTCGGCCGCGTGCCGGGCCGCCGCGGCGAGGCCTTCGTCGTCGGTGCGGTTCGTCGTCGCGCAGCCCACCCGCCCGTCTCGGACGACACGGAGCGTGACGCTCTCGTCGCGAATCAGCGTCGGCTGGTGCACGGCCGAAGCCGCGAAGCGGGCGAACCCGGAGCCCTCGACGTGGACGGAGACGTCCGCCTCGTCGCCCGCGGCGGCCTTCAGCGCGCGCTCGGCGAGCTCCAGCGCCTGGCTCACGAGCGGACGCCCACCTGGACGTCGCGGAAGCGCGCGGGAGAGGCGCCGTGCGAGACATGGGCGTACTGGCCCGGCTGGCCCTTGCCGCAGTTCGTGAGGCCGAACATCGTCCATTCCTCCGGCCCGGCGACTGCGTCGAGCCGTCCCCAGAACTCCGGCGTGACACCCATGTACGTCGCGTCGCGCAGCATCTTGCCGAGCTTGCCCTTCTTGATCTCCCAGGCGACCTGCGTCCCGAACTGGAAGTTGAGGCGCTTGTCGTCGATCGACCAGCTCTTGTTCGTGCTCAGGTAGAGGCCGTCGTCCACGTCCGCGAGCAGGTCCTCCAGCGCCCCCGCGCCGGGCTCCAGGTGCAGGTTCGACATCCGGACGAGCGGCATTCGGCTCCAGGTGTCGGCCCGCATGGAGCCGCCGAGGTCGCGTCCGATCAGCGCCGAGGTCTCCCGCGAGGCGAGGTAGCCGGTGAGGACGCCGGCCTCGACGATCGGCTGCCTCTGTGCGGCCGAGCCCTCGTCGTCCCAGCCGAAGGTGCCCAGGCCGAGCGGGGTGGTCGGATCGGCCGTGATGTTCATGTGCTCGGAGCCGTAGCGCAGGCTTCCGAGGTCACCTGGCTGGAGGAAGCTCGTCCCCGCGTAGGCGGCCTCGGTGCCGTAGACGCGATCGAGCTCTGTGGGATGGCCGACGGACTCGTGCACCTGAAGCGCCATCTGCTCGGCGTCGATGACGATGGTCGCGACTCCGGACGGGCAGGGGTCGGCCGTCAGGAGCGCGGCCGCCTCCTCGCCGATCCGGGGCGCCTCGCTGTCCAGCCCGAGCGCCTCCACGAACTCCCAGCCCGCCTGGCTGCTCGAGCCGCCGTGAGCGCTCGGAAAGCCCCGGTTTTGCACGCGGCCGTCGTCCGAGACGGCGAGCGCGTCGATGCCGCCGCCGCACTCCACGAAGCGCTGTGTGACGTTCGCGCCCTCGGAGGAGCGGAAGACGCGCTCCTCGCGCATGGCGCGGACGGTCGCCTCGGTGATCTTCACCTCGGGCCGCCGCATGCCCTCCTCGGCCCGGAGACAGAGCGCGATCTTCTCCTCCAGCGGCACCTCGACGGGGTCTCGCTCGAAGGCCGGCGTGTATTCGCCGGCGGCAGGCGGGATGGGCGTCAGCTCCACGCGTACGTGCGCCCGAGAGGCGCTCGCGCGGGCGAAGGCGACCGCCCGGACGGCTGCGTCGCGAGCTCCCTGCTCGGAGAGCCGCGGGTCGCCGGCGAAGCCCCAGGCTCCGTCGACGAGCACACGCACGCCGATGCCCTCGGTCTCCGAGTCGGAGACCGAGTCGACCTCGCCGTTCTTGGTCGCCACGAGCTGTGCGCGGCGCTGCACGACCCGGGCGTCCGCGTAGCCGGCCCCTGCGGCGAGAGCGGCATCGATCGCGTGTCCGGCGAGGTCCTGCAAGGCCGGTCGTACATTAGAGCTCCTCACGTAATGATGACCCGCCGTCTGGGCGCGCTGGGTGGTTCGAGGCAAGGACGCAGGGAGCGCTCATACCTGCAGAGGTATGGGCGCGACTGAGGACGCCAGCATCGGCCGCGCAGCGCGGTCAGGCGGCACCGCTCCTCATTGCGTTAGGAGCTCTGCTGAGAGCCCCACGAGAAAGGGCGCCCGCGGGCGCCCTCGCATGCGCTGGAGAGGACTTGAACCTCCACGGCCCGTTCGGGCCACAAGGCCCTCAACCTTGCGCGTCTACCAATTCCGCCACCAGCGCGTGACGAAAGGGAATTGTAGCGGCGGCTGTGAAGGAACACGGGTTGACGCCGTCCGAAGGGCGCGCTACCTTGGTGCGAACAGATGTTCGACCAGCGAGGGAGGCAGATGCTCACGCAGCGTCAGCGGGAGGTCTACGAGTTCGTCGTCAGCTACGTCGATTCGACACGGCTATCCGCCCACCGTGCGCGAGATCGGAGAGGCCGTCGGGCTTGCCTCGCCGTCGACCGTGCACGCCCACTTGGCCAACCTCGAGCGCGCGGGATACCTGCGCCGCGACCCGACGAAGCCGCGGGCGCTCGAGCTCATGAAACGCGAGCGCGCGGCGGCCGGAGCCACCGTGTCCGTACCCGACGTGGGCGAGGTGCGCGTGCTGCCAGTCGTCGGCGAGATCGCAGCCGGAGGGCCGCTGCTCGCCGAGGAGAACATCGAGGACCATCTGGCCGTGCCGGACACGCTCTCGCGCGGCGGCGAGGAGTTCCTGCTCCGCGTGAAGGGGGAGAGCATGGTCGAGGCCGGGATCCTCGACGGCGACTACGTCGTCGTGCAGCGCCAGCAGACGGCGCAGAGACGGCGACATCGTCGTCGCGCTCGCCGGTCAGGACGAGGCTGCCGACGAGGCGACCGTCAAGCGGTTCTTCCGGGAGAAGGGCCGCGTGCGCCTGCAGCCCGAGAACGCCTCGATGGAGCCTCTCTATCCCGACCACGTCAGCGTCCTCGGCAAGGTCGTCGGCGTGTTCCGGAGGGTGGCCTGAGGTCTCGGATGGAGGTCGTCACGCTCAACCGAACGCTCGACCAGGAGCTCATGGCGCTCATGCGCGGCGCCAGCCTGGAGTGCCCCGTGTGCGGCGAGTTCGTTCTTCACCGCGAGGGCGCGGTCGAGTGCCCGGAGTGCGGCTCGGGAATCCGGAAGGCAGGCAACGCGGCGCTACACTTGGGGGTGCAGGCCGGGTGACCGCGGGCCGCGCGAGCGGCTCGAGGAAAGTCCGGACACCGCAGGGCAGGACGCTGGGGAAACCCCAGGCGGCGAAAGCCGACGGAAAGTGGCACAGAAAGGAGACCGCCACCGGCGAAACTTCAATCTCCGGAGACGCCGGCGGTAAGGGTGAAAAGGTGGGGTAAGAGCCCACCAGCGTCGTGGCGACACGGCGGCTGCCAAACCCCGTCCGGTGCAAGGCGAACAGGCTCCGCCACAGGTGGCCCGCCGAGGAGCCGGGTACGCCGCACGAGCCTCCGGGAAACCGGCGGCCGAGATGGATGGTCACCCTCGACAGAATCCGGCTTACAGGCCTGCTAAGGAAACCCCTGCAAATGCAGGGGTTTCTATTTTCAGCGTGCATCACCGGTGCATCACGCAGGTCCGGAGCGACCCGCGGCTCAAGGCCAAGAAGCGAAGGCACCCGTGATCCGCATCGCTTGGTTGACGGAATCGCCTGTACCGGCGTCGGTGAGGCCGCCAGCTCAGGGAAGGCGGCACCCGATCGGTCGATCGAGGCGTCTACTTGAAGGCTCCAGGCGAGTGCTGTTGGCTACCCGAGCCGTCCCTTCGTCAGCTTCTTCGGGCTGTCCTTCGGGTTCACGACCGCCAACCTCCTCCACCAGGACGGCCCAGGAGCGCCAGAACGCACACGGCGATCACTAGGCATGAAGTGAAGAGGATGAGGTAGTTCATCGTCCTCCCCCTTCGGGGGCTTGCAGATCTATGAGCGAACGCCCTCGGGCGCTCAGGGCTCGATGTTCTGGTTGAGCCTGAAGAAGTTGGTCGGGTCGTAGGCGCGCTTGAGCTCGACCAGCCGCTCGTAGTTTCGCGCGCCATAGGCCTGGCGCACCCGGTTGCCGCCCTCTTCGCCGAGGAAGTTCACGTACACGCGCCCCCCGGCGTGCGGTTGCATCGCGTCGAAGAAGTCCCGCGCCCAGGCGATGTGGCGTTCTGCGTCCGGATCCTCCTCGGTCCAGACCGCGTTGATGTTGACGTTGTGGGCGGCATCGCGCTGGCTGAAGGCCGTCTCGTCCTCACCCACGCGGGCCAGCGCCCCGCCGAGCTGGAAGACGATGGTGTAGGACTTGGGCGAGGTGGGCGCCGATGCGTGCTCGACGAGCGTGTCGATCGCATCATCGGTAAGCGGCGGCAGCTCGACCGACTTCCAGTAGCGGTGCCAGCCGTGCGGCACGAAGGGGTCGAACATCGACTGCAAGGCCGTGTAGGGCTTCGGCTCGAGCAGGTCGACGATCGGGCGGCCGAACTGCTTGAGCGGGCGGACGACCTCGGCGCCCTCGTCCGGAGATCCCGCGTAACAGGCGCCCACCATCACGATCGGCTTGCCGTGCACCTCCTCCGGCAGGAAGGGGAGCGGCGGCGCCACCGACAGCTCGAAGATCGTGGTCAGCTCGTCCGGGGCCGCGGCGATGAACTCGCGGTAGAAGCGCAGGACCTCCGGCGCGTCCTCAAGGGGGTGGAAGACTGGTCCCGCGAGGACGATCGGGCCGACGGGGTGTAGTCGGTACTCGAACGAGGTGACGATGCCGAAGTTGCCGCCGCCGCCGCGGATCGCCCAGAAGAGATCGGGGTTTTCCTCCTCGCTCGCGGTGACGATCTCGCCCTGCGCGGTCACCACGTCCGCGGAGAGGAGGTTGTCGACCGTGGCGCCGTGCTTTCGCATCAGCCAGCCGATCCCCCCGCCGAGCGTCAGGCCCGCGATCCCCGTGTGGGTGACGATCCCGCCGACCGTCGCCAGCCCGAAGAGCTGCGTCTCGCGGTCGAGCTCGCCCCAGAGCACGCCGGCCTCAGCGCGCGCGGTGCGCGTCGCCGGATCGACTCGGATTCCCTTCATCGGCGAGAGGTCGATCACGAGCCCGCCGTCACAGAGCGCGTGGCCGCCGACGCCGTGGCCACCGGAGCGCACGCCGACCAGCAGATCACGCTCGCGGGCGAAGCGGACCGCGGCGACGACGTCGGCGACGCCGGTGCAGCGGGCGATGCAGGCTGGGCGGCGGTCGATCGCGCCGTTCCAGATCGAGCGGGCCTCGTCGTAGCCTTCGTCTTCGGGGCCGATCACCGGGCCGTGGACGGAGTTGCGTAGACGCTCGAGGTCGGTGGCCGTCGCCACCCTTGCCGTTTCGGTAGCCATGCGACCACGGTACGCGGGTGCGTCGCGACCGACTAGACCGAATTTCGAACCAAGTGGTTCGAATTCCGAACCTAATGCCGAATCCGGGGCTAGCATTCCTCGGAGCATGCGGAGCTACGCGCAGTACTGCCCGATCGCCAAGGCGAGCGAGATCCTCGGCGACCGCTGGACGCTCCTGATCGTGCGCGAGATGCTGGGCGGCGCGAGCGGGTTCAACGAGCTTCAGCGTGGCCTGCCGGGGATCTCGCGCTCGGTCCTCACGGACCGCCTGCGCTCGCTCGAGCGGGCCGAGATCATCGAGCGGCGCACCGGTCCCAAGGGCAGGACGCTCGAGTATCGCCTGACGCTCGCCGGCCGCGACCTGGAGCCGGTCGTGCAGGCGATCGGGGAGTGGGGGGTTACCTGGTCGTTCACCGATCCCCGCCCCGAGGAGCTCGACCCCGACCTCCTGATCGTCTGGATGGCCCGACACGTCGATCGCGAGCAGCTTCCCCCGGACCGCACGGTGGTCCAGTTCGACTTCCGCGACCCGGCGAAGCGCTACTGGATGGTGCTCGAGCCCTCGGAGGTCTCGGTCTGTCTCCAGCATCCCGGGTTCGACGTCGACCTCGAGGTCAGGGTCGACACCGCCACCCTCTACCGCGTCTACCTTGGGCGCGCCGAGCTGGGCGGCGCGATGCGGGCGCGCAAGCTGACGCTGAGCGGCCCGAGGGTGCTCCAGCGCGCCTTCGGGCGCTGGTTCGCCTGGAGCGCGTTCGCCCCGGCCAGCCGCCAGGCCGACGAGCGCCGGAGGGCGGCGTCGCGACTCGCGGACCCCGAGAGGGTGCGGGTCGAACAGCCGCTGCCGCCGTACTCGACGACATAGCGGCCGAAGTCGGGGGCGACGTTCTGCAACCCGCTGAGCGCGGTCGGTTACTCCATGGCCGCCCGGGCGATGGCGGGCGGTTCGCGACCGGCGAGGAGCCAGCCGGCCGCGGTGGCCGCCAGCGGGACGCCCACGACTATCAGGACGAGGTA
>CAVTCK010000006.1:0-146383 GCA_963733155.1 uncultured Actinomycetes bacterium
ACTGGGACCGCGAGCTCTGAAGCCGCGTCTCCGACCAGGCCGTCAGTCGCGTCTCCGACCGGGACTGGTCGAAGCCGAAGACACGGAGGAACCGGCCGGGCCGCCGGCCGGTTCCTCGTTCACGCCCGTGCTGGTAGCGCTCGCGCGTTCAGCAGCTCCGGGTGGTGTCCCGACCCGGACCGCCGAAACACCTGTCGTTTCCGACTTCCGCCGTTCAGCAGGTCGTTGCCGCTCTCGCCGAAGAGCCTGTCGTTGCCGGCCTGCCCGAAGATCCGATCGGGCCCGGGCCCGCCGCGCATCGTGTCCGCCCCGGTCCACCCGCGCATGACGTCGCCGCCCACCCCTCCCAGCACGAGATCGTTGCCGCCGAGACCGGCGAGCGTGTCGTTGCCGCCAAGACCGCAGACGATGTCGTTGCCGGACGTTCCGGCGAGGTTGTCCGGCCCTGCCGTGCCGATCACGTCGTTCCTCGGATCGCCTCCGAAGCCCGGGCACTCCCGGGCCTGCACCTTCCCAAGCGTCACGTCGAGGCCGAAGAAGCAGTCGTTCGTGCAGGAGTCCGCGGACGTGATGTCCGAGTCGCTGTTGAGATCGATGAGCCCGTTGTCCGCAGTATTCGGCGGTGTACCGAAGCCGCACTCGTTCGCCCCGAGGTTGCCGAGGGTGTCGGCCCCCCCCCAGGCCCGCGTCGACGAGCAGTCCGATCAGCCCGAAATGGCAGTCCTCGCCGTCGATGTCCTCGTCGCCGTTCGCGTCGACCCGTCCGTCGATCGCCGACCAGGCGAAGTCCGAGGCCCCACGTCGGGGTTGTCGGATCCGCGGCGTTGAAGACGGTCGGCAGCCGGCGGTTGGCCACCTGGAACACCCCGTCGACCACCTCGATCGTGACGCCGTCGGGCGTGCCGTCGTACCCGACCAAGGAGCAGTCGTCGGCGGCGGTGATCGTTTCGCTGCCGGCACCGCCGTCGTTGGCCACGAACCCCCAGGCGTCACAGTCGAGCATGCCGTCGATGATGTGCGTGTCGCCGTAGAACGCGTTCGCATCGTCTCGGCCCGTCACCGCGCCGTCGCCGTTCAGGTCAGCCTTGCCGGCGACGATCGTCGGCGAGAAGCCGCCCGTGAGCGGGGACGCTCCCAACGGCGTCGCGACGAGGAGCTGGGCGCAAACGACCGCCAGCGAGATTGCGGTGAAAGTCGCCAGTCGCCGACGGGTCGTGCGCGGTCGTGCCGCTTCTGCGGATCACACCCATAGCTCTCCGTTCGCGTGGGCGGATCGGCAGACGCGGGTGCCAGAGCCCGCGCGAGGCGAGCGCCGCGACACCGTTCCCAAGCACGGCCAAGCTCTCGACCCAGAAAAGGACGATGCCCCCGGAACGTACGCCTTCGTTTCCGCCGGCACCGGCTGCCTCCCGCCATACCTTGGATTGGAACCAGGGCCGAGGTTACGACACCCCCGAGGGGGTGTCAACTGTCACAAACTGGTTGGACGTCGCGCGGCGAAGAGCGCGCAAACGCGCTTGTAGACTGCGGCCAGGCCGGCGGAGGCCTCCCTGGATTGGAACCCTAGGGTCGAACCCGCCGGCCCCCTCAGTCGCCGGCGGGAGGTCGGCCGGGTCGTTGACGTTCGCGAGCGCCGCCTCGTCCCACTGGAGGGTGCGCGGCTCGAGCTCGATGCAGGCGCGGTAGAGGGCGAGATCGCCCTCGGCGATTCGACGCTCGAGCACGGGAAGCGCCGAGCGGCAGTAAGCGCCCGGGAGCGGCCCGCGTGTGGGGAACGGCGGCCTCCGCCCCTTCCGCCGCCGCGCCAGCGCCCACAGAAGCTCCGGCGTCCACGAGCGGCATGTCGGTCGGGAGCACGACGACGACCTCGGCGTCCGCGAGCCGGAGCGCCGCGGCGACGCCGAGGATGGCCGCGCGCGTCCTCGCTGCCGTCGTCGAGCACGGGAAACGGCAGCTCGAGGCCGTCGGCCGCCTTGCCGACGACGACGACCTCCCCGAAGGCCTCGCGTGAGGGCGCGGTGCGCGCGCTCCGCCAGCGTCTCCCCCTCGTAGCGCGCGAGTGCCTTCGGGCGAGCCGAAGCGCGTGCTCGCGCCGCCGACGAGGAGCGCGCCCGCTACGCCCTGCCGACCGCGAACCATGCGCGCGCGCTCAGCCGGAAGGGCCCGTCGGGGACGGACAGCCGCCGGCGGTACTCGGCCTTCAGCGCCTCCTGCTGCTCCGGGGTCGAGCGAGGCGGCGTAGCGCCCGCCGGGCCGACGCCCAGCGTGAACGGCTCCCAGAGGTCGTCGAAGCCCTCGTACTCGGCGGCGACCACGATCTCGCCGTCCTCGACCCCGGCGAGACCGGCCCGCCGCCAGAGCTCTCCCAGCTCTCCGTCGCCGCCGAACCGCATTCTGCGTGCGCTCGTCGACGGCCTCGCGCCGTCCGCGGTCGAGCGCGGCCGCCGCCTCCCAGAACGTCCGCAGGAGCGTCATCTCGCCCGGATAGTCCCAGACGCAGGCGGCCACGACGCCGCCCGGCCGGGTGACGCGGCGCATCTCGGCGACGCCGGCCTCCGGGTCGGCCATGAAGTTGACGACGAGCTGGGCGAGCGCCGCGTCGAACGCATCGTCCTCGAAAGGGAGCGCCTCCCCCGCGGCCGAGTCGCACGTCGGCGCCGGGGAAACGGGCTCTCAGCGCTTCCACGAACGGCTCCGTAGGATCCACGGCGGCGACACGCTCCGCCCCGACGAGATCGACGAGCCGGCGGGTACCCGCACCCGTGCCGGCGCCGAGGTCGAGAACGGTCGACTCCGCCGTGAGCGCCGGCCGCATCGGCGAGCGCCTCGCAGAGCCCGTAGCTATAGCGGCCGACAAAACGGTCGTAGGCCTCCGCCGGGACCTCGAAGGTCACGTGATCCTCCCCGGCTCCGAGTAGACGTTCATGCGGCCGTCGCGGACGAAGCCGCAGAGAGTGATCCCGCGGTCGCGCGCGAGCTCGACCGCGAGCGTCGAGGGCGCGCCCACGGCGACGAGGATCGGCGTGCCGGCGACCGCGGCCTTCTGCACCAGCTCGAAGGAGAGGCGCCCGCTGACGCAGACGAGCTTGTCGGCGAGCGGGAGCAGGCCGTCCAGGAAGCGCCCGGCCGACGACCTTGTCGAAGGCGTTGTGGCGGCCGACGTCCTCGCGGACGACGATCAGCGTCCCGTCGGCGTCGAAGAGGCCGGTTGCGTGCAGGCCGCCGGTGGCGGCGAAGGCGGGCTGCGCGGCGCGCAGGCGGTCCGGGAGCTCGGAGATGACGCTCGACTCGACGCGCAGCTCGCTCTCACGCGGCGGCGCCTCGACGGCGACCGCCTCGAGCGCGCCCTTGCCGCAGACCCCGCAGGAGGACGTGGTGTAGAAGTTCCGCCGTAGCGGCTCGGGGTCGAAGCCGTCCACGGTCACGTCGACGGTGTTCGCCGCAAGATCGCCCGGAAGAGACGCGTCCCGGGGCCTGACCCCCTCAGAGAGGAGGAAGCCGAGCGCCAGCTCCTCGTCGTGCCCGGGGTCGCATGGTCACGGCAATCGGCACCCCGTTGACGCGGATCTCGAGCGGCTCTTCGACGGCCAGCTCGTCTCGCTCCGTCTCGCCATCTGGAAGCCGCAGGACGTCGGTTCGGGCCGCGGAGTACGGCGGCAGGGCGTTCACTATGATCGAACCATAGACCGGGGAAGTAGCGTTCAAGCGAAACCCCTGCAAATCAGCATGCCGCTCCTGCTGTAGCTGCCGCTGAATGCTCTCCCCGTGTGGTCTCGGTGTGGTCTCGCGAATGCCGCCTAATTCCGGGTTTCTCGCGGCATGGCTACCTGCATGATCCGTCAGGTTCGAGCGTCAATATGAAATTAGCGGAGCTGGGCCCAGCTTGGCCGCAGAGCTGGCCCGGCTCCGCGCCGCCCGCACTTACATCTGATCCGGTGTGCGGCGATCTAGTCCAGAAACGGGCGGGTGTCGGTCTGGCGAGGAGGGCTGGCCGCATCCCTACCGGGTTCGCGTGAGAATCGACACCCGCCACGGTCACTTTCCAACCTGGGCGGGGGTGTGACACTTCGACCGTAACGCAGGCGCGGCGGTCGCCGGGTTCCGATTCGGTAGCGGTTAGGTAACCAAGTGGTCGGAGAGTAGGCGCCGTGGGCAAGGGCACACGGGTGCCATACTGTCGCCCATGCCGGAGTACCTGCTCCTGGCGTCTACATCGAGGAAGTCTCGTATCGGAAGCTGCGGAGATTCGGAACGCTCCTCGCGTGGGTCACGCTCGGCGTAGCTGTTGGGCTACTAGTGAACCGGAGGTTGGCCAGGAAGCGGGAGTTAGCCGGTCGGGACGATCGACTCGACGAGGCATCAACTGAAAAAGAGCCCTAACTGCTGAGACGATCAGGCGGAAGCGGCTCGCCGTCCTCGTCCAGCCGGCGAAACACCCGCCTCGACCTGCCGTGCCCTCCCACAACGTCACCGTGGTGGACGCGGCCAGCCGCCGATACCGCTCCGCAGTAGGCTGACTCTCGCCGGGTCGCGACGCAGGCTAACCCCGTCCGGGAGGCCTTGCTGCCCCCGCGACCCGGCTAATCCTCTGCCCCTAAACTGCCCCTAGACGAGAGGAAGCATGTCCGCTACCGACGACCCACCCGAATTCGGCGAGCTGCTCGATCTTCTCCGCGTTCGCCTCGGCCTCGCGGACGCGCTGAACAGCACGGAGATCCACAGCTTCGAAGAGCTCATGCGCGATCAGGCCGAACGCATTCCTGATCAGTGGTACTGGGAAGCGTTCGAGGAGCTAGAGGCTCAGGGACATCTCGACCCCGCCGCGCACAAAGAGATGGGCGGCAATGCGTGTGGCCGGCTCTCCGCAGACGGTCGCTTGTACCTGCGATCCGCCTAGGCCGGCGTCGGTCAGAGAACGATCAGCTCGAGCGGCTCGCCGGCCAAGTCCAGGTGTCGCACGTGCGCCTCGAACGAACTCGCCGCCGCAGCCGTCGACGAGCGATCCCAGACGCCATGCACACGCCGGTACCGCTCCTGGATCTCGGCCAGCTGCCTCCGCAGGATCGGCGCGTCCGGGTTCTCGGCAACAAAGGCGAGGAGCGAATCGTCTTCGAGCAGCTTTCTCCTGTACTGCTTGTTCCGCGCGGAGAATCGCCGTTCTTCGACGAGACTCAGCAGCGAAACCGTCGCCTACCATCCCCGAGGTTACGTCCCTCGCGCCCAAGTGACTGAGCCGGGGCTCCTAGAATGGTGCCTTGCGACGCGACGAGAGGACGTGAGATGAACGTGCGGTTGAATCCCTACCTCAGCTTTCGCGACAATGCGCGTGAGGCGATGACGTTCTACAGGTCGGTCCTCGGCGGGGAGCTGACGATCTCGACGTTCGGCGACTTCCACGCCAGCGAGGATCCGGCCGAGCTGGACAAGGTTATGCACTCCCAGCTCGAGACTCCCGACGGCCTGGTGCTCATGGGCGCGGACACACCCAAGGGCATGGAGTACCGGCCGCAGGCTGGCGTGTCTGTGTCGTTGAGTGGCGACGACGAGCCCAGGTTGCGCGGCTACTGGGAGCGGCTGAGCGAGAGCGGCACCGTCACGATGCCGTTCGAGAAGGCGCCCTGGGGCGACACCTTCGGAATGTGCGTCGACCGGTTCGGAACAAGCTGGCTGGTGAACGCCTCCGCCCAGCCGAGCTGACTCGCAACGTTGCAAAGAGTGAAGGCTGAGCCGAGCTTCCTGGACGCCGCGGCACCAGTGGATGCCAGGCCTTATGCGGCCTCCTCGACTAGCTCGCCTCGGCCGGGCAAGGTCGGCGACTGCCGAGAAGACGCGAGACCGGTTGGTTGGTCGACAGCCGTTGATCTGCGGTCATTGCGAGCGGCTGGTCATGGCCGCTCGTCGTCACAGCGGTTCTGGAGCACGAAGCGCAGGGTGCGTGCCTGGAGGAGCGCGTGACGTGACGCGATCATGGTCTCCGACCAGCGGTAGCTCCTTCACTCTGATGGTTGCGGGTCCTCGAAATGGCGAGGCCGCTGATTCGGCCCAAAGCGCTCGCGGCATGCCTCGCGCAGGCGGTGTGCGAAGGTAGGCAGCTCGTGCTCGAGTTGACGGAAGTCCTGGTCGAACAGGACGAGCAGCTTCATCGGCGACGTTGAGACGACCGACGCAGTGCGCCGGCCCGTCACCAAGAGCCCGAGCTCCCCGAAGAAGTCGCCGCGACCGAGCTCGGCGACCGGAATCCCGTCGTCACGACCTCCGCAGTACCGTCTTCGACCACGAAGAACGCGTAGGCGAAGTCACCTTGCACGGCGACTTCCTCGCCCGGCGGCACATCGATCTCTTCGACGGAGCCGGAAACCTTCGCCCGCTCCTCGTCGGAAAGATCCGCGAAGCATGGAAGCTGGGCGAGCCGGCTGGGGTCGGTCACGGGAAGAGACTATGCCCGTGCGGACCGCCCCCAACGGGTATTCAAGATCGTTACCGTCTGAGTTCTATTTCTTCACCACCCAGCCACCATGCGTACGGCGGGCAACGCGGCAATTCAGAAGGCGACTGACCGAGCGACGCTCGCCGAGCACGGTCTTGTAGTTTGCGCCGTCCGTCCGGGACATCGCGTCAGCAACAAAGAGGACGAAGCGGTGTCTTGTCCGCGCCAAATGACCAACTGCGTCACGTTGGCCAGCATCGAGCTTCGTCAGGGAAGTTCCCGGGAAACCGACACCCGCACATTTCACGAAGGGGTGATCGGGCGACGGTAACGCGGGCGCTGCGGTCGGGGTGGTTCGATGCGGTGGCAGTCTGGTGTGAGGGTTGTGGCGCTCCCCGACGGGTCCGCCAAGATATGGAAGTGGCCGACGCATTCGACCTCGAAGACTTCGACCGCTACATCGAGGAGAACGGGATCTCCGCGGGAGGACATCCCGGCTGCGTTTCGCCCAATGGATCGCCGAGCGGACTGGCGGGCCGGCTCCGAGGTTCGGGAAGGTCGAGCAGAACGACAAGTAAGGCCCACGTGACTCTCTTGTGAAGAGCTGGCAGCGAAGCTGTGGCCGCCTGTCCCATCCTCCGGCCGCGCTACGGTCGGCCGGCCCGACCGTGACCACCCCCAGCCAAGGAGCGATCGATGCCCAACCAAAAGCGAATCCTTGTCAACGGGACGCTTGCCCCTGGTATCAGCCGAGATGAGTACATCGATTGGGTTCATGACCGTAAAGTCAGTCCCGACGCCTGGGCCCTCGTCCAGAGGCGCATCTTGCTCGAGCCGATGTTCAAGGTGGGCGAGTCGGTGGGACTCGTTGCATTCATGGACTGCGACACGGAAGACGAGGCTCTCGCCCTTGTCAACGAACTCCCGGTCGTCTCCGACGGAATCCTTGAGTTCACTGCGGAGAAGGTCAGCCCGGTGGCGCACTTCGAGTGAGCACAGAAAACGGATGCCGAGCCTGACCTTGGGTTGTCGACTCCGCAAGACAGAACGATCAGCGTAAGCGGTTCGCCGGGTTCCGTTAGCAAGCTCGAGAGTCGTTGCGCCCGATCTCGCTAGGCCGGGGGGGCGGTTAGCTGAAACCCGATCGGCTGCAGCCCGGCCCGGCCCGACTTGAGCCTAGATCGTGGTCGCTCCAGCGACAAGATGGCCGTTTGAGACGGGCCGCGTGGTTATCCGCTGCTGCACTTTGAGGAGATAAGGGTGAGTGTCCCCGGCTACTGCCCGTCAGAAACCCTGATCGCACCCGACGGGGGTTGAGCCAGGTCGGTGGTTCGCACGATCTCCTTGCCAAAGGGAACTAGCGCGGCGCCTGCCATCTTGAAGTCTGCTACGCCAAGGGGAATGCCAATGATCGTCAGGCAGAGAAGGATGCCCGTGAGCAGATGGGCGAGCGCGAGCCACCATCCCGCAAGGATGAACCAGAGGATATTGCCGACCACGCTCAACCCCTTAAGCCGCGTGGGACTCGGGACGAGCACTCGACCGAACGGCCAGAGGGCATAGCCGGCGAGCTTGAACGACTGCACCCCGAAGGGGATGCCGATGATCGTGATGCAGAGGAGGAGGCCGGCCAGCACGTACGCGATCGCAAGCCAGATCCCGGCCAGCACGAGCCAGATGATGTTGAGGATGGTCCGCACCGAGGGGAGCATCGCCCATGTTCGACCCAGCTGTCGGCCTCCAATGCACCGCCCGCGCTCGCGTGCGAACATGCGTTCGTGACCTCGCCGGGCTCTTACGCCCGCTTCCGCCTTGCGCTCGACTCGCGGGACGCGACGGTCGCGTTCGCAACGGCGACCGAACTCGACTTCGTCAGCTTGCCGGACGCGCTCGAGCTCGCCTTGCTCCTAGTCGACGGTCCTGGGCGGTTCCGGCGGGCAGCGTTTCGCTGGCACGCCCGCTACTGCGCTGAGGTCCCCGATGTCGGGTTCGAGGAGGCTCACGCCGTGCTCGCCTGCCTAGCCGGCCTCGCGGGTCGGCGACCGAAGCCGGCGGCGGCTGCGTCGGCTGAGCTTGTCCGTCGGCGCGGGCTCGAGCGGGCGAGTGAGGCGTTGGTTTCCTGGGCGAGCACAACGTAACGAGGTGGTGTATTGCCTTCCTCCTCAGCGGCAATGGGCGTAGGGTGCTCTGGCCAACGAGCTGGAGGTGTTGTCGTGGAAGCCGCCACCGATCGGCCGCCGCTGATGTTCATTCACGGGGCCTGGCTCTCGGCCCGCAGCTGGGACACGTTCGCGGAGTACTTCGAGTCCCGAGGTTATGCAGTGTCCGCTCCTGAGTGGCCGCGCAAGGAAGGGGACGTTGAGGAACTCAGGGAGAGCGCGGAGGAGCTCAAAGGCCTCGGTATCTCGGAGATCGTCGACCACTACGAAGCGCACATCCGCGCTCTCGTCGAGCCGCCCGTGCTGATCGGCCATTCCTACGGCGGTCTGATCGTCGAGCTGCTGCTCGATCGCGGGCTCGGACGTGCGGGGGTTGCGATGAGCCCGGCGCCGCCCAAGGGCATCCTCGTCTTGCCATTCTCGACGATCAAGGTAGCCGCCCCCGCGCTTGCGCACCCCTCGAAATGGCACGGAGTCGTCCCGCTGACGCTCGAGGAGTTCACGTACGGGTTCGTGAACACGTTCTCGCCCGAGGAGGCCGCGGCCGCCTACGAGAAGTACGCGGTTCCTGAGACGGGGCAGATCTTCTACGAGGCCGGCTTTGCCAACTTCCACCTCAACCCGCCGACAGAGGTGCACTTCAAGATGCAGAAACGCGCGCCCTTGCTGATCGTCGGCGCGGAGAAAGACCACACCGTCCCCGCCTCCCTCGCCAAGAAGCAGTTCGAGAAATACGAAAAGCACGAGGCGTACGAAGCACAGACGGACTACGTCGAGTTCGACCGTCCGCACCTGATGATGGTCGCCGAAGGCTGGGAAGAGATCGCGGGCCATATCGACAAGTGGCTCGACGGTGTGCTTGCTACTTCGCCGGCCACAGCGCGGGAGGACTCGGCGTAAGGAGCAACGACTCCCGGTGGCCGGCGAAGGATGATTTCGGTTCGCCTGGAAGAAAGTGGGCGGCGGGCGCCGACCGAGGAGAGGGCCACCTAGTTTGCCGCAGCCAGCGGCCTAGTTACCGTCGGCGACCGCCCCCGCTCCTCCCAACTGGCGCACGGCCCACGACGAAGGACAGCAACAATCCTTGAGTGGGCGACGACGACTCCGCTTTCAAACTGGCTGAGTTCGACCGCTACGTCGAGGAGAAAGGAATCTCCGAGGAGGACTACCCGGCCGCGTTTGCGCTCTGGATCGCGGAGAGGACGGGCGGGCCGGGGCCGAGGTTCGAGAGGGTCGAGCGGAAGCCGTCGGCGGACGGGCTCGTGATCGAGGGCGATGCCCTCTAGGCGCCGAGCTCGTCCATCGGCGCGGGCTCGAGCGGGCGAGCGAGGTGCTGGTTCGGTGGGCAGGCAGTTGAGAAGTGCGCGCTTATCCAAACACCAGGTTTGCCCGAGATCGTTCCGGTGACTACAGAGTCGGGGATTACCCCTGACCGCGGCTCAAGCGACAGTACGCTCGCGCATGCGAGCATGTCACCTGTGACGCAGAGGCGCCGGTTGAAATCTTGCGCGGGTTCGATTCCCGCCGCCTTCAGCGGCTTCAGTTAGCTCGCGCCCGCATCAGGCGGGCGTCTCCTGGCTAGAACGCTCCTCCAAACCCAGAGTTCGAAGAGACCCGCGAGCACGAGTCCGGCAATAAAGATCACGCCCCAAGGCGACGGGGGCCACGCACCGAACACGCCCATCCCGATGACGATCAGGATGAAAATCCAACAAACAGTGTCTAGGACGATCCACCAGCCACGGAACTCGACCATGTCGTCTCAGCTCCCTTGGGCGCCTGCGCGCCACGGCAAGCGGCGTAGCTCCTCAGCAAGGGCCTGGGCTCCGGACTCTCCGAAGCGACGCGCCCACAAGTTGAGCCACTCCTCGTCGTCCAGGAAGAACTTCCAGTCGCTGGTGACTCCATGCCTCACGAACAGAAACGGCACGGGCGACTGGAATGGTCGGAAGCTCGAGTTGTAGATCGCAGTCCCCTGATTGCCTTCGTAGTACGGCCCGAACAGGATTCCGTCTTCCACATACGACGGAACTGCAAGATGATTTAGGACGTCGTCGAAGACGGCCTGGGCACGATCAGCCGGCAAGTCGCTGAAAACAACGACGATGACGTTGTAGATAACGTCGTCGCCGTCAGTCGGTCGATTGTCCAAGAGCAGCCTCTCGTAGCCGCTCATAAGCTCGACGACTTCCGGCACGTCCCGGTCGGCGATCTGCTCCGGAGCGAGCCAAAGTGTCTTACGTTCCAATGACCCAGGCACGAAGGGACAGACAGTCCCAGCACGGCCGAGATCCTTGTGAGGCTTGACCACGAAAGTCTTGATCCACTCGGCGACGGCTTGAAGCGCTTCTAGATCGCTTTCCGCGAGCTCCCGCGTCCTGCTGACGTCCTCCAGATCATCGAGGAGGAAAAGATTGGTCTGTGCTGGTGTGGTCTGTGCTGGCATGGAACCTCCTCCGAAGAGAGCCGCCTCTAGCGCCTATGCCGTGGGGGCGAAGAAGTCGATAAGCAGTTGGTTGACGCGTTCGGCCTCGTCGTGATGCACCCAGTGCGACGCGTCGGGCAGCCGCTCCACGCGGTCGAGGTTGGGCACATCGTCGCTTTCGGGCTCGGCGAGGTCGGAGCCGAGGTAGGAATCGCGCTCCCCCCAGATCACCAGTGTCGGCGCCGAGATCGGGCGAAGCTTTGCCGCGGCTTCCTTCTGGGACTGTCTTACCGAGGCGCGGTAGTAGTTGATCATCGCGGCCGCTGCCCCTGGCTGCGACCACGCCTCGACGTAGCGTTCGATTTCCTCGTCGGTGTAAGGCGGGTTCGCGTCTTCCAGGAAGTGCCGATAGAAGTGCCAGTCTCTGGGGTGCACCACCTCCTCGGGCAGTCCCGGTAGCGCAAAGAAGAAGAAGTACCAGGACTTCCGGAGCTGGTTCGGGTGGTGCAGTCCCTGCGAGAGCCGCCGCGGATGAGCGGCGTTGAGGATGGCGAGTCGGTCGACCACCTCGGGGTGGTTCATCGCGGTGGTCCAGGCGATGGTTCCGCCCCAGTCGTGACCGACCAACAGCGCGGACTCGGCACCGAGTTCTCCGATGAGAGCGCGGATGTCGGCGGCGAGCAGGTCGACGCCGTAGGCCTCGAAGTCCTCTGGCTTCGATGACAAGTTGTAGCCACGCGTGTCGGGCGCGACGACCCGAAAACCCGCCGCCGCGAGCGGGGCGATCTGGAGCCGCCAGCCGAACCAGAACTCCGGGAAGCCGTGCAGCAAAACGATCAGCGGCCCATCGCCACTGCCGGCCTCGACGTAATGCAAGCTCACATCGCCGACCTCGGCGTTACCCTCCCGAAGCTCGATCCCGACGTCAGGGAGCATGCTGGTGGTCATGAGGACCTCCTTGGGTGGGGACTAGGCTCGAGACTACGCCTGTCCGACTGGATAAGCAAAGCTAGCCCAGGGTCATGGCTTTCTCGATCGACGACGTTCTGGAGTTGGAAGCCTACGCCAGAGAACTTTCCGAACGGGACTGCGACGGCTTGAGCTGCGAGATCGCGTGATCGCGACTCTCTCCGTGAGCTTCGTGGCCGCAGCTGAGGTCGTCGGGTTCGTTGCCCTGCTCACCGAGAGGGAGAGCCTGCGCTGGATAGCGGCGGTCGTCGTCCTCGTCGCGATCGCCGGGCTTCTCTTCGGATCGCTGCTCTCGCGCTGACCGGGACGATCACGCCGGAGGACAGGCGCGAGCCCTCCGGTCATATCACCATTGAGCGCCAAATCGTGCGTGAGCCCGCGGACCCTGGAGGGGACGGCGGCGAAGCGTCCAAGTAGGATCCCCGCGACGTGGAAGCGGGAAGCGTTCGGATCCGACTCCCGAAAGCGACCGTCGGGCTTGACTGGGACGACGCGCAAGTGCTGATCGGTCGGCTCCACGCCGCCGGATCGGAGGGAGCGGCGGCAATGATCCAGTACCGCGATCCGTCAGGAGCGCTCCTCACCCGTGAGCAGATGATCGACGTATGGAACGCGATCCACGACTGGACCGATGAGGAGGACGCTGAACTCGGCACCGTCGCACGACTCCGAGACGCGCTCATCCTGGAGCTTCCCGAAGTCGGTCAGCAGAACGAGTAACCGCGTCCCTCGCCGCTCGTGAGCGGAGGGGAAACTGCCCCCGAGCGCCCGACGTCAGGTAACTCGGCGGATACGACTCCTCCGATAGACCAGTACTCCGGGGCGGGATTTTTTATAAGGAGGCACTCGATGAACTGGTTTCGCGCTCATCGCGGCTGGACGATGGCGATCGCCGTCGTCCTCGTAGTCCTGATCGCCTTCTTCTGGATCTGGACGTAGAGCTTCGCCAGCGAAGCCGGATCCTCTCGCCTGGCGGAGGGGAGACCCTCCCTACCCCCTTGCTCAGATCCCCGGCGGGGACGAGTACCTTTGAGAAAAAGTCGCGTCAGGGCGCGGGCCGCAAGGCACACCCTAGGACTACCCTGCCCACGCCCCGGCGAGAGTCAGGCCACGCGGGCGTGAGTCGCGTGCCTAGATGGCCCGAGCGGACAAGGTGTTCCACAGCGGCATTAGCAAGCGCCGTGCGGGAGGGCACACGGGTGCCATACTGTCGCCCATGCCGGAGTACCTGTCTCCTGGCGTCTACATCGAGGAAGTAGGGACTTTTCTGCGGAGATTCGGAACAATCGCCGCGTGGGTCACACTCGGCGTAATTGTCGGGCTACTAGTGAACCGGAGGTTGGCCAGGAAGCGGGAGTTAGCCGGACGGGACGAGCGACTCGACGAGGCATCAACTGAACAAGAGCCCTAACTGCTGAGAACGATCAGCGTCAGCGGCTCGCCGTCCTCGTCCAGCCGGCGAACACCCGCCTCGAACTACCGTGCCTCCCACAACGTCACCGTGGTGGACGCCGCCAGCCGCCGATACCGCTCCGGAGTAGGCTGACTCTCGCCGGGTCGCGACGCAGGCCAGCCCCCTCCGGGAGGCCTTGCTGCCCCGCGACCCGGCTAATCCTCTGCCCCTAAACTGCCCCTAAACGAGCGAGGAACCATGTCCGTTACCGACGACGGCCCACCCGGATTCGACGACCTGGTGAATCTTCTCCGCATCCGCCTGGGTGACGCCGATGTGCTGAACAGTTCGGAGATCCACAGCTTCGAAGAGCTCATGCGCGATCAGGCCGAGCGCATTCCTGATCAGTGGTACTGGGAAGCCTTCGAGGCGCTAGAGGCTCAGGGACATCTCGACCCCGCCTCGCACAAAGAGATGGGCGGCAATGCGTGCGGCAGGCTCTCCGCAGACGGTCGCGCCTACCTGCGATCCGCCTAAGGCCGGCGTCGGGTCAGATCACGATCAGCGTAAGCGGCTCGCCGTCCAAGTCCACCCGGCGCACGTGCGCCTCGAACGAGCTCGCCGCCCCGGACGCCGCCGACCTGTCCAGCACGCCATGCACACTCCGATACCGCTCCTGGATCTCGGCCAGCTGCCGCCACAGGATCGGCGCGTCCGGGTTCTCGGCCACAAACTCCAACAACGAGTCGTCCTCGAGCAGCTTTCTCCGGTGCCGCTTGTTCCTCGCCGAGAACCGCCGTTCTTCGACGAGACTCAGCAGCGAAACCGTCGGCCTAGCCATCCCCGAGGTTACGTCCCTTCCGCCCGCCAACCGCTGAGCCGGGTAGCCACGCGTGTCGGGCGCGACGACCCGAAAACCCGCCGCGGCGAGCGGGGCGATCTGGAGCCGCCAGCCGAACCAGAACTCCGGGAAGCCGTGCAGCAGAACGATCAGCGGGGCATCACCATCGCCGGCCTCGACGTAATGCAAACTCACATCGCCGACCTGGGCGTTGCCCTCCCGAAGCTCGATCCCGACGTCAGGGAGCAGACTCGTCGTGGGCATGAGGACATCCTTGGGCGGGGACTCGACGCGAGACTACGCCTGTCGGACTGGATAAGCAAAGCAGTGTCGCCGCTCTGACACGCACCCAGGTCTCGGGAGGACATTCCCGAACACTGGCCCAGTCGAGCGGTTGCGGTGTAGACGGCCCGCAAACAGCGGTTGGCGAGAGAGCGTAAGACGCTCCGCAAACAGGCCGCGAGCGGCGCGCACCTTTTCGGGCGTGCCGCTCGCACGCGCCGATCAACGCAATGACCTGAAAGCCGCCCGCACCTCGGTTGAGAAGAGCTCCGGCTCTTCCCACGCGGCGAAGTGGCCGCCCCGGTCGACTTCGTTGAAGTAGATGACGTTGGGGTACGACTTCTCGACCCAGCTGCGCGGGGTTCGCCAGATCTCGCCGGGGAACGTCGTGAAGCCGACCGGGATCGGCGGCGGCGGCAGCGGCTGGCGGCCCGCGGCCGGCGCGTCCGGCCCGTAGGCCTCCCAGTACGACCGGGCCGCGGAGGCGCCGGTGCCCGTCAGCCAGTACAGCGTGATGTTGTCGACGATGTTGTCGCGGGTGAGATTGCCCGCAGGCTCCCCGTCGATGAAGGCATGGGAGATCTTGTAGTAGCTGTCCGTGTCGTGGTCGATCATCCAGGCGGCCAGGGCGACGGGGGAGTCGAGCAGGGCGTAGCCGATCGTCTGCGGGCGGGTGGCCATCTCGATGTAGTAGCCGTTTCCGGACTGCCCGAAGGTGGCGATCTGCGCGGCCGCGGCGCGTTCCTCGTCGGTGTCCGTCGGCATGGTGCCGCTCAGCGCCGGCACGAGCAGATTCGTGTGGATGCCGATCAACCCCTCGGGTGCCTGGCGGCCCATCGTGTCGGTGACGCCGGCGCCCACGTCGCCACCCTGGGCCACGTAGCGGGTGTAGCCGAGGCGGCGCATGAGCTCGGCCCAGGCCCGTGCGGTCCGGCCCAGGTCCCAGCCGACCTCGACCGGCTCGCCCGAGAAGCCGTACCCGGGCAGGGAGGGCAGCACGAGGTGGAAGGCATCCTCGGCGCTGCCGCCGTGCGCGGTCGGGTCCGTCAGCGGGCCGACGGAGTCGATCATCTCCATGACGGAGCCGGGCCAGCCGTGGGTCATGATCAGCGGTAGCGCGTTCTCGTGCGACGACTTGACGTGGATGAAGTGGATGTCCACGCCGTCGATCTCGGTCGTGAACTGGGGCAAGGCGTTGAGCTTCACCTCGGCCTTGTGCCAGTCGTAGTCGGTCTCCCAGTAGCGCGCGAGCTCCTGAATCGTCGCCAACTGCACGCCCTGCGACCGATCTGCGACCAGCTCCCCGGAGGGCAGGCGCGTCGCGGCGATCCGGCGGCGCAGCTCGGCGAGCTTCTCTTCGGGAGTGTCGACATGGAAGGGACGGATGTCGGTGGCGGTCTGGGGGGTGGTGCTCATCACGACCTCCGTGGTTGGTGGGTGCGGTTCCGGATGACCTCCGCTCCGGTTCGGGGACTTGGGCGTGAGACTACCCCTGCCGGGTGGGGCTCAGCAACAAGTCTCCGTAGAGCGCCACGACTATCGCCCTAGCCCTCGGGCGACATTTCCGCACGCTGGCCCATGCCAGGCCTTACGAGGGTCGCGGGCGTGGACTCTCACCCCGGATCGGAAGCCAGTACAAGACGTTGAACGCGGCTATCACGACCACGCCGAAGACGGGTAGCGCTGCGCCAAGCAGGGCGCCAGTCGTGAGCCAGGCTAGGCGAGCCGAAAGCGCCTGCTGATGGCTGTCGCGCCCGCTGAATCAAGGGCTTCGCTCAGGAGCCGGTGACGGCGCGCGTACTGCCACTGGGCGCCAGCATCGTCCTTGGTGTCGTGTGGGTGTATGGCACCTGCCCCTGTACCTGACCGGAGCCGACTCCCGGCCGCTCAGCCTCTTCGCCGCATGGGTCCTTATCACCGTCGCCGCCTCGGTCATCTACACGTCGATCTACAACGGCACCGGTGGGAGCCTATTGATCGTGGTTCTGTTTCACGCGGCATCGAACTTGTTCTTGACGGTCTTCCTTGTTGATCCCTTCGAAGATCAGATCACTCGGCCCTTCCTGATCTATGCCGCGGTGACAGTGGTCGCGGCCGCAGCAGTGGTGGCTGCTATGGGACCGGCGACTCTTCTCGCACTCACGCAAAGCAGGTTGCGGTGCCCTAGCGCAGTCCGCCGGTGGGTTCGAGCGCGTCGAGAACAGCGGCCACCGTTCGGGCCCGGACGCGGGCCGCAAGGTGACCCCTAGGACTACCCTGCCCACGCCCCGGCGAGAATCAGCCTACCGCTGACCGGTGGCGCTGATCCGGTAGATCCTTGACCTGATCCGCAACGGTGCCAGTGTCAATCGCGACAAGGAGGCATCAATGGGGTCGCGGCCGGAACGCTGGCCGCAGAGGTCCCTTAGGACTACCCTGCCCACGCCCCGGCAAGGTCAGGGTTTGCGCGGCAGCCTGACTGCCTAGGGGGCCGTTCGTGACGTGCCCCCGACGCCGGAGACGCGCAGCCGCCATTCTCTCTCAGCCTCAGAGCCTGGCGGGAACTCGACTGCGATCTCGTTCCGCCCGTTGCGCCAGGTGAGGCGGTTCAGGGAGCGGGCGAGGACGTAGCCGATCGCCAGCCCTGCAAGGAGGAACCCGAGCGGCTTGAAGACGGTTCGCACCGGCGGGAGTGTACGCCGATCCGGCTTGATTGGCGCGCCTTCTGGCTAAAAACCGAGCTGGTCCCTCAGTTGGGCTATTGCTGAGCCGAGGGACGCCCAGGAAGCAGGAGAGTTAGTTCGGGGCGGCCGCACCGGCGGTCTCCAACGCCCGCCCGAAGCGCATCTCGAGGGCCACCACAGCGACCGGGATCCAATGTCCGCACCGCCTATCGCGCGCGCCCGGGCGTCTTCGCCCCAATCGGCCGGGAAGGCCGCCCCACCTCGAGCGCCCGGGCCAGATCGGTGATCGAGAGGAATCCGGCGAGGCGACCGTTGTCGAGGACGAAGCCGCGGTTCACCTCGCTTGTGGAGAGCTCGGCGAGCGCGTCGATCGCCGGCTCGTCCTCGTCGAGCACCGGGACCTCCTCGCGGGGAATCATCGCGTCGCGCACACGGCGCGTGTTCCACTCGTCGCGCGGCACGCTCGCGACGGAGCGGAAGGCGAGGAGCCCGATCGGGCGCCCTTGCTCGAGCACCGGATACGTCGTGTATCGCTGCGACCAGGCGACGTCGTCCATGAACTGGCCGAGACTGACGTCAGCCTCGACGGTCACGGGCTGACGGATCATCAGGTCGCGCACACGGAGACCGTCGAGTGCCTGCTTGGTCGCGACGTAGCGAGCTTCGGCGGTCGCCGCCTGGAGCAGGAACCAGCCGATAAACGCGAGCCAGGCCCCGCTGAACGCTCCCTCGACGATGAGCATGAAGAGCCCCAGACCGATGAAGAGGAAGCCGAACCCGCGCCCGACTCCGGAAGCCACCCACGTCGCCCACTGCAGATCGCCCCTGAGTTGCCAGAGCGCTGAGCGGAGCACGCGGCCACCGTCCAGCGGCAGCGCGGGAAGCAGGTTGAACGCGAGCAGGATGAGGTTCGTATAGCCGAGCCAGGTAACGACGCCGTCGATCGCGTTCGGAAGCCCCGCGAAGCCGGCGGCGACGAACAGAACCCCAAGCGCGAGCGAGACGAGCGGTCCGGCGATCGCGATCCGGAACTCGGCGCCGGCGCTCGGAAAGCCGCCCTTGAACTGGGCGACGCCACCGAAGAGCCAGAGATTGATCCCCTCGATCTCGACCCCCTCTCGCCTCGCCTGCAACGCGTGACCGAGCTCGTGCAGCAGGAGCGAAGCGAAGAAGAGGAGCGCGGCCGCAACGGCCAGTGCGACGTACTCACCGTCGGAGAAGCCGGGGTTCTGCGACGGGAACACCGCCGCCGCGAGCGACCAGACGATGAGCGCGAAGACAATGAGCCAACTCCAGTTGACACTGATCCGGATGCCCGCGATCCGGCCCAGCTGGAAGGTCGGGTTCACGAGGAAGACTGTACGCCGGATGCGGGAAGAGCGGCTGCGTAGTCAGGTTTTCGCCCGGAGGGCTCGTGCTGGCAGACGGCCCGCATTCGACGGAGAGTGCGAGCGGCAAAGAGACGACGACCGGCGCCCGCTGCCGTAAACGGTGCGGGGCTACCATCAGTACGTGGTTGAGCCCCGTGGCTGGTGGATCGTCCTAGACGCTGTTTCGTGGATTTTCATCGCGATCGTCTTCGGGATGGCTGCGTTCGGTGCGTGGCCCCCGTCGCCTTACGACCTGATTTTTCTTGCCGGACTCCTGCTCGCATGCGTCTGGGCGCTGTTGGCTTGGAGGAGCGTTCGAGCCAGGAGACGCCCGCCTGATGCGGGCGCGAGCTAACTGAATAGAGAGAAAATCCGCCCTGAATGGCGCTCTCGGCCAGCGCCATCTGTGGCCAGCCAAGAACCAGGAGCGGGCTCGCTCAGTCTTGCTCGCCGTCCTCGAACGGCAGGTCTGCGACGCGCTCCTCGTCCTTCGCCTCGTCAGGGGTCTCCTCGGCGACGGTGGCTTCGGCCTCGTCGTGCTCCGCGTGCTGGTGCTCCATCGGATCCTCCTGGTAGGTCGGGAGCCGGCGGCTCCGGTGTCACGGGACCGTACGCCGCCGCACCCGCCGAACGGGGATCGGTTTGGAGGCGATGCGGTGAAAAGGGCGCTACGGCCGGTCGAGCTCGGTGCGGAGGCGCGGCCAAGCGCCGAGCATCCACATGTGCCCGCCGGGACCTCCGATTTCACGGTACTGGGCGCCGAGGAGCGAGGCCGCGGCCTGGCAGTGCGCGGTCGTGACGAGCGTGTCGGTGGCGCAGCCGACCACCACGACCGGAATCCCCGCCTCCCGAACACGGGCCATCTCCGTGCCGAGGTCGAGGCCGCGCAGTCGCCGGGCCAGCGCGAGGGCGGAGCGCGGTGCTCGCAGGAGCTCGCGCGCAGCGCGCGCGACTTGGGTCGGCGGGTACAGGCCACTCGCAAACTGCCCGAAGAAGTCGCGGGCGCTGGTCTGCATCGGCTTGCTCAACGGAAGGCCGGCCGGCGAGAAAAGGACGAGGCGCCGGACAAGCTCCGGGTTGGTCGCGGCTGCCAGGATGGCGAGCGCTCCACCCATCGAGTGGCCGCCGAGGGCCGCCGGGCCTTCGCGCTCCAGCTGCTCGCTTAACCAGTGGGCATTCGTCTCCAGGTCGGCACCACCGCGAAAGCCGGGCGGGTCGAGCGCGTTCCAGTTCGGTGGGAGGCCGGGGAGGTAGAGCTCGGCCGGAGCTCCCCAGCCGGGGAGGAAAAACGCGGGCGCGCGCGGCATCCGCACACAGTGCCAGAACCTGCCTGCCCCGGCTACGCGGCAGCGCGGACGGCGCGGCCGTCCGGCGACCCGGCGAGCGCGGCATAGGCGCCGAGCAGCTGGTCGAAGGAGCGCTCCCAGGTCCAGGTGAGCGCGGCCTCTCGGGCGCGGGCGCCGAGCTGCTGCCTCAGCGGTGTGTCGGCCACGAGGCGAGCGATCGCCCCGGCGAGCGCCTCGGCGTCCGAGGGTGGCACGAGGATGCCGGTGTCGCCGTTGTGGACGAGTTCCGGCGCTCCGCCCGCGGCTGCGGCGACGGTCGGCAGGCCGGATGCTGCGGCCTCCAGCAGGACCTGACCGAACGTGTCGGTCGTGCTCGCGAAGCAGAAGATGTCGGCACTCGCATAGACCGTCGCGAGCTCGCCGCCATGGAGCTCGCCGATAAAGACTGTGCCGCGGGAGCCGGCCTCCAGTTCTGCTCGCGTCGGCCCTTCGCCCACGACGGCCAGGCGAACCTGGGAAGTCCCGCGGTGAGGCTCCGAAACGCCTGTAGGAGGACGTCGAGTCGCTTCTCGTATGAGACGCGGCCGACCGAGAGGAACAGGAAATCCCCATCCCCGAGCAGGCGCCGTCGCAGCTCCTCGGCGCGGCGGGAGGGCAGAAGAGCCGAGTGTCCACGCCGCGGCCCCAGACGCTGACGCGATCGGTGCGGTTGCGTTGCGCGAGCGCCGAAGCGATCGCCCGGGTCGGTGCGAGGACCGGGTCGACACTGGCGGTAGAAGGAGTCGACGTAGAGTTCGAGTGCCTCTGCCACGAGGAGGTCGCGCGTGACGTGGAACGCGTAGGGTCCGAGCTCCGTGTGCCAGGAGCCGAGCGCCGGGATTCCGAGTAGCTTGGCCGCGGCGAGCCTGCCGCTCCGACCGGCCCCGGCGTGGCGACGTGGATCACGTCGGGCGCTTCCTTCTCCACGAGGGAGACCACGGCCGCCGGTGAAGGGAAGCGCAGCTCGAGCGCCTCGTAGCCGGGCAACGGCAAGTCCGGCGAGAACGAGATCAAACCTGGCTCGCTCCTGGCCTGCACGCCCGCGGTCGCGACACGCAGCGGCAAGCGGCCCGCGGCACCCTCGGCGGCGAGCAGCCGCATCGTCCCCGCGACGCCGTTCGCCTCCTCGAACGTGTCGCTGAAGACGAGCGCACGCGGCTCGGGCGCGACCCGGCTCATGCCGAAGAAGGCGTCGTCGATCTCGCGCAGCCCGGCACGCGACCCCGCGTGGTGGTGCGCGCTCGCGAGGTACGGCGCCTGGAGCGCGGAGGCGAACAGGCCGAGGCGTCCGCCGAGCGCAGCGATGGAACCGGCGCTGACGCTTCCGGCGAGGCCATGAAGAGCTCCGGCCGCCTCCCAGGCTGCCGCAGCGATCGCGTCGTGCTGCTGCGCGGGCTCCTCGGCGTCCGTGTCGAACAGCGGGTCCTCGAGCTTCGCGGAGGGAGGCGCCCGGCCGCTCGCGCTAGGCGTTCGAGGAGAGCGCGGCGACCGCATGCGCGAGCTTGACGGTGGAGCCGTGCGCTCCCCGATCGCGGCCGGCCGTCGGCGAGGGCGGCGAGCCGAGTCGGCGTCGTCGCCCGGCGCCTCGGTCCAGGTCGTGGCGATGTCGAGCGCGCCGTGATCGTCGGAGCCGGCCGTGAGCCTGACAGCCCCCTCGTGCGCCGGCTCGAGCCCGTGACGCTCCGCCAGCCTCGCGAGGTACTCGGGCGTGGCCCGTCGGCGAGCCGGCAGGCGAGCGTGTTCGCCTCCCGGTCGAGCCCCGTTGCGGCCCTCCCAGAGCCCGAACAGCAGCATCATGCGCTCGACGTGGAACGGCGTGATCGGCGGGCCCATCCGGTAGAGCGGGTGCGCGAGCGCGTGTGCGAGCCCGCGCTCGCGGAGGAACGTGACGAGCTCGTAGACGGAGGGCCGGTACGGTTGCAGGTCGCGATGGTCATCCTCGGTCAGCCCCCAGACGAGGACGTGGAGCGGCATGTCGTCGGCCGGGAAGCACGTCGTCACCTCGACCGAAAGGAACGTGCCCGGCAGCTGGGCGATGCGGAGAGCTCCCTCGAGGGTGTTGTGGTCGGAGATCGTCACCAGCGCATGCCCCGCCGCCTGCAGACGCGATAGATTCGCTCGGGCGCTGTGAATGACTCGCCGAGACGCGCGCGCCGGAGCGCGTAGTTGCCGCTGTCCGTCGGAGTACGACGAGTGGACGTGCAGGTCGCACACCGGCCGTCGGATCGCTCCCGCGGTCACGAGCGTCACGCTCTATGACTTCAGCGCAAGCGGGCCATCGTATCCGCAGTCACCACCTTCTACCGGCTGGCCTCCACAGCGGCCCAAAGAGGTCGGTCGTCGAAGCCCAGCAGCCGGTCCGGACCAGAGGCGGATCGGTCGCCGATCTCCAGATCGGACCAGCAACGAGCCGTGGAGGCGCCGTTCCCACTCACCCGCGAGCGCCCTGGTCGAGGACGGACTCTGACTAGGCCGGCATATCCGGGAGGAAGGCCTCGTCCCACTCCCGAATATGCCGTGCCGGACGACCTGGTTGAGGACGAACGGGTCGCCCTTCGCGAAGTCCTCGGCGGACTCCCGCGTCGTGAAGACGGCCATGGACCCCTCCGCCTGGGGATCGCCGAACGGGCCGTACATGAGCAGCGATCCCCGATCGTGAAACTCCTGTCCGCGCGCCGCGTGCGCCTCGAAGTGGGCCGCCGCCTTCTCGAGGACGTCCTAGGCAAGATCAGTGAGCGAAGAGCACCATCTCATCACACGGGAAGCACGGGATTCTGTCTGAGCCAGACGAGGTGCATGGAGGCTTGGTACTCGGCAACCTCGCCGCCGCCGTCGGCGGAGCTTCCCGCCGTCCACTCACGGAGAACGGCATCGTGGATACGACAGCAGGTCCGGCCTCGCGTGGGGGAGCCGCTCGAGGAGCTCAGGGCATCGCCCGTCAGTTTCTCTCCTTTCCTGAATCTGGGTGCAGAAGATAACCCACAGAAGGAAGCGCCAGTCCACTTGCCCAGGCGACGGGTCGAACCACAGGCTGCGGGGCGCGTTGCGTGCTGCGCGCGCTTCCATGAGCACGTGACCGAATGCGAGTCGAGGCGGGGGAGTTTCGAAGTCGGTGGGAAAGGCGTCCTCTTGTTGGGTTGGGATGCTCCTGGCTCCGCCGCCGAGCCCGGCCGGTCTGTCCCGGCCGGGCTCAAGCGACGGTCTACAGGAAGAGCCTGAGAAGGATCTGGTCTTCCTCCGCGCTGAACACAGCTTCGCCGCGAGCGGTCTTGAACTCGCCGGTGCCGCCCGTGATCGCGTTCGCCTGCTCCGCCAGGACGGGAACGAAGGGCCCCTGAGCGGCGATGTTGCCTTCCTTGAGCGCGAACGTGGTGGAGCACTCGGACGTGCTGGTGAACAGGTTCGCGCCGACCGTGATCACCGTGCACTCCTGACTCATCGTTCCTGCCGGAGAGCCGTTCGTCGCGGTTGACCTTGTCGACGAGCACGACGTGGTCGCCGGGCGAGAGCCCAGGGTCGCCGAGGTCCACGACCGTGAGCTCGGGGACCTCCGAGGCCTGCACCAGCCTGATCGTCCGCTCCTGTGAGCGGGAGTCGGACAACTTGCTGCTCGACGCGGGCAGCGCTGCGTATGCGCTCCCGGCGAGCGTGATGGCGGCGATCGCCAGCATGAGCCAGAGCGTCCGCCTGTGGTTCTTGACCTGCATCTTCTTCTCCTTTGTTCGCAACGCCCTCTTGCTGAGGACAGGGCGTTCTGTTGCGAACGACGATTCCAGTCCGAGAAGGCGGCGACATGAGGGGATACCCCTCAAGAAACCCCTCATCATCGGCGCCGATGAGGTTAGATCGACGACCGCTGCCTCGAGGGCAGGGGGCAGGGCGCGGGCGAGCTGCGAGCGCGACCGGATCTCGAGCTTCCGGTAGGTACTCCCGAGATGGTTCTCGATCGTCTTCTCGGTCAGGAAGAGGGCCTGGGCGATCTCGCGGTTGGTCATCCCCTCCGCCGCCATCCGCGCGACGCGCAACTCGCTTGCCGTGAGCGTGCTGCGGCTCTCGATCGGGTCGCGCCGGGGTCGGGCGCCGGCGGCGACGAGCTCGTCGTGGGCGCGTGTTGCCACCGCTCCCGCCCCGCACACGAGCGCAAGCTCGAGAGCGGAGCGAAGCGGGTCGCGGGCGGCGGCCCGTTGGCCCGCTCGGCGCAGCGCCGCACCGAGCTCGCAGAAGAGTGAGCGAGTGTTCGAGCCGGGCGGGAGAACGCTCGAGGAAGTCGACGGCCTCCTCGAGCAGCGTGATCCCCTCCTTCCGGTCGGCGACGAGCGCCGACGACCGCAGTGCGAGTCCGACGTGCCTCGGAGCGCCGAAGGCCCGGGAGCGGTCGAGCTCCTCGGCTGCGAGGCGTTTGGCTTCCGCTGGGCGGCCGAGCGCGACAAGCAGGCGGGCGGCATCGTTGCGCCAGCTCGAGAGCGCGGGTGTGCGAAGCTCCCAAGCCTCTTCGAGCTCTCCGCAGCGTTCCAGGTCGGCAAGTGCCTCGTTCCACCCGTCCCTGCGCTGCGCGCAGACGCGCGCGCGTCTGCAGCGGTACGACCTCTGCTCGGCCTCGGCCGTGGTCGGCCTCGAGCCCGGCCTCCCGCCAGACGACGGCCGCAGCCTCGACGTTCCCCTGAGCCAGGCGGATCTCGACGAGCGTCAACGCGGCGGGCCGAAGCTGGGGACTGGGATGCCGGAGCGCGTTCTCCGCGTCGGCCTCCGCCTCGAGGAGCGAGCCCTTGCAGCCACCGCGCCCAAGCCGCATGTGTGAGGCCTGGGCGAACGTCATCGCCGAGCCGTGGCCCTGTGCCCAGCGCAGAAGGCGACCGAAGACCGCGGTGGCGTCCTCCAGGGCATCGGCCCAGAGCAGCGCCAGCGGCGCTTTGAAGACGAGGAGCGGTAGCGGCCCGGGATCGTCGAGCAACCCACCGTCGGCCAGCGCCGCCAGCGCGAGAGCGCGCGCGCGATCGGCTGTCGACTTCAGCGCGGCCTGAAGAGCGAGCTCGGCCACGTGCAGTCGCTCGCCTGGCGTGGCCGGATCGCTCCTCCGGGGCTGAGTAGCGGTGGCCGGCGTCGTTCATGAGCCGCCAGGCGTCCAAGCTCACCGGGGCGACCATCGCGCGGGTGACCTGCAGCACGAGCCCGAGCTCCCGCTCGTCCTCGGGCAGGCGCGCGATCGCGTCGTTCAGGACCGCCACACCGTCGACAGGCCGGTTCGTGAACGCCAGCGCCGTCCCGAGCTCCGCCGCAGCGAGCGCCTGGGCTTGTGGGTTGGTAAGCCGCGGTATCGCGTCGCGCAGGTGTTCGATGGCAGGCTCGATCTCGACGGACTGAATCTCTGCCTTCCCGAGCTCGACGGTGAGCTGGGCAGCGAGCTCGGCGGCGGCGGCTCGCGAAGCGCCCGCCGGAGATACGCGACCGCAACTTCGGCTGCGCCGCGACGTCGGGCGCCGCCGGCAGCGTCGCGGAGGACCCCGACCGCGTCCGGGTCTCCGTCGGCTCGCTGGCGAGGAGGTGGACTGCGATTCGGTCGCTCGGCGCCGCCCGCAGCAGTCAGGAGCGCGGCCGCGCGCCCGTGCCAGACCGCTTGTTCCCCCGCGCTCAGCTCCCCGTACACGCTCGCCCGGATCACTGGATGGACGAAGGCGAGCGGCCGACTCGCTCTCGAGGATTCCGGCCGAGGCGAGCGTGTCCGCTGCGTTGCTCGCGGCGCCCTCGTCCAGACCGGCGAGCTGGGCGCCGACCTGCAGCGACGTGCCGTCCCCGAGTACGGCGACGGCGCGCGCCAGCGCCCGACACGCGGGCGGGAGCCGGCGCAGCCTCGTTCGAAGGTCGCGGCCCACGCTCGTTGGAGTTACCGTTTCGATCAACGAGGCGCTCTCGCCGATCGGGGCAACGCCGCGCCGCTCGAGGTCGATCAGTAGCTCGCCGAGCAGGAATGGATTCCCGGCTGTCGCCTGATGGCTGGCGCGAGCGAAGTCCTGCGTCGGGAGCGCGGCCGAATGTCCGCTCGGCGATCGGCGCAACGGCGGCCTCGCTCAATCCCTCGAGCTCGAGAACGTGGACACTTGGATCGGCAGCGAGATCGTCGAGGAGGTCCTGGCCGGCGGTCGGCTCCCCGAGCCGGACGGTCACGAGGAGCGCGAGGGGGAGGCCTTCGATGCGAGCCACTAGATACGCGAGCCAGCGGAGCGACGTCAGGTCAGCCCACTGCGCGTCGTCGACGAGCATGAGCAGAGGTTGCCGCGACGCGAGGTTGGCCGTGAACCAGTAGAGACCGTGAAGCACCGCCTCGGTCTCGCCGATCTCGTCGTGCGCGCCGTCCGGTGGTCCGAGCACCCGCTCGACGATGGCGCCGGCCCCCGAGAGGAGCTCGCTTCGCTCGTCATCCGACGCCGCCATCAGCACGGGCCCGAGGAGCTGGCGGGCGATGCCGAGCGGGAAGTCGTGCTCGAGCTCCGACCCACGCGCGCCCACGACTCGAAGGTCGCCGGCGGCCGACCGCGATGCGGTCAGCAGGCTCGACTTGCCGATTCCTGCTGGGCCTTCGATCAGAAGCGCGCCGCCGCCACTCTCGCCCGCCGCGGTGAGACGATCTCCGATAGCGTCGAGCTCGCGCTCTCGCTCTAGTAACGGAGCGGGATCCATTCCCGGCAATTATCCGCTGCGCGTCGGTTCAGGTTCGCCGGTACTCCTCTGGCCGGTCGCGTACGCAATCGCTGTAGCACCATCGAGAAGCTCGGCGAGCGTGGCCTCCCGTTCGATTCGCGCCCGGGGGCACTCTCGCTAGGGCGCGAGGACGATCTTCAGCGCTTCGCGGTTGTCGTAGATCTCGTAGGCCTCGGCCGCCTCGTCCAGCTTCATCCGGTGGGTGACCAGCGGCGCGGGGTCGAGCTTGCCGGCTTCGATCAGCTCGAGCACGCGATCGACGTGGGCGATCACGTTGGCGATGCCGAGCCGCAAGGTCAGTCCCTTCAACCAGGCGAGACCGATCGGGACTTCGCCCTTGCCGGAGTAGGCGCCGATCCCGGAGACCGTCCCGGCGTCACGGGCGAGGCTGACCGCCAGCGCCAGCGGCTCCGGGTCACCAACCGCGTCGACGACGACGTCGACGCCACGGCCCTCGGTTGCGCCGCGCACAGCCCGCTTCGGCTCGTCCTCGCTGAGATGCAGCGGCGTGGCGCCGAAGCGCTCCGCCATCGCCAGTCGCGCCGCGACCGAGTCGATCGCGAAGACGCGCGCAGCTCCGCGACGCCAGCGCCGCCTGCACGGCGCAGAGGCCGACCGGGCCCAGCCCGAGCACGGCGACCGTGTCGCCGGCCCGCACCCCCGCGTGGGCGATCGCGTGGTAGCCGGTGCCCATCACATCGCCGGCGAAGAGCGCCACCTCGTCGGACATCCCCTCCGGCACCCGCCGCAGGGTGAGGTTCGCCCGCGGCACGAGCAGCTGCTCGGCCTGGGCGCCCTGCAGGTCGCCGAGATGGGAGCCGTGGCCGAAGGTGCGCCCCCGCTCACAGCGGTGGTAGTCGCCCCGCAGGCAGGCCGGGCAGGTCGCGCAGGCGGTGTGGAAGCAGCCGAGCACACGGTCTCCCTCGGCGACGCGCTCGACGTCGGGCCCGGCGGCGAGCACCGTGCCGACGAACTCGTGCCCGATCGTGAAGCCGGGCTCGACCGGCACCCGCCCGTGGTAGATGTGCAGGTCGGAGCCGCAGATCCCGCTCGCCTCGACCCGAATCAGCGCGTCGTCGGCCGCGTCGATCTGCGGATCGGGCTTCTCCTCGACCCGGACCTCGCCAGGGGCCTGGAAGGTGACGGCGCGCATCGGCGGCTACCGTATCTGGCCGAGGCTAGGCGCGGCGACGCAGCGCGATCCCGGTCAAGATCTCCCTGACGATCCGGTCGGCCGCGAGTGCGGTGATGTCGGCCGAGCCGACCGCGCTCGGGATCACCTCGACGACGTCCGCGCCCACCAGCTCAAGCTCCGTCGCCAGCGTGCGGGCGGCCACAAGGAGGTCGCCGGTCGTCATCCCACCCGGCTCCGGGGTGCCGGTGCCGGGGGCATAGACCGGATCGAGGACGTCCACGTCGATCGTCAAGAACACGGGCCCGTGGCCGACCGCCTCGACGGCCCGCCTGACGACCTCGCCGATCCCCAGCTCGCGCACGTCGTGCATGAAGAAGCTCGTGATCCCGTGCTCGGCCTGCCAGGCGAATTCGGCCTCGCCCGGCCAGTAGCCGCGCAGTCCGATCTGGATGTAGCGCCTCGGGTCGACGTGGCCTTGCTCGACGAGCCGGTAGAACGGCGTCCCGTGGGAGATCTCGACGCCGTAGACCTCGGTGCCGGTGTCGGTATGGGTGTCGAAATGGACGAGGCCGATCGGGCCGTGAGCGCTTGCGACCGCGCGGATATCCGGCTCCGAGATCGAGTGGTCTCCGCCGAGGACGATCGGGATCGCCCCCGCGGCCAGCACTTGCCCGACCAGCGCTTCGATCGCCGTGTGCGTGCGCGCGGGATCGGCCGGGATCACCGGAACGTCTCCGAAGTCGATGACGGTGAGCTCGTCGAGGGCGTCGACCTTGGCCTCGAGATGAGGCCCGGGTGGGCAGCTGGCCGACCGGATCGCCCGCGGGCCGAAGCGCGCGCCGGGGCGGTCGGAGACGAGGTCGTCGGTCGGAGCGCCGAGCACGGCGACGTCGACGCCGGCGAGCTCGGCGGGATCCTGGGTGTAGCGGCAGCCGGCGTAGGTCAGGAGCCCCGCGTAGTCGGGCTTCTCCTCGTGCCCTCGCGGCCAGCGCTCTGCGGGGTCGATCACGCGCGCGAGTCTACGCGGACGTAGCCGGCCGCCGTGAGCACGCGAACCGTCCATGCCAGGCAGGCCGAGGTCGAGGATGAGCAGGTCGTAGCGGCCGCTAGCGGCGCGAGCGCCAGCAGCGTCGCGCCCGTCGGCGGCGAGGGACGTGGTGAAGCCGTTCGCTTGCAGGCCCTTCTCGAGGAAGGAAGCGATCCGCTCCTCGTCCTCGGCGATGAGGATCCTGCTCACTCGTCGCTCCTCCGTGCGGTGGATGCCGCGGCCGACGCCGGCAGGACGATCGTGAAGGTCGCCCCGAATCCGGGGACGCTGGAGAGGTCGAGCCGGCCTCCGTGCGCGCGCGCGATCGCCTGCACGATCGAGAGACCGAGACCGGCGCCTCGGACGCGCCGTGACTCGCCGGCGCGGTAGAAGCGGTCGAAGACGCGCTGCTGCTCCGAAGAACGGGATCCCGGGGCCCGTGTCGCGCACCCAGAAGCCGCACCTCGTTGTCGTCCACGAACGCCTGCCGAGCCCGATCTAGTCGCCTCGCCGCGGTGTGCTGCACGCGTTCTGCGCGAGCTGCATCGAGCGCCTGGGTGAGGCGCTGCCGGTCGACGACGATCACGCTGCGTCCGCGGGATCGAGCCGCCAGTTCGCGCGGCGCCGAGCGCGGTGGCCTTCGCGCGAACGTCGTCGGACGAGGGCGCCGACGTCGAAGGGCGCGGGCGTCGAGGAAGTCCGGCTGCTCCCACTTCGCCAGCGTCAGAAGGTCGTTGACGATCCGCGCTCATCCGGTCGAGCTCGTCCATGACGAGCGCGAGCGTCTGCCCGCCGGTCGCTCCGGATCGTCTCCAGAAGCTCGAGGTGCCCTCGGACGATCGTGATCGGCGTGCGCAGCTCGTGGCCGGCGTCGTTGACGAAGCGCCGCTGGAGTCTCGAACGCCGTCTCCAGACGGGCGAGCATGTCGTTGAAGGTTTCCGCGAGAAACGGCGATCTCGTCGTGACCGAGGACTGGGGATCCGCCGGCTGAGGTCGCTCTCCGGAGATGGACGCGCGCCGTCTCGGTGACCGCCTTGACGGGCCGAAGAACGCGGTCGGCGAGCAGCCAGGCGAGCACCGAGCCGACGAGGAGCATCCCGAGCCCGACGCCGGCGCCACGCGAGAGCGCGTCACTGACTCGCCGCTCTCGCGGTCACGGAAGATGGCGGCGACGAAGACCCCGTCGGGCGACTCTCCGCCCACGAGCGGCACGGCGAGGTACTGCACCGAGCCGGCCGGCGTGTCGAGCTCGCCGCGCTCGCTCTGCGTCAGGGACGCTCCAGCGGGAGACGAGCGTCGTCGTCCTCATCGATCCGGTACGGCACCGGCCTGCGAGCTGCGGAGGAACGGCTCGCCGTTCGACGAAGGTGAGAAAGAGCCTCGTTTCGCGAGGGGACGTTCCGGTCGAGGAAGACTTCGAGGATGCGCTCGACGTCGCCGGCGAAGCGCTCGCCGGTCTCCGGGTCGTTCCCGCGACGCGAGCTGTCGCAGCTCGGCGGGACTCCTGGACGAGCTCCTCGTCGATACGCTGGTCGAGCCCGCGCTCGAGCGCCTCGCGTGCAACCACGATCGAGAGCAGAGGCCGAGGCGCTGCAGGCGGCTCGCTCACCCGTCAGCTTGTGCGCTGCTTCGACGCGGAGCTCGAAGGCGAGCGCCCGCACATCCTCCTCGAGCTGCTCGACGGGCCACGGCTCTCGACCCTCGAGCGCCGCTACGGGATCGTCGTGGAGCAGCTGCTTCCGCTGGCGCTCCAGCTCTGCTCCGCGCTCCACTACATGCACGGGCGAGGGCTACGCACACCTGGACGTCAAGCCGCGCAACATCATCATGAGCTCGACGCCGAAGCTGATCGACCTCAGTGTGGCGCTTCGGTTCGAGGATGCCCGGCGCAGCACCACGCCGATCGGAACGGACGAGTACATGGCGCCCGAGCAGTGCGATCCGGCTCGTTTCGGCCGAGATCGGGCCTACGACCGACTCGTGGGGCCTCGGAGTGACGCTGTACGAGGCGCTCGCGCGCGAGCTGCCGTTCCGGACGACGCGGAGACGGGGCCTGCGGCGTGCTACCCGCAGCTCGCGACCGGAGCCGGAGCCGCTCGACGAGGACGTGCTGCTCGCAGCTTCGCGAGATCGTGCACGCTGCCTCGAGGACGATCCGGACAGCCGGCCTCTACCCGGCGGAGATGGTCGGAAGCGCTTGAGCCGCTCGCGGCGCTGCTGCCGCAGCCTCGGCTGGGCCGCTTCCGGCCGGGCTCGAGACTTTCACGGCCGCCGGCGCCTGCCGATGAGAGACGGTCTCATCGCCGGCCTCATGGGCGTCTAATCGGGCCCGGGTATTCCTAGGTAGCAGACAAGGAAAGCAACGGACAAGGGGGACACACAAATGCCATTCGGAAAGATCGGAGTACTGATCCTCGCAGTGGCCATCGCCATCGGACTCGGCGGCTTCGGCGCGGCACTGTCGAGCTGGACCGGGGGAGACCCGGTCGCAAGCGGTGACGTTGAACGGACGACGCCCGCAAGGACGACGGCGACGACGCCGCCTCGCGTGACGACGACGACGGCAAGGACCAGAAGACGGCGACGGACTAGAAGGCGCCCAAGGCTTCGCGCGCGATCCGGTCTTGCTCGAGAAAGTGCGCGGTCGGGTAGCCCTCGCTCGGGCTCGCGCGCCAAGGGCGCCCGACGTAGCGGAGGTCGACCTCGGCCGGCAGGCCTTCTTCGAGACGATGGCGGATCGCCCGCCACGCGCCCATGTTCTGCGGCTCCTCCTGCGTCCAGACGACCTCGGTCAGCGAGGGATAGCGCGAGAGAAGCTCGTCGTAGGCGCCTACAGGGAAGGGATAGAGCTGCTCCAGCCGGGCGACGGCGACGCCTTCCAGCTCTTCGCGGGCCTCATGGCCGACGATGTCGTAGTAGACCTTGCCCGAACAGAGGAGCAACCGTCCTACCTCATGCTTCTGGTCGGGATCGAGCCTCGGATCGTCCAGGAGGGTCTTGAAACCGCCCTTGGAGAGGTCATCGAGGTGGGAGGTGGCCTCCTTGAGGCGCAGGAGGCCCTTGGGCGTCAGCAGCACGAGCGGGCGGCCCTTGGGGTGCAGCGCCTGGCGGCGGAGCACGTGGAAGTACTGGGCGGCCGTGGACGGGTTGACGATGCGGACGTTCTCCTGCGCGGCGAGCTGCATGAAGCGCTCGAGCCGCGCGCTGGAGTGCTCGGGCCCGTTGCCCTCGTACCCGTGCGGGAGGAGGAGCGTCAGCCGCGAGCTCTGGCCCCACTTGGAGAGGCCGGAGACGATGAACTGGTCGACGATCACCTGGGCCGAGTTGACGAAGTCCCCGAACTGAGCCTCCCAGAGGACGAGGGCGCGCGGGACGGCCACTGAATAGCCGTACTCGAAGCCGAGCGCAGCCATTTCGGAGAGCGGGGAGTTGTGCACCTGGAAGGGCGCCCGGGCCTCCGGCAGATGCTGAATCGGCGCGTACTTCTCACCCGTCTCGTAGTCGTTGAGGACGAGGTGTCGGTGAGAGAACGTGCCGCGCTCGGTGTCCTGGCCCGTCAGCCGAATCGGCGTCCCGTCGGCCAGGAGGCTGCCGAAGGCGAGCACCTCGGCCTGGGCCCAGTCGATGCCGCCCTCCTCCCCGAATGCGTCTCGCCGGCGCTCGAGCGCCTTGCGCAGCTTCGGGTGGACGGTGAAGCCGTCGGGCAGGGTGAGCAACTGGTCGTTCAGCTCCCGCAAACGGTCGGCGGGGACGGAGGTGTCGATCTGCGCGTCGGCGCCGCGGCCGAATCTGCGCTCCTTGCGCCCCTTGCTCGTCTCGAACGACGCCCTCAGATCCTGGTGAATCCCGCGGAGGCGGGCCTGCACGTCGTCGATCAGCTGCTCGGCCTCCTTTTCGGTGACGAGGCCGAGCTCGACGAGCTCGCGCGCGTACTGCTCGCGGACGCTCGGATGCTCCTCGATCAGCTTGTACATGAGGGGCTGCGTATAGCTCGGCTCGTCCCCCTCGTTGTGCCCGAACCGCCGGTAGCCGACGAGATCGACGACGACATCGTGGTGGAACCGTTCCCGAAAGGCCATCGCCAGGCGGATCGCCGAGATCGCCGCCTCAGGGTCGTCCGCGTTCACGTGAATGATCGGCGAGTCGAAGCCCTTCGCCAGGTCGGAGGAGTAGCGCGTCGAGCGTCCCTCCTCGGGTGGAGTCGTGAAGCCGACCTGGTTGTTGGCGATCACGTGCAGCGTGCCGCCGGTCGTGTAGCCGGGGAGTCCCGCGAGGTTGAGCGTCTCGGCGACGACGCCCTGGCCGGGGAAGGCTGCGTCTCCATGGATGAGGACTGCGAGCGCCAGGTTCGGATCGTGGCCGCCCTCGGCCGAGTTGTGGTCCGTCTGCGATGCACGCACCTCGCCCTCGACGACCGGGTCGACGTATTCCAGGTGGCTCGGGTTCGACGTGAGTGTCACGACTACTTCACCGCTCGGTGTCTCGCGGACCGCCTCCGCACCCAGGTGGTACTTGACGTCGCCCGATCCGCTCTCGAGGTCGGTCGCGACCGCCTCGAGCACGCGCTCTCCCTCGAACTCCCGCAGGATCGCGTCGGCCTGACGGCCCACGTTGTGCGCGAGGACGTTGAGGCGCCCACGGTGCGCCATGCCGATGACGACGTGGCTGGCGCCGTTCGCAGCCGTGAGCTCGATCGCTTCGTCGAGCATCGGCACCATCACGTCGAGGCCTTCGATCGAGAACTGCTTCTGGCCGAGAAACGCCCGCCGCAGATAGCGCTCGAAGCCCTCGACCTCGGAGAGCCTCTTGAGAAGGGCCCGCTTCTCGTCGGGGCTGAGCGCGCTGGTGGTACGTGCCCGATTCGATCGCGTCACGCAGCCAGAGCCGCTGCTCGTGGCTCGAGATGTGCTCGAGCTCGTAGGCCAGCGTGCCGCAGTAGGTCTCACGCAGCTTGGGAAGGGCCTCGGCCAGGGTCTTCGCCGGGACGTAAAGGCGGAGGACGCTCGCTGGGATCCGGGCCTGGAGCTCGGGCGTGAGCCGGGGCACGAGCCGGTCCGGGTCGAGCGCGGGGTCGCCGGGCGGCTCCGAGCCCAGTGGGTCGATGTGAGCGGCCAGGTGGCCGTGGGTCCGATGCGCCTTGACCAGCGACATCGCCGCCGCAACGCCCCCGAGGAGCAGGTCGTCGGGAGCGGGCTCGGCCGGCGCGGGAGCCGCGGCGGCAGCCACGGCCGGGGCGCCGTTGCCGCCACCGTCGCGCGAGAGCTCGCGCAGCCGCTCCGCGTTGGGCAGGCTGGCGAGGACGAGCTCCGGGTTGGACTCGAAGAGGGCCCGCCATTCCGGGTCGACGGACTCCGGGGAGGCGAGGTACTGGGCCAGCAGCTCCTGGACGAAGCCGCTGTTGAGGTCGTCTATCTGGTCGGTTTCCACTCCGCCCCCTCACAATAGCTACCGGGGCTCCGGAGGCAGTAAGCTTCAGAAAGTGAAGCGTTGGCGGACTGCCGATCCGTACCGGGACCTCGATGTCATCGACTCGCGGGCGCCGCGCTTCAACCAGGCGACCGTCGGCGTGCTCGCACTCGTCGCCGTGCTCACGGGCTGGTGGCTCATCCTCGGCGCTCCTGGCCGCGCAGCTGGCGATCGGCCTCGCCTTCGGTCGGCGCTACTGCCTGCCGTGCCTCGCCTACTTCGAGCTCGTGCAGCCGCGCTTCGGCGAAGGGCCCGTCGAGGACTCGCGGCCGCCGCGCTTCGCGAACATGGTCGGAGTCGGCGTGCTCGGGGGCGCGACGCTCGCCTACGCCCTCGGCGTCGGACACGCTGGGCGCGGCGCTCGGCCTGCTCGTCGCCGCCCTCGCCCTCCTGGCCGCCGCGACCGGCCTCTGTGCAGGCTGCGAGGCCTACCGCCTCGGCGCGCGCCTGCGCGGCATCCGCTCCCACCGCCTCGACCGGGTGGAGCTTCGGGACTTCGGAACGGCTCCGAACGGCGAGGTCGTCGTCCAGTTCACGCACCCGCTCTGCAGCGACTGCACGAGCCTGGAGCGGCGCTTCCGAGCCGAAGGCCGCGACGTGGTCACCGTCGACGTGTCGCAGCGCCCGGAGCTGGCACGGAAGTATGGCGTCGCGCTCGTTCCGACCGCGGTCGCGGTCAGCTCGTCGGGGACGGTGCTCGCCCGCCTGGCGGGATGATCGGCAGCCCCGAGGCGACGACGCGCTTGCCGCCGGCCTCGTAGACGACGTCGACCGAGTCGTTCTTCCGGTACGTGCCCGCGACTCCGAAGAACATGCTCGCCCAGCGCAGGATGCCGAGCCGGCCCTCGCGCGCGAGCGGCTTCGAAAATCGAAGCTCGCCTCCGAAGGCCGAGTAGTCGACTCCGGGCTCCTGGCGCACGCCGTTGAGGAACAGACCTCGTACCGGCCGTCCGTCACGCCTGCAGGCAGGGGGTCGGGGAACAGGATCCCCAGGTTTCCGTCGGGCACGCCGAAAGCCTAGTCGGCGCCATCGATCTCTTCGCTAACGAGGTGACGTTCGCTCACTGAACCACATTTGGGGATTGCAACTCCCCCGAGGTGACATCGTGGCAAGCCGGCTCCCGGCGGGCGAATAGAATCGCAGCGGCCATGCGGAGGAGCACGCCCGCCGTCATCGCCGCGCTCGTGGCGCTCGCGCTCGGCGCTGCCCCTGTCGCGCTGGGGCAGAGCCCGGACAATGGCGGGCGTCGGACCACCCGACTCGGCGACGCCGAGCGGCGAGGCGATCAACCAGCTCTACTGGTTCGTCTTCGCGATCTGCGCGGTGGTGTTCGTCTTCGTCGAGGCGGCGCTCGTCCTCTTCATCATCCGCTTCCGCCGCCGGCGCTCGACCGCCGAGGAGGCCGAAGGCCCTCAGATCCACGGGAACACGAGGCTCGAGATCATCTGGACGGTCATCCCCGCCGTCATCCTCGTGGGGATCGCGGTCGTCGTGCTGGCGCGCTCGTCCGCGGTCGAGGCGACGAGCGGCGAGCCGCGCGAACGAGCTCGTCGTCGAGGTGCAGGGGCACCAGTTCTACTGGCAGTACGTCTATCCGGACGGCGAGATCGCCATCGACACGCTCGTGCTCCCGTCGACCGGCCCGTGCGGCTCGAGCTGGTCTCCTACGACGTCAACCACAGCTGGTGGGTGCCCGAGCTGACCGGCAAGCGCGACGCGATTCCGGGGAGGACGAACGTACTCCGCTTCACTCCGACGAGGGAGGGCGTCTTCGAGGGACGATGCGCCGAGCTCTGCGGCGTCCTCCACGCCGTCATGCCGACGACCGTCGAGGTCGTCTCCCAGGCCGCGTTCCAGGACCGCCTCCAGCTCCTGAGCGGCCAGGATCAGCCCGGCGCCTCCCAGCTCGCGCTCGGCCGCGAGACGTGGGACCGCGTCTGCGCCAAGTGCCACGGGCTGGCCGGAGAGGGCGACCTCGGGCCCGCCGTCGCGCAGAACGGGACGCTGGTCGATGCGGAGGCGCTGACCGAGCTGCTCGAGGACGGCCTGGACACCCCGGACAACGAGAGCTACATGCCGCCGGTCGGCCGCGGCTGGCCCGACTTCCAGGTGGAGGCGCTGGTCGCGTACATCCGCTCGAACGAGCGGCTGGCCCCGCCGCAGCAGCCCGAGGAGGCGACGAGGAGGGCATGACGGCTAGTGGCCGTGCGGACCGAGACGGTCGCCCCCACCTGGCGCGACGGCCGCGTCACCAGCTGGCTGACGACGCTCGACCACAAGCGGATCGGGATCCTCTACATCGTCACGTCGTTCTTCTTCTTCTTCGCGGCCGGGCTGATGGCGCTGCTCATGCGCGCGCAGCTGGCGCAGGCGAACAACGACGTCGTCACGGAGAACTCCTACAACCAGCTGTTCACGATCCACGGGACGATGATGATCTTCCTCTTCGTCGTCCCGATCCTGGCCGGCTTCGGCAACTACCTCGTGCCGCTCATGATCGGCGCGAAGGACATGGCCTTCCCGCGCCTGAACGCGCTCTCGTACTGGCTCTTCCTCCTGGGCGGGCTCGTCATCCTCTCGAGCTTCTTCGCGGACGGAGGCGCGGCCAGCTCGGGCTGGACCGCGTACACGCCGCTCTCGACCGAGGAGTTCAGCCCGGGCAACGGCCAGGACCTCTGGATCCTCGGCCTCCACCTGACCTCGCTCTCCTCGCTCGCCGGGGCGATCAACTTCATCGTCACGATCCACAACATGCGCACGCCCGGGATGACGTGGATGCGCATTCCGCTCTTCGTCTGGACGATCGAGGCCTACGCGGTGATGCTCGTGCTCGTCCTGCCGACGATCTCGGCGGCGGTGACGCTGCTCCTCCTCGACCGCCAGGCGGGGACGAGCTTCTTCACGGGCGACGGCGGCGCGCGTCCTCTGGCAGCACATGTTCTGGTTCTTCGGCCACCCGGAGGTCTACATCATGGTGCTGCCCGCGATGGGGATGCTCTCCGAGGCGATCCCGGTCTTCTCGCGGAAGCCGATCTTCGGCTACAAGGCGGTCGCCTTCTCGACGATCGGCATCGCCTTCGCCAGCATGCTCGTCTGGGCGCACCACATGTTCACGGTGGGGATGTCCGATCCCCTGCAGTGGTGGTTCATGATCGCGTCGTTCTCGGTGGCGGTCCCGACGGCGATCAAGATCTTCAACTGGCTGGCGACCCTTTGGCGGGGCCACCTCTGGTTCCGCGCGCCGCTGCTCTTCTGCCTCGGGTTCATCGCCCTCTTCACGATGGGCGGCCTCTCGGGGATCATGCTGGCCGCCTATCCGGTCGACTACCAGGCGCACGACTCCTACTACGTCGTCGCCCACTTCCACTACGTCCTCTTCGGCGGCACCGTCTTCGGGATCTTCGCCGGGACGTACTACTGGTTCCCGAAGATCACCGGCCGGATGTACGACGAGCGCCTGGCGGTGATTCATTTCTGGCTCATGTTCATCGGCTTCAACGCGGCCTTCCTGCCGCAGCACATGCTCGGATTGATGGGAATGCCGCGGCGCGTCTACACGTACGAGCGCGAGGGGCTCTTCGAGTGGTACAACCTCATCTCGACGCTCGGGGCTTTCCTCATGGGCATCGCCCTGCTCGTCTTCGTCTGGAACGCCACCAAGAGCTGGCGGAGCGGCGCGCGCGTCGGAAACGACCCCTGGCAAGCCGATACGCTCGAGTGGTACGCCACCTCGCCGCCGCCTGCCTACAACTTCGACAAGGTGCCCTACGTCTCGAGCCCCCGGCCCCTGCGTGACCTGCGCCTGAAGCTGAAGGAGCCGCAGCGTGAGCCCTCAGCCCGGGCCCTGGCTGCGGCTGACGGCGCTCGCGGGCACCGCCGGCGTCGCCGCCGTGGTCGCGACCGGCTCCTGGGGGCTCGCCCACGACGTCGCCGCGCACGTGACGCTCGCGCTGCTCGCCGCGACCGCGCTGACGGCCCGCGCTCGCGCATCCTGACCGCCCGGAGCTGCTCTGGTCGGCGGCTGCCTCGTTCTTCCTCTTCGCGCGCGGCCGGTCTGGCTGCTCTCGCGGACGCACCGGCGTGGCTGCACGTGACGCTCGGCGCGCGGCGCGCTCGCGGCGGCCGCGGTTTGCACGGCGGTCGCCTTCCGCGGCGGTCGGCCCGTCCCGCGCGCATCCTGGCGCGACTACCTGACGCTGACGAAGCCGCGGATCATGGTGCTCCTCCTGATCACCGGCGCCGGCGGGCTGATCGTCGGCGCGGGCGGCCTGCCCTCGGCCGGCCTCGCCCTCGCCACGCTCGGCGGGCTCGCGCTCGCCTGCGGCGGCGCGAGCGCGCTCAACCACGTCCTCGACCGCGACATCGACACGCACATGAAGCGCACCGCCCAGCGGCCCGTGGCCTCGGGCCGCGTGCCGCCGGAGCGCGCGCTCGAGTTCGGGCTCGCGCTCTCGGCGCTCTCCTACGTCGTGCTCACGAGCTTCGTCAACGTGCTCGCCGGCGCTGCTGGCGCTCGTCGGCAACCTCTTCTACGTGATCGTCTACACGCGCTGGCTGAAGCGCTCGACGCCGCAGAACATCGTCATCGGCGGCGCCGCCGGCGCGGTACCGCCGCTCGTCGGCTACGCGGCGGCGACCGGAAACCTGACCCTGACCGCGCTCGCGCTCTTCCTGATCGTCTTCCTCTGGACACCGCCTCACTTCTGGGCGCTCGCGCTCCTGATCAAGCGCGAGTACGCCTCCGCGGGGATCCCGATGCTCCCGGTCGTGCGCGGCGAGCGCGAGACGGCGCGCTCGATCGTCCTCTACTCGTTCGTGCTCGTCGGCGTGACGCTCCTGCCGGTGCTCGGACGAACGCTCGGCCCGCTGTACCTCGTCTCGCGCGGCGGTGCTCGGCGTGGCGTTCATCGGGCTCGCGCTCGCGCTCCAGCGCCAGACCACGCCCGCGCGCGCCCGCCGGCTCTTCAGCTACTCGCTCGCGTACCTCGCGCTCCTCTTCGTGGCGATGGCGGTCGACCCGGTGTTGGTCGGTGCTGAGTGGATCCGGAGCTGAACCGGAAGAACATGCGCCTGGGGCTCCTGCTCCTCGGCGATCGCGCTCGTCCTCCTGGCCGGCTCCGTCGCCGTCGCGGTCATCTACGACGCGCTTGCCTGACCCGTACCGCGCGTTCCTGGCAGTCCCGCGCAGGCGCCCGCCGGGATCCCGCTCGCCGTCAAGGACCTGATCGACACCGCCGGCCTCGTGACGACGTACGGCTCGGCGATCTTCCGCGAGCACGTGCCCGAGCGGACGGCGAGCGCCGTGCGTCAGGCTCGAGGAGGCCGGCTACGGCGATCGTCGGCAAGACGAACCTGCACGAGTTCGCCTACGGGATCACCTCGGACAACCCGCACTTCGGCGCGGTCGTCAACCCGCTCGCTGCCGAGCCGGATCCCGGGCGGCTCGAGCGGCGGGAACGCGCGCCGCGCTGGCGGCCGGGCTCTGCGAGGTGGCGCTCGGGACGGACAGCGCCGGGTCGATCCGCCTGCCGGCGGCGTGCTGCGGCATCGTCGGCTTCAAGCCGACCTGGGGCCTCGTGCCGGCCGACGGCGTCTTCCCGCTCGCGCCCAGCTTCGACACGGTGGGGCCGATGGCGCGCCACGGTCGGCGCTTGCGCGGCGCTGATGCGCGCCGTTCGGGATCGCCGCGCGACGCCGCCACGCGGACGTCCGTGCGGCGCTCGCCTGGACCGAGCACGCCGACCCGCTCGTTCGGGCCCGCGTCGAGGAGGCGGCAGCGCTCCTCCCGACGTCGAGCACATCGACTTCCCGCTCCCGGGCGACCTCGAATCCGGCCTTCCAGGCCGAGGCGGCCGACGTCCACCGCGAGCTCTTCGCCGAGCACGCCGACCTCTACGGCGAGAACGTGCGCCGCAAGCTCGAGGCGGCGTTCGCGGTCTCCGACGAGGCCGTCGCGGCCTCCCGGGCCGAGCGCGAGGCCTACCGGGAGCGAGCTCTCGAGGCGCTCGAGGGCTTCGACGTCCTGCTCACGCCGACGATGCCGATGGTCGCGCCTCCCGTCGGCATCGGCGACCTCGCCCTGCGCAAGCGCATGATCATCGCTCACGCGCCCGTTCAACGCGCACGGGCTGGCCCGCGCTCGCGCTCCCGTGCGGGCCGGCCGAGGACGGCCTGCCAGCGTCGCTCCAGATCGCCGCCCGCCCGGGAGACGACGCCCTCGTCCTGGCCGTCGGCGCAGCGCTCGAGCAAGCCCTGTCCGAGTAACAGTCGTTACCCGGGAGCGGCGGCCTCGTCGGCGAGGACGACCGTCTCCGCGCCCGCACGCGCGCGGCGGGGAGCGCCTCGTCGCCGGCCAGGACCCGCGCCAGGATCTCGCGCTTTCCCTCGCCGCCGACGAGGAACGCGACCAGCGGCTGCGCGTTCAGGAGGCGAGCGAGAAGCTGATCCGCGGGTGCGGCGGCGGCAGGCCCGGGCTCGGGGACGTAGACGAGCGGGCCCGGGTCGGCGAGCTCCTCGCTCGTGCCCGGGGAAGAGCGAGGCCGTGTGGCCGTCGGAGCCGATGCCGAGGAGGACGAGGTCGAACGCGTCGGGCAGCTCGACGTCGAGGGAGCGCAGCGGGTGGATCTGCTCCTCGGGAATCGGGACGCGTGAGAGCAGCGCCTCGCGGGCCAGGCGCTCGTTCGAGTCGGGGTGGTCGGGCGGGACGAGCCGCTCGTCGCTCCACCAGACGTGCCACGAGCGGCCAGTCGAGGTCGAGCGCGGCCAGGCGCTCGTAGACCGGCCGCGGCGTCGAGCCGCCCGTCGAGCGCGATCGCGGAACGGCGAGCGGCCGCGCGCGCGCTCCGCGATCCAGCCGGCCGCCGAGCTCGCGCTAGGTCGGCTGCGACGAGAAGCTGCGTACGGCCTCCTCGAAGATCGCGGTCGCGGCCGAAGACGTCGAGCTGGTCGGAGAGGAGGTCGCTCGACGTCGCGGCTCGAGCCGAGGCGGGTCGGCCGGCCTCGCGGCCGTCCACCTCGACGAGCTCGATCTCGCCCGGCCGGCTCGTGCTCGAGCCGATCTCGCGGCCGAGGCGCGCGCGCGAGCCAGCCTGCGAGGAGCAGCGCCTCGGGCTCCGGGCCCGGCGACCCGCAGCGTCCGAGGCCTCGGCGACCTCCGGCCAGAGGCCCGCGACGCGCGGCGCGCCAGGGCTCCGTGCGCGCCCAGGAGATGTCGGAGACGGCGATCCGGTCGAAGAGCTCCGGCAGGCGGCCGAGATCGGCTCGCGCGCTCGGGCCACTCGCGCGAGTCGACGACCAGCCGGTCGGCGACGCCGACGAGCTGCTCGAGCTCCGACCGCGCCGAAGGGCAGCGGGCCGCGCCAGCGCAGGAAGACCGGCAGGTCGGAGACGAGGAGCGGCATGACGACGCTCGCCGGCGCCGACGCGCGCCGCCCGCACAGGCGGAGCGAGACCACCTCCGAGCAGACCTCGCGCTGCTGGCCGCCGCGCACGAAGCAGCGGAGGTCGACCTCGCCCTCGAGCGCGTCCGCGGGTCGTCGGGCCGCGGAAAGAGCAGGATCGTGCGCGACGGATGGCGCTCGGCGAGGCCCGCGAGCGTCCCGGTCGCCGCCTCCACCCAGCGCTCGGGCACCCAGGCGATGTGCGTCATCACGCTCGTGCGGAGGCGCGGCGGCGCGCCGGGCTCCGTCGAGGCGTCGCGGAGCTCGGCCAGCTCGCGCTCGAGCTCCCGCAGCGAGGCGTTGACGACTCAATGCGCGCCGCCAGGAGCGGCCGTCGCGGTGGAGGAGCTCGTCGGCGGCGGGCGGCCCCCAGCGTGCCGGCCGCGTAGTTGGGGAAGTGCGGGCGGTCGCGCTGCCACGGCGCCACCATCGCGTCCACGAGCGCCCACTGCTCCTCGACCTCGTCCGCGCGCGTGAAGAGCGTCGCGTCGCCGAGCAGGCAGTCGAGGATGAGGCGCTCGTACGCCTCCGGGAGGCCGACCCGGAAGGCGCCGCCGTAGAGGAAGTCCATGTGCACCGTCCGGATCGACATCCCCTGTCCGGGCACCTTGGCGCCGACCGCGAGCGAGACGCCCTCGTCCGGCTGGATGTGGATGAGGAGGACGTTCGGGCGAAGGCCTTCCTCGTCGTCGACCTCGAAGGGCGGGTGCGGCGCGCGCTTGAACTGAATCGCGATCGTCGTCTCGCGCCGCGGGAGCCGCTTGCCGGTGCGGATGTAGAAAGGCGTGTCCGCCCAGCGCCAGTTGTCCACGTAGAGCTTGGCCGCCACGTAGGTCTCGGTCTCGGAGTCCCGGCGCGACGCCGGGCTCCTCGCGGTAGCCCGGGCACCGGCTCGCCCTCGATGAAGCCCGGCCCGTACTGCCCGCGGACGACGTGCTTCGGCCCGGGCGTGTGCAGCGCACGCAGCACCTTGACCTTCTCGTTCCGCACAGCGTCGGCCTCGAAGTCGATCGGCGGCTCCATGGCCGTCAGCGCGACCAGCTGGAGCATGTGGTTCTGGACGACGTCGCGCATCGCGCCCGGTCTCGTCGTAGAACTCGGCGCGTCCCTCGACGCCGAGCGACTCGGCCACCGTGATCTGCACGTGGTCGATGAACTGCCGGTTCCAGATCGGCTCGAAGATGCCGTTGGCGAAGCGCAGGACCAGCATGTTCTGGACGGTCTCCTTGCCCAGGTAGTGGTCGATGCGGTAGATCTCCTTCTCCTCGAAGTGCTCGTGGACGAGCTCGTTCAGCTCCCGGGCGGTCGCCAGGTCGTGAGCCGAACGGCTTCTCCACGATCAGGCGCGTCCAGCCGCTCGTCGTGCGCGCCTTGCCGAGCGCGGTGACGATCGGGCCGACTGCCTTCGGCGGAACGGCGAGGTAGTAGACGCGGTTGCCGGCTGTGCCCTGGGTCTGGTCGAGCTCGTCCAGGCAGTCGATCAGCGGCTGCTCGCCGCCCTCGGCGCCGACGTCGGCGGCCACGTAGGAGAGGCTCTCGGCCAGCCGCTCCCAGACGTCCTCGCGGAGCTCGTCGCGGCTGTGGTCGGCGATCGCCTGGCGCATGCGCTCGCGAAACTCCTCCGTGCTCATCTCCGTGCGCGAGACGCCGACGACCCCGTAGCTGTCCGGCAAGAGCCCTCGGAAGGCCAGCGAATAGAGGGCCGGCATCAGCTTTCGCTGAGTGAGGTCGCCCGAGGCGCCGAAGATCGTGAGGGCGAAGGGCTCAGGCGGCCTGCGCATCCGCAGGCCCTCGACCAGTGGGTTCTCGGCGACGGCCGCCTGTGTCATTCCTGCTCTTTCGCCTCGGAAACGGTCTTGGCAGCCTCGACTGCGTGGCCGCCGAACTGGTTGCGGAGGGCCGCGTTCACCTTGGCTGCGAACGACTCGTCCTGCCGCGATGCGAACCGCGCAAAGAGCGCGGCAGTGATCGCCGGCGCCGGCACCGCCGAGTCGATCGCCTCGTGGACGGTCCAGCGGCCTTCGCCGGAGTCCTGGACGACGCCGCGGATCTGCTCGAGGCCCGGGTCGGCCTCGAAGGCCCGGTGGAGGAGCTCGAGGAGCCAGCTCCGCACGACCGAGCCGTGCTGCCAGAGGGAGGCGATCTGCGCGAGGTCGAGCTCGAACGGCTCGGCGGCGTTCATGAGCTCGAAGCCCTCGGCATAGGCCTCCATGAGCCCGTACTCGATCCCGTTGTGCACCATCTTCACGAAGTGCCCGGCGCCGGGCGGGCCGACGTGCGCGTAGCCGCCTTCCGGCGCGAGCGTCGCGAGAACAGGCTCCACGGGTCTTGTACGCCGACGTCATCCGCCCCGGCCATGATGCAGTAGCCCTCTCGCAGGCCCCAGATCCCGCCCGAGACGCCCACATCGACGAACTGCACACCCTTCGCCTTCGCCTCCTCGGCATGGCGCATCGAGTCCCGAAAGTGGGAGTTGCCACCGTCGACGAGGATGTCTCCGTCCTCGAGCAGCGGCAGCAGAGTCTGAAACACCATCTCCGTGGGCTCGCCGGCGGGGATCATCAGCCAGACGACCCGCGGCTGCTCGAGCCTCGTAGCGAGCTCGACGAGGGAGTCGGCGGTGCGCTCCGGCGCGGTGCGCGCGTACGTCTCCACCTCGTGGCCGCCCTTGCGGAGGCGCTCCGTCATGTTGCCGCCCATGCGGCCGAGGCCGACGATTCCGAGCTTCACAGGTCCTCCAGTCTGACGCGGACGATAGGCCGCCTGCGTTCGCGCAGAGCGGCGAGGTCACCCAGAGCCTGGGCATGGATGAGGCGGCGAAACCCGAACTCCCGGCCCGGGATCGGGAGCTCCTCGCCGGGGTCGTCGACGACCTGCACGAAGCGGCCGGTCGGCGGGCCGCCCTTGTGGAGCTGGCCGGTGGAGTGGAGGTAGCGCGGCCCGAGCCCGACGGTAACGACGCAGCCGGTCGCCCGCGCTCGCACGACAAGCGGCTCGAGCTCCGCCTCACGCGCAGGATCGATGAACGCCTGGATGGCCACGTAATCCGGCGGCGCCGCTTCGGCCAGGAGGTTGTCCACGGCTTCCACACCCTCCCCGTCTCCTCCGGCCCTGTCCCGGGGTCAGACCCCTGGCCGTGGCCGGAAAGGACCTCCTGGGTACGGTCCTTGGCCTCCTGGACATTCGGCTGGTCGAACGGGTTGATGCCCATGATCGCGCCCGCGACCGCGACGGCGAACTCCCAGCGGAAGAACTCGATGCCGAGGTCGTAGGGCTCGCCCATGAGGACCGGCGCCGTCTGGCGGTCGGGCCCCTCGGCGGCCTCTCCGGGCACCGGGACGAGGCCCTTCCCCTCCTTCCCGGTGGACTCGGCCAGGAGCTGCTCGGCCCAGAGCGCCGAACCGGCCCGGATTCGGGCGCACGAGCACCTTGTCACGGCCTTCACGCCAGCCTTGCCCGAGCTCGAGGCCGAGCTCGAGGCCGAGGTTCTCGTCCAGCCCACGCGAAGCCTCGACGAGGACGCTCGCCCGCTCGAGCAGGTCCTCGACGTCGACGCCCATGAGCGCCGCCGGCACGAGGCCGAAGGCCGAGAGCGCCGAGTAGCGGCCCCCGATTGTCGGTTCGCCCGCGAACACAGCCCGGAAGCCGCGCTCGCGCGCGACCGACTCGAGCTCCGAGCCGGGGTCGGTGATCGGCGACGAACGCCTCACCCCGCTCTCCGGCGAGCTCCCAGAAGAAGTCGAGGTGACAGCGCGTTTCGAGAGTCGTCCCTGACTTCGAGGCGACGAGGAAGAGCGTTCGCTCCGGGTCGAGGTCGTCCGCTAGACGACGGACGGCAGCCGGATGCGTCGTGTCGAGAACGTGGAAGCCCTCCACCTCGAACGTCTGCCTGACCACCTCAGGCGCGAGGCTCGACCCTCCCATCCCGAGCAGGACGGTCGTGTCGAACGCCGCTCGGCCCTCGTCGGCGAACGCCAGCACGTCCGGCAGTCGCTCGCGCATGCGCTCGGGCTCGTCGAGCCAGCCGAGCCACCGATTCTCGTCCGACCCAGTCCAGAGGGTGGCGTCTCGCGCCCAGATCCGCTCGACGAGCTCGGCGGCGTCCACTGAGTCTCGACTACGTGGCGACCAGCTCGCCCGACTTGGCGCGGATGCCGTCGAGGAGCTCGGCGAAGGAGTCTGCGAACTTCTCCACGCCCTCGCGCTCGAGCGTTTCGGTGACGTCGTCGTAGTCGACGCCCGCCTCCGCAACCCGCCGGAAGACCTCCTCCGCCTCGTCGAGCCCCTGCTCGAGCGTCAGTGCGACCCGACCGTGATCCTGGAAGGCGCGGATCGTCTCCTCCGGCATCGTGTCCACCGTCTTCGGGCCGATCAGCTCCTCGACGTACATGACGTCGCTATACGCGGGATTCTTCGTGGAGGTCGAGGCCCACAGGCACCGCTGCGTCGTTGCGCCACGCTCTGCGAGAGCCTCCCAACGCTCTCCGGCGAAGATCTCCTGATACCGCCGGTAGGCGAGCTTGGCATTGGCGATCGCGAGCTTGCCCTGGAGCTCCGCCGGCGCGCCGGCCTCCTCGAGGCGCCGGTCGGCCTCCGTGTCGACGCGCGAGACGAAGAAACTCGCTACCGACGCGACCGGCGACGGGTCGCCGCCTGCCTCGACGAGGCGCTCGAGCCCGCGAATATAGGCCTCCGCGACCTCCGAATAGCGCTCCAGCGAGAAGATCAGCGTGACGTTGATCGACTTGCCGCGCGCGATCATCTCCTCGATCGCAGGCAGGCCCGGCTCGGTCGCCGGGATCTTCACGAACAGGTTCGGACGGTCGATCAGCTCGTGGAGGCGGGCAGCCTCGGCGATCGTCCCCTCCGTGTCGTAGGCAAGCGTGGGATCGACCTCGATCGAGACGTACCCGTCCTGGCCGCCCCTGCGATCCCAGACGCCGCGGAGGAGGTCGCAGGCGTCCCCGACGTCCTGAGTGGCGAGCCGCAGGAAGAGCTCCTTGGCGTCCTGCTCCTCCTCGAGCTCGTTCCGCAGCTGCTCGTCGTAGGCGTCACCGGACGAAAGCGCCTTCTGAAAGATGGTCGGGTTCGAGGTGACGCCGACAACGGCGTCTTCGTCCCTGAGCCGAGCTAGCTCCCCGGTGCGAAGCAGGTCGCGGGAGAGGAAGTCGATCCAGACGCTCTGCCCGAGATCCGAAAGCTGGTGCAGTCGAGATTTGGCCATGCTGCCGTCCTTCCCGGTCGGCGGATTTTCATTCTTACGGTAGCGCGCGGGCGCGTACGAGCCGCCTCGCTGCTTCGGCAATGTGCTCCCGGTCGATGCCCGCTGCGGCCAGGAGCTCGGCGGGCTTCCCCGAAGTGGGCATGCCGGCGACCGCGAGATGAGTCACGGCCGGCCACTCGGCCACCTCGGCGAGTGCAGAGAGCACGGCCTCGCCGAGCCCCCCTTCGGGCCAGTGGTCCTCGACCGTCACGACGGCGCCGGTCGCGGCCGCCGCCTCGCGCAGGCCCTCCACGTCGATCGGCTTCAGTGAATAGCAGTCGATGACACGAGCGGAGATGCCCTCGCCCGCAAGCGCATCAGCCGCCGCCAGCGCCTCGACGACGGTGATCCCGGCGCCGACGATCGTCACCTCGTCTTCGTCCGACTCGCGCAGAACGCGGCTGCCTCCTACTGGAAAATCCTCGTCCGGGCCGTAGACGACCGGCGTGGCCGCACGGGTCGTGCGCAGGTAGGAAATGCCCCCGAGGCCGGCCATGGCGGCGACAAGCTTCGCGGTCTGGTTCCCGTCACAGGGATAGAGCACGGTGCTGCCTCCGACGGCTCGCATCATCGCCAGGTCCTCGAGCGCCATCTGAGAGGGGCCGTCCTCGCCGATGGAGACGCCGGCGTGAGAGCCGGAGAGCGCCAGCGTCGCCCTGCTGACCGCCGCCATGCGGATGAAGTCGTAGGCCCGGGTGAGAAACGCGGCGAAGGTAGACGCAAACGGCTTCCAGTCGCGCACCTGCAGGCCCACGGCGGCAGCCACCATCTGCTGCTCGGCGATGAACATCTCGAAGAACCGCTCCGGGTGCGCGGCAGCGAAGATCTCCGCGTAGGTGGAGTTGGAAACCTCTCCGTCGAGCGCGACGACCTTCCCATCAGCGCTGCCCAGCGCCGCGAGCGCCTCGCCGTAGGCCTTCCTGGTCGCGACCTCGTCGCCGAGCTCGTACCGGGGCAGCTCGAGCCGGCCTTCGACCGGGAAGGAGTGCGGCTCCGCCGGCTCGCGCAACGCGACCTCGACTCGCAGGTCACGCTCGCCGCCAAGCTCTGCGATTGCCGACTCGGGGTCGTCGAGCGCCTTCCCGTGCATGCCGCCCTTGTCCTCGACGGCGCTGACGCCCTTGCCCTTGAGCGTGCGCGCGACGATCACGGCCGGGCGGCCCTCGACGCTCAGCGCCTCGGCGTACGCCGCGTCGATCGCCTCCACGTCATGGCCGTCGATCGCGATCGCGTGCCAGTCACACGCCTCCGCCCGGCGGACGTAGCTGTCGAGATCCCACCCGTGCATCGTCTCGCCGCGCTGGCCGAGCCGGTTCACGTCGATGATCGCGGTCAGGTTGTCGAGCTGCGAGTGCGCCGCGTGCTCGAAGGCCTCCCACATGGAGCCCTCCGCCATCTCGCTGTCCCCGCAGAGCGTCCAGACGCGGTACGGCAGGCGGTCGAGCTTCTTCCCGGCGAGCGCGATGCCGACGGCGATCGGCAGGCCCTGTCCGAGCGATCCGGTGGCGACGTCCACCCAGGGGAGAGCGGGCGTGGGATGCCCCTCGAGCCGGCTCCCGAACTGCCGGAAGGTGAGGAGCTCCTCGTCGGTGATCGCCCCCGCCGCCCGGAAGAGCGAGTACAGGAGCGGCGAGGCATGCCCCTTGGAGAAGACGAGGTGGTCGTTCGCCGGGTTCTCGGGATGGTCGAAGTCGTAGTGGAGATACTTGTCGAGCAGCACGGCCACGAGGTCGGCCGCCGACATCGACGAGGTCGGGTGCCCGGAGCCTGCGGCTGCGGCCGCGCGCACCGAGTCGACGCGCAGCTGCTGTCCCAGCTCCTGCCAGCGTTCCCGATCGGTCACAGCGGCCATCCTACCCCGGTGGCCCGGGCGCCAATCCTGGCTACGAAGCCGGAGGCGACCATTGCCGTGCCACCATGTGGGGCATGGCAGTGGTCATCGCCTCCAATCTGCGCAAGGAGTTCGCGGGGACGGTCCTCTTCGACGGCGTCTCCTTCAAGCTCGAGCGCCGGGACCGGCTGGCGCTCGCCGGCCCGAACGGCGCCGGCAAGACCACGCTCCTGCGGATGCTCATGGGCGAGGCGACCATCGAAGGCGGCGAGCTGGTTGTCGAGAAGGGGACGCGCATTGCGCTCCACGACCAGCGGCCGCCGCTCGACCGCGACCTCACCCTGCGCGAGTTCGTCCTCTCGGGAGCGTCGGATCTGCTCGCGACGGAGCGCGAGCTGGGGCGCCTCGAGCAGGCGATGGCGGGGGGCGACCATGCCGCCGCGACGCTCGCCGCCTACGCGCGGGCTCAGGCGCGCCTCGAGCATGCGGGCGGCTACGGCTGGCGGGACCACATCGGCGCCGTGGCGCGTGGCCTCGGCTTCCACGAAGAGGACTTCGACCGGCAGCTCACTACTTTCTCGGGCGGCGAGATCACGCGCGCCTCACTGGCGCGAGCCCTCGCCGGCGATCCCGACCTGATCCTGCTCGACGAGCCCACGAACCATCTCGACGTGGCGAGCCTCGAATGGCTGGAGCGCGAGCTTGCCTCGCTCGACGCGGCCTGCATCGTCGTCGCCCACGACCGCTGGTTCCTCGAGGCTGTCACGAACGCCACCCTCGAGCTGGAAACAGGCCGCGCGACGTATTTCCCCGGGCCTTGGCACGTTTGGCGGCTCGAGAAGGCGCAGCGGGCTGCGCACGCCCAGAAGACCGCCGACCGGGTCGCCGTCGACATCGCGCGCCTCGAGCGCTTCGTCGCCCGCTTCCGCTACAAGAAGAACAAGGCCAAGCAGGCTCAGGCGAAGCTGACGCAGATCGGGCGGCTCACGAGGGAAAAGGACGAAGCCGCTTCTGAGGCAGCGCTCCTCACCCGGAAGACTCGCGGTCTCGGCTTCGACTTTGCCGAGCCGAAGCGGAGCGGACGGGACGTGCTCGTCCTCGAGCACGCCGACGTGGAGATCGCGGACCGCACGCTGCTGCGTGACGTCACCTTCGCGCTCGAGCGCGGCGACCATGTCGCTCTCGTCGGCCCGAACGGGAGCGGCAAGACAACGCTGCTCGAGGAGGCGGTCGCCGGCGCCTTCAAGGTGGGTCACGGCGTCGAGATCGGCTACTTCTCGCAGCACGGCCTCGAATTGGACGAGCGGGGCAGCGTCCTCGACTGCGTCCAGAGGATGACCGGCCTCAACCGGCCACAGGCTCAGACGCTGCTCGGCCGCTTCCTCTTCTCCGGCTGGGATGCGCACATGAAGCAGGTCCGAGAGCTCTCGGGCGGCGAGCGGCGGAGGCTGGGACTCGCCGTCCTCGTCACCTCCGGCGCGAACTTCCTCGTGCTCGACGAGCCGACGAACCACCTCGACCTCGACTCGCGAGAGACGCTCGAGGCAGCACTCGAAGGATTCCGAGGAACGGTGCTGGTGGTCTCCCACGACCGCGCGCTGATCGACGCGGTAGCGCACAGGACGGCAGCGGTCGAAGACGGCACGATCCGGGTCTACGACGGCGGCTGGGCCGATCTGGTTCGGGCCCGGGAGGAACGCGAAGAGCCGGTCGCGGAAAGGCCGCAGAAGCAGGCGAAGCCCGAACGGGCCCCGGCGCCCAAGCCTGCCCCCGACCCGCTGGCCGCAATCGAAGCGGAGATCGAGCAGGCCGAGCGCGAGGTCGCGGAGCTCGAGGAGAAGCTCGCGCAGGACTGGACGGACACCGAGGCGATCGCCGCCCACGGACGCGCCCGGGACGACCTCAAGGCTCTCCTCGCACGCTGGGAGACGCTCCTCGCGGAAGTGGCGGAGCCGTCCCCCTGAGCTAGTCCCCGAACGTGGCGATGAGGGCTTCGGCGACCACCCGCATCGGCCGGCCCGAGACCTGACTCGCGCGGCGGAGGCGGGCGAAGGCGTCCTCCTCGCTCAGCCCTTCCTGCGCCATCAGGAGGCCCTTCGCCCGCTCCACGAGCTTGCGGGTGGCCAGGGCCTCGGCGAGCGACTCAGCCTCCTCGCGCAGCGCCTGCAGCTCCGCATGGCGGGCGCGCGCTGCATGGATGGCCGGCAAGAGGTCGCTCTCGCGAAACGGCTTGACGAGGTAGCCGAACACGCCGGCCTCGACAGCCCTCGAGACGAGCTCGTCCTGGCCGTAGGCGGTCAGGATGACGATCGGGATCGGCCGCTCGCCGAGCATGCGCCGCGCCGCCTCGATGCCGTCGAGCTTCGGCATCTTGACGTCGAGGATGGCGAGATCGGGCTTCTCGCCGAGCGCGAGCGCCACGGCTTCCTCCCCGTCGCGGGCCTCGGCGCAGACCTCGAAGCCGGCGCGCTCGAGCATCTCCCGCAGGTCGAGACGGATGATCGTCTCGTCCTCGGCGATCAGGATCCTCATCGCCTTCTCCTCGGCAGCCGGCCTCGTCCTCCCGCGCCCGCCGAGGCCGCGCACAGCCCGCGAAGCGGCACACATCCGTCACGGTCCGGCGCGCCACCTGCGCGCCCGCCGGCGATAGGCTGGAGCCACGGGTCGGGGAGGTGGGTCTCCCAGACTCGCGCGCGTAATTCGAGAGGCACGGTGACGTCGTCCTCGCGCCCTCAGGGGGCCGGGAAAGCGACCTCGGCGCGGAGCCCGCCGTCCGAGACGAGCACGAGCTCACCGTCCAGCTCCTCGCGGACGAGGGCGCGGACGATCGAGAGGCCCGTCCCTTCCCGGGCGCCGTCGCTCCAGGAACCGTTGTCGGCCACGGTCAAGTGGACGCGGCCGTTTGCCCGCGCGAGCTCTACTTGAACCTCGTCGCCGCCGTGCTCGAGGGCGTTGCCGAGCAGCTCACAGAAGACCAGGGCGAGGGCGGTGGCGCGCTCGCCCTGGAGCGAGACGGGCTCCAGCCGCGAGCTCACCTGCTTGCCGGCGCCGAGCCCCTGCACCAGCATCGACCGAAGCCGGTCGACGAGCTCGCCCAAATCGACATCGTCGTCGCGCTGCTCGGTCAGCACCTCGTGCACGGCCGCGATCGCGAGAATCCGGTTCACCGAGTCCTCGAGCGCCTTGCGCGGGTCGATCGGCTCGGAGCTCGCGGCTTGCAGCCGCAGGAGCGATGCCACCGTCTGCAGATTGTTCTTGACCCGATGGTGGATCTCCTGAGCGAGCACCCCGCGGAGGACGGCGCGACCGTGCTCGAGCGCGAGCGCCGCCTGGCGCGCGATCGAGGCGAGCAGGCGGCGCTCCTCGTCCGTGAAGGGCGTGTCTCGGTCGCAGACGAGCTCGCCGACCTGCCGGCCCTTCCAGCGCAGCGGGAAGCGAACGGCGTGCGCCCCCGAGCGCCCTTCCGGCCAGGCGATCGTCCCGTCCTGGAGGACGAGCGCCGCGCCGGTCGCGTCGACGGCCTCGATGGTTGTGTTCACGATCGCCTCCAGCGACTCCTCCAGGTAGAGCGATTCCGAGACGGCCTCGGAGATCGCCGCGAGCGCCTCCAGCTCGGCGACGCGGCGCTGAGCGTGGTCGTAGAGCTTCGCGTTCTCGATCGCCTGGGCCACCTGCCCGGCGATGGCCATCAGCAGGTCGATCTCGTCGCTGCTGAACTCGCGTGGCTCCTCGGTGCGAACGTTGAGCGCTCCCTCGAGGCGGTCACGGGCGAGGATGGGGACGGCCAAGATCGACTGGTAGTGCGCCTCCCGCAGGTTCGGGAAGTGCTTGAAGCGCGGGTCGAGATGGGCCTCGCGCGGGATCATGACCGGCGCCCGCTCGGCAGCCGCGGTTCCCGTGATCCCCTCGCCCGGCCGCATCTTCGGCACACGCGTCATGTCCTCGACCCGGGTGCCGTACGAGGCCCGCAGGACGAGCTCGTCCGCCGACTCGTCGTAGAGGTAGACGAAGCACGCGTCCGTCTCGAGCGCCTCGGCCACCTTGTGCGCGATCAGGTCGAACACCTCGTCGAAGTCGAGGGTGGAGTTGACAGCGGCGATCGTCTCGGTCAGGAGGCGGAGATGACGAGCGGAACGATCCATCGGCGACATTGAACCACCGCTTGCCGACTCACCGTTTAACGACCACGAGCTGCTCAGCGAGCAGCTCGCAGTCGGCCGTCAGTCAGTCCCCCGCTTCTAGGAGAAGCGGCGACACCGCTCGCATCTTACGCGTCCGAGGGCGTTCCTACAAGACCGGTAGGTATTTCTCCAGCTCCCACGGGGTCAGCTGGACGCGGTACTCGTCCCACTCCTGCCGCTTCAGCTTGACGTAGTTGTCGAAGATGTGGTCGCCGAGCGCCCGGCGGACGAGCTCCGAGCTCGGCGAGCTCGTCGATCGCCTCGCCGAGGGTCTCGGGCAGCGCGACGATGCCGCGCGACTTGCGCTCCTCGGCGGTCAGCTTGTAGAGGTTCGACTCCATCGGCGGAGGCAGCTCGTAGCCCTGCTCGATCCCCTCGAGGCCGGCGTGGAGGAGCGCGGCGAAGGTGAGATACGGATTGCAGGCCGGGTCGGGGCAGCGGATCTCTGCCCGCGTCGCCTGCTCGTTCCCCGGCTTGTAGAGCGGGATGCGGATCAGCGCCGAGCGGTTCCGGCGCGACCAGGCGGCGTAGACCGGCGCCTCGTAGCCCGGCACGAGTCGCTTGTAGGAGTTGACCCACTGCGCGAAGACCGCCGAGATCTCACGCGCATGGCGGAGCTGGCCGGCGATGAAGCCCTTGCCGACGTCGGAGAGGCTCCACTCGTCGTCGGGGTCGAAGAACGCGTTCTTGCCCTCTGCGAAGAGCGACTGGTGCGTGTGCATCCCCGAGCCGTTCTCGCCGAAGATCGGCTTCGGCATGAACGTCGCGTGGTAGCCCGCCTTCTTGGCGATCTCCTTGACGACGAGGCGATAGGTGATCGTGTGGTCGGCCATGGAGAGCGCGTCCGCGAACTGCATGTCGATCTCGTGCTGCGACGGGCCAACCTCGTGGTGGACGTACTCGATCGGGATGCCCATCGACTCGAGGGCCTTGACGGTGTCGTGCCGCAGGTCGCTGGCGGCGTCCATCGTCGTCATGGCGAAGTAGCCGCCCTCGTCGAGCGTCTCCGTCCCGTCGTCGCCCTTGAAGAGGAAGTATTCGAGCTCGGGGCCGACGTTGAACTTTTCGAAGCCCATGCTCTCCATCCGCTCGAGCGCGAGGCGAAGGACGTGGCGAGGGTCGCCCGCGTAGGGCTCCCCATCCGGCGTGACCACGTCGCAGATCATGCGCCCGACCTTCGTGACCGCCGTTGGGCATGAGCTGGAAGGTCGCCGGGTCGGGGATGGCGACCATGTCGGACTCCTCGATTGCGTTGAAGCCCGTGATCGACGAGCCGTCGAAGCCCATCCCGTCGTCCAGCGCACCCTCGATCTCGGGGATCGTCACCGCGAAGCTCTTCAGGTGACCCTCGATGTCGGTGAACCAGAGGTGGACGAAGGCGATCTCCTCGTCGTGGACCCGCGCCAGCACCGCCTTGCGCGCAGCCGGGTCGCTCGTCGCCCTGCTCCTCTCCATCTGGGCCATTTCAGAACCTCCTCCTTAAACGCAAAGAGCCCCGGGCCGCTGTCGGCCCGAGGCCTCGTCGCCTCGAATGACATGCTGATTCTACACGAGACGGGGTTGAGCTCCGTCCAGGGTCGGCGCTATCGTGAAGGCGCGATGGCGCCGACGGCGGCGTCGCGCGAAGGCGACGGAGCCTCGGAGGTCGATTCGACCGCTGGGGCTTTTTTCGTGGACCGAAGGAGGAACGATGCAGGAGATCGAGGCAAAGGCATATCTGGCGAACGGGACCAGCCGGAGGCCGAGGATGCGGTCGCGTGGGCCTTCGAGCAGAAGGCTCAGCTCGTCGACCTCAAGTTCTGCGACCTGTTCGGCAGCTGGCAGCACATGACGCTCCCGATCGGCGCGTTCGGCACGTCCGCCTTCTCGGAAGGCCTCGGCTTCGACGGCTCGTCGATCCGCGGCTGGCAGGGGATCGCCGAGAGCGACCTCCTGCTCCTTCCCGACCCGGCCAGCGCCGTCCTCGACCCCTTCACGGCCGCGCCGACGCTGTCGCTCGTCTGCGAGGTCGCCGACCCGACCGACCGGCGAGCCCTATCCGCGCGACCCGCGCCGCATCGCCCGCCGGGCGGAGGCGTACCTCGGCGAGACCGGGCATCGCCGACACGGCCTACTTCGGCCCCGAATGCGAGTTCTTCGTCTTCGACGAGGTCTCCTACGAGCTCTCGCCGCACCGCGCCCACTACACGGTCGACTCGGCCGAGGGTCACTGGAACTCCTCCGTGCCCGGGCTCGGATACACGGTTCGCGAGAAGGGCGGCTACTTCCCGCCGGCGCCGCACGACACTCTGCACGACCTGCGCTCGGAGATCGTGCTGACCCTGGAGCGGCTCGGGATCCCGTGCGAGTTCCACCACCACGAGGTCGCCACCGCCGGGCCAGTGCGAGGTCGATCTTCGCTACCAGCCGCTCACGCGGATGGCCGACCAGGTGATGACCTACAAGTACGTCGTCCGCAACGTCGCCCACGCCACCGGGAAGAGCGCCACGTTCATGCCCAAGCCGATCTTCGGCGACAACGGCTCGGGGATGCACACCCATCAGTCGCTTTGGAAGGAAGGCACGCCGCTCTTCTCCGACAAGTCCGGCTATGCCGGGCTGTCGCAGCTCGCGCGCGGATACCTCGGCGGCCTCCTCATGCACGCACCCGCGCTGCTCGCTTTCTGCGCGCCGACGACCAACTCGTACCGCCGCCTCGTCCCCGGCTACGAGGCGCCTGTCAACCTCGTCTACTCGCAGCGGAACCGCTCTGCAGCGATCCGTATTCCGATGTACTCGGACTCGGCGGCAGGCGAAGCGCATCGAGTTCCGCTGCCCGGACGCGACGGCGAACCCCTACCTCGCCTTTGCGGCGATGCTGATGGCCGGGCATCGACGGCGTGCAGAATGGCCTCGACCCCGGCGAGCCCGCCGACTTCGATCTCTTCGAGGAGCGGCGGGACGACATCGCCCAGGTCCCGGGATCGCTCGCCGAGGCACTCGACGCGCTCGAGCGCGACCACGAGTTCCTTCTCGCCGGCGACGTCTTCAGCGAGGAGCTCATTCGCGCCTGGGTCGCCTACAAGCGCGAGCAGGAGGTCGACGTCGTCGCCCTCAGGCCGCACCCCGCCGAGTTCGCGCTCTACTACGACGCCTAGACAGGTCTTCCGAGGACGTGCCCGGGGACAGGCCCCGGGCGGGGCCGGAGCGGACGGCTCAGGCGAAGGCGGACAGGTACGGCTGCCAGCGGTCGGGGATCCGCGCGGCGCTGAGCGTGACGAAGAGCGCCGGGGTGGGGACGCGCGGCTTCACCAGCAGGCGCATCTCGAGCTCCTCGGGGAGGCGGTTGCCCTTGCGCAGGTTGCAGGGGGCGCACGAGGTGACCACGTTCTCCCAGACCGAGTCGCCGCCGCGCGAGCGAGGCACGACGTGGTCGAGCGTGAGGCGGCCTGCGGAGCCGCAGTAGACGCAACGATGCCCGTCCCGGGCGAAGAGCGCCCTGCGCGAGATCTTGCGCTTGACCGCCCGCGGGACCTTCACGTAGGCGAGGAGCCGGATCACGTGGGGCCACGGAAACGTGTCGGAGGCCGAGTGCAGCGACTGGTTCAGCGCCTCCAGGACCTCGGCCTTGCCCTTATAGACGAGCACGTGCGCGCGCCGGACCGTGCAGACGTTGAGGGGCTCGAAGCTCGCGTTCAGAACCAGAACCTGCTGCATTTGCCGGAATCGTAGTCGAGCCGGAGGCGTCTACGGCCGTGGTAAGACGATCTCGAGCAACTCTTCTTCGACCTCGACGAAGCCGCGGCCTCGGTAGAAGTCCAGCGCGCGGGTGTCGCGGCGCGAGACGACCACCTGCAGCGCGAGAGCGCCTTGCGAGATCGCATAGCCCTCGGCGTACTCGAGCAGCTGGCGGCCAACTCCCTCGGCTTCGTGCTCGGGGCTGACGAAGAGCTGGTCGACCCGGATCGCCTCGCCGGCGGGCTGGACCGCCACGTACCCAGCCGGGGCTCCGTCGATCTCGGCGACGAAGACCGTCTCCCGTTCGAGCACCGTGAGCGTGCGCCGGTCGGCGCCGCGGTCGAGCCTGGCCAGCCCGAAGAGAATCCCCTCGTCGGCGGGCTCGCACGGCCTGATCTCGGCTTTCCGGTACGTCATTGCGCCATTGCCCGCTCGACAGCTTCCTGCTCCTCGGGTGAAAGCGCCACTGGAGCACGGCCCCGGTCGAGCTGCTTCACGTAGATGCGGGCATAGTCCCGCCCCTGGATGGCGCTCATGACGACCCCCGAGCGCGCTCCGTCGAGAAACGCCAGCGACGCCGATTGGTGGCCGCCCGCGTCCTCGTACGCGTTGTAGCGGACGAGCGCGGTGTGGGAGAGGCAGCCGTCCACGCGCCGGTCGATGCGGGCGAGCCCTGCGGCCACCTCGTCGACGACGCGATGCAGGTCGTCGATGCGCGTCTGGAGGGAGACCGCGAAGTTGACGAGGTCGTCCTTGCTCGTCCCGAGCAGCACGAGCTGCGCCTTCCGGACAGCACGCAGCTTCAGGTAGAAGGCAAGCGAGAGAACCAGCGCTGCGACCGCCGCCGCTGCGGCGCCGATGGCGATCCAGGGAGCGGCGTCGGAGAGGTCCGACATCGGGTGTCTAGCCTACGCGAGCGTGAAGATGATCGGGTACTCGACCGTGTTGTTGTCCGTTCTGCTCTCGCCCTCGACCGGCTCCACCTGCACCTGCAGGGTCGTCTGAGCGGAGAACTCGAGGGCTTCGAAGTCGGTGAACGTAACGGTCTTCGTCTCACCCGGGTTAATGACGTCGATCGACTGCTCCTTCCGGATCTGCGGATCCTGGCGGACGATCAGCGTCACCTGCACCTGGGTCTCCTGGCTCTCGCCCGAGTTCTCCACGAGCACCTCGAAGGCCAGGTCCGCGCTCTGCTCGACGGTGTTGTCCTCGCCACGCACGAGCTCCTGGCCGCCCGGCTGGACGCGGACCGCGACGATCCCGTTGCCGCGCAGGCCGCCGGCCTCCGGCCCCTGCGTCAGCCGCCTGACCGTCTGCGTCCAGAAGGTCGGGCTCCCGAACTCGGGGTTCTGTACGAACACGGAGGCAGGGATGGCCACGTTCGTCACGCCCTGCTGCTCGAGCACCGACTCGGACGCGGCCCGAAACGCATCGGCGTAGACGACGTCGCTGGCAACGAGACGCTGAGCCTGATTGGCCAGGTTCCTGCCCGACTCCTGCGGATCTTCGGTCTGCGCCACGAGCTGGAGCCCGCGCCCGAGGCCGGCGAGGCCGTTCACCCTGAACTGCATCGTCTCGACGAGCGCCTCTTGCTGCTCCAGGAGCGGCCCGGGCGGGCTGAGATCCTGCGCGCGCCTGAGGAGCTGCTCCTGCTGCTCCTGCAGGCCCTCGACGTCGGTGCGCAACGCCTCGAGCCTGATCCCCGGAGTCGTCAGCTGGTTGTTTAGCTGGTTGCCGAGCTCCGCCGACTCGGTGGCGACGGCGCCCGCGTCCTCGACGTAGCCCTCGTAGGCCGACTGCTTCTGGTCACCGCGACAGTTGTTGACAACGAGGATGAGGATGACGGCGAGGAGGATCGCGCCGGCGATCAGAAGACCGAGCCGATAGAGCTGCGGCCCGCCCGGAGGTGTCGGTGGCCGCTTCGGCAGCTTGCGGCGCTTCCCCGGTGGCCCGTCCTTCTTGGCCTCCGACTCGGCGGTCGCCGACTCGTCGAAGAAGTCGAAATCGATACCGGTCTGGGGGTCGCTTTTCTCGCGGTCGAACACGGTCGATCCGAGTCGAGGAAGTCGCCGAGTCTACCAGCCAGATCGGACTTTGCAGGACTTTCCCGATCGAGCGCCAAGAGCCGGTAACACCCGATGCAGACTGCCGTCGCGCTCACCGAGAACAACCTCGTCCTCGGCCGGTACAGGCCGCTCCGGCCGCTCGGCAGCGGGGGCGGCGGCTCGGTTTGGCTCGCGCGCGACGAGCACGAAGACAGGGACGTGGCGCTGAAGGTCGTCGAGCGCGAGGGCAAGCCCGGCGCCAGGGCCGAGCGCGAGGTGGACGCTGCCACGCGGCTTCGCCACCCGCGCTGCCTGAGAGCGCTCGCCCTCGCGCGGGACGACAACCATGTCTACGTCGCCTACCCCTATGTTGCCGGCCGGACGCTCAGAGACGCCCTGCGAAACGGCGCCGTCGACGACTGGGGCGCGGTCGAGGCCGGCGCACAGGTGCTCGAAGCCCTCGCGCACGCTCACTCGAAGGGCGTCGTCCACCGCGACGTGAAGCCGGCCAACGTCATGCTCGAGGAGGGAGACGAGGTCTCGGTTCGGCTTCTCGACTTCGGCCTCGCCCAGCTCGAGCAGGCCGACACCCTCACGGCCTTCGGAGACGTGCCGGGAACGCTGGCCTACATCGCTCCTGAGCGATTGGCAGGCGAGGAGACGACGGGCGCCGCGGACGTCTGGGCAGTCGGGGTTCTCCTGTGGGAGTCGCTCGCGGGGCGCCACCCGTTCTGGGCAGTCTCGCCGCTCGAGACCGCGCGGCGCATCGAGCAGGGCGCGCAGCCGCTTGCCGAAGTTCGCCCCGACCTTCCGCGCGAGTTGACGAGGGCGGTCGACCGCATGCTCTCCACCGACCCGCGCAAGCGCCCGCAGGCAGGCGATGCGTTGACCCTCCTCAGATCGGCGGAGGAAGGGCGCGGCGAGCGGCGCCGGGCCACGACCTCGCCGGCGGTCCTGCGCGAGCGGGCTCCGCATGCGGCCCTGGCCGCTCTCTTCGCGGGCAGCGCCGCCTTCCTCCTGCCCTTCTTCCCGACGGGCTGGCCCTTCCTGCTCGGAGCGCTGGCAGGGCTCACAGCGTTCCTGAGCCCGACCGCCGGCCTGGCCGTGGCGCTGGCAGTGCCGGTGCTGCCGCTCGGGAACATCTCTCTCGGCCTCGCGCTCGCCTACCTCCCGGTGGCACTTGCGTGGCTGATCGTTTTCGCACGCGACGCGCGGTCGAGCCTCCTCTTCCTCTCGGGCCCGCTCCTTGGCTTTCGGGCACCTGCTCCCGCTCGTCCCCGTCATCGCGCTCGCGGCGCGTGGGCTCGTCCGCCAGGCCGCCGTCGCCGGCGCAGCGGTGCTGGCCGCGGTCGCGACGGTGATCGTCGTCGGTCTGCGGCTGCCGCTCACGGGAGAGGCCGCGCCAAAGCCACGTCGGCGTCAGCGGCACCGAGGAGCCCGGCGTCGCCTTCGACGCTCTGCTCGCGATGCTGGCGAGCCGGCCGTCGCTGGTGGCGGCCGTCGTCATCGCCGCGGTGGCGGCAGCCTCGGCGCCTGTGGCTCGGGCCCGCGGTCTCTGGGGGGTCGCGGCTTGGGGAGCGGCCTTCCTCGCCGTCCTGCTCCTTGCGCCGCTCGCCGCTGGAGGAGCTCCCGTCGATCCTCGGTGGGCGGCGCCGGCGGTCTGGCTGGCGGCCGGCGCGCTCGCGTATCCGCTGGTTCGGGCACCCGGATAGAGTGACCTCCGGGCACAATGGTTGCCCGGTATGAGCGTCCTACGAAGCATCGAGCACAGGATCGAGTCGATCGTCGAAGGCGTGTTCGGACGCGCGTTCCGCACGCACGTGCAGCCGGTCGAGCTGGCGCGCAAGCTGGCAAAGGAGATGGACGAAGCAAAGAGCGTCTCCGTTTCGCGGGTCTACGTGCCGAACGAGTACACGCTCTACCTCTGCCCGAGTGACCGCGAGCAGTTCGCGAGCTACGAGGACTCACTCCGTACCGAGCTCTCCGATTACCTCTCCGAGCACGCGCGCCGCGAGGGCTACGCCCTCCTCTCGACGCCGGCGGTGCTGATGGAGGAAGACGAGGATCTCGGCGTCGGCGAGTTCGGCATCGCCACGCGCATGGTGCAGCCGGAGCGGCCGCAGGCCCCGGTCCCGCCCGATGTCCGCCCCCAGGCAGCCCCGAGCGAGACGAAGATCTACCGTCCGCCGGTCGTCACTCCCGAGCCGACGCCACGCCCGCCGTGCTCTGGTCGGCGGCAGGCGCCACGAGCTCGACGACCGCGTGGTAGTCATCGGCCGCTCGAGCGGCTGCGACATCACCGTGAACGACGCGAACGTGTCGCGCCGGCACGCGGAAGTCCGGCCTGAGGACGGCGCCTACTGGATCGTCGACCTCGGCTCGACCAACGGGGTCACGGTGAACGGGGAGCGTGTCGAACGGGCACGCCTCGCCCCGGAAGACACGGTGCTCCTCGGCACTACCGAGGTGCGCTTCGAGCGCGGCTCCTAGAGTTCCTAACGTGATGATGACGCGTCGACTGGGTGCGCTGGGTGGTTCGAGGCAAGGACGCAAGGAGCGCCCATACCCACAGCGGTATGGGCGCGACCGAGGACGCTGCCTCGGGCCGCCCGGCGCGGCCAGGCGGCACGTTCCTCATTGCGTTGGGAGCTTTAAGGCCGGAACGTCTGACCGTGTCGGTCGAGCCCATCCTCATCGCGCTTCAAGCCGCCTTCGTCGCGCTTCTCTACTTCTTCATCTGGCGCGTCGTCCGCTCGGCGGAGCGCGGCCTGCCCTCCGCGCCGCAGGAGAGCTTCGTGATGGCGCCGGCGCAGGTGGCCCAAGCCCGGGCCGAGGCGGGCATCGTCCCCGGGAGTCTCGTGGTCACGCGCTCGACGGCGATCCCCGTCGGCACCGCCTTCGAGGCAGGGCCTGTTCCCACGACCATCGGCCGCTCGGGGGAGAATGTCATCGTGCTCGACGGCGACGACTATGCCTCCGCCCGTCACGCCCGCGTCGAGAGCGGGCTCGACGGCACGTGGGCGATCGACCTCGGCTCCACCAACGGGACGTACGTGAACGGCGAGCGCCTGCAGGGTCGGAGGAGGCTGCACGAGGGAGATCTCCTCCAGGTCGGCGACACGGAGCTGCGGTTCGAGCGATGAGGCTGGGGCAGAGCGCGGGACGGACCGACCCGGGGCGCGTGCGCCGCCGGAACGAGGACGCGTTCGTCCTCGACCCGCCGCTGTTCGCGGTCGCCGACGGCATGGGCGGCGCCCAGGCGGGCGAGGTCGCATCCCGCCTGGCCGCGGCCGCGTTTCGCGAGTACCACGAGGCCGACCAGCTCGCGCCGAATGAGCGCCTCCAGGCGATCATCCAGGAGGCCAACCGGCGCATCTACGAGCGGGCGAGGGCCGATTCGGACGTCTCCGGCATGGGCACGACCTTGACCGCGGCCCTCCTTACCGGTGGACGGCTGACGGTCGGCCACGTCGGCGACTCCCGCGCCTACCGGATCCGCGACGACGAGCTCGAGCAGCTGACCGAGGACCACTCGCTCGTAGGCGACCTCATGCGCAGCGGCCGGCTTACTCCCGAGGAGGCCGACGCACACCCGCAGCGCTCGGTGATCACCCGGGCGCTCGGCACCGATCCCGAGGTGAGCGTCGACACGCTGACCGTCGACACCGAGCCGGGCGACCTCTTCCTCCTCTGCTCGGACGGGCTGACGACGATGGTGACCGACGAGGACATTCTCCGCATCCTCTCCGCCGCGCCGACGCTCGATGCCGCCGCGCGCGAGCTGGTGCGAGCTGCAAACGCGGGTGGAGGCGAGGACAACGTGACCGTCGTCATCTTCGGCGTGGAGAGCGACGAGCCCGCGGAGGAGACCCTGGTCGCTCCGGCGGTCGAGGGCAACGGGCAGGGTGATCCCGACGAGCTCGAGGACACGCTGACGAACCTGCAGCCGGTGCCGGCCGCGAAGCCGGCGCCCGTCACTGTCTCTGCGGCCAAGCCTTCCAAGAAGCGGCGGCGGTGGGGGCGGCGCCTCCTCTGGGCGCTTCTCGCGCTCACGTTTCGTGGCGCTCTTGCTCGGCGGCGCGCTCTTCGGCCTCTCCCGTGCGTATTTCGTGGGGGCTGACGAACAGGGCAACATCGTCGTCTACCAAGGTGTGCCCTTCGATCTGACCGCAGGGACCGGTCTCTACCGCGAGCGCTACGTCAGCCGCCTCAGGGCCTCGCAGCTCTCGCCCGAGGAGCGCGCCGCGCTCTTCGACCACGAGCTCGTCTCCTACGACCGGGCCCGCGCGCGAGTCGCCGTCTACGAAGCCGAGGCCGTTCACCTGAGCATTCGCAATCGCGAGCTCGTCAACCTCGGACTGGTCGGCCTGCTGACGGCGGCCGGCTTTGCGTCCGTCTACATCGCCCGCTCCGACGTCGTCTCCGCCGCCTCGCTTTCCTACGCGGCCTTCTTCATCTCGCTCTTCGTGATCGCCCACGCGGTGCTCCGTTTCCGCCTCCCCTACGCTGACCCCTTCCTCCTCCCGCTCGGCGCCGTTCTCTCGGCGCTCGGGATCACGATGATCTACCGGATCGACCCGGAGCTGGCCTTCCGGCAGGGGCTCTGGGTGGTGGTCGGCGTCGCCGTGTTCGCCGTGCTCATCCTCTTCCTGCGGGACTACCGCGAGCTCGACAACGTCAAGTACATCCTCGGGGTCTCCGCGATCGTGCTCCTGGTTCTGCCCGCTCTTCCCTTCATCGGGAGGACGATCAACGGCGCAACGCTGTGGGTCGACCTGGGCGGCCCACTCGTCTTCCAGCCGGGCGAGCTTGCGAAGGTCCTCTTCGTCGTCTTTCTGGCGGGCTACCTGCGGGACAACCGGGAGATGCTCTCCTACGGCGCCGCCGGCCAGGGCCGCCTCCCCTCGCCCAAGCACCTGGGCCCGATCCTCCTCATCTGGGGCGGCGCCATGCTCGTGCTCTTCCAGACCCGGGACTTGGGCGGCGCGCTCCTCTACTTCGCGATCTTCCTCGTGATGCTCTACGTCGCGACGGCCCGCTGGTCCTTCGTGGCAGCCGGCCTCGCCCTCTTCCTCGCGGGCGCGTTCGCGCTCTACCAGGTGATCCCGCACGTCCAAGACCGCGTGCAAGGCTGGCTGGATCCCTGGGCCGATCCGGGAAGCCAGTCGTATCAGCTCGTCCAGTCCCTCTATGCGATCTCCAGCGGCGGCGTGTTCGGCTCGGGGCTGGGGAACGGCGTTCTCCTCACACCTGACGGCGAGCCCTACATCCCGTTTCTCGAGACGGACTTCATCTTCTCGGCGATCGCTCAGGAGCTCGGCCTCGCCGGCGCGGCGAGCGTGATCCTGCTCTACCTCATCTTCGCCTACCGGGGCTTTCGCATCTCGATGCTCGCGCAAGGACGGATTCTCGAAGCTGCTGGCCGCAGGGCTCACGGCGGCCCTCGCGATCCAGGCGTTCATCATCATCGGCGGGGTCGTCGGCCTCATCCCGCTGACGGGGATCACGCTCCCGTTCGTCTCCTACGGAGGCTCGAGCATCGTCGCCAACTTCGTCCTGCTCGCACTGCTCCTCATGGTCTCCGACCGGGTGAACCGAGGAGAGCGCGCGTGAACCCGCAGATTCGCCGCCTCTTCTTCGTCTTCGCCTTCCTCTTCGTCGCGCTGATCGCGACGGCGACGTACTGGCTGTGGCGTGCACCCGACCTGGAGGCGCGGCAGGGGAACCCGCAGCTGATCGTGCGCGAGCTCGAGATCAAGCGCGGGCTGATTCTGGCGGCTGACGGACGAACGCCCCTGGCTGCGAACCGGCGACGGAAGCTCGAAGACGGGCGCGTCTGGTACCTCCGCCGTTATCCGCGCCAGTCGCTGACCGCCCACGCCGTCGGCTACTCGACGATCGGCCGCTCGCGAACCGGGCTCGAGCTCTCCCTGAACGATTTTCTGACCGCCTCGAACGCGAACCTGAGCACGATCCTGGACACGACGCTGGACCGTTTGCGGGGCATCCCTCGTGAAGGGAACGACGTGGTGACGACGCTCGACCTCGATGCGCAGCGAGCCGCTGCCCAGGGCCTCGCGGGGAAGTGTGGCGCCGCGGTCGCGCTCGAGCCCTCGTCCGGCCGCGTGCTCGCGCTCGCGTCCTCGCCGTCGTTCGACCCGAACCTCGTCGAGACCGACTTCGACTCGATCGAGGCGATCACCGCGCCGTGCCGGCCTGCAGCTCCCCTCCTCGACCGGGCGACGGCCGGCCGCTTCGTGCCGGGCTCGACGTTCAAGATCGTCACGGCTGCGGCCGCGCTCGACACGGGCACGTACACGCCGGAGAGCCAGTTCGACGACCCCGGCTTCTGCATCCTCTTCGGGGACCGGGTATTCAATTTCTCCGACCAGGGCACCCCGGCGGGCTTCGGCAGGGTCACGCTGGCCGACGCCGTCGAGAACTCGATCAACTCGGTCTTCTGCAACATCGGCAAGAAGCTCGGGGCCGGCACCGTGCTCGAGTACGCGAAGCGGTTCGGCTTCTACGAGCGCCCGCCGATCGAGCTTCCGGCGGAGGAGGTCCTGATCAGCGGCCTCTACCGGAACGGGCGGCTCTACGATCCCGAGAGCCCGAGCGAGGTCGACCCCGGGCGCCTCGCCTTCGGGCAGGAACGTCTCGTCGTGACTCCCCTGCAGATGGCCTTGGTCGCCGCAGGGGTCGCCAACGGCGGCGTCGTCATGCAGCCGAGGCTCGTCGAGCGGATCGTCTCGCCCGACGGCGACGTGATCCAGCGCTTCGACGAGGAGGAGTGGAAGACGGCGGTCGAGCCCTCGACCGCCGCCGACCTGACCGCGATGATGGTGCGAGCAGTGGAGTCCGGCACCGGAGTCGCCGCTCAGATCCCCGGCATCGCGGTCGCCGGCAAGACCGGCACCGCCGAAACCGGGGCCGCGGGACGCAACAACACGTGGTTCATCGCGTTCGCGCCGGCGGAGGACCCGGAGGTGGCGGTCGCGGTTGCGCTCTCGGACCAGGCGGGCACCGGCGGGGCTACGGCGGCTCCAATCGCCCGTGACATCATCGAAGCGGCCCTAGGGAGAAACCCCTAACCTCTTAGGGATTGCGCCATGGCCGGCGTTTCGGACACCCTCATCAACACGCTCTTCGACGGCCGCTACCGGATCCTCAGAAAGCTCGGCTCCGGAGGGATGGCAAACGTCTATCTGGCGGAGGACGAGGACCTCGGGCGCCGGGTCGCGATCAAGATCCTGAACGAGCGCTACGCAGAGGACGATCTCTTCATCGAGCGCTTCCGGCGCGAGGCGAAGTCGGCCGCGGGGCTCTCCCACCCGAACATCGTCTCCATCTACGACCGCGGCGAGGCCGAGGGTACCTACTACATCGCCATGGAGGTGATCGAGGGGCGCAGCCTCAAGGAGCTGATCCTCACCCGCGGCGCGCTCCCGATCGGCGCGGCTATCTCCTACTCCAAGCAGCTGCTCGAGGCGGTCGGCTTCGCGCACAGGCACGGGATCATCCATCGCGACATCAAGCCTCACAACGTGCTCGTCTCCGCCGACCAGCAGGCGAAGGCGAACGAGCCCCGGCTGAAGGTGACCGACTTCGGAATCGCGCGCCAGAGCGCCTCCCAGATGACCGAGGCGGGGTCGATCATGGGGACCGCGCAGTACCTCTCTCCCGAGCAGGCGCGCGGCGCGCCGGTGACGGCTGCATCCGACCTCTACTCCGCCGGGATCGTGCTCTACGAGATGCTCACCGGCAAGGTGCCGTTCACGGGCGACTCGGCAATCGAGATCGCCATGAAGCACGTGAACGACGCGCCGGCGCCGCCTTCCTCGCTTCGCTCCGAGATCCCGTTCGAGCTCGACCAGATCGTCCTCCGGGCACTCGCCAAGGATCCCGGCGACCGCTACCAGACCGCCGAGGAGTTCATCGAGGACCTCGAGCGCGAAGAGGCCGGCCTGCCGCTCTCGCGCGCGACTGCGGCGGTGGCGACCGCGCTCCTCGCCGGGTCGGCGACAGGCGAGGCGACGGAGCTCCTCTCGGAGGGCCCGACGCGCGTGGTGACGACACCCCCGCCCCCTCCCTCGGCGCCGAGGCGGCCGCCCGACTATCCGCCCGCGAGCCCGTACGACGAGCCGCCGAAGCGGCGCCGGCGCTGGGTGCCGTGGCTTCTCGTCGCGCTCTTGATCGCAGCTGCCGGCCTGGCCGGCTGGTGGGCCTACAACCAGATCCAGGAGCAGCTGGAGGAGAGCGCCCCGGTCGGCGTGCCGCTCGTGGAGGGAATCGAAGTGGACCGGGCGATCGACGTGATCGAGGAGGCGGGGCTCGAGGCCGAGGTCGAGCGGGAGCCCAGCACGAGGGTCGAAGAGGACGTCGTCATCGAGCAGAGCCCCAGGGAGGGCACACAGGTCGCACAGGGGAGCACGGTGACGATCACGGTGTCGAGCGGGCCGAGGCAGGTCGAGGTACCGGGGCTGGTGGGGCTCACGTACGACGAGGCGGTGGATGCTCTGAACGAGGTCGGTCTCGACGCACAACGGGTCGAAGTCTTCTCCCAGAGACCGCCGGGAGAGGTCGTCAATCAAAACCCGAAGGAAGGGCAGCGGGTCGACGAAGGCACCGAGGTGGAAGTGCGGGTCTCGCAGGGGGTCCGGCAGGTGCAGGTTCCCGACGTTCTCGGCCAATCCGAGTCGAGTGCCCGGGACGAGCTCGAGACTGCAGGCTTCGCAGTCTCGGTCACGCAGGCGTCGAGCGACACGACCCCGGAGGACCTGGTCTCCGCCCAGAGCCCAAGCCCGGGCGCCGAGGCGGACGAAGGCTCGACCGTCCAGATCACGATCTCAACGGGGCCCGAGCTCGTCAACGTTCCGGACGTGACCGGACAGACTCGCGCCGACGCGCGGGCGCTGATCCAAAACGCCGGGCTGCGGCAGAGCGTCGTCTTCCAGGACGTCATCGACCCGCTCCAGGACGGCATCGTCCTCGACCAGGACCCGGGCGGTGGCTCGCAGGCACCCTCGGGCTCGACCGTGACCATCGCCGTCGGCCGTTTTGTCGTCCCCTAGGAGACGGGTATCGCCAAGCTGCGGGTAGCCGTGCTCATGGGGGGTCGCTCGAGCGAGCACGAGATCTCGCTCGATTCCGCCCGCTCGGTGATCGAGGCGCTCGATCCCGAGCGCTACGAGGTCGTCCCGATCGAGATACCCCGGGACGGTCCCTGGCTGCTCGACGCAAAGGAGGCGGCGGGGCTCGACGTCGTCTTCCCGGTGCTCCACGGGCCTTTCGGCGAGGACGGCGCCGTGCAGGGGCTTCTGGAGCTCGCCGGCGTCGCCTACGTCGGCGCGGGCGTCGCCGGCTCTGCCCTCGCCATGGACAAGGATCTCTTCAAGTCCGTCATGCGCGACAAGGGGATCCCGGTCGCCCGCAGCGTCACGCTGCGCGCCGGCGGCGCGAGGGAGAGCCCCATCGGGTACCCCTGCGTCGTCAAGCCTGCGCGGCTCGGCTCGAGCGTCGGCATCAGCATGGTCAGGTCACAGGCCGACTTCGCGGATGCGCTGGAGCTCGCTTTTTCCCACGACGAGAAGATCCTCGTCGAGGAGCTTCTCGACGGCGTCGAGGTCGAGTGCAGTGTGCTCGGCAATGCCGATCCGATCGCCTCCGTTCCCGGCGAGATCGTCCCGCTCGCGAGCGAGTGGTACGACTACGAGGCGAAATACGCCGAAGGCGGCATGGAGCTGGTCATCCCTGCCCGGGTCCCTGCGGAATCGGCTGCGCGCGTCCAGGAGTTGGCCGTCGCCGCTTTCCTCGCCTCCGACTGCGAGGGCATGGCCCGCGTCGACTTCTTCGTCAGGCCGGACGGGGAGGTCGTCGTCAACGAGCTGAACACGATTCCGGGCTTCACCGCCACGAGCGTGTACGCAAAGCTCTTCGAGGCGAGCGGCATCCCTTACCCGGAGCTGCTCGACCGCCTCGTCGCGCTCGCGCTCGAGCGGCGCGATCGCCGCGCCGCCTTGCGTTACTGAGAAACGAAGGCGCGCACCTCGTTCACGTGCGCGCGCGTGTTCGGGTCGGTGATCCAGACGACGTAGTAGCGGAATCGCTCGTCGCGAGTGTCGACCTCGAACGTCGTGCGGCGGTCGGCTTCCTGCTCGCTCGAGACGTCAACGAAGTCGTCGTCGAGGTCGTTGCAGGCCGAGGATCATGGCCGTGAAACCGGGCGTGTCGGACACGACCACGACGCTGGAGAGGGCTACGCGGCTCCCAGCGTCGAGGGCAATCCCAACGCCGCTCTTGTCGAAGCTTCGGTACTCCTCGGTCATCCAGAAGGACGCGATGTCGCGATCGGTCGCCTCCGGGACGGACTCGGGATGCTCGGTGAAGTCGCCCTTCGGGTCGAAGTCCGCCACCGCCTGCAGCTGCACGGGGGTCGGGTCGCCGCCGCCGCCCGGCCACGGGATCCCGTCCTCGAAGACGATCTCGAGCACGAGCAGGTTGCCGACGAGGATCACGGCCGCAAGCAGGAGGACCGCCGCGACACGCAGGCCTGTTCTGCGCGGCGGCGCCTTCGTGGTCACGGCTTCCTCAACCGGACGGGGAAGGACCTCGGTGGCTGCTGAGGGAGAGGGCCGCCGAGCCTGGGCGATGACGCCCGTGTCTTCGTCCTGGTCTCGCGGCCGAGCCCCGTCTACCTCGCCCAGGCACGACTCCAGCGCGGCCGCCAGGGCGTCCATCGAGCCGAAGCGGTCCTGCGGCCGCTTGGCCATGGCCCGGGCGATGACCGTGTCTACGCACTCCGGCACGTCCGCCCGCACAGCGCGAACGCTCGGAACAGGATCGTCGATGTGGCGCCTCGCGACCGCCATCAGGTTGTCCCCGGTGTAGGGCACCCGGCCGGTGAGGAGCTCGAAGGTGACGATGCCGAGCGAGTACTGGTCGGAGCGCTCGTCGCCGCGTTGGCCGTTCGCCTGCTCCGGGGAGAGGTACTGCCCGGTTCCGAGGACGGTGCCGGTCTCCGTCAGCGCGTCGTCTACGTCGAGCGCGCGCGCGATCCCGAAGTCGGTCACTTTGGCGGTGCCGCCGGCGGCGAGGAGAACGTTGTGCGGCTTGACATCCCGGTGGACGATGCCGAGCTGGTGCGCGAAGGAGAGGGCGTGGGCGATCTGACAGGCGAGGTCGAGCGCCCGCCCGACCGGGAGCGCGCCTTCGCGGACGATCACCGCCTTCAAGTTCTCGCCCGCGACGTGCTCGAAGACGATGAACTGCCGGCCTTCCCATTCGCCTCGGTCGATGACGGTGACGACGTTCGGGTGGCCGAGCCGCGCGATGGCGCGGGCTTCGCGCCTGAAGCGCTCCACGTACTCGGGGTCGCGCGAGAAGTGCTCGTGGAGGACCTTGATCGCGACGCGGCGGTCGAGCACCGTGTCATACGCGCGGTAGACGCTCGACATGCCGCCCTCGCCGACGAGCTCTTCCAGCTCGTACCGGCCGACGATCAGTTCTCCGACGTGCACCGCCATAGTGTTCCTGCCGCAGAGCCCGGGGAGAGCGCTAGAGCGCTTCCGCCAGCGCTTCTTCCCACACGTCGAGCGCCTCCGAGAGCTCGGCGTCGCCGATCACGAGCGGGACGAGCACGCGGATGCAATTCGAGTAGATGCCGGCCTTCAAGAGCAGAAGCCCACGGCGGAAAGCGCCCTCGGTGACGGCATCGGCGAGATCGGGGTCGGGCTTCCCGTCGCGTTCGATGGAGATCGCGAGCATCGCCCCGAGCCCGCGTACGTCGGCCACCTGGTCGAAGCGGTCGACCCAGCCCTCCATCCGCGCCCGCAACGTCTCCCCGATCGTCTCGGCGCGCTCGTTGAGCCGCTCGTCAGCGATGACGTCGAGGACGGCGTGCGCGGCCGAGATCGCCACGGGGTTGCCGACGTAGGTTCCTCCGATCGCGCTGTCGCCGGGCGCGTCCATGATCTCCGCCCGGCCGAGCACGCCCGAGAGCGGCAGCCCGGCGGCAATCGACTTGGCAACGGCGATCAGGTCAGGCTCGACGCCGAAGTGCTCGATCGCAAACGTCTTTCCCGTCCGGCAGAAGCCGGTCTGCACCTCGTCCACGACGAGCACGATGCCGTGCTCGTCGCAAAGTGCGCGGAGACCGTGCACGAACTCGCGCGAGGGAACGACGAAGCCACCCTCTCCCTGTACGGGCTCGACCACGATCGCCGCAACGTCTTCAGCCGCCACGCGCGTCTTGAAGGCGTACTGGAGCGCGTCGAGGTCGTCGAAGGGGACGCGGTAGGTCTCCGGAGCGAAGGGCCCGAGACCGGCCTTGTAGGGGTGGGTCTTGGAGGTGAGGCTGAGCGCGAGCAGCGTGCGGCCGTGGAAAGCGCCTTCGAACGCGATCACGGCCTGGCGCTTCGTGTAGGCGCGGGCGAACTTGATCGAGTTCTCGATCGCCTCGGCGCCTGAGTTGAAGAAGCCCGCCCGCGTCTCGCCGGAGATCGGCGCCAGGTCGAGCAGGCGCTCCGCGAGGCCGACGTAGTTCTCGTACGGGATGATCGTGAAGTCGGTGTGCGTGAAGAGCTCCGCGTGCTCTCGGATCGCCTCAACCACGCGCGGGTGAGAATGGCCTACGTTCAGACAGCCGACCCCGCCGGCGAAGTCGACGAACGTGTTCCCGTCGACATCGGTGAGGGTGGCGCCGCGTGCTTCCGCGATCACGAGCGGAAGGTAGATGGACAGGGGCTCGGCGATCACCCGCTCCTTGCGGGCCAGGATCTCCGCGCTGCGCGGCCCCGGGAGGCCGGTCTTGATCTCGATCGTCCGTGTCGTCGCCACGGACGGAGCTTATAGATTGGCGGTTCTCCCATGGTCCTCTCCGACCGCACGATCCGCCGGCTGCTCCAGGAAGGCCGGATCGGCATCGACCCGTACGCCGAGGAGCTCCTGCAGCCCTCGAGCGTCGACGTCCGGGTCGACCGCCTCTTCCGGGTTTTTCGCAACTCGCGCTACCCGTTCATCGACGTGAAGCAGGAGATGGAGGAGCTGACGGAGCTCGTCGAGGTGGATCCCGAGGAAGCTTTCATCCTCCACCCGGGCGAGTTCGTGCTCGGCTCGACGCTGGAGCGCATCACGCTGCCGGACGACCTCGTGGCCCGTCTCGAAGGCAAGAGCTCGCTCGGGCGGCTGGGACTCCTCATCCACTCGACCGCCGGCTTCATCGATCCGGGCTGGGACGGCCACGTCACCCTCGAGCTCTCCAACGTCGCCAACCTCCCGATCACGATCTACTACGGGATGAAGATCGGCCAGGTCTCGTTCGTGCAGCTCTCCGAGCCGGCCGAGCATCCCTATGGAACCGGGAGTTTGGGATCCAAGTACCAGGGGCAGGCAGGCCCTACGCCCAGCCGCTACTGGAAGAATTTCACCGCCGAATGATCCTGGTCGCCGGGGGAACCGGCTTCGTCGGTACGCACGTCGTCCACGCCCTCCGCGCGGCGGAGCAGCCCGTGCGGGTGCTGGCGCGCAAGCCGGAGAAGCAGGAGCAGCTGCGCGCCTGGGGATGCGAGATCGTCCAGGGGGATCTGGCGGACGCTGACAGCCTCCGGCGCGCCGTCGAGGGCGCAGACACCGTGGTACACCTCGTGGCCGGCCCGCCGTGGAACCCTGAAGCGCGCATCCTGGTGCAGGGGACGCGCGACCTCGTCGAGGCGGCCAAGGACGCCGGAACCAAGCGGCTCGTGCTCATGAGTGGCCTCGGCACCGAGGAGGGCCGCGGGGTCGCCGCTTACTACGACGCCAAGTGGGAAGAGGAGCAGGCGGTCAAGTACTCCGGGCTCGAGCACGTGATCTTCCGGCCGAGCTTCGTCTTCGGGAGAGACGGCGGCATCCTCCCCAAGCAGATCCGGCAGATCCGGTACTCGCCGGTGACCCCGATCCTCAGTCGCCACCGCATGCAGCCGATCTGGGTCGACGACGTCGCCACCTTCTTCACGAAGGCAGCGACCGCTGAGGAAGCCGCCAACAGGACGTTCGACCTCGGCGGCCCGGACCGGCTCACCTGGGCCGAGCTGCACGCGCTGATCCGCAGGACGCTCGGCAAGCGCCGCCTTGCCTTCACGATGCCTCCTGCTCTGCTCAAGGCAGGAGCGACCGTCGGGCAGATCCTGCCGCCGCTCAACGACGCACCGGCGGCGGTGAGAATGCTCGACCTCGGCGACAGCGTCTGCGATCCGACGCCGGCGAACGAGGCCTTCGCCGTGCAGCCGATCGGCGTCGAGGATCAGGTGCGGCGCGCGGTGGCGTAGCGAAAAAAGAGAGGGGCTCCTCGTCAGGAGCCCCTCGTCTCGGTAGATCGCCTGGAGTAGCAGGGGCGCTGGGATGTCCCCCACGCTGGCTAGGCGATTCCCCGTAGGTCTGGGGACACGCCCCTACCCGCGACTACCTCCACTGCCCGTACTGTCGGAAATCAAAGTCGGACCACCCCCTTTCCGTGGTTACCGCCATGATACGCGTTCCGTCAGGACGACCCGAAAGGAAGCGCGATGGTGCAGACGGTGACTCCGTACGTGCTCTACCAGGACGTCGCGGCGGCGATCGACTGGCTCGGCCGCGCGTTTGGATTCGAGGAGCGGCTCCGCTTCGCCGACGAGAGCGGGACGGTGACCCACGCCGAGCTCACGATCGGCGACGGCGAGGTCTTCCTCGGCCACCCCGGCCCGGACTACCGCAACCCGAAAGAGCTCGGTTCCTTCGTGGACCTCGTTCACGTGTACGTCGAGGACGTGGACGCCCACCACGTTCGGGCTGTGGAGGCGGGGGCGCCGATCCTCACGGAGCTCCACGACACGCCTTACGGCGACCGGCGCTACGACACGGAAGACCCCGAAGGGCACCGGTGGTCGTTCGCGCAGCTCCTGCGCGAGGTCGAGCCGGAGGAGTGGGGCGCGACCAGGCCCGGCTAGCGCCGGAGCCTACGGCTCGAGAACGGTCGTCAGCTCGAGCCCGCTGTCGAGCGGGACGGTGACGCTGACGAGCGTGGGATCGCTCTGGCGCGCCCGGCTGTAGGCGCCGAGGATCGCCTCGTGCGAGAGGACATTGTCGGCGAGGATCAGGCCACCGGGGTCGACCAGGTGCCTGGTCAGGTCGAAGTACCGCTCGTACTCCTCCTTCTTCGCGTCGAGGAAGATGACGTCGAAGACATCCTCCACGCCCGCGAGGATCTCGAGAGCGTCGCCCTCGATCAGCTCCGCCCACTCCTCCAGGCCCGCATCGGTGATGTTCCGCCGCCAGTCCTCGGCCACCTCGGGGTCGCGCTCGAGCGAGACGACGCGTCCTCCCAGGAAACGGGCCCCGGCAGCGAGCCAGATCGTCGAATGCCCGCGGCCTGCGCCCACCTCGAGCACCTCGCAGTCCGTCTGGGGCGAGACAAGGGAGAAGAGGAACCGGCCGGTCGTCGGCCGCACCGGCATAGCCGGCGGACGCCGCTCCTCCGCCTCCAGGCGTGCGAGCACAGCCCGGACGCGCTCGTCCAGCATCAGGCGTCCATCAGCTTCGAGGGTCTTCGCGAACGGCGATGCGGGCGGCCTGCGGGTCGTTCTTCGCAACCACCGCGAAACGCTCGTTCCGGGCGATGACGACCTCGATATCGGGGTGGACGTGACCGGGGACGATCAGGAAGTGGGTCGGGTCGCGCCGAACCTCCTCGTACTCGACCGGCGTCAGGCTCACCGGCTCGGTGCACTCGGGATCTCCGCACTCACAGACGAAGCCGCTCTCGAGCAACGCCGCCACGGCTTCGCTGGCGTCCTTGATCCGCTCGTTCACGTCGCGGAAGAGCGCCTCGTTCCGCGCGACATCGCTCTTCCCTCGACATGGGCTGGATTCTAGGGAACGACCACGCGGAGAAGGCCGTCCTCGACCTTGACCTCGAAGGTCGCGACCGGCATGTAGGCGGGCAGCGTCAGCGGCCTGCCGGTGCGGACGTCGAAGCGTGAGCCGTGCCGGGGGCAGATGGCCACGCACTCGCCGGGCTCGAAGTCGCCCTCGCAGAGCGGCCCGTCGTCGTGGGAGCAGCGGTCTTCGACTGCGTAGAACGCGCCGTCACAGTTGTAGACCCCGATCGCCAGCTCCCCGTCGCGGACGATCTTCACCTCGCCCGGCGGCAGCTCCTCGACCGGGCCGACAACTAGCTCAGGCACCTCTAGGAGAGCTCGAGCTCCTCGAGCCCTGCCCACTCCTGCGGGAGCGGGGTGCCACGGCCCTTGTGGAGGGCGAGCTTGAGGACGCCCAGGCCGAGGAGCGCGCACTTGAGGCGCACGGGCGTCAGGGGGATGCCCACCTCGTCCAGGAGCTCGTCGCGCGACATGGAGGCCACCTCCTGCGCGCTGCGGCCCCTGACCATGTCCATCAGCATCGAGGTCGCCGCCTGGCTGATCGCGCAGCCGCGGCCCTGGAACTTCACGTCGGCGATCGTGTCGCCTTCGAAGGCGACCGCGATCGAGACCTCGTCCCCGCAGAGCGGGTTCTGGCCCTCCGCCTCCGCGTCGGCGCCGTCGATCACCCCGTGGCCGCGCGGGTTCTTGTAGTGGTCGAGGATGACCTCGCGGTAGAGGCTGTCGAGCTCGGACATTCAGTGCCCCTCCAGGCAATACGAGCCTGCCTCTGCCCCGCGATCACGCGGCGCCAGAGCCCACCCTCGCCCTTGCCAAGGCTCCCAGCCTTGGCAGCGCGGCGAGTGCGACCTCTGGCTTGGTGCTCGCGACGCAGAGTCGAGGCTGGATTACCTGAATGGGCACTACGAGAAAAGCTTACGCGCCCGGTGGAGGCCGTCGACGAGCCTGTCGATCTCCTCGGGCAGCGTGTAGAGGTAGAAGCTCGCCCGCGTGGTCGCGTTGATCCCGAGGCTCGTCATCAGCGGCTGGTTGCAGTGGTGGCCGGCCCGGACCGCGACGCCCTCCGAGTCGACCACCTGGGCGACGTCGTGGGGATGAATGCCTTCCAGGTTGAAGCTGACGATCCCGGCGCGCCGCTCCGGCGGCGGCCCGTAGAGGGTGAGGCCGGGGACCTCCGACAGCCGCCCCCAGCGCGTACGCGGTGAGCTCTGCCTCGTGACGTTCGATCGTCTCGAGGCCGACGTCCGTGAGGTAGTCGATCGCCGCTCCGAGCCCGACGGCCTGTGCGATCGGCGGCGTGCCCGCCTCGAACTTGTGCGGGAGCTCGTTCCACGTCGTCTTCTCGACGGTGACCTTGCGGATCATCTCGCCGCCGAGCTCGAAGGGCGACATGCGCTCGAGCAGCTCCCGCCGGCCCCAGAGCACTCCGATCCCGGTCGGCCCGCACATCTTGTGCCCGGTGAACGCGAGGAAGTCGCAGCCGAGCGCCTGCACGTTCAGCGGCCGATGCGGCGCCGCCTGGGCGGCGTCGACCACCATGATCGCCCCGCGTTCGTGGGCCCAGGCGGCGAGCTGCTCCACCGGGTTGACGGTGCCGAGCGAGTTCGAGACGAGGCCGCACGCGACGACCTTGACGCGCCCGCGCGCCTCCAGCTCGGCCAGCGCCTCGAGTCGGAGCTCGCCGTTCTCGTCGATCGGGATGGCCGCGAAGTCGGCTCCCGTCCGCTGGGCGATGTACTGCCAGGGGACGAAGTTCGAGTGGTGCTCGAGCTCCGTGACCAGGACGAAGTCGCCGGGCCCGAGATTGTCGAGGCCCCAGGCGTACGCCACCAGGTTGAGGCCCTCGGTGGCGTTGCGGGTGAAGATGACCTCGCGCGGTCGTCTCTGCGTTCACGTATGCCCGCGCCTTCTCTCGCGCGCCGTCGTACGCGGCGTCGGAGCGAAGGCCCAGCTCGTAGACGGCGCGGTGAACATTCGCGTACGAGGTCTCGTAGAAGTCGCGCAGCGTGTCGAGCACCTGCCGCGGCTTCTGCGAGGAGTTGGCGGAGTCGAGGTAGGCGAGCGGCTTCCCGTGGATCGACTGCTCGAAGATGGGGAAGTCGGCGCGAAGCTTGCGCGCGTCGAGCTTTGCCTGCGTTGTCACCGCCATGGGACCTATCGTAGCGACGGGCTCCCGAGCCCCAGCGCGAGCCGGCCGGCCGTTGCCAAGTAACAGTCTGTTACTTGCGCTCGAGGGCGGCGATCTGCCAGATGCGGCCGCGGGATTCCTCCGCCAGGCTGAGCCCGCGGCGCTCCGCTGCCGCGAGCAGCGCCTGCGGGGGGTGCACCCAGGTCCGGTACTCCCAGCGCAGGAGGCGGGCAGCGACGTTCACCGCGCCCATCCAGATTCGGATAAGCCGACGGGGCCGCGGGAAGCTCATGACGAGATAGCGCCTCGCCCGCTCGGAGGCCGCGCCGACGAGCGCGTCGTAGTCCGGGTAGCAGCAGACGACGCGGTGCATGACGACCGCATCCGCCGGCCCGGCAAGCCCCGGCTCCTGGACGACGTCGCCCAGACGGCGCTCGACCTGTTCGGCGACGCCGCGCTCGCGCGCCAGCTCGCCGGCAATCTCCTCGTACTCCGGCGAGAGCTCGACGTTCGTCGCCCGCGCCGCGCCCGCCTTCAGAAGCTCCAGCTGGATCGCGCCGACCCCGCCGCCGATCTCCAGGACGGACGCTCCTTCGACCCCGCGCTCGCGCAGGAACTCGACCATCTCCTCGGCGGTGTCGTCGAGCCCGTCGCGGCGATAGCGCTTCGCGTCCCGGCGGGCTGCACGCTTGGAGAAGACCGTCGTGTAGGCCCTTGGGAGGGCAGCAGCTCAAGTGGCCAGCAGGCGCGCCTCGAGCACGCTCTGGAGCGCGTCCCGCACCGGAGCGAGCTCGATGCGGTCGAAGATCTCCTGGTAGAAGCCGCGCACGATCAGAAGCTGGGCCTCGTCCCGCGAGAGCCCGCGCGCCATGCAGTAGAAAAGCTCGTCGCGGTTCACCTGCGAGACCGTGGCGCCGTGCGTGCAGCGAACGTCGTTGGCGAGGATCTCCAGGCCGGGAATCGAGTCGGCGTGCGCCTTCGGGGAGAGCAAGAGGTTCCGGTTCTCCTGGTAGGCGTTCGTCCGCTGGGCGTCCCGCTCCACCTTGATCATCCCGCGCCAGACCGAGGTTGCCTCGTCTCGCAGAACGCCCTTGAAGGCGAAGTCGGAGGTCGTGTTCGGCGCCGCGTGCTCCTGGAGGGTGTCGTAGTCGAGATGCTGGTCGCCGTCGGCGAAGTAGGCGCCGGTGACGCGCGACGTCGCACCCCGGCCGGCGAGGCGGTTCTCGATCGTGATCTTCCCCTTGCGTGAGCCGAAGCCGCCGGCGACCCAGTCGAGCTCGGCGTCCTCGGCCACCCGCGCGCGATGCGTGGCGAAGTGCCAGGTCGCGCGCGAGAGGTTCTGGATGGAGACGTACTCGAGCTTCGCGCCTCGCTCCACGAACACCTCGGCGACCGCGTTCGAGTAGGACTCGAGGTCGGGAGCGGTCGACGCGGACTCCTCGATCAGCGTGAAGCGCGAGCCCTTCCTCGGCGACGACGAGCAGGCGCCAGAAGAGCGAGCCGCTCGGCGTCGAGTTGCCCACGCGCACGTAGAGCGGCTTCTCGAGCTCGACGCCGGCGGGAACCTGGACGAGGAGGCCGTTCTGCCAGAGAGCGGCGTTGTGCGCCGTCAGCTTGTCCTCCGGGCCGACCAGCGTGCCCAGGCGCTCGTGGTCGACGAGCGGGGTGAACGTGATCCCCTCGGGAGCGCTGACGATCTCGATGCGGCCCTCGGTCGCGTCGGCGATCGCGGCGGCGTCGATCTCGAGCATGCTGTCGGCGACCGACCTCGCCTCGGCTCCGTCGACCGCGAAGCTCTCCGGGTCGAAGCCCCGCAAGTCCGTGAAGCGCCAGTGCTCGTCGGAGGTGGACGGGAGCGGCAGCTCCTTGTAGCGCTCGAGGGCCAGCTCCCTAGTCATTCGGCGCGTACCTGCGGTGGAGCATGAGCGCGTTGCCGTCGGGGTCGCGGAAGAAGGCCATGTGGCAGACGCCCGTGTCGAGGATGTCGCCCTCGAACTCGACGCCCTTCCCCTCCAGCTCGCGCCGCGCCTCCGCTACGTCAGGAACGCGGAGCGCGATGTGCGCGGTGTGCGGCCCCTCGAACTCCCGGCCGACGTTGGTCGGGTCCATGAGGTACAGGCTGACGTTGCCGGTCTCGAACTCCGGCCAGCCGCCCTCGTCGAGGTTCGGGCTCGGCAGCCCGAGCGTCTCGGCGTAGAACCGCTTCGACCGCTCCATGTCCCGTACCGGCACGGACACGAAGTCCGTCCGCTCCACGATCAACCGACAGACCCCTCCATCTGGAGCTGGATCAGCCGGTTCATCTCGACCGCGTACTCGAGCGGGAGCTCCTTCGTGATCGGCTCGACGAAGCCGGAGACGATCATCGCGGCCGCCTCGGCCTCGGAGAGCCCGCGGCTCATCAGGTAGAAGAGCTGCTCCTCGCCGATCTTCGAAACCGTCGCCTCGTGTCCGATGTCGACGTCGTTCTCGTCGATCCGGATGTACGGGTACGTGTCCGTGCGCGAGTCCTCGTCGAGGATGAGCGCGTCGCAGACGACCTTGGAGCGCGCGCCGTGCGCGCCCTTCGCCACCTCGAGGAGGCCGCGGTAGCTCGAGCGGCCGCCGTCCTTCGAGATCGACTTGGACGTGATCACCGAGGACGTGTTCGGCGCGACGTGGACGGCCTTGCCGCCCGCGTCCTGGTGCTGGCCGTTGCCGGCGAAGGCGATCGAGAGCACCTCGCCGTGCGCGCCCTCGCCCATCAGCCAGATGGCCGGGTACTTCATCGTCTGCTTCGAGCCGAGGTTGCCGTCCACCCACTCCATGGTCGCGTTCTCGTAGGCGACCGCGCGCTTCGTGACGAGGTTGTAGACGTTGTTCGACCAGTTCTGGATCGTCGTGTAGCGGCAGCGGCCGCCCGGCTTGACGATGATCTCGACGACCGCCGAGTGGAGCGAGTCGGTCGTGTAGATCGGCGCCGTGCAGCCCTCGACGTAGTGCACGTACGCGCCCTCGTCGACGATGATCAGCGTCCGCTCGAACTGGCCCATGTTCTCCGCGTTGATGCGGAAGTAGGCCTGGAGCGGCATCTCGATCGAGACGCCCGGCGGCACGTAGATGAAGGAGCCGCCCGACCAGACGGCGGAGTTGAGCGCCGCGAACTTGTTGTCGTTCTGCGGGATGATCGTGCCGAAGTACTGCTTGACGAGCTCCTCGTGCTCGCGCAGGCCCGAGTCCATGTCGAGGAAGAGCACGCCCTTCGCCTCGAGGTCGGCCTGGAGCTTGTGGTAGACGACCTCGGACTCGTACTGGGCGCCGACGCCGGCCAGGAACTTGCGCTCGGCCTCGGGGATGCCGAGGCGGTCCCAGGTCTGCTTGATGTCCGGCGGCAGGTCCTCCCAGGACTTCGCCTGGTTCTCGGTCGGCTTGATGTAGTAGTAGATGTTGTCGAAGTCGATCCCCGAGAGGTCGCCGCCCCAGGACGGCATCGGGCGGGCCTCGAAGTAGTCGAGCGACTTCAGCCGGAAGTCGCGCATCCACTGCGGCTCGTTCTTGTGCTCCGAGATCGCCGCGACGATCTCGCGCGAAAGCCCTCGCTGCGACTTGAAGAAGTAGTCCTCGGGGTCGTGGAAGCCGAACTTGTAGTCGTTGCCGATCTCTCCGACGACCTGGGTCTCGGTTGTGGCCATTAGACTCTCCTCCCACCAACTCGGGCGTGAAGGCCTCGTAGCCCTCGGCCTCGAGCTGCTCGGCGAGCTCGGGCCCGCCTTCCTTCACGATACGCCCATCGACGAACACATGCACGAAGTCGGGCTTGATGTAGTTGAGGATGCGCTGGTAGTGCGTGATCACGAGGGCGCCCATGTCGGGCCCGACGAGGCTGCGGACGCCGTTGGCGACGATCCGGAGCGCGTCGATGTCGAGCCCCGAGTCGGTCTCGTCGAGCACCGCGATCCGCGGCGAGAGCATGGCCATCTGGAGAATCTCGACGCGCTTCTTCTCGCCTCCGGAGAAGCCGTCGTTGAGGTAGCGCCCGGCCATCTCCTTCGGCACTTTGAGCTGCTCCATCGCGGCGGTCAGCTGCTTGCGGAACTCGGGGATCTTGACCGGGTCTTCCTCGCCGCCGTTCTTCGCCTTGCGAACGGCGTTGACGGCCGAGCGCAGGAAGCTCGCGACGGTCACGCCCGGGACGGCGTGGGGATACTGGAAGGCGAGGAAGAGGCCGCGCTGCGCGCGCTCGTCCGCCTCCATCTCCAGGATCGACTCGCCGTCGAGGAGGATGTCGCCCTCCGTGATCTCGTAGGCCGGGTGGCCCATGAGCGCGTAGGCGAGCGTCGACTTGCCGGACCCGTTCGGGCCCATGACCGCGTGCACCTCGTTGGAGTCGACGGTCAGGTCGACGCCGCGGACGATCTCCGTCCCGTCCTCGGTGGCGACGTGCAGATTCTTGATCTCGAGAAGAGCCATGGGTTGTGACCGCGCGGTGAGCTTTCTGGAAACGGCCTCAGGAGCCGCTTCCGACAGGGACCAGTGTAGCGACTGGTTGGGCGCGACCGCCGCACAGACGGGTGGTATCCTGCTTCCCATGCCTTTCGGAATCGGCATCTGGGAGCTCGTCATCCTCATGGTCGTGCTGCTTGCTCGTCTTCGGCGCGAAGCGGCTCCCCGAGATGGGACGCTCGATCGGCTCCGGGATGCGCGAGTTCAAGGACGCGGTCACGGGCAAGGACGAGCCGGAGAAGACCGAGCTCACGCCGCCTCCCGCCCGAGCACCCCGCCGCCGCTCGAGCCCGAGCGCGTCGAGACCGAGCGCGTCTCCAGCTAGCGACGTCATGGCCAGGCTGCCGCGTCGCCTCGAGCACGGCGATCGCGTCACGCTCGTCGAGCACCTCGATGAGCTCCGCTCGCGCCTGATCATCTCCCTCGGCGCGGTCGGCGTCGGCTTCGTCGTCGCGTTCATCTTCCAGGACACGATCCTGCGCTGGCTCGAGGCCCCGCTGCCCGGGGACAAGACGCTGATCACCTTCGGCGTCACGGAGCCCTTCTTCACCTCGATCAAGGTGAGCTTCTACGCGGGCTTCGCGCTGGCCCTCCCGGTCGTCCTCTGGCAGACGTGGAGCTTCCTGGCGCCCGCGTTCCAGGAGCACTCGCAACGGATCGTCGCGGTCTTCGTGGCCATCGCGACGGCGCTCTTCGCCGCCGGGCTGGCCTTCGCCTACTGGGTCGTCCTCCCCCGGGCGCTGCACTTCCTCACGACCTACAACGAAGAGTTCTTCGAGATCGAGATCCGGGCGAACTACTACTTCTCGTTCGTCACGCTCGGACTGATCGGCTTCGCGCTCGTCTTCCAGCTCCCGATCTTCATCCTGGCGCTCGTCCGCCTCGGAGTGCTCACCTCGGCAACGCTGCGGCGCAACCGCCGCATCGGCTACGTCAGCGTCCTGGTAGTCGCCATCCTGCTCCCGACGGTCGACCCGGTCTCGCTCGCGTTCGAGGTGATCCCGCTGCTCGTGCTCTTCGAGCTCTCGATCTGGGCCTCGGTCATCCTCGAGAAACGCTGGGCCGCCCAGATCGAGGCGCGCCGAGAGGCGTACGCCGGCACCGACACGTAGCTTGCGCTGCGACCGTCTACGCCGCCGACTGGGTAGTCCCGGTCGAGGGAGCGCCCGTGCGCGACGGAGGCGTGGCGGTCGAGGAGGGCCGCATCGTCGCCGTCGGGCCCGCCGCGGAGCTGGAAGGCGAGCGGCGCGCCTTCGCGGACGCGGTCATCGTCCCGGCGTTCGTGAACGCGCACTCCCACCTCGAGTACGCGGTCTACGCAGGCTTCGGCGACGGGTTCGCGTTTCCGCCCTGGATCGAGCTCCACATCGCCCGCAAGCGGCGCCTGCTCGAGGGCGACGCGATCGCGATCGCGAGCCTCGGCGCGGCGGAGTGCCTCCGCTCGGGAATCGCCACGGTCGGCGACGCGAGCTTCACGGGGGCCGCCGCGACCGCGTGCGCCGAGCTCGGGCTCAGCGGCATCGTCTACCTGGAAGTCTTCGGGGACGACCCGGAGGCTGCGCTCGTCCGCTTCGCGGAGCTCCGAGAGACGGTCGCCGGCGCCCTCTCGGACCGACTCGTGGCCGGGGTCTCCCCGCACGCTCCGTACACGACCTCGGCCGCCGTCTACGAGGCCTGCGCCGAGCTCGCGCTCCCGCTCGCCACCCATCTGGCCGAAAGCGAGGCCGAGCAGGAGTGGGTGCTCCACGGCACCGGGACGATGGCCGGAGCGGGGGCGGACATCCTGGTGGCGCCGGCGGGGAGGACGGGGATCCGCATGCTCGCCGACGGAGGCCTCCTCGGGCCGGGCGTGCTGGCCGCGCACTGCGTCCACGTCGACGAGGAGGAGATCGCGCTCCTCGCCGAGCACGGCGCCGCGATTGCCCACTGCCCGCGCTCGAACGCGATCCTCGGCTGCGGGGCGGCGCCGCTCGCCGCCCTTCTGGCCGCCGGCGCCACCGTCGGCCTCGGGACGGACAGCCCGGCCTCGACGCCCTCGTTCGACATGTTCGAGGAGATGCGGACGGCCGTCTACACGGCGCGCGCCCGCGAGCGGCGGCCCGACGCGCTCTCGGCGAGCGCGGCCCTCGAACTCGCTACTCTTGGCGCAGCGCGCGCGCTCGGGCTCGAAGACGAGACGGGCTCGCTCGCCGCCGGAAAGCGCGCCGACCTCGCGGTCGTCTCACTCGCCGGCTCGCCGTTCCTCCCCTGGGAGGAGCCAACCACCGCCGTGGTCTTCGGCGGCTCGCCCGACAGGGTGCTTCTCACTCTCGTCGCCGGCGAGGTTCGGTACGAGGAAGGAGGATTCGAATGGCACGAGCTTCGACGCAGCGCAAGCGCCGCCCGCGGCCGCCTGCTCAGCAACGTGCCGCCCAAGCCGAAGACCTGATGTTCTTCCCGAAGCTGCGGCGGCGGGCAAAGTGGGTCTTCCTCTTCCTCGCCATCGCCTTCGGCGGAAGCTTCATCTTCTTCGGCGTAGGCGCCGGCGGCTCCGGGATCGGCGACTACATCTCCGACCTCCTCAACCGCCCGGTCTCCAGCGACACGCCGGCGCTCGACGACGCCCAGGAGGCGGTGGCAGAGCGGCCGAACGATCCCGAGGCGCAGCTCGACCTCGCCCGCGCCGCCCAGGCCGAGGGCAACCTCGACCTCGCCGTCACCGCGTACGAGGACTACCGGACGATGCGGCCCGAGGACGCCGACGCGCTGCGCACGCTGGCCGCGCTCTACGGCACGCCAGATCGCCGAGGCCCAGCAGCGCGCCACGATCGCCTCCAACGAAGCGGCAGAGGCTTCGCTCCCGAACACGCTCGCGCCTCAGGACAGCGAGTTCCTCCAGGAGCTGACGACGAACCCGCTGACGGCTTCCCTCAGCGCCCAGGCGGAAGCGCGCGCGACCGCCGCGAACTCCGAGGTGCAGAGCCTCTCTCTGGCTCAGCTCGACGTCTTCACCGAGCTCACCGAGCGCGTGACGGACGACCCGCTCCTCTACCTTCAGTACGCGAACGCCGCCCAGACCGCCCAGGATTACGAGACGGCGATAACCGCGTACGAGCGGTACCTCGAGCTCCAGCCCAACGCCGCCAACTCCGAGCAGGTCCAGGAGCTGATCGACCAGCTGAAGGCGATCTCCGGGGCCGCCCCCGGCGGCAACCCCCAGGGCGGGTCGGACGGCGGCTCGGACGGCGAGTAGAGCCGTTAACGTACCGGCGACTCGGCAGAAAGGGCTCATGAACTTCGAGACCAAGGCAGAGCGGGCTGCGGGCGACGTCTGGGTGATCGCGCTCGCCGGCGAGGTGGACCTCTACACCGCGCCGGAGTTCAAGCAACAGCTCCTCGACGTGATCGACCAGGGCGCGACCCACGTGATCGTCGACCTGACCGACACCACCTTCATCGACTCGACGACGCTCGGCGTGCTCGTCGGCGGCGTCAAGAGGCTGCGCCCGAGCGGCGGCCAGCTTTCGATCGTCTGCAGCGACAGAAACATCACGAAGATCTTCGAGATCACCGGGCTCAACCGCGTGTTCTCCATCCACGCCGACCGGGCGGAGGCGCTCGCGAGCGCCGGCGTCACCGAGGCGCAGCCGTCTTAGGGCACTGAGTGGGCCGGGCGGCTCGCCGTCATCCTTCTCGTCGCCGGAGCGCTGCTTGCGGCGGGCTGTGGGGGCGACGACGCGACGGGCCAGGCCGACGCGAACCGCACGAACGGCAAGACGCTCTTCGTCTCGGGCTCCGAGGGCAAGCCCAGCTGCGGCTCCTGCCACACGCTGCTCGACGCGGGCACGGCGGGGACGACCGGCCCCAACCTCGACCAGGCGCTCGGCTACAGCTGCGCGCAGGGCTTCGACGAGAGCACGACTCTACTCCATCGTCCTCGGGCAGATCGACCTCGCCGCCGGCCTGATGCCCCCCGACCTCGTCACGGGCCAGGACGCGGTGGACGTGGCCGCGTACGTGGCCAGCGTCGCCGGCAAGGACATCCCCGGCTGCGACCCGAGCGGCGACCAGGGCGGCGGCGCGACGACCGGCGCCACCGAGACGACGGGTTAGCGGGTCGGCGAGCCCTGGACGCTCGCGCTCGAGGTCCACGACCACGTGGGTGATCGGGACCGGGTAGCGCTCTCGCGCCCGCTCGATCACCTCCTTCTCGAGCCAGTTCGAACGGCCGGGCGGATGCGTGGAGATGACGATCTCGTCGGCGCCGAACGTCCGCAGGGCGTCGTCCATGGCCTGCACCGGATCGGCGTCGCCGACCTCGCCTCGCGCCTCGACGCCCTCGGCGGCGAGGCAGCTCAGGGACTCGGCCAGCCGCTGCTCGGCTTCCGCCCTGGCGCCGTCTTCGTCGGAGGCCCAGTGCCTGAGCGGTGAGTTCAGCGCTGGGCAGACGACGAGGACGTCGGCTTCTGCGCCCGCGCGGCGAACGACCTCGCCGCGAAGCGCGCGGCCGGCGACCGTCTCGTTCGCGACGACGAGAATGCGACGGCGGTCGCCCCCCTGACGCGACAGCACCGGCTCGTCGGGCGGCTTGGGCTCACCCTTGACGTAGAGCGCGACGGCGGCGGCGAGGACGAGGAAGACGGCGAGCGCGACCCAGCCGCCGGCAAGGATCCCGGCCAGAGCGACGGCGGCGAAGAGCGCGACGCACACCAGGACGAAGCCGAATGCCTCAGCTTCGGACCGGAACGGGTTGCGCATGACCCCTCCTGGGTCAGCATCAGATCACGTACACGGTGGTGTACACCACGATCCACATTACGTCCACGAAGTGCCAATAGATCCCCGGCAGCTCGACGCCCAGGTGGTCCTCCGCCTTCGGTCCGTAGTGGCCGCGGACCGAGCGAATCAATGCATAGAGCAGCAGGTTGAGGCCGATGAACACGTGCGCCCCATGGAGGCCGGTCAGCCCGAAGAAGGTCGAGGCGAAGGCGTTGTCGGACGGGCCGAAGCCGATGCGCGTGTACTCCCGCGCCTGGATCAGCAGGAAGGTGAGACCCAGGAGGAAGGTGAGCGTCAGGCCGGCGATCAGGCCCGAGCGGTTGTTCCGCTTGATCGACTGGAGCGCCCAGTGCATGGAGAAGCTGGAGGTGACGAGGATGATCGTGTTGACAAAGGCGAGGTAGACGGGCAGCTCGTATCCGTCGGGCGGCCAGGGACCGTCGCCCGCGACCACGACGCGGCGAAGAAGTACGCGCTGAAGAACGACCCGAAGAGCATCGTCTCCGAGGCGATGAAGAGGTACATGCCGAGCAGGCGCGAGTCGACGCGCGAGCTCTTGTGCGCCTCGGGCGGATGGTCGTGGTGCTGCTCGGCGTGAGCGACCGAGGCCATGGCTACGTAGAGACCTCGGCCTCGGCGGGCTCGACGACCACGTGGCGCACCGGGAGGCCGGCGCCGCTCTCGATCCGGCCGACCACGTTCCGGCGGAGCCAGCCCGAGGTCGCGGCCGGGAACGTCGAGACGATGATCTCGTCTACCTGCTCGTCATGGACGGCGTTGAGCGCGGCGGTGACCGGGTCGGCGTCGCCGATGTGCCCGGTCGCCTCGATCCCCTCCCGCGCGAGCTCGGCCAGCGCTGCGTCCAGGCGCTCCTGCACGCCCTCCTGGTCGGCGGGCGCGACGAGCGTGAACTCGGTCGGGCCGGCCCGCGCGCGCTCGCGAATCGCCTCGAGCAGCGGCCCGCCGACGATCGTCTGGTTCGCGATCACGAGCACGTGCATCCGCTCGCGCGGCGAGGTGAGATCGACCTCCACGTGCGTCACCGGGATGTCCCCGGCAGCCTTCTGCGCCCGCTCGATCAGGCCGCCGCGCAGCCAGCTCGAGCGCACGGCGCCGGGGTGCGTCGAGATGATCACCTCGTCCACCGGCGCGTACTGGTGCAGCGCGTCACGGAGCGCCTGGAGCGGGTCGGGGTCGACGATCGTCCCGCGGGCGGCGATCCCGGCCTCGTGGAGGAGGTCGAGCGTCCGCCGCAGGCGCCGCTCGGCGCTCGAGCGGCGGCTGTCCTCGTAGACGACGTAGCCGGCCGCGCGGATCGTTCTGCGGCGAGACCACCGTCACCCGGATCGGGCCCGCGGCGGCGCGCTCCTGGATCGCGTCCAGGAGGGTCTTCCCGGCGACCGTCTCGTTGGCGAGGACGAGGACGTGGCGCGGCTGCGGAACGCACGCTCGCCGGCGTCTGCTCGTAAGGGTTGTCGCTCACGAGTGGATCGCCTCTACCGGCTCGGGCGCCTTCCCCGCCTCGGTCGGCTTGCCGTTCAGGACCGCGTGGCGTGCGCCGCGCGTGCCGTACTCGTAGGGGCTGCCGACGACCTGCGGGATCTCGTCGAAGTTGAAGATCGGCGGCGGCGAGGACACCTGCCACTCGAGGGTGAGCGCGCGCCACGGGTTCGAGGGCGCGATCGGGCCGCGCCGCCAGCTGACGACCATGTTGTAGAGGAAGACGACCGTCGAGGCGCCCAGGCCGAACGACGCGATCGAGATGGCGAGAGTTCCAGTTCCCGAACTCGGGCGCGTAGTCGGCCACGCGGCGCGGCATCCCCTGCAGGCCGATCCAGTGCATCGGGAAGAACGTGACGTTGAAGCCGACGAACGTCAGCCAGAAGTGGATCTTCCCGAGCCGCTCGTTGTACATGCGGCCGGTCATCTTCGGGAACCAGTAGTAGATCCCGGCGAAGATCGTGAAGAGCGAGCCGCCGAAGAGCACGTAGTGGATGTGGGCGACGACGAAGTACGTGTCGCTCGCGTGGATGTCGATGGGCACGGAGCCGAGGTAGATGCCGGAGAGGCCGCCGATCACGAACATCGACACGAAGCCCGAGGCGAAGAGCATGGGCGTCGCGAAGTGCAGACGCCCCTCCCACAGCGTCGCCAGCCAGCTGAAGACCTTGATCCCGGTGGGGACGGCGATCACGAGGGTGGTGACCATCATCGGGATGCGGATCCACGGCTGCATCCCGGACACGAACATGTGGTGCGCCCAGACGGAGAAGCCGAGGATGAGGATCGCCATCAGCGAGAGCGCCATCAGGCGGTAGCCGAAGATCGGCTTCCGTGCGAAGACGGAGATCACCTCCGAGGCGATCCCGAAGCCGGGCAGCATCATGATGTAGACGGCCGGGTGCGAGTAGAACCAGAAGATGTGCTGGTAGGCGACGATGTCGCCGCCGAGCTCCGGGTTGAAGAAGTTCGTGTGCAGGACCCGGTCGAACATGATGAAGAACTGCGAGCCGGCCACGAAGGGCGTTGCGAGGACGACGAGAGTCGAGGTGGCGAAGTTCGCCCACACGAGCAGCGGCATGCGCCAGAAGGACATCCCGGGCGCTCGCATCGTGATGATGGTGACCAGGAAGTTGAGCGCGGTCATGATCGAGGACGCGCCCGCCCACTGGACGCCCATCTGGAACATGAGGTTGCCGTCCGCCTGGTTGACCGCCAGCGGCACGTAGTTCGTCCAGCCCGCTGCGAAGGCGCCTCCGTCTGGGACGAGGTAGCTGGAGATCATGATCAGCCCGGCGATCGGCAGCAGCCAGAACGAGAGCGCGTTCAGGCGCGGGAACGCCATGTCCGGCGCGCCGATCATCAGCGGGATGACGTAGTTCCCGAGCCCCGCGAACGCCGGGATGATGAAGAGGAAGATCATCAGCGAGGCGTGCACCGAGAAGAGCCCGTTGAACGTGTTGGTGTCCACGTACTGCATTCCGGGCTGCGCCAGCTCCGCGCGCATGAACATCGCCATCAGGCCGGCCGCGACGAAGAAGAAGATGGTCGTGACCACGTACTGGATCCCGATCACCTTGTGGTCGGTGTTGACGCGGAAGTAGTCCTTCCAGGTGCGGGCGCCGTGGCCCGAGTGGTCCTCGGGCCGGGTCGGCCGTCCCGAGATCCAGTAGAGCCAGTAGTCGAATCCGCCGAGGGCGGCGAGGAACGCGAGCGGGACGATGATCGTCCAGGCGACGATCAGGACCTGGAGCTCCCAGAGCGGCTCGTAGCCGAGCGCCGCGCGCGCGCCGATCACGAGCAGCGTCGCCAGCACCCAGGCTCAGCGGGCATGGCCCAGAGCACCCGGAGCCAGCCGGGGCCGGTCAGGCGGCGGAGGCCCCTCCGCGGCGGCGGCGGGTGGCGGCCGCTCGGTGCTCGGCTCGTGGACCTCGACGGCCACTACCGCCCTCCTCCCGTCGCCTGCTGCAGGTACTCGACGAGCCCGTCGAGCTGCGGATCGGTGAACATCTCGCCGTAGTTGGTCGGCATGACGCCGTCCTCGAAGCCCTCCGCGATCTCGGCGCCGGGATCCACGATCGACTCCATGATGAACTCTGCGTCAGCGCCTTGCAGCGCCTCGTCGAGGTTCGGGCCCGACCTCGCCTTCGGTGCCGGCGTCGGCGAGGGCGTGGCAGCTCCCGCACTGCTGCGTGAAGAGCTCCTTCCCCTGGACCGCGCCGCCCTCGCGCGCGAGCCGCTGCTGCTCCTCCACCCAGGCGTCGAAGTCGCCGGGCGAGAGGACGCTCGCCTGCGAGCGCATGAGCGCGTGACCCAGGCCGCAGAGCTCCGTGCAGATGACCGGGAAGGTGCCGAGCTGGGTCGGCGTCACGGTCGTCTCCGTGATGATGCCCTGGACGGCGTCCTGCTTCATCCGCCACTCGGGTACCCAGAACGAGTGGATCACGTCCTTGGACGTGATCTCGAAGCTGAATCGGTCTGGTCGATCGGGACGACGAGCTCGCCCGTGGTGAGCGGCTTCGCCGCCCTCGACCTCGATGTCGGGGTAGGTGAACGTCCAGGCGAACTGCTCGCCGGTCACCTCGATGATGCTGTGGTCGTCCGGCAGCTCCTCCGCCTGCGCGAGCGCGACGCCCGAGTAGACGGCGATGCCGGTGACGAGGATCGTCGGGATCAGCGTCCAGACGATCTCGAGGCCGGTGTGCCCGTGGATCGGGCTGCCGTCGTCGGTGTCCCCCGGAGGCGCTCTGAACTTGTAGACCGCGTAGGCCGAGACGCCCGCGACGACGGCGAAGACGACCACGCAGATGATCGTCACCACCCAGTAGACGTTGTCGACGATGTCCGCCTGCTCCGAGGCAGCGTCCGGGAGCCAGGGGATGAACACCGCGACGATCGCCAGCGCCGCGCCGACGGCCACCCCGACCAGCGTCATTTGGATGATCGAGCGTTTCCGCACGGGGAGAGCGGGGAATCACGGCCCCGAAGCGAACCCTAACGCAACCGTCTTCGGGCCTGAGGCTCGACTGACGTGGCTCCAGACCGAAGGAGGAACCGCTCTCATGGGCATCGGTGCCAGCATCTTCCTGGTAGTCGTCGGCGCCATCCTCGCCTTCGCCGTCACGGCCGACGTGAGCGGGGTCGACATCGCGACCGTCGGCTGGATCCTCATGATCGCCGGCGCCGTCGGCTTCCTGCTCTCGCTCGTCTTCTGGTCGACCTGGGGCGGGGCGGGCACCTGGCGCCGCGAGACCATCGTTCGGCACGACCCGTACGACAGGCCTCCGTACTAGGTCCACAGCGGACACGCCGCGCCGGCTACGAGTCGTGGAGGACGCGGCCCTCCATCCCGCCCGCGACCATGACCACCTGGCCCGTCACGTGGCCCGAGAGCTCGTCGGAGGCGAGAACGACGATCTGGCGGGCGACGTCCTCGGGCTCGGCGACCTTCTCGAGCGCCATCGTGCGCGTCACCCGGTCGACCAGGCCGGGCTCGTCCAGCGTCGAGCGCGTCATCGGCGAAACCGTCCAGCCCGGGCAGACGGCGTTGACCCGGCCGAGCGGCGCGATCCTGACGATCTCGTTCTTGAGGCTGAGGAGCAGGCCTCTGACGATGGCCGACTTCGCGGAGGCGTAGTCGGCGTGGCCGGCCTCCCCGAAGATCCCCGCGGTCGAGCCTACGAGAACGAGGCTGCCGCGACCCGAGCGCTCGACCTCCTGCAGGAAGCCACGGGCGGTCAGGAACGTGGCGGTGAGATTGGCCGCGAGCGTCTGCTGCCAGCGGTCGAGCGAGAGCCGCCAAAGCGGTACGTCCTCCTCGGGCCAGACGCCGGCCACCGCGGCACAGGCGTCGAGCCCGCCGAACGCGTCTCGGGCCGCCGCAAAGAGCCCTTCCGCGTCGGCCTCTCGCGTCAGGTCGGCCTGGGCGATGACGGCGCCGTCGCCGCACTCGGCGGCGACGGCCTCCGCCCGGTCGCGTCCCTGGTGGTAATGGAGAAGAACGCGGGCGCCCTCCGCAGCGAAGGCGCGGGCACAGGCGGCTCCGATCCCGCCCGAGGCGCCGGTGACGAGCACGCGCCTGCCCGAGAGCCCTGTGTCCAGCACCATGGACACATGCTGACACGCGTTCGCGCGAATCTCGACTGTCGGCTGCGGTGGGCTAGTTCCGGCGCCACTCGGGCAGCCGCATTCGCTCGTCCAGGCGGGAATCCGCGCCGAAGAGCAGTGCCAGCGGCCCGACCAACAGGAAGAAGGTGACGATTGCGATTGCCATCGCCCCAATCTTCCCGATGCCTGTCGATAAGCACAAGTCGAGCTATCATTGATCTCGATCATGAGATCTGATGGATGGCTGGGCGTCGAGATCCGGCACCTGGCGGCCCTGCAGGCGGTCGCCGAGGAAGGCTCGTTCGGCCGCGCGGCGGAGCAGCTCGGCTACACGCAGTCGGCTGTCAGCCAGCAGATCCAGGCGCTCGAGCGCATCGTCGGGCAGCAGCTCGTGGAGCGTCCCGGCGGCCCACGCCGCGTCTCGCTCACGGAAGCAGGCGAGCTGCTTCTCCGCCACGCGGCGGGAATCGTGGCACGGCTCCAGGCCGCGCATGCCGACATGGCGGCTTTCGCGGAAGGCTCAGCGGGCACGCTGCGCGTCGGCACCTACCAGAGCGTCGGAGCGCGCGTTCTCCCACGCCTCCTCCGCGAGTTCACGGGCTCCTGGCCGGACGTCTCCGTGCAGCTGACGGAGTCTGCGGACGACGGCGGCCTGCTCGAGCTTGTGGAGCGCGGCCAGCTCGACTTCACGTTCGTGATGCTCCCGGTCGGCGACGGGCCGTTCGAGACCGTCGAGCTGATGCGCGATCCCTATGTGGTCGTCTTGCCGGCCGATTCGCCGCTTGCCTTGCGCGCGAAGCCGCCCACGCTCCGCGAGGTGGCCGCGATGCCGCTGATCGGCAACCGCCAGTGTCGCAGCGTCCACCAGATCGAGAACCGGTTTCGCGACGCGGGCCTCGAGCCGCGCATCGTCTTCCGCTCCGACGACAACGGCACGATTCAGGAGCTGGTCGCGGCCGATGTCGGAGCCGCCCTCGTGCCGCTGCTGACCGTCGACCCGTCGCACGAGGGAACGGTCGTGCTGGCCTTGAGCAGCGTCCCGCCCCGCCGCATCGGCATTGCCTGGCACCGCGACCGTTACCGCTCGCCTGCTGCGCGCGCATTCGTCGAGCTCGCGCATGACATCGGCGCCCGCGTCGAGGCCGACCAGGCGGGAACGGCCGAAGCCGCGTAACCGCTACTCGAGGGATTCGGCGATCTCGATCGCCCGCTCACGGCTGATCTCGCCCTCGATCCGCACGAGGATGTCGTCGCGCTCGACCAGGAGCGTGTTTCCTGCGAGCCGGCCGTCGGTCCTCGAACACTCGAGCCTCGCCCTCGAAGAGGACGACGTGCGGCCCGCCCTCCAGCCAGAGCGCCGGATACGGGCCCACCTGCAGGCGCTCCACCTCGGTTCCGCCGGCGACCATCTTCTCGACGAAGCTCGAGGTCGCCGTGGCCGACGAACTCGCTGACGAGGATCCCGACCCCGGTGTACGGCGACTCGGGAACGCCGTCGCCGGGCTCGTAGACGAGCGTCAGCCGCAGACCGTACGGCCTCCGTCGGAGACGTAGGCGGCGTCCGGCGGTCCGAGCGCGGCCGGCACGAGCACCTCCGGGAGCTTCACATACGGGCGCCCCGTCGGGCACGCGGCCGGCCCAGGTCGAGGGTCTCCTCCGTCGCCGGCGGGACCCTCGGCAAGCGTCTCGACGCGCTCGACGGTCGCCCCGCGCAGGCGGAAGAACTCCAGGATCGCGGTGCGCGCCTGCGGCACCGCCATGGCCGCGCCGACGGCGACCGCGAGCACCGCGAGCGCGAGGACGAGCGCGCGCGCGGCCGCGGCCGGGCGAAGGCGCGGGCTCGGCCAGCCGCCGCAGCACGCGCGTCGGAGACGTCCGGCGCCTCCGGGTAGGCGAGCTCGGCGCCGAGGCTGACGAGGGCTCGCTCGAGCTCGGTCATGCTTCCACCCCCAGCCGCTCGCGCAGCCGGTCGAGCGCGCGAGACGTCCTCGACTTGACGGTGCCGCGGCGCCAGCCGAGCACGGACGCCGTCTCCTCTTCCGAGAGCTCCAGGAAGTAGCGGCAGGAGAGCACCAGCCGGTCTTCCTCGCGGAGATCCTCGACCGCCGCCAGCAGCGTCTCTCGCCGCTCGGCGTCGAGGATGACCGTCTCGGGGGACGGGACCGCGCCCCCCGAGAGCGGATCCTCGGCGGCCTTGAGCGCGAGGCGCTCGCGCCGGCCGGCCGACCTTCGCCGGTTCCGGGCCTCGTTGGCGACGATCGTCAAGAGCCAGGGGCGAAAGGGCGCGCCCTGACGGAACCGGCCCAGTGCTTTGTAGGCCTTGACGAATGCGTCCTGCACGGCGTCCTCGGCGTCGGCAGCCGAGCCCGTGAGCAGAAAGGCGGTGCGAAACGCGAGCGTCTGGTGCTCCTCCACGAGGGTGCCGTAGGCGCGGGTGTCGCCCTGTCGGGCTCGGGCGACGAGATCGTCGTCTGCTGCCAGTGGTCGGTCCCCCACTGCACCCGTTCTACACCGGACGCAGGCTTAGGGTTCCGTCCGGGTCACATGCCCCTGACGAGCTGATAGACGGTGCCGTTGCGCGAGAGGGCGTAGAGCTCGCCGTTCAGGTCCTCGCCGAAGGACGTGAGCTCCGGGACACGGAAGGGATGACCTCGCCGCGTGACCTGCCGGTTCCAGCGGGCGAGGCTCCAGATCCGGCCCGAGCAGTAGTCGCCGTAGAAGTAGCGCCCCCACGCCTGCTCGCGCACTTCCTCGCCACGATAGACGTAGCCGCCCGTGACCGAGCAGCCAAGGTCATGGGTGTACTCGCTCCGCGGCTCGACGAGGATCCCGCCGGGCGTCAGCGGCTTGTCCTCGACGAGCACGGAGCCCTCGAAAACGTCCCAGCCGAAGTTGTACACGCCGCCGAGGTCGGGGGCCGAGACGAAGTCGATCTCCTCGACCTCGCCCTGCCCGACGTCGCCGATCCAGAGATCGCCCGTGACCCGGTCGAAGGAGAAACGCCAGGGGTTGCGCAGGCCGTAGCCGAACATCTCCCACTCGGTGCTCGGCCCGTCGACGTCCAGGCGCAGGATCTTCCCGAGCCGGCTGGAGAGGTCCTGCGCGCGGTTCTCGGGATCGTTCGCGGACCCGCCGTCCCCCATGCCGACGTACAAGAGCCCGTCCGGGCCAAAGGCGAGCTGCCCCCCGTTGTGGTTCGCGTACGGCTGAGGGACGTAGAGAATCTCTCGCCCCTCGACGGGAGCGACCCCCGGCGAGGGCTCGTGATACTCCACGACCCGGGTGTCGCCTGCCTCGTCCGTGTAGTTGACGTACAGGAGCCCGTTGGCCACGAAGTCGGGGTGAAAGACGGCCGAGAGAAGCCCTTGCTCGTTGCCGATCGAGACGCGCGAGGAGAGGTCGAGGTACGGCTCCTCGAGCAGCCTGTCCTGCATGTCCCCGAGAACCACTACCCGAATGCGCCCCGTCTGCTCGACGACGTAGAGGCGGTCTGGGCTGGCCCGGCGCCGCGGTGGCGAAGGTCGGTGAGTCGAGGCCGGTCACGACCGCTTCGAAGTCGAGCGGCCCGCCGGAGGCAGGCGGGCCCGCATCGATCCGGGGAAGCGCGATCAGCGGCCGTGGGCTCGCTCTCGGTGGTGGTCCCGGTAGTCGACTCGGTGGTCGGCTCCGTCGTCGAGACCATCTCGGTTGCACCCTCTTCGGGGCCACTTGTGCAGCCTGCTATGAGCGCGGCCAGCACGACAGCGGCCGCAAGCCGTCCCCGACGCATCCCGTCAGGTTACGGACGCTTGCTCCGCCGCGGGCGAGGACAACCGTTCTACGAGGCGCCGGCGCGGGCGGGGAAGAGAGGTTCGCGTGCGAGGACCGCCTCGCGCAGAGCGTCGAGCATCTCCGAAAGCCCGTGGCTCGTCTCGTTCGCCTGCACGGTAGGCGGCGTGCACGCGGCGCTTGGGCCCGAAGGCGATCGGGCGCACGGCGACGCCCGGGTTCGGGCGCGAGAGGCCCAGGTCCGGGGCGAACGCCACGCCGGCCCCCGAGGCGACGAGGCTCTGCATCGCCGCGTAGTCGTCGAACTCGAACCGAATCCTGCGGCTCGAAGCCGGCTGCGCGACAGGCGCGCTCCGTGAAGGGGTTGCAGGACGAGCGGTCGTGCTTCTGATCCAGGTCTCGTCAGCGAGGTCGAGGAGGCGGACGGCGCGCTGCCTGCGCGACGGGATGGCGAGGCGGGAAGCACGATGCGCATCGGCTCCTCGAGCAGAAGCTCGAGCTCGATGCGCGGAGTCGGAAGGAAGCGGGACGTGGTCGTACTCGAACACGATCGCCAGATCGAGCTCGCGCACGCGCAGGCGCGCGAGCGAGACGAGCGGGTCGGCCTCGGTGACGGTCACCTCGATCTCGGGCCGGGCCGCGGCGAAGCGCGTCAGCGCTTCCGGGACGATGCTGACGGCCGCAGTGGTGTTCGCGCCGATTCGAAGGTCGGCGGCGAGCCGTCGAGCTCCCGCAGCTCGGCCTCGGCCTGTGCGAGCTGCTCGAGGATCACCTCGGCGTGCTCGACGAGCCGCCAGCCGGCGGGTGTCAGCCGCACGCTGCGCGGGCCGCGCTCGAGCAGCGGGATTCCCGCCTCGACCTCGAGCTTCGACGAGCTGCTGGGAGACCGCGGACGGCGTGAAGCGGAGCGACTCGGCGGCGGCGGCGATGGAGCCGCGTAAGGCGACCTCGCGCAGGACCCGGAGGCGGCGGACGTCGAGCATAAGCAAAGCTTAACCACAACCAAAGCAACGCGAGTGGTCGAGCGGGTCAGCGAGTGGCAGCGTGCAGTCGTGGACACCCTGCGCCGGCTCGCCTACCCCCTCAGGCTCGCCTCGGTCCGGATCGCCCGGCGGGCGCCGACCGCGGTCCTCGCAGCCGCCGGAGTGGCAGCCGGGGCGGCGATGCTCGCGACGGTTCTCGCCGGCACGGTCGTCGCCCGCGACGAGAGCGTCGGCCGGGCGGTCGAGGAGATTCCCGCCGCCCAGCGCGCAGTGCGGGCCACCTGGTTCGGGTCCCGGGTGCCGAGGAGGACCCGGCCGTTCTCGAGCGGACGGCGACGACGCGCGCTCGCCGACGTCGTCCCGGCGGAGCCGGCGGGGTTCGTCCTCTTCCGCGAGAGCACGATCGCAGGGACCTTCCTCGGCCTCGGCGGCGTCGAGGGGCTCGCGGACTGGGTGACGCTCCGCTCGGGCCGCCTGCCGCAGCCCTGCGAGCCCGGAGCACTGCGAGGTCGTCCGGCTGCGCGGACGCGGAAGCATCCCGAACGTCCCCGGCCTCCGCCTGGTGCAGGTCGGGGACGGCGGTCGTCACGTCGCCGGTCCTCTTCGGCGACTTCATCGCCCCGACGGAGAACGAGCGGAGCCGCGCGGCCTTGAGCCCCGTCTACCGCGAGGCGCTTCGAGTACCACCGGCCGGAGCCGGCGCCGCTCGTCCTGGCCGAAGGGATCGACGGGCTCGCGTGCTTCGCCCGAGCTCGACGGTGCCTACCGCAGCTACTCCTGGGTGGCGCCGCTGGAGGCGGGCACGCTGCGAGCCTGGGAGATCGACCGTCTCGCGGGGGACGTCGCCCGCGCCCGGTCGGAGCTGCAGACGGCGTCGAGCTCCTTCGAGCTCACGGCCCCGGTCGAGGAGCTCCGGGCGGCCGCCGAGGCGAGCGACGTGGCGGGTCGGCGGCTCCTCCTCGTCGGCGGTGAGTCCGCCGCCCTCCTCTTCGCCTTCGCCGTCCTCGCCGCCGTCAGCATGCGCCGGGACACGGACGCCGCCAGGCGGCGGCTCACCTGGTTCGGAGCGCGGCGCTGGCAGCTCTCGCTCTTCACGGGCATGGAGGCCGCCGTCATCGCCGTTGGAGGGACGGTGGTCGGCTGGGCCGTGGGGACGCTCGCCGGAGCCGTGGTAGCCGAGCGGGCGGGAGCGCCGGTGAGCGAGGTGCTCACCCACTCGACCCTCTCGCCGACGGGGCTGGCCGCTGCCCTGGCCGTCGCGACCGCGCTCGCCCTCGTGCTCCTGGCGGCGCTGCGGGCCAAGCCGCTCGCCCTGGGCGGGCGCTCCTTCTCGGCCTTGGACGCGGCGGCGCTCGGAGCGCTCGCCATCATCGTCCTCACGCTCCTGCGCGGCGACCTCGACCAGGAAGCGCTCGCGGCGGAGTCTGGCGCGTCCGTTGCGCTCGTGCTTCTTCCCGGCCTCGTCACCTTCGTCGCCGCCGTCCTCTGCGCGCGGCTCCTTCGGCCGGCGCTCATCCTGCTGGAGCGGGCATCCCGAGGCCGCTCCGTTTCGCTCCGCCTGGCCGCTCTCTCGCTCGCGCGCCACCCGGGTCACGCCGCCGTCGCCGCCGCCTTCCTCCTCGTCAGCGTCGGCCTTGCCGTCTTCGCCGAGAGCTACCGCACGACGCTCGCCCGGGGTCAGGAGGAGCAGGCAGCCTTCGCCGTCCCGCTCGACTTCACGCTCCGCGAGGATCTCACCCGCCTCATCCGGGTGGGCGAAGCGGCGCCTCCCGAGCAGCTGGCGTCCCTGGGGGAAGCTGTTCAGGTCGAGCCGGTACTCCGCCTCTCGGCCAACGTCAACCGCAGCGGCGGGCGCACCGGCATCACCGTCCTCGGTCTCGAAGCCGGGGCCGTCCCAACCCTGAACGGCTGGCGCGGCGACTTTGCGGCGCTCACACCGCAGGCGCTGGGCGCGCGAATCCAGCCGGTCGGCGATGCCAGCACTCGAGGACCGGTGCTCCCGGCCGATGCCACCGCCCTCGAGCTGCCGGCGCAGGGTCAGCCCGTCGTCCTGACGGCGAGCGTAGAAACCCCGAACGGCGAGTTCACGCACATCGAGCTCGGGTCGCCCGAGCAGGCAAGCCCGAGCGTCCTGCGAGCAGCCGTGCCTGAGGAAGCGAGGGGCGGGCGGCTCGTCTCGCTCACCGTTTCGCCGCAGGCGCGGGTGCAGGAGCGCGGTGGGGAGGGCGCGCCGCTCGAGCTCACGCTCGACCTGGGCGAGCTCCGGGCGCGGACGCCTGAGGGTGTCGTCTCGCTCGGAGGCTACGAGGGGTGGCTGGCCGTCAACGGCATCGAGGCTGACGTCACCGGCGACGGCGCCGCGATCACCGGCACGCTGAGCGAGTCGGTGGCGAGCCGCTTCCGACCGGCACAGCCGAGCGACGAGCAGCCGCTCACGGTGATCGCCTCGCCGAGCGTGGCGGCCGCCGCAGGCCCGGGCGGCGACCTGGCGCTTCGCGTCGCCGGCGAGCAGGTGGTCGCGCGAGTTGCGGCGGTGGCGACGCACTTCCCCGGTGCGGGCGCGGACTTCGTCGTCGGCGACCGCGCTCTTCTCGGCACCGCACTCAACGCGGCCCGGCCCGGCCTTGCCGTCGCGAACGAGGTCTGGCTGGGAGCGACAGGCGAGCAGCAGCGCGACGAGCTCGCCGCTGAGCTCTCCCAACCGCCCTACAACGTCCTCGCCGTGGAGTCCCGGGCCGCACTCCTGAGCTCGCTCCGCGACGACCCGCTTGCCCGCGGCACGCTGCTGACCTTGCTCGCGGCGGCCCTGGTCGCGCTCGGGCTCGCCCTCGTCGGGGTCCTCCTCGGAGTCGTCACCGACGTTCGGGACGAGCGTGGCGAGCTGAACGACCTCGAGGCCCAGGGCGCCCGGCCCGCCCTCCTCCGCCGGGTAGTCCGCCTGCGGAGCCTCGTCGTCGTCGCAGTCGGCCTCGCCGGCGGCCTGGCGACTGCCGCACTGCTCGGGTTCCTCGTCGTCGACCTCGTCGCCGTCACCGCCGACGCGCGCGCGACCGAGCTGCCGCTCCGAACCGCCGTCGCCTGGCCCGTCCTCATCGCCGCGCTCGCCGCCGGCGTCCTCGCGGCCACAGCCCTCGTCACCGCCGCCTCTCGCCGGATATGAGCCAGGCCACCGTCGAGATCCGCGATGTCTTCCGCGTCTACCCGGCGCCCGAAGGGGGCGTCGTCGCGCTTCAGGGCCTGACACTGGAAGTCCGCGAGGGCGAGATCTGCGTCGTCCTCGGCCCGAGCGGCTCGGGCAAGTCGACGCTCCTCCGCCTGCTGGCCGCGCTCGACACGCCGACGGCCGGGAGCGTGCGCGTCCTCGGACGCGACCTGGCGCGCCTCGGCCGGCGCGAGCGCGCCGCGTACCGGGCGGAGGTGCTCGGCTATGCGGATCAGCACTACTGGCGGGCGCTCGCCGCGGAGCTCGAGATACGGGAGCTCGTCGGGCTCCAGCTCGGGCTCGCAGGCGTTCCCCGGCACGAGCGCTTCGGCCGCGCCGGCGAGCTGCTCGAGCGCGTCGGGCTCCTCGACCGGGCCGCAGCCCATCCGCAGGAGCTCTCGGGCGGCGAGCAACAGCGCGTGGCGATCTGCGCGGCGCTCGCCCACCGGCCGAAGCTCCTCCTCGCGGACGAACCGACCGGTGAGCTGGATGCAGCCAACGCCCGCCTGGTCTACGAAGGGATCGCCGACCTCGCCGGCCAGGCGGGCACCACGACGGTGCTCGTCAGCCACGACCCCGAGTCGGCCGCCGTCGCCGATCGCATCGTCCGGGTCCGTGACGGGCGCGTGAGCGAGGAGGCGGCGCTCGCCGACGGCGGCCGTGAAACGATCGTCGTCGGTCGAGGCGGCTGGCTCCGGCTCTCGGAGGAGCTGCTTCGGCGCACGGGCATCCAGGCACGCGCGGCCGCTCGGCTGCACGAGCAGGGAATCCTGCTGCAGGCCGCTCCCGGCACGGAAGTGGTCGAAGCGGCTTGCCGACGAGCCGCCCCTGCCCGAGGCAACCGGCGAGAGCGAGATCGTCGCCGAGGCGGACGGGCTCTCGCGGACATACGGCAAGGGCGCCGCGGCAACGGTGGCCCTTGTCGAGCTCGACGCAGCCTTCCGAAGCGGCCGCCTCACCGCGGTGACCGGGCCGTCCGGCTCGGGAAAGACGACCCTCCTCCATCTCCTCGCAGGCCTCGACCAGCCGTCCGGCGGCGAGGTGCGCGTGCTCGGCGAGCGGATCTCGGCGCTCGACCGGGACGCGCGCGCCCGCTTCCGTGCCGAAAGCGTCGGCCTCGTTTCCCAGGAGACCGGGCTCGTCCCGTTCCTGACCGCCGCCGAGAACGTCGAGCTCGGTCTCTCACTCCACGGTCTCGACGCCGAGGAGGCACAGGCACGCGCCAGCGAGGCACTTGCCTCGGTCGGCCTCGTGGGTGCTACCGGCCGGCGTGTCTCCGACCTCTCCAGCGGCCAGCGCGAGCGCGTCGCCGTGGCCCGCGCCGTCGCCGGGCGCCCTGCGCTTCTCCTCGCCGACGAGCCGACCGCGCGCCTCGACCAGGCGAACGCGCTCGCCGTCGCCCGGCTCCTCCTCGGCCTCGCCCGCGAGACGGGCACCGCGGTCGTCTGCGCCACGCACGACCCGCTCCTGATCGAACACGCGGACGAGCGCCTCGATCTCGAGGCACGCCGCCGAGCCGCCACCACCGCCGGCGTCGAGCCCTAGAAAGGCTCGGGCGGCCGCGGCTCCGGCGGCGGCGGCTGCAGCCGCTCTTCGGGCTTCAGCACGAGGCTGAGGATCAGGTTGACGAGCGAAACGATGATCGCCGCGACAAGCGTCGACCAGAAGCTGCCCGTCTCGAAGCTCGGGACGATCCAGTCCGTCAGGTAGAGCATGAACGTATTGATCAGAATCAGCGCGAGCCCCAGGGTCAGGATCACGGCGGGGAGGGCGAGAATGATCACGAGCGGCTTCACCAGCCAGTTCACGGTGGTGAAGACCAGGGCCGCGATGAAGAGAACCCAGAAGTCGTCGCCGTAGCCGACGCCCGGCACGAGCCAGGCCGCAATGAAGAGGGCAACGACGTTCGAGAGCCAGGCGAAGAGCAGCCTCATCCACATGCCGCGCATGGTGTCAGAAGCAGAGGACCGCCCGCAGGGCTACGCAGCTGCGCGGAAATCCTCCCCGAAACCAGCCAGACCGAGGCGGGAGACGGCAAGCTCGCGGTGTCGCTTTCGTCCAGGAGGCCATGGTGACCAGCTCGGGCGGCTCGCCGGTCGAGGATGTGATCTGCGGGGGAGCCGGTAGGCTGGCGCACGGCCTTCGAGGTCGACGCGGACTGCGAGGAGTACCCTTCTACCTCCTCTGGATCACGGATCTCGACAGCCTCGCCCACGTCAACGAAGCCCGGGCCGGGTGAGAAGCGCCCTCCGGCCGGGACTCCACCTCGCGGCCCTCTGGGGCCTGGCAGTGGCCCAGCCCCTCTTCGACGTCCTCGGCGAGAACGCCGAGTTCTTCGCCGTCCGCGACTCGACGCGGTGGGACATCCTCGCCTTCGCGGTCGGCATTGTGCTGATCCCGCCCGCGACCATCCTGGGGCTCGAGGCGCTCGCGGGCCTGATCGACCGGCGCGTATCGCGCGCGCTCCATCTCACGGCCGTGGCCGCTCTCGCCGGCCTGCTCGTCCTGCAGGCCGCGACCGAGGTGGCCGACCGCTCGAGTGTGGTCCTCGTCCCGGCTGCGGCGCTGGCCGGCATGGTGGCGGCGCTTCTGTACGCGCGCTACGCGCCCGTCCGGTCGCTCCTCACGGTGCTCTCCGTCGCACCAATCTTCTTCCTCGCTGTCTTTCTCTTCTCCTCGCCCGTAGGGATGCTCGTCCTCGAGAGAGAGCCCGAGCCGCACGTTCACGGGGCCTACTCGCAGACGCCGGTGGTCGTCGTGGTCTTCGACGAGATCTCGACGACGTCGCTCCTCGACGAGGCCGGCGGGATCGACGCCGAGCGCTACCCGAGCTTCGCCGCGCTGGCCCGCGACTCGACGTGGTTCCGGAACGCCGCCACCGTGGACGCCTGGACGGTCAACGCCGTCCCTGCGATCCTCACCGGGCTCTACTCCGAGCACGGCCGCCTCCCGGTCTTCTCGGAGCATCCGGACAACCTCTTCACACTCCTCGGCGGCAGCCACCGCCTCGAGATCTCCGAGTCCCTGACGCAGCTCTGCCCGCACGCTCTCTGCCCTGAGGTCGTGCGGCGCCCGTTCCCGCGTCGGATGGAGTCGTTGCTCTCGGACGTCGCCGTCCTTTACCCGCACCTCGTGCTGCCGCGCGACCTCCGCAGGCGGCTCCCCTCCGTCTCGGACACGTGGGGCGCGTTCCTCGAGAGCTCGCATGAGCGAACCCGCAGGCGGATCTACGCGTTCGAGGACTTCCTTGCCTCCCTCGACGGCGGACGCCGCCCACCCCTTGCCTTCGCGCACGTCATGCTTCCCCACCTCCCCTGGGAGTTCCTGCCCTCGGGGCGTCGCTACGCGGGCGGGGACTTGCCCGGCTTCGAGACGGGCGGCTGGAGCGACGACGAGTTCCTCGTCCAGCAGGGCTACCAGCGCTACCTGCTCCAGCTCGGATTCGCCGATCGGCTCCTCGGCGACCTCGTCCGCCGCCTGCGCGCCGCCGGACTCTACGATCGAGCGCTTCTCGTCGTTGCCGCCGATCACGGCGTGAGCTTCCGCCCCGGGGAGCGACGTCGCGCCTTCCGGGATTCGAATCTCGACGACGTCGTGTTCATGCCGCTGCTCGTCAAGCGGCCGGGCCAGGAGGCGGGCCGCGTCGTCGACGAGCCCGTGCAGACGGTCGACATCCTCCCGACCATCGCAGACGTCCTCGGTGTCGAGGTCCCGTGGCGGGTTGACGGAACGTCGCTCTTCGAGGCGCGAGAGGGTGCGCCCTTCCTGCTCGTCGGCGACGGGGGAAGGTTCACCGCCGATCCGCAGGCGTTGGCGCGCGCCGGGAGGGATCCCTGCGCCGGCAGGTCGCGCTCTTCGGCGACGGTCTCTACGGGATCGGACCAAATCCCGGGCTCCTGGACAGGCGCCTCGACGAGCTGACCGTCCAGCCGCTCGGGACGGCTCACGCAGAGCTCGACCAGGCGGAGGAGCTCGAGGCGGTCGACCTCGCCGCCGAGGAGATCCCGGCGCGGCTGACCGGGACGATTTCAGGCGGCGCGAACACGGGACGGAGCCTCGCGGTCGCGCTCGGCAGCCGGATCGTTGCCGTTGCGCGGAGCTATCCCGCCGGCGGCGAGGAGCGGTTCTCCGTTCTCGTGCCGGAGTTCTCGCTCCGCCAGGGAGCCAACCGCGTCGACCTCCTGTGGGTGCGGCCCGGCCCCGTACTCGTTCGGCTCTAGAACTCGAGCCCGCTTGCGCCGTTCATGGCGCTCGAGCGCGAGCTACACGAGGCGGTCGAGCAGCTCCCAGAGGAACCCCGGGGCTTCGAAGACCCTCGATTAGATGCTCGTACGCCGTGAAGCTGGGGATCGTGTCCAGCGGACGTTCGCACCCGGACCCGGGCCGGAGCCACGCGAGCGGCGCGCGCGGTCCGGTTCAGCCCAAGCGGCGACCTCACGGCGAGCAAAACGAGGGAAGCAGGATGCCGCGCTCGACGAGCACGCTGTATGTGGCTCGATTCGGACTCCTGCAGCGTGCCCTCAGCGCCACCGGCGGAGACGCTTCACTGCGGGTCAACGGCGCGGTTGACCTTCGAGTCGATTCATCCGCTTCGGCACCTCTCCTCGACAGTATCTAACTGCGCAATTTGCAGGACTTTCCCGTGATGGGCCGTGAAGGATTCGAACCTTCGACCTTGGGATTAAGAGTCCCCTGCTCTACCAGCTGAGCTAACGGCCCCAGACGAGCCAAGTCTAGCGCCGCCGTTATCCGGCCAGCCGGCGAAGGAGGCTCCTTAGGCCGGGCGTTCGAGTCGGCGTTGGGCGTACCAGGCCAGCGTCCGGGTCGCACCGACGGGGCGCGCGAGGAGGCTGAGGCCGCCGAGGATGAGCTTCGCGGTCATGGTGTTTGGCTACATTCGCCGGCGGCGTGCGAATCCTTTCCATCGTGGGCAACCGGCCGCAGCTCCTTTCGTCGGTCCCGGTCTCGCTCGCGCTGCGCGAGCGAGGCGCAGAGGAGATCGTCGTCGAGACCGGAGGGCGCCGGGACCCGGAGCTCGAGGCCGTCCGCGACCAGCTCGCGCTCCCGCCCCCGGCCTACCGGCTGGAGACCGACACCGGCACCGCCGGCGAGGAGACCGGCCGCCTGCTCACGGCGATCGAGACGGTCCTCCTGGCCGAACAGCCGGACGCCGTGCTCGTCTTCGGGGACACCAACGCGACGCTGGCGGGCGCCCTTGCGGCGGGCAAGCTGCTCGTCCCGGTCGCGCACGTGGGGGCCGGCCTCCGCTCCTTCGACCGGTCGCCCGAAGAGCTGAACCGCGTGCTCGTCGACCGCCTGGCCGATCTGCTCTTCTGCCCGACCCAGGCTGCCGTCGAGAACCTCGCGGCCGAGGGGATCACCGACGGAGTCCACCTCGTCGGCGACGTCGTGGACGAGGCCGCAGGCGCTCATGCCTCCGCCAAGATTGCCGATCTACTCATCTACGATGAGTCTCGATGAGTGACGTCGCCATCGTCGGCGCCGGCTACGTCGGCGTTCCGCTCGCCCAGGTGTTCGCAGAGGCGGGCGTCAGCGCGGTCCTCGTGGACGTGGACGCGGTCCGCGTCGCTGCGCTCAACCGCGGCGAGAGCTACATCGAGGACGTGCCCTCGGAAGACCTGCGGCCGCTGGTCGAGGCGGGGACGATCGCAGCGACGACCGACTACGACGTCGTCAGGGACGCTGACGCGATCCTCGTGGCGCTTCCAACGCCGCTCTCGATCAACCGGGAGCCCGACCTCTCGATCGTGCTCGGGGCAGTGGAGGAGATCGCCAAGCGCCTCCGGCCCGGCCACCTCGTGGTGCTCGAATCGACCACCTACCCGGGAACGACCCGCGACGAGGTGCTGCCGCTCCTCGAGGCGACAGGCCTCCAGGTCGGCACCGATTTCCACGTCGCCTTTTCCCCGGAGCGGGTCGATCCGGGTCGCACCGACTGGACGACGAAGACGACCCCGAAGATCGTCGGCGGCATCACGGACGAATGCAGGGCCGCCGCCTGCGCGCTCTACGAGCGGGCGATGGACAAGGTGATCACCGTGTCCTCCCCGGAGGCCGCCGAGCTGACGAAGTTGCTCGAGAACATCTTCCGCTCCGTCAACATCGCGCTCGTCAACGAGCTGGCCCAGCTCTGCGACCGGATGGGCGTGGACGTCTGGGAGGTCGTCGACGCGGCGGCGACGAAGCCGTTCGGCTTCATGAGCTTCAAGCCCGGCCCCGGCCTCGGCGGCCACTGCCTGCCGGTTGACCCCTTCTACCTCTCCTGGAAGGCGCGCGAGTACGACTTCTACACCGAGTTCATCGAGCTCGCCGGGAAGATCAACGAGAACATGCCGTACTTCTGCCTGGACAAGATCACACGCGCCCTCAACTCCGTCGAGAAGTCGGTGAAGGGCAGCACCGTCCACCTGGTGGGCGTCTCCTACAAGGCGGACGTGGGCGACCTGCGCGAGTCACCGGCCCTGAAGCTGGTCGAGCTCCTACGCGACGAGGGCGCGAACGTCTCCTACCACGACCCGCACATCGCCGCTCTGCCCGAGCACGGGCTCGAGTCGATTTCGCTCGACGGGGCGCTCGACAGCGCAGACTGCGTCGCCATCGTCACCGCCCACTCCGGCATCGACTACGACGACCTGGCCGCGCGGGCCCGCCTCGTCGTCGACTTCCGCAACGCCACAGGCGCCAACGGCAGCCTGAACGGCCGCGTCTGGAAGCTCTGAGCTAACCGAAGACGATCGTCAAGGGAGGGCTCGCGCCGGCCTCACCGGTCGAATCCGTGTAGGCCCGGTACTCGCCGGGAACGACGCCGAAGACCGCTTCCCAGGTGCCGCCCTCGTCGGTGCGGGCCGCCGCCACGGTCACCCAGTTGCCGTTCGGCTCACGACGCTGCACCTGGACGACGTCATCCGGGGTGGCCGTGCCCGAGAGCGCCGAGGCGCTTTGGATCGAGTAGAAGCGCGGTGCGTGCCTGACGGTGACCCTGACCGCAGAGGTAACGGCCGCGGGGGAACGGAGCCGGAAATAGGTGGTCACCCGAGGCCTCACGGTGATGTTCTCCCGGCCCTCGATCCGGCGGAAGTTCGCCCACGGCCCCGAGCCGGTCCTCCGCTGAAGCATCACGCTCCCGAGATTCCGCGTCAGCGCTCGAAGCGTCTTTCCCTGGCCCTCCTCGATCCTCCCGCCCCCTCTCAGCTGCAGGACCCCGATCGTGAACCAGGTGGAGCGCAGCCCTAGAACGCTGCGAAGCGTCGCGCCTGTGATCGCCCTCGACGCGGACGTCCCGCTCAGCCTCACCCGCTCGACGCGGCTCGAGCCGTTGCGGGCAGTCACCACGGCGTCTCTGATGGAAGCTGGGGCGTAGCTGCCGAGCGCTCGCTTGAGGGCGCCGGCCGTCCAGACGCAGTCGCGGCCGGCGTTCGAGCAGTCGTCGTCTCCATCGGTCGGCCCCCACCTGTGATGCGGCGAGAGGTTGTCGTGCGGGTCGTCGACGCTGACCAGGTAGGAGACCCCGGGCGGGCCCCACTCGTCCCGGCGCGACGCAGTTTTCCCGCCGGAGGTCGAGTGGTAGAACGTCCAGGCGAGCGCGCCGCCCGAGCGAACGACTTCGCCCCTGGTGGCGTCGACGGCGGCGCTCGTCCGTGGGTGCTCCGCCCGCACGCCCCCGTAGACCTGGCTGCGCGTGTCGTCGTAGAGATCGAACCACGCGCCGGTCTTTCGGCTCACCAGGCCGAAGGTGCGGGCGATGACCGCTTGCGCCCTGAGCGCCTGCGGATGCCAGGACGCGGGCATTTCCCACGCGACGACTCCCTTGACGTAGGGCTCGAGGCCGATGTCGTTGACGGCCGAGAGTTGCCCGCCGCGGCTGCGGACACGCAGGAGGCCGCGGTAGCGGTTGCCGGAGAGCCGGAGCATGGCCGACCCGTGGTCGAACCGCACCGGACTGGCAAGCCTGCGCAGCTTCCCGTTCGCACTTCGGATCCTCAGCGGCGAGCCGAGGACGTGCGTCCCGGCGTTCAGGTTGAACGTGCGTCCGTTCGCGTCCCTCACCGAGAAGGGCGCGGCGGAGCCAACCGAGAGGCGGCTCGCGCCGTTCGCCAGCAGGACGCGGACGCGGCCGACGCCGGCTGTGCCCAGCGTCGTGCCCCTGTAGTAGTGATCGAGGATCCACTCGTAGTTGCGGCCCCCGTCTCGCGCGAAGCCGTACGCGCCGTACTGGGCGAGGCCGAGGCCATGCCCCCAGCCCTTGCCCTTGATCACGAAGGTGGTGCCAGGGCGAGCGGCCGCCGCGCACGACAGTGCGACGACAACTGCGATGGCTGCTACGAGAACCCGACGCATGCAGACCCCTACGAGAAGAGCCTACTCGCGATACCGGTTCTAGGCCAGGCGCTCGGCGTACTGGCGCCGGTAATACTCGGCGTACTCGCCCGACTTGATCTCTTCCCACCAGCTGCGGTTGGCGCGGTACCACTCCACGGTCTCGGCGAGCCCGTCCTCGAAGGCGCGCTCGGGCTCCCACCCGAGGCTCCGCAGCTTCGTCGAGTCGAGCGAGTAGCGGCGGTCGTGCCCCGGACGGTCGGACACGTGCCGGATGAGCGACTGGTCGGCACCGGTGAGCTCGATGATCAGCTGAGTGATCTCCAGGTTCTCTCGCTCGTTCCCGCCGCCGACGTTGTAGGCCTCACCGGCCTCACCTTTGCGCAGGACGAGCTCGATGCCGGCGCAGTGATCCTCCACGTGGAGCCAGTCGCGGATCTGCCGGCCGTCGCCGTAGACCGGTAGCGGCTCGCCGTCGAGCGCGTTCGTGACGAAGAGCGGCACGAGCTTCTCGGGGTACTGGTTCGGGCCATAGGTGTTCGAGCCGCGGGTGATCGACGCGTCGACGCCGAACGTGCGTGCATAGGCGGGAACGTGCAGGTCGCCCGCGGCCTTGGCGACGCTGTAGGGGCTCGAGGGCTCGACCGGGTCGGTCTCCTTGGCCGAGCCGCCGTGCTCGAGATCGCCGTAGACCTCGTCGGTCGAGACCTGCACGAAGCGGGCTCCCGTACGCCGGACCTCCTCCAGCAGCACCTGCGTCCCGAAGAACTCCGTCCTGCCGAAATCGGTGGCACCGAGGATCGAGCGGTCGACGTGGGTCTCGGCGGCGAAGTTGACGATCGCCTCGCAGCCCGCTGCGGCGTGGGCGACCGTTTCCGGCTCGGCAATGTCCCCTACCTGGAGCTCGACCTCGACGCCGTGGAGGTTCTCCTGGCGGCCCGAGTACGTCAGCTTGTCGAGCACGACGACGTCGTCGCCGCCCGCGACGAGCCGCTTGACGAAGTGACTGCCGATGAACCCGCAGCCGCCGGTGACGAGAACACGCACGCTCCTGATCGTAGTCAGCCTGGCGTCAGAGTCCAGGTTCAGGCGCCGAGCCGTGCCAGGCACTCGCGCAGGCCCTCGCGCCAGTGCGGGAGGTTCGGCGCACCCTCGCGTTCGCTCCTAGCACCGAGTACGGCGGCCGTGGCGCCGGTCGGCCGAGCTCCTCGGTCGAGATCGGAACGACGCGGCACGCGAGGCCGGCTTCCACGAAGATCGCCTCGGCAAACTCGGCCCACGTTGCCTCCCCCTCGGCAGCGAGGTGCCAGACGCCGCCTGGCAAGGCCAGGAGCTCCCGCGTCGCCGCCGCCAGGTGGCCGACGTACGTGGGCGCCCCGCGCTGGTCGTCGACCACGTTGACCTCGTCGCGCTCCGCCCCGAGGCGCAGCATCGTGCGCACGAAGTTGTGGCCCGTCCAGCCGAAGAGCCAGGAGCTGCGGATGATCCAGCCCTCCTCGATCTCTCGCTCGCCGAGGAGCTTCGAGCGCGCGTAGGCCCCGAGCGGCGCCGGCTCGTCGGACTCGACGTACGGATCCCGCTTCGCCCCGTCGAAGACGTAGTCGGTGGAGTAGTAGACGACCGGGGCGCCGAGATCGACGACATTCCGCGTGCCCTCCACGTTGACCCGCATGGCTCCGGCCTCGTCCGCCTCGGCCCCGTCCACATCCGTCCAGGCGGCGGCGTGCAGCACTAGCCCGGGCGCATAGCCGAGCGCGATCGGCTCCGTCACGTCCAGCTCCGACTGCGTGCGGCCGTCGGCCTCCGGGAACGCTTCGCCCAGAGCCGACGCGAGCTGGCCGCCCGCGCCGGTTACGAGGACGCGTCCCGCTCCGACAGGATCGGGGTGTCCGTGCTCCACAGGTGCCTGACTCGCGGGTCGTCCCAGGGGATCCCGTGCTCGTCCGGGTCGGCCGGGTCGTACTCCCGCGTGACGTGGTAGCAGAAGAGGAGGTCCGTAAGGGCTTCGAACCCGTGCGCGTGATGGCCGGGGACGTAGACGGCAACCGGGTTCTCCTCGCCGATGTCCACGGTGAACGTCTCGTCCGTCTCGCGGTCGAGCACGACGACCCGGGCCATGCCCGTGAGGCAGGCGAAGAGGTCGTCCTGCCCACGCTCGTGGTAGTGGAGGCCGCGGATCACGCCCTGCCGCGAGAAGGAGAGGTTGGTCTGCACGGTCGGCTGCGGCAGGAGGCCGTCGCGCCGGATCTCCATGAACCAGCCGCGCTCGTCTGCGAAGACCCGCAGGGGCAGGAGGAGGACTCCCGGGATCACGCGCGCTTGTTGGCCCCGGTCTCGTCGATCAGGTTGCCGATCCGGCCGAGCGCCTCGTGGGTTCCCGCGTCGCTCCACCAGCCTCTGACCCGCGCCGAGCGGAGCCGCCCGCGTTCGGCATACCAGCGGTTGACGTCGGTGATCTCGAGCTCGCCCCGCGAAGAGGGCGCGAGGCCCCGGATGATCTCGAAGACGTCAGGCGGGTAGCAGTAGAGGCCGACAACCGCGTCGCTGGACGGCGGGGCGTCGTAGCGCAGGTCGACGACACCGGCCTTCTCGACGACGTCTGCGACGTTCCCGTCTTCCCCGTAGACGACGACGCCGAAGCGCTCCGGGTCGGGCACCTCCTTGACGAAGATCAGCGCCTCCCCGGAGGTCTCGGCCCAAGTCCGCACCGCCTCGGCTTCGACATGCTCGAAGATGTTGTCGCCGAGGCACACCACCAGGCTCTCCCCGCCGGCGAACGACTCGGCCATCCCCACGACCTGCGCGATGCCGCCGGGCTCGGTCTGCACCTTGTAGGTGAGATCGAGGTCGAAGAGGAAGCCGTCGCCCTCGCGCTCGCGCACCCTGCCGTCGCCGAGCAAGTCGATGAAGTCGCCGGCATGGCCCTGCCCCGTGACGATCAGGACGTCCCGGATCCCCAGCTGCTGCATCAGCTGGAGCGGGTAGTAGACCATCGGCCAGCGCCCGACCGGGAGCAGGTGCTTGTTCGTGATGCGCGTCAGCTCCTGCAGGCGAGTCGCCTCCCCGCCCGCACAGATCAGGCCGCGTGCGCGAATGCCGTTGCCCTCCATGACGGCCTGATGCTACTTAGGGCTCCGCCAGGGCGGCGCGGAAGGCCTCCTCGGCCTCCTCGCCGTACACGGCGAAGACGACGCGCTCGAGGCCGGCCGGCTCGTAGGAACGCGCCGCGCCGACCATGATTGCGGCGCATTCCTCCAGCGGGAATCCGCCCACGCCCGTGCCGAACGCGGGGACAGCGAGGGAGCGGGCTCCGATCTCGTCTGCGACCTGGAGGACACGTGTCGTCGTCTTCGCGATCGTCTCCGCGTCTGTGCGGAGGTCCTGGCCCATGACGGCGCCGTGGATGACGTGCCGCGCGCTGAGGCTGCCGGCCCCGGTCGCGACGGCGTCGCCGATCTCGATCGGCCCTTTCGCCACCGCCTCCTGCTCGATCTCGGCGCCGCCGGCGCTCTTGATCGCTCCGGCGACGCCCGCTCCCATCCAGAGATGGTTGTTGGCGGCGTTCGCGATCGCGTCGACCTCGATCTCGGCGATGTTGCCCTCGACGACATCCAGCTGCACGAGCCGGAGGTTAACGGACACACGGACGCTTCAGGAGCGGTGAACGGCTCTGCGCGCCGCCTTGCGGGCGCGAATCCCCGGCGCGTAGTGCACCGCGGCCACCCAGACGTAGGCGAGCAGCCCCATCCCCGCGACGGCCGCTTTCGCACGCGTCCCATGGCTACGATTCTTGCATGACCCAGCGAAAGAAGATCGACCGGCTCACGGGCGAGATGGAAGAGCTCTTCGCCGATCTCTGGTACCACCGGCTCGCACCGCAGCGCCTGGGGTTTCGCCCGCGGGTCGACGTCTACCGGACCGAAGGCCCGCCCGTGCTCCACGTCGTCGCCGAGCTCCCGGGCATCGACCCGTCGAGGTCGATCTGGCGATCAACGACGGCGTGCTCATCATCTCCGGGCCGGCGCGAGCGCCCGCTCCGCGACGGCCGCCGCTACGAGCACATCGAGATCGACTACGGCCCCTTCGAGCGCCGCATCGTCCTCGGCGAGGGGTTCGACGCCGACGCAGCCGAGGCGAAGTACGAGCGGCGGCCTCCTCACGATCACGCTCCCGCTCAAGCAGCGCAAACCCGGCCCGGTGCGCGTGCCGGTCAAGGGGGGTGAGACCGAGATGAGCGCCGTCGAGGAGCGGGTTCCGGGCGGCGAGATCGAGGGCACGACGGCGCTGCCGATCCTTCCCCTGCGCGAGAGCGTCGTCTTCCCCGCGTCGATGACGCCGCTGGCCATCGGCCAGGAACGCTCGATGCGGCTCGTCGACGAGGCAGTCGCCAACGACCAGACGATCGCCCTCGTCACCGCGCGCTCGCCCGAGGAGGAGGCCGAGAGCGCCGAGGACCTCTACCAGGTCGGGACCTCCGCCGTCGTCCACAAGATGATCCGCGTCCCCGACGGGACGCTGCGCGATCCTCGTCCAGGGCCTCGACCGCGATCCGCCTGGAGGTCGATCGAGCAGACCGAGCCGTACCTCACCGGCCTCTTCACGCCGCTTCCCGATGTCGTCGAGCGAGAGACCAGCGAGGCGGAGGCGCTCGCGCGCTCGGTCGAGGCGCTCTTCGGCCGCATCATCTCGATGGCGCCGTACCTTCCGGAGGAGCTGCTGCTTGCCGCCGCGAACGCGGAGACGCCCAGCTCTCTCGCCAACCTGATCGCCTCGACGATCCGCCTGAAGACGGAGGAGAAGCAGGAGCCTGCTCGAGACCGTCGACGTCGAGGAGCGGCTGCGCAAGCTCACGGCCATCCTCTCCCGCGAGCTCGAGGTCTTCGAGCTGGGGACGAAGATCCAGTCGCAGGTCCAGGAGGAGATGGACAAGTCCCAGCGCGAGTACTTCCTGCGCCAGCAGCTGAAGGCGATCCAGGAGGAGCTCGGCGAGACCGACGAGCAGCAGGCGGAGATCGCCGAGCTCCGCGCGCAGGTCGAGGAGGCGAATCTCCCCGAGGAGGCCGACAAGCAGGCGCGGCGCGAGCTCGACCGGCTCTCGAAGCTGCCGCCCGCCGCCGCCGAGTACGGCGTCATCCGCACGTACCTCGAGTGGATCCTCTCGCTCCCCTGGAACGAGACGACCGACGACGACCTCGACCTGAAGGCCGCGCGGCGCATCCTCGACGAGGACCACTACGACCTCGAGAAGGTCAAGGAGCGGATCATCGAGCACCTCGCCGTTCAGAAGCTGACCAACAAGCTCTCGGGCCCGATCCTCGCCTTCGTCGGCCCGCCCGGCGTGGGCAAGACCTCGCTCGGCCAGTCGATCGCCCGCGCGCTCGGCCGCAAGTTCGTGCGCGTCTCAGTCGGCGGCGTGCGCGACGAGGCCGAGATCCGCGGTCACCGGCGCACGTACATCGGCGCGATGCCCGGCACGATCATCCGCGCGCTCCGCGATGCCGGCACGAAGAACCCGGTGTTCATGATCGACGAGATCGACAAGATGGGCTCCGACTGGCGCGGCGACCCTCGAGCGCGATGCTCGAGGTGCTCGACCCGGCGCAGAACTCGACCTTCCGCGACCACTACCTCGACCTGCCCTTCGACCTCTCGCAGGTCCTGTTCATCACGACCGCGAACCAGCTCGAGACGATTCCGCCGCCGCTGCTCGACCGCATGGAGGTCATCCGCGTCGCGGGCTACACGGAGGACGAGAAGGTGGGGATCGCGCGCCGCTACCTCGTCCCGAAGCAGCTGGAGGCGCACGGGCTCGACGGCGAAGCAGGTCACCTTCACCGAGAAGGCCCTGCGCCTGCTCGTCCGCGAGTACACGCGGGAGGCGGGCGTCCGCGAACCTCGACCGCGAGATCGCCGCGCTCTGCCGCAAGGCCGCGCGCGAGATCGCCGAGGGCAAGCGCAAGGGCGCCCGCGTCGACGAGCGCGCGCGTGCGCGCCTGGCTCGGCAAGCGGCGCTTCTCCGCCGAGGCGCGCAAGCGCACGTCCGACCCCGGCGTGGCGACCGGGCTCGCGGTGACCCCGGTCGGCGGCGACGTGCTCTTCGTCGAGGCGACCGCGATGCCGGGCAGCGGCAAGCTGACGGTCACCGGCCAGATCGGCGACGTCATGCGCGAGTCGGCGCAGGCGGCGCTCTCCTGGGTGCGCGGCCACGCGGGCGCGCTCGGGCTGGAGTCGCGACTGGTTCGCCGAGCGCGACGTGCACATCCACGTTCCCGCCGGCGCCGTGCCGAAGGACGGGCCTTCCGCGGGAACGGCGATGGCGACCGCGCTCGCCTCGCTCGCGACCGGCGTGCCCGGTCTCCGAGGACGTGGCCATGACGGGCGAGATCACGCTCACCGGCCAGGTGCTCCCGATCGGCGGCGTCAAGGAGAAGGCGCTCGCCGCCGAGCGAGCGGGCATCGGCACGGTCATCCTCCCGCAAGGAGAACGAGGCGGATCTGGACGACCTCCCGGCCGACGTGCGCAAGTCGATGCGCTTCGTCCTGGCCGACACGATCGACGACGTGCTCGAGGCCGCGTTCCCGGCCGCGACCGTCGAGGAGTTTCCCCAGGCGGCACGAGGGTAGATAATCTCGGCGACACGACGACGAAAGGACGACCATGAAGGACAAGGTCGACGGGCCGTGGACACCGCCCGGCCGTACGTCGACCGCATCGCGCGCGACGAGGAGCTGCACGAGCACGTCAAGAACGCCTACGCGTCGGCGCGGAGCATCTACGACGAGCTGCTCGGCGACCGCGGCGCCCAGGCGCTCGCGACGCAGCGTCGCGACGGACAAGGACATCCAGGCCGAGCTGCGGAAGGCCGTCGAGGAGCTCCGCAAGGCGGGCGAGCGCGCGCAGGGCAAGGAGTCCCACACGAAGCGCAACGTCACGCTCCTCCTCGCGGGCATCACGCTCGGCGTCCTCTTCAACCCGGCCACGGGCCCGGAGACGCGCAAGTGGCTGAAGGACAAGGTCCTCGGCCCCGAGCAGCCCTTCGAGTAGCAGTCGAACGAGCAGTAGGCGAGCGCGGCCTAGGCGCCGAAGCCCGGCTCGGCCCCGACGATCACGGGGCCGGGCCGCCTTCGCCGAACAGGCTCGGAACGATCAGGTACGACGCGAGCGTGTCGTCGCCGAGGCCCGAGAGGGACGAGATGTCGTCGGCCTGGAGGAGGACGGCGCCGGCCTTGGGAGCCGGGCCGCGGGCCGGGCGTCCACGAGCCGAAGTCGAGGTCGTCGAGGCGGAGCCAGGCAATCAGGTAGGGATACGGGTCGATCGCCCCGTCGTAGCCCATCCAGAGCAGCTCGCGCGGGTGGATCTCGAAGTGGAGGTGCGGCGGCGTGCCCGGCGGCGTCGCCGGTGGTGCCGACGAAGCCGATCACGTCGCCGGCCTTCACCTGCGCGCCCTCCTGCGCGAGCGGTGAGTAGGCCGAGAGGTGCGCGTAGTAGAACTCGTTGCCGGCCCCGTCGCGGAGCCAGAGGCGGTTTCCGCCGACGTCGTTCCAGCCGACGCGGAAGAGCGTCCCGTCGGCGACGGCGAGGATCGGCGCGCCGAGCGGGGCGAAGATGTCGACTCCGTGGTGCCAGGTGGTCGTGCGCGGGGCGCCGAAGCTGTCGCGACGTCGAGGCGGGGCCGTAGATCGGGAAGACGTAGCCGGCCGCGGTGAGCTTGGGCTCGACGTTCGGCGGCGGCGTGCTGCACGGTCGGCGGCACCTGCGGCTGGACGACGGCGGCGACGTCGGCTCGGCGATTGCGCGGCGGCCCCGGCTTCTCGGGTCGTCTTCGGCGGAGGCGGCGGCTTGGGCGGCGGCGCGGGCTTGGCGGCTTGCGGCGCGCTCGCCGCGGCCTCCGCGTAGCCGACCATGATCTCGGTTCCGGCGGGCAGGCCGCCGTGGGCATCCGTCAGGACGACGTGAAGCCCGGTGACGAACCCGCGGATAGCCGTGCCGGGCGCCGTTGCTCGCGGACGACCGCCTGCTCGAGCGTGAGCGCGTAGCCCCAGTCCCCAAGCGGCGACGCGGGCGTTCTGGCCGGCCCGGACCGGCTCGCCGAGGACGACGAGGTTCGAGAGCGACGAGGCCGAGAGCGAGCCGCTGGCGCCCGGTGCCGGCCGCGCGGGCGTTCGCCTTGACGAAGACGCCGTCCACGGTGATCTCGCCGCCGAAGAGCGACACCGACTGACGGATGGCGCTGCCGTGTCGCCGTCGAGCCGCTCCGCGCCGCCGCCGGTGCGCGCAGCGGTCGAGAGTCGCAGCCGTGACCACGGCGCCCTCCGCCGTAGCTCCAGCCCTCGACGCCGGCCGCGCCCTCGCGGAGGCGCGGAGACGGCCGACGACGAGGCCGCGCCTCCCGTCCGGCAGCACGACGCGGACGCCGAAGGCCTGCGCCGACGAGCTGGGCGCGCTCTGGGCGGCGGCCGAGGCGCCCAGCGACGAGAACCGCCAGGGCGACGAACGCCGCATGGACGACGCGGTGGCTCACCATCAGGAGATTATCGGCCCGGAGCGGCGGGTGGAGAGGGTCAGCGCCGCGCGTCGACCAGACGAGCTGCGCGGCGACGAGCAGCAGGAAGCACCGCGAAGAGGTCCGCAGGAGCTCCTCGTCGAGCGAGGTCGCGAGCGCCGCGCCCGCCGAGCGACGCCGAGCGACGGAGGCGAGCGCCGACGGCGAGGCCGGCCTTCCAGCGGACGTTCCCGGCCTGGTGCTGCTGCCAGGCGCCGAAGGCGACGACCGGGATCATCGCCGCGAGCGAGGTCGCCTGCGCGTCGAGCTGGCTCGAGCCCGACGACGAGCGCGAGCGTGGGCACGAAGAGGATCCCGCCGCCGACGCCGAAGAGGCCGGACAGGGCTCCGGCGCCGAAGCCGAGGACGAGCGCGAGGACGACGGTCGTCGTGCTCATTCGAGGAAGAGGACGACGGCGACGGCGACGAGGAAGAGCGGCGAAGAGCCGGGTCAGCACCGCGAGGAAATCCGGTGCTGGAGCTGCACGCCCGCGATCGAGCCGACCAGCGCCGGCAGGCCGACGAGCGCGGCCGAGTCCCAGTCGACGTGGTCGAAGAGCGAGAAGGAGAACGCGCCGGCGAGCGCCGTGATGCCGATGGCGGCCAGCGACGTCGCCGTCGCCGCCTTCGGGTCGAAGCGGAGCAGGAGCACGAGCGCCGGGACGACGACGACGCCGCCGCCGACCCCGAAGAGCGCGCTCAGGAAGCCCGACGCGACGCCGACGCCCGCGAGCAGCAGGAGCGTCCGTGTCGGCGGCACGGCCGTATCCTAGGCGGGCCGATGGAGGCCGCGGAGCTCCTCGCCCCCCTCGCGCACGCGCCCGAGCGAAGCGCGCTCGTCCTCGACGTCGACGGGACGCTCGCGCCGATCGCGCCGCGGCCGGAGCTCGCGGCTGTGCCCGAAGGGACCCGGGCGGAGCTCGCCCGGCTGGCCGGGCGCTACCTGCTCGTCGCCTGCGTCAGCGGCCGCGCGGGCGAGGACGCGCGCCGGCTCGTCGGCGTCGAGGGGATCGAGGTCGTCGGGAACCACGGGCTCGAGCTCGACCCGCGCGCCGCACGAGCTCGCCGGCGCAGATCGCCCGCTTCCGCGACGCGGTCGGGCTCCCGGTCGAGGACAAGACGCTTTCCCTCACCTACCACTACCGCGAGGCGGAGGACGAGGCCGCGGCGCGCGCGGAGCTGGAGCGGGTCGCCGAGCGCGCCCGAGCGCGAGGGCCTCGACGCGCGCTGGGGCCGCAAGGTGCTGGAGATCCGCCCGCCGGTCGAGGCGGACAAGGGCACGGCCGTGCGCGACGCTCCTGGAGCGTTCCGGCGCGCGGCTCGGCCTCTACGCGGGCGACGACACGACCGACCTCGACGCCTTCGCCGGCCTGAGCGGCGCCGGGCTCGAGCACGCGGTCTGCGTCGCGGTCGCCTCCGAAGAGGGCCCGTCCGAGCTCCGCGAGGCCGCCGACCTCGTCGTCGCCGGCCCGGAGGAGATGGCGAGCTCCTACGCCTCCTCTGTAGCAGCTCCCAGGCCCGGCGCACGTCGTCTTCCGTCGTCCGGTGGTGGCCGACGGCCAGGCGAAGCACGTAGCGGCCGTCGAGGACCGTGTTGCGAGAGGAAGGCCTCGCCGGTCGCGTTGACGCGCTCGAGGAGCGCCTCGTTCTCCTCGTCGGAGCCCTCGCGGCGGAAGCAGACGAGCGAGAAGGGGACGGGCGCGACGACCTCCCAGCCCGGCGTCTCCTCGACCCACGAGGCGAAGAGCCGCGCGAGGCGCTGGTGCTCGCGGATCACCGCCTGGAGGCCCTCTCGCCCGTAGCAGCGGATCACGGCCCAGAGCTTGAGCGCCCGGAAGCGGCGGCCGAGCGCGGGCCCGTAGTCCGTCAGGTTCGTCACGTCCTCCTCGCTCGTCCGCAGGTACTCGGGGGCGATGCTGAACGCCTCGCGCAGGACCTCCGGGCGGCGCGTGTAGAGGAGCGAGCAGTCGATCGGCGTGAAAGCCACTTGTGCGGGTTGACGACGAGGGAGTCGGCGCGCTCGACGCCGGCGAAGGCCCAGCGGTTCTCCTCGCAGACCATCGCCGAGCCCGCGTAGGCGGCGTCGACGTGGAGCCAGGCGCCCGCGTCGGCGCAGAGCGCCGCGATCTCGGCGACGGGGTCGACGGAGCTGGTCGAGGTCGTCCCGACCGTGGCGACGACCGCCGCTGTCTCGCCCTCGGCGAGCGCCTCGGCGAGGGCGTCCGGGCGCAGGCGGAACTCGTCGTCCGCGGCGATCTTGCGCAGCGGGACCCCAAGGAGCCGCGCCGCCTTGTCCATCGGAGGAGTGCGCGTGCTCGGAGCAGAGGACGAGCCGCGCCGGCCGCAGGTGCGCGCGCCGCGGTCAGCGCCGCCAGCGTGGACGTGGACGCGGTGTCCTCGATGTGGCCGTGCAGGCCCTCGGGCAGGCCGAGCAGCTGCCGAACCCAGTCGACGGCTACCTCCTCGAGCTCGGTCGCGGCCGGCGAGGTGCGCCAGAGCATCGCGTTCACGTTCAGCGCGGCGGTCAGGAACTCGGCCAGGATCCCCGGCTCGCTGCCGGAGATGGCGAAGTAGGCGAAGAAGCGCGGGTGGTTCCAGTGCGTGATCCCGGGGAGCAGGATCTCGTCGAGGTCGTCGCAGCACGGCGGCGAACGGCTCCGGCCTGCGTCGGGCGGCGAGGCGGGCAGCGCGGCCTTGATCTGGCCCGGCTCGACCTGCGCGAGCACGGGCAGCTCGCGCACGCCCTCCAGGTAGCGCGCGACCCACTCGGACGCGGCCGCAGCGTCGTGCGCGGAAGTCGCTCATCTTCTTCAGAAGCTTCTTGACCTCGGCCCAGGAGCGGGTGTTCACGACCTGCTCCGGCGTGACCCAGCCGCGGCGCGCCTGCGCGACGCCCAGCTCGAGGTTGTCGAGCTCGTGGAGCGGTGAGCGTCGGTCGAGATGACGAGGCGAACGCCGGCCTCCACCGCCGCGCGCGCGAGCGTGTCGGTCAGATCGAGCCGGTCCGGCTGGGCGTTGATCTCGAGGAACGTGCCCGTCTCGACCGCCACCTCGCAGATCGCGCTCGAAGTCGAGCTCGTAGGGAGGCCGCCGGTTGATCTTCCGCCCGGTCGGATGGCCGATGCAGTCGACGTGCGGGTTCTCCATCGCGGCGACGAGCCGCTCGGTCGAGCCGCTCGCGCGGCCCGTCGAAGCCGGAGTGGATCGAGGCCATCACCCAGTCGCGCTCGGCGAGCGCCTCGTCGTCGAAGTCGAGGCTGCCGTCGGCGCGGATGTCCACCTCGATGCCGGAGAGGATCGTGATCCCGGAGACGCGTCCGTTCAGCTCGGCGATCGCCTCGGCCTGAGCCTCGAGCCGGCCGTCGCGGAGGCGCGCGCGCATGGTCGCAGATGGCGATGTAGCGGTGGCCCCGCTCCTTCGGCCGCGAGCACCATCTCCTCGAGCGTGGCGCGCCCGTCCGACCAGTCCGTGTGCATGTGCAGGTCGCCCTTCAGGTCGGCGAGCTCGACCAGTCGCGGCAGCGCGCCCTCGCGGGCCGCCTCGAGCTCGCCCCGGTTCTCGCGCAGCTCGGGCGGGATCCAGGCGTAGCCGAGGTGCTCGTAGACCTGCTCCTCGTCGGCAGCCTGGAACGTCTCGTCGCTCTCGACGTGAAGGACGCCGTACTCGCTGACCGAGAAGCCGCGGCGGACCGCGTCCTCGCGCAGCGCGACGTTGTGGTCCTTCGAGCCCGGTGAAGTGCTGGAGCAGGTTTCCGTAGCACTCGGGCGGCACGACGCGCAGGTCGAAGCGGAAGCCCTCGTGGGAGACGACGGTCGCCTTCGTCCCGCCCCGGGCGACGACCTCGGCCACCCACTCCCGCTCGGCGAAGAACGCGGTCAGCGCCGCCGGGTCGGTAGCAGTGGCGATCAGGTCGAGGTCCTTCGTCGTCTCGGCCCGACGCCTGACGCTGCCGGCCTCGCTGACCCGGTCGGCGAGGCCGCTCTCCTCGATCTCCGCGACCGCGCGCCGGACCGCGGGCAGAGCCCGGCCGAGCAGGGTGCGGCCTGTCGCCGCCGACTGCCTTCGGCGGAGCGGCCAGCGACTTCAGCATCTTCTCCTCCGTCTTCGCGCCGAGCCCCGGCAGAGCCCGAAGGCGCTCCTGCTCGGCGGCGAGGCGCAGGTCGTCGAGCGTCTCGACGCCGAGCTCCGACCAGAGCTTCCGGGCCGTCTTCGGACCGAGCCCGGGGACATGCATGACCTCGACGAGGCCCGCCGGCAGCTTGGCCCGCAGCTTGGCAAGCGCGTTCAGGTCGCCGGTCTCGGTGATCTCCACGATCTTGGCCTCGATCGTCGAGCCGATTCCGGAGAGCCGCGTCGCCTTCCCGTCGACGGCGAGCTGCGCCACCGGGACCGCCGACTCGCGGATCCGCGCGGCGGCGCGGCGGTAGGCCGCGAGACGGAAGGCATCGGCGCCGTCGAGCTCCAGCATGTCGGCGAGGAGCTCGAAGTGCTCGGCCAGCTCGGGGTTGGACGGCAGCTTTGCGGGCACGGCGGCGATGATACGCGGGTGCGGCTGGTCGTCTGCGTCCCTACCTACAACGAGGTCGAGAACCTCGAGCCGATGGTCCGCGCGCTCGGAGCCGTCCTCGCCGGGCACGGGCTGGACGGCCGCGTGCTGGTGATCGACGACGCCTCGCCCGACGGAACGGGTGAGCTGGCCGACCGTCTTGCCGCCGAGGTCGCCTTCCTGGACGTCCTCCACCGGGAGCGCAAGGAGGGCCTCGGGCCTGCCTACGTCGCCGGCTTCGAGCAGGCCCTGGCGGCAGGAGCCGAGCTCGTGGCCACGATCGACTGCGACTTCTCCCACGATCCGGGCGACCTTCCGCGCCTCGTCGCGGCGACCTCGAGGGCCGGCGTCGCGCTCGGCTCGCGCTACGTGCCGGGCGGCGGCACGGAGAACTGGGGCGCCCTGCGGCGGCTCGTCAGCCGCGGCGGCTCCACGTACGCCCGCGCGGTGCTCGGCATCCCCGTGCGCGACACGACCTCGGGGTTTAAAGTCTACCGCCGCGAGGTGCTCGAGGCGATCGAGCCGGCTCGCATCGAGTCGCGCGGGTACGCCTTCCAGATCGAGACCGTGTACCGCGCGCTGCGCGCCGGCTTCACGGTCGAGGAAGTTCCGATCCGCTTCAGCCGACCGGACGGAAGGCGGCTCGAAGATGGGCCCGGGCATCGTCTTGGAGGCGATGCTACGCGTGCCGGCGCTGCGAATTGCCGCCGTCCGGCGGGCGTCTATAGTGGCCGCGTGGCCGAGCTGACCCAGGTCGGGGACGCCGATTTCGAGAGCGAGGTGCTCGAGGCCGAGGGCCCGGTCGTCGTCGACTTCTGGGCTCCCTGGTGCGGCCCCTGCCGCATCGTCGACCCGATCCTCGCGGACATGGCCGACGAGCACGAGCGCGTGCGGTTCCTGAAGCTGAACGTCGACGAGAATCCTGCGACGCAGGCGCGGTACAGCGTCCTCTCGATCCCGACGGTGATCCTCTTCGAGGGCGGCGAGGCGCGGGAGGCCGTGGTCGGCGCTCGCTCCCGGAGCCACTACGAGTCCGCCTGGGAGCGCTGGCTCACACCCGTGGCCTGAAGGAATCCCAGCCCTCCAGGCCTCCAGGCTCGATGCCTGCGCCCTCCTCACACCGGCCGACGACCGTCAGCCCGAGCTCCTCCGCATCCGCGAGCGCGAGGGCGGCCAGAAGCTCGTAGTCCTCCCCCATCGTCCAGAACGGGAGGTCGGCGACCTCCTCGATCCCGGGCACGCGGGGGATCCGGTCGGGCTCGAGCACGAGCCGGCAGCCGGAGCGCTCCGCGATGCGGGCGGCGTCGCCGGCGATCCCGTCCGAGAGGTCGACCACGGCGTGAGCGACACGGGCCAGCCGGCGGCCCTCCTCGAGGCGGAGCGGCGGGCGACGGTGGAGCGCCACCAGCTCCTCGAAGCCGCCGAGGCCTTCACGCAGCACGTGCAGCCCCGCCGCCGCACCGCCGAGCGGGCCGGTGACGGCAAGCACGTCGCCCGGGCGGGCGCCGGCACGTCCTGGCACGCGCTCGCTCCTCCCTACGGCCGTCACCGTGAGGACGAGGCGCTCGGCGCGCGTGGTGTCGCCGCCCATGACCGCCACGCCGGGCTCGTTCAGGCCCTCGTAGAGCTCCGCGATCGCGTCGGCCTCGACCTCTTGCGGAAGCGCGAGCGAGACCAGTAACGCCTCCGGCTCGGCGCCCATGGCCGCGAGATCGCTGAGGTTGACCGCCGCCGCCTTGTAGCCGAGGTCGCGCCAGGACGTCCACGAACGGCGAAAGTGCACTCCCTCGACGAGGGTGTCCTGGGTGACGACGACCCCGCCGGCGAGCACGGCGCCCTCCGCGTCCAGCCCGCGGACGAGGCCCCGGCGCTCGAGCTCAGCGAGGAGCCCGAACTCCCCGAGCCCCGAGAGCCTCAAGATGGAAGACGTCGACGGGGCCCGAGCCGGCGCCGAGGCCCGCAAGCCCGTGTTCGACCGCCTCGGAGGCGATCGCCGCCGCGCCGCGGGCGGCGTCCTCCAGAGGCTTCGCCCCTGGCCAGGAGCGCGGCCAGGCTGGCCGAGTGGGTGCAGCCGGCGCCGTGGGTCGCCAGCGTCGCCGTGGCGCGCGACGGGGATGGCGACGTGGCGCTCGCCGTCGAAGAGCCAGTCCACGGCCTCGGTTCCGTGACCGCCCGTGACGATCACTGCCGGCGCGCCGAGCTCGTGGAGGCGCCTCGGCGAGCGCTCCGCGGTCGGCCTCGTCGGAGTACGGGATCCTGAGCAGGGCGCAGGCCTCGTGCAAGTTCGGGGTGACGACCGTGGCGAGCGGGAAGAGCTCCTCGACCAGCACGCCGACGGCGTCGTCCTCGAGGAGCTTCGCGCCGGACGCGGCCACCATCACCGGGTCGACGACGAGGGGGACGTCGTGCTCGCCGAGGAAGTCCGCGACCGCCTCGATGATGCGGGCGCTGAAGAGCATGCCCGTCTTGGCCGCATCGACGCCGATGTCGTCGAAGACGGCATCCAGCTGCGCCCTGGCGAACGCAGGCGGCGCTTCGTGGACGGCGGTGACGGAAGTCGTGTTCTGAGCGGTGAGCGCGACGATCGCGCTCATGCCGTGACAGCCGAGCGCGGCGAACGCCTTCAGGTCCGCCTGGATCCCCGCGCCCCCGCCCGAGTCCGAGGTCGCGATCGTGAGACACCGGGGTACCACGGAGGACGAAAGCTAGCATCGCCTCGATGGCCGTCGTCACCTGGGAAGGCCTGCTCGAGGGCGAGGAGCTCGCGTACCTCACCGAGGTCCCCGGCAGGGAGGCGCGAACCGTGGCCCTGCCGGAGCTCCACCCGCACCTGAGGGCCGCACTCGATGCCCGTGGGATCGAGACGCTCTTCACACACCAGGTTGACGCGCTCGCGGCGGCGCGGCGCGGCGAGCATCTCGTCGTCGCCACCGGCACGGCCAGCGGCAAGACGCTCGCCTTCAACCTGCCGGTGCTGGACGCCCTCGCGGCGGACCCGAAGCTGCGCGCGCTCTACCTCTACCCGACGAAAGCACTCGCGCAGGACCAGGCGCGCTCCCTCGCCGCGCTGAAGGTACCGCGGTGTGAAGCCCGCCATCTACGACGGTGACACCGAGCACGAGCGCCGTTGGCAGATCCGCAAGTGGGCAAACGCGATCCTGACCAACCCGGACATGCTGCACGTCGGCGTCCTCCCGCACCACGACCGCTGGGCGGACGTCCTCTCGAACCTCCGCTACGTCGTCGTGGACGAAGCGCACGTCTATCGCGGCGTCTTCGGCTCCCATGTCGGCAACGTCCTCAGGCGGCTCCGGCGGGCTGCGCAGATCTACGGGGCCGAGCCGCAGTTCCTCCTCGCCTCGGCGACCATCGCCAACCCCGGCGAGCTCGCGAGCTCGCTGCTCGGCCTCGAGGCAACCGTCATCGAGGACGACGGCGCGCCGCGAGCGGCCCGCACCATCGCCTTCTGGAACCCGCCCCTGCTGGACGAGCCTCTGCAGCTCCGCGCGAGCGCGCTCGGGGAAGGCGCACGGCTCCTCGCGGAGCTCGTCGCACGCGGCCTGAGGACGATCTGCTTCGCGAAGAGCCGCAAGGCCACCGAGTTGATTCACCGCTTCGCAGCCGAGCGGCTCGATCCCGAGACGGCGGCGCGCCTCTCGCCCTACCGAGCCGGCTACACGCCCGAGCAGCGGCGTGAGATCGAGCGCCGCCTCGTGGAGGGCGAGTTGCTCGGAGTGACTGCGACCGACGCGCTCGAGCTCGGCATCGACATCGGCCTCCTCGACTGCGCCATCTCGGTGGGGTTCCCGGGCACGGTCGCAAGCCTTCGACAGCAGTGGGGACGCGCAGGGAGGCGAAGCCACGGGCTGGCGGTGCTCGTCGCCAGCGAGGACGCTCTCGACCAGTTCTTCATGCGCGAGCCCGAGGCGCTGCTCGAGCGGCGCGTCGAGGCGGCGATCCTCGACCACGCAAACCCGAGGATCCTCGACGGCCACGTGCTCTCGGCCGCCTTCGAGGCGCCGCTCGACGACCGTGACCGAGAGACGCTCGGCGACGCCGCGCTCGAGCGCGCCGAGGCGCTCGTGGGCTCGGGCGAGCTGCGAAAGACGTCGGCGGGCATCGTCTGGGCGGGTCGCGACTACCCGGCCGGACGCGTGGCGCTCCGCTCGGCGAGCCCGGAGTCGATCGCCGTCATCGACGTGGCAACGGGGTCCGTTCTCGGCCTCGTCGAGCGGGAGCGGGCGTTCTCGACGGTGCACGAGGGCGCCGTCTATCTCCACCTCGGTGAGTCCTACCGGGTGCTGGAGCTCGACCTCGAGTCCCGCGCAGCGCTCGTCGAGTCCTTCACCGCCGACTACTACACGCAGCCGAAGAAGGAGACGACGACCGCAATCGAGGAGGCCGAGCTCGCAGCGCGGCGGCTGGGCCTGGACGTGTTCTTCGGCCGCGTCAGCGTCACCGAGCAGGTGATCGCGTACCAGCGCAAGTCGATCCGCGACCAGGCGACGCTCGAGCTCGTCACGCTCGATCTTCCGCCGACGACGTTCGAGACCGAGGCGATCTGGTACGTGCCCTCCGACGAGCAGCTCGACGGGCTCGAGCCCCTCCCGAAGCTCCTCGGCTCGCTCCACGCCGCCGAGCACGCGATGATCGCCGTGCTTCCGCTCTGGGCAATGTGCGACCGCTGGGACATCGGCGGCCTCTCGACGAACATCCACTTCCAGACGGGCCGGCCGACCGTCTTCGTCTACGACGGGCACCCGGGAGGGGTGGGGATCACCCGGCGCGGCTACGACCAGCTCGAAGGCTGGGTGGCCGACACCGCACGGCTCCTCAGAGGCTGCCCCTGCGCCGACGGCTGCCCCTCCTGCGTCCAGTCGCCGAAGTGCGGCAACCTCAACGAGTTCCTGGACAAAGCGGGCGCGCTCACACTTCTCCACAGGATGCTGGCGCACGCCTGACCCAAGCGGCCATGCCCGGGGGTCTGACCCCTGGGCTTGGCCGGAAGGGACACCGGGTACGCCCTGGTCTGTGGACAACGAGTCGCTAGCGAGCCGCCACGAGGCCGAGCACGAGCCGAACAGCTTCCGCGGGCGTCTGGACGCGCTCGATGCCCTCGCCCTCCACGGCGGGGCCGGCTTCGAGCACGACCACGGGCCGGCCGAGCAGGCGCGCGTAGGCGATCTCGGCGGCGGTCCCCCAGCGCCCGCCTACCGCGATCGCGGCCTCGCAAGACGCCACCACGGCAAGATTGCGCGCATGCCCGGTTCCCGTCGCGACCGCGTAGTCGATCCAGGGGTTCGCCTCACGGGTGCTGACGCCCGGGAGCACCCCGACCGTCGTGCCGCCGGCCTCCTTCGCCCCACGGGCGGCGGCCTCCATCACCTCGCCCAGGCCGCCGCAAACGACGACGCAGCCTTGCTCGGCGAGCAACCGCCCGACTTCTTCGGCCTGAGAGCGCCCACTCCGCACCGCTCCCGATCACCGCGATCTGCACGGGCCGATGATATGACTGGCGCCGTGAAGAGTCGCGCGGCCCGCGGCGGCACGCTCGTGCTCGGCGGCGGGTTTGCCGGGGGGTACGTCGCCCGCCTGCTCGGCAAGGCCGGGGCCACGATCGTCAGCCCGGAGAACTTCATGCTCTACACGCCGATGCTGCCCGAGGCGGCGTCGGGCACGCTCGAGCCCCGTCACGTCGTCGTCCCCCTTCGCGTGATGTGCCCGCACGCGGATCTGATTCTCGGGCGAGCTACCGCGCTCGACGAAGAGGCACGTCTCGTCCGGGTCGTTACGGAAGAGGACGGAGAGCTGGACGTCGGCTACGAGCATCTCGTGGTGGCGCTCGGCGCCGTTTCCCGCACACTCCCGATTCCCGGGCTGGCCGAGCACGGGCTCGGTTTCAAGTCCCTAGCCGACGCGATCTATCTGCGCAACCACGTCCTGCGCGAGCTCGAGGCGGCCGCAGCCGCGCCGGACGAAAGCGAGCGGCACCTCACGTTCGTCTTCATCGGAGCGGGCTACGCGGGCGTCGAAGCCCTGGCCGAGCTCTCCGACCTCGTCCGCGACGCGCTTCGCTACTACCCCCAGCTCCGCACGGTTCCCCAGCGCTGGGTGCTCGTCGACGCTGCGCCCAAGATCCTTCCCGAGATCCCCGCCCGACTCGGAGAGTACGCAGCCCGCGAGCTCGAGCGCCGGGGAGTCGACATCCGTGTCGCGACAACGCTCGAGTCGGTCGACGCCGACGGCGCCGTCCTCTCGGACGGCACCCGCTTCGACACGCACACACTGGTCTGGACGGCGGGCGTGAGGGCCCACCCTTTCCTGGCTGTGTTCGGGCTCCCGCTCGACGAGCGCGGCCGCATCGTCGTCGGCCCGACGCTCAAGGTGGAAGGCCGTGAGAACGTCTGGGCGCTCGGCGACGGCGCACGCGTCCCGAACGAAGCAACGCCCGACCACCCTGATCCGCCCACCTGCCAGCACGCGCTCCGCCAGGCACGGCGCCTGGTGAAGAACCTCCGCGGAGAAGCGAAGCCCTACCGGTACCGCATGCTCGGCCAGGTGGCGACCCTCGGCCGATACAAGGGGATTGCCGGACGTGCTCGGCCTGCGCCTCCGGGGCTTTCTCGGCTGGTTCGTGACGCGGACCTACCACCTCTTCCAGCTGCCGCTCTTCTCCCGCAAGCTGCGGGTGGTCATCGACTGGACGGTGGCGCTCTTCTTCCGCCGCGACATCGCCGAGCTCTCGATGCTGGGCAGGCCCCTGCCGCTCGGCGAGACGGAGCGGTCCGAGTAAAGCGGAGGGCGCCCGCTGTGGAGAACGAGCGCCTGACCGTTTGGTCAAGGGGCGCCACCGAATACCGCCGGGACCGTCCCGGCTACTACGCTCTCCTCGTGCCGACAGAGCTCGACCGCGCTTTCGCTTTCGAAGAGGTCCTCCACGCCCGCTGCGCGGAGAGGATCGTTCCTTTCCGCTTCGGCCGCGCGTACTTCAACGACAGTCACCCGCGAGTCTGGTACCTGAACGAGCTCGTCGTCGACAGGGCGAGGGACGTCGACCCCGGGGAGCTCGCAGCCGAGGCAGAGCTGCTCCACACGGACGCCGGCCAGGCTCACCGTCGCTGCTACGTGCCCGACGAAGCGGTCGGCGCCCGGCTCGAGCGGTTCTTCGGCCGGATCGGCTGGCAGGTCGAGCAGGAGATGGTCATGGCCTACCGCGGCACCGGCGACCGTTCCGCGGACACCTCCATGGTGGAGGAGGTTGCCCGCGAGGACCTCCTGCCGCTGCGCGCGGAGATCAGCCGCTCGGAGCCTTGGGGAACCGACGAGGACGTCGTGGCCGAGATACTCGACGCGAACCGCCTCTGGGAGGAAGCCGGTAACGCACGCTATTTCGCGGTCAGGGCGGAGGGCTCGCCGGTTGCCGCAGCCGACCTCTACTCGGACGGCCGGATCGCCCAGGTGGAGGCCGTCGCCACGCTGCCGACGCATCGGAGCCTGGGCTACGCAAGCGCCGTCGTGCTGCGCGCCGTCGAGGAGGCGCAGTCCACCGGGCACGACCTCGTCTTCCTCGGGGCCGACGCCGGCGACTGGCCGAAGGAGCTCTACACCCGCCTCGGCTTCGAGGAGATCGGCAGGACCTGGAGCTTCCTGCGGACGCCGGCGGCGGTCGCCCTCACCTGAGCGCGTCCAGAGCCTTTCCGAGCGCCTGGCGCGTCGTCAGCACGCCCTCGAAGAGGTCGCCGTCGCGCTGAATTCGGTCGAGCACGACCTCCATCGTGAAGTCGGCGGGATCAAGGTCCTCCGTGACCTCCTCCCAGCGAAGCGGCGTCGAGACGGGCGCCCCGGCCTTCGGCCGCACCGAGTAGACCGACGCGATCGTCTTCCCTTCGCCGTTCTGGTTCGCGTCGACGAGGACACCGCGGCGCTTTGCTCTTGCCCATTCGGTGGTCACCAGCCCGCGATGAAGCCGCGCCAGCGTGCCGGCGACGATCTCGGCGAATTCCCTCGTCTGCCCGTAGCTGTACCTCCGCGCGATCGGAACGAGGACGTGGAAGCCGTCGGCGCCGCTCGTCTTGGGGAAGCCGGTGAGCCCGAGGGTGTCGAGCACCTCCTTGATCAGGAGCGCCACCCGGACGACCTCCGCGAACCCGACGTCGGGCGATGGGTCGAGATCGAACAGCACCCAGTCGGGGCGGGCGGGCTTGTCGACCCGCGAATACCAGGTGTTCATGTCGATGCAGCCCATGTTCGCCATCCACAGGAGCGCAAGCTCGTCATCGACGACCGGGTAGTGGAGCGTCCGCTTCTCGCGGGTCGCGCGTGAGGTCGAGCGGTACTTGAACCGGGGGATCCATGCGGGCATGTGTGAGGGCGCGTCCTTCTGAAAGAAGTGATTGCCCTGCCAGCCGTCGGGATAGCGCTTCATCGTGAAAGGGCGGCCGCGGAGGTGCGGGACGAGCACCGGGGCGACATCGCGGTAGTAGGCGATCAGGTCGCCCTTCGTGATCCCCTCGTCCGGCCAGAAGGGCTTGTCGAGGTTGGAGAGCTCGAGAACGCGCTTCCCGCGGCGAATCTCCGTCCCGAGCGGCTCTTCGCGCCGCACCTCGGCCGGATCCTTGTCCTCGCGGAGGCCCTTGTACACCGGGGCTCGCAGGCGGCCGTCGTGTGTCCACTCGGCGAACTCGACCTCGGCAACGAGCTTCGGCTCCACCCAGACAACCTCGTTCTTGCGTACTTTGGGCATCGTCGGAACCTCTCGAAAGGGGCTCGTCGGCCGCTCGAGCGCCCGCAGCTGCTTCACGAGCCTGTCGATCTCCTTCTCGCTGAAGCCCGTGCCGACGTTGCCGGCGTACTCGAGCTCGCCTCCACGCCTGACGGCGAGGACGAGCGAGCCGAGCCGGCCGGCGCGCCGGCCCTTCCCCTTTGTGTAGCCCGCGACGACGAACTCCTGCTCCTGGTGGGTCTTCACCTTCAGCCAGTCGCTCGTCCGCCTGCCGGGCTGGTAGCGCGAATCTGCCTTCTTTGCGACGAGCCCTTCGAGGCCCTGCTCCTTCGCCGCCGCGTAGAGCGCCTCGCCGTCGTCGAACGCCTCGGAGAAGCGAATGGTGTCGCCGCGCCGGTCGAGCAACCTCGCAAGCCGGCGCCGGCGGTCGGTCAGCGGGAGGTCGATCACCGGTTCCCCGTCCACCTCGAGGACGTCGAAGGCGTAGTAGACGAGCGGGCCCGAGCCCTGCTGCATGACGCTGAAGCTGGACCGTCCCTGCTCGTCGAGCGCGCAAACCTCGCCGTCCAGGACGCAATCCGGAGTGCGGACGCTTCGCTCCAGCGCGCGCACGACATCCGCGAACCGCTCGCTGAGGTCGTTCCCGCGCCGACTCGTCAGCGTCACGTCACCGCCGGTGACGAAGGCGAGGGCGCGATAGCCGTCCCATTTCACCTCGTAGAGCCAGCCGGGACCGCTCGGCACCTCGTCGGCCAGGGTGGCGAGCATCGGCGAGTACTCCCGTCGCGGCCGAGCCTTTGGCGGCGTTTCTTCCTGCTTCCTGACGAGGAGCCAGTTCTTCTCCTTCCCGTCGAGCTTGGCCGGGACGAGCGTCCACAGCCCGCGCAGCCGCTCACCCTTCAGCCGGACCGTCAACCCGCCGTCGGGCTTCTCCTCGACGAGCTCGTAGGTACCGCGGTCCCAGATCTCGACCGTGCCTGCGCCGTATTCGCCTGCGGGAATCTCGCCCTCGAACGTCGCGTAGTCGAGCGGATGGTCCTCGACGTGAACGGCGAGATGGCGCTGGCCGGGCTCGAGCGGGACTCCCTTCGGCACGGCCCAGCTCGCGAGGGCCGCGTCGCGCTCGAGACGGAAGTCGTAATGGAGCCTGCGCGCGTCGTGTCGCTGGACGACGAAGATCGGCTCGCCTCGCCGACGGCGTCCACCGAAGGGCTCCGGGGTGACTCCCTTGGTCCGCTTGCGCTCGTATTCTCGAAGCCGGGCCACGCCGGAAGCATGCCGAGGTTTGAGGCAGCGCGAGGTCGGGGTATCAAGTGCCGTGTGGGTTTTGTCGACCGGGGGGGTCGGCAAGCCTCAGAAGGGCCGGCCTCGCCGGCCCTTCTTCCGTGAGGCAGCAGTCACAGGGCACCGGGGATAACCCTGTGGACGCTGTGGATTGCCGAGGTCTCGACCTCTACTCGAGGTAGACGCCCATGCTCCGAAACTTGCTCCGGCGCAGGCGCCGCCGCTCGGCCGGGTCGAGAGGGTCGAGCTCCGTGAGCGACGCCTCGAGCGCCTGGGCGAGCAGGGCAGCGGCCTCGTCGTGATTCGTGTGCGCGCCTCCGGCCGGCTCGGGCACGATCCCGTCGATGACGCCCAGCTCGAGGCAGTGCCGCGCGTCCGGCTTGAACGCGGCCGCCGCCCTCTTCGCCTCACCGGCGTCCCGCCAGAGGATCGCCGCGCAGCCTTCAGGGGAGATGACGGAGTAGATGGCGTTCTCCTGCATGAGCACGCGGTCGGCGACCGCAATCGCAACGGCGCCTCCGGACCCGCCCTCGCCGATCACGCACGTGACACTGGGGACCTCCAGCCGGGCCATGGCGAGCTGGCAGCGGGCGATCCACCCTCCCTGGCCGTGCTGTTCCGCGGTGACTCCCGGGTAGGCGCCGGGCGTGTCGACGAGCGTGACGAGGGGGAAGCGGTGGCGATCGGCGAGCTCCATCGCCCGCATCGCCTTCCGGTAGCCCTCGGGGTAGGTCATCCCGAAGTTCCGGTGCGTCCGCTCGCGGATGTCTCTTCCCTTCTGGTGGCCCACGAGCACGAGCGTGCGCCCGTCGAAGCGCGCGAGACCGGCGACGATCGCTGCGTCGTCGGCAAACGAGCGGTCGCCGTGCAGCTCGACGAAGTCGTCGCAGATCCGCTCCACGTAGTCCAGGGTGTACGGGCGGTCCTGGTGGCGGGCTAGCTCGACCGCATGCCAGACCTCGTCCTCGCTCGGCTCGGAGGACATGCGGTCGAGCTGGCGCTTGAGCCTCGACATCTCCCCGGAGACGCCGACGCCGCGCAGCAGCGGCAGATCGCGCAGCTTCGCGAGGCGCTCTTTCAGCTTCAGCTGCTCGACCTGGCTCGAAGGCGTCTCGGTCACGGCCTCACTGCGGCTGGACGAACATGGCCAGGACCCTCCCGACGTACGGGCGGAGCTCGGCTCTCGGAACGATCGCATCGACGTGTCCGAAACGGGCGTTTGACTCCGCCAGGCCGAAGTCCTCGGGGAGCTTCTCGCGCGTGGTCTGCTGGACGACACGCGGGCCTGTGAAGGCGAGCAGGGCGCCCGGCTCCGAGACGATCACGTCTCCGAGGCTGGCAAAGCTCGCGAGCACACCGGCCGTCGTGGGATGCGTCATCACCGAGAGCAAGGCGCAGCGGGCCTCGCGCAGCTCGTCGACCGCGCACACGGTCTTCGGCAGCTGCATGAGCGAGAGGATCCCCTCCTGCATGCGGGCGCCGCCCGAGGCCGTGACGCAGACGAGCGGTACCTGCCGGGCTGCCGCGCGACCGCAGGCACGCGCGAACTTCTCCCCGACCGTGCTTCCCATCGAGCCGCCCATGAACGCGAAATCCATGACGGCGAGCTCGCACGGGCGGCGCTCGATCGCGGCGCCGCCGGCGATGAGCGCATCGCCGAGCCCCGTCGCCACCTCCGCCTCGGCCAGCCGGTCGGTGTAGGCACGCAGGTCGAAGAAGCTCAGTGGATCCGCCGAGCGAAGCTCGACGTCGGCCTCGACGAACGTGCCGCGGTCGGCCAGCTGCGCGATCCGCTCACGCGCTCGCACGGGAAAGTGATGGCCGCACTGCGGGCACACGCGCAGCGTCTGCTCGAGCTCGTCGTCGCGATAGTGCGAATGGCAGCGCGGGCAGGTGTTGGGATGCCGCTTCGCATCGTCCGTCGGGCCGGCCTCGCGATTCTCGACGGACACGTCGACCCGGCTCTCCATGGCCGCCATCTTACGGCTTCACCCCCACGCGCCCTCGCGGGTGCCGCCCTCAGAAACCGGCGGCGCCGGCAAGCCGGACGAGCGGCTCGGCGTTCCCCGAGCTGGTCCCCAATCCGGTGAAGCCGATCCCCGCGACGGGCCGCGCTGCGGCAACCCGGCTGAGAATCGAGGCCGCCTCCGCGACCGTCGGGCCACCCGGCTCGGGCATGAAGCAGACGACCTCGTCCTCCGGGTCGAGCACGTCGACGTCGAACGCGATATAGACAGCGTCCGCTCCCTCGAGCGCGCCGTCGAGCTCGTCTGCCCCCGCTCGCAGCCCGCTCGCCGCGATGAACTCGACCTCGGGCGGATCGAGGTTGCGGGCGCCGACGAGCACCGCGTCCGCCGGGTGGACCGTGCCCGAGTCGAGCAGCATCCGGAAGGGCATCCCCCACTGATTCCCGCTGGGGGAGCTCTCGGGCGTGTTCAGGTCGCCATGGGCATCCAGCCAGACGACCGCGAGGCGGTCGTGGCGCGTCGCCAGGCCTTCGACCGCGCCGACGTGGGAGCAGCAGCAGCCGCCGAGCACGACCGGCCGCTCGGGGAGCGCGGCGGCGAGCGCCAGGTTCTGCTCCGTCAGGGAGCTTTCGACGATGACCGCAGTCTCGGGATAGGGCAGCTCGAGGCTCGCGGCCTCGGCCATCGCCTCGCCTCCCGATCCCCAGGCGCTCGGCACCCGGACGAGGCCCGCCCGGAACGTCCGGCCGCAGGAGTGGCATTCGTACTCGCCGGTCTCCAGCGCGACGGCGGTCAGCGTCCTGCAGTCGGGGCACTTGGCCCGAAGGCGCGACATCGCCCTCAGGCTACCCGGGAATGATCCGGTCGAGCGTGTCCGGGAGATCGGAGAGGTCGGTCAGCTCAGCTTCACGCGGGAGGTCGCTCGTCTCTCCCAGCCGGTTGATCCAGACGGCGGGGATGCCGAGCTCCTGCGCCGGGGCGATGTCGTGGAAGAGGCTGGCGGCCACGTGCACGTGTCGCCCGGGCTCGGGCTGAAAGCGTTCCGCGAACGCCTGCCAGTGGCCGTGCGCCGGCTTGTAGGAGCCGATTTCTCCGGCGACGATCGACCCGTCGAAGGGGACGCCGATCGCCTTCATCGAGCCCTGGAGGAAGTCCGCGTCGGTGTTCGAGAGCGGCACGAGCCGCCAGCCCCGCTCCCTCAGCTCGGCGAGCGCTGGCGGGACGTCCGAGAAGACGGGCCAGCCGGGCAGTGCGTCGTCGAGCGCCGATTCCTCGTCGGCAGGCAGCGCCAGCCCTTCGCTCTCGGCGAGGAGGGTCAGGGTCTGGCGAAGGACCTGGCGGTACGGGAGGGAGCCTTCGAGCTCGACCCTGGGCTCAATCTCGTGGTAGCGGTGCAGCAGCTCCTGCGTGTCCGCCTCAGGCCACAGGCGCGCGAGCTCGCGCGCGATCCCACCGTTCCAGTCGACGAGCGTCCCGTAGACGTCGAACGTCGCCCAGCGAGCACTGGGAGCGCTAATCGGTGAACTTCCTGACCACGAGGCAGGCGTTGTGCCCGCCGAAGCCGAAGTTGTTCGAGAGCGCGATGTCCGTCTGCCACTCCCGCGCCTCGTTGGGGATGTAGTCGAGGTCACACTCGGGATCGGGCACCTCGTAGTTGATCGTCGGCGGCACGACGTCCCGCTGGACGGCCAGCATCGAGGTGATCGCCTCGATCGCGCCCGAAGCCCCCAGGCAGTGGCCGGTGGCGCCCTTCGTCGACGAGATCGGCGTCTTGCGCGCCTTCTCCTCGCCGAGCGCCACCTTGATCACGCGTGTCTCGCTCGCGTCCCCGATCGGCGTCGAGGTCCCGTGGGCGTTGATGTAGTCGATCTCGTCCGGCGTGATGCCCGCGTCGTCCATCGCCATCTTCATCGCCCGCGCGGGGTGCTTCCCGGTCGGGTCGGGCTCCGTGATGTGCTGCGCGTCGGACGAGAGGCCGTAGCCGATCAGCTCCGCGTACACCTTCGCCCCGCGCGCTCGCGCATGCTCGAGGTCCTCGAGGACGACGATGGCCCCGGCCTCGCCCATCACGAAGCCGTCGCGTTCGGCGTCGAACGGCCTGCTTCCCCGCGCAGGATCGTCGTTTCGACGAGAGAGCGCTCGCATCGCCGAGAACCCGCCGATCCCGACCTTGGTGATCCCCGCCTCGGTCCCGCCCGCGAACATGACGTCCGCGCGGTTGAGCCGGATTGCGTCCATCGCTTCTCCGATCGCCATGTTCGAGGCGGCGCAGGCGGTGCACTCGGAGGTCAGCGGTCCGCGCGTGCCCAGCTCCATCGAGACCCAGGCGGCGCCCATGTTCGGGATGATCGCCGGGATCGAGAGCGGGTTGACCCGGTCAGGGCCGCGGTCGAGCAGCTGGTCGTAGCAATCCTGGAAGCTCTGCAGCCCGCCGATCCCCGTCGCGACCGAGACGCCGGTCCTCTCGGTCTCCGGCTCGATCTCGAACCCGGAGTCGGCTTCGGCCATCCGGGCGGCCGCGAGAATCATCTGCGTGAAGCGGTCCATGCGGCGTGCCTTGCGGTGCTCGATCCACTGGGTGGGCTCGAAATCCTTCAGCTCGCAAGCGAAGTGGACGGCGAACTCGGAAGAGTCGAACAACGAGATCGGAGCGGCGCCGCCCTGGCCGGCGACGAGGTTCTCCCAGAACGTCTCGACGTCGTTCCCGAGCGGCGTCACTGCGCCCATACCGGTGATCACCACCCGCTTGCGTCCGTTCTCAGAAGCCATCGCCAGTGCCCCCTAGTGCCCCTTCGGGTAATCCAGCCTAGCTTCTGCGGCGCAAGCACCAAGCATGAGTCCGCAGTCGTCCGCAGGCAAGGCTAGAAGCCTTGCCAAGGGCGAGGGTGGGCTCAGGCGCCGCGTGATCGCGCCGCAGAGGCAGGGGTGCATTGCCCGACGGGGCACTACGTCCCCAATCCGCCGTCCACGAGCAGCACGTCGCCCGTGATGAACGCGGCCTCGTCCGAGCAGAGAAAGCGTACCGCGGCGGCGACGTCCTCCGGAGACCCGAGGCGTCCGAGCGGGGTGTTGCCGAGGATGAGGCCTGTCTGCTCCTCGGTGAGCACGTCGGTGAGCTCCGTCGTGATGTACCCGGGAGCGATCGCATTGACCCGCACGCCGCGGACGCCGAGCTCGCGGGCGAGCGCCTTGGTCAGGCCGATGATCCCGGCCTTCGAGGCCGCGTAGTTCGCCTGGCCGGGGTTCCCGTGCACGCCGACTACGCTCGAGAGGTTCACGATCGCGCCGGCACGCCGGCGCAGCATCTTCCGCGAGACGGCGCGGCAGGTATTGAAGGTGCCCCGAAGGTTCGTGTCGATCACCTCGTCCCAGTCCGCGTCGCTCATCCGGGCGATCAGCGTGTCGCGCGTCACGCCCGCGTTGTTCACGAGGATGTCGAGGTCGCCAAGCTCGGACTCGACGCGCTCGATCAGCTCCTGCGCCTCCGCCGGGTCGCCGACGTTCGCGCCGACGGCGATCCCGTCGATGTCTCCCGCGATCGCTTCGGCCGCCTCTTGCCCCGAGCGGTAGTTGACCGCGACGCGGGCGCCTCCCCCCGCAAGCTCACGCGAGATGGCAGCGCCGATGCCGCGGGACCCCCCGGTGACGAGGGCAACCTTGCCGTCGAGTGAGGCGAACTCCGCCACTACGCTGCGGAGAGCCGCTCCTTGAGCTTGCGGAGCGTCTCGGGGTCGTTCACCGAGATGGCCCGGAGCGAGCGGTCACAGCGCCGCAGCAGCCCGCTCAGGACCTGGCCGGGGCCGATCTCCACGAACGTGCCGACGCCGTCTTTGACCAGCCCGCTGACGGCCTGCGTGAAGCGGACCGGAGCCGTCAGCTGCTCGGCGAGCAGGACGGTCATGCGCTGGGCGTCCTCGAGCTTTGCGGTCACGGTAGACATGAAGGGCGGCGAGGGGTTCTGCCAGGTCGCCTTGGCCAGCGCGGGCTTCAGGCGCTCGGCGGCGCGGGCCACGAGCGGACTGTGGAAGGCCCCGCTCACGCGGAGCCTCACCGTCTTTCGGGCCCCCCGGGCCGCCGCTTCCTCGATCAGCCGGTCGACGGCGGAGTTCTCGCCCGAGACCACTACCTGACCGGGGCAGTTGTAGTTCGCCGGCCAGACTCCGTCGATCGAGAAGCACAGGTCCTCGACGACGGCGTCGTCGAGCCCGAGCACTGCCGCCATCGCCCCGGGAGTCTCCTTCGCCGCCTCGGCCATCGCCTCACCCCGCTCGCGGACGAGCGCGACCGCGTCGCCGGTTCCGATCGCGTCGGCGGCCGCCAGGGCCGAGTACTCGCCCACCGAATGTCCGATCACGTAGTCGGGCTCGATCCCGAGGGTGCTCACCGCACGCAGGCACGCGATCGAGGTGGCGACGAGCGCAGGCTGCTGCAGCTCGGTTCGCGTCAACTCCTCGAGCGATCCTTCGAAGCAGAGCTTCGCCACGTCGAAGCCGACCGCCTCCGACGCCTCGTCGTAAGCAGCCCGCGCCGCGGGGAACTCCGCCGCGAACGCCTGCCCCATGCCTACGTCCTGCGAGCCCTGGCCCGGGAAGCAAAATGCGATCTTCATAGCTCCTCCCTACTCGACGCCACTGGTCGTCCACGTCAGATAGACCGAGCCCCAGGTCAGCCCTGCGCCGACCGCGCTCATGAGCACCCGCGTCCCCTCCTCCAGCCGCCCCGCCGCCTGGGCCTCCTGAAGACAGATCGGAATGGAAGCGGACGACGTGTTCCCGTACCGGTCGATGTTCATCAACACCTTCTCCGGGTCGAGACCGAGGTCCCTCACTGCGTGATCGACGATCCGCTTGTTCGCCTGGTGCGGGACGTACAGGTCGATGTCCTCCACCGAGACGCCACAGACGCGAAGAAGCTCCTCTGCCGAGGTGACCATGATCCGCGTGGCGAAGCGGTAGACCTCCGCCCCGTTCATCTTGATGAACTGAAGCTCCTCCTCGAGCGCGTCGGGCGTGATCGGGCGGCGAGAGCCTCCGGCGGGCACGCAAAGGTCCGGCCCACCCGAGCCGTCCGCCCCGAGCTCGAAGCCGGCGATGCCGCCCTTGCCGATCGGCTGCACGACCGCGGCCCCGGCGCCGTCTCCGAAGAGGATGCACGTCGAGCGGTCCTGCCAGTTCGTGATCTTCGAGAGCACCTCGGTGCCGACGATCAGAGCCGTTCTTGGAGAGGCCGGTGGCCACCTGGCCGTACGCCTGCGAGAGGGCGTAGACAAAGCCCGTGCAGCCGGCCAGGAGATCGTAGGCGGCGGCCTGCTTGGCGCCGAGCGCGTCCGCGACGATCGCCGCCGTGGCCGGAAAGAGCATGTCGGGGGTAGCCGTCGCCACGATGACAAGGTCCAGCTCTTCGGGCGCCACGCCGGCCTGCTCGAGCGCCTGCCGCGCCGCGGGGAGCGCGAGGTCGCTCGCCGCCTGTTCCGGCGCCGCAATGCGCCGCTCCTTGATCCCGGTGCGGCTGACGATCCACTCGTCGGAGGTGTCGACCATGGCCTCGAGGTCGGCGTTCGTGAGCACGCGCTCGGGCGTGAAGGCGCCGACGCCGGTGAGACCCACCGGGATCCCGTTGCCGGCGACGCTGGCGATCATGTCTCCTCCGTCACCGCGAACATCAGGGTTCCGCGCACGGCCAGCTGGCCTCCGACCGAGGCGGTCGCCTTGCCTCGGCCGACGGGGCCGCGAACGCGTTCGAGCTCGCAGGTCAGCTCCAGCTCGTCACCGGGAACGACAAGCCGCTTGAACCGGACGTCGTCGATCCCGGCGAAGAGGGCGAGCTTGCCGCGATTCTCCTCCGCGGAGAGCGCCGCCACAGCGCCCGCCTGCGCCATCGCCTCGACCATGAGGACGCCGGGCATGATCGGCCTCCCCGGGAAGTGGCCGCTCAGGTACCACTCGTCCTCGCGCACGAGCTTCTTGGCGACGACCCGGGCGCCGGGCTCGAGCTCGACCACCTCGTCGAGCAGCAGGAAGGGGTCGCGGTGAGGGAGGATCTGCTCGATCTCCCTCCGGCCGAAGGGCGGGTTGAAGCTCACCCTCGCCGACTCACCCCGCCGATTCTTCCAGCCGCACGCGCAGGCGGGCTCGGGCCCGGTGCACGTAGCACTTCGCCGTTCCCACAGGCATGCTCGCCGAACGCGAGATCTCCTCGTACGTCATCCCGAACACGTCACGGAGGACGATCACGAGCCGCTGGCTCGGGGTGAGGCGAGAGAGCGCAGCGGCCAGCTCACGACGCTTGTCCGCCAGGAGCGCAGCGCGCGAGGGATCGCTGTCCTCACCCGCGGGCTCATCCTCGATGGAGAGTGCTCCGTCTGGCGGATCCGCTGGCGCGCGAGGCGGTCCCGACAGGTGTTCACGACCAGGCGATGGAGCCAGGTTGCGAACTGGGACTCCCCGCGAAACTGGCGGAGGCGCGTGCACAGCTTGACGAGCGACTCCTGCGCGGCGTCCCGCGCCTCCTCGAGGTCGCCCATCAGCTGTGTCGCGAGCCGATTCACGCGAGGCGTATGCCGTTCGACGAGAACGTCGAGTGCGCGCCTGTCACCGTCACGTGCTTTGCTGACGAGGTCCACGTCGCTCAGCTTCCTGTAGGCGATCGACAGCCAAAGCGGCTGCTGCTGCTCGGTAGGACGGGCGGGCGCGGCGGCTGGTTGCACGGCAAAGTTAGTCTAGTGCGGCCGATGGCCGACACGCTGACCCCGGAGACGGTCGAACCTCTGCTCCAGGGCCGGTTTGGGCGTCCCTATCTCTACCGGGAGAGATGCGAGTCGTCACAGCGTCTTCTCGATCCGAGCCTGGACGAGGGAGCCGTGGCCGTCTGCGACGAGCAGACGGCCGGCCGCGGGCGACTCGGGCGGAACTGGAACGCGCCGGCTGGAACGGCGATCCTCTGCTCGGTGCTCCTTCGGCCGCCGCCCGAGCGGACGGTCGCCGAGCTCTCGCTCGTCGGCGGCGTAGCAGTAGCCGAGGCGGTCGAGGCGGCGACTACCCTCGCGGCCCAGATCAAGTGGCCGAACGACGTGCTGATCAACCGCCGAAAGGTCGCCGGCATCCTCGCCGAAGCAACCGAGGGTGCCGTCGTCCTCGGGGTCGGCCTGAACGTCAACCAGGCGCGCGGCGAGCTTCCCGCGGAGGCGAAGGTCGCTCCCGGGTCGCTGTTGACGGTCGACGGGGTACGCCGCGAGCGGGCCCCGATCCTTGCCGATCTCCTCGTCCGGCTGGAGCACGCGTACGACCGCTGGCGGGAGGGAGGCCTCGACGCGGTTTACGAGGGGCTGGGCGCCCGGGACTTCCTGCGCGGAAGACGCGTCTACGTGGACGGAGAGGCAGGGCTCGGCATCGCCGTCGACCGCCGCGGACGGCTCGAGGTCGAGATCGAGGGCGAGCGCCGCCTCGTCGAGAGCGGCGAAGTCCTTTTCGAGCGTTACGCGGCGGTAGACGACCGGCCTGCTGCGGTTGAGACCGTCGTCGGTGGCGACAATGCGCACGACCCGTGCCCGAACGCGGGCGTCGGATCGTCACGATTCCCGGCCGAGCGCGTCGTCACGAAGCTGCCGCCGTCAGCCCACGTCTCGCGGCCGTACCAAACCTGCAGCCGAGCTCGCTCGCTGAGCCTGAGGCGGAGGCGCATGTCCCCGTTGGCCCTCGTGAGCGAGAGAACCCGCAGGGCAGGGGGCCTGGTGTCGAGTCGAATCGACCGCGAGAGCCTGCGCTTTCCCAGCGAGGTGACGGCGCGTACGACGACACGGACAGTGCCGTCCGCCGGCCGTGCCCGCCGCACGAGCCCGTCCCAGTCCAGCACGTAGGCGCCCGTCCCTTGCGACCGCTCGATCAGAGTGCGAAGGACGCGGCCGCCGCGCCTGAGCCTGACTCGCACGGCGGCCGGGCGAGTGAGCGCATAGCCGATCTCGAGCGAGTCGGCCCGGCCGTCGCCGTTGGGCGAGAAGACGGCGGGGGAGACGCGGACGCCGCCCAGCGTCCGATCGACGACCACCCGCAGCGAGCGGGAGACCTGCTCGACTCCGGACTCCGCCGAGACCTCGATTCGATAGCGGCCGTCCGGAACCACCGCACCACTGCCCGTTCGCCCGTCCCAGGTCAAGCTACGGGGTCCCGCGGATCGCGTCGCGGCCCCGAGCAGCGTCCGGACGCTGCTCTCGGTCGCGCCGCTGACTACCCTCACGCTAAGCACAGCGCGACGCGTGACCCCGAACCTGACCGTCGTTCGCTCGCCGCTCCAGTCGCCGTTCGGAGTCAAAGCGCGGGGAGACGCCTTCAGTCCCGTCACCGCCAGCGGAGGCGGCCCGGGGACGGGCAGCGTCGAGGGCCTGACGTTGGCGCCGGCGCTGATCGTGTAGGTGTAAAAGGCGATCGGGACCGTGCTCGCATCCCAGGTCCAGTCGACGGCGCGGCCACTGCCGCTTCTCTCGGCGATCACCGTGCCGGCTGCGTCCTTGACCTCGACCGTCCAGGGGAGAGCTTCTGACAGGCGTGCGGTGAAGCGGACGAGGCCGCCGACCCTTCCCGTAGCTTCCGGATTCCAGAGCTTGGGCAGGCCGATTTGCCTCACCCGGCGGGAGATGGTCCCGAGCTGGCCGTAGATCCTGCGTCCCGGGCAGCTCGTGAGGCTGGTGTCGCGGTGGCCCGAGACCGCGCGCAACCTGACCGATCTCCCGGCCGGCCAGCGCGAGCTGCCTCCCGAGATCGTGTCCACGAGGCCGCGCGGGTTGACGTGCCCGACGTCGAGCCGCCAGGCCAGCAGTCTCTGGAGAGCCGACCTGGCCGCAGAGGAGATCTTCGCCGAGTCGTAGTTCCCGAGGATGGCGACCCCCACGCTCCCCGTGTTGAAGCCGCCGGCGTGCGCCCCGATCACGTTCCTGGTGATCCCGCCGCCACGGCCTTCGAAGACGCGCCCGTACTTGTCGATGAGGAAGCTGTAGCCGATGTCGTCCCAGCCGTTTCCGAGCACGTGGTAGCGCTGAATCCCGCGAACGATCGCGGCCGATTGGGCGGCCGAGTAGCTGTTCGAGCCGGCCGTGTGGTGGACTACCGAAAAGCGGAGGCGGGCGGCGATCGAGGGGGCGCCGCGAACGATCCTCTCGTCGGCGTTCCAGGCAGGCCGCCGCACGATCGGCGGCCGCGGCACCGGGACCCGCTGCCGCGAACGTGCTCGCCGCCGTCCGCGGTGAGGCCGCCCGCGCCCTGTCGGCGGCGGTCACCGGGCTGTCGACGAAGTACGTCCGTAGCCGCGTGACTTCCCCGGACACCCGGTACTCGATCCGGTCAGCGGCGCCTGTCCACCAGGGATTCCCGACCCGCCAGCCCGCGCGCCGGTCGAGCTCGTCGCTCCCGGCATCGGGCATGTCATCGCCCTCGGGTTGGGCAGGACGCCACGGCCCGAACCGACCGGCTTCCTTGGCCGTCCTGAACCAGACCTTGCCGGTGCCCTGCCAGTGAATCCCGACCATGGTGAAGCTCGAGGGCGCCGAGCGGGCCGCGGACGTCCCGGCCGCGCCGAGCGGCACGTCGCGCACGACTACGCGCACCTCCTGAGCGGAGGCCGTGCTCGGGGCCAGCGCGGCGAGCGCGAGCACGAGCAGCAGCAGGCGGCGGAAGCTCATCTGGGCGGCGGCTCCTTCGGTACCGAAGCAGAGGAGTCCTTCATCCTCAAGGGCAAGGGCACGACGCTGATAGAATCTTTACACCGAAGTGCCGCGCTTGCGGGGATTTTTCTGGGCCTTAGCCTTCCTGGCGGCGGCCCTCGCGCTGACCGGAGGCGCGGCCGCCCAGGAACCGACGCCGCGCGTCCTCGCCGTCGAGTTCGAGAACGACATCAATCCGGTCACCCAGGACTACCTGGTCGACGCGATCGAGCGTGGCGAGGAGGAGGGCTACGACGCGGTTGTGATCCAGCTGGACACACCCGGCGGGCTCGACTCGGCGATGCGGGAGATCATCAAGAAAGAGCTGGATGCCGGAGTTCCGGTCGTCGTCTATGTCTCCCCTCCCGGCTCGCGGGCGGCGTCGGCCGGCGCCTTCATCACGCTTGCAGCCGACGTCGCCGCCATGGCGCCCGCGACCAACATCGGCTCGTCCACTCCTGTGGCGGTCGGCGGCGGTGAGATCCCGGACGACCTCAGGCGCAAGGTGATCAACGATGCCGCCGCCTACGCGCGCGAGCTCGCTGAGACGCACGGGCGAAACGGCGACTGGGCCGAGGCCGCCGTGCGCTCCGCCGACAACCTGGGCGCGCAGGAAGCGCTCGAGCAAAACGTCGTGGACGTCGTCGCGCCCGACCTGCCTACTCTGCTCGAGGAGATCGACGGCCTGCGGACGGAGCCGAAGGGCTTCGTCCTGAACACGGCCGGCGCGACCGTCGACACCGTCGAGATGTCGCTGTGGAAGCGGATTCTCGACCTGCTCGTCGACCCGAACCTGATCGTCCTCCTCATGTCGATCGGCGTGCTCGGGATCACGATCGAGATTCTCAACCCGGGCCTCATCCTTCCCGGCACGGTCGGCGTCATCTCTCTGATCGTGGGCCTCTTCGGCCTGCAGGTGCTGCCGATCAGCTGGGCCGGCCTCTTGCTCATGTTGCTCGCGGTCGGCTTCTTCGCTGCGGAGGCCCTGGTGCCGAGCCACGGCGCCCTTGCCCTCGCGGGAGCCGTCAGCTTCGTCGTGGGGGCGCTCATGCTCTTCGACCCTGCCGGTGAGGGCTACCAGGTCTCCATCTGGGTCGCGCTGGCCGTCGGGGGAACCCTTGCCCTCGTCATCGCGATCGTGGCCACCAAGGTCATCCGCGCCCGGCGGGCGCCCACCAAGACGGGGCGCGAGGAGATGGTCGGCGAGATCGGCGTCGTTCGCAGCGCAGTCGCTCCGTCCGGCCTCGTCAACATTCACGGCGAGATCTGGAAGGCGCACAGCGAGGGTGAGCCGATCGCGGCCGGCGAGTATGTGCGAGTCTCCGGGGTGGGCGAGGATCTCGTGCTCGAGGTCACTCCGGTGGAGGAGCCCGCAGCGCTCGCTACGTCCTCGTAGGATGCCCTAGTGTCTCTTAGTATTTTAGCCCGGCCTGAAAGGAGCTCGATGAACGTCGCCTTCATCGCTATCGCCGCAGTCATCGTCGTCTTGGTGCTGCTGTTGGCGCTGTCCGTGCGAGTGGCGCGGGAGTACGAACGCGGCGTCATCTTCCGACTCGGCCGGCTGCACTCCCCGCCGAAGGGGCCGGGGCTCTTCCTGCTCATCCCCATCATCGACAAGATGGTGCGCGTCGACCTGCGGACGGTCACGCTCAACATCCCGCCGCAGGAAGTGATCACGAAGGACAACGTGCCCGTGCGGGTGAACGCGGTCGCGTATTTCCGGATAATCGACCCCGAGCGGGCGATCGTGCAGGTGGAGAACTACATGGTCGCCACCTCGCAGATCGCGCAGACGACGCTGCGGAGCGTGCTCGGCCAGCACGTGTTGGACGAGCTCCTTTCGGAGCGCGACAAGATCAACACGATCCTTCAGGAGATCATCGACGAGGCCACCTCGCCGTGGGGCATCAAGGTCTCCATCGTCGAGGTGAAGGACGTCGAGATCCCGTCGGGAATGCAGCGGGCGATGGCGCGCCAGGCCGAGGCTGAACGCGAGCGCCGCGCGAAGGTGATCGCATCCGAAGGTGAGTTCCAAGCCTCCGAGCGTCTCAAGGACGCGGCGAACGTCATGGAAACAAATCCGATCGCGCTCCAGCTCCGCTACCTGCAGACGATCCTGGAGATGAGCTCCGAGCGTGCGACGATCATGGTCCTACCGCTCCCGATCGACGTGCTGTCGCCCTTCCTGGGCAAGGGCGCCGGCAACACAGGCTGACGGAAAGCCACACTCCCCCGGAGCTACGTCACGACCCAGTCTCGGGGCGATGGGTCGTGGTCGCGCCCTCGCGGGCGCGCCGGCCAGGCTCGACCAGGGCAGGCGACGGCTTCGAGGAGCGGGACGACCCGGCGGGCTGCCCGTTCGACGAGGGCCGCGAGTCGGCGACGCCTCCGGAGACCTTCGCGATCGGCCCACCTGGGCGGCCGCCGGACACCCCCGGCTGGCGCATTCGTGTCGTACCGAACAAGTTTCCTGCCTTCGGGCCGTGGCCCCGCGGCGGGGACCGGTCGGATGGGCTCTTCGCCCGCCGAGCCGCGGTGGGACGCCAGGAGGTCGTCGTCCATTCGCCTCGACACGTGCGGACGATCGCCGATCTGAGAACCAGGGAGCTCGGACCTGGTGGCCGAGGCTTGGCAGATGCGCGCTGGCGCGGCGCGTGAGGCAGGGTTCCCCTACGTGCACGCGCTCGTGAACGAGGGCGCCGCCGCAGGCGCAAGCCTCGCCCACAGCCACTCCCAGCTCGTCTGGCTCGAGCAAGAGCCGCCGCTCGTCGCCCAGGAGCGCGCGGCCCGCACGGCCGATGGCGGCTGCCTCCTCTGCCGCGTCCTGGCCGACGAGCTGGAGCAGCGGATCCGCGTCGTCGATGAGCGAGACGGCATGATCCTCCTCTGTCCCTTCGCCGGCCGGCAGCCGTACGAGCTGCTCGCGGCGCCGCTCGACTGCGAGCAAGACCCTTTCGCGAGCCCTCGGCTCGCCGAGGCGCTCGCGCTTGCGGCCGAGGGAATCCGCAGGATCCGAGTCGCCGAGGGTCCCGTGGCGCTCAACGTGTGGCTCCACGCCGGCGGGCACTGGCACCTCGAGGTGGTCCCGCGTATCGGCGTACTCGCAGGAATCGAGCTCGGCGCCGGCTACTTCGTCAATACGTTGGCCCCCGAGTCAGCCGCGGGAATCCTCCGCGAGTCTTAGTCAGTTCCGTCGCGGCACCCGCGGCGCCTTGGCCGCCCTGAAGCGCATGGCCGCCTCGATTGCAGCCTGCAGAGAGAGGCCCTTGTCCTTGCCCTGCTTGATCAGCAGCACCATCTCGACGGCGTCCAGGTCGTACAGGCGCTGTTTCTTGCCCTTCGTCGCGATGCGCGCCTTCGTCGTCCAGTAGTCGAGCTGCATCCTGGAGATGCCGGCAACCTGGCAAACCTGGCCGAGCGTGAGCTCGAGCTTGCGGAGATGCCGCAACATGTCAACCGGCTCGAGCAGGTCCTCCGGACGCCGGGTGGCCACGGCGGAGACTACTCGCCGGGCGGCTGGGGACCTGCGCCGTTGTCGGACCCGGATGGCTCCGGAGCCACGTCCGCGTCTTCGTCGTGCTCGACGACGCGGGCGAGGGTCGAGACTCGCTCGCCCTCGCGAGGCCGCATGACGATGACGCCCTGCGTCGCACGCCCGCTCTGCTTGATGCCGTCCGCCGGAATGCGGATGACCGTGCCGCCCGTGGAGATGAGCATCACCTGGTCGCCCTCGCGGACGACGAGCGCGCCGGCCAGTTGGCCGCGGGCCTCGGTGAGCTGCACCGTCTTCACGCCGAGCCCGCCGCGGCCCTTCACC
>CAVTCK010000007.1:0-140350 GCA_963733155.1 uncultured Actinomycetes bacterium
CACCCGCCGTGCCTACCGGCGGGACCTCGACGAGCTCGCCGGCTGGCTGCGCCGGAACCGGCTCGGCCTCGCCGACCTCGATGCGCGCGCGTTCTCCCGCTATGCGGCGGAGCTCGGTGCCGACCGCCCCGGCCGGCGGCCGCGGAAGCTCGCGCAGACGACGATCGCGCGCAAGCTGGCGGCCGTGCGTTCGCTGGTTCGCGCGACGCTGGGGCCGAGCCGCGTTCCCGACCTGGCGATCTCGGGCAGGCGCCGGCGCCGGCTTCCGCACGCTCCGAAGCCGGCCGAGACCGACGCCCTGCTCGCCCAGGTCGAGCTGAGGACCCGCTCGGGCTCAGGAACCGCGCGCTCCTCGAGCTCGTCTACTCGGCCGGGCTGCGGGCACAGGAGGCGGTCGACCTGACGCTCGCCGACGTCGACTTCGAGCAGGAGCTGGTACACGTGCGCGGCAAGGGGGACAAGGAGCGCGTCGTCCCGCTCGGCGAGGAAGCCGCCTTCCGCCTGCGCCGCTACTTCGAGCTCGGGCGCCCCGAGCTGGCGCGCGGCGCCGAGAACGCGGTCTTCCTCTCCGTACGCGGCAAGCCGCTCGACACATCCTCGTTGCGACGGCTTCTCCCCAACCCACACCAGCTTCGTCACGCCTTTGCCACGCACCTGCTCGAGGGCGGCGCCGACCTGCGGACGATCCAGGAGCTCCTCGGCCATTCGTCGCTCTCCACGACCCAGGTCTACAGCCATGTGGACGCCAAGCGCCTCCGGAAGGTCTACGACCGTGCCCACCCGCGAGCCTGACCCGAACGGCCATGCCCGGGGACAGGCCCCGGCCGTGCCCGATCCGGCCGTGGATGGCTTCCTCGCCCTGCTCGCCGCCCGGCGCGCGCCGCGCACCGTCGACGCGTACCGGCGAGACCTTGCCGACCTGTCGGCCTACCTCGGCCGGGCGCCGGCGACGCGAGCGTCTCGAGAGATCGAGGGCTGGCTTGCCGACCAGCGCGCGCGAGGCCACGCGCCGAGCTCGGTCGCCCGCCGCGCCGCGGCCGCGCGGACCTTCTACCGCCATCTCGTCGCCCTCGGGGAGCGCATGGACAACCCGGCCGCCGAGGTCGATCTCCCGCGACGTCGGCACGCGCCTGCCGCGCTCGCTTTCCCCGGGCGAGGTCGAACGCCTGATCGAGGCGGCGAACGGGACGACTCCGCGGAGCTTCCGCGATCGGGCGTTGCTGGAGCTCCTCTACGGCGCCGGCCTGCGCGTGAGCGAGGCGGTCGGGCTGGAGCGCGGCGGCGTCGACCTCGACGCGGGCGTGGTCCGCTGCATCGGGAAAGGGGACAAGGAGCGCGTCGTCCCGCTCGGCAGCAAGGCCGTGGAGGCGCTCCGCCGTTACCTCGCGCGGGGGCGTCCGTACCTCGACCGCCGGCACCGCCCTGAGCTCTTCCTCAACGCCCAGGGCGGGGCGCTGACCCGCGCCGGCGCGTTCCTGATCGTCCGCCGCCTTGCGGCAAAGGCGGGCCTCGACCCGAGCGGGTCCACCCGCATCTCCTCCGCCATTCCTTCGCCACGCACCTGCTGGAGGGCGGCGCCGACCTCAGGAGCGTGCAGGAGATGCTAGGCCACGCCGACCTGGGGACGACCGAGATCTACACCCATGTCTCCGACCGGCGCCGGCGCGAAACCTACTTCCGCGCGCATCCACACGCGCGTCGACCTACGCGGCGACCTCGCTGATCCGGCCGCTCTTGACGTCGTAGATCCAGCCCGAGACCTCGAGCGAGTCGGGCAGAAGCGGCGACTCGCGCACCGTCTGCACGCTCTCGCGCACGCTGTCCTCGAGGTCCGAGAACGGCCTGAAATCGACGTCCGACGCGTCCGCTCCCGCCTCGTCGCGCAGCTTGGCGCGCAGGTCGTCGTTCGAGAAGGTCAGCATGCCGCAGTCGGTGTGGGCGAGCACGGCCACCTCCTGCGTGCCGAGCAGCCAGTGGGAGATGACGAGCGAGCGAAGCGCGTCCTCCGTCACCAGCCCGCCGGCATTTCGGATCACGTGCGCATCACCCACCTCGAGGCCGAGGAATCTCGCCGGGTCGAGGCGCGCGTCCATGCATGTCACGATCGCCAGCCGGCGCCCCGGCGGCACGGGCAGGTCGCCGTTCGAGAAAGCGTCCGCGTAGACCTCGTTCGCCGCTTGCAGGACGTCGCGCTCCGGCATGGTTCCCCCTTCGTTCGCTTCAGCTTTTGAAGTGGCTAGCTTTACAAACTGAAGCGACTGCCGTCAAGCGCGTGCGGCGGCCTTCTTCTTCAAGGCGGCATGGACGGCGGTCGCGGATGCCTGGAGGTCGCGGTCGTCCGCCTCCGAGGCGAGGTGGGAGAGCAGCGTGAGAGTGTCTTGCTGCGGCGAGCCGTTCCTGAGCGCGAGGATCGGCCAGGCGCCGCACCGCCGCGGTTCGGATCCTCGTTCGCGAGGGCGTGGAGCGTGCCGCGCACGGCGTTGACGACGCCGGGGTGCGTCCTGCGAGAGGAGCTCGAGGGAGAGAAGCGCCGAGCCGCGCGCCGCCGGGCTCTGGTCCTCGAGCCCGCGACGGAGAAGCTCGGTCTTCTGGTTGAAGCGAAGCTGCCCGATCGCGCGGTACGCGAGCGCCCGCTCGCGGTAGTCAGCGCTTCGGGCCGCGGCCTCGAGGTCGTCGTCCACCGAGCGCCGCAGATCGGCGAGAGCGCGCTCGTCGCTCAGCTCCGGAGCGCGGGCGACGGCGTCGGCGAGGCTCACGCGAACGAGCGGGCCGCCGGCCCGACGTAGCGCGCGGAGGGCCGGAAGAGCCGCCCGGTGCGCTTCTGCTCGAGGATGTGCGCCGACCAGCCGGCGACACGCGAGCAGGCGAACATGGCGGGCGCAAGCGGCGGCGGGATCTCCGCGATGTCGAGCACGACCGCCGAGTAGTACTCGACGTTCGTGGCGAGCACGCGCTCGGGGTGGCGCTCCTGAAGGGCTGCGAGCGCGGCGACCTCGAGGTCCTGCGCGACCTCGACGTACGGCGAGCCGAGCTCCTCGGCCGTGCGCTTGAGGATGCGCGAGCGCGGATCCTCGGCGCGGTAGACCCGGTGGCCGAACCCCATGATGCGCTTGCCGCCGGCGAGCGCGTCCCGCACCCAGCCCTCGGCGTCGCCCCGCTCCGCCACCTCCTCGAGCATCGGCTTGACGTAGGCGGGCGCACCGCCGTGCAGCGGTCCGGAGAGGGCGCCCACGGCCGCGGAGAGCGACGCGCCGCAGTCGGCGCCGGTCGAGGCGACCACGCGCGCGGTGAAGGTCGAGGCGTTCAAGCCGTGCTCGGCGGTGCAGATCCAGTACGTGTCGATCGCCTTGACATGGCGTGGATCGGCCTCGCCGCGCCAGCGGAGGAGGAACTTCTCCGCGGCGGTGGAGCCCTGGGCGACGACTTCGTCGGGGACGACGTCGGTCTTGCCGTCGGCCACGCGCGCCGAACGGGCGACGATCGACATCATCTGCGCGGACAGCCGGCCGAGATCCTCCCGGGCCTGCGCGTCCGAGATCTCGTTCAGCTTGCCGAGATCCCAGAGGCCGGCCATCCGCGCCGTCTCGGCCTGGAGATCGGCGGGCGCATCGCCGGTCAGGCTTGCCGGCTCGTACGGCTCGGGATCCGGCATCCTCGACTCGAGATCGTCGTCGACCAGGAGGCCCCAGACGTTCTCGTACGGGTAGCGGCCGACCAGCTCCTCGATGTCCACGCCGCGGTAGCGAAGCGAGCCGCCCTCGCGGTCCGGCTCTGCGATCTCCGTCTCGACGGCGACGATGCCCTCGAGCCCTGGCTTGAAGTCGTTCAACAGGCTCCTTTCCCTTTCGAGCCGCCATCGACGGCCCGGATTGCATGATTCGCCTGCCATGCCGCATCGCGTCACGTTCATCCCCGGCGACGGGACGGGGCCCGAGATCGCCGAGGCGACTCGCCGCGTCCTCGAAGCGACCGGCGTCGAGCTTCGACTGGGACGTCCAGGAGGCCGGCGCCGACGTGATGGACCGGCACGGCGGAAACCCGCTCCCCGACCACGTCCTCGAGTCGATCAAGCGAAACGGCGTTGCCATCAAGGGCCCGATCACGACTCCGGTCGGAACCGGCTTTCGCTCCGTGAACGTGGCCCTGCGGAAGAGCCTCGACCTCTACGGCCAAGTGAGGCCGTGCAAGAGCTACCCGGGCGTCCGCTCGCGCTACGACACCGTGGACGTCGTCGTCATCCGCGAGAACACCGAGGACCTCTACGCGGGCATCGAGTTCGAGGAGGGAAGCGAGGATGCGCCGAGCTGCTCGCATGGCTCGAGTGAGCACGGCCATCGGCCCGAGTCCGCGAGGACTCGGGGATCTCGCTGAAGCCGATCTCCGTGAGCGGGACGCGGCGGATCGTCGAGTTCGCCTTCGACTACGCGCGCCGGAACGGCCGAGGAAAGGTCACGGCCGTCCACAAGGCCAACATCATGAAGTTCACCGACGGCCTCTACCTGCGGGTTGCCCGCGAGGTGGCTGCCGAGAACGAGGACATCGAGTTCGAGGACAAGATCGTCGACAACCTCTCGATGCAGCTCGTCCAGCGGCCGGAGGAGTACGACGTCCTCGTCTGCCCGAACCTGTACGGCGACATCGTCTCCGACCTCTGCGCCGGCCTCATCGGCGGGCTCGGGCTCGCCCCCGGCGGAAACTTCGGGACGCACGCAGCGGTCTTCGAGCCCACCCACGGCTCGGCGCCGAAGTACACCGGCCAGAACCGGGTGAACCCGATGGCGATGATGCTCTCCGGCGTGATGATGCTGCGCCACCTGGAGGAGCGCGAGGCTGCCGACCGGCTGGAGGACGCCATCGCCGCGGTGATCGCCGAGGGGACGTCCGTGACCTACGACATGAAGCCGGATCGCGACGACCCGACGGCCGTCGGGACGAGCGACGTAGCCGACGCGATCATCGACCGGATGGGAGTGCGGGTGTGAGACGGAAGGTGACGGTGGTCGGGGCGGGCAACGTGGGCGCGACGGCCGCCCAGGAGATCGCGCGGCGCGACTACGCAGACGTCGTGCTCGTGGACATCAAGGAAGGGCTTCCGCAGGGGAAGGCGCTCGATCTGAACGAGGCAGGGCCCGTGCTCGGCTACGAGCCGACGATCACGGGCTCGAACGGGTACGAGGAAACTGCGGGCTCCGACGTCGTCGTCGTGACGGCGGGACTGCCGCGCAAGCCGGGCATGAGCCGCGACGACCTGGTGACCACGAACGAGCAGATCGTCGGCTCCGTCACCCGTGAGGCGATCGCGGGCTCGCCGGACGCGATCCTCATCGTCGTCTCGAACCCTCTGGACGCCATGTGCCACGTGGCGAAGAACGTCTCCGGCTGGCCGCGTGAGCGCGTGTTCGGCATGGCCGGGATTCTCGACACAGCCAGGTTCAGCACGTTCATCGCCTGGGAGACGGGCGCTTCGGCGAAGGACGTCACCGCCATGGTGCTCGGCGGTCACGGCGACCAGATGGTGCCTGTCGTCTCGGCGACACTCGGTCGGAGGCGTCCCGCTGACGAAGCTCGCCTCGCCCGAGGCGATCGAGGCGATGGTCGAGCGCACGCGCAAGGGCGGCGGCGAGGTCGTCGAGCTCCTCGGCACCTCGGCCTGGTACGCGCCGGGCGCGGCCGCCGCCCAGATGGTCGACGCGGTCATGCTCGACCAGAAGCGCGTGCTCCCCTGCACGGCGCTCCTCCAGGGCGAGTACGGGATCGACGACCTCTACATGGGAGTCCCGGTGAAGCTCGGGGCGGCGGGCGTCGAGGAGATCGTCGAGCTCGACCTGACCGCAGACGAGCGCTCTGCGCTGGAGGAGTCTGCGGCCGCCGTCCGCGACGTCGTCTCCGTCCTGACGACCTAAGAGTTCGCTAAAGGCGCGGCGGAGCGCCGAACGCCGGGGCTACGATCGCTGCGTGCGCCGACGTCTCGTCATCGCTCTCTCGGTGGTGCTGGTCCTGGTCCTGGCCGGGCTCGCGCTCACCTGGATCCCGTCCGACCACTACATCGTCCTTCCCGACAGGGCGCGTCCGACCGACCCGCTCGTCGAGATCCCCGGCGAGGAAGCCGGCGACTCCGCAGAACGGCATCAACATGGTCGACGTGCGGGTCGGGCGCGCGAGCCTGCTCGAGCGCATCTACCCGGGGATTCACGAAGGAGCGAGCTCCTTCCCGAACGCGTGATCAACCCGCAGGGCGTCAGCGACCAGCAGCGCCGGAGCTCGAGCCTCAACCAGATGTCACGCTCGCAGCTGGTGGCCATCGCCGTGGCGCTCGAGCACCTCGGCGAGGACGTCGAGGTGACGTCCGTCCGGCGCCGAGGTCACGCTCGTCATCCCGGACGCGCCCGCCGACGGCGTGCTCGAGGTCGGGGACGTGATCGTCGGGGTGAACGGCGAGGAGGTGGCGACCACCGATGAGCTCGTGGGCGCGTTCGCCGGCGTCGACCCGGGCGACGACCGTCGAGCTCGAGGTGAAACGCGAAGGCGAGCCCGTGACCGAGCTCTCGGTGGGGACGAGAGCGGCCCAGGACGATCCCGAGCGCGCGGTCATGGGAGTCGAGGTCGGGAACGCGGAGGACTTCGACTTCCCCGTCGACATCCAGATCGACGCCGGCGGCATCGGCGGGCCCTCCGCCGGCCTTGCCTTCGCCCTGGACATCACCGACGAGCTGGGCGAGGACATCGACCGCGGCAGGACGATCGTGGCCACCGGCGAGCTCGGGCTCGACGGCACCGTGCATCCGATCGGCGGTGTCGAGCAGAAGGCGATCGGCGCACGGGACGCGGGCGCGGACATCTTCCTCGTGCCCGACGGCAACTTCGAGGAGGCGCGAGAGCGCGGTCGACGACCTCCGCGTCGTCCCCGTCTCGACGTTCGACGAGGCGTTGTCAGCTTTGGCGACTAAGCTAGTTTTCCGCGCTGTCAACGGTACGGACGGAACCTTGCGGAAATTGCGTGTTTTTCGTCGCGGCAACGCTTACCGTAAACGGACAGTGGTCGTAAGATGGACGACCCCGGCCGATGGCGAAACAGCAGCAAATCACCTGCAAAGACTGCTTTTTTCGCCAAGCGGCACTCTGTGCGCTCGCGGACGGCCCGTGTCCGACTTTCAGGCCCGCGAAGGCGGCCAGGCTCGAGCCGCCCGAGCAGCCGAGGCTGGTCGTCGCCACACGCGGCCCGCGCTCACGCCGCTGCCTAGAGCGCGTCCCTGATCGAGTCGAGATCGGCGTCGTTCGCGGCCCACGTCGCGCATGCGCGGATCGAGCTCGACCGCGCGGGCGATGTGCGCCACGCGCGTCCTCGCGCCGGCCGGCAAGCGCCTCGCAGCAGGCGAGGTTGTAGAGGACGTTCGGGTTGTCCGGGTGCGCCACGAGCGCTCGCTCCAGCACGCCCACGGCCGCCTCGAAGTCCTTCGCCTCGTAGAAGGGCAGGGCCTCGAGCCACGACTCCCACGGAGACGGCCCGGAAGGCCTTCCCGACCGTGCCGCCGACGACCAGGACGGTCGTGTCCGGCTCGACCGCCGTCGCGGCACGGCGGGTCGCCGGGTCGGAGACGAAGACGAGCGTGCCGGCCGGCGCGTCCAGCTCTTCGCCCGCCACCGTGAAGCGGGCACGGCCGTCGAGGACGAGGTAAAGCTCCTCGTGGTGCCCCGCTCCGGCCCCGAGCTCGTCGTGCTCCTCGATCACGTGCCCGCCCGCCTCGCGCGAGCCGTAGGCGTTGACGCCGAAGGATGAGATCCCGAGCGGAATCCGGATCGGGATCGTGTCGAACTCCCCGCCGAAGCGGGCGAGCTCGTCGAGGTGGACGGCCTGGTAGGGACCGGGTCACGCGGGAACGGCGACGGCGTTGCGGACGAGCCGGCCCAGACGCGAGATTCCCTCGTCGATCGCCTCGGGGCGCTCGTAGGAGAAGGCGAGCCGAAGCGACGACTCCCCGCCGCCGTCCAGGAAGAAGTCCGAGCCCTTGATGAAGGCGACACCCACCTCGTCGGCCTGGGCGAGGAGGCTCTCGGCGCTCAGCCCTTCCGGCAGGTCGACCCAGAGGAAGTAGCCGCCGTCCGGCTCGTTCCAGCGCGTACCCTCCGGCATCTCGCGCGCGAGGGCGGAGATCATCGTGTCCCGGCGGACGTGCAAGGCCGCCTGGACCTCCTCGAGGTTGGGATCGAAGCGGCCGCGCGAGACGAACTCGGACAACGTCGCCTCGACGAACATCACGGGCGAGACGTAGTTCTCGAGGACGAGGGTCTCCATCGCGCCTATCAGCTCCTCGGGGAGGATGGCGAAGCCGACCCGAATGCCCGGGGCGACCGTCTTCGAGAAGGACGAGAGGAACATGACGCCCTCGCCGCCGGCGAGCTCGAAAAGGCGGGGCAGGCCATCGCCGCCGAAGCGGAGGAGGCCGTACGGGTCGTCCTCGAGAATCATCGCGCCGTGCGTCCTGGCGACCTCGATGAGGCGGTGCCGGTTCGGCTCGGAGAGCGTGCGGCCGCTCGGATTCTGGAAGGTCGGGATCGTGTAGACGAGGCTCGGGCCGCCGGTTCCGGCGAGCGCCTGCTCGAGCGCGTCGAGGTCGAGGCCGTCGTCGGAGAGCGGGACCGACTCCACGTCGGCGCCGAGACGGCGCAGGATGCGGAGCGAGCGGTCGTAACAAGGGGCCTCCACGAAGACCTTCGTACCGGCCTGGACGTGGTGGCGGGCGATGAAGCTGAACGCCTGGAGCGAGCCGTTCGCGATCAGCACGCGCCCGACGTCGACGCCGTGGCGGTCGGCGATCCACTCGCGCAACGGCAGGTAGCCGAGCGCCGGTCCGTAGTTGAGGGCGGTGGCGCCGTCGCGGACGAGTGCCGCCTGCGCGCAGTCGCCGAACTCGTCGATGGGAAGGAGATCCGGGCCCGGAAAACCCCGGGCGAAGGAGATGAGAGTCATGCGACGAGTCTACTCAGAACACGTTTCAGAATGACGCCTCGCGCGGCCGCGGGCCCTGGTCTTCATGCTGAGACGCGAAGCCGGACCGAACCGGTTAGGCGGTTCCGACGAACCACGGGTGGCGTCTGGATCGAAAGGAGGAGCTCGTGGCAGGCAAACCGGGCTATCTAGGGGTCGACGACCCGGATTCGCGGGACCGTTTTCTCAAGCGGGCGCTCGCCGCTGGGGGAACACTGATCGTAGGGGGTGCGCTGGCCGCGGCTCTGCCGAGGCTTGCGTCCTCCGCGCAATCTCCGGCACAGGACGCGGAGATCTTCAACTACGCGCTGGTCCTCGAACAGCTGCAAGCCGCCTTCTACGACGAAGCGGCCGCGCAGGCCGCGCTCCCGGCGGAGCTGCTCGACTTCGCCAAGGTCACTGCCGGCCACGAGCGGCAGCACGTCGCCTACCTGCGGGAGGCGCTGGGACGCCGCCGCGCAGGAAGCGCCGGCGATGGAGTTCGGCGAGGCAACGACCGATCCAGAGGCGTTCGCAGCCGCGGCCGCTTCGCTCGAGGACCTTGCCGTCGCGGCCTACAACGGCCAGGCGGCCAACCTGACGGATGCGGGTCTCCAGGCGGCCGCCACAGTTGTCTCGGTGGACGCCCGGCACGCTGCCTGGGTCCGCGCGATCGCGGGCAGGCCGCCGGCCTCCCAGGCGGTCGACGCTCCGCTTTCACTGGCCGAGGTCGAGCAGCGGCTCGACGAGCTCGGATTCATTCAAGAGGCATGAGGGGAGGCGCCATGACGTTTCGAGACATTCCCGACCTCGCCCTCGACGACCTCGACCGGGACGGTGCGATCAGGGAGACGCTCGACCGGCTGCCACGGTCGTCGCGCGGCGGCTTTTTGAAGGCGGGCGGCGGCATCCTGGCGGCGGTCGCGCTCGGTCGTCCACCGACGGCGAGTGCGGCGCTCAAGGCCGGTGACGTCGCCATCCTCAACTACGCGCTCGCGCTCGAGTACCTGCAGGACGCCTTCTACACGGAGGCCGAGCGGAAGGGAGCTCTCTCAGGGCCGGCTGCGCGCATGTCGCGCGTCGTCGGAGCGGTCGAGCGGGCTCATGTGAGAGCGCTCCGCGACGTGCTCGGCAGCAAGGCAATCGCGCGGCCGTTCTTCGACTTCCGCGGCGTCACGGAGAGGGAGCCGAGCTTCATCCGGACGTCGGTCGCCTTCGAGGACCTCGGAACGGCCGCGTACAAGGGTCAGGCACACAAGATCCAGTCGCCGCAGGTACTGGCTGTAGCGGTCGGCATCCACTCCGTCGAGGCCCGCCATGCCGCATGGATCAGGTACATCGCGGGCAGCCGCCCGGCTGCCGAGGCGTTCGACCAGGGCACATCGGAGGCAGAAACGCTCCGCCTTGTGCGAAACACGGGCTTCATCGCCCGCAGACCGCGAACGCGCGCCAAGAAGAAGAAGCCGCCCTTCACGGGATGAGCCTGTCGCGCCGCCTGCGGCTGATCGTCGTCGCGGCTCTCGGTGGAGCCGCGCTCGGCGTCACGGTCGCGACCGTCCGGCCCGGCGAGAGCGACGGCGGCGTGTCGCCGTCGGCTGCGGCCTCGCCGGGCATCCGGGCGATCAGCGCTCGCCGACCCGCCCCGGCCTGCCTTCGAGGTCCCGACGCCGACTCGGCTCCGGCCCTCGGCCCACGAGTCGACCTGGGCGCCGCTGCTCAGGGCGGTGGCGGCCCGGTCTGGGCCCGGGGCGTCGTTCGCGGCGGTCGGCCGGGTCGGCCCCAAGACTCCCGAGGGAACGACGAACCTCGTGCTCGGTGCTCCGGAGCAAGCAGACCGATGCCGGGTCGCTCTGGGTCGCGCGTGCTCCTGCCCGTCCTCCCCAACAGCACGACCGGCTGGGTGCCCCGCTCGGCCCTCGGCGGCTACGCGGTCGTTCGCACACACCTGATCGTCGACCTCGGGGAGCAACGGGCGACGCTCCTCCGGGACGGGCGGCCCGTCCTCGCGGCACCGGTCGGCGATCGGCACCGCCGCCTCTCCGACGCCGACAGGCCGCTTCTACGTGCGCAACAAGCTCACCCGCTACCGGAACCCGTTCTACGGCCCCGTCGCGTTCGGGACGAGCGCGCGCTCGACGGTGCTCACGGACTGGCCGGCCGGCGGCTTCGTCGGCATCCACGGGACGAATCGGCCCGAACTGATCCCAGGGCGCGTGTCACACGGGTGCATCCGGCTCCAAAACCGGGTGATCCTGCGTCTGGCCGCGCTCATGCCGATCGGGACACCGCTCACGATTCGCGCCTGACCATGCCGAGAGTCGCCCTCGTTCTGCTCGCCCTGCTCCTGGTCGCAACCGCCGTCGGGGTCCCCGTCGGCTCCGCCCAGACCGAGCAGCCGGGACCTGACCGAGCTCTGGGGGCGGTATCCACTGGAGCCGCCCGAGGAGGGGCCCAGGGACGTTGGCGGGCGGGAGGAGGACGGCTCGACCGCGGGGACCTCCGCCCGAGCCGCCGGGCCGCGCGGGACTGTTTCCCCTCGCGCTCCTTTTCCTCGTGCTCGCGCTCGACGTCGTCGCCGTCGCCTGGGCCGTGCGCCAGGGAGTTGTCGGGCTTCGGTAGCGGCGGCGGGACGAGTCCGGGAGGTTAGGCGCGGGCGCCGGCGACCTCGGCGGCTAGGCGCGCGACCTCGGTCGGGTTCGTCCCGACACGCACCCCCTGTGCCTCGAGTGCTTCCTTCTTGGCCCGCGCCGTGCCGGCGCTTCCGGAGATGATCGCACCGGCGTGGCCCATGGTCTTCCCCGGCGGGGCCGTGAAGCCTGCGATGTAGCCGACGACGGGCTTCGTCATCTCCGCGCCGATGAACGCGGCCGCTTTCTCCTCCTCCGAGCCGCCGATCTCGCCGACCATGACGACGATTTCCGTCTCGGGATCGGCCTCGAAGCGCGCAAGGACGTCGATGAACGACGACCCGACGACGGGGTCCCCCCCGATACCCACGATGGTGGACTGGCCGATGCCGAGCTGGGTCAGCTCGTGACCGATCTGGTACGTGAGCGTGCCGGATCTGGAGACGAGCCCGACCGGGCCCTCGCTGAAGATCTCGGCGGGGATGATCCCCACGTTCGCCTTGTCGGGCGAGAGGACGCCGGGGCAGTTCGGGCCGACCAGGGTCACCCCGCGGGGACGGACGTAGTTGTAGACCCGGAGCATGTCGTGGGCAGGGATGCCCTCCGTGATGCAGATGACGGTCTCGATGCCGGCGTCGACGGCCTCGTAGATCGCGTCGGCGGCGAAGCGCGCGGGGACGAAGACCATTGCGGTGTTCGGGCTCGCCTCGGCGACCGCGTCGCGAACGGTGTCGAAGACCGGGATCCCCTCGACGCTCTCGCCGCCCTTGCCGGGCGTGACGCCGGCGACGACGTTCGTGCCGTAGCGCAGGTTCCTGGTCGCGTGGAACGAGCCCTCACGCCCCGTGATCCCCTGGACGACGAGGCGCGTGTCGCGATCGACGATGATCGCCATCAGCCGGCCTCCGCGCTCACCGAAGGGACACCACCCGCTCGGCAGCGGAGAGCATCGTCTCCTCGACGTAGAGGTTCGGCGGGGCGGCCTCGATCAGCATGCGCCTCCCCTCCTCGGCGTTCGTGCCGTCGAGGCGCACGACGATCGGGTCGTCGATGTTCATCTGGCCTAGCGCCGTCAGGATCCCGCGCGCGACCTCGTCGCAGCGCGTGATGCCGCCGAAGATGTTGAAGAGGATCGCCTTCACCTGCGCGTCCGACGTGATCACCTCGAGCGCGTCGACGACGCCCTGGGCGTCACCCCCACCCCCGAGGTCGCAGAAGTTCGCCGGCCGGCCGCCCACCTGGTCGATCACGTCCAGCGTCGACATCACGAGCCCGGCGCCGTTGCCGAGGATGCCGATGTCCCCGTCGAGCTTCACGTACGTGACGCCCTTCTCCCGCGCGAGCCGCTCTTGCGGGTCGGCAGCCTCGACGTCGCGCATCTCGGCCACGTCCGGGTGGCGGAAGAGCGCGTTGTCGTCGACCGTGAACTTCGAGTCGAGCGCCTTCACCTCGCCCGTCGGGCGTCACGATCAGCGGGTTGACCTCGCAGAGCATCGCGTCGAAGTCGACGAACGCTCCGTAGAGCTTCTCGACGATCGCCGCGACCTGCTTCTGCTCGTCCGGGTCCTCGATCCCGGCGGTGAAGATGAGCCAGCGCGCCTGCCACGGCTGCGAGCCGACGAGCGGGTCGACGTGCAGGCGGGCGAGCGCCTCAGGGTGCTTCTCGGCGACCTCCTCGATGTCGACGCCGCCCTCCGTCGTCAGCATGAACAGCGGCTTCTTCTCGCCCCGGTCGAAGGTGACCGAGAGGTAGTACTCCTTGGCGATCTCCGAGGCCTGCTCGATCCAGAGGCGGCGGACGACGTGCCCGCGGATGTCCATGCCGAGGATCGCCGCCGCGTGGGCCTCCGCCTCGGCGGGCGTGTCGGCGAGCTTGATCCCGCCTGCCTTGCCGCGCCCACCCACGAGCACCTGCGCCTTGACGACGACCGGGCCGCCAAGCTCCTCGGCCGCCTGCCGGGCCTCTTCCGGCGTCGTCGCCGCCTTGCCCTCCGAAACGGGGATGCCCGCCTGCGCGAAAAGCTGCTTCCCCTGGTATTCGTAGAGATCCACGGCCGGGCGCGAGTCTACCCGAGCCGCCGCGAGACGCTGTAGCGTTCGGCCGGACCCCTCAGAGGAGGAAGAGAATGAGCACTCTCCACGACGACGAGATCCGCACGATCGGCGAGAGCGGGCGCCTGGATCCGCAGGCAGACGCCGACGGAGACGACACGGACACGACGGACGGCGACGCGACCGACACCGACGCCGACGACGCCGACACGGACGCGACCGACGCCGACGCGGACGACACCGACGCGTAGCGCCGCCAGGCGGACCGCGGCGGCCGCGCTCGCGCGCTGCCTCGAGCCGGTCGCCGCGGACGACTTCTTCGCGGAGCACTGGGAGCAGCGGCCGCTCGTCGTCCCGAGGAGCGAGCCGGGGCGGTTCGACGACCTCCTCTCCGAGGCCGACGTCGAGCGGCTGGTCTGCTCCACCGCGATCCGGTACCCGGCGTTCCGGCTCGTTCGCGAGGGCGGGCAGCTCGAGGTCGGCGCCTACACCGCGGACGTCCCGTGGCGGCCGGCGTTCACGAAGACCGCGGACGTCCCCCGCGTCCTCGCCGAGTGGGAGGCCGGCGCGACCATCGTCCTGCAGGCGCTGCACGTCAACTGGCTTCCGCTGGCCGTCTTCTGCCGGCAGCTCGAGGAGGCGATCGGGCTGCCGGTGCAGGCGAACTCCTACTACACGCCGCGAGGCTCACAAGGCTTCGCCGTGCACCACGACACCCACGACGTGCTCGTTCTCCAGGTCGCGGGCGAGAAGCGCTGGCTCCTGTACGAGCCGCTCCTGGAGCTCCCGCTCAAGCACCAGCGCTACTCGAGGTCCCTCGGTGAGGAGGGCGAGCCGACGGACGAGATCGTCCTCCGCGCCGGGGACACGCTCTATCTCCCGCGCGGCTGGCTCCACCAGGCAGAGACGTCGGACACCGATTCGCTCCACCTGACGATCGGGATCAACGCCTACACGTGGCTCGACGCGGCCAAGGCGGCGCTCGGGCCGCTGCGAGCAGGAGCCCGACCTGCGGAGGGTGGTGGCTCCGGGAGGCGAGGAAGCCGACGAGCTCGCCGAGCGGCTGCGGGCGGAGCTGGCGCCGGAGGAGGTGCGAGCGCCGGCAGCGCCGGCGCTTCCTCGACACGCGCCGGCCGATCCGCGAGGACGGCCTCTGCGCAGCTTCGGGCGCTCGAGCGCCTCGACGCCGGGACGCCGGTGGAGCGGCGCAGCACCGTGATCGCCGACCTCGAGGAGGATGGGGACGGCGTCGGTCTCGTCTTCGAGGGCAAGGAGCTTCGCTTCCCGGAGCACGCGCGGGCCGAGGTGCTCGCCTGCTTCGAGGCCGAGGAGCCGTTCCGGCCCTCCGAGCTGCCGGGGAGCCTCGACGAGGCGGGGCGGCTCGTCCTCGTCCGCCGCCTCGTACGTGAAGGCTTTCTCCGGGTCGTCTAGCTGACCGCGCCGGATGGCCGCCGCCCTGAAGTGGCGCGGACGGATGGGCTCTGCTGCGCCGCAGGTGCAGTAGACCGGCTCGTCGGCGAGCTCCGCGGTAACGTCCACCGCGTAGACGGCGCCCTCGGCCCCGCGGAAGCGGACGCGCCAGGAGCCGTCCCCATCGACCGGCAATCCGCCGAAGGCGAGGTCGTCGATGCCGAGCAGGCCTTCCGCCTCGCGAATCCCGTGCTCGGCTGCCTGGACGGGGAACGTGTAGGCGGCCCGGCCGCGGTAGCGCTCCAGGTCGATCCGGCGCTCCGCGTGTGCCTCGACCAGAGCGCCGACGTCGTCCGGCTCGACCCGGCCGTAGTAGAGAGCCTCGGGGAAGACGACGACGTTGCCGGCGAAACGGTCGCCGCCGACATGGGTGGACTGCCAGACCCAGTCCGACTCCGTCTCGCGCCGAAGCGCGTCGTAGAGCGGCTGGCCGTGCTTCGCACAACAGCGATCCCGCTTCCCGTGGGTACAGACGACGAGGAGCGGGTGGTCGACCGGGACACCGGGGGCGCCGTCGGCCGCCAGCGCGGCGGCAAAGTCGAAGTCCCGGAGCTCCTCCAGGTGGTCGACCTCCAGCCGGTAGAAGCGCTCGGCGCCGGGCGTGGACGTCCCGAAAGAGACGTAGCGGCGCCCGTACGAGCGGCGCTCGGGCTTCTTCAGGAAGAGGAGCCGCGAGGGGCGAAGCTCGTGGAGCTGCTCGCGCAGATGGGACTTCAGCCCGTCGGAGAGGAGGCTGCGCCCGAGCACGTCGCGGTCCCAGGCGCCGCGGTACTCGAGCAGGATCCAGCCGTCGATCCGGCTCGCAGTCGCCGCCTGTGACTCCGCGTTGGCCGTAGAGACAGCCGCGCAGAACGCACGGCCGCGAACGTCCGGTCTCGGCTGCACGCTCACCGCCACGAACCTAGCGTACCCGATCTGTAAGGCTGGCCTTACAAGCCATCGTTTGGCTCGCTCTTTCCTTCCTGGGCCACGACGCAGATGACCTGGCCGGTCGTCACAGGCTCGCCGGCGACGACAGAGAGGCCCGTGACCTGGCCCGGGCGATGCGCGGTGATCTCGTTCTCCATCTTCATCGCTTCGACGACGCAGATCACCTGGCCCTCGCGCACTGGGTCGCCCTCGGCCACCTCGACGGCGAGGACGGTGCCCTGCATCGGGCTGACGACGGCTTCTCGGGCTGCCGCGTGGCGGCCCCCGTCGCCCGGCGCTCTCGGCGCCGGCGCTGCAGCTCGGCGTGCGGCGGCTCGGGGCGGAGGAGCGTCACCTCGAAGCGACGGCCGTCGAGCTCGACGCCGACGACCTCCTCGCGGACGCGCGCAGGCGCGGGCGTGCTCGGCGCGCTCAACTCCGCCTCGACGCCCTCGGCGATCTGCTCCACGAGGCCGAAACACGTCTCGCCGCCGACGAAGCAGGGGTGCTCGAGCAGGGAGCGGTGGAAGCCGAGCAGGGTGGTCACGCCCTCGATCACGTACTCGTCGAGCGCACGAAGCATCCGCCGGCGCGCGCGCTCTCGGTCGGTGTCCCAGACGACGAGCTTGGCGAGCAGCGGGTCGTACAGGCCGACCACCTCGGAGCCCTCGATGACGCCGGAGTCGACCCGCACTCCGGGCCCGGCGGGCTCTCGGTAGGCGGTGATCGTCCCCGGGGTGGGAAGGAAGCCCGTTGGCCGCGTCCTCGGCGTTGATCCGACACTCGATCGCGTGGCCGGAGAAGCGCACGTCCTCTTGCCCGAAGGAGAGCGGCTCGCCGGCCGCCACCAGGACCTGCTCGCGCACGAGGTCGACGCCGGTGACGAGCTCCGTCACGGTGTGCTCGACCTGGATGCGGGTGTTCATCTCGAGGAAGAAGTAGTTGCCGTCCCGGTCGAGCAGGCCCTCGATCGTCCCGGCGCCCCGGTAGCCGACCGCCCGCGCCGCCTCGACGGCGATCCCGCCGATCCGCTCGCGCAGCTCGGGCCCGACCGCGGGCGACGGGGTCTCTTCGACGAGCTTCTGGTGCCGGCGCTGGATCGTGCAGTCGCGCTCGCCCAGGTGGACGACGGCGCCGTGAGCGTCGGCGAGCACCTGCACCTCGACGTGGCGTGGGTCCTCGAGGAAGCGCTCGACGTAGACAGTGTCGTCGGCGAAGTAGGCCTCGCCCTCTCGCCGCGCCGAGGCGAGCGCCCGCTCGGCCTCCTCGGCCGAGCGCACGACTTTGAGCCCCTTGCCCCCGCCGCCGGCAGAGGCCTTGATCGCCAGCGGCCACCCGTGCTCCTCGCCGAGGGCGACCACCTCCGCTACGGACTCGACGGGCTCGGCCGACCCCGGAATCACGGGCACGCCCGCGGACTGCATGAGCCTGCGGGCGGTCACCTTGGAGCCCATCGCCTCGATCGCCTCCGGCGGCGGGCCGATCCAGGCGAGCCCGGCCTCCGTGACCGCGCGTGCGAAGGAGGCGTTCTCGGCGAGGAAGCCGTAGCCGGGATGGATCGCTTCGGCGCCGGCCTTGCGCGCCGCCTCGAGCACGCGCTCCTGGTGCGAGGTAGCTCTCGGCCGGAGGCCCGGCGCCGAGCAGGTATGCCTCGTCCGCGAGCGCGACGTGGAGCGAGCCGCGGTCGGCCTCCGAGTAGACGGCCACGGCGCCGATTCCGAGCTCCCGCAGCGTGCGAAAGACACGGATGGCGATCTCGCCGCGGTTGGCAACCAGCACAGTGCGGAACACGGGCATCGGCGTATTCTGCCCCCATGACCTTCGCCGACCACCTGACGGTCGCCAGGGCGGCCGCGGTGCCGGTGGTGATCGTCCTCTTCGCCTGGGACTTTCCGGACCACTACTACTGGGCGACTGCGGTCTTCGCCGTGGCGATGGCGACCGACTGGATCGACGGGTGGTGGGCGAGGCGCACCAACCGAACATCCGACCTGGGGAGGATCCTCGACCCTGTGGCGGACAAGCTGCTCGTGATGGCCGCGCTGATCATGCTCGTCGACGTCGTGCTCCCGGCCTGGATGGTCGCCGCCGTGATCGCCAGGGAGTTCCTCGTCACGGGGCTGAGGCTCGCCGCTCTCGAGCGGGGGTGGTCATCGGCGCCCGCGATCTCGGCAAGCTCAAGACCTGGGCCCAGGCCGTGGCGGCGGGCTTGGGCGGGCTCGCGGCCGGCGGGGCCTTCGACGACGCCGTCGCCTGGTGGGCAATGCTCGTGGCGCTTGTCCTGACCTGGGTCTCGGGTCTCGACTACGCTCGCAGCGCACCCCGACTCCTTCGTGGCCAACAGCCTGCGTAGCTTCAGCCGGGAGGACATCCCGGCGATCCTCGACCTCTCCCGCCGGGCGTTCGGCAGGACGGAGGAGCAGGTCGGCAACCCGCTCTGGGCGACGCGCGACGAGCTCGAGAGCGAGCTGTCCGACTGGGACGAGCCCCCGGAAAACACGCTGCTCGTCGACGTCGAGGACGGGGCGGTGGTGGGCTTCGGCGGCGTCGAGGTGGCGAAGGCGTTCTCCCATGCGGACCTGTTCGGCCCGCTGATCGCTCCGGGGTACCGCGGCCAGAAGCTCGGAAGCGAGCTGCTCGACGCGTCGGTGGCGATCGCGGTCGAGCACGGACGGCACTCCGTCGTCGGCTCGGTGGGCCCTCGCAACATCTCCGGCCGCCTCCTCCTGGAGCACAAGGGCTTCCACCCGCACGGACCGGCCAAGGCGGTCTTCCGGCTCTCCCCGATGAGCACCGGGCGGTGGTCGAAGGGCCCGAGGGAGTCGAGGTGCGCCGTGGCGGGGTGAACGACCTCGAGCGTGCGCTCGTCCTCTACCACGCGACCTTCCCCGAGGGCGTCTTTCCCGACGACGCCTGGCGGAACGGGCCTGGCGAAAGGCTCCGTCTACCTCGCCGAGCGGGAGGGCGCGCCGCTCGCCTTCCTCAACATCGACCCGAGCGACCGCTGGGCCTACCAGATCGGCGTCGTCGCGCACGAGCGCTCCCGCGGCGTGGGCCAGTACCTCCTCTCCCGCGTGCTCCAGGACTATTGGACGAAACACCCGGGCGAGATCGTCGGCCTCTCGGTCGAGGCGGACAACGTCCCCGCCCTCAAGCTCCTCCGCCGCCAGGGCTTCGCCCCCTGGCTCGTGCTCCAGTCGTACGAGCTCTGGCTCTAGCGGGAGTGCCGGCTCGGCGCCGCGTATGAGAACATATGTTCGTGCCTGTCGGGGCGACGATCCTGCACGCAGACCTGGACTCCTTCTTCGCGTCGGTCGAGCAGCGCGACGACCCGCGCCTGCGCGGTCGGCCGGTGATCGTCGGCGGCGGGGTCGTGCTCGCCGCGAGCTACGAGGCCAAGGCATACGGCGTTCGCACCGCCATGGGCGGCCGCCGCGCCCTGCGGCTCTGCCCGCAGGCGATCGTCGTGCCGCCGCGCATGTCTGCCTACTCCGAGGCGAGCAAGGCAGTGTTCCGCGTTTTCGAGGACACGACGCCGCTCGTCGAGGGCCTTTCGATCGACGAGGCCTTCCTCGACGTGCGGGGGCTGGAGCGCCTCTCGGGAACGCCCCTGGAGATCGCCGCGAGGTTGCGCCGCGAGGTGCGCGAGCGCGTCGGCCTTCCCATCACCGTCGGCGTCGCGCGAACGAAGTTCCTCGCCAAGGTCGCCAGCGGCGTCGCCAAGCCCAACGGCCTCCTCGTCGTGCCGCCGGACCGCGAGCTCGCCTTCCTCCACCCGCTCCCGGTCGAACGGCTCTGGGGCGTCGGCCCGGTGACCGCCGGAAGGCTCCACCGGTTGGGGATCACGAGGGTCGGCGAGGTCGCCGGTTTCCCGGAGGCGGCCCTGGTGACCGTGCTCGGACGGGCAGCCGGCCGGCAACTGCACGCGCTCGCCCACAACCGCGATCCCCGCCCCGTGCAGACGCGCCGGCGACGCGGCTCGATCGGCTCGCAGCGAGCGCTCGGGCGCCGGTCCATCTCGGAGGAGACTCTGGATGCCACCCTCGTCGGGCTCGTCGACCGCGTGACCAGGCGGATGCGGACCGCCGGACGTGTCGGGCGAACGGTCGTCCTCCGGCTGCGCTTCGACGACTTCTCCAGGGCGACTCGGTCCCACACCCTGTGGCACGCAACGGCCGAGAGCCAGGCGATCCTCGCGGCCGCCCGTGAGCTCCTCGCTGTCGGCGAGGCCGCTGATCGACCGTCAGGGCCTGACGCTGGTCGGGATCTCGGTCAGCAACCTCGAGAACGAACGGACGGTCCAGCTCGCGCTGCCGTTCCAGCGCCCGCGCTGGTACGCGCTCGACCTCGCGCTCGACGAGGTGCGGAACCGCTTCGGGGCGAACGCGGTCACCCGTGCGGTGCTCCTGGGACGCGACCAGGGGATCACCATGCCGCTCCTCCCCGACTGACGCAAGTAACAGTCTGTTACTTGGGCTCGGGCTCGTCCTCGGGGGAGACGGACTCGTGGACGCCCTCGCGCCACCAGGCGCCGCGCGGGTGGTCGTGCTCGGCGAGGGCGCGCTCGAGGGCCCGGTCGAGCGCCTCGCGCTCCTCCGGGGTCGGCTCCGGCCTCCAGTCGAGCTTCACGGCAGCAGAGAGTAGTCGCCGGCTGGATCCCTCTGACGGGGGATGCGCGGCCGAGCCTCCGTTCCGAATACTGCGGGACTTCAGACGTCCAGTTCAGAAGGGGAGAAACACATGCTGCATGGGAAGTCGAAGCTCGCGTACGTGCTCGTCGCTGCCGCTGTCCTAGCGTCGTTCTTCGGCGAGCTCGGTTGGCACTGGTAAGCCAGGCGCACGAGGTGACAAGGCCGGGAGTCTCCGGAGAGACCGCCCGGCTTCTTTCGCTCCTCGTCCCGGTCACCTTCGCAGCCGCTGCGGCGCTCGTCGCGGCCGTCGTCTCCTTCGGCGTCTCGGAGCCGACCTTCGGCGTCATCGCCGGCGTCCTCGCGCTGGCTTTGGCCGCCACCTTCGTCGAGGCCTTTCCGGTCCCGATCGAGGGAATCACCTCCGGCGGCCTCTCACTGGCGGCGGTCTTCATCGTCGGAGCTGCAGTCATCTACGGATGGGCGCCTGCCGTCATGATCGGCTTCGTCGCCCGAGCGACGATCGAGCTCGTGCAGCGGCGGCCCGCAATTCGACTCGCCTACAACAGCGCCGTCTACGCACTCGCCGGAGGCGCGGCGGGCGCCACGGCGGGCCTTGCCGGCGCGCAAGGCGGGGTCGGCAACATCCTCCTCCACGTCCTGCTCGCCGCCGCCGCTTTCTACGCGGTCAACATCCTGCTCACTGCCGGCATCATCGCGCGCTGGTCGGGAGAGCCGTTCCGGCCGTTCCTCGAGCACTCCGTCCGTTCGACTGCTGTGCCCTTCTCGATCATGGCCTCGGTCAGCCTCATGCTGGCCGTCCTGTGGGAACGGTCGCCCCTGCTCGCCACGGCGCTGGTCGGCCCGCTCGTCGCCATCGCCCTCTATCAGCGCTCGGTGCACAGCGCGCTCAGCGCGATGCGACTGGCGCTCACCGATCCCCTCACCGGGCTCGGCAACCACCGTCACTTCCAGGAGCGGCTTCAGCACGACCTGGACCGGGCGCAGGAGGAAGGCTTCCCGCTGACGCTCTGCCTCCTCGACATCGACAACTTCAAGGAGATCAACGACCGCTACGGACATCCGATTGGGGACAAGGTCTTGGCGCAGGCGGCGGCCCGCCTGCGCCAAGGGGGTGAGGCCTTTCGCCTGGGGGGCGACGAGTTCGCGCTTCTCCTTCCCCGTCGGGACGAGCACGAGGGCCTGTCGATCGCCCGCTCCATCCTCCGGCGCATGTCGGAGACGGAGGTCGCCGACGGCGGGGTGCTGAGCATGTCCGCCGGCGTCGCCGCCTACCCGCAGCACGGGGTCGAGCGGAGCGAGCTTGTGCGCGTCGCCGACGCCGCGCTCTACGCCGCCAAGGAGCAGGGCAAGAACACGGTCCGCGTCTACCGTCCGGATGTGATCGAGATCGCCGAGCTGCGCCGCCTCGCCGAGGGGCCCGACCGCGCAGCGCGCCTTCGAGCTGCCGCCAGCCTCGCCCACGCGGTCGACGCACGAGACGCGTACACCGGCAGCCACTCCTACATGGTCGGTGAGCTCGCCGCGCGCCTCGCCAAGCGCCTGGGCCTCGACTCCGAGTCCGTCGAGCTGACGCGGCTCGCAGGCAGCCTGCACGACCTCGGCAAGCTCGCCATCCCCGAGGAGATCCTCCGCAAGCCGGGACCGCTGAACGAGGCCGAACGGCTCGTGCTCGAGCGGCACCCGGAGATCGGCTACCGGATGCTCGACTCATTGGGAGTCGAGCCCGTCGCGACGTGGGTGCTCCACCATCACGAGCGCTGGGACGGCACCGGGTACCCCGAACAGAAGGCGGGCCCTGAGATCCCGCTCGGCGCGCGCATCCTCTTCGTCGCCGATGCCTACGACGCGATGACTACCGATCGCGTCTACCGCGGCCGTCTCTCCCACGACCGCGCGATCGCCGAGCTCGAGCGCTGCGCCGGGACGCAGTTCGACCCCGGCGTCGTCGCCGCGTTCAAGCAGGAGTTCGACCAGCCGCGGCTCGAGCTCGTCTCCGAGAGCGCCTAGGCACCAAGCCGCGGCGTATCCTCGTCGTATGCGGCGGGGCGTCACGGTGCTCGTCGTGGTCGTCGTCGCGGCGATCGCGCTCGCGGCGGGCTTCGACGCGCTCCGAGGAGGATCCGCTGCCGAGCCGGCCGCCCAGCGCGCGACCGAGCCGCCGACCACCTCGACCGCCGAGACGACGGAGACGTCTCCACCCGAGCCAGAGCTCGGCGGAGTCCTCTACTACACGGACGAGAGCTGTGAGCTGCAGGCGGTCGAGCTTCCTGAGCCGCGACCGGTCGAGGCGCCGGGGTGGGACGAGTGCCGCTTCGTTCTCTCGCCGCACCGCCGGCGCGTCGCCGGCGCCGGCTCCGGTTGGGACCCGCGCTCGGACCCGCTGATCGGCAGGCTCTTCCAGTCCGAGGACGGCAGGATCCAGGTCTCGACCAACCGCGGCCCCGAGGGAGAGCCGTTCGCAGGCGAGGCGCCGGCCTGGCGCCCGGACGGGACGCTTACTTACTTCGCGGACCGAGCGGTGCGCGTCTGGCCCGAGGGCGAAGCGATTCTCTCGCAGGATGACCTCGCAGCAGGCCGTACGTGCGCATCCTGATGTCCCCGACAATGGCCACATCCGCCCCGTCTCGGTCAGGGAGCTCGCGTGGCTCGACGATGAGCACGCCGTCGTCATCCTCGACGCCGTGATCCGCGCGGGCCCGCGCCGAAAGCCTCCTGGCCGTCTTCGACGGGCGTCGGCTGTCCACCGTAACCGCCGGCGACGGCAGTCGCCTCAGCGACCTTAGCGTCAGTTCCCGGTGGCGGTTTCATCGCAGTCCGGAGCGAGGACGATTTCCTCCTGCTGGACGAGCGGGGAGACGTGCTCCCAGCTCCGAGTGTGGCGGGCTACCGGACGATTGCCTGGTCGCCGGACGAGCAGTGGGTTGCGGTCGCGGCCGAGCAAGGCGTCTTCGTCTTTCGGCCAGGTGTCGGGGAACCGCCGGAGCTCGAGCTCGACCTCGACGCCCAAGACCTCGACTGGCGCGGCGGGGCCGGGCCGCCGCCTCTGACCGACGTGGATGAAGCTCGGGAGTGGCTGGACGGCCTGGCCACCGGTCGGCTCCTCGTCACCCTTCCCGGCTGCCGCTTGCGCGCGCTCCGCCTTCCCGACCTCGTCTGGGAAGAGGAGCCGGACGTTCCGGCGCCGTGCAGGTTCACTGTCGACGCCGACGGCGCCGTGCTCGCCGAGTCGGTGTCCGCGCCGGCCGCCGGAGACTTGACGGCTTCGTGTGAAGGCCCGGACTTGCACGTCTACCAGGACAGAGGCTTCAGGGCGCGCCTGCCGAGCGCGTGCGGACCAGCCTGGATGGAGGACGGCACCCTCACCTTCATCCGGGACGGAGGGCTCTGGCGGGGGGTGGAAGACGCGCGGCGCCTGCTCTCGCGGGAGCAGGTCAGCGCGATCGTCAGGCGTCCGTCCGCGCTCGAGGAGGTTGCGTGGGTCGACGACGAACGCTTCTGGGCGGTCGTTCGCTCCGGGGGCAGCTCCATCCTCGCGCTGATGACCGCCGAACGGCTCGTCTTCACGCCCTCGTTCACGAGTCGAGCTATCGAAGGGCTCCACGTCAGCTCCTCCTCAATGGTCGCGGCCCGATCCGATCAGGGAGTGGTCATCTTCGACAGCGCAGGACGCCGCGCGCTCACATTCCTCAACGGCAAGGCAGTGGCGTGGGAGCCGGGCGAGCTGATCGCCGCCGTGGCGACCCCGAGCGAGATCCTCTTCGTGGCGCCGGTCTCGCGGGAGGTGGTCTCGGTGCCGCTCGCCGTCAGCGACCTGGAGTGGGTGATTCCGTGACCTCGGCGAGTCGCTGCTCGAGGAACGCTCGTTCCGCAGGCTGGCGAGCGAGCTCGAGCGCCCTGGCGTAGGCGCCGGCGGCCTCTCGGTTGCGGCCGAGGCGTCGGAGCAGGTCGGCGCGCGCCGCGTGCAGAAGGTGGTAGCCGTCGAGCTCCTCGTCGAGCGGAGCCATGAGCTCGAGGCCACGCTCCTCGCCTTCCGCCATCGCCACCGCCACCGCCCGGTTCAGCTCCACAACCGGGCTCGGCGCCACGCTGGCGAGGACGTCCGTAGAGGTCGGCGATGCGAGCCCAGTCGGTGGCCTCGGGGGAGGCTGCCCGTGCATGCTCGGCAGCGATCGCCGCCTGGAGCGCGTACGGTCCCGGGCGCAGGCGCTCGACGAGCCCGAGCCCCTCCTCGATCTGCTCGCGATCCCAGAGCGCTGCGATCCTGCTCCTCCAACAGCACGAATTCGCCGCCGAGAGCCCGTGCGCGCGTCGCGTCGTGAGTCCTGCAGGAGCATGAGCGCGAGCAGGCCCGCCGCTTCCGGCTCGTCCGGCATGAGCGAACGCAGGATGCGCGTGAGCCGAATGGCCTCGGCGCAGAGCTCGCGGCGCACGAGGGCCTCGTCGGACGTGGCGGCGTAGCCTTCGTTGAAGATCAGGTAAAGCGCGGCGAGCACCGAGCCGAGCCGGTCTGGCAGCTCGTAGTCCGGAGGGACGACGTACGGGATGCGGGCGTCGTGGATCTTGCGCTTGGCGCGGACGAGCCGCTGCTGCATGGCCGACTCCGAGGTGAGGAAGGCGCGCGCGATCTCGGGCGTCTGAGGCCGCCGAGGGTACGCAGGGTGAGCGCGATGCGCGCCTCGGGCGCGAGCGCAGGATGGCAGCAGGTGAAGATCAGCCGAAGCCGGTCGTCGGGAATGGAGCTGTCCTCGATCTCGTCCTCCTCGTCGCCGTGCGTCGGCACCAGCGCCTCGAGCTCCCGCACCTTGTCCTCGAGCCGATGTGCCCGCCGGATGCGGTCGATCGCCTTGTTGCGGGCAGTCGTCGTGATCCAGGCGCCGGGGTTGCGCGGCACACCACGCTCGGGCCAGACCTCGAGCGCGACGAGGAACGCATCCTGGACCGCTTCCTCGGCGAGGTCGAAGTCGCCGATGACGCGGATCAGCGCCGCGACCGCCCGCCCCGATTCCTCCCGGAACAGGCGGTCGACGGCCTCTTCAGGCGTGCCTACCGCCCGGCCCCCGCTTCCTGGGTGTGGACTGCCGAGCCGGCGGCCTCGTAGTCCATCACCGGCCTGACTTCCACGGTCCCGCCGGGCATGGGGATCTTCTTCGCCCAGGTGAGCGCGTCGTCGAGATCCTTGCAGTCGAGCAGGTAGTAGCCGCCGAGCTGCTCCTTCGTCTCGGCGAAGGGCCCGTCCGAGACGATCGGCTCGCCGCTCTCCTGGATCCGCACGCTCGTCGCGGTCGCGCTCGGCTGGAGACCTTCGCCGCCGAGGTGCACGCCTGCGTCGATCGTCTCCTGGGTGAACGCGTCCCACTGCTTCATGCTCTCCGCCATCTGCTCCGGCGTGCGGTCGGCCCACCTCGACTCGTCGCCGATGAGCGCCAGCAAGTACTTCATGAGCTCCAACCTCCTGTGGTCGCTGCGGCGCCGTTCGCCGCCTATACCTTGACGACGAACGGACGCGGCTCGGATCGACAGCCTCAGAGTGGAATGTTGCCGTGCTTGCGCGGCGGCCGCTTCTCCCGCTTGGTCACGGCCGTCTCGAGCGCGTTGCAGAGCACCGTGCGCGTCCGCCGCGGCTCGATCACGTCGTCGACGTAGCCCCGCTCCGCGGCCGTATAAGGGTTTGCGAACTGCGCCTTGTAGTCGGCGATCAGCTCGGCCCGACGCGTTTCGGGGTCCTCGGCCTCCTCGAGCTCCTTGCGGAAGACGATGTTGACCGCCCCCTCCGGGCCCATGACCGCGACCTCGGCCGTCGGCCAGGCGAAGTTGAAGTCGGCGCGGATGTGCTTCGAGCTCATCACGTCGTAGGCGCCGCCGTAGGCCTTGCGCGTGATGAGCGCGATCTTCGGCACCGTCGCCTCCGAGTACGCGTACAGCAGCTTCGCGCCGTGCCGGATGATCCCGCCCCACTCCTGCGCCGTGCCCGGGAGGAAGCCGGGAACGTCCACGAAGGTGACGAGCGGGATGTTGAACGCGTCGCAGAAGCGGACGAAGCGCGCGGCCTTCACCGACGAGTCGATGTCGAGCGTGCCCGCGAGCGCCCTCGGGTTGTTGCCGACGATCCCGACCGGATGCCCGCCCAGGCGCGCGAAGCCGACGACGATGTTCTCGGCCCAGAGCTGGTGCACCTCGAGGAACTCGCCCTCGTCGACCACGCGGGTGACGACGTCACGCATGTCGTAAGGCTTGGCCGGCTCGTCGGGGATGAGCGAGTCGAGCTCGGGATCCTCCCGGTCCGGCGGGTCTGCGGGCGCGAAGTAGGGCGGCGGGTCGACGTTGTTCTGCGGCAGGAAGGAGAGGAGGTAGCGCGCGTCCTCGAGGCAGCTCTCCTCGTCGTCGGCGGCGAAGTGGGCGACTCCCGACTTGGAGGCGTGCGTGAGCGCGCCGCCGAGCTCCTCGAAGGTCACCTCCTCGCCGGTGACGGTCTTCACCACCTCGGGCCCGGTGATGAACATGTACGAGGTCTCCTTGACCATGAGCACGAAGTCGGTCATGGCCGGCGAGTAGACGGCGCCACCCGCGCTCGGGCCCATGATCAGGCTGATCTGCGGGATCACGCCCGAGGCCTGGACGTTGCGCCAGAAGATCTCGGCGTAGCCGCCGAGCGAGACGACGCCCTCCTGGATGCGCGCGCCGCCCGAGTCGTTGATCCCGATCAGCGGGCAACCGAGCTTGAGGGCGAGGTCCATGACCTTGCAGATCTTCTCGGCGAAGGCCTCGGAGAGCGTGCCGCCGAAGACGGTGAAGTCCTGCGAGAAGACGAAGACCTTGCGGCCGAAGATCGTCCCGTAGCCGGTGACGACGGCGTCGCCCCACGGCCGCTTGTCCATCATCCCGAAGTGCGGGTTGCGATGCCGGACGTAGCGGTCGAGCTCGACGAAGCTGCCCGGGTCGAGGAGCTTCTCCAGCCGCTCGCGCGCGAGCAGCTTCCCGCGCTCGCGCTGGCGGGCGACGGCGCGCTCGTCGCCCGAGTGGAGCGCCTCGTCGCGGAGCCGCTCGAGCGCGGCCAGCTTCGCCTCGGTGGACTGGAGATCTCCTCGGCCTTCGCCATGGCGGGAGCTTAGTGCTACCGCGAGGGCTCCGACGATGCGAGCACCAAGTCCGCGTTCCGTGCATAGGCCGTCGCTCCTACATGCTCGAAGAAGGACTGCGCGCGCTGGAGCTCGAGGCTTGCCGCGCGAGAGCGACGGGCGGCGAGGAGGCTCTCGGCAATACGAAGCCTGGCGAGCGCCTCGTCCGGACGCGAGCCGATCGAGGCGAGAAGCTCCGCGGCCTAGGAAGTCGCTGGAGACGTACGCCGTCGCTGCCTCGAGCCAACGCGTTGGAGTGCGGGCGAGCCCCGCGGTTTCGAGCAGGTCGGAGCCGCGTCCGAGCCCCTCGACTGCATAGGCGAGATCCAGAGCCCAGTGGAAGGCCAGCGAGACATCGCACCGCTCGGTCCAGAGCGAGACCAGCTCGTCGACGCACTCCGCCGCAGTGTCCCGCTCCCCGGAGGCAACGAGCGCCCGCGCCCGGAAGGCCAGCGCCGGGTAGAGGATCTGGAGTCTCCTTCGCCGCGCGGGCGAACTCGAGTGCCTGCGCCGAGTCCTCGACCGCGGCGTCGGTCTCATCACGCCCGAGCCTGATCCAGCCGCGATGAGATCCGGCAGCTGCCCGACATGAAGTGGGCGGCTCCGGCCTCAACCTCGGCGAGGAACCCGTCGGCGCGACCAGTGCCTCGTCCCAGCGCCCCCGCCATACCCCTTGCCCACCTTCTCGACCTGGAGCCATCGCTCGAAGCTGGTGAGCCCATACCTCCCGGCGCGCCGGCGGGCTGCCTCCTGTAATTCGAAAGAGCGCCGGAGGTCGCCCATGCTCGCCACCAGGTCGGCGAGGTTTCCGTAGCTGTAGACGCTCCTCGGAGAGTTGATCGCGTCTGCGAGGGCGATACTCTGCTCGAGGTCAGCTTCCCCGCCACGGTCGCCGAGGTGCCAGCGCGCTTCGCCGACGATCGCGAGCGCCCATGCTTCGAGCTCCTGGAGGCCGAGCTGCTCGGCGATCTCGAGTACCTCCCTCGCGATCGGGATGGCCCGCTCGAACTCGACTGCAACAGCTAGTGCGCCGGCAAGGTCGACGAGAACCTCAGCCTTCGAGCGCGAGGTGACGGAGGGGGGCCACGATCCCCGCGGCGACCTCGAGGTGCTCGAACATCCGCTCACGCTCGCCGCGATGGTGCGCCAGCATGCCGAGGAGCGCCTCAGCCTCGGCTGCGGCTGCCGGCTTTCCGGCGGCGAGGAGGCCGTCGGGGGCCTCGACGAGAACGTCGCCTTCGGTGTCGCCTGTAAAGAAGCGCGACCGCCCCAGCTTCAGGAGAAGCCGGGCTCGCTCGGGGTCGTCCCGTGGCCACAGGTCGAGCGCTCTTTCGTAATACCGGCTTGCGACTTCGAATGCGCTGAGTCTGGCGGCCCGGTCTCCGGCATCGCGAAACGCAAGCCTGGCGTGCGCGGCGAGCGCAGCCGTGTCCGCCCCGACTGCGAGCGCGCACTCGAGCGCGCTTTCGTAGTGATGGGCCAGCATCTCTGCCCGATCTTCGACGCGGTCTGCGCCGAGCGAGGAGATCCATTCGGCGGCATGTCGGTGCTTCTCAGCCCGTTGCCTCCGGGGGATCTGCCCGTAAGCGACGTCGCGGACGAGGACGTGGTGGAACGCGTACTCGGCTTGGCCCTCAACGGAGGAGTCTCGCCTGCGCCGGACGAAATCCTTGCGCTCGAGAGAATGGAGACGCTCCTCCACGTCCTCCCGGGAAAGCGTCCCGACGTCCGTGAGAGCTCCGAGCCAGAACACGCTTCCGACGACGGCCGCAGCCTGGACGAGCTCCTTCTCCGAGGCAGGAAGGCCGTCGATGCGCGCCGCCATGACGCCGAGAAGCGAATCGGGCATGGGAAGATCCGTCATAGACCCGCGCAGCAGCCGCACGTACTCCTCGGCGTAGAGAGGGTTGCCGTCCGCCTGCCCGACGACCGCCGCCCTCGCCTGTGGGGGTACGGCCGGCTCCACCAGCGACTCGACGAGCTCCGTCGTCTCCTCGGGGCTCAGAGGCGAGAGGGAGACTGTGGCGGCGTTGCGCTTGCCGCCTCCCCAGCTTGGCCGGCGCTCGAGGAGCTCGGGCCGCGATGTGGCGAGGACGAGCAGCGGGACGTCGGTCACCCACTCCACGAAGTCGTCGATGAACTCGAGCACGCCCTCGTCGGCCCAGTGGAGGTCCTCGAAGACGAGCACGGTCGGCCCTCTTGCGGCAAGCGCTTCGAAGAATCGGCGCCAAGCGGCGAATGCCCTGCCCTTGGAGTCGCCGCGCGGCGTGCCGATGCCGACTCCGGCGAGCGGCCGCAGCTCTTCGATGACCCACTCGGACTCGAGCTCGTCCGGGAGGATCCGCGCTATCGCCGCGCGAAGCTTCCCATCCGCCTGCTCGCCAGCGTCCGTCTCGAGAATGTCCGCTTCTGCCTTCACCATCTCGCCGAGCGCCCAGTAGGCGACTCCCTCGCCGTAGGACGGCGAGCGTCCTTGGCGCCACGCGGTTTCGCCCTGATCGGCGCCGACCGTGCGCGCTAGCTCGCGTACGAGATGGCTCTTGCCGATCCCAGGAACGCCGACAAGCGTGATGAGCTGCGTGGTGCTCGTGATCCGCGCTCGCCCGAACGTGTCGACCAACAGGTTGAGCTCCGAGCGGCGGTTAACCAGGGGAACCCGGTCAGCCCAGGCAGCGTGGCCCCCCACCGCCGCGCGAGGACGGATCGCCTCCCAGACGCGCACTGGCCCGGCCTTGCCCTTGGCGACGACAGACTCGGCTTCGCGGTACTCGATTGTCCGCTCTGTCGCTCGAAACGTGGTCTCGCCGACGAGAATCCCGTCGACGGGCGCAGCCGTCTGGAGCCGGGAAGTAGTGTTGACCACGTCCCCGGACACCATGCTTTCGCCTGCGGCTACGCGCGCCCTCAGGACCACCACTGCCTCGCCTGTCGCCACCGCGACGCGCAGGTGGAGGTCGAGCCCCGGGTGGGCAGCATTGAGCTCGGCAATGGCGTCGCGAATGGCGAACGCGGCGCGAACGCCGCGCTCAGGGTCATCCTCGTGCGCGACGGGGGCGCCGAAGACGGCCACGACGGCGTCGCCGATGAACTTCTCGACGGTCGCCCCAAAGCGCTCGAGCTCGCGCCGGACGCGAGCATAGTACGGCGCTACGACCGCTCGGATGTCCTCGGGGTCGAGCGCCTCGGCCCGGCTGGTGAAGTTCACGAGGTCGGCGAAGAGGACGGTGACGACCTTGCGCTCCTCCGCAACGCTCGGCGGCGCTTCGAGTGAAGCGCCGCATCGGCCGCAGAAGCGAGACTCGACCGGATTCGCGGCGCCGCACTGCCGGCACGGGCTCGCGCCGCTCATCCGTCCTGTCCCTCAACCGGCCTTCGCCGGCTGCCGGCTAGCCTCCGGGTGTCTTGGCACGCGTTCCGACGATCTTGGCACCCGACGACGAGACTCCTCCCGGAGGGTCGACCCAGAACGCCTCGTTCGCCACCACCGTCTCGGTGCGGTCCGAGAATTGGAACGTGATCTCCCCTTCGAGGACGAAGCCGACGAAGTCGTCCCACGATGCGGCCTGGTCGCCGGAAATCTCGAATCCCGCCGCGAGGTTGATGAGGACGATGTCACCAGGCGGGAAAGCGGCCCCGCGAACCTCGGAGCCGCCTCCGAGATCGATCCTGAGAACCCCCTCACGTTCGTCCAGGTTAACCTTGATAAGGCCACCGTCTCCGCGCTTCGGCATTGGAGCTCTCCTACCTCAACGCGAGAATCCTCGGGGGCCCACTAGACAAGTGGCGAAGGTCACAGCTGGCCTCGGACGGTATGCTCGACCGGACGCGCCAGATCGGATCGCTGTCCGTGCCCTTTACGCCGACCCAGAACGATCTCGTCGAGACGATACGCCGACGAGGCATCGAAGACGAACGGGTGCTTGCGGCGTTCCGGGCCGTGCCACGCGCTGGCTTCGTCCCCGAGACTACCGTCGACCGCGCGTACTACGACCTTCCCATTCCGCTCGCGCGGCCAGGTGACGAGCCGGCCAACCTGATCGCGAAGGCGCTGCGAGGCGCTCGCGCTCGGCGGGTCGGCGCGCGTCCTCGAGGTGGGCGCAGGCTTCGGCTTTCAGTCGGCGCTCCTAGGGCGGCTGACTCGAGAGGTCTCGCCGTGGAGCAGTGGTCAGACCTTGCCGAGCGGGCGCGCGAGAACCTCGACCGGCACGGAGCCGACAACGTCCAGCTCGTCACGGGCGACGGCTCGCTGGGGCTCTCGGCGTCCGCCCCGTTCGATGCGATCGTCGTCTCGGAGCGTTTTCAGAAGTGCCGCCGCCGCTCGTGGAGCAGCTTGCCATGGGCGGCCGCCTGGTGCAGCCGATTGGGCCCGGGAGGCTCCTTCAGGAGCACGACGAGCTGACTCTCTTCCTGAAGACCTCGGACGGGCTCCGGCAGCACGACCGCCTCGCCAGGGCGGGGTTCACGCGGCTCGTCGGCGAACATGGTTTTCCCGCGTGACGAACCGCCTGTAGGTCTACTCGACGTCCTCGCGAAGCAGAGCGAACATGACGCGTCCCGGCGCCCGCCCTTGAAGTCCAGGAACGAGCGAAGGACGCCTCGCGGGTGAAGCCAGCCTTCTCCGCAACACGCTGCGACGCCAGGTTGTCAGGCTCGGTCGTCAGCTGGACGCGGCCGGCGCCGAGCTCGTCGAACGCGAAGCGCGCGACCAAGGCGAGGGCCCGAGTCGCCACTCCGCGTCCCCGCGCGTCGGCCTTGACCCAGTAGCCGATCTCGACGATCGCCATCTCGCAGACGCGTGCGCCGATGCCGCCGAGGAGCTCCCCGCTCGTGCGGTCGCGAATGGCGAACGCCGTCTCCTCGGTCGCGGCGATGAACTCGCGCGCATCCTCCTCCGTGTACGGGAACGGGATGCGCGTCCAGCGCTCGAGGTCAGGGTCGCTGCCGATGGCAGCGGCCAGCGCCGGCGCATCGTCGTCCTCGAGCGGCCGCAGCGCGATCGCAGCGTCCTCGAGCCTCACGGCGCGAGGTGGGCGTCATACGTGCCGAACTCGTCGCGCAGCGTGTTGCACACCTCCCCGACGGTGGCGTGCGCGGCCAGCGCCTCCCGCATGGGGACGAGCAGGTTCGCGTCACCCCGTGCCGCCTCCCGCACTCGACCGAGCGCCGCCGCCACGGCCTCGGCGTCCCGCTCGGCACGCACCCGCTCCGTCCGTTCGATCTGCCGCCGCTCCGCCGCCGGGTCGAGGCGGTGGAGCTCAATCTCCTCGTCGTCGCTTTCGGCGAAGCGGTTGACGCCGACGACGACCCGCTCGCCCGCCTCGACTTGCTGCTCGAAGGCGTACGCGGCCTCCTCGATCTCCCGTTGCTGGAAGCCCTGCTCGACGGCCGCGACGGCGCCGCCGAGCTCGTCGATCCGCTCGATCAGCTCCCAGGCGCGCTCCTCCAGCTCGGTGGTCAGCGACTCGACGAAGTAGGAGCCGGCCAGCGGGTCGGCGGTATCCGTCCCGCCGGCCTCGTGCTGGAGAATCTGCTGCGTGCGAAGCGCGATGCGTGCGCTCCGCTCGGTAGGAAGCGCGAGCGCCTCGTCATAGGCGTTCGTGTGGATCGACTGCGCACCGCCGCAGACCGCCGAGAGCGCCTGCACGGTCACGCGGGCGACGTTGTTTTCGGGCTGCTGCGCCGTCAACGTCGAGCCGCCCGTCTGCGCGTGGAAGCGGAGCGCCTGCGCCCTCGGGTTCGTGGCGCCGAAGCGGTCCCGCATGATCCGCGCCCACAGGGTGCGCGCCGCCCGGAACTTCGCTACCTCCTGGAAGAAGTGGTTATGTGCGTTGAAGAAGAAGGACAGGCGCTCCCCGAACTCGTCAGGTGAGAGCCCCGCCGCCACGGCCGCCTCCCCGTAGGCGATCCCGTGGGCGAGTGTGAAGGCGAGCTCCTGGACCGCCGTCGAGCCCGCCTCGCGGATGTGGTAGCCGGAGATCGAGATCGTGTTCCAGCGCGGCAGCCGCTCGTGGCAGTACGCGAACAGGTCGGTTGTCAGCCGCATGGAGGGCCGCGGCGGGAAGATGTAGTTCCCGCGCGCCACGTACTCCTTGAGGATGTCGTTCTGGACGGTGCCGCGAAGCCGTTCGCCGCTCACGCCCTGCCTCTCCCCGACCAGCTCGTAGAGAAGAAGCAGCAGGGCGGCAGGTGCGTTGATCGTCATCGACGTCGAGACCTCGCCGAGCGGGATGCCCTCGAGAAGGACATCCATGTCGGCGAGCGAGTCGATCGCCACGCCCGTGCGCCCGACTTCGCCGGCGGCGCGCGGGTCGTCGGAGTCGTAGCCCAGCTGCGTGGGCAGGTCGAACGCGACCGAGAGCCCGGTCTGGCCCTGCTCGAGCAGGTAGCGGAAGCGCTCGTTCGTCTCCTCGGCCGTGGCGAAGCCCGCGTACTGCCGGATCGTCCACGGACGGCCGCGGTACATGTCCTTGTAGGGCCCCCGGGTGAAGGGGAACGCCCCGGGAAGCCCGAGCCTCGACACCTTCGACGTCCTGCTCCGTATAGACCGGCTTGACCTCGATGCCCGAGTCGGTCTCGCGACGATCCTCGGCCGTAGCCATGGCACTAGGCTAACGGCCATGCGAGTCACCGTGAGGCTTTTCGCCGGACTGCGCGAACGAGCGGGCGCGGGCGAGCGTGTGCTCGAACTGCCCACCGGCTCACGGCTCGCCGACGTCTGGGCCCCGCTCGGCCTCGGCAAGGAGCCCGACGGCCTCCTCTACGCCGTCAACAAGGACTACGCCTCCGGCGACCGGCTGCTCGCCGACGGCGACGAGGTGGCGTTGATCCCGCCGGTCTCGGGCGGCGACTTCAAGCTGACCGCCGATCCGATCGACCTCGACGCGGTCATCGCGGAGGTCGCCGACGAAAGCGCGGGCGCGATCGCCACCTTCCTGGGGACGACCCGCGGTCCACTCCCGCGGCCGCACGGTCCTCCACCTCGAATACGAGGCCTACGAGGGCATGGCCGAGAACGTCATGGCCGAGATCGCCGAGAACCTCAGAGGCCAGTACGACCTCTGCAAGGTGGCAATGATCCACCGCATCGGCCGGGTCGGGATCGGCGAGACCAGCGTCGCCATCGCCGTCTCCGCCCCGCACCGCGAGCACGCCCTCGCCGCCTGCAAGGAGGCGATCGACACGCTCAAGGTCGACGTCCCTCTGTGGAAGAAGGAGGTCTACGAGGGCGGCGAGGAGTGGATCGGCCGCGGCTCGCTGAAGCCGGCGGCCGCGAGTTCAGCCCTCCGGAGGGCCCAGCCGGCACGGCTACGATGAGTCGGTGAGCAGCCTCACGCCTCAGCAGGAGCCCGAAACCCGTGGATACGAGGCAGATCCAGCGCTAGAGCATGCCTCCCGCGACTACGAGCCGATCCACCCGCGCGGAGCGCTGGGCGATCTCCTCCGGAAGCTCTGGGCGCCGATCGCGGCGGTCGGTTTCCTCATCTTCAAGTTCAAGACGGCGATCCTGGCGCTCTTCAAGCTCAAGATCTTCGCCACGTCGGCGTCGATGCTCGTCTCGATCGCCGCCTATGCCTGGATCTGGGGCTGGCGCTTCGCGGTCGGCTTCGTCTTCCTGCTCCTGATCCACGAGCTCGGGCACGTGCTCGAGCTGCGACGGCAGGGCATCCCGGCCTCCGCTCCGCTCTTCATCCCCTTCCTCGGCGCGGTCGTCGGCATGAAGCAGATGCCGCACAACGTCTGGAAGGAGGCGCAGGTCGCGCTCGCCGGCCCGATCGTCGGGAGCCTGGCCGCCTTCGGCCTCTGGGCCGCCGGCGAGGCGCTCGACTCGGAGCTCCTCGTCGCGCTCGCCTTCACCGGCTTCTTCCTCAACCTCTTCAACCTGATCCCGCTCTCGCCGCTCGACGGCGGGCGCGCGGTCGCCGCTCTCCACCCGGCTCTGTGGGCCGTGGGCTCGTCCTTCTGCTCGTGCTGACCATCCTCTACCCGAACTTCATCCTCATCCTCGTGCTCGTGATCGGCGGCATGGAGGTCTGGCGCCGCTGGCGCGACCGGGACGAGCCGGGAGTGGCTGAGTACTACGCGATCGAGTCGTGGCAGCGCGCCGTCGTCGGCGTCACCTACGTCGGCCTGGCGGCGGTGCTCGCCTTCGCCATGAGCGCGACCCACCTCGAGCGCACATTCTGATGGCGTCCACGGAGACGACGACCGGCTGATCCTGGAGAGCACGGAGGGCGAGGAGCTCCTGCACGCCCGCCGGATCGGGGACGAGTTCCTCCCGGCTTCGAGGACGGTGGCCGAGCTCCCCAAGCCGGCGGTGACGATCTTCGGCTCGGCCCGCGTCGACGAGAGCCACCGCGCCTACCGAGAGGCCCGCGAGGTCGGAAGGCGCTTCGGTGAGGCGGGCTTCACGGTCGTGACGGGCGGCGGCCCCGGAGTGATGGAGGCGGCGAACCGCGGTGCCAGAGAGGGCGGCGGCCTCTCGGTCGGCTTCAACATCGTCCTCCCGCACGAGCAGGAGTCGAACCCGTACCTGGACGTCGACGTCGTCTTCGAGCACTTCTACGTGCGGAAGACGATGTTCGTGAAGGCCGCGGAGGGATTCGTCATCTTCCCCGGCGGCTTCGGCACCCTCGACGAGTTCTTCGAGGCGATGACCCTGATCCAGACGGGCAAGATCCTCGACTTCCCCGTTGTCCTCTTCGACTCGGAGTACTGGCAGGGCCTCCTCGACTGGATCCGCGACCCGCTGCTCCTCGACCGGATGATCTCGCCGGAGGACTGGGACAACGTCCAGGTCACCGACGACGCTGGAGAGGCGGTCCGCCTAGTCGTCTCCGCCTACGAGCGGCGCGTTGGCGCGGCCCGAGACGACGCCCGCGCCTAGAACTATCCCCTGAGGTTCTTGACGAGCCGCCACGCGCCGGGGAGCAGCATCCCGGCCAGGTAGAGCTTGATGAGGTCGCCGATGACGAACGGGTAGAGGCCTGCCTCGAGCGTTCCCTCCAGATCCAGGTTCGCGCTGTGGGCAAGCCAGGGAGGCCGAAGAGGTAGATGACGACGCTCCCGGAGAGCATCGCGGCGACTGCCGAGTTGAAGCGGCGGTCCCACCGGCGTTGCGCGAGCCAGCCGGTCAGCGCCGCAGCGAGGATGAAGCCGACGAGGTAGCCGCCCGTCGCGCCCTTGACGATCTCCCAGCCGCTGTCCCCGCCCGAATAGACCGGGGCGCCGACGAGCCCCACGAAGAAGTACAGGAGCAGGCTCGAGGCGCCGAGCAACGGCCCGAGCGAGGCGCCCACGAGCAGGACCGCGAAGGTTTGCCCTGAGATCGGAACCGGCGTGAAGCCGAGCGGGATCTCGATCTGGGCTGCGAGCGCGACGAGGCCCGCGCCGGCGACGACCAGCAGGACGTCGACGAGGAGGCCCGAGCGGGGGAAGACCGCGAGCCTGAGAGTCGCCGCCTGCGGGTTCATCGCGGCGGGAGTCTACTCCGGATCGAGGACGAGGTGGGCTCGCGAAACACGTCTCTATCATTCGCGTTCGTGGCCCCATCGAATCCCTTGAGGGAGCTGCCCTCGGTCGACGAGCTCGCAGGTAGCCGGGAGCTCGAGGCGCTCGTCGAGCGGCACGGGCGGCCGCTCGTGGTCGCCGCAGTGCGCGCGGCGCTCGAGCGTGCGCGCGAGGACGTGAAGGCCGGCTTCCCGGCCGGGGATCTCGTTGCCCGCACGGCCGACGAGCTCGAGGCGCGCTTGCGACCGCGCCTGCGCCGCGTCCTCAACGCCACCGGGGTCGTCGTCCACACGAACCTCGGACGCGCGCCCCTGCCCGAGGCTGCGCTCGAGCGGGTGCACGAGATCGCTGCCGGCTACTCGAACCTCGAGTACGACGTCGAGGCGGGGAGCCGCGGCTCGCGCCAGGATCACGTCGCCGCGCTCCTGCGCGAGCTGACCGGCGCGGAGGCCGCCCTCGTCGTCAACAACAACGCCGCCGCCGTCCTCCTTGCCCTCGCCGCGCTGGCCGAAGGACGCGAGGTGATCGTCTCCCGCGGGGAGCTGATCGAGATCGGCGACGGCTTCAGGATCCCCGACGTGCTCGCGCGCTCGGGAGCGATTCTCATCGAGGTGGGCACGACCAACCGGACGAGGCTCGCGGACTACGAGCAAGCCGTCGGCGACCGCACGGCCGCGCTCCTACGCGTCCACCAGTCGAACTTCCGCCTCGTCGGCTTCACGGAGCAACCGCGCGCGCGGGACCTGGCGCGACTGGCCGACCGTCGCGGGCTGGCACTGGTCGAGGACCTCGGCTCGGGCGCGCTCGTGGAGGCCGGGGACGAGCCCACCGTCGCGGCGAGCGTCGAGGCGGGGGCTCACGTTGTCACGTTCTCGGGCGACAAGCTTCTCGGCGGCCCCCAGGCCGGCATCGCCGTCGGTCGCGCCGATCTGATCGAACGCATGCGCCGCCACCCCCTCCAGCGCGCGCTTCGGCCCGACAAGCTCACCTTGGCGGCCCTGGAGGGCACGTTGGCGCTGTACCGCTCCGGCGCCGCTGGACGGATCCCCGTCCAGCGCATGCTCGCGGAGCCGGTCGAAGCGGTACGTGCCCGTGCCGAGCGGCTCGCCGAGCTCACCGGCGGGGCCGTGGAGGAGACGACGGCGCGTCCCGGCGGTGGCTCGCTCCCGGTCACGGAGATCGCGAGCTACGCGTGCGCGCTCCCGCTCGAGCTGGCCGAGCCGCTTCGCCGCGGCGAGCCGGCCGTGATCGGGATCGTGCGGGACGGGAGGTTCCTACTCGACTGCCGCACGCTTACCGACGCTGAAGTCGACGAGGTGGCCGCCGCGGTCCGCACGGCTCGCGGATGACCGCCCCCGCGGCGGAGGACCGACTCTGGGAGCTTCTGCGCGGCGCGCTGGGGGCGCGGGCGCTCGCGCTTGCCGCCGACCTCAGGGTGGCGGAGGCGCTGGCCGACGGCCCCCGCTCGGTTACAGACCTCGCGCCGGAGGTCGGCGCCGACGAAGACACGCTCCGGCGGATCTTGCGCGCGCTCGCCCCCGAGGGGATCTTCGAAGAGTTGGAGCCGGGTGTCTTCCGGAACACCGAAGCCTCCGAGCTCTTGCAGAGCGGTTGGGGTTCCTTCGCGCATCTCTTCGGCGGAGTGTGGCTCCGGGCTGCCGGCGCGCTCGATCCGTCCGGGCAAGCGTCCTTCCCTCAGGTGTTCGGCAGCGGCTTCTGGCCCTGGCTCGCTGAGCACCCGGAGGAGCGCGCCGCGTTCGACCGAGCGATGGAGCAGGGAAAGGAACGGCGCGTGGAGCGACTGGCTGCGATCGACTGGCGGGGTGACGAGACCGTCGTCGACGTCGGCGGCGGCAACGGATCCCTGCTCGTCGGGCTTCTCGAGCGGCACCCGAAGCTCCGCGGCATCGTCTTCGACCTCCCCGAGACGACACGCGACGAGGTGAGCCTGGGAGAGCGCTGCTCCTTCGTAGCGGGCAGCTTCTTCGAGTACGTCCCCGAGGGCGACGTCTACATACTCGCGACGATCCTGCACGATTGGGACGACGAGGCCGCGGCGCGCATCCTCGAGACGATCCGCACGCACGCGCGCGCCGACGCGAGGCTGCTCGTGCTCGAGACGGTTCTGCCGGACGGGAACGAGCCGCACGGCGCGAAGTGGCTCGACCTGCTCATGCTGGCGCTCTTCGCCGGGCGAGAGCGCGACGAGGCGCAGTGGCGCGCGCTGCTCGCCGCCGGGGGCTTCGAGCCGGTCACCCTCGAGGATGGGCTGATCGAGGCGCGATGCCGCTGACCGTCGGAACCGCCGGCCATATCGACCACGGCAAGACCTGGCTCGTCCGCGCCCTGACGGGCAAGGACACCGACCGCCTTCCCGAGGAGCAGAAACGCGGGATCTCCATCGACCTCGGCTACGCGCCGCTCCAGCTGGCGGACGGGCGCCGGCTCTCGCTCGTCGACGTGCCCGGCCACGAGCGGTTCGTTCGCAACATGGTCGCCGGGGCTACCGGAATCGACCTCTTCCTCCTGGTGATCGACGCCGGCGAGGGTGCTCGGCAGCAGACGCACGAGCACCTCGCGATTCTCCGGCTCCTCGGGATCGAGCACGGGGTCGTCGCGGTCACGAAGGTCGATGCCGTGGACGAGGAGTCGCGCGAGCTGGCCCTCATGGAGGCTCGCGAGCTCGTCCCCGCCGCGGCCGTCGTGGCCGCGAGCGCGCGCACCGGCGAAGGCCTCGACGAGCTCCGTGCGGCGCTCGCGGACGCGGCCGACCGGGTCGAGTCGCGGCCCGCGACGCAGCCCACGCGCCACTTCATCGACCGCGTCTTCACGCTGCACGGGATCGGGACCGTGGTCACGGGCACCCTGTGGTCGGGCTCCGTCGGCGAAGGCGACGTCCTCCGGGCGGAGCCGGCCGGCCTCGACGTGCGCGTGCGGAGCGTGCAGGTGCACGACCGGCCGGTCGAGCGGGCCGAGGCAGGCCAGCGGGTCGCGGTTGCGCTCCCTGGGGTGGAGCGGGGAGACCTGCGGCGTGGCGACGCGCTGGTAGAGCCGGATGCCTATCCGCTCAGCTACCGGCTCGATGTCACGCTGGAGTCGCTGGTGGAGATCGCCGACGGCGCGCGCCTGCACGTCCACCACGGGACCGCCGAGCATCTGGCCCGCGTGGTCCGCATCGACGAGCGTCACGCTCAGCTTCGCCTCAGCGCCCCCGTAGTCGCCGCGCGAGGAGACCGGCTCGTGCTTCGCGAAGGAACGACTCTCGGGGGCGGCGCGGTTCTCGACCCGGCGCCCCCACGGCGCCCCTCCGCGGAGCGGTTGGAGCTCCTCGAACGCGGCGACCCGGCCTCGATCGTGCTGGCGTCGCTCTCGGCGGCAGGGGAGCCGCTGCGCCGGGAAGAGCTGGCGCACCGGGCACTGCTCGCACCTGACGAGCTGGACGCGGGGCTGGCGGCGGCAGTCCGGGCCGGCGAGTGGTATCTGACGGAGGAGCAGCTGGAGGAGCTTCGCTACGGCGTCGTCCGCGCGCTCGACCAACGGGCGACCGCATCCCCGCTCGACCCGGGAATCCCTGTGGCCGAGCTCTTGCCGCAGCGCCCGTGGGCGACAGCCGTTGCTCCCGCTCCTCCCGATCGAGCGCCGCGGCGCCAAGGCCTACGCGCCCGGGGCAACCGCGCAGCTGGGCGACCGGGCAGAGGCCGCCGACCGGCTCGAGGACGACCTCGAGGAGGCCGGCTCGACGCCGGTGAAGGTGGAGGACGCGGAGCTCGCGCGCTTCCTCGAAGAGGCGGGTCGGCTCGTCCGGCTCGGCGACGGGCTCGCCGTCGGCCGCGCGGCCTACGACGAGGCCCGGCGCCTGCTCGTCGAGGAATGCGAGGCGGCCGGCTCGATCACCCTCGCCCGCTTCCGCGACCTCCTGGGCACGGGCCGCAAGCCCGCCCAGCTCCTGCTCGAGCGCTTCGACGCCGACGGCCTCACGCGCCGGGTCGGCGACGAGCGAGTGCTCCGCCGCAAGGCAAGGGCGGGCTAGTTCTCCGCGATGAGTTCCGGTGCTCCGGCCGGTCGGTAGAGAAATCGTCGAGACCGAGAGGAGACGACATGAGATCCCTCGTCGTCAACACGTTCGTGACCCTGGACGGCGTGATGCAGGCGCCTGGAGGCCCGGAGGAGGATCCGACCGGAGGCTTCACCCACGGTGGCTGGTCGGCGGGCTACTGGGACGAGGCCATGGGAGCGAGGATGGGAGAGGTGATGGGCGCGCCCTTCGACCTTCTCCTCGGGCGGAAGACCTACGAGATCTTCGCGGCCCATTGGCCGCACGTCCCTGACCAGCCTGGCGCCGAGCAGCTGAACAGCGCTCGCAAGTACGTGGCCTCGAGGACGCTGGACACGGTCGAGTGGAACAACTCGACCCTTCTCGAAGGCGACGTCGCCGAGGCGGTCGCGAAGCTCAAGCAAGAGGAAGGGCCCGAGATCCAGGTGCACGGCAGCTCCGACCTGATCCAGACGCTGCTCGAGCACGACCTCGTCGACCAGTTCAACCTCATGATCTTCCCGGTAGTGCTCGGCGCCGGAAAGCGGATCTTCGGCAACGGCACCGTACCCGCCGGCTTAGCGCTTACCTCGTCGTCCACGTCCTCGACCGGCGTCGTCATGGCGACGTACAAGCGAGAGGGCGACATCCGGTACGGATCGTTCGCGCTCGAGGAGCCGACCGAGGAGGAGCGCGAGCGCCGGGCGCAGCTCGCCGAAAGCTGAGCGCCGCAAGGCCCGTGCGCGGCCGAGCGCAGCTACGGTTCCGAGCGGAGCGGCCCGGGCCCGGTGGCCCAGCCGGTCTTCAAAACCGGAAAAGCCTATCCTCCGCGCCGACGTGGCCGCTTTCGACGTCGATGGGTTTCTCGCCGAGTTGGGTGACTTGGTGGAGGAGTCGGGAATGATTGCCGAGACGCATCGCTACGGGACCCGATTCCGAGCAGGCGGCCGATCTGTACGCGCCCGAGGGCGAGCCACGTGGAACGGCGCTGGTAGTCCATGGCGGTTTCTGGAGGGCTCGCTTCACACGGGCAAACAGCGCGGCGCTTGCCATCGACCTCGCTCGGCGAGGGTACGAGACGTGGAACATCGAGTACCGGCGCGTCGGCGCAGGCGGAGGCATCCCGGCTACGCTCGACGACGTCACGGCGGCGGCGGCGCTCGCTCCGGCGTCGATCGCCATTGGCCATTCCGCCGGCGGGCACTTGGCGCTCTGGCTCGCCGGGACCGGCCACGTCAGGGCCGCCGTCTCGCTTGCTGGGGTCTGCGATCTCGTCGGGGCGGCCCGCGCCGGCCTCGGGGACAATGCCGCGATCGAGTTCGCGGGCGGGTCGCCGGAGGAGCGGCAGGACGCCTACCGGCTGGCGAACCCGATGGCGCGGCTCCCGACGAGCGTCCGGCAACTGCTCGTCCACGGCGACGCCGACGACCGGGTGCCCGTTATGCAGTCGCGCCGCTACGCCGAGGCCGCGCGCGCTGCCGGCGACCGCTGTGAACTCCTCGAGCTGCACGGCGTCGGCCATTTCGAGTTGATCGACCCGCGATCCGAGGCCTGGGCCGCAGCCGCCGCGCAGATCCAGGCGCTTTGATGTTTGGGAGAATCCCACTGCAACACGAGCCGGCCGAAGCCGTGCGCGAAGAAGAACTGGCCCGCGTTCGACTGCCGGCTAGAGGTCGAGGACGTGGCAGGCGCCCGCTACGCCGACGCTCGGTGGATCAGGTCGGTCGGGTAGACGACGAACTCGCTCCTCGCCGGCGTGGCGCGGGACGGCCTGCCGCCGCCCTCGACGGGGACCGGCTAGGTTAGCCTCGGAGCGGCCCGGGCCCGGTGGCCCAGCCGGTCTTCAAAACCGGTGAGCCGGGGTAGCCCGTCGGTGGGTAGGTTCGACTCCTGCGCCGCTCCGTTCGCGGCCTCGCCCATTCCGGCGGTTAGAGGTCGACGGCGTGGCCGGAGAGGAGCTCGCAGCCCTCGTCGGTCACGAGCACGACCTGTTCGACCCGGACGCCCTCGCCGGCTTCGTAGACGCCCGGCTCCAAGGCGACGACCATCCCGGCCTCGAGCACCATCGGGTTTCCGGGAACGATCCGCGGCTCCTCGTGCCAGGAGGCGCCGAGGCCGTGGCCGCTGTGGTGCGGATACTGGAGGTCGCCTCGCACCAGCCCGTCGAGCGCGTTCGCGCGCAGGCCCGGGCGGATCGCTTCCAGTCCTCGCGCGAGCGCGTCGCGCGCGCGGGCGTGCTTCGCGCGCGCCGTCCGCGCCGGCGGTCCGAGCGCGAAGGTGGCGCACGAGTCGCCCCAGTAGCCGCGTCGCCGGGGGACGAGGTCGCAGAGAACGGGCTCTCGCTCCGCGAGCGCGCGCTCGCCAGGCGGGCCGCCGGTCTCGCCGGTGCGCTCGCCGCTCGCCAGGTCGGCGAGCATCGGCGTGCGCTCCCCGGCTGCCCGCTCGACCGCCGCGCGGACGATGCCCCAGAGCTCGATCTCGGTCATCCCGGGCTCGGCCCGGGCCCGTGCCTCCCGCTGGCCGACGTCGCAGAGCGCGAGGGCGGCGCGGAGCCGCTCGATCTCGTCCGGATCCTTGACGGCGCGGGCGGCTCGGAACGCCCCCGTCGCGTCCACGAGGGAGAGCCCGCCCGCGAGCCCTGCCGGCAGCGTGCCGAGCTCGGCAGCGAGCCGGCGGCCGCCGGCCGCCGCCGCGAGCGCGCGAGCAGCGCCCCCGACCGGGTCGAGCGGGCCGGTGGTGAAGCCTTCCGAGGCCTCGTGAAGACAGCCGGCTGCCCGGACGGCATCGGCCTCGTCCGCGCTCGCCACCACGATCGGCGGGCCGTCGGCCGTAAGCACCGCGAGCGGCGGGAGCGCGAACGGGCTCGGGCCGCTCTCCACGTCGACCTCGAGGCCGGTGATCCAGGTAACGGTGGCCGCATCCGCCGCGAGCACGCCGTCGGCGCCGAGACTGCGCGCGACGGCCAGCGCCCGCTCCTGCCTCGGGGTCACGACGGCGTCAGGAGGACCTTCGTGGCGGCAGACGGCTCCTCGACCAGGACTCTGAACCCCTCGGCGCCGTCGGCGAGGTCAAGGACGGTGACCCAGTCGACCGGCGGCGGGGAGGCCGCGAGGAGCGTGAGGGAATCCTCGAAGTCACGGCGCGTGTACGCGTAGTGGCCGCGCACGGTGACGCCACGCCGAACGAGGTCGCCGGCCGGCATAGAGCCCTCCGCCTGCCCGAGGCCGACGAGAGCGACCCTGCCCCCCGAACGGACGCCCTCCACGGCTGCCCGCCAGGTGGCCTCGATCCCGACGGCGTCGACGGCGACGTCCGCCGCGCCGGGGGGTGCGTCGGCTGCGTCGGCGAGGACAATCGCGGCGCCGAGCCGCTCGGCGAGGGTGCGCCGCTCGTCAACCGGCTCCGCGCAGGTGACGTGGGCTCCCCGCGCAACGGCCGCGTAGACGGCGAGGGCCCCGATCGGGCCGCCGCCGACGACGAGGAGGTCGTGGCCCGCCTCGACGCCATCGAGCCGGAGCGCGGAGAGCGACGTCGCCAGAGGCTCGACGAGCACCGCAACGTACGGGTCGAGTTCGCCCGGCACGGGGACGAGCGCGTCCGCGCGCACCGGAACGCGCTCGGCGAAGACGCCCTGGCGATCGAGGCCGAGAAGTCCGCGCCGCTCGCACAGGTTCTCCTCTCCGCGGCGGCAGGCGCGGCAGGCTCCGCAGACGACCAGCGGGAAGACGACGAACCGCCCCTCGCGACCCTCGACGCTCCCCACCGCTTCGTGGCCGAGGACGAGCGGCGGGATACGGGGGCCGGGGTGGCCGCGGTAGGCGTGGAGGTCGGAGCCGCAGATCCCGGCGAGCTCGACCTCGAGCAGGACCTCCCCCTCGCCGGGCTCCGGCTCGGGCACCGACTCGACTTCGAGGCGGTCATCTCCGTGCCAGACGAGGGCCCGCATGTCAGGCAAGGAAGCCCCCGTCGACGGTCAAGGTGGTCCCGGTCGTGAAAGAGGAGCGGTCCGAGGCGAGCCATACGACGGCGTCCGCGACCTCTTCTGCCAGGCCGAGCCGCCCGAGCGGGTGCTTCGCGACGAGCTCCTGACGCTCGCCGTCGTCGACTACCAGATCGGTCATGCCCGCGTCGATCACGCCCGGAGCGACGCAATTCGCCCGCACGCCGCGCGGGCCATACTCGACGGCGATCGTGCGGGTCAGGAGCTCCACGCCGGCCTTCGAGGCGTTGTACGCGGCATCCTCGGCCCACGCGCGGACGCCCGCGACCGAGGTGAAGTTGACGATCGAGCTCCCCTCCTCGAGGTGGGGCAACGCGGCCCGGCAGACGTAGAACGTCCCCGAGAGGTTGATAGCCATCGCCAGGTCCCACTCCTCGACCGGAAGCTCGCCGACGGGCCTCCAGGACGTATCGATCGCGGCTGCGTTCACTACTGCGTCGAGACCGCCGAGCGCTGCCGCAGCCTCCCCCACCGCACGCTCGACCTCGCTCCAGCTGCCGACGTCAGCCGCCACAATGGTCGCCTCCTCGCCGAGCTCGGTCCGCAGGGCAGCGAGGCGCTCTCGATCGCGCGCGAGGAGCGCGAGGCGGGCGCTCTCCCGCGAGAAGGCGAGCGCGACCGCCCTGCCGAGACCGCCGGTGGCCCCGGTCACGAGCGCCCGCCGCCCGGCCAGCTGCCCGCTCATGGGCTCACCGGCCCATGAGCGCGGGGAGGGTGTGTGAGGGAACCGGGAGGTTCCCTCACTGTCTCAAAGAAGGGGGCACGTGGGGGAAACATGGTTTCCCCCACGGGAGCGAGCCGGAGGCGCGCGACGCTCATCCCGGCACCGCGTAGCGCTCCACGGCCTCCTCGTCGAGCTCGATCCCGAGGCCGGGAGCGGTGGGAAGCGGGAACGTCCCCTCTTCGAGCTCCGGCTCCGGCCGCGTCAGCTCGGCGCGCAAGGGAGAGTCGAAGACGGCCGGCGAGAGCAGCTCGATGTAGGGAACGTTCGGGGTCGCGGCCTGGAAGTGCGCAGCGGCCGCCGCGGTGATGCCGGTCTTCCAGTGATGCGGGACGACGATCGCGCCCGCCCAGGCCGCCAGCTCCGCGATCCGGCGCAGCTCGGTGAGGCCGCCGCACCGGCTCACGTCGGGCTGGAGGACGTCGACCCGCCCGTGCTCGAGCCACTCGCGGCATTCCTCCGCGGTTGCGGCCATCTCCGCCGCGCCGATCCTGATCGGCGAGCGTGTGCGAGCTTCGCGTGACCGGCGAGGTCGTCGTGCCGGAGCGTCGCCTCCGCGAAGTAGACGTCGCACTCCTCGATCGCCGCGAGCACCCGCAGGGCGTCGCGCCAGTCGCTCCAGCGGTAGCCGAAGTCGACCATGAAGGCGACCTCGTCGCCGACGAGCTTGCGGCCTTCGCGGATGCACTCGACGAGCTCGCGGTCGCTAGCGAGGTCGCCGAAGAAGACCTCCATCTTGACTGCCCTGAACCCGGCGGCGAGCGCGTGCTCGCAGAGCGCGCCGATCGCATCCATCATCTGGCCGAGCGTGCGTTCGCCCACGGCGCCGGGCCAGAGCGTTGCGTAGGGACGGATCCGCTCCTGCCGGGCGCCGCCGAGGAGCTGGTACACCGGCCGCCCGAGCTGCTTGCCGACGAGGTCGTGCACGGCCACGTCGACCGCGGAGAGCGCGTGCACCCCGAGCCCGCGGCGGCCGTGGTAGATCGTGGCTGCGGCAAGGTCGTGCCAGAGCGCCTCGCGCTCGAACGGGTCACGTCCCAGAAGCAGCCCACGCAGGCCGCGGCTCCAGGCGTGCGCGTCCTCCATGAGGACGAGCTCGCGGACGGCCAGCGCAGGGGCGTCGGCCTCGCCGATGCCGGTACGACCCTCCTCGTCGGTCAGCCGGACGACGATCGTCTCACTCGAGCTGTCGAGGTCACCCGGATCGCGCGGCGCGCGCAGCGGAATAGCCTCGACCTCAGTGATCCGGCTCATCGCGCTTCTCCGGTCGAGGACCTGACGACGACCTCGGGGTCGGCACCGACGACCACGTCGCGCGGCTCGGCGCCGAGCAGTTGATCGACGAGGGCGTCCACGCCGGCAGCGCCCAGCTCGGCAAGCGGCGTTCTCACCGTCGTCAGCGGCGGACGGAGGTATTCCGCGAGCGGCATTTCGTCGTAGCCGACGAGCGAGAGCTTCCCCGGGACGTCGAGCCCGAGCTCCCAGGCGGCGTGGTAGACGCCGACGGCTTGGCTGAGCGTGCTCGTGTAGAGGGCGGTCAGGTCCGGCCGGCGGCCGAGCAGGTCGTGGGCAGCCGTCGCGCCGCCGCTCTCCCCGAAATCGCCCTCGGAGACCTCGATCCTCAGCCCGTGCGCGGCCGCGGCCTCGACGAAGCCTTTTGTCCGGCGATTGGCGGTGTCGAGCCCGCGCGGCCCGGCGACGTGTCCGATCCGGGTGTGGCCGAGCTGGAGAAGGTGCGCCAGCGCGGCCGCGCTCGCCTTCGCCTCGTCGATGACGACGTTCCGCCCGCTCTTGGCGACGCCTCTGTTGACGAACACGTGCGGCACGCGGTCGCGGCGGACCGACCGGAGCAGCGGGTGCCCGGGCCGCGCCGAGGCGATCATGAGGCCGTCGATCCTGCCTGCCTGCACCAGGCGGCTCGCCGTCCGGTCCGCCTGGAGCGGGTCGACGTCCTCGACGAGGAGGACGACGAAGTCACGCTCGAGCGCGCGCTCGAAGGCTCCCCGGATGATCCGCGTGTAGACCGGGTTCGTGAGCGGCGGGACGAGGAGCCCGAGAGCCCCGGTCTCGGCGCGCTTGAGGCCGCGCGCGGCCGCATGCGGCCGGTAACCCAGCTCGCTGGCGGCGCGGAGCACGCGCTCGCGCGTCTCCGGCCGCACGAGCAGCGCCGGGTCGCCGTTGAGCACGCGCGAGGCGATCGACTTCGAGACGCCGGCCGTGAGCGCCACGTCCACAAGCCGCATCCGCGGCGCCCGGTTGCCGGAGCGCACGCTCACCGGCCTCCTCCCAGATCCGGCGCCGGCTCGTACCGGAAGCAGCGCGCGGTTGCGCCCGCATCGACGTTGACGAGCTCGCCGGAAACGAAGCGCGCGTCCTCGGAGAGGAGGAAGGCAATCACGGCAGCCACGTCCTCGGCCTCGCCGACGAGCCCCAGGGGGCTGAGGTCCCGCCAGCTCTGGAGCATCGCCTCCCGGTCCTCCGCGTACGCCTCGAGGTAGACGTCGGCGAGGGGGGTCATGATCGCCCCGGGGCGCACGCCGTTGCAGCGGATCCCGGCCGGCCCGTAGTCGACTGCGACCTGGCGGGTCAATGCGTCGATGCCGCCCTTCGAGGCCTCGTAGGCGACCGCGTCCGGAAAGGCGACGACGGCCTCGATCGAGGAGACGTTCACGATCGCGCCGCCCTCGCCTCCGGCGAGCAGGCGCGCGCAGGCGACCGAGCAGCCGAGGATCGTTCCCTTCAGGTTGACCGCCAGCACCCGGTCGAGGTCCTCCTCGACGAAGTCGTGCGCGCGCGTCTTCGCCCAGATGCCGGCGCCGTTCACCCAACCGCGGAGCCGCCCGAGGTCCTCCGCAGCGTCCGCCGCCCGCTCGTGCGTCCCGCGCTCGACGACGTCGCCGGTCACGAAGCCGAACGCATCCGCGCTCGTTCGGGCTAGCTCCTCGAGCGCAGCGCCGTCGAGGTCGACGCCGACGACGGAGCGGCCGTCGCGCAGCAGCCGCTCGGCGGTCGCGCGCCCGATTCCAGACGCGGCACCCGTGACCACTACGACGTCAGTCCTCATGCAACCTCCGTGAGCCGTGGCAGGCGCGGAGCGGCCTCGACGAGGCGGCGGGTGTACTCGTGCTCGCGGGTGTTGCAGGAGCGCCGGCACGAGGCCGTCGTCGCAGACGACCCCGTCTTCGAGGACGAGCACGCGGTCGGCCGATCGAGGCGACGACGCCGAGATCGTGCGTGATGAAGAGGAGCGCGAGGCCGAGCTCGGTGCGCAGCTCGGCGAGAAGCTCGAGCACCGCGGCCTGGACGGAGACGTCGAGCGCCGACGTGATCTCGTCGCAGACGACCAGGTCGGGCTCGGCCGGCGAGCGCGCGGGCGATCGCGACGCGCTGGCGCTCGCCGCCGGAGAGCTCGCCCGGGATAGCGCGTCTGCGACATCGGCCGGGCAGCCGCACGCGCTCGAGGAGCCCGGCAACCTCGGCCGCGGCCTCGCGCGGCCGAGAGATCGCGCAGGACGCGTGCGGGGCGCGCGATCGCGTCGGCGACGCGATGGCGGGGGTTGAGCGAGTCGTACGGGTTCTGGAAGACGATCTGGATGCGGCGGCGCGCCTCTCGCGGGCGCGCGCGCGGCCCGCGGCGGCGAGCGGCGCGCCGTCCAGGAGCGACGCGTCCGGCCGCGGGCTCATGGAGGCCGGCGACGCAGCGCGCGATCGTCGTCTTGCCGCTCCCCGACTCGCCCGACGAGCGCGAGGCACTCGCCGCGGTCGCGACCGAGAAGGAGACGTCGCGGCGGCCACGACCGTGTCGTCGCGGCCGCCGTAGCTCGGCGCGCAGGCCTTCGACCGACGAGCAGGGGCGTCTCCGGCCTCGAGGCCGGAGCGGCGTCGCCGGCTCCGCGACGTCGAGCGGCGGCGTCGCGCGCCCACTCGAAGCAGCGGACCCGGCGGCCGCCGCCGACGTCCTCGAGCGGCGGCATCTCGCGCAGCGCAGCGGTCGCCCGTCCGCTGCGGGCAGCGCGGCGCGAAAGCGCAGCCCGCCGGGCCGCTCGCCGACGCCCACGGCGACGCCCGGGATGCTCTGCGAGCCGCCGCGGCTGCCGCGTGGTCGGGGATGGAGCCGACGAGCCCGCGCGTGTACGGGTGGCGCGGCCGGGCGAGGAGCGCCGCGGCCGGGCCCTCCTCGACGACTCCGGCCCGCGTACATGACCGCGATGCGGTCGGCGATCGACGCCGACGACGGCGAGGTCGTGCGAGACGTAGACGACGCGAGCGCCGCGCTCGCGCCGGAGGCGGTCGATCTCCTCGAGGATGCGCGCCTGCGTGACCACGTCGAGGCCGGTCGTCGGCTCGTCGAGGACGACCAGCGGCGGCTCGCAGACGAGCGCGGTGGCGATCGCGACGCGCTGCTGCTGCCCGCCCGAGAGCTGGTGCGGGTAGCGGCGCGCGAAGGCGCGGTCGGACGGGCAGGTGGACGCGGCGAGGGCGGCGCGCGACCGTCTCCGCCGTCGCCGTGCCGTCCGTGCGTGCGTCACCATGTCGCCGACGAGGCCGCCGACGCGCAGCGACGGGTTGAGCGCGAGCCCGGGTCCTGCGGCGACGTACGAGACGAGCCGGCCGCGCAGCGGCCGCGCGGCTCGCCTCGCCGCGCCCGTCAGCGGCTCGCCGTCCGACCTCGACCGACGCCGTGCGCGATCCGGCGCCCGGCCGCGCGAAGCCGAGGAGCGCGAGCGCCGTCGTCGTCTTGCCGCTGCCCGACTCGCCGACGAGGCCGAGCACCTCGCCGGCGCGAAGCTCGAGCGCACACGTCCTCGACGATCGGCGCCCCCGAGTCCAGCTCGACGCGGAGGCCCTCGACCCGAAGGACGCGGCGCCGTCACCGCACCAGCCTCCGGCGCGGCGGTCGAGACGCCCGAGGCTGCGCGCGATCGCGTCGCCGACGAGGTTGACGGAGATCGTGAGCAGGGCGATCAGCGCCGCCGGCACGAGGATGACGTACGGGTTGAGGTCGAGCCCGCCGCGGTTCTCGCTGATGATCAGCGCCCAGTCGGCGGCCGGGCGGCTGCAGGCCCGAGCCCGAGGAAGTTGACCGAGGCGACGAGGATGATCGAGTACGTGAAGCGGAGGCCGACGTCGGCCGCGATCGGGCCGGCGATGTTCGGCAGGATCTCGCGGCGCAGGATCGCGGACGTGCGCTCGCCGCGGGCGACGGCCGCCTCGACGAAGCCGCGCACCGACTGCTCGAGCGTGGCCGTGCGGACGATGCGCGCGACGAGCGGCGTCTGGACGAGCGCGACGCCGACCACGAGCACGGCCTTGCTCGTGCCCGGCGCCGGTGATCGAGGACGAGCAGGAAGAGCAGCGCCGGGAACGAGAGCATCACGTCGACCGCCGCGCATGAGCGACCGGGTCGAGCGAGCGAGCGGCTGTAGCCGGCGACGAGCCCGATCGCGATCCCGCCGGCGTACGCGAGCAGCGTGGCGAGCCCGGCGAGCGCGAGCACGCTGCGCCCGCCCCAGAGGACGCGGGAGAGGACGTCGCGGCCCGAGGAAGTCGGTGCCGAGCGGCGTCCGTCGGCGCGGGCCCGAGAACGGGATGCCGACCGGCTCGTCGGGCGAGTGCGGGGCGAAGAACGGGCCGAAGAGCGCCACGCCGACCACGAGCGCGAGCAGCACGAGCCCGACCGAGCCCCGGTCGGCGTCCGCACGAAGCGCAGCCGGCGTCGCTCACGCCTGCGTCCTCAGCTTCGGGACGAGCAGGACGACGAGGAGGTCGGCGACGATGTTGATCGGCGATGTAGAAGGCGGCGATGAGCAGCGCGATCGACTGCACCTCGCGGACGTCGCGGATCGCGACGGCGTCCACGAGCTCCTTGCCGAGGCCCGGGTAGTTGAAGAGGTACTCGGTGACGATGATGCCGCCGACGAGGTACTGGACGTTCTGCGCGAAGACCTGGACGCTCGGCGCGAGCGCGTTCCGGAGCGCGTAGCGGCGCGACGACCATCCGCTCGCCGAACCCGTTCAGCCGCGCCATCTGGACGTAGTCGGCGCTGAGCGCCTCGAGCATCCCGGCCCGCACCATCCGGATCGAGGCGGCAAGCGACGCGCCCAGGAGGGTCAGCACCGGGAGCACGAGGGCCTCCGGCTCCGCCAGCGGGCTCGTCCCCGGCGGGATGAGCGAGACGGGCGGGAGCACGTCGAGCCAGGAGAAGAAGACGCAGGATGAGGAGCGAGCCGATGATGAACTCGGGCAGCGAGATGACCGCGAGCGAGGCGATGGAGATCGCGTGGTCGGCCGGCCGCCCTGCCCGCACGCGCCGCCAAGACGCCGAGCACGAGCGCGAGCGGGATCATGAGCAGCGCCGTGATCGCGGCGAGGACGAAGCGAGTTGACGATCTTCGCCCTGGATCTGCGTCCCAGATCGGCGACCTCGCCGCCCGCCGCGTAGCCGGCCGCCGAGTTGCCGAGATCGCCGGTCAGGAGGCCGCCGAGCCAGTCGAGGTAGCGCTCGGGGCGCGGGCGGTCGAGGCCCATCGCCGCCCGCATCTCGGCGAGCTGCTCCGGCGACGCCGTCCGGCCGAGCACGGCGCTCGCCGCGTCGCCCGGCAGCACCTCGGTGCCGACGAAGATGAGCATCGAGACGACGAAGAGCGTGGCGACGCCCGGCCGCGAGGCGTCGCAGCGACGAAGCGGAGAACGCGTGCGCGCGGCGGCGGCCTCGGCGCGTCGGGCGGCGGGCCGCGAGCTCGGTCAGCGGCGAGCCGGCTCCGTCTACGTCACGCGAGCCAGACGTCCCGGTAGTTCCAGCCGCCGAGGTTGAAGAACGAGCTCGGCACGATTCCCTGCACGTTCTGCGCGGCGCCGTCGATGAGGTTCTGGTTGGCCCAGACGATGTAGCCGCCCTCGCTCGTACTGGATCTCCTGGATCTGATGCCAGAGCTCGGTGGCGGTCGTCCTCGTCGGGCGCGCCCTGCGCGTCGCCGGATGAGCTTGTCGAACCGGGGTCGCGCCAGTGCGTCTCGTTCCAGACCGCGTCGGAGAGGAGCGCCTGCTCGTACCAGAGCGGGAGCGACGAGAACGTCCAGAACGACTGCGCGAAGTCGATCTTCGTGTACAGGAGCGACGTGTCGAAGTACGCGTTCGCCGGCTCCCTCTTCACCTCGACCGTGACGCCCGCGCCCTCGGCCTGCTGCGGCGAAGAGGGTCGCGGCCTCGACGAAGCCCGGGACGATGTCCGACGTGTGGAGCGTGACCGTCAGGTTCTCCTGCCCGGCCTGGCGCAGGAGCGCCTGCGCCTGCTCGAGGTCCTGCTCCCGGGGAGGCAGGTCCTCGGCGTAGAAGGGCAAGCCCCTTGCCCGGCCAGGTCGTTGCCGAGCGTGCCGAAGCCGAAGAGCGCGCCGTCGATGAGCGCCTGCGCGGTCGGCGATGAGCCGGAACGCCTGACGGACGAGCGGCGTCGTCGAACGGCGCGATGTCGACGGCCATGCAGGAACACCTGGAGCGCCGGGCTCTCGGCGCGCGAGCACCTGGATCTCGCCGCGCTCCTGCGTGCTCCTTCGCCTGCGCGAACGGGATCTGGCTCATCATGTCGATCTCGCCGGCGAGGAGCGCGTTCAGGCGGGCGGCGTCGTCGTCGATCGAGATGTCCTCCCACTCGTCGACGTACGGCTTGCCCTCGTCCCAGTAGTTCGGGTTGCGAGTGCAGAGGCTGCGCTCGCCGACCGTGAACGACTCGAACATGAACGGCGCCGGTGCCGACCGGCGTTCGTGAAGTCCGTCGCGCCGTCCTGGACGATCACCGTGTTCTGCTGGACGAAGGAGTCGAAGAGGCGCGCGTTCGGGCGACTTGAGCGGGATCTCGAGCGTCAGGTCGTCGACCTTCCTGAGCGTCGTCGAGGTTGATGTTCGTGACGCTCGCATGCGAGACGTGCTTCTCGTCGCGCCATCTCGCCGCAGCGTGTAGATGACGTCGTCGGCCGTGAACGGCTTGCCGTCGTGCCAGCGTCACGTCCGGGCGGAGCTTGACCTCCCAGACGGTCGAGTCCGCGTTCGGCGTCCACTCGAGCGCGAGGCCCGGGCTCGACCTCGAGCGTCCGGGTTGACACGGCTGAGCGGGTCGAAGAGGTTGAAGTAGCGCGACGCGTCGATGAACGACGAGCCGCGCGCAGGGTTGAACGACTCGCCCTTGCCGGCGCCGACGTGGCGCGACCCGCAGCCGCCCGCCGCGCGTCGGCGCGTCGCCGCCTCCGCCCGTGCCGGTCGCGGCGGCGCCTCCTCGTCGTCGTCGCCGCCGCAGGCGGCCAGAATTCCTCCGGCGCCGAGCGCGAGGCCGGTGGCGGCGGCGCCGTGGAGCAGCTTCCGACGCGTGATACGTGCCTCGAAGACCTCTGCTCCCCGGGCTCCAGGATCGCTGCTTTGACCCCTGCTCGACGCCATGGTACGTTGCCTCCTCCGCTAGGAAACCGTTTCCACGGCGCTTATCCCACTCCCGAGACACGAAGTCAAGGCCGCCACGTGACCGATCCCTCGACCGGCGGCGCCTCCAGCACGACGGGCCGCCCGGGAAAGATCGTCTGCGTCGGCCTCAACTACCGCGACCACGCGGAGGAGCAGGGCCTCGAGCTCCCTCCGCGACCGCTGCTCTTCGCCAAGTGGCCGACCGCAGTCGTCGCTGACGGCGAGCCGATCGTCTTGCCGCCGGTCACGAAGGAGGTGGACTACGAGGCCGAGCTCGGCGTCGTCATCGGCGAGCGCGCCCGCGGGGTGCCGCTGGAGCGGGCCTTCGAGGTGGTCGCGGGCTACGTCTGCGTCAACGACGTCACGGCCCGCGATCTCCAGTTCTCGGACGGGCAGTGGACGCGCGCGAAGTCGTTCGACACCTTCTGTCCCGTGGGCCCCGCGGTCGTCCCCGCCTCGGAGGTCGGCGATCCTCAGGACCTCCGGATCCGGTGCCTCGTCAACGGCGAGCCGCTCCAGGACTCGTCCACGAGCCACATGGTCTTCGGCGTGGCCGAGATCGTCGCCTTCGTCAGCGAGGCGATCACCCTCGAGCCGGGCGACCTGATCGCAACCGGGACGCCGGCCGGCGTCGGCTACACACGCACGCCGCAGCGCTTTCTCGCGCCCGGCGACGAGGTGAGCGTCGAGATCGAGCACGTAGGCGTACTGACGAACCCGGTGCGCGCCGATCGTTGAGCCGAACCCAGACTATCGTCCAGGTCCGGTCTGGCCCCGGTTGCCGGCCTTAGGGGGTATCCTCGTGCGAGTTCGGGACGGCTGACACTTGCCGTCCGACTCGGGAAACAGGGAAAGGGAGGGCTATGTTCAAGTTCGCGCGTGCGCTTCGGCACAAGCGCGCCCAAGGATTGGTCATCGCGGCCGTCGCGCTGGCGGCCCTGGTGACTGCCAACACAGCGTTGGCACAGGTTTCGCAGAGAGGCTGCGACAAGCGGAACAACAACACGTACCAGAAGCTCCTCGAATGCGTCCGGGTCGGCCAGGTGCGTGAGCACCAGGCGGCGTTGCAGGAGATCGCCGACGAGAACGGCGGGAACCGCTTCGCCGGGTCTCGCGGGGCACAACGCGTCGGTCGACTACGTGGTCGACACGCTCGAGGCCGCAGGCTGGAACGTCAGCCTGCACGAGTTCGACTACACGGCCTTCCGTATCCTCGGGCCCTCGGCCCTGCAGCAGACGGCGCCGAACGCGGTCACCTACGTCGAGGACGTCGACTTCGGCGTGATCGACCAGTCCGACCCCGGCGACGTGACCGCCCCGGTGACGGCCGTCGACCTCGCTCTCGGGCCCGGCAATGCGTCGACCAGCGGCTGCGAGGCTGCGGACTTCGCCGGCTTCCCCGCGGGGAACATCGCGTTGCTCCAGCGAGGCACCTGCACCTTCGAGCTGAAGGCCGAGAACGCCGCGGCTGCCGGCGCCGTCGGGATCGTGATCTTCAACCAGGGCAACACGCCCGACCGCGAGGGCATCCCGCCAGTCACGCTCACGGCCAACAACACGAGCGGCATCCCGGTGCTCGGCACGACCTATCCGCTGGGTGTGACGCTGGCCGGCCTCGCAGCGCAGGGACGCTGGAGATGCGGGTCTTCGCCAACACGGAGCGGAAGGTCCTGCCGACCGCCAACGTGATCGCGGAGCGGACCGGCAAGAACGACGACAACGTCGTCATGGCCGGCGCGCACCTCGACTCGGTGATCGACGGGCCGGGCATCAACGACAACGGCTCGGGCAGCGCCGCGCTGCTCGAGGCCGCCCAGCAGCTCGCTAACGTGAAGCTGCAGAACACGGTTCGCCTCGCATGGTGGACCGCGGAGGAGAGCGGTCTCGTCGGGTCGACGAACTACGTCAACAGCCTCAGCGACGACGGAGCTGGCGCGGATCGCGCTGTACCTGAACTTCGACATGGTCGGCTCGCCGAACTACATCTTCATGACGCAGGACGCCGACCAGTCGAGCTTCGCGGCTCCGGTCGCCGTCCCGGACGGCTCGGTCGCGATCGAGGATCTCTTCGAGTCCTTCTACACGCTGAAGGGTGAGCCGTACGACGACGCCGCGTTCGACGGACGCAGCGACTACCAGGCGTTCATCCTCAACGACATCCCGGCCGGTGGCCTCTTCACCGGTGCGGAGGTCCCCAAGACCGCCGAGCAGCAGGCGATCTGGGGCGGGACGGTGGGTGCGCAGTTCGACCCGTGCTACCACCAGGCCTGCGACACGTTCGGCAACAACAACAACCACGCGCTCGCCGTCAACGCCGACTCGATCGCGTTCTCGGTGCTGACGTACGCGTACTCGACGGAGGCGGTCAACGGCGTGCCGGGCAAGAAGGTGCCCGGTCGACTTCCGACATCCCGGATCCGGCCGGCTCCGAGGGCACGTGTCCCGTGCAACCTCCGAACTGCCTGTAAGCCCTCCGAGCTAACTACTAAAAGGGGCGGCCGGAAACGGCCGCCCCTTTCCTTTCTGCCGGCTGACGCTCGCCGAGTCCGGACATCTACGCGTGGTACAGTCGGAGCCGTCGACAGGGGGTTGCCCGATGAGTGCCGGCTGTCCCGCGTGCGGCTTCGTGAACCCGGGGGACGCGGTCTACTGCGGGCGCTGCGGCGGGACGCTCGGGCCGACCTGCCCGTCGTGCGGCTTCGGGCCGCTGCCGGCCGGCCTGGCCTACTGCACCGCGTGCGGCGCGGAGATCGAGTCGCCCGAGGTCGCGCTCGAGCGGAAGATCGTCAGCGTCGTCTTCGTCGACATCGTCGAGTTCACGTCTCTCGCCGAAAAGCTCGACCCCGAGGACGTCCGCCGCATCATCGATCCCTACTACTTGTCCGTGCGTCAGGAGCTCGAGCGCTACGGGGGCACGGTCGAGAAGTTCATCGGCGATGCCGCCATGGCTCTCTTCGGCGCGCCCATCGCGCACGAGGACGACGCGGAGCGAGCCGTTCGCGCCGCTCACGCGGTGCGCGAGGCAGTCGGCGGCCTTCACGACGACGAAGGCTCGCCCAGGCTCCAGATTCGCATCGGTATCGCCACGGGCGAGGCGGTGGTGACGCTCAACGCCCGCCCGGACGAGGGCACCGCCATGGCGCACGGCGACGTCGTCAACACCGCCGCGCGGATCCAGGCCGCCGCGCCCGTGGACGGAATCCTCGTCGACGAGCGAACGTACCGCGGAACGCGCTTCCAGGTCGACTACCGCCCCGGGCCGCAGATTCAGGCCAAGGGCAAGACGAAGCCGGTGCCGTCTGGGAGGTCGTCGCGCCGCGCGGGCGAACCGGGACCGAACGGTTCCGGCACCCGCGCCCGCTCGTTGGCCGGCAGCGCGGAGCTCGAGCGTCCTCGCGCAGATGCTCGACGAAGTGGTGGCCCGCGCGGGAACCGCGGCTCGCCACGCTCGTCGGCCCGCCCGGGATCGGCAAGTCACGCCTCGTCTGGGAGCTCTTCCTGCGGGTCGAGCGCGGTGCGGAGATGATCTTCTGGCGCCAGGGCCGTTGCCTGCCGTACGGCGACGGAGTCACCTTCTGGGCCCTCGCAGAGATCGTGAAGGGTCACGCCGGCATCCTCGCGACCGACCCCCCGGCGACCGTCGAGTCGAAGCTCCGGCTCGCCGTCGAGGACGTCGTCCCGGACGCGAACGACGCCCGCTGGATCGAAGCCCATCTTGCCCCGCTTGCCGGCCTGACGCCCGCCAACGAGCTGCGCGGCGACCACCGCACCGAGGCCTTCGCCGCGTGGCGGCGGTTCTTCGAGGCGATCGCCGCGCGGAGCCCGCTCGTGCTCGTCTTCGAGGACCTCCATTGGGCCGACGACGGCCTGCTCGAGTTCGTCTCCGGCGTGCTCGGAGAGCGCTTCTGGGGCCCGCTGCTCGTCGTGGCGACCTGCCGTCCCGAGCTTCTGGAGCGAGAAACGGGCTGGGGCGCCGGGCGCTCCGGCGCGACGACCCTCGAGCTCGAGCCGCTCTCCGAACGACGAGACCGCTCGGCTGGTCGCCGACCTGCTCGAGGCGCCGAAGCTTCCACCCGAGCTCCGCTCGGCACTCCTCAGCGGCGCCGGCGGGAATCCGCTGTACGCGGAGGAGTACGTTCGCATGCTCGTCGACAGGGGCCTGCTGCGGACCGACGGCGCGGCCCTCGAGCTGGCCGGTCCCGCACTCCCACTCCCCGAGTCCGTCCAGGCGATCGTCGCAGCCCGGCTCGACGCTCTCCCGGCGGATGAGAAGACGCTCGTGCAGGCGGCGGCCGTCGTGGGGAAGGGCATTCTGGCTGGGCGCGCTTTCCGCGATCGAGGAGCAGCCGCGCTGGTCGGTGGAGCACCGCCTCCACGAGCTCGAGCGCAAGCAGCTCGTCCGCCGCGAGCGGGATTCGATAGTGCTGACCGAGCCGCAGTTCTCGTTCTCCCATGCGGTCGTCCGCGACGTCGCCTACGAGCAGATCCCGCGCCAGCTGCGTAGTCGCGCGCCACAGCCGCGCGGCGCGATGGCTCGAGGCGCTCTCGCCCGAGCGCAGCGAGGACCGCGCCGAGATGCTGGCCCACCATTATCTGAGCGCGCTCAGATACATGCCCGAGCACCGAGCGAGAGGAGACGAGCTCGTCGACTCCGCCCGCGTCGCGCTCCGCGAGGCGGGCGACCGCTCGCTCTCGCTGAACGCGTTCGCCAAGGCGGCGGAGTTCTACGGCGAGGCGCTCACGCTCTGGCCGCCCTCCGCACCCGGGCGCGACGATCTGATTCTCGAGCTGGGCCGGGCGCGCCTCCACTCCGAGAGCGGCGGGGGTGCGCTCCTCGAGGAGGCGCGGGACGCCTTCCTCGCCCACGGGAGGCCGGAGAAGGCCGCCGAGGCGATGGTCCTCATCGGCGAGCTTCAGTGGATGGAGGGCGACCCAACCGCCTTTCGCACCCTGGAAGAGGCGGCCGCGCTGCTCCAGGGCGCGCCGGCGTCGCCCGCGAAGGCTCACGTCCTGAGCAGCCTCGCCCGCTTCCGAACGATCGGTGACGAAAACGAGAAGGCGATCGAGGTGGGGCTCCAAGCACTCGCAATGGCCGACGAACTGAGCATCACCGAGGTCCGCGCCCACGCGCTCGACAGCATCGGCCGCGCGCGTGTCCGCATCGGAGACCCGCGTGGCTTCGAGAACCTCGAGGAGAGCATCTCGATTGCCGTCGACAGCAACTCGCTCGAGAGCGTCCGCGGCTACGCCAATCTCGGCAACGCACTCGTGGAAGCGGGCGATCTCGCCGCGTGCCTTCGACCTCTACGAGGAAGGCCGAACGGCTGCCCGGCTCTTCGGCGACGTCGACCGGATCCGCTGGTTCGAGGCCGAGCGCGTCTACGAGTGCTACTGGCGAGGTCGCTGGGACGAGGCCGTGGCTCTTGCGAACGAGGTCGTCGCCGAGGTCGACGCCGGCTTCCCAACCGCGTTCGAGCAGGACGCCCGCCTCGTCCGCGGAAGGATCCATCTCGCCCGCGACGGCCTCGACGCGGCGCTCGCGGACTCCTCGCGCGCGCTCGAGCTGGGGCGGCGCGCCGGCTACCCCGAGATGCTCGTTCCCGCCCTGGCGCTGCATGTCCGCATGCTCGAGGCAGCCGGCGACCGCGAGGAAGCGGAGAGCCATCTGGAGGAGCTCCTCTCCATCTGGCCGGAGCGGTGCCCTGCCTCCTACTGGCTCGCGGATCTCGGCTTCGCGCTGGACGGCCTCGGACGCCGGCAGCGCCTGCTGGATGGCCGCCGCGAGCGCCCAGACGCCCAAGCAAGTGGCTCGATGCAGCTCGGGCAGGGGCAGAGGGCGACTACGGCCGCGCCGCCGACATCTATGCGGTGGTCGGCTCCCTCCCCGACGAGCTGTTATCGCGTCTCGGTGCCGTGCGGAAGGCCGCCGGCCTCGGTCTCCGCGCCGAGGCCGAATCCGGCCTCGCGCAGCTCCTCCCCGCGCTCGAGCGCATCGGGGCGAGTCGCTACGCGGGAGAGGGCGAGCTGCTCCGCGTCGCCTTGGCCGATTCGCCTAGCTAGCCTTGCTCCGGGCCTTGTTCCCGGTACTTCCAGCGGTCCGGGTCGACGTACAGGTGGAACTCCCAGGCGTCGAGATCCTCCGCTAGACGGAAGAGCTGGGAGGCCGGGCTGTCCTCGTCCGGCTCGACCGTCTCGAACAGAGCCTCGGCCGCCCGGCCGCCCGGCGCGAAGATGAGCGAGCCCTCCACGTACTTCGCATTGTTCCTTTCGGCGATCTCGCGGACGGCTCCGACCGGGTCGTAGCGCCAGAGATCGCTATCGGGCGTCTTGGCCTTGAACTTCGCCTTTCCTCTCGGCACCGTAAACCTCCTGGTATCGCAGGACACGGGAAGGCACGATGATCTCCGTTTACCCCTGCCGCCGCAAGGAGTGGAAGAAGATGGGAGGCGAGGGAAGAAGAGGGACCTCGCCCCCGTCTTGTGCTCGAAAGCACAGGCAATGGCGTCTGGCTTTCGGCGGAAAGGGAGGCGGAGATGCGGAGAGAGCGGAGGAAGAACAGGTTTCTTCGGCGGATCGTGCTCGGGCTCGCGGTGGCAGCCCTCGTCGCTCCGGCGGCGCAGGCTCAGCCTCGACTCGGGAACGGGGGCGCAGGGGAACGCGGCGGAGCCGGCTGCGGTCATCCGAGGCGACGACAAGGTGATCGTCTCGACGGCCGACGACACCGAGCCGGCCGCGAACCCCCGGTGCGACGGTCGCGGGATCACCCGCTGGCGCGCAGGACGACGGCGCCAAGGCCCTCATCCACGGCGACGACAAGGTAATCGCTCCCGACGGACGGCTACAGCGGCCTGATTCACGGCGACGACAAGGTATCGCGGCCAACCCCGACGGCTTCACCGGCCTCATCGACGGCGACGACAAGGTGATCACCCGCGAAGCCCGGTTTACTACACGGTCGCGGGCCTGCCGGTGGGGCTCCAGGACGACGGCACCAGGACCGAAGCTCCTGTCGAGGCGGTGCGTTCGCCGGGCTCGTTCGACTGGGGCGACGCCCTCCTTGGCGCAGGCGTTGCCTTCGGGGCGATGCTGCTTCTCGGCTTCGGCGTACTCGGCACGCGGCACGTTCGCCCGGCGGCTGCTTGAGACATCCCATGTGAGAGCGACGGGCCCTCTCGAGGGCCCGTCGTTTCGCGTACGACGTCAGCTGAAGTCGATCACGCTGCGGATCCCGTCCCCGGCTTCCATCAGCTCGAAGCCGCGGTTGACGTCGTCGAGCGTGAGCCTGTGCGAGACGAAGGCGCCGACGTCGATCTCGCCCGCGAGGTAGCGCCGCACGTACGCCGGCACGTCGTCGCGCCCCTTGCAGCCGCCGAACGAGGAGCCGGCGACGCGCCTTCCGGTGATCAGGAAGCGCGGGACCACGTTCAGGGTCTCGCCCTTGCCGGCGACACCGCACATGGTGGCGAGGCCCCAGCCCATGCGGGCCGACTCGACTGCCTGGCGCATGACGTCGACGTTCCCGGTCGCTTCGAAGGTGTAGTCGGCGCCGAAGCCGCCGGTCATCTCCAGGATCTCCTCCACGACGCCGTCGCCACCGGAGAGCGTCTCGGTGGCCCCGTGGTGCGGCGCCAGCGCGAGGCGGCCCTCCGCCACGTCCACGGCGATGATCCGCTCGGCCCCGGCGAGCCGGCAGCCGACGACGGCGCCGAGCCCGACCATGCCCGCGCCGAAAACGACGCAGGTCGAGCCCGGCTCCACCTTGGCGGTGTTGAGGGCCGCCCCGATTCCCGTCGAGAGCCCGCAGGCGAAGAGCGCGGCATGGTCGAGGGGCGCCTCGCGGTCGACCTTGGCGAGCGCGATCTCGGGCATCACCGTGTACTCGGCAAAGGTCGACGTGCCCATGAAGTGGCGGATCGGCTCGCCGTCCCGTGAGAGCCGCGGCGTGCCGTCGGGCAGATAGCCCTGGTTTTGCATGTCGCGGATCGCCAGGCACAGGCCGATCCCAGGCCTGAGGCAGTGGACGCACCCGCCGCACTGAGGCGCGAACAGGGTGACCACGTGGTCGCCGGGCTGGACGAGCGTGACGCCCTCGCCGACGGCCTCGACGACGCCGGCGCCCTCGTGCCCGAGAACGGTCGGCGCGTAGCCGGAGGGGTCGGAGCCGGAGGCGGTGTAGAGGTCCGTGTGGCAGACGCCGCAGGCAGCGAGCCGGACGAGCGCCTCGCCGGCCTTCGGCTCGGCCAGGTCGAGCTCCTGAACCTCCAGCGGCCGCCCGAACTCCTCGAGGACGGCGGCGCGAATCTTCATCCCCGGAAACTAACCGAGCGGCGTGCGCGCGCCGCGGGTCAACGCGCCAGGCCGGTGAGCTGCGCGGGCGGAGGCCCGGGGATCGGGTTCTCGGTCGAGATCGGGCCCGGGTCGAGACCGACGTCGTAGTACGCCGTGTCGACGCCGGCCTGTCCGTGGATCTGGACGTCTGTTGCCCCGTCCGCCGCGTCGAGCGTGTCGTCACCGTTCCCCCCGTTCAGCGTATCGCCGCCGAGGCCGCCGACGAGACGATCGTTGCCGTCCTGCCCGCGGAGGGTGTCGTTCCCCGCCTCCCCGGAAATCGCGTCGTGCCCGCTGTTGCCGTCCGCGCTGTCGGCTCCGGCGCCGCCGACGATGAGGTCGTCGAGGCCGCTGCCGCTGAGCGCGTCGTCGCCGTCATCGCCTCGCAACATCACCCGACCGAGGAAAACCTGGGCGGTGCCGTAGCCGCCCTGCGCAGAGAGAGTGTCGTTGCCCCCGGCGCCGCCGAGCTCGATGACGCTCAGGAGCGGCGAGAAGGTGACGTCGAGATCCGTGTCGCCGGTGAACGAGGCGCCCTTCGTCCCTACCGCGAGGAAATCGACGCCCGGCGTCCCGCCGAGCGAGAACTCGTCCGTGGTGTCCCCGAGGTTGACCGCGAGCTCGATCTCGGACACTGTGCCAACGGCCTCGGCGGTCGCGCCCGGGGCGAGGGCGCCGGCGGACTGGTCGACGAGGAGGCGCTCGACGGAGCCGGCGGCGCCCGTGACGGTGATCGCGTCAGTATTCGCCGTCGTCGCCGCTCCGCAGGCGACCCCGGCGAAGCGGATCTCGTTTCCGACAACCGAGAGCGTCGCCGTTCCACCCGTCGGGATTCCGGCCGTTACCGATTTCTGCACCGCGTTATAGGCGCAGGTGCCGCCTCCGGGCGGAGGAGGAGGGGTGGCGGTGGGGGCGGAGGAGGCGGAGGCGGAGGCGGAGGCGGAGGCGGCGGAGGAGGCGGAGGAGGCGGAGGAGGCGGAGGCGGCGGAGGCGGCTCCGAGTCGATGAATCGGTTCTCGACGGCGCTCGGCGTGGGGTCGAGCAGATCGTAGTAGGCCGTGTCGTTCCCCGCTCCCCCGTTCAGCGAGCTGTCGGCAACGCCGTCCACGGCGCGGATCGTGTCGTCTCCGGCCCCGGACGTGACGGCGTCGGCCCCGGTGCCTCCGAGCGTGTCGTCGTTGCCGTCCTGCCCGCGGAGGGTGTCGTTGCCGGCGCCGCCGTCGATGGTGTCGTTCCCCGGATAGCCGTTGATGTCGTCGTTGCCGGCCCCGCCGACGATGAGGTCGCCGAGATTTGAGCCGGTGAGGACATCGCCGAGGCCTCCGGCGCGCAAGACCACGCTCCCGACGAACGCCGCCCCGGTTCCGGTGCCGCCGCGGGCGGTGAGCGTGTTCTTTCCGCCCCCGCCGACGAGATCCACGGTGGCCGGCGCAGGCGACGGAGCGAAGGTGACGTCGACGTCGTTGTCGGCGTCGATGGCAAGGCCGTTCACACCCGCAGTGAGCTTGTCGTCGCCCGATGTCCCCACGAGTGCGACTTGGTCGGCGGCGTCGCCGAGGTTGGCTACCACCTCGATCTCGGGCGTGTTGCTCTCTGCCGTCGCGCCCGGCCCGAGGAAAGCGTCGGACTGGTCGATCGTCAGGCGCTCGCTCGTCCCGCTCGCGCCTGTGACCTGCACGGAGTCCGTGTTCGTGGACGTGGCGCCCGCACACGGGACCGGCACGAGCCCAAACAGGAGCTGGCCGCTCGTTGACACTTTCAGAGTTGCCTGCCCGGCAGGGGGGATCGCCGCTGCGACCGACCTCGTCGCCGGGTTGTAGAGGCACGTCTCCGGCACCCCGCCCGAGTACTGCGGCGGTGTAGGTGGCCGAGCTCGCGGCCACGAGCTGATGCACGCGCGCGGCGCCATGCGACCACGAATCGAACGTGAACTCGACGCTGCCGTGCGTCTGGGTCTCGGGCGCCGACGCCGTGTGTGTCGAACCCGTGATGAAGGTCCGGTGAACGGTGTGGCCGTCGAGTCGTCGTCCACCGTCAGCTGCAGCCCCGGGACGTTGCTCGTGAACGTCGCCTGCACGGTCTCCGGCTCCAAGGGCACGCTCTCCGTGTCCGCCAGCCCGCCCGAGTCCGTCACGGTCAGGCGCAGCTCGAGATGCGCGGGGTAGTCGTGGTTCGGGCCGTCGAAGGCGCCGCTGGCGACGCCGGCAAAGGTCTGTAGCGGGTGCTCATGGCAATTCGAGGGACAATGGTGGAGGACGAGCTCCCAGCTGAAGGCCGAGGGCGGCAGGCTCCCCTCCTCGGGATCCAGGCCGGTGCCCGCGAAGGGAACGCTCTCGCCGACGGACCAGGTCGTAGTCGAGGTCGGGAGCGTGATCGTCGCTACCGGGGCGACGTTCCCGACGGTTATCGCAACCGAATCGGTGTCGGAGGCGCCGCCCGGGTCAGTGACTCGGAGCCCGACCGTGACGACGCCGTCCTGGGCGTAGGTACGCGACGGGGTCGACGAGGAGGAGTCGTCGTACTGGCCGTCGCCGTCCAGATCCCAGGCGTAGGTCAGAGCGTCCCCCTCCGGGTCGCTCGAGCTGCCCCCGTCGAAGCTGACCGGCAAGAGGCGCCGCACCGCTCGTGGGATTTGCCTGAGCGACCGCGATCGGCGGCTGGTTCGAGGAGAAGTACTGGATCCGGCGGATCGTCCCACCGTCGAAGTCGGGGTAGAAGAGGTCGCCGCCGGGGCCGATCTCCAGCGAGACCGGGTTCGCCGCCGGGGCCACGAAGGTGACGATGTCGCTCGTGTTCGGCAAGCCGCTCGCGCCGGCGCGCATCGCCCAGATGCAGTCGCGCGAGTAGTCGGTGAAGAAGAGAGCACCGTCGTACTCGGCGGGATACGGGCCGCCTTGGTAGAAGGCCAGGCCGGAGATCGAGCTGCTTCCGGTCGGGCACGTCTCGCCGGCCACGACCCTGGCGTCGTGCGTGTAGGAGAAGTGGGGAGCGTGGATCGCACTCGGTCCGGCCGCGTACAGGCCGTCGCAGATGCTCAGGCCGAGGTTTTGGAAAGCAAGCGTCCGCCCGGGGCCTTCGTAGCAGGGCCAGCCGCCGTTCTCGACGGCCCCGAGCACGTCCGTAATCCGGTTGATCTCTTCCCAGCGGCCGAGTCCGACGTCGCCGACCCACAGCTCGGTCGTTCCCGGGCGGAACGCGATCCGGAAGGGGTTGCGAAAACCGTGGGCGACGATGCGCCGCGCGTTGAGATCGGCGCTGGCGAAGAGCGGGTTCGTGGGCAGCGCAGCGCCTGTGTCGGGGTTGACGCGGATCAGCGAGCCGTCGAGCCCAACCAGGTCGCCGCTCGTCCTCAGGTCCTGAGAGCGCAGAGCGCCGCCCTCGGCGGTGGGGGGCGTGAGCGCCGCCCCGACTCCGCCGGGCGGGTCGCCGCAGGGGTTCAAGGGGCTGCCGTCCTGGCCCCAGTCGGCGAAGCCGAAGGCCGCGCCGTCCCCCGCAGACGCGTACAGAGCGCCGTCGGGGCCGAACTGAAGCTGGCCCTGCGAGTGGCTCGGGTACTGCTGGCACCAGTCCTCGACGAGCACCGTTTCGACGCCCGGCCGCGTTGACGCGCGAGAGGTGGCCCGAGACGACGCAGCCGTCGACGTTCCCGCCGGGCGGGTTCGGGCACGGGTCGGACGTTGCTCCGGGCGTCCCCCAGCGTGGAGCGGTACCACCGATGGCGGCGTCGTGCGTGTAGAGGACGTAGATGTATGGATCCGCAGGGAACTGCGGGTCGAGCGCCATCCCGAGCAGACCGCGGTCCCAGTAGTTGTGCACCTGCGTGCGCAGATCGGCATAGGTGCTCGGGCTCGTGTCCGCGAGGCTGTCGAAGACCTTGATCAGCCCGCTCTTCTCGGCCACGAAGACACGGCCGTCGGGCGAGAAGCGGACGACCATCGGGTTCGTTAGCCCGCCGAAGACGACCTCTTCTTGGAAGCCTGGAGGCAGCGTGGCGCCAACTGCCGTCGGAACGTGCCCGAGCAGGCCCACAAACACCGCAATCAGGAGCAAACGCCGCAGAGACTCAGCGTAGCCCGGTGTGCAGTTCGCTACAAGACGGCCGGCCCCGGACCGTTCGAGCGTCTAGGTCGGGGTACGCGACTTGTAGTCTCAGGTCACGAGCCGGAATGACCGCGCCGAAGCCCTCTGCCCCCCTGCCGCTGCGAACGCGCGGAGCGCTCGCTGCCGGGAGCGTCGCGGCGACTGCATCGCGCCTGGCAAAGCGCGGGCACGGCGGAGTCGTCGGCGGGACGGTGGCGCTCAAGCTCGACCCGCAGGCTCTGCCGGATCTTGGCTCGGGGGCGCACCACCGCCCTCGTCTCGGGCAGCAACGGGAAGAGCACGACGGCCGCGCTCCTCGCCGCGGCGGTGCGCCTCCTCGGGCCTACCGCGTACAACGAGAACGGCTCGAACATGGCCTCCGGGCTCGTCGTCGCGCTGGAGGGGGCGCGCCAGGCGCCGTACGCCGTGCTCGAAACCGACGAGTCGTACCTGGGGCCGGTGACGAAGGCGACGCGCCCGCGGGCGATTGCGCTCCTCAACCTGAGCCGCGACTACCTCGAGCGGGGCGTGCGCTACAAGCCGCTCGCGCGTCACTGGCGCGAGACGCTGGCGGCGGTCGACTGGCCGCTCACCGTGGTGGCCAATGCGGACGACCCGATCGTGACCTGGACGGCGCGGGGCGCCGAGCACGTGGTTTGGGTCGCCGGCGGGGACCAGTGGTCGGAGGACGGGGCGATTTGCCGCGACTGCATCGTCACGCTCGAGCGCGAGGGCGAGCGCTGGTGGTGCGGTTCCTGCGGCCAGGAGCGGCCCGAGCCGAGCTGGCGGCTGGTCGGAGGCACCGCGGAAGGGCCCGGGATCTCGGTGCCGCTCGAGCTCGCCGTCCCCGGGCGCATGAACCAGCACAACGCGGTCTTCGCCCTCGTGGCCGCGATGGCGCTCGGCGTCGACCCTGACGACGCCGCTGCGGCGATGTCAACGGTCGGGAACGTCGACGGCCGCTACAACCGGCGCGACGTGGACGGCCGCCAGGTCCGGCTGATCCTCGCCAAGAACCCCGCGAGCTGGCAGGAGTCGATCGCGATCGCATGCGAGTCCGGCGATGCGCTTGTCTTCCACCTCACCGCACGCGGCGATTTCAACTCGAAGGACGCGAGCCTCGCCTGGGACGCCCCGCTCGAGCGACTGGCAGGGCGGGACGCCGTCGCGACGGGGCACCGAGCCTCCGACATGGCCCTGCGACTCGAAGTGGCCGGCTTGAACGTGAAGCGCGTGCGGGATCCCGTCGAGGCGATCCTGGCGAGCCCGCCGGGCCCGGTCTCCGTGATCGGGAACTACCCGGCGTTTCTCGACCTCCGCGACCGTCTCGACGCGCTCGACGCGACGTGACCCGGCTCACCATCGTGGATGTCTATCCGGGCGCGATGTTCCCGCAGGGGGACGGCGGCAACCTGCGCATGCTCGAGTACCGCGCGCGCGGGCGCGGAATCGACGTCGAGACGGTGCCCGCCCCGATCGGAGACCCGCTCCCGCAGGGGGACGTCTACATGCTCCAGGGAGCGGAGGACGAGGACCAGCCCGTGGTCGCGCGGCGGCTCGCCGACGAGGGGGCGCTCGCGCAGGCGGCCGCCGCCGGGAAGGTCGTGGTCGGGATCGGCGCCGGCTACCAGATCCTCGGCAGTAGCTTCGAGACGTCCGACGAGGGCACGATGGAGGGGCTCGGCCTGCTCGACGTGAGGACGACCCTCGGCGAGCACGTGGACAACCGGGTGGTCACGAGGCCTAACCCCCGCCTCGGCCTGCCTGCGCTCGTCGGCTACGAGTGGCACCGGGGCCGCACGGCGCTCGGCCCCGAGGCGGAGCCGCTCGCCGAGGTCGAGGTCGGGGTCTGCAACGGCGGCGAGCCCCCTACCGACGGCGCGGTGCAGGGGAACGTCCTCGGGACGTACCTCCACGGCCCGCTGTTGCCCCGGAACCCCGAGCTGGCCGACCTCGTGCTCGGCAGGGCCCTCGGACGGGAGCTCGAGCCCCTCGCGAGCGAGTTCGTGGAACTGGCCCGCCAGGAGCGGATCGAGGAGGCCCGCGAGATCGAGCGCCGCAAGCGGAGCCTGGCTGGGCCGCTTCCGCTAGTTCCGCCGGAGGGCGCGCAGCGCCTCGAGCTCCCGCACGCCGAGGAGCCGCGCCGCGCCCAGGTAGACGGCCCCGCCGGCAACTAGCCCGACGCCGAGCGAGACGACCTGCGCCAAGAGCGCGCGACCGAGCAGCTCGTCGAGCGCCCACCAGATGCCGTAGGCGGCCGCGCCGGCGATCGCCGCGGCGACGAGGATGCGCGCCACCGACACGACCACCTGCCGAGGAGAGGCCAGCCCCGGCCGCTCGCGCATGGCGGCGAGCAGGAGCCCGACGCCGACGATGTTGACGAGCGAGGTCGCGAGTGGAATCCCCCAGACGCCGACCCGGTAGAGAACTGCGTTCAAGCCTGCGTTCAGCGCCACGGTGCCGAGGGCGATCGCGGTCGGCACCCAGTTCCTCTGCAGGCTGTAGAACCCTCGCGAGAGCAGGAGCATCCAGCCGTTGAACATGAGCCCGAGCGAGAACGCGGCGAGGCACTGCGCGACGACCACCGTGTTCTCGGCGGTGAAGGCGCCGCGCTCGTAGAGGAGTCGGACGATCGGCTGTGCGAGCACTGCGCCGACGACGGCGGCGGGCACGAGCAGGAACGCGATCTGACGAAGCCCGGCGTCGATCGTCGCCCGGAACGAGGGCAGGTTGCCGACGGCGGCGAAGCGCGAGAGCGTCGGGAAGAGCACGGTCACGACCGCCACCGAGAACATGCCCTGCGGGAGCATGTAGACGCGGAAGGCCTTCTCGATCGCAGCCGGCGCCAGCTCCGGGTCGACGAGGCGCGAGGCGAAGAGCACGTTCACGAAGATGTTGACGTTGATCAGCCCGAGGGTCAGGGTCACGGGCAGCATCAGCACGAAGAAGCGCTTGACCGCCGGGTCGCGCCAGTCGATGACACGCTGGAGCCGGCCGTCGAGGCCGCGGAGCCAGGGGACCGGCAAGAACAGCTGGACCGCCGACGCCACGAGGACCGCGACTGCGTACACGATCAGCTCGGCCGATTCTCCGTCGACGAGCGGGACGAAGGCGAGAAGGCCGCCGATGATGACGAGGTTCCACGCGACCGGGGCGAGCGCCGGGATCGTGAACTGGTCGTAGGCGTTGAGGATCCCGACGATGATCCCGGAGATCGTCAGCAGTCCGACGGTAGGAAGCATGATCCTCGTCAGCTGGACGGCGAGGTCCGGATCGCCGCCGGGGTCGCCGAAGGGGAGGATCAGGAGCGGCGCGATCAGGATGAGCAGGGCCGTGAGCGCCGAGACCCCGATGAGGACGAGCCAGAAGATCGTGGACGCGATGCGCCAGGCGCGCGCCTTCTCCTCCTTCGCCAGGAGCTCGCTGAAGACGGGGACGAAGGCGCCGGAGAGCGCCGCGTCGCCGACGAAGGCCCGGGTGAGGCTCGGGATCTGCGAGGCGACCGTGTAGGCGTTGATCTTCCCCGAGACACCGAAGAAGTAGGCCGCGACGATCTCGCGGACGAGGCCGAGAGCGCGGGAGAGGCCCGTTGCGAGGGTGAACGTCGCCGTCGAGCGCGCAAGCCGACGCGCCTGGCCGCCCTCGCTCATCCCGGCGAGTATACGAACATGAGCGTACGCCGCCTGCGGGCGGAGGCCACCCCTGGACATTCAGCCTGATCTCGGCTCCCTCACGCTTGTCGCGTGCGCCGCCGCGCTCGCGACCGATCGTCTCGCGCCTCAGCGCCCGCGCATTGCTTCCCACCGTCGTCGTCGAGATCCTCCTCGGCATCCTCATCGGCCCCGAGGTGCTCGACATCGCGGAGGTGGATCAGTACATCCAGTTCCTGTCCGACTTCGGGGTCGTCTTTCTCTTCTTCCTCGCGGGCATCGAGGTGATCCACAGCGGCGTCCCGCGCCGGCTCCTCACCCGTGGCTCGATCGGCTGGGGAATCTCGATCGCGCTCGGCGCGGCCGGGGGCTTCGCCCTCGAGGCCGCCGGCGTCGGCGCAGACGGTTGGCTGATCGCCGTCGCCATCGCCACGACCGCGCTCGGCACGCTCGTGCCGATCCTCTCCGACGCCGGCGTCCTGCACTCGCCGCTGGGGCAGAACACGCTCGGATCCGCAGTCGCCGGCGAGTTCTGGCCGATCGTCGTCATCTCCCTGTTCCTGACCGGAGCACACGCGACGGTGGCGAGCATCGCCCTCCTCGCCGTCTTCGGGCTCATCGTCGCGGTGACGGCGTGGGTCGCTCTCTACCTCCAGCCGCCGCGGCTGATCCAAATCGCGCGCGAGACGGTGAACAAGAGCGGGCAGCTAGCCGTGCGCCTTTCCATCGCCACGCTGGCGCTCCTCGTGCTGCTTGCCTACGAGCTCGACTTCGACTTCGTCCTCGGCGCCTTCGCGGCGGGCCTCGTCATCGGCCTCGTCACGGAGGGCGAGACGGGCGAGCAGGTGCTGCCGCGCATCACGACCATCGGTTACGGCTTCTTGATCCCCATCTTCTTCATCGTCACGGGGATGGAGTTCGACGTCGACGCGCTGCTCTCGGGTGCCGGGCTCGCCCTCGCCGGGCTCTTCCTCGTTCTCTTTCTCGTGACCCGAGGCGCGGCGGCTCTGCTCGCGCTCCGCGAGCTCGGGGGGCGCGCGACGGCGGCGCTCGCGCTCTTCAGCGCCACCGGCCTTCCCCTCATCGTCGCGGTGATCGAGGTCGGCGAGCGGCGCCACGAGATCGACTCCGAGGTCGCGGCGGCCCTGGTCGGCGCCGGCATGGCGTCGGTACTGCTCTACCCGCTGCTGGGGCTTCTCCTCCTCCGCCGCCCAGCCGCCGCCGAGCCGACTTAGCCGCGCCTCGCAGACGGCCGGTCCGCAGCCGAGCCAGCCCGCGTTTCGCCGCGCGGTTAACTCCCTCGATCCGGATGGACAAGCGGGCCCCGGACCGGGAGTCGAGGCCCGCTCGTTCTTCTGGAAGAGCTAGGAGATCGCGAACGTGACAGTAAGGGTGGCCCCGACGTCCTGCGTACCGGGCTCCACGGCGACGTCGGCCGCTGCTTCCTCGCTCAGCGTCTCTGCGTAGTACGGCATCGCGCCTCCGCCGGCGCCCTCGACGATCGTGACCGGCGCGCCGAGCGTGACTCCCGCCTTCTCGGCGATCGCCTCGGCCCGCCGGCGGGCGTCGTCGAAGGCCTCGTCGACGGCCGCCCGGTACTGGGCGTCGGTGTCAGAGGCCGTCAGGCTTGGGCCGTAGACCTGGTTCGCGCCGGCGGCGACCGCCGCGTCGACGATCCCGCCCGCCTGCCCCAGGTCCCGGATCGTCGCGCTCACCGTGTTCGACGCGTCGTAGCCGACGATGGAGAGCCCGTTGTCGCTCGTCCGCGGGTAGACCGCGACCTGCTCGGTCTGCAGGTCGTCCCTGGAGATGCCGGCGTCCCTCAGGGCGGCGATGACACGCTCCATCGCCTCCGAGTTCGCGGTGAGCGCAGCGTCCGCCGTGTCGGCGCTCGTCTGGACGCCGAACGACCACTCGGCGGTGTCCGGCGTGACCGTGACCGAGCCTGTCCCGACGACCGTGATCCCGGCGGGCGCGACGGCGGCTCCCTCGGTCCCGACGGCCTCGGCCGAGAGGCCGACGGCGAACGCGTCCTCTTCGGGCCCTCCGGCGGCGGCGTCGGTTTCCGGGTCGTCGCCCGCGCACCCCGCCGCCACAACGGCGAGGGCGGCGACCAGTGCGGCGGCTGCGAGTACGCGTCTCATCGTGCTCCTCCGATCTCGTTTCGCGGTTCGACCGGAGTCGCTCGCGCAAAGTTCCCTACACCAGGAGCTCGTCGAGCATTCTGTCCGCCGTTCCGCCTCGTGAGACGAGCGCCAGGCGGAGCGCACAGCCGACACAGCTCGCGGGCAGGACGGAGGAAGCGAGCGCCACGCGGCGCAGGAGCGCCCGGCGGTCGGCCTCCTCGCGCTCCCGTCGGGCGCAGAACTCCGCAAAGCGTCCCTCGGGAGTCTCGAGCCACGCTCCGAACGCATGCTCGAAGCGTCGCCACCTGAGCTCCCGGAAGCTGGCGATCGAGTCCACCAGACGAGTGTAAGGCATCCCTTACTTGTAGTGTCAGGATTGCCTACGGAGCTCTACGCGTGCCCGTCCAACTCCACGAGCGCCTTCAGCCGGTCGAGATCTCCCTCGAGCTGCTTCTGCGCGTGGCGCGTGACAAGCCCCGAGAGGAGCCGGGCGGCGAGGCCCGTGTACGTCGTTTCGATCACCGCGGTCAACCGCGTGCCGCCGTCCTCCTCCTCCAGCCTCTGGAAGATCGTTGCCTCGAAGGCATCGGCGGTGAGCTGCACCACGATGCTATGCGGCGCGTCGACCTCCGCCAGCTCGGCCTCGAGCTCGATCCGCTGGCCGTGATCTTCGAACACGTCCCGGTAGCGGCTGCCCCGCTCCGGCGGCCCGTCGGTGAGGGGCTCGCTCTCGACCAGGGCTGCCATCCAGCGGCACCGCCGCGCGGAATCGGCCAGCCACGGGAAGACGTCGCCGGGCGCGGCTGCGATCACCACCGAGTGCTCGTTTCGGTGAGCAGTCAGAGCGTCAAGGCTGCTCGGGGGGCTCGGCGGAGCGGCGCATCTCCTCAGCCGCCGCCTTGCCTTCCTGATGGATGCGCCGTCGCATCGCCTCGAACTCGTCCTGCGGCGGCGGCTCGCCCGCGGACTGCTCCGGGGGAGTCGACGCCGCCGGCGGGCGCGGCGGCTCTTCCTCGACGATCGTCTCGGCGCCCATGCCGGCGACCTCGAAGTCGTCCTGGTCGGCTGCCGCGGCCCGGGCCTCAGCCAGCTTGCGCCGCAGCTCCTCAGCGCGCTCGTCGGGAAGAGGCGGAAGCTCGGCGGGCTTTCTCAGACGGACGAGGACCGCGCCGACCGCTGCGCCGGCCAGCGCGACGAGCGCGACTTTCGCGTTTCGTTTCACTTCCGGCACTCTCTCACGACAGCGAGCCGACCGGCAAGCGGGCGGCCGCCGCTATACTCGTCGGGCTTCTCGCTTCGCCAGGCGCCGCTGCTTCCCGAGCGGCGCGGCCACGGCGGGGCCGCTAGACCGAGGGAAGGAGACACGGGAACGTGAACCCATACGAGATCATGCTGCTGCTCGACGCCGAGCTGGCCGAAGAACGCCAGGCCGAGATCGTCTCGCGGGCCCGCGAGCTCGTCACGCAGCGCGGGGGCACGTGGCAGAGCGACGACGGCTGGGGACGGCGCAAGCTCGCGTACGAGATCGACAAGAAGCCGGAGGCGTTCTACTACCTGCTCCAGTTCGACTCCGACGCGGAGACGCTCGACGAGCTGACGCGCGTCCTCAAGATCACCGACGGCGTCCTGCGGCACCTGGCCGTGCGGCGGCTGCCGGCCTCCGCGACGATGCCGGCGCGCGAGCCGTCCTCCGGGCCGCCCCGCGAGCAAGAAACGCCGGGTTCCGCCGGTGGAAGCCGCCCCTGCCGAGGCCGTCCAGGGCACAGAGTAAGATAGAACAAACGTTCGATTCGAGGAGCTGAGAACCATGGCTGGAGACATCAACCGCGTCACACTCGTCGGCCGCCTCACGCGCGACCCCGAGCTCCGTCACCTCCCTTCGGGCCAGCCGGTCCTGCAGCTCGGGCTTGCGGTCAACGGGCGCCAGCGCGACGACGCCGGCAACTGGACTGACAAGCCCAATTTCTTCGACGTCAAGGTCTTCGGGAACCAGGCCGAGTCGCTCTCGCAGCATCTCGCCAAGGGACGCCGGGTCGGGATCGATGGCCGGCTCGACTGGTCCTCCTGGGAGGCTCAGGACGGCTCGAAGCGCTCCAAGGTCGAGGTCGTCGCCTTCCAGGTGCAGTTCCTCGACAGCCGGACCGAGGGCGGCGGCGAGAGCCAGTACATCCCCTCGTCCGACGTCGCGCCCGACCGTGGCGACTTCGCGCCGGCGGGTGCCGCGGCCGCGGACGACGACATTCCCTTCTAGAAAGGTCAGACCGAATGGCACGAGAGCAAGGCAATAAGCGGCAGCGTCGCACGTCACCCTCGTCCGGCCCGACCCGGCGGAAGAGCTGTTACTTCTGCCGCGAGAAGATCGAAGAGGTCGACTACAAGAACTACAACCAGCTCCGGCGCTACGTCTCCGAGAAGGGGAAGATCCGTTCGCGCCGGATCACCGGCGCCTGCCGCCGGCACCAGGGTCAGATCGCAGTCGCAGTGAAGCGCGCACGCGAGGTCGCGCTGCTCCCCTACGTCGACTCGCACCACGTCTCCAGCCGCTGATGGACGTCATCCTCCTGCAGGACGTCGACAAGGTAGGCCTGCGCGGCGAGGTCGTCTCGGTCTCGCGCGGCTACATGCGCAACTACCTGGAGCCGCGCCGCCTCGCCGAGGTGGCGACGGAGGCGCGCGTCGCCGAGCTCGAGCGTCGAGAAGCCAAGCGCGCCCGTCACGAGGCGCGGTCGGCGGAGGAGGCGGAGGGGATCGCCGAGACGCTCCGGAAGACCGTGCTCAGCTTCGAGGTGAACGCGGGGCCGCAGGGAACATTGTTCGGCTCGGTCACCCCTACCGACGTCGCCGACGAGATCTGGCGCACCCGGAAGGTTCGCATCGACCGGCGCAAGATCGACCTCAAGGATCCGATCAAGCGCATCGGCCGCTACGCGGTGCCGATCACGGTCTTCGAGGACATCCGGGTCGAGGTGAAGACACTCGTCGTTCCGCTCGGCGGCGAGCTCCCGCCGGAGGAGGAGCTCGAGGCGATGGTCGCGGCGGAGGAGGCGGCGGCAGCCGAGGCGGAGGCCGAAGCAGCTGCCATGTCCGAGGAGGCCCAGGAGGCGATCGCGGCCGAGCTGGAGGCCGAGGCCGAAGCGGAAGCCGAAGGCGAGGGCGAAGAGGCCGAGCAGGCAGCGCCCGAGCCCGAGCCGGCGCGCCCGAGGCCGAAGCCGCCGAAGCCGCCGACCGCGACGGCTAAAAGCTCGCAGGCTCCGGGCTGACCGCGACTTCGTAGTGGGCCGAGCGCTCGTCCCAGCGTGCCAGCACGGCGCGCGCGGGCTCGGGCACGACGGCGACCTCGTAGTCCTCGCCGGCGAACGCCTTCACCGAGTCGAGCGAGTCCCAGAGCGTCAGCGTCGCGAACTCGACACCCTCGTCGACGTCGCGGCGCACGAGGTACGAGCCGCAGTGGCCCTCGTGGGTTGCCACCCACGGAAGAACGGTCGTCTTCAGGAGCTCCTCGTAGGCGTCGGCGTTCTCCTGCGTCGCCGCCCAGCCCCGCCACCAGCGCGCGATCATGCCCTGGTCAACGCCGGCCGGCGCTCGGCGATTCCCGGGAAGAAAAGCGGCGGCCCGGCCGTCAAGTGGTCAGCGGCACATGGCTCACGCCACGGGCCCTCCTCGGAAGCGGGGCGCCGATGCGGCATTCGGCGCCCCGCCACCACACCTTCAGGCCGCAGCGAGGTCGGAGAACTTCGCGTAGCGCTTGAGGAACGAGAGCTTGACCGTGTCTGTCGGCCCGTTCCGGTGCTTGGCGACGATCACCTCGGCAAGACCCTGCTGGTCGGACTCCTCGGCGTTGTAGTACTCGTCGCGGTAGATGAACATGACGATGTCGGCGTCCTGCTCGATCGAGCCGCTCTCGCGCAGGTCGGAGAGGATCGGCCGCTTGTCGTGGCGCTGCTCGACCGCGCGGGAGAGCTGCGAGAGCGCCACGATGGGCACGTCGAGGTCGCGGGCGAGCACCTTCAGCGAGCGCGAGATCTGCGAGACCTCCTGGACCCGGTTCTCGACCGTCGTCCCCGAGGTCATGAGCTGCAGGTAGTCGACGATGATCAGCCCGAGCTCGGGGTGCCTGCCCTTGAGGCGCCGCGCCTTCGACCGGATCTCCATCATCGTGATCGACCCGGTGTCGTCGACGTACATCGGCGCCTTCGCAAGCTTGTCGCAGGCGGCGGTGAGGCGCGGCCAATCGTCCGCCGAGAGCTTGCCGGTGCGGAGGCGCTGGGACTCCACCTTCGCCTCGCTGCACATGAGGCGCTGGGTCACCTCCGACTTCGACATCTCGAGCGTGAAGAGCGCGACCGGGACGTTCCGGCGCACGGCGAGGTTGGCGGCCACGCCCAGGCCGAGCGCCGACTTCCCCATGCTCGGGCGCGCGGCGATGACCACCAGGTTTCCCTCCTGGAAGCCCGAGGTGATGCGGTCGAGGTCCCGGAATCCCGAGGGTACGCCCGTGACGTCCGCCCCCGACTCGTAGAGCTGCGTGATGCGCTCGAAGCTCTCCTTGAGGAGCGTCTCGATGTGGCTGAACTCCGAGGTGGCCTTCTCCTGGGAGAGGTCGAAGAGGATCTGCTCTGCCCGGTCGACCAGCTCCGGCGTCTCGCCGGGCCGCTCCCAGCCCAGGCGCGCGATCTCGCCCCCGACGCGGATGAGGCCGCGAAGCGTGGCCGCCTCCTTGACGATCTGCGCGTAATGGCCTGCGTTGGCGCTCGCCGGGACGAGGGCGGCCAGCTCGTGGATGCGGACCTTGCCGCCCACGTCCTCGAGCTCGCCCCGTTCGTCCAGCTCGTCGACGAGCGTGATCGCGTCGACGGGCTCTCCCTTGGCGTAGAGGGCAAGCGCCGCGCGGTACACCTTCGCGTGACTCTCGCGGTAGTACTCGTGCCCGACCGGGGAGAGCACCTCGCTGACGGCCGCAATCGCCGACGGCGACAGCATCATCGCGCCGAGGACCGACTCCTCGGCGTCGAGGTTCTGCGGCGGCACCTGCGGCTCGGCGGCCGCGGTGCGGGCTCCATTCGTCGCCATCGGACGCGACTCTATGGGGCCTGTTGATTTCGGGGTACGAATGTTCACAGCGAGAAAGCCTGGTCTGAGCAGGCAAAGAACGTATGTTCGCAGACGGACCTGACGAATCGTCCCCAGCGAAACCCACAGCCCTGTGAACCGAATCTTCGCTCTGCGCGGAGAGTTCCTTCTCGTCCTTCCACATCGCCTGTGGACGAGACTGAGGAACTCGAAGCAGAATGAAGCCTTGAGCCGCCGCGACGCCCTGGGCGGCGCGTCGACGAAGCGTCAATCTGCTTCGAGCTCTAAGCTCACGGCGTGCCGGCGACCGTGATCGTGGGAGCCCAGTGGGGCGACGAGGGCAAGGGGAAGATCGTCGACCTGCTCGCCCTCGACTCGGACGTCGTCTGCCGCTACCAGGGTGGCCCGAACGCCGGCCACACGATCGTCCGCGGCGGCGAGACGTTCGCGCTTCACCACGTTCCTTCCGGGATCCTTTCCGGAAAGCTCTGCGTCGTCGGCGCCGGCTGCGTCGTCGACCCGGGGCTCCTGGTGGCGGAGCTCGACGAGCTCGAGCGGCGCGGCATCTCGACGGCGACCGTTCGCGTCTCCGGAAACGCGCACCTGATCATGCCCTGGCACGTGGCGATCGACTCGGCGAGCGAACGGCGGCTCGGCCGGCTCCAGATCGGGACGACGCGCCGCGGCATCGGCCCCGCCTACGCCGACAAGGCGGCCCGCATCGGCATCCGTGTCCAGGACATCCTCGATCCCAAGATCCTTCGCCAGAAGTTCGAGACCGCGCTCGCCGAGAAGAACGTCCTGCTCGAGCGCATCCACGGTGTCGCCCCGCTCGAGGTGGAGAAGCTCGCCGAGCAAATGGAGGCCTACGCGGTGCGCCTGCGCCCCTACGTCGCGGACACGTCGCTCCTCGTCGACCGGGCGCTTCGCGAGAACCGGCGCGTCCTGCTCGAAGGCGCGCAGGGGACGCTGCTCGACCTCGACCACGGCACCTATCCGTTCGTGACCTCGTCCAGCCCGATCGCCGGGGCGGCGACGACCGGGGCTGGGGATCGGGCCGACGCGGATCGATCGCGTGCTCGGCGTCGCCAAGGCCTACGTCACGCGGGTGGGCGAGGGGCCTTTCCCCACCGAGATCGAGGGGCCGGACCAGGAGCAGGTGCGCGAGCTCGGCGCCGAGTACGGGACGACGACCGGGCGGGAGCGCCGCTGCGGCTGGCTCGACCTCGTCGCACTCCGGTTCGCCGTACGCGTGAACGGGATGACCGGGCTTGCGCTGACGAAGATCGACGTCCTCTCGGCGTTCCGCTCGCTCCCCGTCTGCGTCCGCTACCGGCTCCCCGACGGCTCCGAAACCGAGGAGTTTCCCGCGCACCAGAGCGACTTCCACCATGCCGAGCCGGTGTACGAGACGCTCGCCGGCTGGGAGGAGCCGCTCGGGGACGCCGAGTCGCTCGCCGACCTCCCGGCGGCGGCGCGCGCCTACGTCGCCTTCGTCGAGGAGCGCCTCGGGGTCGAGGTCTGCCTCATCTCCGTCGGCGCCGAGCGCGAGCGGGTTGTAGCGCCGCGCGGCCTGGCGAGCGTGGCAGGATAGGGCTCTGCGCCGCGTCAACCTCTACTCGGTTCCCGTCGAGGCCGCCAGTGAGCGTCCCGAGGGCTACCGCTTCGCGTTCGCCCGCCTCGCCCCGGAGATCGGGGCCGTCAAGATCGGGGCGACCGTCTACGACTTGCCGCCCGGGCAGAACAGCTTTCCCTACCACTACGAGTACGGGTGCGAGGAGTGGCTGCTCGTCGTCGCGGGCCGGCCGACGCTACGCCATCCAGACGGCGAGGACGAGCTCGAGCCGGGCGACCTCGTCTGCTTCCCGGAAGGTCCCGCGGGCGCCCACAAGGTCACGAATGGGACCGACGAGACCGTGCGGATCATGATCCTCTCGACGAAGGCCGCTCCCGCCGTCGCCGTCTATCCGGACAGCGACAAGATCGGCGTCTACACCGAGGATCAGGCCGACGACGTCATGGTCAGGCGCGAGAGCGACGTCGACTACTGGGACCGCGAGCTCTGAGGGCTAGGAGCTCCGGAGGCGATCGAGGTCACCGGGCTCGTTGACGTTTCGCAGGAGCGTCTCGTCCCACTGAACCGTGCGAAGATCGAGCTCCAGGCACGCCCGGTAGAGAGCGAGCTGGCCTTCGGCGATCCGACGCTCGAAGACGGGGAGCGCCGAGCGGCGATAGGCGCCCGGGAGCGGCCCCGTCTGCGGAACGGCGGCCTCGGCCTTCGTGCACGCTTCGGCGAGCGCGACCAGGAGCGCCGACGTCACGAGAGGCATGTCGGTGGGAAGCACGACGACGACCTCGGCTTCAGTCAGCCGAAGCGCCCCCGCGACCCCGAGAATCGCCGCGCGCTCCTCGTAGCCGTCGTCGAGCACGGGAAACGGCAGCTCGAGGCCGTCCGCCTCCTTGCCCACGACGACGACCTCCCCGCAGGCCTCGGTGAGCGCCCTGTGGGCGCGCTCCGCCAGGGTCTCCCCCTCGAGGCGGGCCAGTGCCTTCGGCGAGCCGAAGCGCCTGCTCGCACCGCCCACCAACAGCGCGCCCGCCAGTGTCCGGTCAGGCATTGCCGCCCCGATTCTGCGTCGCGAGCACCAAGCGAGAGGCTGCACTCGTCCGCAGCCAAGGCTGGTGGCCTTGGCAAGGACGAGGGTGGGCTCTCGCGCCGTGTGATCGCGGGCAGAAGCGATGGCGCGCGGTGCCTGGCCGGACACTAGGCCCGACCGATCGCGAACCATGCGCGCGCGCTCAGCCGGAAGGGTTCGTCGGGGACTGCCAATCGCCGGCGGTACTCGTCCCTCAGCGCCTCCCGCTCTTCCGTAGTCGAGAGACGCGGCGTAGCGGCCCGCCGGCCCGACGCCCAGCGGGAACGGCTCCCAGAGGTCGTCGAAGCCTTCGTACTCCGCGGCGACCACGATCTCCCCCTCCTCGACCTCGGCGAGACCTGCCCGCCGCCAGAGCTCTCCCAGCTCTCCGTCCCGGCCGAACCGCATCTGCGTGCGCTCGTCGGCGGCCTGGCGCCGTCCGCGTCGAGCGCCGCCGCCGCCTCCCAGAAGACCCGCAGGAGCGGCATCTCGCCCGGATAGTCCCAGACGCAGGCGCCCACGACCCCGCCCGGCCGCGTCACGCGGCGCATCTCGGCGACGCCGGCCTCCGGGTCGGCCATGAAGTTGAGGACGAGCTGGGCCAGCGCCACGTCGAAGGCGTCGTCCTCGAAAGGCAGCGCCTCCCCCGAGGCCACGCGCGCGTCGATGCCGGGGACAGCGGGCTCGCAGCTCCTCGACCCACGCCTCCGTCGGGTCCACGGCGGCCACGCGCTCCGCCCCGACGAGCTCGACGAGGCGCCGCGTGCCGACGCCGGTCCCGGCGCCGACATCCAGCACGGCCGACTCCGCCGTAACCCCGGCAGCGTCTGCGAGCGCCTCGCAGAGCGCGTAGCTGTAGCGGCCGACGAACCCGTCGTAGACCTCCGCCGGAACTTCGAAGCTCACGCGATCCTCTCCGGCTCCGTGTAGACGTTCATGCGGCCGTCGCGGACGAATCCGCAGAGCGTGATGCCGCGGTCGCGGGCAAGCTCGACGGCGAGCGTCGAGGGGGCGCCGACGGCGACGAGGATCGGAATGCCGGCGACCGCTCCCTTCTGCACCAGCTCGAAGGAGAGGCGCCCGCTGACGCAGGCGAGCTTGTCGTCGAGCGGGAGCAGGCCGTCCAGGAACGCGCGGCCGACCACCTTGTCGAAGGCGTTGTGGCGGCCGACGTCCTCGCGGACGACGATCGGCGTGCCGTCGGCGTCGAAGAGCCCGGTCGCGTGCAGGCCGCCGGTGGCGGCGAACGTCGGCTGGGCGGCGCGCAGGCGGTCGGGCAGCTCAGAGATGACCTCGGCCCGAACGCGCAGCTCGCTCTCCACCCGGGCCGCCTCGACCGCGACCGCCTCGAGCGCGCCCTTGCCGCACACCCCGCACGAGGACGTGGTGTAGAAGTTCCGCCGCAGCGGCTCGGGGTCGAAGCCGTCCACGGTCACGTCGACCGTGTTCGAGGCCAGATCGTCCGGAAGAGACGCGTCCCGGGGCCTGACCCCCTCGGAGAGGAGGAAGCCGAGCGCCAGCTCCTCGTCGTGGCCCGGGCGTGCGCATGGTCACGGCGATCGGCTCCCCGTTGACGCGGATCTCGAGCGGCTCCTCGACGGCCAGCTCGTCCCGCTCCGTCTCGCCGTCTGGAAGCCGCAGGACGTCGGTTCGGGCCGCGGAGTACGGCGGCAGGGCGTTCACTATGATCGAACCATAGACGTCCTCAAGCTCACCGAGCTTCTGCCGGAGCTGCCGACGGAGCGGACGAAGCTGCTGGACAATCTCGGCCGCGTCCGGCGCGAGGTCGGCCCTGTCACGCCCGAGCTCTCCGACGCGATCGCCGACCACATGAACATTCGGCGCGGCGAGGTCGACGAGGTCGTCTCCTTCTACTCGTTTCTGCGCGTTCCGATGGACGCGGTGCGGGTCTGCATCGGCCCCGTGTGCGACTGCCTGGGCGCGAAGGACCTGCTGGCGCGCGAGCAGGAGAAGGCCAACGGCGTCCCCGTCCTCGGCGTCGAATGCCTCGGGCACTGCGACCTCGCGCCGGTGCTCCTGCGCGGGGACGAAGTCGAGCCCGAGGTCGTCTACACGGGCAACGACGGCGCCTCACGGGCCTGGCGCAGGCCGACAAGACGCTCGCCGACTACGAGGCCCGCGGCGGCTACGAGGTCCTGCGCAACCTCCCCTCGAGCGAGCGGATCGTCGAGGAGCTGAAGGCGAGCGGTCTCACCGGCTACGGCGGCGCCGGCTTCCCGACCGGCGTGAAGTGGGAGGCGGTCGCACGGGAGCCGGGCCCGCGCTACGTCGTCGTCAACGCGGACGAAGGCGAGCCGGGGACGATCAAGGACCGGTACGTGATGGAGCTTCGGCCTCACCTCATGCTCGAGGGGATGCTGATCGCCATGCGCTTCGCCGAGGCGACCGAGGGCTTCATCTACCTGCGGGAGGAGTACGCAACGGCGCGCGGCCGCCTCGTGCGGGCTCTCGAGGAGCTTCGCGGCGCCGGCCTGCTCGACGGCAGCTCTGTGGAGCTCGTGGTCGGAGCGGGCGCCTACATCTGCGGCGAGGAGACCGCGATGCTGGAGTCGATGGAAGGGCGGCGAGGGATGCCGCGCCTCAAGCCTCCGTTCCCGAGCGAGTTCGGCTATCTCGGCCGACCGACCCTGATCAACAACGTCGAGACGCTCGCCCACATCCCGGCAATCCTCAGCAACGGCGGCGAGGCCTGGCCGAAGGTCCGCCTGTGGTCGCTCAGCGGCGCCGTGCGCGACCCGGGCTGCTATGAGGCGCCGGTCGATGTGACCCTCCGGCAGCTGATCGACGAGCACGCCGGCGGGGCGACAGAGGAGATCGGCGCGATCGTGCCCGGCGGCGCGGCCAGCGGGATCCTTCCTCCGGCAGCTCTCGACGTCCCCCTGACGCGCGAGGCGCTGCGCGAATGGGGAGTCGGCGCAGGCTCCGCCGGCGTCCAGGTGTACCCGGTGAGCTACTCGCCGCTTCGCCTCCTGGCCGAGACGATGCGCTTCTTCGCCGAGGAGTCGTGCCAGAAGTGCACGCCCTGCCGGATCGGCAACCGCGGCATGCACCATCTCCTCAACGAGCTCGAGGACGGCCGGGTGACCATGCCCCGCACGCAGGTGGAGGAGTGGCTGGACGCAATGGCGGCGACGTCGATCTGCGGGCTCGGGCAGGGCGCGCCCTTCCCGATGCGCGCCGCGTTCCGCTACTGGCCCGAGCTCTTCGCCCCGCTCGGGGAACCGACCCAAGTCGCATGAGAGCCGAGGCGCGCGACCGCGCCGACCCGCTCGCCCGCTTCCGCGACGAGTTCGTCTTCGAGGAGGGAGGGCCGCTTTACGTGGACGGCAACTCCCTCGGCCGGCTCCCGCGGCGGACCCGGGCGCTGCTGGCGGACGCGGTCGACGAGTGGTCGACGGCGCTCGTCCGCGCCTGGCACGGGTGGATCGATCTCCCGGTCGAGGTGGGCGACCTGCTCGCCGAGCATGTCCTCGGAGCCCGGCCGGGCGAGGTGCTCGTCACCGACTCGGTGTCCGTGAACCTGTACAAGCTCGCCGCTGCCGTCCTCGCGGCGAGGCCGGGACGGACCGTCATCGTCACGGACGTCGACAACTTCCCTACCGACCGCTACGTCCTCGAGGGGGTAGCACCGGAGCTTCGCCTCTTCGAGGCCGACCCCGTCGAGGGTCCGACTGCCGCCGACGTCGAGGCGGCCTGCGCGGGCGGCGATGTCGCGCTCGTCTCGCTCTCGCACGTGGCCTACCGCTCCGGCGCCAGGGCCGACCTGCCGGCGATCACGAAGGCGGCGCACGCCGCCGGCGCCCTTGTCCTTTGGGACCTCAGCCATTCGGTGGGCGCCGTGCCGGTAGGCCTGGAGGAGCACGGGGTCGACCTCGCGGTCGGGTGCACCTACAAGTACCTGAACGCCGGCCCGGGCGCGCCCGCGTTCCTCTACGTCCGCTCCCAGCTCCAGGAGGAGCTGCGGACGCCCATCCAGGGCTGGTTCGGCCAGCGTGACCAGTTCGCGATGGGGAGCCCATACGAGCCCGCCGAGGGGATCACCCGCTTCCTGGCCGGCAGCCCGCAGGTGTTCGGCCTCGTGGCCGTGCGGGCGGGCGTCGAGCTCCTGGCCGAGGCCGGGATCGAAGCCGTCGCCGCAAAAGCCGCCGCGCTGACGTCCTATGCGATCGAGCTCCACGACGAGCTCCTCGCCCCGGTCGGCGTGGAGCTCGGAACCCCCCGCGACCCGTCCCGCCGCGGCGCGCACGTCTCCTTCCGCCACGCGGAAGCATGGCCGATCTGCCGCGCGCTGATCGAGCGCGCCGGCGTCATCCCGGACTTCCGCGGCCCGGACACCGTTCGCTTCGGCTTCCCACCGCTCTACACGCGCTATGCAGACGTCCGCGAGTCGGTCGAGCGCCTGCAGCGGGTCGTCGAGCTCGAGGATACCGTGAGGTCGACGCCTCCCTCACCCGGGTGACGTGAGCGGACACGACGTTACGATGCGCCCATGAGCAGGGTCGTCGCCTTCACGCTCGACGGTCAGTCCGTGAGCGCGCCCGAGGGCGAGCTGCTCGTCCACGCCGCGGCGCGGCACGGCGTCTTCATCCCCACCCTCTGCCACGACGACAAGCTCGACCCCTACGGCGGCTGCCGCATGTGCGTGGTCGGCGTCGAAGGCTCGCCGCGGCCCCTCCCCGCCTGCGCGACGCGCGTCGCCGAGGGCATGGTCATCTCCACGAACTCCTCGGTGCCGCAGTTCCAAAAGACGCTGACCGAGATGCTGTTGGCCGAGCACCTCAATCCGGACCCGGGCGGGCGGCCCAACGAGCTCGTCGACCTGGCGGAGGAGCTCGATGCGGAGGCGCCCTTCATCCTCCCTGACGCGAGGCGGGAGCCCTACGACGACCGCAACAAGTTCATGGGCTACAACCCCGACGCATGCATCCTCTGCAACCGCTGTGTGCGCTACACGCAGGAGGTCATGCAGTGCTCGGCGCTGTCGCTCGAGGGCCGCGGGCCGCACGCCCGCATCGTCCCGACGCACGGCTACTCCTGGCTCGACACCGAGTGCGAGCTCTGCGGCGGCTGCCTTTCGGTCTGCCCCACCGGCGCCATCTACGAGAAGTTCGAGGAGGGCACCGAGCGGCCGGAGCACTCGCTCGAGAAGGTGAAGTCGACCTGCACGTTCTGCGGGGTCGGCTGCCAGCTCGACCTCAACGTCGACCCGGAGACCAAGCGCATCGTCAAAGTCACCTCCGAGCCGCACTACGTCTCGAACGAGGGCAACCTCTGCGTCAAGGGCCGCTTCGCCTTCAACTTCGTCCACCATCCCGACCGGCTGACGGATCCGCTCGTCCGCGGCGAGGACGGCGAGCTCCATCCGACGACGTGGGAGCACGCCTACGAGGTGGCCGCCCAAGGCCTGCTCCGCGTGAAGGCCGAGCATGGGGCGCAATCGATCGGCGTGCTCTCCTCCGCGCGGCTGACGATGGAGGAGAACTTCCTCATCCAGAAGCTCGCGCGGACCGCGATCGGGACGAACTCCGTCCACTCCTGCGAAGCCACCTGACACGCTCCGACCCTCTACGGCCTGGTCAGGTCGTTAGGCAGAGGCGCGACAACCAACTCGATCCCCGAGATCGAAAACGCCCGCTTCATCCTCGTGATCGGCTCGAACACGACCGAGGCGCACCCGGTGCTGGCGCTGCGGATGAAGAAGGCCGCCCGGAACGGCGCCACGCTCGTCGTCGCCGACCCGCGCAAGATCTGGCTGACGAAGCTGGCCAAGCGCCATCTCCAGCTCCGGCCCGGGTCCGACGTCTGGCTCGTGAACGCGATGATGCACGTCATCCTCAAAGAGGGCCTGCAGGACGACGCGTACATCGCCGAGCACACGGAGGACTTCGACGCCGTCGCCGAGGTTGTCTCCCGCTACACGCCCGAGGAGGCCGAGCAGGTCACCGGCGTCCCCGCCGCCGACATCGTCGCCACCGCGCGCGAGTACGCACGCGAGCGGCACGCCGCCATCTTCTACACGCTCGGGATTACCGAGCACGCCTGCGCGGTCGACAACATCTGGTCGCTCTCGAACCTCGTCCTGATGACAGGCCACCTCGGCTACGAGTCGACCGGCCTGAACGCCCTCCGCGGTCAGAACAACGTCCAGGGCCTGAATGACGCGGGCGCCAACCCCGCCTACCTGCCGGGCTACCAGCCCGTCGACGACCCTGAGGTCCGAGCCAAGTTCGAGGAGAGGTGGGGGGTCGAGGTACCGACCACCCTCGGCTACCGGCTCGACCAGATCATGTCCGGGCTCCACGACGGCCGCATCCGGGCGCTCTACCTGATCGGCGAGAATCCGGTGCAGACCGAGCCGAACGCCCACCATGTCGAGGAGGGCATGGCCAACCTCGATTTCGTGGTCGCGCAGGACCTCTTCCTGAACGACTCGAACCGCAAGTTCGCGAACGTCATCTTCCCCGCGTCGAGCTTCGCCGAGAAGGAGGGCACGTTCACGAACACCGAGCGGCGTGTCAACCGCGTCCGCAAGGCGGTGCCGTGCCCGGGGAACGCGCGCGAGGACTTCCGCATCGTCGTCGAGATGGCCGAGGCGCTCGGCGCCGGCTGGCCCGAGTACGCAAGCGCCGAGGAAGCATGGGACGAGTTCGCCGACCTGGCGCCGCTCTGGTCGGGGATCCGCTACGACCGCATCGAAGAGGTCGGCCTCCAGTGGCCGTGCACCGACCGCGACCACCCCGGCACGCCGTACCTGCACGCGCCGAGCCCCGCCCGCCCCAGTGGGAAGGGGAAGTTCTACCCGGTCGAGTACCAGCCGCCGATCGAACAGCCCGACTCCGAGTACCCGTTCGTCCTTTCGACGGGACGGACGCTCTACCACTACAACTCGGCGACGATGACGATGCGCGAGGAGGGGGTGACACAGAAACAGGAAGACCCCTTCGTCGAGATGCATCCCGAGGACGCGGACGCGCTCGGGATCGCCGACGGCGACTGGGTTCGCCTCGTCTCCCGCCGCGGCGAGCTCGAGGCACGGGCGCAGCTCGGTGACCGTGTCTATCCGGGCCTCGTCTGGATGGCCCTCCACTTTGCCGAGGCGAAGGTGAACTGGCTCACGCACGACGTGGGCGACCCGCTCATCGGCACGCCGGAGTACAAGACCTCGGCCGTGCGGGTGGAGCCGCTCGGCGGCGCGATCCGGCCGGCGGCGCGCTGACGATAATTCTTACCGGCTGCTCATGAATCGCTAACGCCGCGGGAGGAGACTCGCGCCATGGCGCGGGGGGCGCCGTCGTTTTCCTCCTGGTCACGGCGGCCTTCCTGCCGGGTGCCGCCGCCGGGGCGGTGGAAGCTCCGGCGACGACAGCGGCGGCGCAGGCGCGCCCCAACGTGCTGGTGATCATGACCGACGACCAGACCGTCGAGTCTTTGCGGGTGATGACGAACGTGAAGCGCCTGCTGGCCGACCGCGGCGCGACCTTCGGCTCAGCTTCGTCACGTACGCGCTCTGCTGCCCGTCCCGTGCGACCTTCCTCACCGGCCAATACGCCCACAATCACGGCGTGCTCGGCAACCGTCCTCCAGAGGGGGGCTACGCGAAACTCGACCACACGAACACGCTGCCGGTCTGGCTCCGGGACGCCGGCTACTACACCGCCCACCTGGGGAAGTACCTGAACGGGTACGGCCGCGCCCGATCCGACCGAGATCCCGCCCGGCTACGACGAGTGGCGCGGGTCGGTCGATCCTTCCACGTACCGCTTCTACGACTACACGCTCAACGAGAACGGGAGGCTCGTCACCTACGAGTCCGTCTACCAGACCGACCTCTATGCGCGGAAGGCGGCACAGATCATTCGGCAGCGCGCACCTTCCGCTCGCCCGTTCTTCCTCTGGGTGGCCTTCCTCGCCCCGCACAACGGCGGCCCCAGGGAGCCCGACGATCCGGCGGGGCTGGGAACGCCGGTGCCGGCCCCGCGCCACCGCGACGCCTTCATGTCGGAGCCGCTGCCGAGGCCGCCCAGCTTCAACGAGGCCGACGTCTCTGACAAGCCCACCGGCATCCGCAACCGGCCGCTCCTCGGGCCGCAGCGCATCCGCCAGATCCGCGAGAGCTACCAACAGCGCCTCGAGTCGCTGCTCGCGGTCGACGAGGCGGTCGCCAGGCTCGTCGAGGCGCTGCGCCGGGCACGCGATCTCGACGATACCCTCATCATCTTCACCTCCGACAACGGCTTCTTCCACGGCGAGCACCGGGTGCCGACCGGCAAGCTGCTTCCGTACGAGCCCTCGATCCGCGTGCCGCTCATCATGCGAGGGCCTGGAATCCCGGCCGGTCGCCGGGTCCAACAGAGGGTCGCCAACATCGACCTGGCACCGACGATCGTCGATGCGGCCGGGGCCACACCGGGGCGCATCATGGACGGCCGCTCCCTCCTGCCCGTCATCGCCCAGCCGAACGTCTCCCTTCGCCGCGATCTCCTGATCGAGCGCGGCCCGGGGGTCGGGACGTTCACGGCCGTCCGCGCCCCCAATTACTTCTACGCCGAGTACGGGAACGGCGAGCGGGAGCTCTACGACCTCGCCCGGGACCCATACCAGCTCCGCAGCCGCCACACCGACCCGGCCTACGCCGCGATCCGGGAGAGCCTCGCGGAGCGCTTGGCGCACCTACGGGCTTGCAGCGGCCTGGCCTGCCGCGCCCGTCCCTAACGCCCGCCAGCGGAATTCGGCTTACGATGCGCGTATCGGCGCGCCTGGCACCCATCCCGGTGAGAACCGGATCCTCTACGAGATCATCTCGACGGTCGGCTCCTCGCTGGACCTCGAGGAGGTTCTGGGCGCCGTCGTCCGCCTTTTGACCGACGCGTGCTCGGTGCACGCCTGCTTCGTCTACCTCGTCGAGGGCGACCGCCTCGTGCTGGCGGCCGCCTCCGAGCCCTACGCGGAGCTCGTCGGCGCGATCGCGCTCGAGCAGGGCGAGGGGCTTGCCTGGTGGGCGGCCGAGCACAAAGAGCCCGCCTGGATTCGCGAAGGGCTGCTCGAGGACCCGCGGGTGAAGTACGTTCCCGAGCTCGAGGAGGAGCGCTTCCAGTCGCTCGTCTCCGTGCCGATCGTGGGGAAGGACGGCAACGTCATCGGCGTCATCTCCAGCCATACGGAGGCGCCGCGCGAGTTCACGGAAGCCGAGGTGGAGGTGCTGGTCTCGAGCGCGTCGCTCGTCGCCGGAGCGATCGAGAACGCCCGGCTCTACGAGGAGATGCGGCGACGGGTGGACGAGCTCGAGCACCTGACCGAGCTCGCCGAGATCCTCGCCGGGGCGGAGACTCTCGACACCGTGCTGCCTCGGGTCGCTTCCCGCGCCCGGAAGCTCCTGCGCGCGGACGCCTCTCACCTCTACCTGCTCGATCCCTCCACCGAGGTGCTTCACCTGCGCGCCTCGGCTCCAGAGGGCGCGGAGGCGCGCGCTGAGATCGGCCTCTCGGAGCTCGGCCCCGAGCTCGCGCGGAGCGGCCGCTCGGCCTCGGTGGCCGTTCCGCTCGTCGCCAACGACGAGCTGCTGGGGCTGCTCGCCGCCGGCGGGACCTCGGAGGTCGATCTTGCCCGCGCGGTCGCCAACCAGACCGCCGTGGCCCTGAAGAAGATCGAGCTGATCGAACGTCTCACCGAGAAGAACCTGATCAAGGACTTCTTCGAGCAGCTGGCCCGCGGCGAAGCGGTCCCGGGCCTCGAAGGGCGCGCGGCTCGGCTCGGCTGCGACCTCGACCAGCGCTACGTCGTCCTCGCCGCCTCCCCTCCCTCCGACGAGCTCGAGCGCGGCGCTCGCGGCCGCTGCTCCGGGCTCCCTCTTCGACCGTCGCGACGATTCGACGCGGGCGCTCCTGCGCGTGCCGCGCGAGGGCGAGGAGCGCCTGCTGGCGAACGTCCGCGGGCTCCAGGAGGAGCTGGAGACGCCGGCGTCGATCGGGCTCTCGAACGTCTGCCGCGGCGCCGCGAGCTTCCCGGCGGGCTTCGAAGAGGCCCGCGACGCGCTCCTCGGCACCACCGTCCTCCAAGGGACACCCGGCGTGATGGCCTACGAGGAGCTCGGCCCGTACAAGTACCTCCTGCGCATGCCCTTCGACGGCGGCGTGCGGGACCCGCACCGGGACGCGGTCGCCCGCATCGCCGAGTACGACCGCCAGCGCTCGACCGCGCTCCTCAAGACGCTGGAGGAGTTCCTGCGGAGGCGCGGGTCGATCAGCGCTACCGCGGAGGCGCTCTACGTCCACCCGAACACGCTGCGCCAGCGCCTGCGCCGGATCGGCGAGCTCTCCGGGCTCGACCTGCGCAAGGACGACTGGCTCATGGTCGAGATCGCGGTGAAGATGGTGCGCCTGCAGGAGGCCCTGGGAACGGCGCAGATGCACACACAGCGGCCCGACCGGTTGTAGGAAGCCGCCATCGGCGTACGCGCCGACGCGGGTTATCGTCAGAGCGTCCCCAAAGGAGGAGTTGCATGGCATCTGCCAGCGCCGCCGTGCCCACCGTCGAGGACATCCGCAAGGAGTCCGAGAGCCGCGGCATCGAGTTCTACTTCGCCCAGTTCGTCGACATGTACGCGCGGCCGAGCGCGAAGCTGGTGCCGGCCCAGAACCTGGACGACCTCGTCACCGACGGCGCCGGGTTCGCCGGCTTCGCCGCCGGCGACATCGGCCAGGTGCCCAGCGACCCGGACATCGCGGCGATGCCGGATCTGGGGAGCTTCACGCCGGTGCCCTGGGAGCCGACCGTCGCTCGCTTCGCCTGCGATATCACGGTGGACGGCGAGGAGTGGCCCTACGATCCGCGCACGATCCTCCGGCGCCAGCTCGCCGCCGCGGGCGAGCAAGGGTTCGAGTTCAAGATCGGCCTCGAGCTCGAGTACTTCCTCGTCGAGCTCCTGGAGGACGGCTCGATCCGGCTTGCGGACGCGCTCGACACGCTGGAGAAGCCCTGCTACGACCTCAACGGGCTCTCCCGCCACTACGACTTCCTGACGACGATCTCGCGCTACGTCAACGAGCTCGGCTGGGGCAACTACGCGAACGACCACGAGGACGCGAACGGGCAGTTCGAGCAGAACTTCACCTACGAAGACGCGCTCACGAGCTGCGACCGCGCCATCTTCTTCCGCTACATGGTTCACCAGCTCGCGGAGCGGAAGGGCCGCGACGAGGGACGGAACATCCTGGCGACCTTCATGCCGAAGCCGTTCTCGCACCTGACCGGCAACGGCGCCCACTTCCACATGTCCCTCTGGGACGGGGAGACGAACCTCTTCCTGGACGAGAACGACCCGCGCGGCCTCGGCCTCTCCGAGTCCGCGTACCACTTCATCGGCGGCCTCACGAAGCACGCGCGCGCCTACAGCGCCGTGACGGCGCCGACGGTGAACTCCTACAAGCGCCTGAAGGTAGGGACGACGGCGAGCGGCGCGACGTGGTCGCCGGTCTGGATCAGCTACGGCTACAACAACCGCACCCAGATGCTCCGCATCCCGGGGCCGGGCCGCGTCGAAGACCGCACGATCGACGGCTCGTGCAACCCCTATCTCGCCGCCAGCGTCATCCTCGCCGCCGGTCTCGACGGCATCGCCGGCAAGCTCGACCCGGGCGAGCCGAATTCCGACAACCTCTACGCCGTCCCGTACGACGAGCTCAGGGGCCGCGGGCTCGAGACCCTGCCCGCGAACCTGCTCGAGGCGACGAACGAGCTCGAGACGAACGACGTCATCCGCAAGGGGCTCGGGCGCGGGCGGGACGAGGACTACGTCGACTACTTCATCCGCGTGAAGCGGGAGGAGTGGGCCCGGTACCACGAGCAAGTGACCCCGTGGGAGGTGGCCGAGTACCTGACGCGCTTCTGAGTTTGTATGGAGGAAACCTCCATATCGTGGCTAGCAAGAACGTCGGTTTGTGCGGTTTCGACCGAATTCGCGCATGTAGATTTCGGACATATGTGTGGCATCGTCGGACTGTTCGCGAAGTCGACTGAGATCGAGGCGTCGCTCGGAGCCCACCTCGCGCTCATGCTCGAGCAGATGAGCGACCGCGGCCCGGACAGCGCCGGGGTCGCGGTCTACCGGAACCCCGCTCCGGCAGGCAGCAGCAAGCTCTCCCTCTTCTCGCCCGACCCGCTGCAGGACTGGGACGCGGTCGCCGGCGAGCTGGAGCACGCCTTCGGCGGCTCAGCCGAGCCGGAGGTCCGGGCCAGCCACGCAGTGCTGGTCGTCGAAGCCGAGGTGCAGGAGGCCGAGTCCTGGGTGCGGCGCGCCCACCCGGAGCTGCGGGTGATGAGCGCCGGCCGGACGATCGAGATCTACAAGGAGGTGGGCCGGCCCGAGGAGTTCGTGCGCCAGTTCGCCCTCGAAGACTTCCAGGGGACGCACGCGCTGGGCCACACCCGCATGGCGACCGAGAGCCGGGTGACCACGGAGGGCTCACACCCCTTCTCGACGGGGCACGACCTCTGCCTCGTCCACAACGGCTCGCTCTCGAACCACAACCGGCTGCGCGAGACCCTGCGGCGCGAGGGCATCGAGTTCCAGACGGAGAACGACACCGAGGTGGCCGCGGGCTACCTCGCCTGGCGGCTGCGGGAGGGCGCTTCCCTGGAGCAGGCGCTCGAAGGCTGCCTCGAGGACCTGGACGGCTTCTACACCTTCCTCGTCGGGACCGAAGACGGCTTCGCCGTCCTCCGCGACCCGATCGCCTGCAAGCCCGCCGTGCTCGCAGAGACCGACGAGTGGGTGGCGATGGCGTCCGAGTGGCGCTCGCTCGCGACGCTCCCGGGTGCGGCCGAGGCCCGATCGTGGGAGCCCGTGCCCGGCGTCGTCTACGCCTGGGAGCGGGCGAAGGTATGAGGAAGCCGCCGAAGTTGAGGCGGCCGTCGAGGTGGTCGACCTCGCGGAGACGCCGCTTCGCGAGCTGAACCAGCGCCTGCACGACCTCGCCTCCGCACCGGGGCCGGCGCACTGGCGCGTGCTCAACCCGAACGGCGCGCACGCGGTCGCCTGCGGCCTCGACGCCGACGTCGAGGTCGAGATCGACGGGCACGTCGGCTACTACTGCGCCGGGATGAACAAGCGCGCGACCGTGCGCGTGCACGGGAACGCGAGCACCGGCCTGGCCGAGAACATGATCTCCGGCACGGTCGTGATCGAGGGGAACGCGAGCCAGTCCGCCGGCGCGACCGGCCACGGTGGGCTACTCGTCGTTCAGGGCGACGCCTCTGCGCGCTGCGGCATCTCCATGAAGGGCATCGACATCGTCGTGCGCGGGTCCGTGGGCCACCTCAGCGGCTTCATGGCGCAGACCGGACGGCTCGTCGTCTGCGAAGACGCGGGCGAGGCGCTCGGGGACTCGATCTACGAGGCGCGGCTCTACGTCCGCGGCTCGGTCGCAGGGCTCGGCGCCGACTGCATCGAGAAGGAGCTGAGGGAGGAGCACCGCGCCGAGCTGGCGGAGCTCCTGGCGCGAGCGGGCATCGACGACGTCGACCCGACTGAGTTCCGGCGCTACGGCTCCGCGCGTCAGCTCTACACCTTCAAGGTCGACAACGCGAGCGCCGCGTACTGAAGGGCGGATGGCGAGCGCCCCTGGAGCCTCCGCGAGTCGTACCTCTTCGACAAGCCGGTGATCGCCGAGATCCAGCGCGCCGCGCGCGAGGGCATCTACGACATTCGCGGCTTCGGGGCGAAGCGGCGACTGCCGCATTTCGACGACCTTCTCCTGCTCGGCGCGAGCATCTCCCGCTACCCGCTCGAGGGCTACCGGGAGCGCTGCGACACGGACGTGACGCTCGGCACGCGCTTCGCCAAGACGCCGCTCGAGCTCGCGATCCCGATCACGATCGCGGGCATGAGCTTCGGGGCGCTCTCCGCGCCCGCGAAGGAGGCGCTCGGGCGCGGCGCGACCGAGGTCGGGCACCTCGACGACGACCGGCGACGGCGGCATGACGCAGGAGGAGCGCGAGCACTCGAAGATCCTCGTCTACCAGCTCCTCCCCTCTCGCTACGGGATGAACCCGGATGACCTGCGCCGCGCGGACGCGATCGAGGTCGTCGTCGGCCAGGGCGCGAAGCCGGGCGGCGGCGGCATGCTCCTCGGGCACAAGATCTCCGACCGAGTCGCCGAGATGCGCGACCTGCCGAAGGGGATCGACCAGCGGAGCGCGTCGCGCCATCCCGACTGGACCGGCCCGGACGACCTCGAGATCAAGATCGGCGAGCTGCGCGAGATCACCGACTGGGAGAAGCCGATCTTCGTCAAGGTCGGGGCGACGCGCACCTACTACGACGCCCAGCTCGCGGTCAAGGCGGGGGCCGACGTGATCGTGGTCGACGGCATGCAGGGAGGGACGGCGGCGACCCAGGACGTCTTCATCGAGCACGTCGGCATCCCCACGCTGCCCGGCCGTGCGCCTGGCGGTCGACGCGCTCCAGGAGCTGGGCATGCACCGCCGGGTGCAGCTGATCGTCTCCGGCGGCATCCGGACGGGCGCCGACGTCGCCAAGGCGCTCGCCCTCGGCGCCGACGCGGTCTCGATCGGGACGGCGGCGCTGATCGCCATGGGCGACAACGCCCCGGAGCACGACGAGGCCTACCGCAGGATCGGGAGCGCCGCCGGCTACTACGACGACTGGCAGGCCGGCCGCGACCCGGTGGGGATCTCGACCCAGGAGGACGACCTCGCCGCCCGTTTCGATCCCGAGCTCGGCGGCCGGCGGATCGCCAACTACCTGCGCGTGCTCACGCTCGAGACGCAAACCCTCGCGCGCGCGTGCGGGAAGTCCCACGTCCACAACCTCGAGCCGGAAGACCTGGTTGCGCTGACCGTGGAGGCGGCTGCCATGGCACGCGTCCCGCTTGCGGGCACGAGCTGGATCCCGGGCTTTGAGAGCTCCTAGGAGGCCTGATGCTGCTCTACGACTCGGACGTCTCGGGCAACTGCTACAAGGTGCGCCTCCTCCTCGCCCAGCTCGGGCTCGAGTACGAGCGCTACCCGATGGACGTCGTCGACCGCTCGAACCGGCACGAGGTCCTCGGCCACCTGAACCCTGGGCTGCGCGTGCCGACGCTCGTGCTCGACGACGAGCGGTCGCTGGGCGAGTCCGGCGCGATTCTCTGGTACCTCGGGGACGGGACCCGGTACGTGCCGACCGACCCCTTCGACCAAGCGAAGGTCCTCCAGTGGATGTTCTTCGAGCAGTACAGCCACGAGCCCTACGTCGCCGTGCCCCGCTTCTGGCTCACGAAGGGAATCGCCGTCGACCCGGAGACGCTCGCCGAGCGTCAGCGCATCGGCTACCTCGCCCTCGACGCAATGGAGAGCCACCTCGCCGGCCACGAGTTCCTCGTCGGCGAGCGCTATTCGATCGCCGACATCGCCCTCTACGCGTACACGCATGTCGCCCACGAGGGCGGCTTCGACCTGGCCGGCTACGCCGCGATCCGCGCCTGGCTCGACCGGGTCGCCGCCCAGCCGGGCCACGTCCCGATCGACGCCTGATCCCAGTGTCCCGCGCCAGACACCCGGCATGTCCGACCGCCATGCCAGCGGTCCGGCTCCGGAGCGAGCCCGGAACTCAGGCCAGCTGTCGCCGGAAAGGGCCACGTCCGGGGCCTGACCCCTGGCGTGGCCGCGGGCTGGAACGGTGGACAGGTTGGAAGCTGTGGACGGCGGTTGACGCGCGACGTGCAGCTGAGTAGTCTTTGATCAAAGATCAAGAATGTCGATATTGGACATCCACTCCACTCGAGATCTCGTCCGTCGAAGACGGCGTCTACCGCGCGCTTCGGCAGGCGATCGGGCGGCTCGAACTGGCACCGGGGGAGCGGCTCCGGCTCGAAGAGGTCGCCGAGCGGTTCGACGTCAGCCTCACGCCGGTGCGCCATGCGCTCCGACGGCTCGAGAGCGAGGGCCTGGTGGTCAGCCGGAGGCGCCGCGGCGCCCGGGTCGCACCGCTTTCCGTCGAGGAGCTCGAGGAGATCCAGGCGCTCCGGCTGGGTGTCGAGGCCTTCCTGGCGCGCCTTGGGGCCGAGGCGATCACCGAGGAGGCGCTCGCCGAGATGACCGCCGCGCGCGACGAGATGGAGCGCGCCTTCCGGGCCGGCGACCTCGACGCCTACCTCGCCTCCTTTTGGTCGTTGCGCGACGCCTGTTACCGCTGCGCCGACAGGCCACGGCTCGAGCGGACGCTGCAGGACCAGCGTGTTCGCGTCGAGCGCTACGTTCTCACCCTCTGCCGTGACCCGGAGGCGTTCGCCGACCTGCGCCGCGGGCCGGACACGCTGCTCGAGGCCTGTCGAGCCCGCGACGGCGAAGCCGCGGAGGCGGCGACCCGCGACGCGCTTCAGTGGGTGCTGGCAGAGCTCCAGCGCATGCTCGACAATGCCGAGGCCGCGAAGGCGTCGGCCTAGAGCCATGTCTTTCCTGCTTCCCTGCCCCAACTGCGGACCTCGCCCAGTGGACGAGTTCAGCTGCACGGGCGAAGTCACCGTCCGCCCGAAGAGCTCGCCGACGCTGCGCGAGCTGACCGACTACCTCTACTTCAGGCGCAACGTGGCGGGTGTCCAGCGCGAGTGGTGGTGCCACCGGCACGGCTGCGAGGCCTGGTTCACGGCCGAGCGCGACACGAGGACGAACGACGTCCTCTCGATCGAGGTCCCGGCCGAGCAGTGAGGCTGCCGCCGCAGCCAGGCGAGCGCCTCGACCGCGAGCGCGAGGTCGAGTTCACCTTCCACGGAGCGTCCGCCCGCGGCTTCGAGGGCGACACGATCGCCTCGGCGCTCTTCGGCGAGGGTCAACGCGTCTTCTCACGGAGCTTCAAGTACCACCGCCCGCGCGGGCTTCTCTGCTGCGAGGGCACCTGCCCGAACTGCATGCTGACCGTCGACGGGGTTCCGAACGTGCGCGCCTGCGTGACGCCGCTCGCCGGAGGGATGCGGGTGGAGGCGCAAAACGTCCGCGGGTCCCTCGACCACGACCTGCTCGCGGTCACGGACAAGATCGGCGGGCCGTTCACCCCGGTGGGGTTCTACTACCGGACGATGATCCGACCGCGCCGGTTCTGGCCGCTCTACGAGAAGTTCCTGCGCAGCGTCGCCGGGCTCGGCAAGGTCGACAAACACCGCGACCGAGAGCGGCGCTACGACGTCGAGCACCGCCACGTCGAGGTGCTCGTGGTCGGCGGCGGCTCCGCAGGACGAGCGGCGGCCCGTCAGCATGCGGCGGAGGGCCGCCAGGTCGTCGTCGTCGAGACCGACCCGGCCCGCGTCGATGCCGGCGAAGGCTTCGAGGTCGTCAACGGCACCGCGCTCGGCGTCTTCGAGGGCGGGCTCGTCCCGGTCGACGCTGGGTCACTGCTTATCCGCTACCGCGCCGCCCACATCGTGGTCGCGGCGGGCGCCGTCGAGCAACCGCTGATCTTCCCGGGGAACGACCTCGTCGGCGTCGTCCTCCCCGAAGCCGTCCGCCGGCTCGTCGGGCGCTGGTCGCTCAAGCCCGGGGAGCGCGCGGTCGTGATCTCCGCCGACGAAGGAGCGCTCGACACGATCGAGGTTCTCGAGCGCGCCGGCACCGAAGTGGCGGAGGTCGTCAACCTGCAGGAGCAGCGCGTCCGCGAGGTCGCGGCCAAAGGGCGCGCCGGGCGCCTGGCCTCGGTCGAGCTCGACGGCCGCAAAGTCGCCTGCGACCTGCTCGTCATGTCCGGCGGCCGCCAGCCTGCCTACGCACTCCTCGCGCACGCGGGTGCGCAGGTGGACTACGACCCCGCCCGGGGCATCTTCGTCCCAGTCGACCTCCCTGACGGGATCGAGGTCGTCGGCGCCGCAGCGGGGGAGATAGGGGATGCGGCGGTTCCCGCGGCCAGCTACAACGGCGCCGCCAAGAAGGACAAGTGCTTCGTGTGCATCTGCGAGGACGTGACCGACAAGGACGTGAAACGCGCCATCGGCGAGGGCTTCGACTCGATCGAGCTGGCCAAGCGCTACACGACCGTGACGATGGGCCCGTGCCAGGGCAAGCTTTGCCACGTCCCCTCCATACGTCTCTATGCGCGCGAGAACGAGACCGACGAGGCGAGCATCGGCACGACGACCGCGCGGCCGCCGTGGCAGCCGGTCGAGCTCGGCCTCCTGGCAGGCCGCCCGCACGAGCCGGCCCAGCGCACGTCGATCCACCACCGTCACAAGGAGCTCGGCGCGAAGATGATGTGGACGGGCACCTGGCGCCGCCCCCACTCCTACGGCGACCCGGGCAGCGAGGCGAAAAACGTTCACGATGCGCTCGGCGTCATCGACGTCTCGACGCTCGGCAAGCTGCTCGTGACCGGACCCGACGCCGCCGAGTTCCTCGAGCGCCTCTACCCGAACCGGTTCGGCGACATGAAGCCTGGGCGCATCCGCTACGGGGTCCTCAACTCGGACGCCGGCCGGATCATGGACGACGGCACGATCGCTCGCCTCTCGGAGGAAGACTTCTACGTGACGACGACGTCCACCGGCGCGGGCGCCGTCGTCGAGTGGTTCGAGTGGTGGAACGCGATCTGGCGGCTCGACGTCGAGATCGTCAACGTCACAGGAGCGCTCGCGGCGGTGAACGTCGCGGGGCCGAACGCCCGCGAGCTGATGACGAGGCTCACCGATCTCGACGTCTCGAACGAGGGCTTCACCTATCTGGACGCCAAGCACGCCCGGGTCGCCGGCGTTCCTGCGCTTCTCCTTCGCATCGGATTCGTCGGCGAGCTCGGATACGAGCTCCACTTCCCGAGCCCCTTCGGCGAGCACGTCTGGGACACGATCCTCGCGCGCGGCGCCGATCTCGGCGTGAAGCCGTTCGGCCTCGAGCCGCAGCGGATCCTGCGCCTGGAGAAGATGCACGTCCTCATCGGCCAGGACACGGACTCGGAGTCGAACGTCCTCGAGGCGTCGATGCCGTGGATCGCCAAGCTCGACAAGGACGACTTCGTGGGCAAATGGTCGCTCGAGCACGTGCTCGAGCGCGGCTTCCGCGAGCAGCTCGTCGGCTTCGAGACGGAAAACGGCGTCGTGCCGCTCGAGGGTGGTCAGATCGTGATCGACGGGCGTCCCGGCGGGCGCGTGACAAGCGCACGCTGGAGCGACCATCTCGGCCGAGCGATCGGGATGGCGTGGGTGCCGCCCGACCTCGCCGAGGAGGACGCCGAGCTGACGATCAAGGTGAACGGGTCCGTCGAGAAGGCGCGCGTGCGCCTGCGTCCCTTCTTCGACCCGGAGGGGGAGAAGCTCCGCTCGTGACGCACCTCGACTTCCTCAGCCCCGACCTGGCCGGCGCAGACGCGGTGTGGCACTCGCCGCTCGAGCGGGCGCTGGCGCATGCTCCGGAGGGGATCGAGGACCTGTCGCGCACCGGCGTCCTCGAGGTACGCGGGGAGCTCGACGACCTCGACGCCGGCGCCGGGGAGGTCGTGCGGCTGACGCCGGAGCGGGCGCTCGTCCTCTGCCCCTTCGAGGAGGCGGATGGCCGCTGCGCGCGCGTCTGGCGGGCGCAGGCCGGCTGGTCGTCGACCTCTCGGCCGGCTGGGCAGGCCTCCAGATCGAGGGTGAGACCCTGCTTCGCCGCCTGACCGATCTCGACCTGGAGAAGCTGCCGGCGGCCGGCTCCCTCGCCCACGTCCACGCACTCGTGCTCAGAGACGAAGGCGAGAGCTTCCGCGTCTACTTCCCGCAGGAGTACGGCCACTCGGTGGCCGAGGCCGTCATCGACGCGGCGGAAGGACTCGCACCGATGAAGGACGTCTTCCGCGTCAGGCGCATGTGGCGGCCGCGCTCGGAGCTGAAGGAGCGCTACGACGTCGTCATCGTCGGCGGCGGCTCGCACGGGCTGGCGACCGCCTACTACCTCGCCAAGAACCACGGCATCACGGACGTGGCCGTTCTGGAGAAGAGCTACATCGGCTCCGGCGCCGCCGGGCGCAACACGACGATCATCCGCGCGAACTACCGCACCCCCGAGGGAGCGGAGTTCTACAAGGAGAGCGTCAAGCTCTACGAGGGTCTCGGCGCCGACCTCGACTTCAACATGCTCTTCTCCCAGCAGGGCCACCTGACGCTCGCCCACTCCGACCGCGGGATCATCACCGCCAACGAGCGCGCCGAGGTCAACCAACTCCTCGGCATCGACTCGCGTGTGATCTATCCGGACGAGATCGCCCGGCTCTGCCCGGAGATGGACCTGTCCGAGAACGTCACGTGGCCGGTGCAGGCTGCGCTCTACCACCCACCGGGAGGGATCATCCGCCACGACGCCGTGGTCTGGGGCTACGCGCGCGGCGCCGACCGGCAGGGGATCGAGATCCACCCGTACACGGAGGTGACCGGGATCGAGCGCTCGAACGGGCGCGTCACCGGGGTCGAGACGACCCGCGGGCACGTCCAGACCGACATGGTCGTCAGCGCCACGGCCGGTTGGTCGAGCCTCGTCGCCGACCTGGCCGGCGTGCCGCTCCCGATCACGACGCACATCCTCCAGGCCTTCGTGACCGAGCCGGTGAAGCCGTTCCTCGACGTGGTGGTCGTCTCCTCGCAGATGCACGTCTACGTCTCGCAGACCGACCGCGGGGAGTTTTTGATCGGCGCCGAGATCGAGCCCTACACGACCTACTGCGGCAAGGGGACGTTTTCGTTCCTCGAGTACTCGGCGCGCCACGTCCTCGAGCTCTTCCCCCAGCTCGAGCGCATCCGCGTGCTGCGCTCGTGGACCGGCCTCTGCGACCTGTCTCCCGACTACAGCCCCATTCTCGGGGAGACGGAGCTCGGCGGCTTCCTCGTTTCCACGGGCTGGGGAACGTACGGGTTCAAGGCAGCGCCGATCGTCGGGACGACGCTCGCCGAGCTCGTCGCCACCGGCGAGACGCCGACGTTGATCGCCCCGTTCGCGCTCGAGCGCTTCCACACCGACACCCTCGTTTCGAGCTGGCCGCCGCGGCCGTGTCTCACTAGACATCGAACAAAGGAGCCTCATGGCCACGCAGATGCCGAGCAGCCTGGAGATCGCACAGGAAGCGACCCTTCGTCCGATCGCGGAGATCGCCGAGGAGCTGGGCCTCGAGCCCGACGAGTACGACCTCTACGGGAAGTACAAGGCCAAGGTCGACCTGTCGGTCGTGGAGCGCCTCGCCGACCGGCCGGACGGAAAGCTCGTCTGCGTGACGGCGATCACGCCCACCAAGGCCGGCGAAGGGAAGACGACCACGTCGGTCTCGCTGACCCAGGGGCTGGGACACATCGGCCGGCGCGTGGCGCTGTGCCTGCGCGAGGCCTCGCTCGGCCCGGTCTTCGGGATCAAGGGCGGCGCCGCCGGCGGCGGCTACGCGCAGGTCGTCCCCATGGAGGACCTGAACCTCCACTTCACGGGCGACATCCACGCGATCGGAGCGGCGAACAACCTGCTGGCAGCCATGCTCGAGGCGCATCTCCTGCACGGCAACAAGCTCGGCATCGATCCGCTCAGCGTCAGCTGGCGGCGCTGCGTCGACATCAACGACCGTGCGCTTCGGCAGATCGTGCTCGGGCTCGGCGGGCGGACGAACGGTTACCCGCGCGAGACCGGCTACGACATCACCGCCGCCTCGGAGGTCATGGCCATCCTGGCCGTTGCACGGGATCTGCACGACCTTCGCAAGCGGCTGGGGGCGATCACGGTTGGCTACACCTGGGAGGGCGAGCCCGTCGTCGCCGAGCAGCTCCAGGCGGCCGGCGCGATGACCGTCCTGCTCAAGGATGCGATCAAGCCGAACCTGGTGCAGACGCTCGAGGGCCAGCCGGCGTTCGTCCACTGCGGGCCCTTCGCCAACATCGCCCACGGCAACAACTCGCTCGTCGCCGACCTCGTCGCGCTCAAGCTCGGCGACTACGTGGTCACGGAGAGCGGCTTCGGCTCGGACATGGGCATGGAGAAGTTCCTCGACATCGTCTGCCGGATCGGCGGGCTGCGGCCGAACGCGATCTGCCTCGTGACGACCGTGCGCGCGCTGAAGCACCACGGCGGGGATCCCGACGGCGGCGTGGACGCCGTCGAGCGAGGCGCGGAGAACCTGCGCCGTCATCTCGGGATCGTGCGCGAGTTCGGGCTCAAGGCGGTCGTGGCGGTAAACCGCTTCCCGACCGATCCCGACGACGAGCTCGAGGCAGTGCGCAAGCTCGCGCTCGACTACGGCGCTCACGCGGCGGAGCTGAACGACGCCTTCGAGCGCGGCGGGGAAGGCGCGGCGTCGCTGGCCGAGGCGATCGTCGACGCCGCCGAGCAGCCGGACGACTTCGACTTCATCTATCCGCTCGAGGCGCCCATCGCAGAGAAGATCGAGGCGGTGTGCAAGCGGGTCTACGGCGCCGACGGCGTCGCGTTCCTGCCGGCCGCCGAGGAGAAGCTCCGGACGTTCACCGAGCAGGGCTACGACAAGCTGCCGGTCTGCATGGCGAAGACGCACCTCTCGCTTTCGCACGACCCAGGGCTCCTGAACGCCCCGGCCGGCTTCACGGTCACCGTGCGCGACATCCGGGCCTACACCGGCTCCGGCTGGCTCGTCCCGCTCCTCGGCGACATGCAGACGATGCCGGGCCTCGGCGTCAAGCCGGCCGCCTTCGAGGTCGACATCGACGAAAGCGGGACGACGGTAGGCCTGTTCTGACCCCCGCCAAGTAACAGTCTGTTACTTGGCAACACGCGGGGCCCCTGACGTCGCGGGGCCTGATCGAGAAGAATCCCGCCGTGGCCTACACGAACGTGCCCTTCGAGGAGCTGCTCGACACGATCGCCGCGGAGACGCCGGCGCCGGGCGGGGGCTCGGTCGCGGCCTTCGTGACGGAGATGGCGGCCTCCCTCGCGGCGATGGCGGCCCGCTTCGCGCACGACTGGGACGGCGCGGCCGGAGCCGTCGCGCAGGCCGAGACGCTGCGCCACCGGGCGGCGCCGCTGGCCGTCGAGGACGCAGTCGCCTACGAGAACGTCCTTACGGCGATGCGGATGCCGAAGGAGCTCGAGCCGGAGGTGCGCAACACGCTGATCGGCGAGACGCTCTCGCGCGCGGCCGACGTCCCGCTCGCCATCGCCGAATGTGCTGCGACCGTCTCCGAGCTTGCCGCCGAGATCGCCGTCCAGGGGAACCCGAACCTGCGTGGAGACGCGGCGGCCGCCGCGATCCTGGCAGGGGCAGCCGCCCGCGTGGCAGCCAACCTCGTCGAGGTCAACCTGTCGACGACGGAGGGGGACGACCGGATCGAGCGGGCCCGTGCGTTCGTCCAGAGCGCCGAGACCGCGGCACGCCGAGCCGTCAGCGCCGTCGAGTGACCGCCACGATCATCGACGGCGCCGAGATCGCCGAGGAGCTGCGGGAGGACGTCCGCCGCCGCGTCGCGGAGCTGGGGGCCGCGGGAGTCGCCCCGGGCCTCGCCACCGTCCTCGTGGGGGAGGACTACGCAGCGCAGGCCTACGAGCGCCGCGTCCGCAGGCTCGCGGAGGAGATCGGGTGCCGGTACGTCTCGGAGGTGCTGGCGGCGGACGTGGAGGAGGCGGATGCGCTGGCGCTCGTCGGGAAGCTGAACGCGGACCCGCGCGTCTCGGGCATCCTCATCCTCCGCCCGCTTCCCCAGCAGGTCTCCGAGGAGCACCTGTATCGCCAGCTCGACCCCCTGAAGGACGTCGAGGCGGTGCATCCGGAGAATGCGGGGCTCCTCGCCCTCGGCGAGCCGCGCTACACGCCCTCGACCCCGGCGAGCATCTTCTACCTCCTCGACCGGTACGTGGAGGAGAGCGGGCGCGACCCCGCCACCTTCTACAACGGCCTCGACCTCGTGCTCGTCGGGCGGTCGAACAACGTGGGCAAGCCGGCCCTCTGGCTCGGGCTCGCGCGGGGCGCAACCGTCGTCTCCTGCCACCGCTTCACCGCCCAGGCGGGCCGCCTGGAGGAGCACACGCGGCAGGCGGACATCCTCGTCGTCGCCGCGGGCGTGCCCGGGCTCGTCACGGGCGACATGGTCAAGGAAGGCGTGATCGCGGTCGACGTGGGCATCAACCCGGTGCGAGACGAGGCGACCGGCAAGGTGCGGCTGGTCGGCGACCTCGACTTCGAGAGCGTGGCCGAGCGGGCCGAGGCCGTGACACCCGTGCCGGGCGGCGTCGGGCCGATCACGGACGTCTGGCTCCTTCGCAACACGGCCGAGGCCGCTACGCAGCAAGCCGCGGGCGGCCGCCGCTAGATCAGTCCGCTGGTGCCGTCGGCATGCGGGGCGGCGGACACCTCGAGTGCGCTCGGGTTGGCGCTGACCCGCAGTTGGGTCTCCCAATCCGAATGCTGCTCCTTGCAGGTCGGGCAAGCACTGAGCGCTTGCCCGTTCCCGGTGTCCAGGTGACCCCAGTACCCGCGCGAGAGGAGGCCGTCAGCCTGTTGTCGCCCGCAGAGGCCGCAGGAAAGGTAGAGACGCGACATTTTCTTCTTATACCACCACCGAGACGTCCCTGCCCGCCTACCAGGGGCCGATGAACTCCCCGCTCGGGTGGGCGAGCAGGACGACGATCACGACGGCGATGCAGACCAGCGAGAGGAGGAGCATCGCCGGCGTCAGCCAACGTACTGCCGTCTGCTCGGGCGGGAACTCGATCTGTCTCTGACGAGCCATCGTGCGTGCCTCCTAGGGTCCGGGATCGGTCGAGGGCCCGGCCAGCGGCGGCTCTTCGAAGCCGGGGCCCGGCGCCGTCGGGCTCGCGGGCGGCAGGCCGCCCGCGCCGCGCAGGAGCTCGGCCTGGGCGTTCAGCTTCCTGTTCTCGAGCCAGACCCAGTAGACCAACGCGAGCACCATGAGCACGATCCCGAGGACGGTCAGGACGTAGGTGCCGGTGGAGTTCTCCGGGCCGAACGTCCAGAACGTCGTGGTGATCGTCCTCCCCATCGAATCGAAGGGGAAGCTGTCGATCACGGCCTACCTCCTTCCCGCCGGCTCGGCGGCTCTGTGTCCGTTTGCCTGTGCGTACGAGTCGAGCAGGATCGGCCCAGCCTCGACCTCCTCGCCCGTCGGCAGGACGACCGTCTCGGGGACGCGCTCGAACTCGGGGAAGAAGTCCTGCTGGAACTCCGCCATGTCCATGCCCTCCAGCTCGACCTCCGCCGGGACGCGCAGGAGGTTCGCCTTCTTCAGGACCCAGCTGACGATATAGCCCGGCAGGAAGGCAAGCGGGAAGAAAGCGAGCATGCCCATGAGCTGCCCGCCGAACGAGCTGGGGACGTTGTTCACCCCGGTGGGGAACCCGCCGGCGAAGATGCCGACGAGGAACACGCCGTAGAAGCCGCAAACCCCGTGGACGGCCACCGCCCCGACTGCGTCGTCGACACGCAGTTTCTTCTCGATGTAGGTGCCGGCCCAGACGGCGAGCATGCCGCCGGACGCGGCGAGGAGATAGCCGAGCGAGGGGTGGTAGACGTCGGCGCCGGCGGAGACCGAGATGACTCCCGCAAGACCGCCGGACAGCGTCCAGAAGGGGTCGCCCTTGCTGGCGATCCAACCGCCGGTGAAGCCGCCGGCGAAGCCGAAGGTGATGATCATCGCGATCGTGCCCAGCGTCGTGGGCGACAGATAGATGTTGAGCCAGCCTGGGAAGACCGTCGATTGGATGAAGAGGCAGGCGGCGTAGAAGCCGTAGAAGCCGGTGAAGATCAGCATCAGCCCCATGAGGGTCAGATGCGTGTTGTGGGGTCTGAAGGCTCTCGCCCGCCCTTCGCGGTCGAACTTCCCTATGCGCGGACCTAAGTTGAGGAGCACGCCGAGCGTGAAGGCGCCGGCGACGCCGTGCACGACGAGCGAGGCGATCGAGTCGTGGAAGCCGTAGTTGGTGGTGAGCCAGCCGCCGGCGCTCCAGCCCCAGGCCGCGTCCATGATCCAGACGCCCGAGCCGAGGACGACCGCGAGGATGAGGTAGGCGGACAGGCGCACGCGCTCGATGAGGGCGCCCGACATGATCGAGGCGGTCGTCCAGGAGAAGAGGAGGAAGGCAAGGAAGAAGACGAGGCTCAGGTGGCCGGTGAGGCTCGACTCCAGGTTCCCGCCCATGCCCGCGCTCCACGGCGCCGTGAGGCCGCAGAAGCCGGGGAACTCAGCAGGACCGGCATGGCCCTCGGCCGGACCGCCGTGCTCGAAGCAGCCGTAGATGTACCAGCCGAAGTAGTAGAAGCTCGGCGTGACGACGGCGATCGTGAGGATGTTTTTCATCGCCGTCGACATGATGTTCTTGCGACGCGCGACGCCCGCTTCGTACGCCATGAAGCCGACGTGGATCAGCCACATGATCACGACGGTGAAGAAGTAGAAGACCTCCAGCAGGACCAGGCTGTCGAGGTTGATCTGCTCCTGAAGCTCCTCAGGGGTAGGCGCCTGAGCGAGAAGCGCGGACAGCACGGACGCAAGCGACGAGGTCATCAAGCCCTCCTAGGGACGCACGCCAGAGCGCTGCGACACACCAATCCGCGGACTACCGTACGAAACGGCTCGGACGCAGCCCAGGTACGGGCACTCCACCTTTTCCAGACGCGGAGTGTCAAGAGGCCACATAGGCCCCGATCAGCAGGGCTCCGTCTCTGCCGATCCCGTCTCCGAGTCGACGAGAACGGTTGCGCACTCCTCTCTGATTCCGGCGGCGTTCGTCGTCGAGAGCGACACCGCCCAGTACAGGTGCGCGTCGAGCCCGCGCTGGACTCCCCGGACGAGGACTGTCTCGGGCTCGAAGTCGACCTGATTCCTCGCGATCACCTCGGCCTCTTCGAAGGAGATCTCGTCGCCTCGCGCGGCGCAGGTTTTCGTCACCAGGAAGGCGAGGAGGAGCACGCCCAGGAGTAACACGATCCGCCCAAGGGGGCGGTCCCGGAAGCTCTTCCTAGGCTCGGGCTCGGCGGCGTCGGTAGGCAGAGTAGCCCCGGAGGATGAGATAGCCGACGAAGTGGGTGAGGAAGACCAGCGAGAGCCACCACCCCCACCAGGTGAAGTGCGGCCGAGGCTCGAACTCGCGCAACTCGATGACGGTGAGGTAGAGCGCGATCACGAGCGTCACGAAGAACATGATCTGAGGGAAGCCGGCCGGCGCGAAGACGACGAGGAGCACCTGGGGATCGTTCCCGACGGCGCGGCCACGCGCAACCGTCTTCGGCAAGGATCAGAATCCACGCGGTGTCCACGCGTGACGTCATCGAGACTCTGGCGATCCTGCTGGCTGCCGGCCTCGTCTCGGAAATCGTCGCAGGGCTGCTGCGGATCCCGCGGATGGTCGTGCTCGTCGCGGCGGGCGCCCTGCTCGGTCCGGACGCGGCGGGCCTGCTGGAGCTGCCGCCGGACTCGCTCGCCGTCCAGATCCTCCTCACTCTCGGCGTCTCGCTGATCCTCTTCTACGGCGGCCTCGGGCTTTCGTTCAGCGTCCTTCGTCCGGTGGCAGTCGGCCTGGGGCTGCTCGCGATCCCCGGCGTCGTGCTCACCGCGCTCGTCACCGGTGCGGTCGCCGCCTTGGCCTTCGACGTGCCGATCGAGGTGGGGCTCCTCCTGGGCGCCGTCCTCGCCCCGACCGACCCGGCGATCCTGATCCCGCTCTTCGAGCGGCTGCGCATCCGGGCGAAGGTGGCGCAGACGGTCATCGCCGAGTCCGCCTTGAACGACGTCACGGGCGCCGTGCTCGCGCTCGCGCTCGCGACCTTCGTGATCGAGGGCGAAGGGTCGCTCGCCTCACCGCTGGGAGAGTTCCTGCTCGACCTGCTCGTCTCCACGGCGCTCGGAGTGGTGTTCGGAGTCGCCCTGGCAATCGTGATCTCGACCAGGCGCCTGGGGATCTGGCGCGAGTCGCCGACGATCGCCGTCCTGCTCGTGGTCGTCGCCGGCTACTTCACGATCGACTACGCGGGCGGGAGCGGCTACCTGGGCGCATTCCTCGCAGGGCTGATCGTCTCCAACATGGACGAGCTCGGGCTCGGCATGCACACCCACCGTGAGGCGGAGATGCGCACCTTTACCGAGGCCGCGGTGGACATCATCGTCATCTTCGTCTTCATCACACTCGGCGCGAACCTGCCCTTCGACTCGATGGCAGACGAGGCCGTACCCGCGCTGATCACGCTGGCCGCGCTCATCTTCGTAGCGCGTCCACTCACAGTCCTGGCGTGCCTGCTCCCGGATCGGCGGGGGCGCTGGACCCGCGACGAGCTCGTCTTTCTCTCGTGGACGCGCGAGACCGGCGTCGTTCCCGCGGCCCTGGTCGGCCTCCTCGTCGCCGAGGGAGTGCAGTACGAGGCCGAGCTCGCGACTGTCGTCGCGCTCGCCATCGTCGTCACGCTGGCCCTGCAGTCGACGACGAAGGCCTGGCTCGCCCGCCGCTCGGGCTCGACTAAGACCCATTCGGAATGACGCGCTGTCGTCGGGGCGTCCTGGGTGAGTGCGATGCAAGGACGCAGGGCGCGTTCGTAGCCGGAGGCTACGGGCGCAACCGAGGACGCCGCAGCGCGCCGCCCAGGGCGTTCCGGCGACACCCGGCTTCATTTCGAAAGGGGTTCTAAGACCAGGGGTACGGCGAGTGCGAGACCGGGTGGAGGTCGCCGGTGGCGAAGCGCTCGAAGCGGAACGGGTAGAGGAGGCTCGAGTGGTCGCCGAGGAGCACCTTCGCCACCTCGCGGCCGACCCCGATCATCTTGTAGCCGTGGTTCGAGTCGAGGATCGCGTACGTGTTCGGCCGCAGGTAGTCGAAGACCGGGAAGTTGTCTGCGGTGAAGGCGCCCACCCCGCCCGACCTGGCCTGCTTGTAGAGCGGCCGACAGCCTTCGAAGCGACCCATGGCATGTGAGAGCGCGGCACACCACATGTCCGCGAAACCGGGGTCGACGTCGGTCGTGGACGGGTACGGGTCGAGCTCGACGTCGTCCTCGACGACGAGCGGCGAGGCGCCGCCCTGCACGCCGTGACGGTCGCGCTTGTAGTAGATCCCCCAGAGCTCGTCGGTGACGAGCTCGCCGTCGTCGCTGTAGAGCGGGGCGTCCGTGTCGAGGTGGACAACGGGCGGCGCACTCCCCGCCGCCGTAGCGAACATCTGCGGGTCGACCGTGATCTCGCCTTCCTGGAGGTTCCAGTACGTCCACATCGGCCGGTCGGGGACGACCTCGCCCGACGGCGTCCGCACGTCGATCGTGGCCGGCAGCTCCAGCAGTGACCAGAAGCGCTTCGCCCACGGGCCCGGCGCGATCACGAGCTGCTCGCCGACCTGGATCCGGCCCCGGCTCGTTTCCAGCGCGCTCGCGGTGCCGTCGGCCTCGAGCTCGATCGCGCGCACCTCGACGCCGCCCACGATCTCGACGCCCTCCTCGGCGCACTTGCCGGCGAGCCCGAGCACCGATTCGCGGTTGAAGGCGAAGCCGCCCTGATGCTCGTGCAGCAGCGCAGTGACGCCCTGCGCGCGCCAGTCGGGGAAGATCTCCCGCATGTACGCGCCCACCTCGGCCTCGCCCGAGACGAACGTGGAGCGGTAGCCGATCTGCTCCTGGCGCTCGAAGGTGGCGGCGAGATCGGGCTCCTGCACGGCGGGGCCGAGCGCCATGTAGCCCACGGGGTTGTACGCGTACGCGGCCGGGTCCGACTCCCAGACCTCGACGCACGCCTGCATCAGCTCGCTCATAGCGGGCTGGAAGTAGTTGTTGCGGACGACACCGCAGGCGATGCCCGAGGCGCCGGCGCCCGGCTCGGTCTTCTCGACGACTACCACGTCGGCGCCCGAGCCCGAGCCGCGCGCGCGCAGCTCCTTGGCGAGATGGTAGGCGGTGGAGAGGCCGTGGATGCCGGCGCCGACGATCACGAAGCGAGGCGAGGCGGGCAGCTCGGACATAGATGTTGCCTCCTGGGCAATAGCGTGTCAAATCTGAGATACTGACCGTATCATGGGGCGCCCGGCGAGGCCAACAACGCGTCGTGTGGCCGCGGTCGAACGGGCCGCCGCGCTGCTCGGCGCCCTGGCCGCCGGAGGCGAGCTCGGCACCAACGAGCTCGCGCGGCGCGCAGGCCTCCACCCCAGCTCCGTCTCCCGCCTGCTGGCGACGCTCGTCGACGCCGGGCTCGTCGAGCACGTCGCCGAGACGGGCCGCTATCGCCTGGGGCTGCGCCTCGTCGAGCTCGGGAACGCCGTGCTCGCACGGCTCGACCTGCGCGAGGTCGCGCGCCCGCACCTCCGGGCGCTGGCCGAGGAGACCGGCGAGACGGTGACCCTCTCGGCTCCTGGCGACCCCGACGCAATCACGGTGGACTTCGTCCTGAGCGCCTCCTCCGTCCAGAGCGTCGCGCGCGTCGGACGACCGAGCCTCGCGCACGCGACCGCCACGGGCAAGGTCGCGCTCGCTTTCGGCGAGGTCGAGCTTCCGCCGGGGCGGCTGACGGCGTTCACGGAGCGAACGATCGACGACCGCGGTGCACTCGCACGCGAGGTCGAGCGCGTCCGCGAGCAGGGCTGGGCGAAGGCGGTCGGCGAGCGGGAGACGACCTCAACGCCGTCGCCGCGCCGGTGCACGGGAGCCGCGGCGAGCTGGCGGCCGTGCTGGGGATCCAGGGCCCGGCTACGCGCTTCGACGAGGAGACGATGGCGCGCGCGCTCGAGCCGCTCCTCACTCGTGCAGCGGCGGTCTCCCACGCTTTAGGCTGGCGCCCAACCGCGAAGGAGGGACTGTGAGCACCGACGCAGGGATCATCCGCACGGCCTTCGACGGCGTCCAGCGCGAGCTCGGCGCCGAGTTCATGGACTGGGAGGGCTGGTACTGGCCCGCGACCTTCGGCGACCCGGTCGCCGAGCACCATGCCGTCCGGCAAGACGTCGGCGTCTGGGACGAGTCGCCTCTCCGCAAGTGGGACTTCTCCGGCCCCGACGCGCTCGCGGCGGCCGACCGGATCTTCACCAATGACATGCTCGGGCTCGAGATCGGCCAGGTGCGCTACGCGCCCTTCACGGACGAGAACGGGAAGATGGTCGGCGACGGCACGGTCTTCAAGTTCACCGACTCGAGCGCCTGGGTGATCACAGCCCTCGACTCCGACCTCGACCACATGCGCGAGGTCGTCGACGGGGATGGACGTGGCAATCGAGCCGATCACCGAGAAGCTCCCGCACCTGCAGCTGCAGGGCCCCCGCTCGCGTGAGCTCCTCGCCGGCCTCGTCGACGAGGACGTCGAAAGCCTCGGCTACTTCCGCTTCCTGCCGCACCAGGTGCACGTCGGCCGCGTCCCGGCCTGGGTCTCCCGTACGGGCTACTCCGGCGAGCTCGGCTTCGAGATCTTCACGGAGCCCGACTACGCCGCCGAGCTCTGGGGCGTCATCACCGAGGCGCGGCGCGAAGCCGTACGGCCTCTCGGCGGTCGAGACCCTCCGCATCGAGTCCGGGCTGATCTTCATCGGCTACGACTACTTCCAGCACGAGACGGATCCGTTCGACATGTCGCTCGACAAGGTGATCCGGCTCGACACCGGCGACTTCCACGGGAAGTCGGCCCTGGCGGAGACGGCGAAGAGCCCGCCGCGGCGGCTGGTCACGCTCTCGGTCGAAGGCTCGGACGTGCCGGAGTACGGCGCCGCGGTGACCAAGGACGGCGAGCCTGCCGGAACGCTCACGAGCCCGGCGGAGAGCCCGACCCTCGGCAAGGTGATCGGCATGGCCGTCCTCGAGTCGCGCTTCGCCGGGAAGGGCGAGACGGTGGACGTCGCCCTCGGCGAAGGCACGGTCTCCGCGACCGTCGACGACTTCCCGATCTACGACCCCGAGAAGACGAGGCCGCGCAGCTGACCGCTACCTGACGGCCGGTTCGCGTCCGTAGTGCCGGTAGGCGTCGCGCTCCAGCTCCTCGGAGATCGCGCGATCGGGGTCCTCGTATTCCGGAGCGCTCTCGACCTGCTCCTTGGACCAGGGAACGGCTATCGTCGCGCCGGCCATCTCGACCTCCGCGGCGGGGACGAGATGATGGTGGTGGCGCCACGTGCCTGTCATGACCCCCAACCACTCGGGCTGCCCGGTCTCGCGGTCCTTGAACACGGTCTCGACGTAGCCGACCGACTTCCCGTTCTGGTCGACCACCTCCCGGCTCACGAGGGCCTGGATCTCCGATTCGCATCCACGGTTCTCCTCCTCTCGAATCGAAGGATCGCCTGGGATACCCGCGGCGAGCCCTCAGGAAACCAGGCCGAGCAGGACGAGGCCCGCGATCACCAGGGCGATGCCCGCCCACTGGGTCGCGCGCGGGCGCTCGTGCAGGAGCAGGACGCCGGCGACGATCGGTACGACCGAGTACGGGGCGGCTGCGGTCGCGACGACCGAGGTGTCCGCGTGGCGGACGCCGAAGTTGAAGGCGACGTAGCCGAGCGTGTCGACGACGGCGATCAGGGCGATCATCAGACAGCAGCCGCGGCGAGCGGTCGGGGAAGCGCCAGTCGCCGGCTCGAAGCGAGACCGCGACGATGAAGAGCGTCGAGAAGCCGCGCGCGAGGAAGATCGGCACGAGCCAGCCGTAGTCGGCGCTGAAGTAGGCGACGCCGTAGACGAAGGCGCCGATCACGACCGCCGTGGCGAGCGCGAGCAGGATTCCGAGGAGCGCGATCCGCTCGAGCTGCCGCATCTGCGCCAGGTCGGAGGACGCGAGCACGACGCCGAGCATGACGACGACGATCGCGACCGTCTCGCCGCCACCGAGCCGCTCGCCGCCGATCAGGACGGCGCAGACGACGGTCACGGCCGCGTACGCCGAGACGATCGGGCTCACGATCGAGATCGGGCCGATGGCGAGCGCCTGGTAGAAGGCCAGGTAGGAGACCCCGCCGAGGAGGCCGACGAACGCGAGCCAGGCGAGGTCGCCGGTCGAGACGTCGGAGAGCCCCTCGCCGGTGACGACGAGGAGGCCGCGCCGAGCAGCACCATCGCCACCAGGTGGAAGCCGAGCACCACGCGGAAGGAGCCCGTCTGCCGGGACGTGATCGCGGCGAAGTAGTCGGCCAGGCCCCACGAGAAGGCGGCCGTGAGGCCGAGGAGGATCCCCATCTACCGCGGCTCGGAGGCTGCCGCGACGAACTGGGCGAAGGGCTCGAGGAAGCGGCGGTCGACCCGCCACTCCTCCTGCAGCTCCCACTGGACGGCGAGGACGTACGCGTCGCCGTCGAGCTCGACCGCCTCGACGACGCCGTCGGGAGCGGTGGCGACCACGCGCAGGTCCGGGGCGACCTCGTCGAGCGCCTGGTGGTGGAAGCTGTCGACCTCGATCTCGTCGACGCCGAGCGCGGCGTGCAGGCGGCTCCCGGGCTCGATCGCGATCGGGTGGCGCGGGTGCGGCGGCACCTCGTCGGCGCCTTCGAGCGACGAGCGCTCGACCTCCTTCCACGCCTTCCAGCCGCGGTCGGAGGGGTGCTCGGCCCACTCCGGCTTGACCGTGACGTCCTGGACGAGCGTGCCGCCGAGGGCGACGTTCAGGATCTGGATCCCGCGGCACATGCCCGAGGATCGGGCAGCCCGCGGTCGAGCGCGCGCTCGGTCAGCTCGAGCTCGAAGGCGTCCCGAATGCGGCTCCGTCGGCGCCAGGTGCTCCGTCGGCTCCTGCCCGTAGCGGCCGGGTCGATGTCGCGGCCGCCGCCGAGGAGGATCCCGTCGCAGACGTCGAGCGCGTCGTCGAGGTGGCCGTTGACGCGCGGGAGCGCGAAGCCCGACGCCGCCGGCGAGCGCGAGCGGGCCGCTGGAAGCCGACGCCGGCGTAGTCGCCGAAGTCGTGCAGGCCGAGCGAGAGGCCGATCACCGGTTTGCGTCCGCTCGCCATGACTGGACATTTCTATCGCAGTCGTCCTAGAGTCGCGCGCTACCCAGCGAAGGAGGCGAATGGCGACTGAGAAGGTCAGCGACTCCGGCGGGACCGACGAGCGCACCGCCGAGTTCGTGGCGGAATGGCGGAACGCGGCCTACAACTGCTACAGCTCGGGGCACAAGTTCTGCCGCGAGGTCTGCCCGGTCATGCAGGTCACGCGGGACGAGGCGCACACGCCGACGGCGTTCCACGCGAACGTCGTCGCGATGGAGCAGGGCCTCCTCACGATCGAGGACGTCGCGCGCGACTACGTCCACTGCACGCAGTGCGGCGCGTGCGAGCTGCGCTGCCCGAACACGCTCTTCACCGGCGACTTCTACCGCTTCCGCACGCGCACGGTCGACCTCGTCAAGGCGATGCGCGCGCTCGCCGTCGAGAACGGCATCCACCAGCCGCGCTGGCAGCGCTGGAACGAGCTCACCGACGAGCGCAAGAACGAGCCCGTGCTGAACGGGACGCCGGTCTCGCAGGAGCACGTGGCCGACTGGGCCGCAGGGCCTCGACCTGCCGGTCGGCGGCGAGACGGTGCTCTTCTGCGACTGCGAGGCGGCCTTCTACCGCACGAGCGTCCCGCGCGCGGTGGCGCAGATCCTCAAGAAGGCCGGCGTCGAGTTCGGCCTCATGCAGGAGCAGTGGTGCTGCGGCGGGCCCGGCGGCGGAGATGGGCTACGTCGACCAGGCGCGGCGCTTCGCCGAGCACAACGTCGCCGACTGGCGCGCGGTCGGCGCGAAGCGGATCCTCGTCCTCGACCCGCACGACTACATCTCCTTCACCGAGGACTACCCGCGCTACTTCGGCGACGACTACGACTTCGAGATCGTGCTCGTCGTCGAGCTCGTCGCCGAGCTGATCCGCGAGGGCAAGCTCGAGCTCACCGAGCCGATCGACCGCGTCGCGACCTACCACGACGCCTGCCGGCTCAACAAGCGCAAGGGCATCCACAAGGAGCCGCGCGAGATCCTGCGGGCCATCCCCGGGCTGACGTTCAAGGACGTCGACCACGTCACCCAGTGGTCGTACTGCTCGGGCGCCGGCGCGGGCCTCGGGATCGAGCGGCCCGACCTGACCGCCGAGATCAGCCGCCGCCGCGTCGAGCAGGCGAAGGCGCTCGAGATCGACACGCTCGTCTCCGCCTGCGTCTGGTCGGAGCGGCCGCTCACCGAGCAGGGCGAGAAGCAGGACGTCGAGGTCGTCGACCTGATGGAGCTGGTCGCGGCCGTCGGCGGGGATCGAGGTCTGAGATGGCGACCGCGATCTGCCGACGCCGTCCTCGACGAGCTCGTCCAGATCTGCGGCGAGGAGCACGTCTTCACCGGCCGCTCGGCGCGCTTCAACCGCGCCCGCGTGCCCTCGCCGTTTCCCGGTGCACCGCTGGGACGAGTTCACTCCCGGACGCCGTCGTCCTCCCCACCTCGGCCGAGCAGATCTCCGAGGTCGTGAAGCTCGCCAACCGCGAGCGCATCCCGGTCGTCCCGCGCGCCGGCGGCACGGGCCTCACCGACGGCGCCGTGCCGCTCAAGCACGGGATCATCGTCGACGTCAAGCTGATGAACCGGATCCTCGAGCTCGACCTCGAGGACCGCACGGTCACCGTGCAGCCCGGGCATCAACATGCTGAAGCTCTCCGAGGAGCTGAGGCCGCACGGCTTCATCTATCCGGACGACCCCGCCTCGTACCCGTGCTCGCTCGTCGGCGGGCGCATCGGGACGAGCGGCTGGTCGCTGATCGGCGGCCGCTACGGCCACACGCGCGACCTCGTCATCAGCTTCGAGATCGTGCTGCCGACCGGGGAGATCATCCGCGTCGGCGACGGCGGCGGGCAGGAAGGTGCGCAAGTCGTCGAGCGGCTACCAGCTCAAGCACCTGTTCATGGGCCACCAGGGGACGCTCGGCATCGTCACCGAGGCGACGCTCGAGCTGGTCAAGCGCCCCGAGGCCGAGTTCTCGGCCTTCTACGCCTACCGCTCCTACGAGGACGCCTGGCGGGCGACCGGCGAGCTTCGCCCGCTCGGGCGCCGCGACGCTGGCCGGCGTCGTCCTCTTCGACGAGTGGAAGATCGCAGTACCTGCGCCGCGACGACGAGGCCTACATCCCGCAGCCCGACTGGGTGAAGGGCGTCGTCGCGCTCGCCATGTACGGGAACGCGGACGAGGTGCGCGCCTCGGCGAAGCGGATGCTGAAGATCGGCAAGGCCTCCGGCGGCGAGTACCTCGGCGACGAGATCTCGCAGGGCGACTGGGCCTCGCGCCACGACCGCTACGCGACGCCGCTCCACGGCCGCGCTCGAGGACGGCCAGGTCGTGCCCATGAGCTGGCACTGCGAGGACGCGTCGATCCTCTACTCGCAGCTCCCCGCCGTCCGCGAGAAGTGGCACGCCGATCGCCGCCGACCTGCGCGAGCGCTTCGACATGTTCGACGACTGGGGCATGTTCGCCTACACGAACGGCGCCTTCAAGTCGTGGGGCGACTACCTGACCGAGATCGACATCGGCATCTGGGAGATGCAGTGGGACGACGAGAGCTGGGCGGCCTGGGTCGACGCGAAGCGGGAGATCGCCCGCATCGCGATCGAGCACGGCGGCTCCATCTCCGCCTGCCACGGCGTCGTGCCGCGAGGGCGAGGTCGACCTCGTCCCGCTCGAGCTGGGCGGCGGCTTCGACGTGATGAAGAAGATCAAGCGGGCGCTCGACCCGAACAACATCATGAACCCGGGCAAGTACCTGCTCGACGAGGCCTACGAGGAGGGGAGGCGTGATCGGCTTCAGGCTCGCCGCGCAGAAGCCGCCGGAGGCGAAGCGCATCAAGGACGACGTCGTCATGCGCTTCGACCACATCTACGAGGTCGACCCGGCGCTCATGACCGAGCACACGCCCGCAGCAGGAGATCCCGGCGTGGGACACGCTGCGGATCGTCGAAAGCCGGTGGGAGCACCTGGCGTGGATGCACGACCACTTCGCGGACAGCGTCGTGTCCGGCGAGGAGCTCCTGGAGGAAATCGAGGCCGAGGAGGGCAAGGCATGAAGTTCAGCTACACGACACTGCTCGACTACCCGCTCGCCGACTCGCTCGAGCACATCAAGACGGCCGACGAGAACGGGTACTACGCCTGCTACGCGGCCGACGAGACCTGGCACAAGGACCTCTGGCTGCTGTACGCGGCCGCCGCGGACAAGACGAAGAACGTCCGCTTCGGGCCCAACCTCTCCAGCGTCTACCTGCGCGAGCCGACGCTCATCTGCCAGGCGCTCGCCACCCTCGACGAGCTGACGGGCGGCCGGGCGGAGGGCGTCATCTCCTGCGGCAACTTCGGCATGCTCACGCAGTACGGGGTCGACTGGAAGACGATCAAGCCGTTCTCGCGCGTCAAGGAGGCGCACGAGGTCATGCGCACCTTCCTCGACGAGGGCGCGATCACCTACGAGGGCGCAGTTCCACAAGTACGCCGGGCTCTTCACCTTCGCGCGTCCCGTGCAGGAGCACCTGCCGCTCTACATCGGGGCCATGCGCGGCCCCAAGTCGATGCAGCTCGCCGGCGAGGTCTCCGACGGCGTCCACCGCGCCCTCGGCTACAACAAGGCGTGGTACGACTACGTCGTCGAGAACGTGAAGATCGGCGCCGAGAAGGCCGGCCGCGACTGGAAGGAGCTCGACATCGGCGCCTGGTGCGTCGTCACCTGCGGCCCCGACTCGGAGAAGGCGAAGACGGCGGCGCGCGCCATCGTCGCCTTCTACCTCTCCTCCCAGCCCGACGAGCAGTTCGAGGCGCACGGCATCGATCCGGCCGAGACGAAGGCGATCGTCGAGGTGCTCGGCACCGGCGACCTCGAGAAGGCGTACGAGATGACGACGCCCGAGATCGCCGAGAAGCTCTCGATCGCCGGCACGCCGGAGGAGTGCGTGGCGAAGATCAAGGAGATGGAGTCGGCGGGGGTCAACCACATGATCCTCTGCATCACCGACCCCTACATCCTCAAGCTCTTCGCGCAGAGGGACGTCGACGTCCCGGACGTCAACGGCCAGCTCCGGCTCATCGCCGACGAGGTCATGCCGGCCTTCAGTACCGCAGGGGTGGCCAGCTAGCCGCCATGGCCGTCACGAGCGAGCGCACTCTGACCGACGAGCAGCGCCTGAAGTTCTGGGCGCTGGCGGACGTCCTCATCCCGGCCACGGACTCGATGCCGGCGGCCAGCGAGGCCGGCTCGGCTGAGAAGTGGCTCGACCGGGCGCTGGCCGCCCGGCCCGACCTCGTGTCCACGCTGGCCCGGCCGTGCTCGACGAAGCCGACGGCGAGGACCCGGAGGCCGAGGCGCGGCGGCTGCACGCGGAGGACCCGGACGGCTTCTCGGCGCTCGCCCAGATCGCCTCGGGCGCCTACTACATGAACCTCAAGATCCGGAAGCGGATCGGCTACCCGGGCCAGGGCAAGCGGCCGCCGTTCTCGGACGAGGCAGAGTACGACCTGCGCGACGGGCTCCTCGACCCGGTCTTCGCCCGCGGGCCGATCAACTCGACGCCGCCCCCGCCGCCGGACGCGGTCGAGCCGCGCCGAGCCGCTCTCGTTCTCGCATCTCCGGAAACGGCGAGAAGGCCGACGTCGCTCGTCATCGGCGCGGGCGCCGGCGGCTCGGTCGCGGCCCGGCACCTGGCCGAGGCCGGCTTCAAGGTCGTCTGCCTCGAGCAGGGCGGCTGGGAGAACGCCTCGGACTTCCCCGGGGACAAGCTCGAGTGGGAGCTCGTCGCCGACGCGCAGTGGAGCCCGAACCCGAACACGCGGCAACACCCGTCGGACTACCCGCTCGAGGTCACCGGGCTCGCCGATCACGCCGGTGATGTACAACGCGGTCGGCGGCAGCACGATCCACTTCTGCGCCCAGTGGGTGCGGCTGCGCCCGCAGGACTACAAGCTCCGCACGCTGCACGGGATCGCCGACGACTGGCCCATCTCCTACGAGGAGATGAAGCCGTACTACGAGCAGATCGACCAGGAGATGCAGATCTCCGGCATGGCCGGCGACCCGAACTACCCGCCCGGGCCGCCGCCGCTCCTGCCGCCGCTCCCGATCGGGCCGATCGGGCGACGGGCGGCCGAGGGGATGAACGAGCTCAACTGGCACTGGTGGCCGGCCGCGCACGCGATCCGCTCCGAGGAGGTCGGCAACCTCGCCGGCTGCGAGCGAACCGGCACCTGCATGTGGGGCTGCCCGAAGGGCGCGAAGAGCTCGACGGACACGACCATGTGGCCGCAGGCACTCGCGCACGGCGCGAAGCTCGTCACCGGCGCCCGCGTCCGGGAGATCACGACGAACGGGAACGGCCTCGCCACCGGGGCGATCTACATCGACCGCGACGGGCAGGAGCAGCGACAGGAGGCAGACGTGGTCATCGTCGCCGGCAACGGGGTCGGGACGGCCCGGCTGCTCCTCCTCTCCGGCGGCGAGGACGGGCTCGCCAACTCCTCGGGCCTCGTCGGCAAGCGGCTGATGCTCCATCCGTACATGAGCGTCCTCGGGATCTACGAGGACGACCTCGAAGGCTGGCTCGGGCCGTGGGGGACGCAGCTCCTCTCGCTCGAGTTCGCCGACCACGACGAGTCACGGGGCTTCCCGCTCGGCGCGCAGTGGGACGTGATGCCGCTCGGCGGTCCGCTCTTCACGCTCTTCCGCTACGACGACCTGCCGTTCGACGAGCGCTGGGGCGCGGCCGTTCACGACCTGACGGGCTCGACCCTCGGGCACGCGTTCGACTGGGGCGTCGGCATCGAGGACCTGCCGCACGAGTCGAACACGGTCACGGTCGACCCCGAGCTGACCGACTCGGACGGCATCCCGGCGCCGAAGATCACCTTCACGATCGACGACGAGATGCGCGCGAACCTCGACTTCCAGCTCGCCAGGGCCAAGGAGGCGCACGAGGCCGCCGGCGCGGTCAAGACGATCGTGGCCGACTGGTCGCAGTGGGGCTGGCACCTGCTCGGGACGGCGCGCATGGGCGACGATCCCGCCACGTCCGTCGTCGACCGCTGGTGCGCGGCCCACGACGTCCCCAACCTCTACGTCCTCGACGGCGCGGTCTTCCCCACCGCGGGCCCGATGGCCCCGACGTCGACGATCTGCGCCAACTCCCTCCGCTGCACCGAGCGCCTGATCGAGCGCGCCCGGCTGCAGCCCGTGCCTGCGTAGTCAGTCGCCCAGGTCGAAGGTGATCTGCTTCGTCTCCGTGAGGGCGTCGAGCATCCAGCCGGCCAGCTCGCGGCCCGCGCCGGAAGACTTGGCGCCGCCGAACGGCGCGAGCTGGTCCCAGTAGTTCGTCGTCTCGTTGATGTGGACGGTGCCGTGGCGGAGCTCTTCGGCCGCCCGCCAGGCGTCGTGGAGGGAGCGGGTGAAGACGGACGCGGTCAGTCCGTACTCGGTCTCGTTGGCGATCTCGAGCGCCTCGTCGAGCGTCGAGAAGGTGATGATCGGCGCCACCGGGCCGAAGGTCTCCTCCTGCGCGATCCGCATGTCGCTCGTCACGCCGTCGAGGATGGTCGGCTCGTGGAACTGGCCCTCGTGGCCGCCGCCGAGCACGATCCGTGCGCCCTTGGCGACCGCGTCGTCGACGTGCTCGCGGCGTCCGCGCCAGGACCTCCGGCGTGCAGAGCGGGCCCATGTCCGTCTCCTCGTCGAGCGGGTCGCCGACCCGGAGAGCCTTCGTCCGCTCGGCCAGCGCCTCGACGAAGGCGTCCTTCACCGACTCGTGCACGAGGATGCGCTCGGCGGCCGTGCAGCACTGGCCGGCGAGGTAGAAGCAGCCGACGATCGCGGCGTCCGCGGCCTTCTCGAGGTCGGCGTCGGCGAGCACGATCTGGGGGCCGTTGCCGCCGAGCTCGAGGACGCGGCTCTTGAGGGCGGCGTCGCGCGCGACCTGCTCGCCCGTGTGGGTGGAGCCGGTGAAGACGACGGCGCCGACGTCCGGGTGGCTGACGAGCTCGACGCCGACGTCGCCGCGGCCGTGCACGACGTTCAGCGTCCCGGGCGGGAAGCCGGCGTCGTGGATGACCTCGGCGAACATGTTCGCGCAGAGCGGCGCCTGCTCGGACGGCTTCCACACCGTGGTGCAGCCGATCGCGAGGCCGTAGACGATCGGGATCCCGGCGATGTCGACCGGGAAGTTCCAGGGGGTGACCGCGGCCACGACCCCGACCGGCTCCTGCACGACCACGATCCGCTTGTCGTTCGTCCGCTCCTGCGTCGAGGGAAGGACCTTGCCGGCGTAGCGGAGGACGTCCTCGGACGCGCGGCGGAAGTGGTCGGCCGTGTACTCGACCATCTCCTCGCGGGACTCGCGGATCGTCTTGCCGACCTCGCGCGTGATCATCTCGGCGATCTCGTCCGAGCGCTCCATGCAGATCGCGAACGCCGCCCGGCAGAGCTCCACACGCTCGAGCAGCGAGACCTTGCGCCAGGTTCGGAAGGCCTCGGCGGCCGCGGCCACCGCCGCCTCGACCTGCGCCGGCGACGAGGCCGCCACCGTCCCCAGGAGCTCGCCCGTCGCCGGGCTCCGAACCTCGATCTCCTCGCCGTCGCCGGGGATCCACTCGCCGCCGATGTACGCGTCCTGCCTGGTCGCTATCGCCATCTCGCTCCTCCTTCGGGTGCCGTCGACGCCAGTCTCGCATGCCGACGGTGGTCTATTGAAGTCGGCCGCGCCGAGTGTTACCGTCGCGCTCCCCATGCCGGATTTGTCGGGAATGCGGCGTACGCTGTGGCACAAGGCAATCCGGCGTGCCGTCTAGAGTCCTGGGCCGGCTAGGGCGTCTCTCGATCCAGAGGAGGGTGCATGGCTGAAGTTGCGGTAGACGAACGACGTCTCCTCAAGACGATTCGGTGGTGGGACGGATTCGTCATCGGTCTCGCCAACCCGGGCTTCCTGCTGATCGGCCTCTGGGGCTCGATCATCGCGCTCGGCGGCCAGGTGGCGATCATCCTCTGGATCATCTCGGCCATCATCGGCGCGCTCCAGGCGTACATCTACTGCGAGCCCGCCGCGATGTTCCCGGACAAGCCGGGAGGCCTGTCGGTCTACGCGCGCGAGGGCTGGCGCAAGCACTTCTCCTTCGCGGGCCCGATCGCGGTCTTCGGCTACTGGTTCGCCTGGTCGAGCGTGCTCGCGATCTACGGGAGCCTGATCGGGTACCTGCTGATCGCCGAGTTCGGAGGCGACGGCTACTTCGCGACCACGATCTGGAACCCGCCGATCATCCAGCCCCTCGGGTGGGCGCAGCTGATCGGGGTCACGTGCATCGTGCTCTGCTGGATCTTCAACATCCGCGGCATGCGACCCGCCGTCGGGCTCAGCTACGTCGTCGGGGCGCTGATGATCATCCCGATCCTTGTGATCGCCATCGGCGGCTTCCTCACCGGCGACTTCTCGAATCACGAGATCAACTCGAACTTCGTGGCCGCGAACGTCGAGTTCTACGGCGACTCTGCGTCGTTCTTCAACCAGTTCGTGATGATCATGGTCTGGCTGTACATCCTCGGCTGGTCGACCTACGGGCCCGAGGCCGGGGCGACGTTCGCGCCGGAGTACAAGGACACGGCGAACGACACCCGCAAGGCCCTAGCCTCGGTGGGAGCGCTCAACGTCGTCTTGGCGTTCCTGCTCCCGATCGTCGTGCTCGGGACGATCGGCTACGACGGCCTCTTCAACGACCTGACGGGTGTCGTCTGGCTGACCGACGTCGTCAACTCGATCGCAGGGGACACGTTCGGGAAGTTCCTCGTCGTCAGTATCTGTGCCGGTCTGTTGCTCTCGATGAACACGGCCACCATGGACGGATCGCGAGCGCTCTACGCGCTCTCCGAGGAGAGGATGACGATCAAGCAGCTCGGCGTCCTGAACAGGCACAACGTGCCGGGCCGAGCGATGACGGTCGACATGCTCCTGAACGTCGCCCTGCTCCTCTACTTCCAGAACATCTACTTCATCCTCGCGGCGGGAAATCTCGGGTACATGCTCTCGCACGTGATCGCCCTCTCGGGAGTCCTGCTCTTGCGCAGGGACCGCCCGAACTGGCCACGCCCGATCAAGCTCGGGAAAGTATGGATGTGGCTGGCGGGGCTGTTCTGTGCCGCGAACGCCCTCTTCATCATCTTCGGGCTGTACGGGCTTAAGTACACCGGGTACGGATTCGACTACCTGAGCGACGAGTACGCGGCCTTCCTCGCAGGGGAGGGCCCGGTGCCCAGCGCGACGGCGAGGGTCCCGGAGATCGTGGCGGTCGGCGTCGGAGTGCTGCTGGCCGGCGTGATCGGCTACATCATCGCTCAGAAGCAGTGGGGCAAGTCGGTCCACTGGAAGGACCCGAGCGACGAGCAGCCGACACAGGAGGCGATCGACGGAGCGGCCGCCGCCGGTCGAGGCGCCGCAGCTCCCGCAACGGCTCGCTAGGAAGTCACACCAGGCTCGACACGAGGGGCGGGGCAACCCGCCCCTCGTCGTTCGGGTCTAGAATCGTCCGGAGAGTCGCGTGGCCATTCCGATCACCGTCCGGTGCGAGTGCGGCGAGACCCACTCGGCGAAGCTCGGGGACGTCGTCGAGTGCTCGTGCGGGCGCCGCTACGACACGTCGCAGATCTCCGAGAGCAACTTCCCCCAGCTTCGCGACCACCAGGCCAAGGCGAGGCTCTACGTCCGGGTGGGGGCTATCTTCATCATCGTCCTGCGGTCGTCTCGTTCTTCCTCTGGGGCCTCTGGGGCGCGGCGATCACGGTGCCGATCGCCGGCATGCTTTGGTTCTGGTACATCCGCCGCTGGTTCATGCGCAGGTTCGTCCCGTCGCCCGGCGAGCTGCCGACGCTCGACCTGGAGGCTTCGCGGGAATGAGCCGCGAGACGCTCGACCGCCCGGCGCCGCCTCGCGCCGCCCCGGTCGCGCAGAGCGTCCGCCCGGTCATGCTGCTCACGCTGAACGTCGAGCTCGAGGAGCCGGCGATCGCGTTCGCGATCGACAGTGCAGCCCAGACCGGTGCTGAGCTCTACATCTGCGACGCCATTCCGCTCGAGTACCGCAACTACGTCGGGCACGTCGCCCGCCAGTACTCCGAGCAGCTGATCCGAAGGCACCTCACCGAGGTTGCCCGCCGCGCCCGTGACCTCGGCGTCACGACGAGTCAACTCGCCTTCCACAATCGGAATCCGGTGAAGACGGCGCTCGAGGTCGCCCGCACCGAGCGGATCGGGCTGCTCGTCTTCGGGGCAAACCGGAAGGAGCTGGGGAAGCGCACGTTCAGGAAGGCCGTTAAGCGCATCCGCTCCGACGCGTCCTGCCTGGTCTGGGTCGGCGACGACTAACGGCCGCTCGTGACGGGTGCGGCTTGAAGCCCGCCGCAAGCACTGTGAGAATGCCGGTTCCGAGGTTCTGCCCCTGAAGGAGGTATCGCGAGATGGCGCGCGACCCCAAGCACGACATCCTCTTCGAGCCCATCGAGATCGGCCCGAAGACGATGAAGAACCGCTTCTACCAGATCCCGCACTGCAACGGCTTCGGCTCGGAGAAGCCGCTCAGCCAGGCCCACTTCCGGGCCATGAAGGCGGAGGGCGGCTACGCGGCGGTCTGCACGGAGTACTGCTCGATCCATCCCGAGTCGGACGACACGCACCGCGTGTCCGCCCGCCTCTGGGATGACGACGACATCAAGAATCTCTCGCTCATGTGCGACATGCTCCACGAGCACGGCGCGCTCTCCGCGGCGGAGCTCTGGTACGGCGGCCCGCACGCGCCGTGCATGGAGTCGCGCTGCGTCCCGCGCGCGCCTTCGCAGATCCCGAGCGACTTCGAGCACCTCACGTATCCCAAGGAGATGGACAAGGACGACATCCGCGAGGTGCAGGGCTTCTACGTCGAGGCGGCGAAGCGGGCGCGGGAGGCGGGCTTCGACATCGTCTACGTCTACGGCTCGCACTCCTACCTGCCGCAGCAGTTCCTGACGCCGTACTACAACCGGCGCACCGACGAGTACGGCGGCTCCTTCGAGAACCGCGCGCGCTTCTGGCGCGAGACGATCGAGCAGGTGCGCGAGGCGGTCGGCGACGACTGCGCGATCTGCGTGCGCATGTCGACCGACATGTTCATGGGCGAGGCCGGCACGCAGCTCGAACGTGACTGCCTCCCCTTCGTCGAGATGTGCGACGAGATCGTGGACGTCTGGGACATCAACGTCTCCGGCATCTCCGAATGGGGCGAGGACGCGACACCGTCGCGCTTCTACGAGTCCGGGCGACAGCTTCCCTGGCAGGCGGCCGTCAAGGCCGTGGCGAAGAAGCCGGTGCTCGGCGTCGGGCGCTTCACGAATCCCGACGTGATGGTCGAGGCGATCAACTCCGGGCAGCTGGACATCATCGCCACCTGCCGCCCGTCCATCTCCGACCCGTGGCTCCCGCGCAAGATCGACGAGGGCCGCCTGGACGACATCCGCGAGTGCATCGGCTGCAACATCTGCATCTCCCGCTGGGAGATCGGCGGCCCGCCGCTCATCTGCACGCAGAACGCGACCGCCGGCGAGGAGTACCGGCGCGGCTGGCATCCCGAGAAGTTCGACCCGGCCAAGAACGCCGACAACGACGTCCTGGTCGTCGGCGCCGGCCCCGCCGGCATGGAGTGCGCCATGGTGCTCGGCAAGCGCGGCATGCGCCGGGTGCACCTGGTCGAGGCCGGCGAGGACATGGGCGGTGGGATGCGCTGGATCCCGCAGCTCCCGGGCCTGGGCGAGTGGGCGCGGGTCGTCAACTACCGCAAGATCCAGATCGACAAGCTCAAGAACGTCGAGTTCATCCCGAACACCGAGCTCGACGCCCAGGGCGTGAAGGAGTACGGCGCCGAGATCGTCGTCATCGCCACCGGCGCATACTGGGCGACCGACGGGCTCAACGGCTGCACGCACGACACGATTCCCGGTGCCGACGCGAGCCTTCCGTGGCAGCTGACCCCCGAGCAGGTCATGTTCGAGGGCAAGGAGGTACCGGGCGAAACCGTCACGATCCTCGACAACGACGGCTACTACATGGGCGTCTCCTTGGCGGAGAAGCTCGCCCGCGACGGCAAGAAGGTCAGGCTGATGACCCATCTCGGGCACATCGCCCCCTACATGCATTTCACGCTCGAGGCGCCGAACCAGCACCGGATCCTGCACAAGCTCGGTGTCGAGATCGTGACGTTCCACATGCCCACGAAGTTCGAAGAGGGCCGTGTCCTCGCAGCTCACGTCTATGACGACGAGGCCCACGAGCACGAGTTCGCGACGGACGCGGTGGTGCTCGTGACGCAGCGTCGCTCGAACGAGGCGCTCTACCGCGAGCTGAAGGACTCGGTCGGGATCGACGCGCTCGAAGCGGAGGGGATCACCGGCTTCTACCGGATCGGCGACTGCGAGGCGCCGCGGCTCACGGCCGACGCGGTCTTCTCGGGCCATCGGCTCGCCCGGGAGATCGACACGGAGAACCCGGAGGTGCCGCTCCCGTTCAAGCGCGAGCGGCGCGTGGTCGAGCGGGAGGCCGTCCTGGCGTGAAGCTGGTCGTCTGCGTCAAGCAGGTCGGCTCGCTTGGAGACGAAGTCGAGTTCACCGACGACGAGCGGGACGTCGACCCCGACTATCTCGACTACGCCCTCAACGAGTGGGATTCCTACGCGACCGAGGAGGCGCTGCGCCTGCGCGAGGCCGCCGGCGACGGCGATGTGGTCGCGGTCACGGTCGGCGACGAAGACTCGGAGGACGCGATGCGGCGCGCGCTCGCAATGGGCGCCGACCGAGGCATCCGCGTCTGGTCGGACGAGCTTGCCGGCGCCGACCCGATCACCGTTGCCCGAGCGCTGGCGGAGGTTGTGCAGGCGGAGAGCCCCGATCTCGTCCTTTGCGGCGTCCAGTCGAGTGATGCCGTGCAGGCGGCAACCGGGACCGCGCTCGCCCAGGTTCTCGACCTGCCCAGGGTCGCGGTCGTCACGAAGCTCGAGCTGGGAAACGGCACGGCGACCGTTCACCGGGAGCTCGAGGGCGGCCTCGTGGACGTCGTCGAGGTGGACATGCCCGCGGTGCTCACCATCCAGACGGGCATCAACGAGCCGCGCTACGCGACGCTCAGGGCGATCAAGCAGGCCGAGCAGAAGGAGATCGAGGTGCGCGAGCCCGGCGACCTCGGGCCGCCGGCCGCCCGCGTACGACGGATGTTCGTGCCACCCAAGGGCGAGGGCGCCGAGATCCTGAACGGCGACCCCACCTCGATCGCCGGCCGGATCAAGGAGATCGTCGACGAGAGGATGAAGGCGTGAGCCGGGCTTTTCATGCTCTCTTCACCTGGGGCACCCCGGCCCACCACCCACTGCGAGCCTATCGTCGAAACCCGCGCGCGTGGCGCGCCGATCGTGCCGAGAGTGTGACGAGGTGTGACGAATGAAGGCCCTCGTCGTCGCCGAACACGTCCGCGGCGAGCTCCGGCCGATCACGCTCGAGCTGATCAGCGCCGCCCGGAGCCTGGGCGGGCCCGTCGAGGTGGCCGTGATCGCCGCCGAGCCGTCGTCATTCTCTGACGCGGTCAACGTCGAGGGCGTCGACGAGATCCTCGCCGTCAAGGTCGACAGCGAGGAGTTCGAGAACGACGTCTACCAGCAGGCCGTCGAGCAACTGATCGCCGAGCGGAGCCCCGATGTCGTGCTGCTCGGCTTCACTGTCAACTCGATGGGCTACGGGCCGGCGCTCGCCGCCAAGCTGGGAACCGGGTTCGCGTCGGACGTCTTCGCCGTCCGCGACGAGGGCGGCGAGCTCGTTGCCGAGCGGTCCTTCTACGGCGCCAAGGTGAACGGCGAGATCGAGTTCCCCGGCGCACGACCGAGCTGTGCTCCTCCTTCGCGCGACGGCCTGGCCGCCCGCCGAAGGCGCCGGCTCCGCGAATGTCAGCGAGGTGAGCGTCGAGACCACGGCGTCCCGCGCGCGGCACAAGGACTGGGTCGAGGTGCAGGCTGGGGACGTCGACATCACGACGGCCGACTTCCTTCTCTCCGTCGGCCGTGGCATCGGCGAGAAGGAGAACCTCGAGCAGTTCGAGGGGCTCGCAGAGGCGATGGGCGCGACGCTCTCGTCCTCGCGCCCACTCGTGGACGCGGGCTGGATGCCGAATGCGCGTCAGGTCGGCCAGTCCGGCAAGACGGTGAAGCCGAAGGTCTACCTCGCCCTGGGCATCTCGGGGGCGGTGCAGCATCTCGCCGGCATGAAGACGAGCGGCACGATCATCGCCGTCAACACCGATCCTGAGGCGGCGATCTTCAACGTGGCGCACTACGGCGCGGTGGCTGACCTCTTCGAGGTCGCAGAGGAGCTCGAGAAGCTGTATAGAACCCGAAGCAGAATGAAGCCTTGTGCGCCGCGCCCCCTGGGGGCGCGCGCGCTCCGGTTGCGCCCGTAGCCTCCGGCTACGAACGCGCCCTGCGTCCTTGCATCGCACTCACCCAGGACGCCGCGACGACGAAGCATCAGTTCTGATGCCCGTCCTGCTGGGCGCCGGGGAGACGCGCGAGACCTTCGCCGGCCTCGAGACCTGGCAGATCGTCCTTTGGTACGTCCTCATCGCCGTCTCTGTGGCGATCTTCCTCTTCGGCGTCGCCCGCCTCGCCCTCAAGTACCGCCGCGGCCGCACGAAGGCGCCGGTCGGCAATCCGCTGGAACGGGCGGTGCGGACGACGAAGATCGTGGCCACCCACGCCTGGATCCGCCGCCGCGACCCGCTCTCCGGGCTCGCACACCTGCTCGTCTTCTACGGGTTCGTGGTGCTCTTCATCGGGACGGCGATCCTCGCCTTCCAGGACGACTTCGCCGAGCCTGTCTTCGGCTTCGACTTCTGGCAGGGCTGGTTCTACCTCGGCTACTCGCTCTTCCTGGACGTCTTCGGCTTCGCGCTGATCGTCGGGCTCACCGTCTTCGCCGTCAAGCGAGGCGTGCTCAGGCCGTTCCGCCTCTCGTACTGGCGCCCTGTCGAGGCGGCCGCGCCCCTCGCGGACGAGGCAAAGCGCTACCGGCTCGGCGACTGGTTCTTCCTCGGCAGCCTCTTCTTCCTCGCGCTCACCGGCTTCCTCCTCGAGGCGTTCCGGATCGCCGCGGACGACCCGAGCTTCGAGGTGTGGGCGCCGTTCGGCTGGCTCGCCGGACAGGCGTTCATCGGGCTCGGCTTCGAGGGCGGCGCAGCGGAATCGGCCAGGGCGGTGACCTGGTGGGTGCACGGCGTCTTCGCGCTCTTCTGGGTCTCGTCGATCCCGTTCACGAAGGCGGTGCACATGCTGGCCGGGCCGGCCGGCGTCGCCGCCAAGGACGACCGCGCCGGCAAGTCGCTTCTGCCCCTTCCGCCCGACGCGAAGCCCGAGGAGGTCGGCTACGCCACGATCGACGCGCTCGCGCCCAAGCACCTGCTGGACCTGGACGCCTGCACGAAGTGCGGCAAGTGCCACGCCGCCTGTCCGGCGACCGCATCCGGCTACCCGCTCTCGCCGCGCGACCTCGTGCTCGACCTGCGCGAGGTGGCCGAGGGCTCGATGGGGAACCGAGCCGTCCTCGACATCCCGCCTCGCTTCCCCGAGCATGCGGAGATCCTCGGGACGATCAAGCCCGAAACGCTCTGGTCGTGCATGCAGTGCATGGCCTGCGTCGAGATCTGCCCGGTCGGCATCGAGCACGTGCCGATCATCAACCAGATGAGGCGCGCCCTCGTGGAACGGGGCGAGATGGACGGCCAGCTCCAGCAGACCCTGGAGACGATCTACACGTCGGGCAACTCCTTCGGCGAGGCGAAGCGGAAGCGCGGGCGCTGGGCGAAGGACCTCGACTTCGACGTCAAGGACGCACGCAAGGAACCGGCTGAGCTCCTCTGGTTCGTCGGCGACTACGCCTCCTTCGACCCGCGCAACCAGCGGATCAGCCAGGCGCTCGCGCACGTCCTCCGCCACGCCGGCGTCGACTTCGGAATCCTCTACGACGGCGAGCGCACGGCCGGGAACGACGTCCGCCGCGCGGGCGAGGAAGGTCTCTGGTCGTCGCTCGCCGAGGAGAACGTCGAGACGATCTCGGGTTGCCGCTTCGACCGCATCCTCACGTCCGACCCGCACACCTTCAACACGCTCAAGAACGAGTACCCGCAGCTCGGCGGCAACTGGGAGGTGGTCCACCACTCGCAGCTCCTGCTCGAGCTCCTGGAAGCGGAGCGCCTGCGGCCACGCAAGGGCCTCGGCTACCGCGTCACCTACCACGACCCGTGCACGCTCGGACGCTACAACGGGGTCTACGACGAGCCGCGGCAGGTGATAGCAAGCGCTCGGCTGCGAGCTGGTGGAGATGCCCCGGAACCGCGACAACTCCTTCTGCTGCGGCGCCGGCGGCGGGCGCATCTGGATGAAGGAGCTCAAGTCCGACGAGGCGCAGCGGCCGAGCGAGAACCGCATCGACGAGGCGGTGGAGCTCCAGGCGATCGACTACTTCGTCGTCGCGTGCCCGAAGGACGTGACCATGTACGAGGACGCGATCAAGACGTCCGGCCATCAGGGCGAGATCGAGCTGCGCGAGCTGTCTGAGCTCGTGCTCGAGTCGCTTGCCTTCGCTGAAAACGGAAAGGAGAGCTCGTGAGCAAGGAGACCGCGTTCTACCCGCGCCTGCAGGCGCTGACCGACGAGTGGATGGACCTGTTCGGCTACTGGGCGCCGACCGTCGTGACCGACACCGAGGAGGAGTACCGCGCCGTCCGCGAGGCGGCCGGGCTGATGGACTTCACGATGCTGCGGAAGGTCGACCTGGACGGCCCCGGCGCCCTCGAGCTCGTCAATTCGATCGTGACGCGGGACGTCTCGAAGCTCACCCCGGGGCGCATCGCCTACGGCGCGCTCACCGACGAGGACGGGAAGATGGTGGACGACTGCACGACGATGATGCGGGCGCCGGACCACGTCCGCTTCTGCGGCGCGAACGACCGCGACTACGAGATCTTCAGCGCGGCGGCGGAGGGCTCGGACATCCAGGTGCGAGAGCACACGGACGCCACGCCCCATCTCTGCCTTCAGGGGCCGAAGAGCCGCGAGATCCTTCAGGGCTTGACGAGCGCCGACCTCTCGAACGCCGCGTTCCCGTACTACACCTTCCGCGAGGACGTCGAGATCGCCGGCGTGCCCGTCTTCATGACGCGCCTCGGCTACACCGCGGAGCTCGGCTACGAGCTCTGGGTCGAGCGCGACCGCGCGTTCGAGCTCTGGGACGCGCTCCTCGCCGCGGGCGGGTCGCAGGGGATGAAGGTGATCGGCATGATCGCGCTCGATCTCTTCCGCATCGAGGGCGGCTTCATCATCGGGGGGATCGAGTACGACGCGACCGTCTCTCCGTACGAGTGCGGCCTCGGCTGGTCGGTCGATCTCGGGAAGGGCGAGTTCCAGGGAAGGGAGGCGCTCGCGCGCGACGAGGAGGCCACCCAGCTGCGCCTGACGAGCGTCGTGCTCGAGGGCGGCGGCGACGAGGCGAGCGGAGCTCCGCTCTGGGTCGACGACGAGGAGGTAGGTCTCGTGACGCAGGCGATCGTCTCGCCCTTCCTCGGCGGACGGACGCTCGGCCTCGCCAAGGTCCGCAAGGATCTGAACCGGCCCGGGCAGAACTTCCTGGCGCAGGTCGGCGAGGAGCGGGTCGCCGGCGAGATCGTCGCCCACCCCGTCTACGACCCGGAGCGCAAGCGCGCGAAAGAGAGCTGACGCCGACCCGTCGGCGCGACCTGCAAAAATCCGCCGGTGCCCGCCGAGACGATCATCTCGCTCGAGCGGGTGTCCAAGCGCTTCGGCAAGACCCAGGCGGTCATCGACGTCTCCTTCGACGTCCTTCGCGGCCGCTGCCTCGGCTGGCTGGGCCCGAACGGATCGGGCAAGACGACGCTCATCCGCTGCATGCTGGGCCTGGCACGGGTCAGCGAGGGGACGATCTCCGTCCGCGGTCATCGCATCCCGGAGGAGCGCGCCAGGCGCTCGAGCGTGTGGGCGGAATGGTCGAGGAGCCGCGGTTCTACCCTTACCTCTCCGGCCGCCGCAACCTCCAGGTCTGGGCAAGCTTCTATGGCGGCGACGCGCACGACCGCGTCGACTGGGCGCTCGGCCGCGTCGACCTGACGGCGCGGGCGTCGAGCCCAGTGAAGCAGTACTCGCAGGGGATGCGCCAGCGCCTCGGACTCGCACGCGCGCTCCTGAACGACCCCGAGCTCTTGATCCTCGACGAGCCGAGCAACGGCCTCGACCCGGCCGGCATGGCCGAGCTCAGGGACATGATCAGGTCGTTCGTCGACGAGGAGGCCCGCACCGTCTTCGTCTCGTCGCACCTCCTCGACGAGGTGCAGAAGACGGCCGACGACATCGCGATCGTGAACGCGGGCCGGCTCGTGACGCATGGGAGCGTTCGCGAGCTGGTCGCCGGCGGCGCGCAGCGGATCCGCCTTCGGGTCGACGATCCCGCGCGGGCCGGCACGGTGCTCGAGCGACTCCCCTACGTCTCCGCGATCGACCGCCTGGACGGCGGCGACCTTCGGCTGGCGCTCGACCGCGTCGAGGACGACCGGGCGATCGAGGTCTCCCGGGCGCTCATCGAGGCGGGAATCGGCGTGGCGGAGCTCGTCCAGGAGCGTGACTCGCTCGAGCGGCGCTTCCTCGACCTGACCGCGGGCTCGAGCCCAGGGGCGCCGGAGGCGGATTCGGAGGCAGATTCGTGATCGGCGCGACGGTGCGCACGATCACCGGCAGGCGCGGAACCTTCCTCGGCGGCGCTGCGCTCGCGCTGCTCGTCGTGATCGGCGTGGCGGTTGTTCGGACGATCGTGAACGCCCGCGATCCCGAGACGCACCCGTCGATCGGCGGGTTCTGGTACCTGGAGGCGGCCGGCGGCCTCCTCTTCTTCGTCGGCGTCCTCGTCGCGATCCTGATGGGCGCGCTCGCCGGCTCCTACGACGTCGCCCAGGGAACGATGCGCTATCTCCTCATGACCGGGAGGAGCCGCGGCGCGATCTACGCAACGCGGGCGGTCGCGCTCGTCCTCTCCGTCTTTCTGGCGCTGGCGCCGGCGCGTCGCGTCTGATGCTCGTCCTCGGCTTCGCGCTGCCTCAAACGGACGAGCAGGGCGTCGTCGTCCGCGACCTGCTCGGCGACCTCTGGGCGATCGCGCTCTTCGTCGGCGTCTACGCGCTCGTGAGCATGGGCATCGGCTCGCTCCTGCGCTCCAACGGGGCGGCGATCACGGTCGCCCTCGTGATCAACTTCGCCCTCACGCCGGTCATCATCCTCATCGCCTCCTGGAGCGAGAGGGTGGCGAGCTTCGCGCTCCCGGTCGCCCTCGGCACCCTCACGGGCGACGACGACACGGAGATTTCGATCGGGCTCGCAGCGGTCGCCGTGCGCCGCCTGGCTCGCCTTCTTCCTCGGCGTCGGCTTCGCCCGGATCGTGCGCGACGAGTACTGAGAACTCGAAGCAAAATGACGCTTCGCCGACGCGGCGTCCTGGGTGAGTGTGATGCAAGGACCTAGGGCGCGTTCGTAGCCGGAGGCTACGGGCGCAACCGAGGGCGCCGCAGCGCCGCGCGCTGAGTAACGCCTCGGCGACGATCCTCGCCCTCGCCAAACACAAGGCGGGGCCGTTCAACCCGGACGACTTGCCTGGCAGCCTGGGAGAGGATCGCACGAATCAAGGGTGGAGAGACCAAGTGAGGGAGAGGTCACGCCCTACGCCTACATCTGCCCATCCTGCTTGACGAAGCACCGACGACCCGGCCGCTGCGCCGAGTGCAAGAGGCGGCGTTACCGTGCTAGAGGAAGCTCGACGGCGCGGGGCTACGACGAGGGATGGCGCAAGCTGTCGGAGCTGGCACGCCGCAACCATCCTTGGTGCGAACTCTGCGGCGCGACCAAGGACCTGACGGCCGATCCTCGGGTCCCGCTCAGCGGCCGGCGGGCCGAACGTGCTCGAGAACATCAGTGTGCTCTGCCGTTCGTGCAACTCGAGCCTCGGCGCCAGAAGAGGCAACGATTTTTTGAGAGCGCGACGCCCGACCCCCGGCCCAGGCGCTTGGGAGGAACAGTGGCCAAAAATCTCTGAAGGCCGAAGACGAGCCGAGAACAGCGGCAAAGTGCGAAGCCTGCGGCAAGCCGCTCCAATATCAGGGAAGGGGTCGGCCACAGAAGTTCTGCAGGCCAGGGTGCTATGGGGCGGCGAGGAACCAGCGGCGGCGGGTCGTTGAGAGCTACGTGTTCGACCCGGCGCTCAGGCAGTACGTGCCGAACCCGTCACCACGGCCGAAGTCGAAGGTGCGATAAGGGCCAACTGTCCCCGGAGCAGACCGGGCGCTCCGGTGCTCCGTTTTCCGCTAGGCCAGTCCGGCCCTTGCTCGCTACGCGATCGTCTTAGCGCTTGATGATGTTGTGGATCTCAAGCAACTCGGGCTCGCCCGAAAGCTCGATCCCAACGTCAGTCAGCACCGGCATAAGACGCTTACCGAAAGCGTCGAACTGCTCGCGCGAGTCCCAGATCTCGCTGACTCGGAAGGTGCCCTCCGAACGGAAGGCGACGTGGTAGGCGAGTCCTTCAGGCGGCCAGTTACCCAGCGCCTCAAGGCGGCGGACACTCTCGTCGTACTGCTCGCTAGTCACAGCAGGCGCGCGCCCAAGACCGGGATCGAGCCGTTCGGGCGGCTCGTCGAGCAGGTCATGACCAGCGAGCCCTACGCCTCGGCGCGCACCGTCTACTGGATCGTCGACAACGGCTCAAGCCACGCCGGGCGCGCCTCGATCGAGCGGCCCGAAGGCGCCTGGCAGAACCTGCGGGTCATCCACCTCCCGATCCACGCCTGCTGGCTCAACCAGATCGACCTCTACTTCTCGATCGTCCAGCGCAAGGCGCTCAGCCCCAACAGCTTCGACTCGCTCGACGAGCTCGCCGATCGGTTGCTGCGCTTCGGCGAGCACTACCGCCGGATCGCCCGACCGTTCGACTGGACCTTCAGCCGCGCCGCCGCGTGCTCGCCAAGATCACCGAGCGCGAGCCACGGCTTGCGCTTGCAGCGTGACGGACCGAGATCGCGCGGCCCTCTCGCAGCTCAAGGGCGCTGCCAGAGGGCGTTGACGATCTTCCATCCCTCGCGCGTACGCACCAGATGCAGGTATTCGACGTAGACGGCGGAGCGGACGGTCACGTTCGCGATCTCGCGATGCACGTGCTCGACTTCGACTTCGAGTCCGCGATCAGGGACGTCTCGCGTCTTCCCGATCCCCTTCGCCGTCGCCTCGATCATCTCCCGCGCCGTGAGCTTCTCCAGTTCCCCGGGGGCAGGAGCGTCGTCCGGGGATCGCTTGGCCAAATCGGGATGGAGCGTCCGCTCCATGCGGGCGGCGTCGCCATCGAACCATCCCTCGAAGTAGTCGAGCGCCACGCGCACGATCGCGTCGCGGTCAGCCACCTTAGATTCCTCCTCAGCCACGCCCGAACGATAGCCGCGCTCCACCACGCCGCGAACTCTCCGGCGACCAGGAAGCCGGCGGAACCCGAACCCGACCGAACTCGCGGACGGCTCTACTAGGCGCGGCTCCGCTTCGCAGAGCTCCCTTCCCGAGACCACACCGGGACCACACCGCAACAGCCCTAGGAGGGCCGGCGAAACGATGCTGTTCACTCCGTCGGCGCCCTTCCCGACCGCGCGATCAGATTGACTCTCGGAGCGCGTTCGCCGCTGCTTGCAGACGCTCACTCACATCGGTTAGTTCGCGCGCCGCGAGGTCAATGCGCTCTTGCTGGATGTCCATGCGCTCTCGCTCGCCCTCAGAGCGCTCGCGAAGCTCTTTGAGCTGACCAGCCATCTCCTCGACGCTCTGAGTGAGAGTGGCCAGCTGGCTAGCCACGACCGCTATGTCCTCTCGGGCTGTCACATGCCAGATTCTATGCCCCGAGGCTCGTCGCCGAAGTCGAGCGAAGACCCCGACTTCCGACTGAGACGAGTCCGCTCCCTAAGCGTCGTAACCGCCACTAGCTCCTATACACGGTGGAAGGCGACCATCAGCTGGGAGAGGCATCGGGTCACGCGTTCTCTTTGTCCTCGATGCGATCGGCGAGCAGGTGAAACGAACGCTGCGTCGCGATGGCCAGGCCCATGAGCAGCTGATTCATCTCGTCCACCGGCGGTGCAATTCCAGAACCACTCGCAGCCTGCGCCTTCTCGTAGGCCGGCAGAGTCTTCACCTCGCGTCGAAAGATCTTGTCGATTTCATCCCCTAGCGCCATTGCCGTCTCCTGTTCGATTTGCGGCAACTCTAGAAGAGGCGACCCCGAACGGCCATCCAGGCACGCGCCTGTCGCCGCCGTAGCGTGAACCCCGCCGGGCGGCGGTCCCACGCCCCGGTCAACGCTAAATGACGCCGACACGAAACGCCGTCTGTTGAGGAGATCCTATCCGTGAAACGGGCGCTACGAGGTCGTCGACAAGCGAGCGGCCTAGCCGGCCCAACCGGGTCAGGGCTTTGCCTGCGCGCTCGTGAGAGGAGCGGCCCACCGAAGCCCGTGCTTGGGTGCGATGGGTGCCGCAAGCTAAGCCGAGACGATGAGCGCAATGCCCAGTCCGAGAAGGATCGTGGCGACACCGAGCCATATCGAAGCCCAAAGACGAAGCTCCGAAGCGCTCGGCGGCGCTTCGCCACCGCGAGCCCAAATGAAGAGGAGCCACTGGGAGCGGCCTTGAATCCACCGTTCCCTTGGTGCCCGAATGACACGAAGTGTCGGCCACGCCAAAGCGAAGCCACAGGCGATGAGGAGCACTCCGCCGACTAGCACGCGTCCAACGTACCCCGATGAAGCGGAAAGGTGCCGGACGGATGCGCGGAGTAGACGTCGACCTGCGCGGGGCTCGTAGGCCACCGGTCACGGCCGAACGGCAAGGTGGAGCGCCTCAGCCGCAGGCTCCTCAGAAGGTCAGGCTTCCGCCCGAGGGCGATCCTCGATCGCACCTACTTCATCGCGGAATCGGGGCGGCGGCGCGACCGGCAGCTTCCAGGTCGAGTTCCCGTCTGAAAGGGCTTGACAAACACAGCGTGATTTAGTCAAATGCCTAAGTCACTTGACTAAGGAGGCTCCATGACCCCCGAAGCTCCCTCTACACCTCCCGCAAGAGGCGATGCAGGCTCCGCCCGAGGAGTTCCTCTACGTCGCCTGCCTGCACGAGGGCACCGGCGTCGACGCGCCGGACTTCCTCGCCGTCGTCGATGCCGAGGAGGGCCGCATCATCCACGAGACGCCGATGCCGAACGTCGGCGACGAGCTCCACCACTACGGCTGGAACCGCTGCTCCTCGGCCTGCCACGGCCCCGACCGTTCGCATCTGATCATGCCCGGCTTTCGCTCGTCCCGGGTGCACGTCGTGAACGTGACGGACGACCCCCGCAAGCCGACCATCGAGAAGGTGATCGAGCCGGAGGAGATGGTGGCGGCGACCGGGCTCACGCGCCCGCACACCGTGCACTGCATGCCGGGTGACAACGTCGTCATGTCCATGCTCGGCGATGCCGACGGCAACGCGGCGTGCGGGTTCGCCGTGCTCGACGCGAAGACGTTCGAGATCAAGGGCCGCTGGGAGAACGGCGGCGAGCGCCCGCCCATGAACTACGACTTCTGGTACCAGCCCCGGAAGAACGTCCTTGTCTCGTCCGAGTTCGGTTCACCGAACGCGTACGAGAGCGGGTTCGACCTCGAGGATGTCGGCGCCGGCCACTACGGCCAGCGCATGCACTTCTGGAACCTCGAGGAGCGGACCCTCGAGCAGACAATCGACCTCGGCGAGCAAGGGCTCGTCCCGCTCGAGATCCGGTGGCTCCACGATCCCGAGGCCGAGGAAGGCTTCATCGGTGCCGCGCTCTCGAGCTCGATGTGGCGCTTCCATCGCTCGAACGGCTCGTGGTCGGCCGATCCTGTGATCACCACCGAGGGTGTCGAGCTCGAAGGCTGGCCGTTCCCCGTTCCCGCGCTTATCACCGATCTCGTCCTCTCGATGGACGACAAGGCGCTCTATTTCTCCGACTGGCTGCACGGCGACCTGCGCCGCTACGACGTCTCCGACCCGGAGAACCCGAAGCTGACGGGGAAGCTCTGGCTCGGCGGGCTGCTGGGCGAGCCGAGCGACGCCGGCCGTGAGCTGAACGGCGGGCCCCAGATGATCCAGCTCTCCCTGGACGGGAAGCGCCTCTATGTCACGAACTCGCTCTACTCGACCTGGGACAACCAGTTCTATCCCGAGCTCCGTTCCTGGCTCCTCAAGGTCGACATCGCGGAGGACGGATCGATGCAGGTGGACAAGGACTTCTTCGTCGACTTCCACGACCGGCCCGGCGGGCCCGCGCGCGCACACGAGGTGCGGCTCCAGGGCGGCGACTGCACGACGGAGATCTTCCAGTGATCCTCGCCCACCACGGCTTCGGTGAGGAAATCCTGCTCGGCTCGCTCGCGGCGGGTGGAACCACGGCCGCGACTGGGCTCCTCCTGATCGGCCGGGCGAAGATCGATGCGGCCCGGAGGTGGCTGAGCCGCAGGTTGACGACTCAGTCCGCTCAAGACACCGCCGGGAGGTGAGAAGGATGACTGCCAGTGTGAGAGGAGGAACGATGCGAACGTTCATTACCGTCGGTGCCATTGTCTTCGGCCTCGCGCTTGTGGGCGTAGGTGGAAGCGCCAACGTCGCGTCGGCTTCTAACTCGCCCACACCCGGGCCCAAGCCTGGTCCACCGACGCTGCTCACCGACGACGCGGGTGGCTCCGGCAGCACCGTGGGCCCAGACGGAGCGCTGTATGTCCCGGACGGGCTGGGGGGCGCGTCCTGCGCGTCGACCCGAGAACCGGCGCCGTCACGACGTTCACCAGCGGCCTCCCCAGGTCGATCATCGGCATCGGCGGGGCGATGGACGTCGCCTTCAAAGGCAAGACCGCCTATGTGCTCGTCACCCTTGTCGGCGCCGACGTCGGCGGCAGCGACGTGGTCGGCGTCTACCGGGTCGACGGCCCTACCAGCTCGACAGTCGTCGCGGACATCGGCGCATTCTCGTTGAGCCATCCACCGAGCACCGACTTCTTCGTCCCGACCGGGGTCCAGTACGCGCTGCAGAAGTTCCGCGGAGGGCTCCTCGTCACTGATGGGCACCACAACCGGGTGCTGCAGGTGCGGCTCGACGGCACGATCAGCGAGCTGATCGCCTTCGGCAACATCGTCCCGACGGGCCTGGCGGCTCGCGGCAAGACCATCTACATGGCCCAGGCCGGCCCCGTGCCTCATCTGCCCGAAGACGGCAGGGTCGTCCGGTTCCACCCGGGGTCCTCGACCGCCACGGAGGTCGCCTCCGGCGGCAGGCTCCTCGTCGACGTCGAGTTCGCGAGGCCGTAGCCTGTTTGCCCTGGCCCAGGGCGTCTTTCCCGTCGGGAACCCCGAGGGCTCACCGGCGACGCCGGATACAGGCCAGCTCTTGAAGGTTAACGACGAGGGGACGTTCTCCGTCGTCGCAGAGGGCCTAGACCGGCCGACGTCACTGGAGATCATTGGCAGCACCGCGTTCGTGACCACGTTCGGCGGCGAGATCTGGACGATCGAACACGTCTTGCGTCCGCGGAATAGACTGGGCTTCAGCTCTTCGGAGGTGTCGAGGCCGATGCGATCCTGCAGTGACTGAGCCGCTGCTAGTCCGGACACAGGAAAAGGCGTTCCTCGACGCGGCCGAGCGCCTCCTCCTCAGGTCGGCTATCCGGCGTCACCACCCGGCGAGTCGCGGTCGAGGCCGGCCTCAACCATGGGCTCGTCCACTACTACTTCGGCTCGGTCGAGCACCTGCTCGTCCGCGTGCTCGAGCGCTTCACGGAGCGGCTGACCGCCAGGCAGCGGGCGATGTAATCGATCCGAGATCCCCTTCCTCGAGAAGTGGAGGCGGGCCATGCGCTATCTCGTGGGCGACGACATCGAGTACAAGAAGATCTGGCTCGAATTGCAGGCA
>CAVTCK010000008.1:0-89395 GCA_963733155.1 uncultured Actinomycetes bacterium
GGCATGGCGCTTGAGTGGACAACCGAGTGCCCCTTTCCCGATGCTGTTCCGAGGCCATTTCATGCGATCGGTATGACGAGGACGGACCCTTGCGAAGCCCATACTCGGCACCGCAACGACAAGTAGACGCGGACGCTCGGCTCGAATGTCCGCGCACAACGCATTGAAGAGGTGAACAGATGACGGTTTCCAGCGAAACGCTCAGCTCCGCCGGGGCGCCTGATCAGCTCGAGACCCGACTCGGGATGCTCGAGTTCGTCGACGGCGTGCCGACAGACGAGGCTGTCGAGAAGGCGGACGACGGCCTCGACTTCGTGCACGAGACTGAACGCCTACCTCGATGGCTTCGCGGGACCGTCGACGTACGCGATCCGCAAGGGCTTCCACGACGTTGGGCGTGGACGACAACCAGATCCTGATCTTCTCGAAGCTGACGGGGGCCGAGTCCGGTTCCTGACCGCGAACGCCGACACGGTCTACTTCCTCGGCATCCTCGATCTCACGTCGGGGCCGATGGTCGTCGAGACGCCTCCGCAGGCACTTGGGGTGATCGACGACATGTGGTGGGGGTGGATCATCGACTTTGGCCTGTCGGGCCCGGATCGAGGCGAGGGCGGACGTTTTCTGCTTGTCCCGCCCGGCTACGACGGCCCGCTGCCGGACAGCGGCTACCACGTCGGGCACTCGCGCACGTCGAGGGCGCTCGTGCTCGGGCGCTCGTTCCTGACGGACGACGACCCGGCCCCGACCGTCGAGACGATCAAGAGCACGATGAAGGTCTACCCGTACGTTCAGGGCGGCCACGGAACCAGTGTCGCGACCGCCGAGGGCCCCAAGTGCAGCCCGCTCCGCCGGCGAAGGTTCCCGAGACGGTGTTCGTGGAGGGAAGCGGAAAGGCCTTCAACACGGTGCCGCCGAGCGACTTCGGCTTCTTCGAGCTGATGAACGAGGTCGTGCAGGACGAGCCCGCCGGCAGTACGGACGCCGAGCTGATGGGGCACCTCGCCGCGATCGGAATCGTCAAGGGTGAGCCGTTCGAGCCGGACGAGCGGCTGCGGCGCACCCTCGAGGAGGCGGCCGCCGTCGGAAATGCGACTTCGCGGGCCCTGTACTTCCATCCGCGAGCATCGGAAAGGTTCACTTACTACGAGGGCTCGGGGTGGTTCAACCCGCTGTGGGTCGGCGGATATACGTTCGAGACGCCGCCGCCGCTGGTCACAGACGAGGGAATCAAGCCGTTCCCCGCGACCGGCGTCCGGAAGCAACACTCCAGGACAGCGTTCTTGTACGCGGCCACGGGCGTCACTCCCGCGATGTGCATGCGGCTCACCGGGATCGGGTCGCAGTACCTCATGACCGTCAAGGACGCCGACGGTAACCGCCTCGACGGCGGGAAGAGCTACCGGGTGACGCTCCCACCGGACATCCCGGCGGCGCGGTTCTGGTCGTTCACCGTCTACGACAACCAGACGCGCTCGATGCTCGAGACACCGCAGCGCTATCCGCGCGCCGGGAGCCAGTCGTACCCGACGCCGGCGGCGATCGCGAATGCCGACGGCTCGGTGACCGTCACGTTCAGTCCGGACAGGCCCGACGACACTCCGGAGAGCAACTGGATCCAGACGGTGGAAGGCAAGGGCTGGTTCCCGATCCTGCGTCTCACAGCCCGCTCCGGCGTTCTTCGACAAGAGCTGGCGTCCGAGTGAGCTCGAGGTGGTGGCCTAGACAACTCCACGACCGACCCCCATCCTGGCACGAACGTCCAACGAAAGGAGAGCACCATGGCTGACTCGACCACCGACACCCCGGTCCTCGACCTGCTCGCAAGCATGACCGCGGACTCGATCGAGGCTTCGGGTCTCGACCCGGAGACGCTCATGCTCGTTCGCATCGCCGCGCTCGCCGCGGTCGACGCCCCGCCGGTCTCGTATGCGCTGAACCTGCGAGCGGCAGGCGCGGCCGGAATCGACCCTGAGCAGGTCCGCGGCGTCTTTGCTGCGATCGCTCCGATCGTCGGCACGGCCCGGGTCGCATCCGCGACGGGCAACATCGTCAAGGCGATCGCGCTCGAGATCGAGGTCGCCGAGCTCGAGGATCAGGACGACCTGGACAACCAGTAACCGACTGCGCCGCGGGCCGCCCGCTCTCGGGAGGGAGCGGCTGGCCGCTCGCGGCAGTCCAAGGAGGACGTGACAGTGAATTCGAACCACATCGTGAACCGCGGATTCGTAGCAGTCCTCGTTGCTGCTCTGCTGATCCTGGTCCCGGCCCTCGGCTGTGGCTCCGACGACGATGACAGCGCAGCGACCGAGGCCGCCACCGGTGCGACCGGCAGCACCGATACCGGGACGCGCACGCTCGGCGAGGGAATCGAGAACCTCCAGGAGGCCCAGGCGCAGCTCTGCCCTGAGCTGTCGAACCTCTCGGTGGACCTCGAGGAGGTTTCGACCAGCGGGACCGAGGCCGGCCAGGACGTCCTCGCAAGCATCGGATCCACTGCGGCAGCTCTCGCAGACAGCGTCGGGGCGCTGACCCAGGCCGGGGCCGAGGATGCGGCGGCCGCCGCCGAATCCCTCTCGTCCAGCCTGGAGTCGCTGGCCGCGTCCGGCGGGGAGGACGCCCAGGCGCGCGCCGGCGAGGCGGCCGACGGGGTCCAGCAGCTGTCGGATGCTCTGCAGTGCCAGTGAGGGCGCCGGCCTGACGAAGACCAACTGATCCAGGTGAGCACTGGAGGACGAGGCGATGAGCGACGCCGATGATCGACGACTCGACCCGGCGGATGCCGGCAAGGCACCGATGCCGGCCGCAGCGAGGGGACGCGCGCCAAGCTCGGCGCCGCGGTGGAGAGCGCCAAGGGTGCGAGCGAACGACACGTGGCCCTCGCGGTTCCGATCCGGGCGGTGGAACGAAACCGGCGTGTCGCGGCGAGCGTCCTCGCCGGGGGACTCGCGTACAGGATCTTCCTGTGGCTGCTGCCGTTCGGCTTGATCGTCGGAGGCGCTCTCGGCCTCAGCAACGCGAACGACACCGAGGACGCGGTAGAAGGCGGCGGCGTCCCGGCGGCGATCTCCGACGCGATCGGCGATGCCTCGCGTGCCGCCGACTCCAACTCGTGGTGGCTCTTCGCGGTCGGAGTGCCCCTTCTCTTCTGGACGGGTTTTACGGGTACCAAGGCGGTAGTGCTCGTGCATTCGCTCGTCTGGGACGAGCCTCCCTCGAGGGCCAAGCCGGTGGGGTCACTTGTGTTCACGGGCATGCTGTGTGCGGCCATCGCCACCGTCGCGCTCAGCTCGTGGTTCGCCGACGTTGCGTGGCACGGCCTCCTGGCGGCCGCGCTTACCATCGCACCGCTCACCGCGCTGTGGCTTTGGGTTTCGCTTCACCTTCCGCACAGGGACGCTCCCTGGCGGGCGCTGCTGCCCGGCGCACTCCTCGTCGGGATTGGAGTGCCGGTGCTCAGCGGACTGGTCGACGCCTTCCTCGTGGATGAGCTCGCGAAGTCGACGTCGCTCTACGGTGGGCTCGGTGCCGCGACGACGCTTATCTTCTTTGTCTACCTCCTCGGGATTCTCGTCGTCAGCTCACCGGTGCTGAACAGCTCGCTCTACGAGGAGCTCCTCGGGAGGCGCGAGCAGGCCGAGGGCGAGGCGACGGGCCCGGCCGGAGCCTCACCGGCGTAAGACGGAGGAGTGGGAAGAATGAGCACGAAACGCTCCGCGATGGCCAACGAGACGAGGCTCGAGCGGAAGCTCGACAAATGGCTGGCCCACGCAACCACACCGCGGGGGGCCGCGATCGTGATCTCCGTGGCGACGATCTCCATCAGCGTCGCGACCGGCGCCTTGATGACGATCCTCGACCGCGAGAACTATCCGACGCTCGGCTCCGGGCTCTGGTGGGCCGTCCAGACGACCACGACAGTCGGGTACGGCGACAACGTTCCGACGACTTTCGCCGGCCGGGTCCTCGCCGCGTTCGTCATGCTGGTCGGGATCGGCTTCCTGACCGTCATCACCGCCGCGATCACCAGCACGTTCGTGGCTCGTTCGAACCGCGAGCAGAAGCGCGCCGAGGCCAAGGCTCCGACGGCTGAGCAGCTCCGTCAGCTCGACAACCGGCTCGAACGAATCGAAGCCGCCCTGACCGAGCGCTCGTAGCGCTCGGCGCTACGTCGCCGTCTGGGTGGGCGGCTCCACCGCCGGCCCCCGGGCTCGTGTCACATCGGTCGGGGCGCTCTCCATCGGCGGCGCTTCGTCGCGCGGGTGCTGTTCGTAACAGACCATGGTCAGGACAGCCGCGAAGAGCAGCGGGAGGACGATCTCGCTCACTGCGGCCAGGGCGGTGACCACGATGATCGTCGTCACGACGCACCCGACGAAGCTCCAGGCCCACGCGCCGACCTTGGGAACCGAGCCGCTCATCACCGGTCGAAGGTGCCCGACTCACGAGCGCTCGACCTCATGCAGACAAGGTGATTTCGCTCGCCCGAAGGGCGAACCTGGATCGAGGGAGCCCGGGACAGCGGCGACCCTCGATCCGGTTCGCAGCCGCGGTCAGGCCGCGGATTCCTTGAAGCCCTGCCAGCGCGCCGTCAGCGCGTAGAGCACGAGGATGTTGAGCGTGACGATCAGGATGTTCCACAGCGGATACGCCTGGGGGTAGTTCGCCATGAATGCGATCTGCCCGATCGCATTGACGGAGACGCCGATGATGGCGAGCCAGCGAGCCCAGCCCGCCCCGCCGAGCAAGCCGAGCCCGGTGAGGACGAGCAGGCCGCCCCAGATGAGCGTCATCCAGCCCCACGTCGTCACGTCGACGATCGCGAGTCCCTTGGCGGTGGCGACGACGTACTCGTCCTCGAGGATCCCCACGAAACCCTGCAGCATGTCGAGCGCACCGACGATCACGAGCACGAAGCCGGCGAAGACGATCCACCCACTCCACGACGAGTCCTGTGATGCCATAGCGACTGCTCCTTTCCAACGGAACGATTGCAATCTGCGATGCAGTAACGCTCCCGCGCGCTGGGCGAGTGGGCATCGCACGATCTGGGTGAATTGCACTGCGGCGTCGTCTCACCGCGTCGGCAAGCCGGTTCACACAGATTGGGTGATGTGGCGGGGGAAGGCGGCCGCGACCATCGGGGAATGAGTGAGGCCGCAGCGACGCAGCGGAAGATCCGCATCCCAAGAGAGAAGGAGAATTAGATGTCCAGCGGCCCCGAGCCGGCCTACGGCCAGTCCACAGCCTGGCAGCCCGAGCGTCCTCGCTTGCGGCTATTCCCTCTCCTGGTCTCCTGGCTTGCCACCGGCGTCGCCCTGATGGTGGCCGCGGCGATCTTGCCCGGTGTCCACATCGACAACTTCTGGGGTGCGGTGCTCATCGCGGCGATCGTCGCGGCGCTGAACGCGGTCATCCCGCCCGTGCTGGCGGCGGTGCGGCTGCCGCTCACGCTCGTTCTCGGATTCCTGCTCGTGTTGATCGCGGACGCGGTGATCCTTCTCATTGCCGCCGACGTGACCGACGGAGTGCTCAGGGTCGACAACTTCGGGTGGGCCCTCCTCGCGGCGCTCGTGGTCGCCGCCGTGAGCGTCGTGCTCGCCGTCATCCTCGGCTCGGACGACATGTCCTCGATCCGTATCGCGCAGCGGATCGCGCGTCGGCAGGGCCTCATCGCCAGCACCGACGTTCCCGGGATCATCTACCTCGAGATCGACGGGCTTGCTCTGCCCGTCCTGCGGCGTGCGATGCGCGACGGCAACGCCCCGACCATGGCTCGCTGGCTGGCTAACGACACGCACCGTCTGGCGGAGTGGGAGACCGATCTCTCCTCGCAGACGGGCGCGAGCCAGGCCGGAATCCTGCTGGGGTCGAACGAGGACATCTCGGCCTTCCGCTGGGTGGAGAAGGAGACCGCGACGCTGATGACGTGCTCGGCGCCGCCCGACTGCGCGGAGATCGAGCGACGGCACGCGACTGGCATCGGCCTGCTCGTGAACGGCGGCGCCAGCCGCGGGAACCTCCTTTCGGGCGAAGCCGAGGACGTGATCCTCACCGTCAGCCGCATGGAGGCGGAGAAGAAGTCCAACCCCGGCTATCGGGCGTTCTTCGCCAACGGCGACAACGCGACGCGGACGCTCGTCCTCTTCGGATGGGAGATCGTCCTCGAGTGGACCGCCGCCCTGCGCGCGATCCGCCGCGACGTGCAGCCACGCGGCCACCGCGGCGGCATCTACCCGTTGATGAGAGCGGCGCTTTGCGTCTTCGTGCGCGACCTGATCGTGTCGGGAGTTCTCACCGACATGATGCGCGGGCGACCCGCCGTCTACGCGACGTTCTCGAGCTACGACGAGGTGGCGCACCACTCGGGCCTCGAGCGCCCTGACACGCTCGAGGCTCTGCGCAAGCTCGATGATCACTTCGCCCAGATCGAGCGAGCGTGCCGCTACGCGCCTCGGCCGTACGAAATTGTCGTTCTCTCCGACCACGGCCAGACGCAGGGCGCGACTTTCAAGCAGCGAAACGGCTACGGCCTCGACGAGCTGGTTGAGCGCTCGCTCGCACAGGGCGATGTCGCTGGGATCGCCGGCGGTGACGAGCAGAGCTCGATGGTCGGCAACGCCTTCAGCGAGGCCACGGGGAAGAAGGCGAAGCGTCCCAAGAACGATGTCTCCGACCGGGACGTCGTCGTGCTGGGCTCGGGCAACCTCGGCCTCGTGTACCTGATGGAGGAGCGCCGCCGGCTCACGTTCGAGGAGATCGAGACGCGGCATCCGGAGCTCATTTACGCGCTCCGCTCCCATCCCCACGTCGGCTGGCTGCTCGTCCGCTCGTCCGAGCACGGGGCAGTCGCCCTCGGCGCCGACGGCGTCCACTACCTCGCGGAGGGCCGCGTCGAGGGCGAGGACCCGCTTGCGCCCTTCTCAGCCACTGCGCCCCAGCACCTCCTGCGCACCGACGGCTTCCAGCACGTCGCCGACATCATGGTGGGCAGCTTCTATGATCCCGAGCTCGAAGAAGGCTGCGCCTTCGAGGAGCTGATCTGCTTCCACGGAGGCATCGGCGGCTTGCAGACGCGGCCGTTCATTCTCCATCCGATGCAGCTCGAGGTACCCCCCGGCCCGATCATCGGTGCCGCGAGCGTCCACGGCATCCTCGCGGGCTGGCGGCATGCGCTCCAGGCCGGGCCAGAGGGCGGGGTGGATGCGCGTGCCGAGCAGGCCCCGGCTGACGGCGCGGTCGAGCGGCCCGTCGCACCCACGGGGTAACCACTCGATTTCAGTCATGAGTACGCCTTCCGTGCGGCTTGCGCGATCGCGTCGGCGGTGATGCCAGCCTTGAGGAAGAAGTCCGCTCCGGCCGCGGCGGCCAGGATCGCGTCCCAGCTCCCGGCGTGAGCTTCTCCACGAGAAGCTCACAATCGCTCCTACGCCGCGTGCTCCATGATGTCGATGCGGTAGGCGGCCTGGAGCAGGCGCTCGAGACGCCGCGCGTCGGCGATGCTCAGGCGGTCGCTCTCCAGTACGCCGAGCTCGTAGGGATACGCGAGCTCGGCGCGGTAGCCGGCGGAATAGGGGAGGATGCGGCCCCAGAGCTGCACCTGGCCGAGGACGATCGGGTTCGGGAGCGTCGCTTGCGCCCAGCCTGCCCACTCGAGCGCGGCGGCGCGGGTCGTGACGGCGTAGACACCGCAGGTGCACGTCGACTCGGGCTTGTCGTGCTCGGGGCAGTAGGACCAGAACGCCTGGCGTTCGGGCCAGGCGTCGCCGTAGACACACGACTCCAGCCTCGGCTCGACGGCCTCGGTCGCGGAATCGACGTGGAGGCGCCAGGTGCGCCAGGCGAGAACGGGCTCCCTTCGAGTCATGCGGTAGTGCGGTCGGGCTGGCGCTCCGGCGCCTCGGCAGGCTCGGGAACCGGCACGGGCCCCGGCACCGGGTCGACCGTCGGGATCACGTCGATCTCGGGCTCGAGCGGGTCGGGCACGCCGATGTCCGTCACACCATGTCCTTCCTGAATTGAGTCGCGTCCGAGGACGCGTGGACCACCCTGCCGGTCCAGGCCGCAGTTCTCTGAACGGAGCGTGGAGCCGATCCGGCCTGCGGTCAACCCCCAGAAGGCTAGAGACCTTGAAGGGCTAGCGGCGGCCGAGCAGGCGGCCGAAGGCCGCGACGAGCTCTTCCGTCCGCTCCTCGCGGAGCTCTTCGGACTCGGGGCCGAGGACGCAGTGCCGAGTGTGCCCGTCGAGGAGCCCGAGGGCGACCTTCTCGAGGGCCGCCTCGATCGCGCTGATCTGCGTGATCACGTCGATGCAGTAGCGGTCTTCTTCGACCATGCGCTGAACGCCCCGGACCTGTCCCTCGATGCGGCGGAGCCGTCCGATCAGCTGTTCTTTCGATGCGCTGTAGCCGCGCGTTGGTGTGGTGTTGGCCATGCGCTCATGGTATACCCCCACCGGGTAGCCGGTGGAGGGCATCAACTAGGTCTACTCCTCCAGGGCGGCCTCGACGGCCTGCTCCTGGAGCCAGCTCAGGTAGGCGAAGACCGAGAGCTCGTACGCGTCCGGGTCGCGGGGGTCGATCTCGCGCGCGTACGTGTCCTCGGTGACCTCGAGGCGGGTGCCCAGTGCCAGGCGGAGGTCGGTGAGCGCGCGCAGCCAGGCATCGAGCTCCTCGGCCGTCAGCCGGTCTCGCGCGGCGGTCTCGGCGAGCACCTGGAGCGCCTTCCGCCGGCCCGCCTGGAGCTCCCCGTCCATCAAGCGCCTGTACTCGTCTTCGGCCTCGGCATCGTCTTCGTAGGCGGACGGGCGCAGCCGCCTCAGGGCGGGGTCGTCGGGGTCGGCAGCCTGGAGGGCGAGCAGCTCGGCCGGCAGTCGCCGTAGTAGCTCGCGCTCGCCGTCCGAGAGCCGGAGGCGGTAGTCGCCCTGCCTCGCGTTCGCTGGATCACGCCCGGGCTGAACATCAGTCCTGGCGCATCGTCGCCCAGAGGCCGTGCGCATGGAGGCGGGCGACGTCGAGCTCGGCCTTCTCGCGCACCCCTCCCGAGACCACCGCCTTCCCGTCGTTGTGAACCTGGAGCATGAGCTTCGTCGCCTTCTCCCGGCTGTAGCCGAAGAGCTTCTGGAAGACGAACGTCACGTACGACATGAGGTTGATCGGGTCGTTCCAGACGATCACGATCCACGGGCGCTCGTGCTCGGGCACGTCCTCGCGCGTGGGCTCTTCGACTTCGACCTCGCGGGGGAGAGGGTGGCGGGCGCCATGTCGGGATTGTGCCGCTAGATCTGCCAGCCGGTGTAGCGGGCGAGGCGGGCGGTCGTCTCCACGAGCTGGCCGGTGATCAGGAGGATGCCGAAGACGATGAGGAGCGACGCGGAGGCCAGGCTGACCACCCGCCGATGTCGCCGGAGCCAGGCGACGAGGCCCAGCGAGCGCGTGAAGGCGAGACCGAAGGCGAGGAACGGGAGCCCGAGCCCGAGCGAGAACGCCGCCAGGAGCACGGCGCCCTCGGCTGCACCGCCCGTTCCGGCGGAAAGCGTGAGGATCGCCGCCAGCGTCGGCCCGACGCACGGTGTCCAGGCGACGGCGAAGGCGACTCCGACGAGCGCTGCCGCCGGGAGCCCGACCGCGCCGGCCCGTTCCGGGCTCAGCCGCAGCTCCCGTGAGAGGAGGCCCGGAAGCGGCGTGCCCACGAACGTGAGCGCGGCGAGGATGACGAAGACGCCGGCGACGATCTCGAGCGGCCGTCTATTGGCGAGGAGCGCGTCTCCGAACCACGCCGCCCCGGCTCCGAGGGCGACGAACATCGCGGTGAAGCCCGCGACGAAGGCTGCCGTGGAGCGCGTGACGGTCCGAGGCCGGCTCCCGAGCTCGTCGAAGCCACGCCGGAAACGAAGGAGAGGTAGCCGGGCACGAGCGGTAGCACGCAGGGCGACGTGAAGGCGACCACACCGGCCGCGAAGGCGACCACGAGGCCTGTCGGTCCGAGCTCGATCAAGTCCTCTCAGGATAGGAGCGCGCCGCCCGACCGGCGGCTAGGCCGGCGATCGTTCATGCGTTCGTAAGGAACTTCGGCTACCGTCGAATTCATGGCTCGGGTCGTGCTGGTTCTCGCTGCCGTGCTCGCGCTCGCGGCGTGCGGAGGCGAAGAAAGCTCACCCGGCCCGGCGACCGGCGCCTCGACCGAGCCGGGCGTCTCGCTGGCCGGACAGACGCTGGACGGCGAGAGCCTCTCCCTCGAGGAGTTCCGCGGGAAGCCTCTCTTCGTCAACGTCTGGGCCTCCTGGTGACCGATCTGCAACGGCGAGGCGGTCGCCTACGCACGATTCGTCGAGGATCATCCTGAGTACGAGTTCGTCGGCATCAACATCTCCGACGACCCCGGCGCCGCGCAGGGGTTCCTGGACAAGTACGGCTGGACGTGGCCGTCGCTCTCGGATCCCGACGTGGAGCTAGCAGGCTCGCTCGAGCTCTACGGCCATCCGGCGGTCGCCGTCCTCGACGAGAACGGCGTCGTCGTCGCGCGGCACATCGGCGGCGGTGACGCGGAGACCTGGGAGGCGCTCGCCGAAGGCCTTTAGCTAGCGCGCCGCCGGGCCAGCTCGGCCTCGACGGCGTCCGGGTCGAGCCCGCGGGCGGCGAGCGCGACGTAGCTCGCAAACCAGAGGTCGGCGAGCTCCGAGACGACACGCTCGTCCTCTTCCGAGGCCACTGCGAGCGCCGCCTCGACGCCCTCCTCGCCGAGCTTCTGCGCAACAGCAGCCGAGCCCCCCTCGAGGAGCTCGGCCACGTACGAGCCCTCCGGCCGAGTCTCCGCGCGCTCGCGCACCCGCCGCCAGAGCCAGGGCGCGAAGCAGGAGGCTGAGCCGGTGTGACAGGCGGGCCCGTTCGGACGGACGCGAAGCAGGTAGGCGTCGCCGTCGCAGTCGTCGCGGATCTCCTCCACCGCCAGCGTGTTGCCTGAGGTCTCGCCCTTCCGCCAGAGCCGGCCGCGCGAGCGGCTGAAGAAGTGCGCCTCGCCCGTCTCGCGCGTCAACCGCAGCGCCTCGTCGTCCATCCAGGCGAGCATGAGCACGCGCCCGGACTCCGCGTCCTGGACGATCGCCGGCTCGCCAGGGCGCCCGCAGGATCAGGCGGCATCTCTGAGCGGCACCCCCAGGCCGCGGAGCTCGTCTCTGAGGGTGACCAGGCGTGCGGGGCTCTCGTGCAGGATCGACGCGAGCAGTGCCGCCTGCGCGATCTTCAGGGCCGCCGCCACGTGGCCGGCCGATCCCGCGCCGCCGGAGGCGATCACCGGGACCGACACGGCCCGCGCCACCTCGCGGGTCAGCTCGAGGTCGTAGCCGTTCCGCGTCCCGTCCGTGTCGATGGACGTGAGGAGGAGCTCGCCGGCGCCGCGCTCTTCGCCCTCGCGCGCCCACTTCGCGGCTCTCCTCCCGGTGGCGATTCCGCCCGCGTGCGAGTGCACCTCGCCGCGGGTGGCGTCGACCGCGAGCACGACCGCCTGTGAGCCGAGTCGCTCCGCGAGCTCGGTCAGGAGCTCGGGGCGGGCGAGCGCCGCCGAGTTCACCGAGACCTTGTCGGCGCCCGCCTCCAGCAGGGCTTCGGCGTCCGCGACCGTGCGGATGCCGCCTCCCACGGTGAACGGAATCGCCAGCCGCTCGGCGACGCGGCGCACGAGGCCGACCAGGGTCTTCCGCCCTTCGAGCGTCGCGGCAACGTCGAGGAAGACGAGCTCGTCCGCGCCGGCCTCGGAATACGCCTCGCCGAGCTCGACCGGGTCGCCCACGTCTCGCAGGCTCTGGAAGCGGACGCCCTTGACGACCCGTCCGGCCGCGACGTCGAGGCAGGGGATCAGGCGGGGGAGAGGCATCGCTCGAGGAAGCGCGCGCCCGCGCGGCCGCTCTTCTCCGGGTGGAACTGGACGCCGACGAAGCTGCCGCCCTCGGCCACGGCGACGATCCCCTCCGAGGTGGCCGTGGCGGCCGGCGTCTCGGCCGCGTACGAATGCGCGAAGTAGAGCTCCTCGCCGCCCGGGTCGACGGGCGCCCAGCCGATGCGGGGAACACGCCCCCGACTGAGCCGCACGGCGCGTCCTGGCAGGAGGGCTAGTCCACGGACGCCACCGTCTTCGTCCGACGACTCGAGCGCCAGGTGGAGTCCCAGGCAGATCCCGAGTGTCGGCTTTCCCGCGGCTACCCGCTCCCGAAGAGCGTCGTCGAGCGCGCGGGCGGCGAGACCTTGCATGGCGGAGCGCGCCGATCCCACTCCGGGAAGAACGGCGAGATCGGCGCGCGCCACCAGCTCCGGGTCGCTCGTCGCGGAGACGTCTGCGCCGAGGCGCTCGCAGGCCAGGACGACCGAGCGCACGTTGCCGGCGCCGTACTCGCAGACGGCGACCTTCACAGGATTCCCTTCGTCGACGGCACACCGGTGCCCTCGAGTCGAGCGGCGGCGCGGAGAGCGCGACCGACCGCCTTGAACGCCGCCTCGGCGACATGATGCGGGTCTCGGCCCTTCGACTCCACGTGCAGGCCGAGGCGGGCGGCCTGGGCAAAGCTGCCGAGCACGTGCTCGGCGAGGCCCGGGTCGAGCTCGAGCCGGAGCTCGGCCGCCGGCCGGCCGCCGAGGTCGACTGCGGCGCGCGCGAGCGCATCGTCCATGGGGACGACCGCGTCGCCGAAGCGCGCGATGCCGCGCCGGTCTCCCAGGGCGCGGTCGAGGGCCTCGCCCAGGGCGACGGCGGCGTCCTCGGCCGTGTGGTGCTCGCCGGTCTCCAGGTCGCCGGCGCCTTCGAGGACGAGGTCGAAGCCTGCGTGGAAGGCGAGCTGCTCGAGGAAGTGGTCGTAGAGGCCGGCGCCCGTGGCCACGTGAACGCGGCCGGCTCCGTCCAGCGCGAGCCGCACGCGGACGCGCGTCTCCGCGGTCGCGCGCAGGTGCCGGGCGCTTCGTCCTCCGGCTCCAGCGACCGGGACGGGGCGGTCGAGCGCGCGGGCGATGCCCTCGAGCAGGAGGTCGTCGTCCGCCCCGTCGCGGACCGACGCTCGGATCCCGTCCGGGAAGACGCGCACGACGAGCCCTGACCGCAGGAGCGCGGCCCCCAGCGTCCTCCGGAGCGTCCAGCGGCACGAAGACGAAGTTGGTGTGCGAGGGCAGCGGCTCCAGCCCGAGGGCGCGAAGGCCGCGGGCGAGGCGCTCCCGCTCCTCGACCTGCGCCGACACGTCGGGCGGGTCGGCCAGCGCGGCCAGGGCGAGCGCCGCCGAGAGCGTCGAGATCGGAGCAGGCGACTGGCGGCGGTTGAGCTCCGCGGCGGTCTCCGAGGAAGCGAGCGCGTAGCCGACGCGTCCCCCGGCCAGCCCGAACGCCTTCGAGAAGGTCCGGATGACGACGATGCCGTCGTCGATCAGGCCCGCGGCCGTCTCGCCGGCGTACTCGTAGTAAGCCTCGTCCACAAGCAAGGGCCTCGCGGCGGGGAGATCGCCGAGTGCTCCCGTGGGGTTGTTCGGCCTGCAGCTGAACGTGGCCACGGGCTCGTCCTCGGCGATCTCGGCGCCGGCGAGGTTCGAGGCGATGCGAAAGAGCGGGTAGGTAGGGTCGTCGGCGATCGCCACCCGGTCGCCCGGCCCGGCGAACGCGCGGGCGCAGAGGAGGATGAGGTCGTCGGCGCCCGCGCCGAGCACGACGTTCTCGGGCTCGACTCCGGCGTACTGCGCGATCGCGCCGGTCAGCTCCGTGTAGCCCCCGTGCGGGTAGTTCTGCACGTCGGCCAGCGCCGAGGCGAGCGCGCCGGGGCGGGAGGAGGGGAGAGGCCACGCCGGGACGTTGCCGTCGAAGCGCACGATCTCGCTCGGGTCGAGGCCGAGCCGGGCGGCGAGCTCGCCGGTCGAGGGAGCCCAGGTGTACGCCGCGAACTCGGCCGGGAGCGCCCTCATCGCCGCACCGCCTCCGCGTGGGCAGGCATGCGCTCGAGAGCGGCGAGCGCCTCGACGACCGGCCGCACCCGTTCGAGGCCTTCGGGCGTCAGCCGCTGGACGGTCACCGGCTTCAGGAACGCCTCCAGGCCGAGGCCGCCGACCGCGCGGGCGCGACCTCCCGTCGGGAGCACGTGGTTGCCGCCGGTCGCGTAGTCGCCCGCGGCGACCGGCGACCAGCGTCCCACGAAGACCGCCCCCGCGTTCCGCACCCGCGGCGCCAGCCTTTCGGCGTCGTTCCCGAGCAGGACCAGGTGCTCCGGCGCCAGCGCCTCGACGCGCGCGAGCGCTCCCTCGAGGTCGCCGTCCGCCTCGATCAGCCGGCAGACGGCGTCGGGCCCGTGCTCGCGCTGGGCCGCGAGCTCCAGCTCGGCGATTGCGAGGTCGGCGCCCTCGGAGGCGAGGACGACCACCTCGGAAGGCCCGGCGGGAAGATCGACGGCGACGTCACGGGCGACGAGCAGCTTCGCCTCGTTGACGAAGGCGTTCCCGGGCCCGACGATCTTGTCGACCGGCGCGATCGTCTCCGTCCCGTAGGCGAGCGCGGCGACCGCCTGAGGCCCGCCGACCGCCCACACCTCGCGGATGCCGAGGACCTCCGCGGCGCGGGCAACGATCCCGGCTCCCTCCGGCGCGGTGACGACGGCGATGCGCTCGACCCCGGCGACCTGCGCCGGGACGGCGCACATGACGAGCGTGGACACGAGCCGGCGCGGTACGTAGACACCGACGGAAGAGAGCGGCGTCCAGCGGCGCTCGAGCACGACGCCGGGAAGGATCTCCTCCACGAGGTCGCCGGGCCGCTGCAGCTCGTGCCAGCGGCGCACGGCGTCGGCGAGCGCGAGCAGCTCGCGCTCGGGGATCTCGCCTGTGGGCTGGGCGCGCGCGGGCGCAACACCGTCGAGACGCAGCGACCAGTCGGCGAGCGCCGCGTCTCCGCGCTCCCGCACATCGGCGACGATTGCCCCGACCTCCGTCACGCGAGCATCCGCTCCACGGGTACGAGCAGGATCGACGTCGCCCGCGCGGCCTCCAGCCGGGGGAGCAGACGCCAGACGTCTGCCGCAGGGACGAGCGCGTGCACGGCGACCATGCCCGGCTCGGCGAGCGGGATCACGCTGGGAGCGCTCGAGCCGGGGACGAGCTCGCAGATCTCCTCGAGGGCGTCCTCGGGCGCGTTCAGCATCAGATAGCGCGCCTCGCGGGCCTGCACGACGCTGGCCAGGATCGGCCGGAGCCGCTGCGAGGCTTCGTCTGGATCCTCGGCGGCCACGAGCACCGCCTCCGACGCGAAGAGCGCCCCCAGCGAGCGAAGCCCGTTCGTTCGCAGCGTGTTCCCGCTGGAGACGAGGTCGACGATCGCGTCCGCCAGGCCGAGTCGCGGCGCGACCTCGACGGACCCGGTCACGTCGACGAGCTCGACCGAGACGCCGCGCTCGGCGAGGAGTCGGGAGGTGAGCCGTGGATAGACGGTCGCCACGCGCAGCCCGGCTAGCTCGGCGAGAGTCCCCACTGCCGATTCCTCCGGCACCGCGGCCTCGAGCGTGCAGCCCCCGAAGCCGAGCCGAAGGAGCTCGGTGACCCGGGCGTCGCGCTCTGCCACGAGGTCCGCGCCGGTGATGCCGCAGTCGACGACGCCGTCCTGGACGTACTCGGGGATGTCGGCGGCGCGGACGAGCAGCACTTCCACCGGCGCGTTCCGGCATGGGAACGCGAGCGCGCGCTCGCCCGGCTCCTCCGGGCCGAGGCCCGCGTCCTCGAGCAGGGCGATGGCCGGCTCGCGGAGGCGCCCCTTGGCCGGGATCGCGACCTTCAGGCTGTCGGGGAGAGGGCCGTCCGCCGGTCGAGCGCCGTCCGGTAGCCGCCCTCGCCGTGGCGCAGCCAGTGCGCTACCCGGGTAACCGTCGTCGTCGACGCCCCCGTTTGTCTGGCGATCTCCTGGTAGGGCAGGCCCTGGTCGAGCAGCTTGACGACCTCCCAGCGGTGCGCCATCGCCTCGAGCTCGCTCAGCGTGCAGAGATCCCGCAGGAAGTGCTCGATCTCCGCGGGCCCCTCGAGGGTCTGGATCGCCTCGAAGAGGTCTTCCATCTCCGCCGTCCGCCATGGGTGTGACCTGGCCGCCATTTCGTGTCGTCATATTAGCATGTTAACATGACAGCGCAAATGCGAGAGGCCTTCCAGGTGATCCCCGCCGTCGACGTGGTCGGCACCGAGGCTGTCCGGTTACGGCAAGGCTCGTTCGACGACGTCGTCGCGCAGGCCGGAAATCCGGCGGACCTCGTCGCCCGCTTCGCAGCCGCACGGCCGCCGCTTGTCCACTTGGTCGATCTCGACGGGGCCCGGAGCGGGAGAATCCGCCCGGAGCTCGTCGGCGCCCTCGCCGCCGCCGCCGCGCCGACCCCCGTCCAGGCCTCGGGCGGCATCCGCTCGCTCGAGGACGCGCGGTCGCTGCTCGACGCCGGCGCCGCCCGCGTCGTCGTCGGAACGGCTGCGTTGGCGCTCGCCGGCCGCGGTGGGCGAGCTCGCGTCGGCTTTCGAGGAGCGGCTCGTCGTGGCGATTGATGCGCGCGGGGGCCGCGTGGCCGTGGCCGGCTGGAGCCGAACCACCGAGCTCTCGCCCGACGAGTTCGCCGAGCGCTGCGCCGAGGCGGGCGTGCACAGGCTGCTGTGCACGTCGATCGACCGGGACGGGACCATGGCCGGCCCCGACCTCGACCTCCTCGGGCGCGTGCGCGAGCGTTCCGACCTGCCGGTCCTCGCCGCCGGCGGGGTTCGCTCCGAGGAGGACGTCGAGGCGCTCGCCGCTCTCGGTCTCGAGGGCGCGGTCGTAGGCAGGGCGGTGCTCGAGGGCGCGATCACCCTCTAGAGCTCCTAACAGGATGATGACCCGCCGGCTGGGCGCGCTGGGTGGTTCGAGGGAAGGACGCAGGGAGCGCCCATACCCTCTGCGGTATGGGCGCGACTGAGGACGCGGCCTCGGGGCGCCCAGCGTGGTCAGACGGCATCGCTCCTCATTCTGTTGGGAGCTCTAAGACGCGGGCGGGAGCCGGCGTGGCTTCCACCGGATCCGGCAGGAGCAGGGCGATGAGGACCGCCTCGAAGACGTCGTGGCCGTCGAGCGAGTACGCCGCGGTGAACTCCGGGGCGCCGTTGACCTCGAGCACGGCGAAGCTGCCGTCGGGTCTGGGGATGAGGTCGACCCCGGCCAGGTCAGCGCCCGCGGCCTGTGCCGCCGCGATCGCGAGGTCGCACTCCCCGGGCTGCGGCTGGACCCGGCGTCGAACCGCCCCCAGGGAGACGTTCGTCCTCCACTCGCCGGGCGGAGCGACCCGGCGCACCGCGCCGACGACCCGTCGACCGGCGACGAGGATGCGGAGGTCGTGTCCCGCCGGCGGGACGAGCTCCTGGATGAGCGCGCCGTGCCGGCGAAACCAGCCAAGCTTCCGCAGTCGCCCGAGCAGCCCGCCGAGCGCGTCGGGCTCGTCGCAGCGGACTACATGCTCGCCGCGGCTCCCGAAGCGCGGCTTGACCACGACTGGGTAGCGAAGGCGTGAGACGTCGCGGCGGCTCGAGGAGGCGCTCAGGTACGCGGTCTCGGGGTGCGGAAGCCCAGCCCGGCCGAGTCGCAGCGCGGTCACCAGCTTGTCGTGACAGGCCGTGATCGCCTCAGGGCCGTTGAGAACCGTGATCCCACGCGAGCGCAATCCCCGGAGCTTGGCCACTCCGGGCTCCGGGCCTTCGAGCGAGGGCCTCACGTCGAGGTACGAGAGGACGAGGTCGCCGTGGGCCGCCCGTTTCGCAACCTCGGGAGGCGTCAGCACGACCGTCTCGAGCCCGATCCTGCGCCCGGCGGCGCCGAGAGCGAGCGCGACCGGCGCCTCGCGCCAGGCAACGACGAAGAGCCTCATCGACCCTGATCCTGCGCGAGGGCGGCGTCTCCACGCGGGGAAGGTCCGGTGTCGTTCCGGTTGTAGCTAGGTCTCTTCGAGCACGAACGGCTGAGCGCCTTCCCACAGCACCGCCCGCCCGAGCTCGGGTAGCTGCTCGCGGCCCTCGACGATCGTCGCGAAGTGGTTGCCCGCCAGCTGGCCCATCTTGCTGGCGAAGCAGGTCGCGCCGTACGGGAAGAGGATCTCCACCTCGGAGAGCCCGCCGGGGTAGAGGAGAAGCTCCCCGGCGGCCGGATAGCTGTTCGCGTTCTCCGGCCCGATTCCGAGCTCGAGCTCGAAGCCGAGCGGCACCCAGGCAGACTCTCCGCTCCACCGGGCCTGGACGAGATCGCTGCGAAGCGGAAGGAGCGTCCGCAGCACTTCGATCGTCTTCGGCGCGGCCTCCTCGAGCCGGGCCGTGAAGCGGTAGCTGCCGGCGGTGATCGCGAGCACGGCGAGACCATATACGCGCCCACCGGCGATCAGTCTGGTCTCGAGCGCCGGTCTAAGAGGTATGAGACAGGTCGTGACGGAACCAGATCGAGTAGCGTCGAGCAGGCCGTGAGTCTCTCGACGGAATCCCTTGCCCGCGCCTGCGCGCTCCATCCCTGGCGGACGGTGGCGGCCTGGATCGCGGTCGTCGTCCTCTCCATCGGGGTGGTGGCGGCGCTCCTCGGCGACACGCTCACGACCGAGGGCGAGGTGACCTCCCAGACCGACTCGAAGCGGGCGGAGGAGCTGGTCCTCGAGCACTTCCCGCCATCGGCCGAGAGCCTCGAGCAGGAGACGAGCGAGGTTGTGATCGTGAGCTTCGAGAGCGGGACGGTGGACGGGGAAAGCGTCCAGGGGCTGGCCGAGGAGCTCCGGCAACTCGGTGCCACGAACGTCGTCACGTCCGCCGATCAGGGGCAGGAGCGGCTCGACTCTGCGGACGGGAGCGCGACCGCCGTCCTGGTCGCCCTCGGGCCGAACGAGGACAGCCTCCCGGACCTGGTGGAGGCGGTGGAGCGCTTCGACGAGGACCCGGCGGTCGAGGCGGCGATGACCGGCGAGCTCACGCTCGACGAGGACTTCGGCACGCTTTCAGAGGAGGACCTGCAGGAGGGCGAGCTCTTCTTCGGCGCGCCGACAGCGCTGATCGTGCTTCTGCTCGTCTTCGGGACTGTGCTCGCCGGCGTGATCCCGCTCGTCCTGGCGCTTCTTTCGATCGTCGTCGCCCTCGCGCTCACCGCGATTGTCGGCCAGGCGTTCGACCTGTCCGTCTTCGTCACCAACATGATCTTCGGGATGGGACTGGCGCTCGGGATCGACTACTCGCTCTTCATCCTCAGCCGCTTTCGCGAGGAGCGCTCGCAGGGGCGGGAGAAGCTCGATGCGATCGTCACCTCGGGCGCCACGGCCAGCCGGGCCGTCCTCTTCAGCGGCGCGGCCTTCGTGCTCGCGATGACAGGCCTCGAGCTGGTGCCGAACACGATCATGCGCAGCCTCGCAACGGGCGCCATCCTCGTCGGCATCGTCTCGGTGGTGGCGGCGCTGACGCTCCTGCCGGCGGTCATCAGCCTGCTCGGCGACCGCGTCGAGTCGCTTCGCATCCCCTACTTCGGCAGGATGGCGTCGGCCGGGGCCGAGAGCCGGTTCTGGGGAAGGATCGTCCGCGCGGTGATGCGGCGCCCCGTCGTCAGTCTCGTCGCCGCGGTCGGGCTCCTGCTCGGCGGCCGCGGTGCCCGTGCTCGCGCTCGAGTCCGGCACCGCCGGGATCAGCACGCTGCCGGACCGGTTCGAGTCCAAGCAGGGCTTCCTTCTCCTGAACCGCGAGTTTCCCGGCCAGACGACCGATCCGGTGAGCATCGCCGTCGAAGGGGACTCGGCCTCTCCGCAGGTCAGGGCCGCGGTGGAGGAGCTCGAGGGAGAGCTCGGGCAGCGGAGGATCTTCGGCGAGGCGACGACCGAGACCAGCCCCGACGGCGGGCTCGTCGTCCTGACCGTGCCGGTGGCCGGAGACGCCGTCTCCACGGCGGCCGTGGACGCCGTGCGCGACCTCCGCAGCGACATGATCCCGGCTACCTTCGCGGGCTCGGGCGCAGAGGCCTTCGTCGGCGGCGACACCGCAGAGGAGATCGACTACTACGACGTCATGGACAACTGGCTGCCGATCGTCTTCGTCTTCGTGCTCGGCCTCAGCTTCATCCTGCTCACGATCGCGTTCCGCTCGATCGTCGTCCCGGCGACGGCGATCGCCATGAACCTCCTCGCGGTAGGGGCGGCGTACGGCCTGCTCGTGCTCGTCTTCGTCGAGGGCGTCGGCAACGAGCTCTTCGGCTTCCAGCAGGTCGACATCGTGGAGGCGTGGGTACCGCTCTTCCTCTTCGCCGTCCTCTTCGGCCTCTCCATGGACTACCAGGTCTTCCTGCTCAGCCGGATTCGCGAGCGCTACACGCAGACCGGCTCGAACGAGGACGCCGTCTCGTTCGGGGTGGGCTCGACCGCCCGCTTGATCACCGGCGCCGCGCTGATCATCATCGCCGTGTTCGCCGGCTTCGCCCGCGGCGACCTCGTCATGTTCCAGCAGATGGGCTTCGGAGTCGCGGTCGCGCTTCTCATCGACGCGACCATCATCCGCTCGGTGGTCGTGCCGGCGACGATGACCCTCCTCGGGCGCTGGAACTGGTACCTGCCCTCCTGGCTCTCGTGGCTCCCCGACGTCCACGTCGAGGGCCACGAGGAGGAGCTCCGGCCGCGCCGCGCTACCTGACGATCGGCGCCGCCGCGCTAGGGCTCTGGGTCGCGGCGGCCTCCGGCGAGGTGCTGACCGGAATCTTGCCCGGTGTCCTCGTCGTCATCCTCGCCGCGGCCGACTACGCCCTCTGGTCGAGGCGGAAACGGCCCTGGCACGACTGGACGGTGATCCTTCTCCTCCTCCCGGCGATCCTCGCGGCCGTGTGGATTGCCGTGGGCGGCCTCGTCACCGGCGTCGAGCGCTCGGACGAGGCGCGCCTCCTCCTGGAGGTCGGCGCCGGGTGTGGCCTTGACCGGCCTCCTCTGCACGTCGATCTCCTACCACGGGCGCCATGACCCGCGGGAAGGTGAGCTCTAACCGCTCTCGCGCGGGCTCGAGAAGCGGCGGAGCCGCAGCGAGTTCGAGACGACGAACAGGCTCGAGCCGGCCATCGCCGCGGCGGCCACGATCGGGTTGAGGAGCCCGGCGATCGCGAGCGGGATGGCCGCGACGTTGTAGGCGAACGCCCAGAAGAGATTGCCCTTGATCGTCCCGAGGACGCGGCGGGAGAGCCGGATCGCGTCCGCGGCGCCGCGGAGGTCACCGGAGACGAGCGTCAGGTCGCTCGCCTCGATGGCCACGTCGGTGCCGGTGCCGATCGCGATGCCGAGGTCGGCCTGGGCGAGCGCCGGCGCGTCATTCACCCCGTCGCCGACCATGGCCACGACCTCTCCGTCTTCCTGAAGCCGGCGCACCTCGGCGGCCTTGTCGCCCGGATACACCTCGGCGAGGACGCGCTCGATCCCGACCTCGGCGGCCACAGCCCGCGCCGCCTCTTCGCGGTCGCCGGTGAGGAGAACCGGCGTGAGCCCGAGCTCGCGGAGCTCCCTGACCGCCTCGGCGCTCGTCGGCTTGACGGTGTCGGCGACGACCAGCGTTGCGCGCGGCACGCCGTCCCAGGCCACCGAGATCCCGCCGTCGCCGCGTCCTACCTCGACCGCGTGGCCTTCGACGCGCCCGGCGACGCCGAGCCCCGGCCTGCTCTCGAAGTCCTCGACTGCCGGAAGCGTCCCCAGCTCCAGGCGCGCAGCTCTCGCGACCGCCTGGGCGATCGGGTGCTCGCTGGCATCCTCGACCGCGCCGGCCAGGCGCAGGACGTCGGCCCGCGTCGCGCCGTTCGCGGGCACCACGTCCACGAGCGCCATCCGGCCTTCGGTCACGGTGCCCGTCTTGTCGAGCACGACCGTGGAGACGCGCTTCGTCTGCTCCAGCACCTCGGGGCCCTTGATGACGATGCCGAGCTGCGCGCCGCGGCCCGTGCCGACCATCAGCGCCGTCGGCGTGGCCAGCCCGAGCGCGCAGGGGCAGGCGATGATGAGCACCGCCACGGCCGCCGTGAACGCGGCCGAGACGTCGCCGTCGAAGAGCAGCCAGCCCGCCAGCGTCGCCAGGGAGAGGCCGATCACGATCGGCACGAAGACGGCTGAGACACGGTCGGCGAGGCGTTGAATGGGCGCCTTGCCCGCCTGGGCTTCGGCGACCAGCCTCGCAATCTGAGCAAGGGCTGTGTCGGCGCCGACGCGCGTCGCGCGGACGACCAGCCGCCCGGAGGTGTTCACCGTCGCGCCGGCGACCTCGGCCCCCGGGTCCACGTCCACAGGGACGGGCTCGCCGGTCAGCATCGACTGGTCGACCGCCGAGCTGCCCTCGACGACGACGCCGTCCGTGGCGATCTTCTCTCCCGGCCGGACGACGAAGAGGTCGCCGACCGCGACCTGCTCGAGCGGCACCGAGACCTCCACGCCCTCGCCGGAGCACGCGGGCCTCCTTCGCCCCCAGCTCCAGCAGCGCTCGCAGCGCAGCGCCCGACCGGCGCCGCGCCCGCGACTCGAGCCAGCGGCCGAGGAGGATGAGCGTCGTGATCACGCTCGCCACCTCGAAGTAGACCTCGGCGTCTTCGAGCGCGAGCAACGCGACGAGCGACCAGACGTAGGCCGCCGTCGTGCCGAGCGAGATGAGCGTGTCCATCGTCGCGGCCCCGTGGCGCAGGCTCTTGAGCGCCGCGCGGTGGAAGGGCCAGCCGGCCCAGGCCCAGACCGGGGTCGTAAGCGCGAGCGCGACCCACTCCCAGCCGTCGAAGCCGAACGGGGGCACCATCGCGATCAGCGCGACCGGAACCGTGAGCGCCGCCGCCACGGCGAGACGGAGGCCGAGGCGGAGCCCCGGGCCCGCTCTCGGCGCGAGTCAGGGAGGCGCTGTAGCCGGCGCCTTCGACCGCGCGAACGAGGTCGTCGAGGGCGACCTTCCCGTCGTCGTAGCGGACGGCCGCCTTCTCGGTGGCGAGGTTGACGCTCGCGTCGACGCCGTCGAGCTGGTTCAGGGCCTTGTCGATCCGGGCCGCGCAGGCCGCGCACGTCATCCCCTCGAGCTCGAGCTGGACGGTGGCCATACGCTCGGAAGTATACCCGCTAGGGGTATATCTGGAATCGGTCCCGCACGCGGCCGTCGCGTCCGATCGCGCGCACTCGAAGCGAGTCTGCAGTCGCGCGAAGGTAGAGCCAGCCGTGAATCTTGTGTGCCTCCACCCGCCGCGGGAACCACCTCGGACACTGCTCGAGGGAGTAGAGCCGGCCCCGCCGCCGCCGTGGACGACGAAGGTGACGCCGTCGCGCTTCGCGAAGCGCTGGTAGTTGTGATCGTGGGCGGCGAGCACGAGGTCGACGCCGTGTTCCGCGAAGAGCGGCACCAGCTGTCTCCGCACCCGCGGCTTGCCGCGGTAGGCGCCGCAGCTGTAGGCGGGATGGTGCATCGCCACCGACCTTCCAGCGGGCGTTCGAGCGGGCCAGGGCGGCGTCGAGCCACTCGAGCTGCGCCTCGTCGATGCGCGTCGAGTCGAGGAGGAAGAGCTCGACGGCTCCGAGGCGCCGTTGGTAGTAGCGGCTCGGCATCCCCAGGAGCTCGAACTCGTAGCGGCCGCGGTCGACCAGAACATCGTGGTTCCCGAGCGTCCCGGCGACGAGGAGGCCGTCGGCGGCCGCCCAGCCGAAGGAGTCGAGCCAGTTCGCCTCGAACGCGGTCGGGCTCTCCGTGTAGTCGTTGTCCCCGAGCGTGACGAGAGCGTCGGCCCGACGCTCGCCGGCGAAGCGCTCCACAGCGGCGCCCATCGCGCGCTCGCGTTTGCCGCCGACCCCGAAGTCGCCGATGGCGACGATCCTCGTCGCCGAGCCCGGCGGCGCCGTCGCGAGAAGCGCGAGCGCGGCAAGCGCTGCCGCGCAAATGTGGCCGGCCGGTGACCGGATGGTGAACCTGTACGCATCCTGCGCGGCTTGAAGCTCTCACTGGTTCCACGGACTAGCGAGTTCTACGACCTCTTCACGAGAGCGGGTGCGAACGCTCTCGAGACCGGGCGCCTCGTCGAGCGGCGCTTCCGGGAGTATCCCAACTCGTCGGTCACCCAGGCGCACGTGAAGGAAGCCGAGCACGAGGGTGACACGATCACGCGCGACCTGATCCAGCTCCTGAACACGCAGTACATCACGCCGTTCGACCGCGAGGACATCTACCAGCTTGCGACCTCCGTCGACGACGTCGTCGACCACATGGACGAGGCCTCCGGCCTGCTCGAGCTCTACGGCATCGAGTCGCCGACGCGCAGGCGATCGAGCAGTGCCGCATCCTCGTCGGCGCGGCCGAGCACCTGGCGACGGCGCTCGCCGAGCTGAAGGGCCTGCACGGCGTGCAGAAGGAGCTCATCGCGCTCAAGGAGCTCGAGGACGAAGGAGACCGCGTCGTCCACGACGCGATCGCCGACCTCTTCAGGGATCCACGGATCGACCCGCTCATCGTCATCCGCTGGAAGGACATCTTCGAGGCGCTCGAGGACGCGCTCGACGCCTGCGAGACGGCCGCGAACGTGATCGGCAACATCGTCGTGAAGAACGTGTAGTATTTGCCTGGACGTCGCACTGGATCGGTTGGACGACCTGACCCTCGTCGCCGTCGTCGCCACCGCCCTCTTCTTCGACTTCACGAACGGATTCCACGACACCGCGAACTCGATCGCCACGAGCGTCTCGACGCGCGCGCTCTCGCCGCGGCTCGCGGTCCTGAGCGCGGCGGTCCTCAACGTTGCGGGCGCGTTCGTCTCCTTCAAGGTGGCGGCCACCGTGGCCACCGGGATCGTCAACCCCGAAGCGGTCACGCTCGACGTCGTGCTCGCCGGGCTGGTCGGCGCGATCACCTGGAACTTGATCACCTGGTACCTCGGCCTTCCCTCGAGCTCGAGTCACGCGCTCATCGGCGGCATGGTCGGCTCTGCAATCGCGGCGGCCGGGTTCGACGTCGTCCAATGGGACGGGCTCGTGGAGAACGTCGCCATTCCCTCGCTCGTCGCTCCGCTGCTCGGAATCGTCGGCGCGGCCGCGCTCATGGTGATCCTCATGTGGATCGTGCGCCGGCGGGCGCCGGGGCTGGTCAACCGCGTCTTCCGCCGGCTGCAGCTGATCTCGGGCGGGTTCGTCGCCTTCACGCACGGGACGAACGACGCGCAGAAGACGATGGGCATCATCGCGCTCGCGCTCGTGGCTTCAGGGCACCTGAGCGCCGACTTCGACCGCCCGCCGTTCTGGGTGATCATCAGCGCCGCAGTCGCGATGGGGCTGGGAACCTACGCGGGCGGCTGGCGGATCATCAAGACGCTCGGGACGCGGATCGCGAAGCTCGACCCACCTCGCGGCTTCGCGGCCCAGACGACGACCGCGGGGATCCTCTGGGGGACGGCGCACTTCGGCTTTCCCGTCTCGACGACGCACACGGTCTCCGGCTCCGTGCTCGGCGCCGGGGCGACCCACCGGCTGAACGCCGTGCGCTGGGGCGTGGCCGGGAACATCCTCTTGGCCTGGGTCATGACCATCCCGGCGGCCGCCCTGGTCGGAGCCGGAATGGAAGTGCTGACGCGGCTGCCCGCCGGCGACGTGCTCGTCTTCGCGCTCGCCGCGGTGATCGCGGCCGTCGCCTTCGGCGCCCGCTCGCTGCAGACGCGCCGCGTCGCGGTAGCTGAGGCTTAGCTGTCCGGAGGATCCTCGCGGTGGTCGTCTCGGCCGCGAAGCAAGCGGGACCAAGAGCGCGGCGACGCTCACGATGGCAAGAGGTGCCCCGACGGAAAGGGCGTATACGTCGGTGTTGTCAGCCGAGGGATCCAGCAGATCTCCTGGCGTCTCCCTATGGCTGTGTGCGAGCGCCAACGTCGGCGTCATGAGCGCGATCGCCAGCATCGCTCCGATGGTTCCGATGATCCTGCGCATGTCGGCTCCTCCAGGTGGACCGTGGGTTTCTGCCAGAGGCATTCGCAGCTCGGGGCTGCTCCGGTTCGACCTCTAGGGGAGGTCCCGCGGTGTCGTGCCGGGGCCGTGCGAGGCGTCGGTGAACTCGCGAAAGTCGCCGCTGACGAGGTAGGCCGTCTGCTCGCCGATGTCGACCGCGTGGTCGCCGATCCGCTCGAGGCAGCGCGAGACGATGATCATGCGAAGCCCCCATTCGCGGAGCTCCGGATCCCCGCCGAGCGAGAGGACGTGACCGACCACCCGCCGGTTGGCGCGGTCGATCAGCTCGTCTAGGTCGACCAGCGACTCGGCTCGCGCCGCGTTGCGGTCGCGGAAGGAGTCCAGCGCGACATGGATCATCTCCTCGGCGCGACTACCCATCTCCTCGAAGCCCTCGAGAAGCGTGTCGTCGCGCGGAGCGTCCTTGACCAGCTTCGTCAGCTTGGAGATCGTGACGCAGTAGTCGGCCATCCGCTCGAGGTGGAGGTTGTTGTGCAGGATGGCGAGGACGAGGCGCAGGTCGACGGCGACCGGCGTCTGCGTGGCTAGGAGGGACTGGATCCCCTCTTCGATCGCGAGATAGGCGTCGTCGACCTCGTCGTCGAACGCGATCACCTCGTCGGCCAGCTCGACGTCGGACTCCGAGAGTGCGTTCAGGCTGCCGCGAAGAGCGCGGAGGACGAGTGCGCCCTCCTCCTGGAGCGCCGCCTCGAGCTGGTCGAGCTCTTGCTGAAGCGTGACCCTCATCCGAACCGCCCCGTGACGTAGTCCTCCGTCCGCTTGTCGGAGGGGTTGGTGAAGATCGTCGGCGTGTCGTCGTACTCCACCAGGATCCCTGTGCGCCGATCCTGCTCCTCGTCGACCTCGACGCTGAAGAACGCGGTCCTGTCCGCCACCCGCGCGGCCTGCTGCATGTTGTGGGTGACGATCACGATCGTGTACTCGCGCTTGAGGTTATGCATGAGGTCCTCGATCGCCGTCGTCGAGATCGGGTCGAGGGCCGAGGCCGGCTCGTCCATGAGCAGGACGTCGGGCTCGACGGCGAGGCAGCGCGCGATGCAGAGTCGCTGCTGCTGGCCTCCCGAGAGGCTGTACGCGCTCGCCTTCAGGCGGGTCTTCACCTCGTCCCAGAGCGCCGCGTGGCGAAGCGCCCGCTCGACCCGCTCGTCGAGATCCTTCTTCCAGCCGAGCACGCGCGGACCGAAAGCAATGTTGTCGTAGATCGACTTCGGAAATGGGTTGGGCTTCTGGAAGACCATGCCGATGCGCTTCCGCACCTCGACCGCGTCGACCTCGGAGCCGTAGAGGTCGATGCCGTGGTAGAGGATCGTCCCGTTGACGGACGCGGTTGGGATCAGGTCGTTCATGCGGTTGAAGCAGCGGATGAAGGTGCTCTTGCCGCACCCGGACGGCCCGATGAAGGCGGTCACGTAGTTCCTGTAGATCTCGAGCGAGACTCCCTTGAGCGCGGGGACGCCCGAGTAGTCGACCGTCAGGTCGCTGACGTCGAAGAGCACCTCGCGGTGTGCAGGCGCCGCGTCCTGCGCCCGCGCTTGGAGCAGCTTCTCGTCCATGCCGGGAATCTTCGCAGGTGCGGCAGGGGCGCTTTCCATCTCTGACATCACCATCTTCTCTGGTAGCGGTTGCGGAGCCAAATCGCGAACGCGTTCATGGTCAGGAGGATGGCCAGGAGGACGATGATTCCGGCCGCGGCGAGCAGCCGGAACTCATCTTGCGGTTGCGCGATCCACTGGTAGATCTGCACGGGCAACGCTGTGAACGAGCCCATGAGCGTCGGGTTCACGGCCACATAGGTGAGGGCGCCGACGAGGAGAAGCGGTGCCGTCTCGCCGATGGCGCGGGCCAGCGCGAGGATCGAGCCCGTGGCGATTCCCGGGATCGCCGCCGGGAGCACCTGGCGACGGACGACCTGCCACTGGGTCGCGCCGAGCGCGTAGGCGCCTTGGCGGATCGAGTCCGGCACTGCCCGAATCGCCTCTCGAGACGCCACGATCACGGTCGGGAGAACGAGCAGGGTGAGGATGAGCGCGCCGGCGAGGAGCACCCGTCCGAGGCCAATGCCACGGACGAGAAAGGCGAGCCCGAGGATGCCGTAGACGATCGAGGGCACCGCGGCCAGGTTCTGGATGTTCACCTCGAGCAGGCGGTTGTACCAGCGGTCGCGGTTTGCATACTCCTCGAGGTAGAGGGCCGTGCCCACGCCGATGGGGACTGCCATCACGAGCAGCAGGACCATGAGGTAGATGGTTCCTCGAATCGCCGGGCCGGCTCCGGCCTTCTCGGGGTTGGTCGAGGTCGGCTCCGTGAAGAAGACCGGATCGAGGTAGCCGATCCCCTTCTGGACGACGTCGATCATCAGCGTGAACAGGAGGATGAAGCCGACGGAAACCGAGACGAGCAGCAGGACGTAGAAGAGCGTCCCGCGAACCTTGGCCCCGCGGGGGCCAGGCCCGAGCGCAGCCTCGCGAGAGCGCTCATTCGTAGACCTCCCGGAACTTCCGCACGAGCCGGATCGAGACCATGTTCATGACGAACGTGATCACGAAGAGCGTGAGCCCGACCGCGAAGATCGTCTTGTATTCGATCGACCCCGTGGGCACGTCTCCGAGCCCCGTCGCGCCGATGAATACGGTCATCGTCTGCACGGAGTCGCGGGGATCGAGCGTGATCTGGGCGATTCCGGCGCAGGCAATGAGGACGATCATCGTCTCACCGACGGCCCGCGAAAACGCGAGGACGTAGCTGGCGATGATCCCGGAAACGGCGGCGGGCACGACGATCCGGGTCGACACCTGCAAGCGGCTGGCGCCGAGGCCGTAGGCGCCGTCACGGAGCTCCTGCGGGACGGCGCTCATGGCGTCCTCGGAGATCGAGGCCACCGTCGGGATCAGCATCACCCCCATGACGAGGCCGGCAGCGAGGACGTTGAACGTGCCCGCGTCCACGCCGATGTCCTGGAGAAGGGGAGTGAAGAACGTGAGGGCGAAGAACCCGAAGACGACCGTCGGTATGCCTGCGAGCACCTCCAGAGCGGGCTTGACAATCCGGCGCACGCGCGGGCGCGCGTACTCGCTGAGGTAGATCGCGACGCACAGCCCGAGCGGCAACGCGACCAGGCATGCCCAGAATGTGACGACCAGGGTGCCGACCAGGAGCGGCTGGACGCCGAACGAGGCGGGCTCGAAGAGCGGGGCCCAGCGGTCGCCGGAGAAGAAGTCGACGATCGACACCTCCCGGAAGAACTCGATCGACGGCTCCAGCAGCGCGAGGATGATGCCGACCGTGGTCGCGACCGAGACCAGGGCGCAGAGAGCGAGGACGGTCTTGACGACCACCTCGCTCCAGCGCCTGCCTTCAGCGCGCAGCCGGATGGGCTCCGGCTGCGCGCCTACCGTGATGTCCTGGGTTGCCACGTCGGCTAGCGGACGGAGGTGGACTCCAGGGTCGAGAGGTTGGTGGCCACCAGGTCGTCGGGAACCGGGATGAAGAGCGCGTCTTCGGCGAGCTGAATCGAGTTCGTCAAGAAGTATTCGACGAAGCCGTACACCTCGGGCCGGGCGAGCGACTCGTTCTTCGCGTAGATGAAGAGCGGGCGCGAGAGCGGCGCGTACGAGCCGTCTCGGGCGCTTTCGATGCTGGGGGCGACGCACCCGTCGCCGCCGTCGATCTCGACGGCCTTCAACGTGTCGGAGTTCTCCTCGTAGTACGTGTAGCCCAGGTACCCGAGCCCGCCTGGATCGCCGGCGACCGCCTGCACGGTGACGTTGTCGTCCTCGCTGGCGGTGTAGTCGGTGCGGCTTGCGCCCTCTTCGCCGTTGATCTCGTCGGTGAAGTAGTCGAACGTCCCGGAGTCGGTGCCGGGGCCCGCGAGGACCAGCTCCTGGTCGGGGAAGCTCGGGTCGACCTGATTCCAGTTCGTGACCTTGCCTTCGGCCGACGGCTCCCAGATCTTCTTGAGCTGCTCCGTCGTCAGGCAGGTAACCCAGTCGTTCTCGCTGTTGACGACCACGGTCAGCGCGTCCACGCCGACCTGGAACTCCGTGTATTCGATGCCGGCGTCTGCGCAGAGCGGCACCTCTTCCTCCTCGTCGATCGGGCGGGAGGCGTTCGAGATGTCGGTCTCGCCGGCGCAGAAGCGCTCGAAGCCGCCTCCGGTTCCGGAGACGCCGACGGTCACGTTCACGTCGGGCTGTTCGGCACGAAACGACTCGGCGGCGGCGGTCGTGAGCGGGCCGACCGTGCTCGAGCCGTCGATCTCGATCGCCGCCGGAGAGCTCTTCGGGCCTCGGTCGGTCGCGCCGGTGTCCTCCGTCGTTGCGGCCGCGTCTGGGCTGTCTTCGTCGTCGTCCCGGCCACACCCGGCGGCGCCGAACGCCAGGACTGCGAGCGCCAGCAGGAGGAGGACGAGCCTCGGAACAGGACGAATTCCCACGGTTCTCCTTTCGCCTCGTTGCATCCAGGCGAGTGTCGCCGTGGAGCCCCCTGGGGTGGGCTGAAAGGCTGTGAACGACTGGTGAAGAGGTGGTGAAGACCAGCCGGCCACACGGCCTAGGGAACGTTGGCACTCGATGGCCTTGGGGCTTCCGGCGAGGCGAGACCGGCCCTGGGGGCGCGTGCCGGAAGCGCCCATGAGCGGCGCTCGACGGCATCCACGCCGTCTTGTCTTGACTGGCCTGCGGTTCGCAAGGTACTATGTATAGCATGGAACCTGTTCAAACACGCAAGTCCCTCTCCCAGCTGCGTCGCGGCACGGTTGAGTACTGCGTGCTAGCGCTTCTGCGCGGCGGCCCTCGCTACGGCTTCGCGCTCGTTCGCGAGCTCTCCAAGGTGGACGGGCTTGTCACGAGCGAGGGGACGATCTATCCGCTGCTTACGCGCCTGCGCAAGGAGCAGCTCGTGACGACGTTCTGGCGCGAGTCCGAGTCGGGCCCGCCACGGCGCTACTACGAGCTCACCGAAGCGGGCCGGGAGGCACTCGACGACTTTGCGACGGAATGGTCCCGGTTCCGCGACTCAGTCGATGCGATCCTGACGAAGGAGGAAGCATGACCACCATGCAGACCGACCGGCTTGTCGACGACTACATAGGCCGGCTCGAGGAGGCCGCAGCGCACCTGCAGCGGTCACGACGCGCAGAGCTGATCGCGGAGATCCGGGAGCACATCGAGGCGGCGCTGCGTGAGGAGGAGGCTGCGGGCGAGGTCGCTGTCCGCAACGTGCTCGAACGGCTCGGGCCACCCGAGGAAATCGTCGAGGCCGCGGAGCCGGCGCCGGAGGCCGAGCAGCGGCCCACGGGCAAGCTCGAGGTGGCCGCGATGGTGACGCTCGTCGTCCCCTTCATCGGCTGGCTCTTCGGCATCGCGATGGTGCTTATCTCCAAGGCGTGGTCGAACCACGAGAAGACAATCGGAACAGCCCTCGCGCTGCTGGCGGTGGTTCCCTTCCTCACGCTCGCGATCGTCGACAGCTACGCGGAGAGCACGTCCGTCACGTTCGAGACGCTCTTCTTCGTCCTGTGGGTGATCGGCGGCTTGCCGAGCGCTCTCTACCTGGGCTTGCGGCTACGGCGAGCTGATTAAGCGGCCACTCGTCCTCGCCGGGGGAGCTGCTCCTCGGCGCGGGAGGCCGCGACTACGCAGGCGACGACGACCAGGAGTCGGAGGACCGCACCCCGCTATTCCCGGCGGTCGACCGGGAAGAGGCAGCGGATTCTGACTCCGCGGCCCAGCGCACCTGTCGCCTCCACGGTTCCGCCGGCAGACGTGACGACGTGCTTCACGATCGCTAGGCCCAGTCCGGTCCCCCGCGAGGCCCTGGCTCGGTCGGCGCGGTAGAAGCGCTCGAAGAGACGGGGGAGGTCGTCCTGCGCAATCCCGACGCCGTTGTCGGCGGCGACGAGCTCGACGCCGCCTTCGACGCGCTGGGCCGAGAGGGTCAAGCGGGCGCCCGGCCCTGCGTAGCGGACGGCATTCTGAGCCAGGTTCTCGACGATGACGCGGATCATGCGCGGCCGCAACGGCAGCTCGGCGTCTTCGTCGGGCTCGACCTCGACGGTCACGCCCGCCCGCGCGGCCTGGTCCTCCAGGCTCTCGGCGACCGCGAAGAGGATAGGGAGGGCAGGAGTCGTGCCGAGCCCGACCACCTCGTGGCCGGACTCGAGCTCGGAGAGGAAGAGGATGTCGTCGATCAGCTCGCGGATCGTGTCGATCTCTCCTTGGGCCTGCTCGACAAGCTCGAGTGAGTCCGCTCCGGGGAGCGTCGCTGTCTCCAGCAGCGCGAGCACGCGGGCGAGCGGCGTTCTCAGCTCGTGAGAGACGGCAGCCGTGAAGCCCGCCCGCAGCTCCTCGTAGGCGGCCATGTCGCCGGTGTCCCGCGCGTAGAGAATCGTCTCCCGGCGGCCGTCGACTTCGTACGGGATCGTGAGCGGCGCGTTCTCCCGGAGCGCATCGGGCGCCGGCGAGCCCTCGGTGAGGCCGGGGAGCAGCTCGCGCGCGCGCCGGCTCGCGGTGACGACGCGATCGTCCTCGTCGAGGACGACGACGATCTCGCGGCTCTCCTCGACGAGCGCCCGCCCGCGCCGCGCCTCGAGGCGAAGCTCCTCCAGGCCCGGGTCGGCCCGCGGCCCGTTGCTGCTGCGTCGGAGGAAGCGGCGCACCTCGCGGGGATCGTAGCCCGACCCGACGGCTGGTCTCCTCAGCTCCGAGCCGCGTTCACCACTTCTTCACCATTCCGCTACCGTTGGGCGACCCCTTTGGAGTGAAGCCGCATGCAGAATCGAGAGTGACGTGTCGAAGGTGTTGATCATCGAGGACGACGACGTCATCGCCGAGGGGATGGCCCGGCACCTCACCTCGGCCGGCTTCGACCCGCTCTGGGTGAACAAGGGAGAGTCGGGCCTCGCGCGGCTTCGCTACGAGCGGCCCGATGTCTGCGTGCTCGACCTGATGCTTCCGGGCATCGACGGGTGGAAGCTGATCGAGACCGCGCGCGCCGAGGGGATCGGGACGCCGATCGTCGTCGTCAGCGCGCGCGGGACGGAGCACGACCGGGTCCACGCCCTCGAGATCGGAGCTGACGACTACCTCGTGAAGCCGTTCTCGATGAAAGAGCTTGTCGCGCGCGTGCGCGCGGCGGCTCGTCGCGGCGTCCGCGTCCAGGACGAGCGCCGGGGCGAGCCAATCGAAATCGAAGAACTGCTGGTCGACCCGCTGAACGTGCAGGCGTACGTGAGCGGGGAGAGCGCGGAGCTGACGCCCACCGAGTTCCGCCTCCTCTACGCGCTCGCGCTGGAGCAGGGCCGGGTCGTCACCCGGGACGAGCTCCTCCAGAAAGTGTGGGGCCGTCGGCTGACCCACCGCGACCGCACCGTGGACGTCTTCGTCCGCAAGATCAGGGACAAGCTCGAGTCCCTCGGGCCCGACGCACACGTACGTGCAGACGCGGTACGGCGTCGGCTACAAGCTCGAAGCGGTCGCCAAGAGCCTGGTGTAGCGGTCGGCGCCGTCCGCCTTTAGGATCGCGGCCTGTTGTCCGTGATCTCCGACCACATGTCGCGGGAGCTCCTGAAGGCCGCGCCCGACGAGCCGATCACCGAGGCTGCCAAGCACATGGTTGCGCGCGGCGTCGGCGCGGTGCTCGTCATGGACGGCGAGCGGCTCGAGGGCATCCTCACCGAGCGAGACATCTTGAAGGCGGTGGCGGCGGGCCTCAGCGAGAGCGCGCGCGTCCGAGACTGGATGACGACGAGCCCGGAGACGATCGAGGCATCGGACGAGACGGGGCACGCCGCCGCGCTCATGATCCACGGCGGCTTCCGCCACCTGCCGGTTCTGGACGGTGCGACCGTGGTCGGGATCGTCTCGATCCGCGACCTCATGCGCGTGGCGCTCGACGACTCCGCGCCCCGCGGCGTCTAGCAGCCGGCGGCGAGCGACCGTCGATGAGTTTTCCCGGCCGTCACGGTCCTAGCACCACGATCCGACAAAGGAGCACGGAATGAGGAAGCTGGTCGAATCGACGTTCGTCACGCTCGACGGCGCCATCTCCGATCCGCAGAACTGGAGCCCGCCCTACTGGGACGAGGAGCACATGGGCTATGCCGGCAAGCTCCTGTTCGCAGCCGATGCCCTCCTGCTCGGGCGTGCGACCTACGAAAGCTTCGCCCAGGCGTGGCCCGAAAGATCCGGCGACGACTACACCGACCGGATCAACAGCATGCCCAAGCACGTCGCCTCGCGCACGCTGGACGAGGCCACGTGGAACGCGACGATCATCCAGGGCGACGTCGCGGAGGCGGTCGCCGAGCTGAAGCAGGCGCCCGGCGAGAACATCCTCAAGTTCGGAACCGGCGAGCTCGACCGCACGCTGCTGGCGAACGGGCTCATCGACGAGCTGCACTTCTGGGTCTTTCCCGTCCTCGCCGGCAGCGGTCAGCGGCTGATCGAGGGCATCGAGACGACGCACCTGAAGCTGGTCGAGACCACGAGGTTCGGCAGCGGCATCGTCGTCCTCACCTACACGCCATGACGCAGCGCCACCGAGCCGCGGTCGGAGTCGACGAGAGCCTGGAGCGAGCTGCAGAGCTCGCTGGCAGGGACGGTCATCGTCCCCGGCGATCCCGAATACGACGCCGCCCGCGTCTCGTTCAACGCGGCCATCGACCGTCACCCGGCGGTGATCGCGCGGTGCGCAGGGCCGAACGACGTCGCCGCGGCTTTCGACTACGCCCGCGCGACCGGCCTCGAGGTCGCAGTCCGCGGAGGCGGGCACAACCCCGCAGGCCACTGCCTCCTCGACGGCGGGCTCGTCATCGACCTCTCGCAGCTTCGAGGCGTGGAGGTCGACGCCGAGGCGGGTGTCGCCCGCGCCCAAGGCGGCTCGACCTGGCTCGACTTCGACGCGGCGACGCAGGCCTTCGGCTTCGTGACGCCGGGAGGCGTGGTCGGCTCCACCGGCGTCTGCGGGCTCACGCTCGGCGGCGGGATCGGCCACCTGACGGCGCAGTACGGCCTCACGTGCGACAACCTCGTCGGGGCCGAGCTCGTCACGCCCGACGGAGAGATCGTCCGCGCGGGCGATGGCGAAAACCCGGAGCTCCTCTGGGGTCTCCGGGGCGGGGGTGGGAACTTCGGCGTCGCGACGCGACTCGAGTTCCGCCTCTACCCGCTCGAGAGCGTCGTGGGCGGGTTGCTCACCTTCGGCGGCGAGGGCGCGCGCGACGCGCTCCGTCGCTTCCGCGACGTCGTCGCGGGATCTCCGCGCGACCTCAGCTGCCAGGCGGTTCTCACGGTGGACGAGTCGCTGATGCCCGTCGTCGTGGTCGCGCCCTGCTATACGGGCCCGGCCGACGAGCCGGAAGAGCTCGGCGTCCTCCGCGCGGGAGCGGGACTCGTCGAGGACACCGTCCACCGGCACTCGTTCCTCGAGCAGCAGCGAGTCTTCGACTCGCCGTACGGCGAGAACAGGCACTACTGGAAGGGCCATTTCGTGCACGGGCTCCCCGACGAGCTGATCGACGAGCTCCTCGAGCGCATCGTCGCGCTTCCGCGCGTGCCGGGAGGGATTCTGATCGAGTCGCTGCACGGGGCGCCGAAGGACGGACACGCCCCACCCGGGCCCGCCGCCTTCCGGCAGGCGGCCTTCAACGTCAGCGCCACGGCCACCTGGCAGGATCCGGCTCACGACGGGCAGCACATCGCCTGGGCCCGCGAGACGGCCGCGGCACTCGAGCCCTGGTCGCTCGGCGGCGGCTACGTCAACTACATGCAGGCGGACGAGCCGGTCGAGCGGGTCCGTGCCGCCTTCGGGGACGAGGCGTTCGCGCGCCTGCAGGCCCTGAAGCGGCGCTACGACCCGGGCAACGTTCTCCGCCGGAACCAGAACATCCCGCCGGGCTGAGCTAGCCGCTCCGAACCAAGATCTTCACCACACCGCTTCCCACGCGCGGCGCAGGCTGGCCGAGACTCGGCGTCAGCACGCGCCATCGCGACACAGGGGAGGTACTTCAGCATGGACACGCTCGACCGGAGGACGCTCTTTCGCCGCGGTCTGGCCGCCGGCGGCGGCCTTGCGGCGCTCGGGCCGCTCGGCGCTCTCAGCGCCCAGGTCGCCCACGGAGCGAGACCGCCTCGCGCGCCAGGGTATGGCCCGCTCGTCGACAAGGGGGATCTGTGGCTGCCTGAGAAGTTCAACTACACGGTCGTCCAGCGTCAGGGCGAGCCGATGAGCGACGGGAACATCGTGCCGGGCATCTTCGACGGCATGGCGGCGTACCGGGGCAGGCGGGGCACGACCGTTCTCATCCGCAACCACGAGAACCGGCGTCAGGCAGGCGAGATCCCGGTGATCGTCCCCGAGGAGCTCAAGTACGACACGACGCCGTCCTACAACGCCGGGAACACCAAGATCGTGCTCGACAGGGTGGGGCCGGGCAAGGGCAACTTCGAGGTGCTCGAGACCTTCGCCATCCTCGGTGGAACCGACACGAACTGCGCCGGCGGGACGACCCCGTGGGACTCCTGGATCACGTGCGAAGAGGTGGTCAACCGCAGTGCGGCAGGCCTCAAGCACGGCTACGTCTTCGACATCCCGTCCGCTGCCACGGGCCCGGTCAAGGCCGAGCCGATCCTCGGCGCCGGACGGTTCGTCCACGAGGCGTCGCTCTTCTTCGGCGGCGTCATGTACCAGACCGAGGACCGCACCCGGAGTGACGCTGAACCCCGCGGGCGCCGCGTTCTATCGGTACATCCCCGATCCACCGTACGGGGCGAGGGCTCCGCTCTCGAAGACCACCGGCGTCCTCCAGGCGCTCAAGCTCGTGGGCGAGCCCCAGGCGAACATGGACGTCGGCCGGACGCTCGGCCTGCCGCTGCCTGTGGAGTGGGTCACCATCGACGAGCCCGACCACGAGGACGACACCGATGCCGGCCCGTCGGCCACGCGGAACCAGGCCTACGCCAAGGGCGCGGCCGCTTTCAACCGCGGTGAGGGGATGTGGGTAGGCGGCAGGAAGGTCTACTTCGACATCACGAACGGCGGTGCGGCCGGCCAAGGTCAGGTGTGGGAGTACGACCCGGAGCGCGAGCTGCTGACGCTGATCTTCGAGTCGCCCGGCTCGACCGTCCTGCAAAGCCCCGACAACGTCGTGATCGTCCCGAAGACGGGCCATATCTTCCTGCAGGAGGACGGCTCCGGCGAGCAGTTCGTCCGCGGCGTCACCCGCAACGGGCAGATCTACGACTTCGCCAAGACGGCGGCGAACGAGACCGAGTTCGCCGGCGGCTGCTTCGATCCGCTGGGGCAGGTCCTTTTCGTCAACCAGCAGGGAGACCGAGGGCAATCTCCCCGACGGCCCAGCGGACGCGGGAGCAGTCACGTACGCGATCTTCGGCCCGTGGAAGGCGGTGGATTGAGCGACGGATTCCTCCCGGGAGCTCCCAACGGCTCAGCGCTCCGGCCATTCCGTGCAACAGGCGGGCTCCGTCTCCGTCTCGGCCGGCCACCCGCATAGCCCCGGGCTCCCAATCGCCCCCTGGCAGCCCGCCGCAGCCTCGCCGGCGGGCTGCTGGCCTCTCTCTGTCCGTTCCGCGCAGAGCCGGTGGCTGCCTCCTAGCGCGCTTCTCCACATGTTCACCGGACGGCAACCGCTGCTCGCTTTGCGGGAAGCGATGATGCAATACTCGATCATGGCCACGGCGACCGGCAAGATTTCCCAGGAAGGCGAGCGCCTCTTGAACCGGGAGCTCTCGTGGCTCGATTTCAACGCCCGCGTGCTCGAGCTGGCCGGCGACCCTTCGGTTCCGCTGCTCGAGCGGGTGAAGTTCTGCTCGATCTTCTCCTCGAACCTCGACGAGTTCTTCATGGTGCGCGTCGCCGGGCTCCTGGGTCAGGAGGCCGCCGGGGTCGCGGTACGCTCCGCAGACGGCCGGACGCCGTCCGCGACGCTCGCCGAGATACGTGAGCGCGTCCTCACGCTGACGGCCCGCCAGTCGAGGCTCTGGGGCCGGGAGCTCGTGCCGGCGTTGCAGGAAGCCGGGATCGCGATCGCACAGGTCGACGAGTGCTCGGAGAAGGAACTGTCCGAGCTCGAGCGGCACTTCGACCGGGAGATCTACCCCGTGCTGACGCCGCTCGCCGTCGGCCCGGGGCAGCCGTTCCCCTACATCTCGGGCCTTTCGAACAGCCTCGCGGTGCTTGTCCGCGACCCGGAGACCGGCGAGGAGCGCTTCGCGCGCGTCAAGGTTCCCGAGGGCCTCCCGCGTTTCCTCGAGGTCGGGAAGCGCAGCGCATTCGTCCCGCTCGAAGCCGTGATCGCCCACTTCCTCGACTGGCTCTTTCCGCAGATGGAGGTCGTCGAGCGGGCGGTTTTTCGCGTCACGCGCGACGCCGACTTCGAGGTCTCCGACGAGGCAGACGACCTGCTCGAAGCAGTGGAGCTCGAGCTCCGCCGCCGGCGCTTCGGCGACGTCGTGCGACTCGAGGTCTCAGCTTCAGTCTCGAGCCGCATGCTCGGGCGGCTGACCGAGGGCCTCGGCGTCAGCGAGGAGCAGGTGTATCCCATCCGCGGCCCCCTCGACCTCGCCGACCTCTCTCAGCTCGCGGCGCTCGACCGCCCAGATCTCAAGGACGAGCCGTGGATTCCGCACACGCCGGCGCGTCTCGCATCTGCCTCCGGGGGCGACGGGTTCTTCTCGGAAATCCGCCGTGCCGATGTCCTCGTCCACCACCCTTACGAGTCCTTCGTGACAACGTTCGAGCGCTTCGCGCGCGGCGCGGCGCGCGACCCCGCCGTGGTTGCGTTGAAGACGGCCGTGTACCGAACGAGCGGCGATTCTCCGGTGGTGCCCGCGCTCATCGAGGTGGCCGAGGACGGCCGGCAGAGCGTCTGCCTCGTCGAGCTCAAGGCCCGCTTCGACGAGCACCGGAACATCGAATGGTCGCGGGCTCTCGAGCGGGCGGGCGTGCACGTCGTCTACGGCTTCCCCAACCTGAAGATCCACGCGAAGACCACGCTCGTCGTCAGGCGCGAAGGGAACGCGCTTCGGCGCTACGTGCACATCGGGACGGGGAACTATCACGCCTTGACCGCGCGCATCTACGAGGACTTCGGCCTCTTCACGGCGGACGAGGAGATCGCGGCCGATGTCGCCGACCTCTTCAACTACGTGACGGGCTTCGGGCGGCCACAGGCGTTCCGAAAGCTCCTCGTCGCGCCTTTCAACCTGCGGAGCCGCCTCGTCGATGAGATCCGCGCCGTCGCCAAGGCGGCCTCGAGCGGCAAGCACGCCCGCATCCGACTGAAGACGAACGCGCTCACCGACCAGACGATCATCGAGGAGCTGTACGCAGCGGCGCAGGAAGGCGCGGAGATCGACATCGTCGCCCGCTCCATCTGCCAGCTTCGTCCTGGAGTCCCGGGTCTCTCGGACTCGATCCGTGTCCGCAGCATTGTCGGCCGCTTCCTCGAGCACAGCCGCTTCTTCATCTTCGAAGCAGGGGACTCCGTGACCACCTTCCTGGGCAGCGCCGACCTCATGACCCGCAACCTCGACCACCGCATCGAGATCGCCGTGCCGATCCAGGACGCCAAGGTGCAGGCTCAGCTCGCCGTCTCGTTCGACGTGCTGCTGGAGGACAACACCGCGTGGATGCTGCAGCCGGATGGGAGCTGGAAGCGACTGAAGCCTCGGAAGGACCAGAACGGGAAGGGGAGCCACGACGCGCTCATGCGCAAGGCCCGCGCCCGCGCCCGCCGCCGGGTGGCGCGGCGGCGTTAGCAGCCGATCCCGGCTGGAGAATGGACCTCGGCATGAAGATCGGCATCGTCGACGTCGGCTCGAACACCGTTCGACTACTCGTCGCCCGTCGCCAGGCCGGCAGGCTGGTCGCGCTGGCCGAGGAGCGGCAGCACCTCTTCCTGGGAGAAGACGTCGAGCGTGACGGTCGGCTCTCGGCCGCGCGGATCCACCAGGCGGCACGCTGTGCGGCCGCGTATACGCGCAGCGCCCGGGCGCTCGGTGCCGATGCGGTCGAGGTGATCGTCACCGCCCCAGGGCGGCAGAGCGCGAACGGCGACCGGCTCGTGCACGAGCTCGCCGTCGCGACGGCTGCGCCGGTTCGCGTCCTCGCCGCGGACGAGGAGGGTCGGCTCGCTTTCGCTGGGGCGGTCGCGGCGGCCACAGGCCTGCCCGAAAGCGTTGCGGTCTGTGACGTAGGCGGCGGCTCCGCCGAGGCCGTGGTCGGCACCGCCGCGGGAGGCCCCGCCTGGTCGCGCTCGCTCGACATCGGAGCCGTTCGCCTCACGGAGCGGTTCCTGGCCGACGATCCGCCCAGCAAGCGGGCCCTCGCGTCCGCGCGCGCGGAGGTCGAGCGGCACCTCGAGGGCTTCGCGCCGCCCCTTCCGCAGGCCGCGCTCGCCTCTGGCGGAACCGCCCGCGCGCTCCGCAAGCTCGTCGGCCGCGAGCTGGAGACGGAGGAGTTCGAGGCGGCTCTCGACATCCTCGGCAAGCGCCCGTCGGCGAAGGTGGCCAAGACCTTCGGCCTCCACGAGCATCGTGCCCGGACGCTCGCGGCGGGAGCGGTGATCCTCTCCTGTCTCCAGGCGCGCCTGGGCGTCCCGCTGAAGGTCTCCCGCGCCGGCCTGCGCGAGGGCGCCGCGCTCGCGCTCCTGGACGAGCTCGCGGCCGCAGCGGCATAACACCTTCCTCACCCAGGGTTCATCGGGACGTAACCCACGCCGGCCGACGCCGTGGGCACGATGAGCCCATGGGGAGAGAGCGACGTTCGACCGCGGAGCCGGCGCTCGCCGTCTGCCACGGATTCGGCGTGTTCGGGCCGTCGGCTCAGATCGGCGTCGTCGAGGACGTTCGCTTCGATGCGGAGAGCGGACGCCCCACGCTCCTGTCCGTGCGGGCGGGCCTGGTCGGCAGCTGGCTGGTGCACGTGCCCGTCGACCAAGTCGACGAAGTGAGCCCGACCGACCGCCGCATCGTCCTGCGCTCGGGCGGGCTCCTCGCCGGGCCGCGACGGGTCTAGCTCAGGCCGGGGGAGGAAGGTAGGTCAGGCGGCTGAGTCCGCCGCCGGGATCGACTTCGACCACCCAGGTCGAGCCCTTCTCGGGCTCCTCGCCGAGCAGGAGGCCGAGGATGTCGCCGTGGGTGCAGAGAACCGCCGTCGAGCCCGCCAGCTCTTCGACGAACGCCCAGATCTCGGCCTCGCCGACGCCTTCAGCAAGCTCGGGGCGCTCTTCGACCGGCAGTCCCAGCGGCAGCCGCGAGCGGCTCGACCGATTGCCGGCAGCGCACGTACGGGCTCGTGAGCACGCGCTCGACGCCGAATCCGGAGTAGAGGGCAGGAAGTGCATGGGCCTGACGAAAGCCGCGCTCGTCGAGCGGCCGCAGCTGGTCCTGGGCTTCGTCCGCTGACGGGTTCCGGTGACCGGCCGTTCCATGCCGGAGCAGGAGCAAAGGCATCAGGCCGGGTCCACGTCTAAGGCTTCGAGCACCTGCCGGTCATGCCGGTGGCTCAGCAGCTTCCGTGCCTTCTCGCGCGAAAGCCAGCGAACCTCGTCCACCTCGCCGTGAGGGCGAAACTCGCCCTCGAGGGGCTGCATCGCCCAGTAGCGGACCGTCTTCGGGCGGCCCTTGCTGTCGTGGTAGCTCGTCGAAGGGAGCTCGCTACCCAGCGCGCAGCGGAAGCCTGTCTCCTCCTCCACCTCGCGAACTGCGGCCTCCTCGTGGGTCTCCCCAGGCTCCAGCTTTCCCTTCGGGAAGCTCCAGTCGTCGTAGCGCGGCCTGTGGACGAGCAGCACCTCGAGCGGCCCGCCGTCGCCGCGGCGAGAAACCACTCCCCCGGCGGCCTGCACGACCCCGGCCGCGCTCAACTCCAAGCCCGTTTCCCGCTCTTCTCGAGCCGCTTCCAGGCCTCGGGGAAGGCCGCCCGCGCGGCTCGGCGCCGCTCGCGCTCCCGTTCGACGATCTGCCCGGCCGCGAAGTGGGCGGCTGCGCCTTCGACTCGGTCGAGCAGCCCACGGAGGCGCTCCTCGGCGACGACGGCATCCTGATGCTCGCCGATGACGTCCTGAAAGCTCTTCGCGTCCTGGACGAAGCGCCGGGCGGGCTTCCCGACCACGCCCTCCGCGAGCTCGGCGGCGTAGCGGGCGCGCTTCCCCCGGATGCGAACGGCGTGCAGGGCTTCGTCGGAGGGATCGGGATCCAGCGCCCGCACCGCCTTCCGGAGCTTGCGGAACTCTTTGGCCGCGATGTCCTGCAGGGAGACGTCCGCGGCTTGCGCGCGTGGGGCCACCGCCGCGGCCTCGAGTCGGGACAGGAGATCGGCGTAGCGCGCGCTCGACATCGCCTCGAGCATTGCCGTTCTCGCGGCGCCCCGTTCCTGCTCGAGCAGGCGAAGAAACCGGCCGGCCGCGCGGCGGTCCTCGGGCTCCAGGTCACCGATCTCACCTCGAAGGTGGTCGAGAAGCACATCGAGATCGCGGACAGGGCCGAGCGCGCCTCCGAGCCAGGAGAGCTCGGACCTGAGCGATTCCGTCCAGCCGGGATCGAGCAGGGGGCGCGCGGCCCGCAGAACCGCCCGCAGGCGGCGCGTGGCCACGCGCGCCTGGTGGAGCTCCTCGGGGTCGTCGCCGAGCCGCGTGCCCGGGTCGTGCGCGATCAGCTCGCCGACCTGCACGGCGATCATCGCCCGCACGTGCTCGAGCGGCGGCGCCCAGCGGGGCGGAGCCGTCGGCTCGAGCGGGAAGAAGCCCAGCGCCCGGAAGACCTTCGGCCGTCCGTCTCCGGGCTCCGCTCCCGCTTCGCGGAGCGTCCGCTCCAGGCCCGGCAGCGCCTCCGCGCCGCGCCCGTCGAGGGCTTCGACCTCGAGCTCGACGAAGCGCTCGCGCACGCGGCGTCCGTCGAGCACGGAGACGGTGTCCACGGTGACGTCGGCGACGGCCCGCCGATTCTCGCGTGCGCGCACCCCTTCACGCCGCGTGCGGAGGACGGCCGCCGGCTCGAGGTCGCGCCCGCGGAGCACGCCCACGAGCAGAGCCGTCAGCTCGTCGGGCGGCGCGCCCGGCCCGCCGGGGACCTCGAGCTCGAGCCGCTCGCCCTCTCCGGGCAGCTTCAGCTGCCAGAGGCCGCGCCGGTTCTGGACCCGCCGCCGCAGCGTGATGCCCGCGCGCGCGAGCGCGCGATCGGCCGTGTCGTGGTACGTGGAGGTGAAGGTCTGCGGCTCGAGCCTCTCCCCGGGAAGATCTGGCAGCGCGAACCCGGGCGGGACCGCGAGCTTCAGCTCGCGCTCATGCGTCTCTCGGAGGCTGGTCACGGTCTGATCGTAACCGCCGCAAAGAGTGTGGCTAGCCGTATTCTCGGTCGTTCACCGCTTTGCCACTATTGACGCAACATGGCCTGGAGGATCCTGATCGTCGACGACCATCCGAGCTTCCGTGCGACGGTCAAGACATTGCTTCTCGCCGACGGGTTCGACGTGGTCGGCGAGGCTGCCGACGCCGAGTCGGCCATCGAGGCGTTCCGGCGCTTGAAGCCGGATCTCGTGCTCCTCGACGTCCAGCTTCCGGACAAAGACGGATTCGCCGTCGCCACCGAGCTGTGTCCTCGAAACGGGATCGGCCCCAAGGTCGTCCTCACCTCGAGCCATGACGAATCCGACTTCGGCTCGATCGTCGGCAGCTGCGGCGCCGTCGCCTTCATTCCGAAAGGCGAGTTGAGCGGCGCTGCGCTTCGCACTGTGCTTCGATAAGTCCATGCGACGTATGAAAGCGGCGGGGGTGATCGCCCTCGGGCTCCTCCTGAGCGCAGGGGCGGTGGCGCTCGTCCTCGCGAGCGATCACGAGGAAGAGAAGGTCTTCGTAATCGTCACGCTCCTTGTGAGCGCGTGGTCTTTCATCCTCGGCGGTCTCCTGGCCTGGGCGCGACGGCCGGACAACCGCTTCGGGCCGCTGCTCTGCGCCGTCGGTCTCACCGTCTTCATCGGGGCTCTCGGTGCATCGAACTCATCGCTCCCCTTCACGCGTGGGCTTCGTCTTCGGGGGCCTCTTCATCGCCGTGTTCATCCACGCGCTGATGGCCTTCCCGCGGGGCTACCTCGAGACGAGGATCGTCTACGCCATCGTCGCGATCGCGTACCTCGCGCTGACGGTCGGCTCCTTCGTCGTCTCGCTGTTCTACGACGTCTCCCGTGACTGCGCCGAGTGCCCGTCGAACGCATTCCTGATCGTCGACTCGCCCACGGCTGTCACCGCGATCGATGCCGTCCTCATCGCCGTCGGGATTCCGGCGCTCCTGGCTGCCTTGTACGTCTTCCGGCGCCGGTGGTCTGCGGCCCCCGCGCCGCTCAAGCGTCTGCTCCTCCCTGTCTACCTCACCGCCGGCGCGACGCTCGTCCTCCTGGGGATCGGGCTCGTTGTCGGGGCGTTCTCGGAAAATGGCGCGCGTCTTGTCGCGTGGATCGTCCTCTTCACGTTCGCAGCGGTCCCGCTCGCGTTCGTCGTCGGCCTCTTGGGCGGCCGGCTCGCGCGCGGAGGAGTCAGCCAGCTCGTGCTCGAGCTGGGCCAGGCCCAAGCGCCGGGCGAGCTGCGGGAGGCGCTCGCGCGGGCGCTCGGCGACCCGACGCTGCGTCTCGCGTACTGGATTCCGGAAACAGCCTCCTTTGCCGACCTGGACGGGAGCCCGGTCGAGCTTCCCGAAGGCCGTGGGGAGCAGCTGGCCACGATGGTCGAGCGCGAGGGGCGCCCGGTAGCTGCGCTCATCCATCATCGCTCGCTGGAGGACGACCCGCTGTTCGTGGAGGCGGTTGCAGCCGCAGCCGCGCTGGCGCTCGAGAACGAACGCCGGCTCGTCGCGCTGCGAAAGGCCCAGGCGCGCATCCAGGCGCTCGTCGACGCCTTCCCGGATCTCATCTTCCGCATGAGCCGGGACGGGGAGTACCTGGAGTACAAAGGCAATCCGGAGGACCTCGCGGTGCCGCCCGAGCAGCTGATCGGCGCGAAGGCGCACGAGATCCTCCCGCTCGACGTCGCCGACCAGCTCGTCGGCGGCATCCAGCGGGCAATCGACACCGGCGAGGTCGTCACCGGCGAGTACACGCTCGAGCTCGGCGGTGTGCCCCGAGACTTCGAGGCACGCATCGTCAAAGCCGGTGACGAAGCGGTGCTGATCGGCCGTGAGTTCACCGAGCGGAACCGGGCGCAGGCCGAGCTCACACGCCTGCACGCCGAGCTGCAGCAGCGCCACCGCGACCTCGAGCACGAGCGAGACTTCATCCGCACCGTCGTCGACACGGCGCCCAGCTTGATGTGCCTGACGACGCCGGGCGGTTACATCATCCGTTTCAACACGTCGCTCGAACGGCTCTCGGGCAGGCGCGACGACGACCTCGTCCGAGGCAATGCGTTCTGGGACGTCTTCATCGCGCCCGAGGAGCGCGACGCCGTGCAGCGCGCGCTGGAGAACGTCAGAGCCCAGGGCGGGCGCATCGAGCTCGAGAGCACCTGGATCACCGCCGCCGGCGACCGCCGGCAGGTGACGTGGTCGACGGTGCCGCTTCGGGACGACAAGGGTCATCCGCGTCTACTCATCTCCGGCACGGACATCACCGAGCGGAAGCTCCACGAGGACGAGCTACGCCGCTCGCGCGCCCGCCTGGTCGAAGCCAGCGACGTCGAGCGGCGCCGCCTCGAGCGCAACCTCCATGACGGCGCCCAGCAGCGGCTGGTCTCGCTCTCGCTCATGCTCCGCCTCGCGCAGGCGCGCGTCGAGGACGACCCCGAGCAGGCGGATCATCTCCTCGGCCAGGCGTCGGACGAGCTTTCGCAGGCGCTCGAAGAGCTCCGCGAGCTCGCGCGTGGGATCCACCCCGCCGTGCTCTCGGACCGTGGGCTCGGCGCCGCCCTCGAGGCCCTTCTCTCCCGCACTCCGCTCCCCGTCGAGCTCGAGGTTCCGGACGACCGGCTGCCGGAGCCGGTCGAGGCGGCCGCGTACTACGTCGTCTCCGAGGCGCTTGCGAACGTGGCCAAGTACGCCGAGGCATCCTCGGTCGCCGTTAGCATCGCGTCGGTGAACGGACACGCGGTAGTCGAGGTCGCCGATGACGGCGTCGGTGGAGCCGACCCGACCAAGGGCTCGGGCCTGCGTGGGCTCGTCGATCGTGTCGAGGCACTCGACGGCCGTCTCGAGGTCGAGAGCCAGCCGGGCAAGGGAACACGCATCCGGGTTGAGATTCCGTGCGGGTAGTCCTCGCCGAGGACTCTGTTCTCCTGCGCGAAGGCGTGGCACGCCTGCTCGAGGAGCAGGGCTTCGAGGTGGTCGCTCAGACGGGCACCGCCCAGGATCTGATGCTCAAGGTGCGGAGCTACACACCCAACGTCGTCATCGTCGACATTCGCATGCCGCCGACGCACACCGACGAGGGCTTGAAGGCGGCGCAGGAGATCCGCGAGGCCTACCCCGACGTCGGCGTGCTCGTCCTCTCCCAGTACGTCGAGCCGACCTACGCGATGGAGCTCCTGGCGGAGAGCGCCGAGGGCGTCGGCTACTTGCTGAAAGACCGCGTCTCCGACGTGGGCGAATTCGCCGCCGCCGTGCGGCGGGTGGGGGAGGGCGGCTCGGCGCTCGACCCGGCGATCGTCTCCCAGCTCGTGGGTCGGCGGCGTCGCGACGACCCGATCGACCAGCTGACGCCGCGCGAGCGTGAGGTGCTCGAGCACATGGCCCAGGGCCGCTCCAACCAGGGTATTGCCGACCAGCTCGTCGTCACCGAGCGCGCGGTCGAGAAGCACGTGACGAGCATCTTCGGGAAGCTCAGGCTCCCGCATGCGCCCGAGGACCATCGGCGCGTGCTCGCGGTGCTGACCTACCTGCAGCAGTAACCCCCTCCGGCCAGGTGTGGATAGCCGCACCAATGGAAGGAAGCTGGCCCCATACCCGTCCTGTAGCTGAGGAGGGAGAGTGGGGACATGAAGCAGACACTGTTAATCGGCGCGGTCATCTTCGGAGTCCTGCTCCTGGCACTGGGCGGCTGGACTGTGCGTGGCATGCGCTGGGCCGTCGCGGGGTAAGCCGGTGCAGCCGGCGCCGCGCATCGGCCTCTCGCTGGGCGCGCTGGCGCTGCCGACGTTCGCGCTCGCGCTCGGGATCAGCGTTCTGACGACCTATGCGCCGCTCCTGCTCGGCGAGGCGACCTCGTCGGCGGGCGCGATCGGGCTCGCCGTCGGCGCCGAGGGCGCCTTCGCGCTCTTCCTGCCGATCCTGATCGGCTCGCTCTCCGACCGGACTCGGAGCCGCCTCGGGCGGCGGCTCCCGTACGCGCTGATCGGCGTGCCGCTGCTCGTCGCGCCGCTCGTGATCCTTCCCTTCGCGCACGGCTACGCGGAGACGGTCGCGCTCGTCTCGCTCTTCTTCATCGGCTACCACATCTACTACCCGCCGTACCAGGCGCTCTTCGCCGAGCTCGTGCCCGCGTCCCACCAGGGCCGCGCGCAGGGCTGGCAGGGCGTCATGCGCGGGCGTCGGGCTCGGAGTCGCGCTCGTGGTCGGCGGGCTCCTGCTCTCGGTCTGGACGCCGCTTCCGTTCGTGCTCGCCGCCGGCGCGGCCGTGCTCGCCACGGTCGTGCTCGTGCGCGAGGTTCGCGGGCGGGACCGCATGGTTCCGGTGCCGACCAAGGCCACGCTTCCGGGGCCCGGTGTCCTCCGGCTCGTCCGGGAGCGCCCCGACGTGCGCGCCTTCGTGGCCGCGAACGCGCTCTGGGAGCTCTCGTTCATGGGGCTGAAGACGTTCATCGTCCTCTTCGTCGTCAAGGGACTCGGCGAGTCGGTGGGTACCGCCTCCGCCGTCATCGGCGTCGTTGCCGGCGCGTACGTGATCGCCTCGTTCGGCGCGGGCCGTCTCGCCGACGCGGTGGGGATCCACCGCCTCATGCGCGTCTCGATTTGGGTCTACGGCGTCGGGCTGCTCGTCGGGGCCGGGCTCTCGTCCCTCGACTCGTTCCTGATCGGCCTGCCCGTCATCGCGCTGGCCGGGGCCGTCGTGATGACGCTTCCGTACGGGATCCTGGCGGGCATGACGCCCGCCGGAGCCGAGGGCGCCCTCTCCGGGCTCTTCGGCTTCTCGCGCGCGCTCGGCGCCGTCCTCGGGCCGATCGTGGTCGGCGTCGCCATCGACGTGCTCGCGCCGGTCTTCCCGGCCACGAACGGCTACGGCGCCATGTGGGTGGCGATCGGCGCCCCGATCCTCCTCTCGCTGCCCTTCCTGAGCGCCTCCCTGAGCACGGAGCCCGAGCCGGCGCTCGAGCCCGCGGAGCCGGTCGTCGCCGCCGTCGACGACCTCGCGCTAGCCGCGTAGCGGCCCGCGAGGCGGAGCCCTCGTGGGCTCCGCCTCGGCGTCCGTGGGCTTACGAGCCGGGGAGAGAACCGGGAGCCTGCGGCAACTCCAGGGCCTCCGGCCCGAGGCCGAGAGCGTACGCCTCGCGTGACGGGCAGTTAGCGGAGCGGCACGACTTTTTCAGAATCCTGACATTTCGGAGGGACCGGCTAGATGTTCTAGGCTGGCCGCGTGCCCGACCTCGAGGATCTGGCCGAGCGCCTGCGCCAGCTGGCACTCTCGCTGCCCGAGACCTACGAGGACGAGCCGTGGGGGCACCCGGTCTTCAAGGTCGGCGAGAACCGGATGTTCGCTTCGATGTCGGTCGCCGAGGAGTGCGTCCGGCTGACCGTCAAGCTGACGCCGGAGGAGCGCGAGATCGCCCATCTCCTCCCGTACGTGAGCACCGCTCGCTACGTCGGCCGCTACGGCTGGGTGACCGCCGAGGTTGCCGACGACGAGTCCCTGGAGGCAGCCCTCGAGTGGCTACGCGAGAGCTACTGGCTGAAGGCGCCGCCGCATCTGCGCTCGGTCGTCGAGGGCGATTGAGCGTCGCTAAGAGCGAGCTCGAGGAGCTTCGTCCGGGGCTCTTCCGCTGGACTGCCATCCACCCGGAGGCGGCGCCGGAACCGACGACGGGGAGCCCGGACGACTGGGGGCCCGACGTCGGCTCGGTCGCTTACGCCGCGCCGGACGCGCTCGTGCTCGTCGACCCGCTCGTGCCGGCCGACCGCCCCGGGCTCCAGGAGGAGCTGGACGTGCTCGTGCGCTCGCACGGTCGCCGCGTGGCAATCCTGACCACGCTCCAGTTCCACAGCCGCAGCCGCGTGGAGCTGGCCGAGCGCTACGACGCCTCGACTTCTCGCGCGAAGAAGTCCTTGCCCGAGCGCGTCGAGACGATCGTGATCCGCGGCGCCGGCGAGACAATGGTCTGGCTCCCGAGTCCACGCGCCCTGATCCCCGGCGACCGGCTGCTGGGAGACGACGCGGGCGGTCTCCGGCTCTGCCCGGACTCCTGGCTCCGCTACCTCCCGAGCGGCATGCGGCAGGAGGAGCTTCGCGCCGCGCTGCGCCCGCTGCTCGACCTCCCGGTCGAGCAGGTGCTCGTCTCCCACGGCGAGCCGGTGCTCGAGAACGGCCGCGAGGCGATCGCGCGGGCGCTCGCCTAGGGCACGAGCTCTGCGGGCAAGCCGAAGCGCGGAAAGAGCTCCGGGGTGATGAAGCCGGTGATCGCCTTGATCAGCGGCCCCTCGAGCGTGACCACGTCGATCGCTGCGGGCAAGTAGCGACCGGTTTCCGGATCCAGGTTGTAGTAGGCGAGGGCCGGCTGCCCGTTCGCTCGGGTCGCCACGCTGCGCGACTCTGGGCAAGCCTCGTGAGCGGTCTCGGCGAAGCCGGCGATCGTCTCACGGCCACGCCACCAGCTCGGCCAAGGTGGCATCGAGAAGACTGCGTCCTCAGCTAGAAGGGCGGCGACGGCATCGACATCGCCCCTCCCCCAAGCATCGACGTAGCGCTCGACGAGCTCGCGCATCCGCTCGTCGCCGAGGGAGCGCAGCGTCGCCTGCTGGCTCTGCTCGGGGAGTCGCGCGTCGACGGCCTTGCGAGCACGTTGCAAGGCGCTGTTCACCGACGCAACCGTGGTCTCCAGCAGCTCCGACACCTCCCGGGCCGAGAAGCCGAGCACCTCGCGCAGAATCAGGACCGCCCGTTGCGTCGCCGGCAGATGCTGGAGCGCAGCGATGAAGGCAAGCTCGAGGGCCTCGCGCTGCTCGTAGCGAGCGTCGGGCGCCGCGTAACCTCCTGTCGAGCTTCTCGTCCGGATACGGCTCGACCCAAACCGACTCGACGAGCGGCTGACCGGGTTCGAGGGTCGGGCTGCTCGGAGGGCCGTAGTCGATCGGAAGGATGCGCTTTGGCCGCCGCGCGATCGCGTCCAGGCAGGTATTGGTGGCGATCCTGTAGAGCCAGGTGCCAAGCGAACTGCGACCTTCGAACTCCGTGCAGCCCGCGCCAGGCCCGGAGGAGGGTGTCCTGCAGCGCGTCGTCTGCGTCGTGCAGCGAGCCGAGCATCCGGTAACAGTGCGCGTGCAGCGCAGCGCGGTGGTCCTCGACGATGCGGCGAAAGGCGTCTTCGTCGCCGCCGCGAGCAGCGTCGAGCAGTCCTTTCTCCTTCGTCGAACCTGCGTAGGTGACTGCCACCGTCATCAGCTTAGACGAGCACCGCGGCGCAAACTCATCGCTTGGCCGTGGACACCGGGGCAGCGAGCCGCCCGCGCTAGTCGGCGGTCGGCACGTCCTCGGCGTCGCCCGCGTCCTCTTCCTCGGGATCGGGGACCGGCGAGCCTTCCTCGGTTTCCTCGGGCTCTTGTGGCGATTCGCGCTGAGTATTCTCTGCTTCCATGCGGGTGATTCTTCCCGACGAGACGGAGCTCGAACTTCCCGACGGCGCGAGCGGGCTCGACGCCGCGCGCGCGATCGGGCCCAAGCTCGCCGAGCAGGCGGTGCTCGTCGCGCGCGAACGGCAGCGTCCGCGACCTGCGGCTGCCGCTCGCCGACGGCGAGCGGATCCAGATCCTGACGACGCGCGACCGGGAGGACCCGGACGCCCTCTACGTGCTTCGCCACTCGGCCGCGCACCTGCTCGCCGAGGCCGCGCGGCGCCTCTACCCGGGGACGAAGGTGGCGATCGGGCCGCCGATCGAGAACGGCTTCTACTACGACTTCGAGTTCCCCGAGCCGGTGACCGAGGAGGCACTGGAGCGGCTCGAGGAGGAGATCCGGCGGGAGATCGCCGAGGGTCGCTCCTGGGAGCGCCGCGAGTCGAGCCGCGACGAGGCGCGCGCCTACTTCGAGGAGGCGGGCGAGCCGTTCAAGGTCGAGCTCGTGGACACGGCCGAGGGGGACATCTCCATCTACGAGCAGGGCGACTTCGTCGACCTCTGCCGCGGGCCGCACCTCCAGAACGCAGAGCCGATCAAGGCCGTGAAGCTGCTCTCCCTCGCCGGCGCCTACTGGCGCGGGGACGAGACGAAGCCGCAGCTGACGCGCGTGTACGGCACCGCCTTCTTCGACCCGCAGGACCTGGAGGACTACCTGAACCGGGTCGAGGAGGCGAAGCGACGCGACCACCGGCGGCTCGGCAAGGCAGCTCGGCCTCTTCGACTTCTCCGAGCTGGCGCCCGGGATGCCGTTCTGGCGACCGCGCGGCATGGTGATCTGGAACGTGCTCGAGGACCTGCGCCGGCGCGAGAACGCCAGGCGCGGGTACGAGGAGGTGCGGACGCCGCAGCTCTACGACTCCGACCTCTGGCGGACGTCGGGCCACTGGGAGAAGTACCAGGAGCACATGTTCCGCGTGGAGATCGAGGGCGCGCGACTTCGGCCTGAAGCCGATGAACTGCCCCGGGCACTGCCTCCTCTACTCGCTTTCCCCGCACAGCTACCGCGAGCTGCCGCTGCGGTATCGCCGAGGCCGGGAACCTCCACCGGAACGAGCTGTCGGGCGTCCTCCACGGCCTCCTGCGCGTCCGCCACTTCGTGCAGGACGACGCCCACATCTACTGCACCCAGGAGCAGATCCAGGACGAGCTGCTCGCCTGCCTCGACTTCGCGTACTACCTCTACGACCTCTTCGAGCTCGACATGCGCGTCGAGCTTTCGCTCCGCCCCGACAACAAGCTCGGGACGGACGAGGAGTGGGACTTCGCCGAGGAGGAGCTGCGCAAGGCGCTCGCCTCGAAGGGGCTCGAGTACGTGGAGAGCGAGGGCGAGGGCTCGTTCTACGGCCCGAAGATCGACCTGCACATGGACGACTCGCTCGGCCGGAGCTGGCAGCTCGGCACCGTCCAGCTCGATCTCCAGATGCCGAAGCGCTTCGGGCTCACCTACCAGGGCGACGACAACGCCGAGCACACGCCGGCGATGATCCACCGAGCGCTGCTGGGCTCCCTCGAGCGCTTCGTCGGCGTCTACCTCGAGCACACGGGCGGCGACCTGCCCGTTCTTCCTCGCGCCCGAGCAGGTGCGGATCCTGCCGGTCGCCGATCCGCACCGAGCGGACGCCGAGTCGCTCGCCGACCGGCTACGGGCTGACGGCTTTCGCGTCGACGTCGACGAGCGCGAGGAGACGGTCGGCCGCCGGATCCGCGACGCGGAGCTCGACAAGGTGCCCTACGTCGTCGTCTGGGGCGACCGCGAGTCGCTCGAGGCCGTGTCCGTTCGGCGTCGGGGCGGTGAACAGTCTGTGACATCGGCCGAGGCGCTTGCCGAGGAGCTCCGAACCGCTGCTAGACTTTGAGCCTGCAAGCAGGAGCGTCGTTTGTTTCCTCACCTCCGGAGCCGCCGGCTCATCGGAGGTTCAACCGAATCGGGGAAGAGACGAGCTGCCTGCGTGCAGCTTTTCGTTTGTCTAGCAGGAGGATGCAGCACAGCTTGGTGACGTTTCAGTGAGGCCGCGGCGCAGGTTCGAGCAGGCCAGGCCGCAGCAGGACACGACCCGGATCAACGAGTCGATCCGTGTCCCGCGCGTCCGGCTGGTCGACTCGGACGGCTCGCAGGTCGGCATCAAGCCGACGGCCGAGGCGCTCGAGTACGCCTACTCCAAGGATCTGGACCTGGTCGAGGTCGCCGCCAGCGCCGACCCGCCCGTGGCCGGATCATGGACTACGGCAAGTACAAGTACGAGCAGGAGCAGAAGGCCAAGACCGCGAGGAAGCACCAGTCGCAGATCCAGGTCAAGGAGATCAAGCTCCGCCCCAAGATCGGTGTCCACGACTACGAGACGAAGAAGGGCCACGTCGTGCGATTCCTGGGCAACCGGGCGAAGGTGAAGGTGACGATCATGTTCCGAGGCCGCGAGCAGACGCATCCCGAGCGCGGGCGCGACTTGCTCATGCGCCTGGCCGAGGACGTGAAGGAGCTCGGGGCGATCGAGTCGCCGCCGCTCCAGGACGGGCGGAACATGGTGATGGTGCTGGCGCCGCACCGAAACGTCGGGCGAGAAGTGGGAGCAGCTCAAAGTGCCTAAGCAGAAGACCAACTCAGCCGCGAAGAAGCGGTTCAAGATCACCGGCACGGGGCGCCTCCTGCGGCGCCACGCCATGCAGAGCCACAACCTCGAGAAGAAGTCCGCCAAGCGGGGCCGCGCGTTCCGCAGCGACCACCCCGTGGACGGGAGCGACGTCCGCGAGGTCAAGCGCCTGCTCGGGCGGTAGAGGCAGGAGGAGGAAGCGATGCCCCGCGTCAAGCGATCCGTTCACGCGCGCAAGAAGCGCCGCAAGGTCCTCGAGCGCGCGAAGGGCTACGTCGGCCAGAGCTCGATCTCGTACCGGAAGGCGAAGGAGGCGGTCCAGAAGGCCGACAACCACGCCTACCGCGACCGGAAGCGCAAGAAGCGCGTCTTTCGCCGGCTCTGGATCGTGCGCATCAACGCGGCCGCGCGGCAGGAGGGGCTCTCCTACAACCAGTTCGTCGCCGGCTGCCGGAAGGCCGAGATCGAGCTCGACCGCAAGGCGCTCGCCGACATCGCGGTCAACGACCCGCGCGGCGTTCACGAAGATCGCCGAGCGGGCGAAGGCCGCGCTCGAGGCCTAAGCAGCTCGCGGAGCTCGTAAGCCGCTGATCACATCGGCCGCCAACCCGCGCCTCAAGCTCGTTCGCAAGCTCGAGTCGCGGCGCCAGCGGGACAAGCTCGGGCTCTTCGCCTGCGAGGGCGAGGACCTCGTCGCGGCGGGGCTCGACGCCGGCCTCGAGCCGGTGGAGGCGCTGGTCGACGCCGAGCGCCCGGCGCTGGTCGAGCGGCTTCCGGGCGCCGAGCGCGTCGCGCCCGAGCTGATGGCGGGTCTCTCGACGCTCGCCGCACCCGGCCGCGGGTCGTCGCCGTCTTCCGCCGCGCCGACCTGCCCCGGGCGCTGGATCGCCCGTCGGGCTCGCGCTCTGGCGCGTCTGCGGATCCCGGGCAACGTGGGGACGCTGCTGCGGGCGGCGGATGCGCTCGGGCCCGCGTTCGTCCTGCTCTCGCGCGGGCTGCGCCGATCCGACGGGGCCGAAGGCGCTGCGGGCCTCGGCCGGCGCGGTCTTCCGCGTGCCGCTCGGCGCGCTTCGACGACGGCGAGGGCACCGCGCGTCGCGCTCGTCCCCGCGGGACGGCGTCGCCGCTTCCCGAGCTCGAGCTGCCGGAGCGGGTCATCTTCGTCCTCGGCGCGGAGCGGGAGGGGCTGCCCGACGACGTGCTCGCCGCCGCGAGCGGCGGCGACCATCCCGCAGGCGGCGGGGCGGAGTCGCTCAACGTCGCGATCGCGGGCGCGATCGCGCTCTACGAGTGGAGGAGGAGAAGGCGCCATGAACGTCGAGGAGTGGATCGACGCCTACGGCCGCGCGTGGGTCGAGCCGCGACGCGGATGCCGCCGTGGCGCTCTTCACCGAGGACGCCGTCTACCGCTCGAGCCCGTTCCGCGAGCCGCACATCGGCTCCGACGGCGATCCGCGACTACTGGACGCGGGCGACCTCGACGCAGGAGGAGCTCGACGTCCGCTTCGGCGAGCCGGTCGTCGCGGGCGACAAGGTCGTCGTCGAGTGGTGGGCGATCGATGCGCGGACGAGGGCGCTGGATCACGCTCCCGGGCTGCCTGCTCCTCCGCTTCGCGGCCGACGGCCGCTGCGAGGAGCTCCGCGAGTACTGGCACGTCGAGGACGGCCGCCACGAGCCTCCGCCCGGCTGGGGGCGCTAGCGAGCGCCCCCGGCGGCCATGCCCCGGTGCCAGGCACTCGGACGTGGTCGCTAGGGACGTCGGGCGAGCGAAGTACGGAGTCCTTCGCGCACTTTCGGGCCTTGTTTCGGTGCCGGGCACGTGGACGGGGCAGCTAGGGACGTCGGGCGAGCCAGATGGAGCTCCCCGAGCGCCCTTTCGGGCCGTGTCCCGGTGCCAGACACCTGGACGCGGCCGCTTAGGGACGCCGGGCGAGCCAGATGGAGTCTTCGCCGCCCGTGTACGGGCGCAGGTCGAACCAGCCGTAGCAGGCGTCGATCTCGAAGCCTGCCTGCTCGAGGAGGGCGCGCCACTCCTCGGTCGGGAGCCAGGCGAGGCGCATGGACGTCTCGGACTCGGGCCCGCGTAGCCGGAGCGTGAGGACGCGGCCCTCCAGGTCCCAGTGCGGCCAGCTCCCAGATGCCGGGCTCGCGCTCCAGCCAGCGGCCGTGCGTCTCCGCGACGTCCTCGGCGCTCGGCGCGAAGACGTCGAAGACGAAGCGCCCGCCCGGCACGAGGAGTCGCCGAACGCGCGGCCAGCGCCTGCAGCCGCTCGGCGTCCGTCTCCAGGTGGAGGAACGCACGAAACGGCGAGGTGACGAGGCGCACCCGCTCCGAGACCGGAGGATCCCGAAGGTCGCCGAGGCGCAGGTCGAGCAGGTGGGCGACGACCGGCGGCCTCGGCCCGCTGCCGGCACACCTCGAGCATGCCCGTCGGACGAGTCGACGCCGATCACGGCGACCCCGGCGGCCGCGACCGGCAGCGCGATCCGGCCGGTCCCGACGCCGAGCTCGACCACGGTGCCCCGGGCCTTGCGGGCCTGCGCGACGTAGAAGTCGACGTCCTCGGTGACGGTCCGGCTCCACGGGTCGTAGAGCTCGGCGATGGCGTCGTAAGAGCTCACGGATCCCGATGATACGCTCCGCCGATGGATCGCCCAGGCTCTGGAAAACGAGGCGCGGAGCGCGATTGCGGGCGCTTCGACCCTCGACGAGCTCGACGACGCCCGCGTCCGCTACCTCGGTCGGAAGAGCGAGCTGAAGCAGGCGCTCCGCGACGTTCGCGACGCGGAGACCGGGCAGCGTCCTCAACACGCTGCGCGAGGGCCTCGAGGAGGCGGTCGCCGAGCGCCGGGCCGAGCTCGAGCGCGCGGAGCTCGACCGCCGCCTCACTCAGGAATCGCTCGACATCACGCTTCCGGGCGAGGCGCGTCCCCGCGGCCGTCTCCACCTGATCACGCAGATCCGCCGCGAGGTCGAGGACATCTTCCTCGGGCTCGGCTACCAGGTCGTCGACGGCCGCGAGGTCGAGACGACGCACTACAACTTCGACGCGCTCAACTTCCCCGCCGACCACCCGGCACGCTCGCCGCTGCAGTCGGTCTTCCTGAACGGCGACGTGCTCTTCCGCACCGAGACCTCGCCCTCCCAGATCAGGGTGATGGAGTTGCAGCCGCCGCCGATCTACATGGTCTCCCTCGGCCGCGTCTACCGGCGGGACACGCCCGACGCCACCCATACGCCCATCTTCCACCAGGTCGAGGGCCTCGCCGTCGACCGCGGCATCACCATGGCCGACCTCAAAGGGACGCTGCTCCACATGATGCGCGCGCTCTTCGGCGAGGAGCGGGAGATGCGTTTCCGCACGCACGACTTCCCCTTCACGGAGCCGTCGCTCGAGCCCGACGTCAGCTGCTTTCTCTGCGACGGGGAGGGCTGTCCGGTCTGCCGCTACTCGGGCTGGATCGAGATTGCGGGATCGGGGATGGTCGACCCGACGCTCTTCGAGTTCGTCGGGCTCGACCCCGAGGAGTGGACCGGCTTCGCCTTCGGGATGGGCCTCGAGCGGGTCGCCATGCTCCGGCACGGCTTGCCGGCGCTCGGCCTGCTCTGGGAGAACGACCTCCGGGTGCTCCGGCAGTTCTGAGCTGAGATGAAGATCCCCGTTCCCTGGCTTCGCGAGTACGTCGACGTGGACGCGACCACGCAGGAGATCGCCGACCGCCTTGCCATCGCGACCGGCGAGGTCGAGCGCATTTCCTACCGCGGTGTCGCCGACGAGGACGGAAACCACGGCCGCTACCTCGTCGGCCGCGTGGTCGAGGCCGGGAAGCATCCGAACGCGGACCGCCTCCAGCTCTGCCGGGTCGACGTGGGGGAGGGCGGAGCCGCGCCAGATCGTCTGCGGCGCCTGGAACTTCGGCGAGGGCGCGACCGTCGCGGTAGCCCTGCCGGGCGCGGTGCTCCCCGACGGGCGGACGCTCGAGCGGGCCGAGCTCCGCGGCAGCGTCTCCGACGGGATGATCCTCTCCGAGGCCGAGCTGGAGCTGAGCGACGAGCACGCCGGGATCCTCGTCCTGCCCGAGCCGTACGAGCCGGGGACGCCGCTGCGCGACGTGCTTCCCCTCGGGGAGGAGGTCCTGGAGATCGAGGTGACGCGGAACCGGCCCGACTGCCTCTCGGTCTACGGGATCGCGCGCGAGGTAGCCGCCCTCTTCGCCGCCGAGCTTCGGCCGCTGCCGGGCGAGGAGCCGCCGCTCGGCGGCGACGAGCATCCGGACGTGACTGTCGAGGACTGGGAGGGCTGCCCGCGCTACATCGGCCGCCTCTTCCGCGACGTGCGGATCGGGCCGTCGCCGCCGTGGCTGAAGGCGCGCCTCACCGCCGCCGGCATGCGCCCGATCTCGAACGTCGTGGACGTCACGAACTACACGATGCTCGCCCTCGGGAACCCGCTGCACGCCTTCGACTTCGAGACGCTGCGCGGGGGCCGGATCGTCGTTCGCCGCGCCCGGCCCGGCGAGGAGTTCACGAGCCTGGACGGCACGCTCCGAAAGCTCGACCCGGCCGATCTCGTCATCGCCGACGCCGAGGGCGCAATCGCCTTCGCCGGGATCATGGGCGGCCTCGAGACCGAGGTCACCGAGACGACGACCTCGGTCCTGCTCGAGGCCGCCAACTTCGAGCCGGGCGCGATCCTCTGGAGCTCCGAGCGTCACGCGCTTCGCACCGAGGGGTCGAACCGCTGGGAGAAGGGGGTCGACCCGTACCTCGCGCCGCACGCGGCCCGGCTCGCCACCCAGCTGATCGTCGACCTCGCCGGCGCCCGCTGGACGGGCGACACCGATGCCGTGGGCGAGCTCCCGGAGCCGCCGGTCGTCCACTACCGCACCGGCCGGGCGAACCGGATCGTGGGGATCGAGATCGACGAGCAGGAGCAGAAGGACATCCTCGAGCGGCTCGGCTTCGACGTCGTCCCGGGCTGGGACGTGCAGGTCCCTACCTGGCGCATGCGCGACGTGACGCGCGAGATCGACCTCGTCGAGGAGGTCGCGCGCGTCCACGGCCTGGAGAAGATCCCCTTCACGCTGCCGCTCCGGAGCGCGATGTTCGGGCGGCTCTCGAAGGACCAGCGCCTCCGGCGGCTCGTCGAGGACGTGCTGGTCGGCGCCGGCTTCTTCGAGGCCTACACGCTCAGCCTCGTCGCGCGCGACCCGGAGCCGGAGGCGCTTCGCCTACCGGATCCGCTCACCGTCGGAGCACGGCGTCCTCAGGACGACGCTGCTCGAAGGCCTCGTCGCCGCGGCCGCGCACAACGTGGCCGTCGGGAACGAGGACGTGGCCCTCTTCGAAATCGCGCGTGTCTACCTGCCGAGCGGCGAGCCCTTGCCGGAGGAGCGGTGGCGGCTCGGCGCCGTCTGCGCGGGCGGCTACCTGCGGGCCAAGGGAGCGGTCGAGACGCTCTACGAGGCGCTCGGCATCGAGCTTCGCCTCGAGCGCACGCAGCTGCCGTTCCTCCATCCCGGCAAGGCCGCGAAGCTCGAGGCCGGGTGGCTCGGCGAGCTGCACCCGACGCTGCTCGAGGGCGCATGGGGCGTCTTCGAGCTCGACCTCTCGACCCTCTTCGAGCAGGTGCCGGAACGCGTCGAGTACGAGGACGTCGTCAGCTACCCGGCGGTGCGTCAGGATCTCGCGTTCGTCGTCGCCGAGGACGTCCTCGCCGGCGAGCTCGTCGAGGCCGCCCGGGAGGCGGCCGGGCCCGAGCTGCGGGACGCGGCCGTCTTCGATGTCTTCCGAGGCGGGCCGATCCCGGACGGGAAGAAGTCCGTCGCGCTCCACGTCTCCTTCCAGTCGCCGGAGCGGACGCTCTCGGACGAGGACGCCCGGGCGATCCGCGAGCGCATCGTCGCCGCGCTCGCCGAGAAGTTCGGTGCCGAGCTCCGGGCCTGAGCAAGCCATGCGGCTGATCGTCGTCCTCGGCTACTCCGACGGGCGGAGCCACGAGCTGCACCCGATCTGCGCAGCGCGGCTCGATCACGCCGCCGGTCTCGTGCGTGAGGGCGACGCGGTGCTTCTCTCCGGCTGGTCACGGCACCCGGCCAGGCTGCCCGAAGCCGAGCTGATGCGGAGGGCCTGGCGAGGCCCGGCGGCGGCCCTCCTGAGCGACCCGGATTCCCGCATCACCGCCGAGAACGCGGCGAACGCCGCATCCCACGCCCGGGAGCTGGGTGCGCGCGAGGTCGTCGTCGTCACGTCCTCCTGGCACCGGGCCCGTGCCGGCGTCCTCTTCCGGTCGCTTCTCCCCGGCGTCCAGGTCTCTGTCGTGGGCGCCCGCACCCCGGCGTCGCCGCGCCACTACGTGCGGGAGGCGGCCGCCTTCCCGCTCGTCCCGCTCCAGCTCAGAATGGCCCGCAGGTCTAGGAGCTCTAAGGGAACAGCCGGCGGCGCAGCCGCGTGAAGAAGCCCTCCGTCTGCAGGCGCTCCACGACGGGCTCCTCGTACGGCGGCAGCGACGCGACCTCCGCGGGGGCGAGGTCGACCTGAACGCGCCGCGGCCAGATCGCAACCACGCGCTCGGCAGGGAGGTAGCGGTTGGTTCCGAGTGTGCCGAGCGTGACGACGAGACCGCTGAAGATGTCCGCCGTGCGGTCGCCGGCGACCTCGACCACGTGCGCAGCCTCGGAGCCGTCCGACGCCAGGACGACGGCGCCCTCCTCGATCGCCTTCCAGGAGACCTGCGGCGCCGAGAGCTCGCTCACACCGCGCGCCCGTCCTCTCTCCACACGGGCCCCTGCGAGAAGGGGGAGCTCGTGTCGGAGAGGACGCGGAGGACCCGCAGGCGGCCGGTCAGACCCTCGTCGTCGAGCCGTTCGAACGCCCGCCTTGCCATCACGGGAGCCACCCCGTAGCCCTTTCGCCTGGCCGCGCGGAAGCGGAATCCGGCCGCGCTCTCGGCGCGCGCGGGGTTGATCGGCGCGAGCAGGAGAGCGCCCCGGTCGAGGTAGTCGGTCGAATCGAGCTCGATCTCGCCGTAGAGGTCGCTCCAGTCCGCCGGCAGCCGCTCGCAGGAGCGCGTCCCAGGAGCCTGCAAGGGACGGTCGCTCGGCGGGAGGGGCCGCGGCCGGCGACGGGGCAGGACGCTCCGCGTCCGCCAGGCGCACGCGGCCGCGGATCCCGGCCTCGTCGAGCCGGGAGACAACCCGGCGGGTCAGCTCCGGCGTCGCGCCTGCGCCGTCGGGCCCGTTGTAGACATGCACGGTGAACGTCTTGCCAGAGCGCCCGGGGGTCGCGGGCGCCAGGATGAGCGCGGCGCGGTCGGCTTCGTCGGGCTCGTCCAGCGTCAGCTCCAGGCGCGCGCGCTCCCAGTCGCGGGGAAGTCCGCGGACGAGCTCGTCGACGCGATCGGCGAGGGCCATCGGGGACGCAGATTATTCACTTTCGTCGAACCGTCCTGGGACTGCTAGCTTGTCGGCGCGGTGGCAACCCTCGAAGAAAAGGGGCAGGCAGTGTCGACCGAGCGCCTGAAGGAGTTCCTTCGGGAGATGCTCCTCATCCGCCGTTTCGAGGAGAAGGTGGAGGAGCGCTTCCGCGCCGGCGAGCTGCCCGGCTTCCTCCACGTCGCCATCGGCCAGGAGGCCGTGGCGGTCGGCGTGTGCCGCGCGCTCGAGGACGGCGACGTGATCGCCTCCACCCATCGCGCCCACGGGCACACGATCGCCAAGGGCACTCATCCCAACGAGGTGATGGCCGAGCTCTACGGGAAGGTCGAGGGCTGCAGCCACGGCTACGGCGGCTCGATGCACCTCTACGACATGGAGCACGGCAACCTGGGCGCGAACGCAGTCGTCGGCGGCGGGCTCCCCGGCATCGTCGGGGCCGCGCTTGCCTTCAAGATGCGCGGCGAGTCGCGCGTCGCGGTCGCCTTCTTCGGCGACGGCGCCACCAACATCGGTACCTTCCACGAGTCGCTCAACCTCGCGCAGCTCTGGGGTGTTCCGGCCGTCTTCGTCTGCGAGAACAACCACTACGCGGAGTCGACGCCGGCCAAGCAGCACCTGCCCATCGAGGACATGACGAAGCGGGCGAAGGCGTATGGGATGGCCTCGATGGCCGTTGACGGCCAGGAGGTCGAGGCCGTGTACGACACTGCGAAGAAGGCGCTCAAGCACGCGCGCGACGGCAAAGGACCGGTCTTTCTGGTCGCCGACTGCGTCAGGCTTTCGGGCCACTACGTGGGCGACCCGCAGGTCTACCGCCCCAAGGAGGAGATCCTCGATCTGCGCAAGTCACGCGACCCGATCGAGCTCCTGCGCTCGCGCCTCGAGCTCTCCGACGAGGAGTTCGAGGAGATGGACGCCGAGGCGACACGAATCGCCGAGGACTCGGTCGAGTTCGCGAAGAAGGGCACTGACCCGAAGCCCGAGGACGCGCTCAAGAACGTCTATGCCTGAGCTCACGTACCGCGAGGCGGTGCGCGACGCGATGAGCGAGGCGATGCGCCGCGACGATGACGTCTTCGTCATGGGCGAGGACATCGCCGAGATGGGTGGCTCGATGGGCGTCACGCAGGGGATGCTCGACGAGTTCGGCCCCGATCGCGTTCGCAACACGCCGATCTCCGAGATGGCGATCGTCGGCGCCGGTATCGGCGCGGCCGTGGCGGGGATGCGCCCGATCGTCGAGGTCATGTACCAGGACTTCATGACCCTGGCGATGGAGCAGCTCGTCCAGCAGGCCGCCAAGCACCGGTACATGTCCGGCGGCCAGATCAAGGTGCCGCTGACGCTGCGGACGCAGGGCGGTGCGGGCTGGTCGCCCGGTGCGCAGCATGCCCAGCAGCTCGAAGCGTGGTTCGTGCACGTGCCCGGGATCAAGGTGATCTTCGCCTCGACGCCGGTGGACGCGCGCGGCCTCCTCTGGAGCTCGATCTACGACGACAACCCGGTTGTTTTCTTCGAGCACCGAACTCTCTACAACCTGAAGGGAGAGGTGCCCGACGAGATCGAGGGGATCGAGATCGGCAAGGCACGCGTGCACCGCGAGGGCGAGGACGTGACCGTCGTCGCCACGGGACGCCTCGTCCACGAGGCGCTGAAGGCGGCTGAGGAGGCCGAGTCCGACGGGATCTCGGTCGAGGTGCTCGACCCGCGCACGCTTCTCCCGCTCGACGAGGAGGCGATCGTCGGCTCGGTGCGGAAGACGACGCGCTGCGTCGTCGCCCACGAGGCCGTCGTCCGAATGGGATTCGGCGCCGAGATCGCCGCCGTCGTCCAGCACGGCGCCTTCGACTACCTGGACGCGCCCGTGGAGCGGGTGGGCGCGATGTTCACGCCGGTCCCCTTCGCTCCGGTCATGGAGGAGTACGTGATCCCGGACGCCGAAGACGTGCTCGCAGCGATTCGCCGGACCGTCGGAAGGGAGTAACGCTTGTCCAGCCAGGTCACGCTGCCGCGGCTCGGCCAGGGCATGGAGTCCGGGACGATCGTGCGCTGGCTCAAGGCCGAAGGCGACACGGTCGAGAAGGGCGAGCCGCTCTACGAGCTCGACACCGAGAAGGTGACGCAGGAGGTCGAGGCGGACTCCTCGGGGACGCTGCTGAAAATCCTCGCCGGCGAGGGCGAGGAGATCGAGGTTGGCAAGGCGATCGCCGTCATCGGCGAGCCCGGCGAAGACGTGCCTGACGCCGAGCCGGAGCCGAAGGCCGAGGCCGAGGAGGCTGCGGAACCGGCCGAGGCGTCCGCCGAGGAGCCTACGCCGGAGCCCGAGCCCGAGCCCGAGCCGGCGCCCGCTGCGCAGAGCGAGGACGGTGGCCGGGTGAAGGCCTCGCCGCTCGCACGCCGCATCGCGCGGGAGCGCGGCATCGACCTCTCGTCGCTCCACGGCACGGGCCCCGAGGGGCGCATCGTCGCCGAGGACGTCGAGCGGGCGGAGAAGGGCGCCGCTCCGGCGACGGCTCCGGCCGCGGCTCCTCCTGCTCCGGCCGCCGGCGAGGTCGAGGTCGTTCCCCTGACCGGCATCCGCAAGGCCATCGCCCGCCGGATGACGGAGGCCTGGGAAGCGCCGGCGTTCCAGATCACGATGACGGCCGACATGACGGCGGCTGTACGCCTTCGCGAAGGGCTCGTTGCGCGCATGAGCGAGGGCGAGGCCAAGCCCACCTACTCCGACATCCTCACGAAGGTCTGCGCGGTAGCGCTCATGCGCCACCGGGCCGTCAACGCGCTCTTCGCGGGCGAAGAGGTCCATCTGATGCCCACGGCGAACGTGGGCATCGCCGTCGCCGTCCCCAACGGGCTGCTCGTCCCGGTGCTCCGAAGCTGCGAGACGAAGACCATTCCCCAGCTCGCGAACGAGCGCGCCGACCTGGTCGGGCGCACGCGGGACGGGAAGCTCCGCCAGGAGGACCTCGAGGACGGCACCTTCACGATCTCCAACCTGGGCATGTACGGCGTCGAGCGCTTCGTCGCCGTCCTCAACCCGCCGCAGGCGGCGATCCTGGCGGTCGGCGCCATCGAGGAGCGCGCGGTCGTCCGCGATGGGGAGCTCGCGGCCCGGCCCGTCATGGAGATGACCCTCACCTGCGATCACCGCACGGTCGACGGCGCGACGGCGTCGGAGTTCCTGCGCACGGTCAAGCAGTTCCTCGAAGAGCCCGGCCTGGCGCTGTAAGTGCCCCTCCAGGCGCCGCACACCGCGCGCCCGCCCCGCGACGCGGACGCACAGCAGCCGCACCTAAAGGGGCACTAGTGAGTATCTGGTACCGCGTCACAGATCTGGACGCGGCACGGACCTTCTACTGCGGGCGGCTCGGGTTTGCCGAGGCCTACGTGGACGAGAACGATCGCTGGGCCAGGCTCGTTCGCGGGCAGGCCGAGGTGGCGATTGCCGAGGGCATGTCCGGGGACGGGGAAGAGGAGGCGATCCTGACCCTCGAGGTCGCCGACGTGAAGGCCGAGGCCGAGCGCCTGCGCGACGCCGGCGTCCGCGTGGGCACGGTGCTCGAGATCCCGGGCACGATCCGCCTGCTCGACGTCTTCGACCCTGACGGCAACCGGCTCCAGCTCTCCCAAGACCTGTAAGTGGTGCCAGCGAGACCCCCCAAGTAACAGACTGCTAGTTGGCCACGTGGGGCGTCACCCTTTCGAGGGATCCCCGTCTCGATGCTCGCCGTCGTCACCCTTTCGAGGGATCCCCGTCTCGGTGCACGCCGTCTTTACTTCGTACGAACCGGATCAACCCCGGGTCACATGGGAGGGCGGCCCAGGCTGCCCTCCCCGTCTTTGTGCCGGCCTCCGTGCCGTCCGTGCGCGGATAGGATCGCGGTTAGGAACGCGATTCGAAGGAAAGGGCCTAACCATGGAATGTGACGTCGCCGTCCTGGGTGGCGGCCCCGGCGGCTACACGGCTGCGATCAGGGCCGCGCAGCTCGGGGCGACCACCGTCTGCATCGAGAAGGAGGACCGGCTCGGGGGGACGTGCCTCCGCGTCGGCTGCATCCCCACGAAGGCGTGGGTGCAGACGGCCTTCGCGCTCAAGGAGGCAGGGGAGACGTTCGCCAAGCTCGGCGTGAACGTGGGCGAGCCTGAGCTCGATTTCGCGGCGGCAAACGCCTGGAAGGACAAGATCGTCGACCAGCTGACGGGCGGCGTCGCCGGCCTCTTCAAGGCCAACGGGGTCGAGTGGGTGCGCGGCAGCGGCAGCTTCAAGGACGCGAACACGATCGCCGTCGAGGGTGGGGAGGACGTCAGCTTCAAGAGCGCGATCGTGGCCACCGGCTCGTACGCGCTGCGCCCGCCGATCGACGGCATCGACTCTGCGCGGTGCGTCGACTCGACCGGCCTGCTCGCGCAGACCGAGGTGCCGGGACGGATCGTCGTCCTCGGCGGCGGCATCATCGGCTGCGAGTTCGCCTCGATCCTGCAGCGCTTCGGGAGCGAGGTCACGATCGTGGAGATGCTGCCGACGCTCATCCCGCAGGAGGACGAGGACGCGGCCAAGGAGCTCCTCAAGCAGTTCAAGAAGCGCGGCATCGCCGTCCACCTCGACTCGCAGTGCGACAAGATCGAGGAGACCGGCGACGGCCTCACCGTGCACTTCGCCGGGGAGACGGTGGAGTGTGATCTGATGCTCGTCGCCACGGGTCGCGGGCCGGTCACGCAGGACCTCGGCCTCGAGGCGATCGGCGTCGAGCTCGACCCGAAGAAGGGGATCGCTGCCGACGAGCGCCGGCGCACCACCGTCCCGCACATCTACGCCGTAGGCGATTGCGCCGGCTACTGGCAGCTCGCTCACACGGCGTTTCGCGAGGGCGAGGTCGCCGCTGAGAATGCGGCGGGTCACGACGCGGTCGTGGACAACCGCGGGGTGCCGCGGCCCATCTACACGGATCCCGAGATCGCCGGCGTCGGCCTCACCGAGCGCGAGGCACGCGAGCAGCACGGTGACGAAGTCCTCGTCGGAACGTTCCCGTTCTCGGTGAACGGGCGGGCGATGATGCAGAACGAGACCGTCGGCTGGGTGAAGTCGATCCACGAGAGTCGCTACGGCGAGCTGCTGGGGATCGTCATGGTCGGGCCACACGTCACCGACCTGATCGAGGCGGGCGTGGTCGCGCTCGACGCGGAAGCGACCGTCGAGACGGTGGCCGACGGGATGGCCGCTCATCCCACCCTGTCGGAGGCGGTCAAGGAGGCCGGGCTCCTGGCGCTCGGCCGCGCCATCCACCTCCCCAACCGCAAGCGCGCGACCGCCAAGGCTTGAGGCCAGGCTAGATGGAAAGGAGCGCCATGCTCAGCAAGCGGAAAGCACTCATCGGCTACGGCGTCTACACGCTCGGCAAGCCGCTGGCGAAGCGGAAGATGCGGAAGCAGCAGGCCGAGACGGCTGCCAAGCGCAAGAAGGTGCTCGGCGGCGTCGCGGCCGCGACTGCGGCCGCGGGGGCGACGATCGGCGGGCTCGTCTTCTGGCGCAAGTGGCGGTCCGGAGGCACGGAGTCGACCGGGAGCTAGAACCGTAGACACCGTCGTCGTCGGGGCCGGCATCGCCGGCTGCGCGGCGGCGCGCACCCTCGCCAAGGCCGGCGAAAGTGTTCTCGTCCTCGACCGAGCCGGAATCGGTGCGGGAGCGTCCGGGCGAAACGGCGGCTTTCTCTTTCGCCAGCCCACCCCCTGGATCGGCGGGCTCCTCGACGAGGCGATCCCGTGGTATCGCGAGCTCGAAGAGGAAGGCCCGGTGCCGCTCGACCTGCAGGAGTGGCCGATGCTCCTCCTCGCCGTCGAGGAGGGTGAGCTCGCGCATGCGCGCGCCTACGCGGACGCCGTCGGCGGGAAAGAAGTTGACCTCCGGCAGGATCCCTGGCTCGCGGACGATCTCGCCGGGGGCTTCGTCGTGGAGGGTGGCGTCACGCTCGACGCGATGGGCGCGACGACCGCGGCAGCCGAGTCGGCGCGCCGTGCCGGCGCACGCTTCGTGCTCGGATGTGAGGCGAAGCGGATCCTGGTCGACGCGGGCGCGGTCGACGGGCCTTGCCACCGACGAAGGCGTCGTCCGCTGCGGTCGAGTGGTTGTCGCCTCGGGCCCGCGCCTGCGCTTCCTGCTGCGAACGGCGGGCGCCGACCTCCCGGTTTCCTCGTCGCGGGGCTGGCTCCTCGAGACGGGCAGGGTCGATCCGCCGCCGCCCTACGCGATCGAGCAGGCCGCCTGGCCGGAGCAGGAAGTGATGGGGCCTCTGCTCGCCGACCCGACGCTGGGCGAGGTTGCCGCCGGCGCGGCCGAGGAGCCCGGGCTCGTCTCGCTTCTCCTCGGCGGACGCCCGGCCGGGCACTGCCTCATCGGGACGTCGCTTGGCCGCTCGCTCCTGGAGGAGCCGGAGGGGCCGGAGACGGTTCGCCGCCTGGCCGAGCGCGCCGTCCGCGTGGCGCCCCATCTTGCCGGAGTGCCCGTCGTCGCCTCGTGGTCCGGGCGCCGTGCGATGACGCCCGATGGGCTGCCCGTGGTGGGGCCGGTCGGCGGCGTGGACGGTCTCGAGGTGATCGGCGGCCTCTCCTCGATCGGGATGATCACGGCCCCCGGGATGGCGCGGCTGCTCGCCTCGGGCGATCCAGGCCCCTTCGCCGCCGACCGCCTCGCGTGATCCGTCCCTTCGCACCGGAAGACGGCGAGGCCGTCGCCGCGCTCCTCGACGAGGACGTCGTGCCGCACGCGAACACGGGCGCCGGCGTCCTCCACCGGCTCTCCAGCCAACCCGCGCGTGCGCACGCTCGCGGCTGGGTTGCCGTGGCCGGGGAGCACGTGGTCGGCTGGTCGGAAGCCCACCTCGAGTGGACGACGAGCGCCGAGGACGTCGCTGGGCTCTGGGTCTTCATCCACCCGGCCCACCGCCGCCGCGGGCTCGGCACCGAGCTCTTCGACGTCGGCCCGAGCGCATCTCGAGGACGTCGGCGCCCGTTCGCTCGAGTCCTGGTCGAGCGACGAGGACGGCGCTCGTTTTCTCGTCGCCCGAGGTTTCAAGCCGGTTCGCACGCAACGCGTGCTTCAGCTCGACCTGGACGCCGCGGACCTGTCCGGCCTGGCCGGGCTGCAGGCCGCCAAGGAGGCCGAGGGATTCTCGGTGCTCCCGCTCGCAGCGGTCGCCCATCGGACGGAGGAGCTCCACGCGCTCGACGCCGCTGCCACCGCCGACGTCCCCGCGACATACGCCGAAGACGACTTCCGGTACGAAGACTGGCTCGCGGACACGCTCGAGCACCCGCAGCTCTCGCAGGAAGGCAGCGTCGTCGTGCTCGCCGGCGAGGAGCTCGTCGCCTATGCCCTCCTCCACGTCGAACCCGGCTCGGGCCTGGCCGCCAACGAGATGACCGGCACGCGGGCGGACCTTCGTCGGCGCGGGCTTGCGCGCCTGGCGAAGCTGGCCACGATCGCCTGGGCGCGCGAGAACGGGCTCGCAGCGATCCAGACGTCGACCGACGGCGAGAACGCCGCCATGCTCCGCCTCAACGAGAGCCTCGGGTACCGCCCGGTCGCCGTCGAGACCGAGTACCTCCTGGAGGATCTACGATAGGCGCCGTGGATCCGCTGGTAGAGCCGATCGAGGGCGCGGAGCGCCGCGAGGTCGGCGGGGCGACCGTCGAGATCGTCGCGGCCGGGAACGGCCGCGTGAAGCGCGCGATCTACCCGCCGGGATTCCGCTGGTCGACCCACATGCGGCCGACGGTGCGGAGCGAGCACTGCATGCACGCCCACATCGGCTTCCTCGCCCGCGGGCACATCCAGGGGGAGTACGCAGACGGATGCACGTTCGAGTACGTCGCGCCGCAAGTGGTCACGATCGAGCCCGGTCATGACGCCTGGGTCGTCGGCGACGAGGAGGCCGTCCTCATCCAGTTCGACGCCGAGGAGGGCACGGCCCGCCGTTTCGGCCTGCCGGCGGAGCACAGCCACTGACAGCGGGCGTGGATTGCCTGGAGGGCCACTAGCCTCTAGGCATGTTCGAGTCGCTCACCGACCACGTCTCGGGCTCTCCGTGGACGTACGTCTTCCTCGTCGTCATCTCGGCGCTGGACGCCATCATCCCGCTCGTCCCGAGCGAGACGTCGGTGATCCTGGCGGGCGTCCTCGCCTCGAGCGGCGACCTCATCCTCGTGCTCGTCATCCTGTGCGCCGCCGCGGGCGCGATCCTCGGCGACAACATCTCGTACTGGATCGGCCGCAAGGTCGGCCACCGCATCGTCGACCGCTTCTTCAAGGGCGAGCGCCGCAAGCAGGTCGACTGGGCCCACAAGCAGGTGCAGACGCGTGGCGGCTACCTGATCATCATCGGCCGATTCATCCCGGGCGGCCGGACGGCGGTCACGCTCTCGTGTGGGATGCTGGAGATGCCGTGGCGCCGCTTCTTCGCCTTCGACGTCGTCGCCGGGCTCATCTGGGGCACGTACGCGGCGCTGCTCGGCTACTTAGGCGGGACCACGTTCGAGGAGGAGCCGCTCAAGGGCTTCCTGCTCGCGTTCGCGGTCGCGCTCCTCGTCGGGGGAGTGATCGAGGCCGTCCGCTGGTACCGGAGGCGCCGTGTCGTCCCTGACAGCTGACCTCGAGGCGGCGGCGGCAGATCGGCCGCGACGAGCGCGGAGGCGTCAGCCGCTTCGCGTGGACGCCGGAGCTCGCGCGCGCGAACGCCTGGCTCGAGGAGCGGCTCGGCGAGCTCGGGCTCGAGGTCGAGATCGATCCGGCCGGGAACGTCTTCGGGCGCTGGTCGGCGGGCGAGGGGAAGGCAGTGCTCGTCGGCTCGCACCTGGACACGGTGCCCTGCGGCGGTCGCTACGACGGGGCGCTCGGCGTCCTCGCGGCGCTCGACGTCGTTCGCCGCCTGAAGGCCGAGGGCGTCGAGCCGAGGCGCCCGCTCTGGGTCGTCTCCTTCAACGACGAAGAGGGAGCGCGCCTACAGACCGGGATGCTCGGGAGCCGGGCGTTTTGCGGGGATTGCGACCTCGACGACTGGGACCGGCGCGGCGTCGCGGAGGCGATGGCCGGGGCGGGCTTCGACTACTCGCGGCTGGCGGACGCACACAGGGTCGACGAGGTCGGCGCGTATCTCGAGCTTCACATCGAGCAGGGCCCGGTGCTCGAGCGGGCCGGGGTCGACCTCGGCATCGTCACCGCGATCACGGGGATGCTGGGCTTTCGCGCCCGCTTCCTGGGCGAGGCCAACCACGCGGGGACGACGCCCATGGAGGCTCGGCGCGACGCGCTTGCCGGAGCCGCCCGGGCCGTGCTGGCTCTACGCGATGAGGCCCGTTCCCGCGACGACATGACCGCCAACGTCGGCGTCATCTCCGCCGAGCCGGGCGGCTTCAACGTCGTCCCGGGCGCCTCGGAGCTGACGATCGACGTCCGCTCGCCCACGCCGGACGGCTTCGCGCGCCTGGAGCCGTTCGTGCACGCGACCCTGGAGGGGATCGCGGCCGAGGAGGGGCTCGGCCTGGAGCTCTCGGAGACGCACAGGAAGCAGCCGGTCGCGCTCGACCCCGAGCTCCAGGACCGGCTGGAGGAGGCGGCGCGGCGAGGAGGGGGCGACGACGGTCCGCCTTCCGAGCGGGGCGGGACACGACGCGATGGTGCTCGCGCACCACGTCCCGGCGGCGATGCTCTTCGTTCCGAGCCGCGGCGGCCTCAGCCACACGCCAGACGAGTTCTCGTCCCCCGAGCACTGCGAGCTGGGAGCCCGCGTTCTCGCTCGGGCAGTGCGACTGCTCGTCGGCAGCTAGATTCCGTCCCGCCGGTCAGTCATGATCCCGCGGGTGAGCCCGCGCACGCGCACGATTCTGGCCTGGGTGCTTTTCGCGCTCGGGACGCTTGATCATTTTCGTCGGCTCGCTCACGGTCTGGGTAAGGCGCCAGGCGCTCGACACGGATGCGTTTGTCCGCACGAGCTCGGACGTCCTCGAGGACGACGATGTCCGCGCTGCGCTTTCCGTCTACATCGTCGACCAGCTCTACGCGAACGCCGATCCGCAGGCGGCGCTCGAGACAACGCCTTCCCACCAACCTGCAGGGCCTCGCCGGCCCGATCGCCGGAGCGCTTCGGCAGCCCGCCGTCGAGGGGGTCGACCGGTTCTTGCAACGCCCACGCGTCCAGGCCACCTGGGAAGAACTCAGTCGGGTCACGCACCAAGAGCTGCTCGCCGTGCTCGAGAACGAGACCCGCGGGAACATCACCACCGGCGAGGGGACGGTGACGCTGCACCTGAACACCCTCATCGCCAACATCGGGCAGGAGCTCGGCTTCGGGGAGAATCTCGCGGCGAGGCTGCCGCCCGACTCGGGCCAGATCGTGCTTCTCCAGTCCGATCAGCTCGAGGCCGCCCAGACGGGCGTGAAGGCGATCAAGTGGATGAGCTGGCTCGTCATCCTGATCGCGTTCGCCTGCTACGCCGGCGGCAATCTGGCTGGCGCGCGGCCGCCGCGAGATGCTCCGCAACGTCGGCATTGCGCTCCTGCTCGTGGGGATTCTGCTTCTGGTCGTTCGCCGTGTGGTCGGCAACTACATCGTCGACGCCCTCGCGTCGGGTGAGTCCGTTCGCGATGCGGTCGGCTCGGCCTGGATCATCGGCACGAGCCTGCTCAGCGAGGTCGCCTGGGCGTTGATCGTCTACGGCGTAGTCATCCTCATCGGGACCTGGCTTGCCGGGCTGAGCCGCTACGCCTCCCGCGTTTCGCGGGTTCATCGGGCCGACACTCCGCGATCGCCCGGGGCTCGCGTGGGGCGCGCTGGCGGGCGTGTTCCTGCTGCTGGTGCTCTGGGGCCCGGTGCCGGCTCTGCGCAACTGGCTGGGAGTGCTCATCCTCGCCGGGCTGGTCGCCTTGGGGTTCGAGGCTTTCCGGCGCGTGGTGATCGGCGAGCTCGAGCCTGGCGGCCCCTCGCCGCCACCGCCGGCGACCACCTGAAGTGCACGTCGCGCGGCTCGGCGAGGGCCCGCCGGTCGTCCTGGTGCACGGGAGCATCCGCGGCGGTGAGGCTACGTGGACTGAGCAACGACCGCTGGCGGAGCGCTGGACGCTCGTCATCCCCGACCGCCCCGGCTTCGGCGCCGGACCGCTCGTCGAGCGCGTGGACTTCGAGGTCGATGCCCGGCTCGTCGCCGAGCTGCTCGAGAGCGGCGTCCATCTCGTGGGCCACTCCTACGGCGGGGTCGTGTCCATGCTCGCCGCAGCGCGGCGCCCCGAGGACGTGCACTCACTCACAGTCATCGAGCCGCCGGCGTTCGCGATCGCGGTCGGGGACTCGGCCGTCGATGCCTTCATCGAACGGGCAACGGATCTCTGGGACAACGGGCCGGAGGAGCCGCGTGCGTTTCTCGCCGCGTTCGTCGACCTCGTCGGCTCGAACGTTTCGCTCCCCGATCCGCTCACGCCCGAGCTCGAGCGGGGCGGACGCCTCCTCATGGTGGAGCGCCCGCCGTGGGAGGCGGAGATCCCGCTGGACACCCTGGCCGCGGCGCCGTTCCCGAAGCTTGTCGTCTCGGGTGGGCACCATCCCGGTTCGACGCGGTCTGCGACGTCCTCGAGGAGCGATTGGGCGCCGAGCGCGCCGTCATCCCGGGCGCCGGCCACAGCGTGCCGCGCACGGGAGCGCCGTTCAACGAGCGGCTGGAGACGTTCCTGCGTTCGGCATACAATGAAGGCGTGGGGTGGATCGCGATCGGCCTTCTTGTCGCCGCCGTCCTCGTCGTCGTAGGGGCGGAATGGCCAAGGCTGTCCGGGCGCGTGGGCGCCGACGCGTGGGCCGCGCGCTCCCGGAAGCGCCGCAAGGAGAAGCTGACGCTCATCCAGGGCGACGAGGCCGACGACGACTTCGTGAAGAGCGTCGAGCAAGACCTCGCCGACCTCCCGGTCCTCGACGAGCACGAAGACCGCCCGCGGCGCTAGCTCTGAGGCGGGCTACACTTGCCTTCCGCGCGGATGTGGCGGAATTGGTAGACGCGCACGGTTCAGGTCCGTGTGGGCGAAAGCCCGTGGAGGTTCAAGTCCTCTCATCCGCATTCCGGGCTGTTGCAGGGATTTCTCGCGGTCAGCTGCCGCGGTGGCAGGCTCGCCGGACACGGGCTGTTCGATGAGCAGGCCGGGTGGACTTCCGACCCGGGGCTCTGTACGTCCCGTTCAGGAGGTGGCGGGGCTGCTTGAACTTCGGAAGGTAGCGGAGTAACTTCGTAGAGGCGGCTACCCAGGGGGGTGAACTGAGGCACCCCCGCTGATAGCAACGCCGACTCCGCGCATTCGCGACCCCCCGCTTTCCCTTCTTTCAGGCGTCTGAGGGGTCATGAAAGGGAGGATCATGCGAAGAAGGCTTCCACTAGGGGTGCTTGCCATCCTCATGCTCGCGGTCGCGAGCCTACCCGCGGCGTCCGCCTCGTCCTCGCAGGCCGGCTCATCGGCTGGGGAGGACAAGAAGGTTGAGGTCATCCGCCTTACCGCGGTTACCATCCAGGAAACCGAGCTCGATCTTGGCGAGCCGGGAGAGAGCCTAGGCGATCAGCTCATCTTCACCGAGGACCTCTTCCGCGACGGTCAGAAGGTCGGCATCGACGGCGGGGTTGCCACGGTCGTGCGATTCGAGCCGAACGGCGTTTACGCTTCAGTTCGTCGCCACGGCGGAGCTGCCGAAGGGCGAGATCACCGTGCAGGGGCTTCATACCTTCACTGAGGAAGATGAGCCACAGAGTTCGCGATCACGGGTGGTACCGGGCGGTACAAGACCGCCCATGGCGTATTGACGGTCGTCCAAACCGAGACGGGGGCGCAGCTTACGTTCCGGGTCATCCGCTGACCTGAAAGACGCGAGGCGATGGAAGCCCCGGTAGGCCGCTGCCGGGGCTTCTGCCTGGAAGTCGTTAGGACTTCACGTGCCGTCGCCTTCATCCGGCGGCGGCACGACTAACCTGCTCCGCTGGCGATCCTCGGGAAGCCCGGCAGTTCCCGCCCCTTCTCCACCAATTTCCGAGCCGAGAGATTTCTTAGTCGTCGTTAGGTTCGACAACGAGCGCCATCAACATGTCGGCCATCCGTTCGGCGTCTGCCCTCATCCGACGACCCGCCGCCGAAAAAACGCGGTGTCAGGCGTGGTCATCGAACACCGCGCTCCGCAGTCCCAGGCGCGCCTCCGCCCGGTGGGTCAAGAACCGTTGCGCCGTACTTCGGCGAGGAGCTCTGCTCCTTCGTTGATGCTTCGGACGGCCTCCGCCAAGCCGCCTGATCGCGGCGAAACACCGCGAGATCGTCCCAACGCGCGCGTCGGCGTCTCAACGTTCGCTGAGGAGGAAGGCGCTAGGCTGGCCGGCACCAGCGCCACGGTCGCGTCAAGCCTCAAGAGCGAGACACCCAGCAGGCGGGCGCGGACGGATGCCTGGACGAGCGCCCCATGTGACAGGCGTCTCTGCGGGTCGAGCGCCGGCGTCAGGTCGATCGAAGCGCTGGGCCTGACGGCCCTAGCCTTCACGCTCGTCCTCGCGGCGGCGGAGGAAGAGATGCCGGCGCTCGCCGCCGTGAGACCGGCAAAGCCGACGGCGGCCATCAAGCCAGCCTTCCGGGTCTTGCTCTTCGCCAAGCCGTCGCTTAGCGAATCGAGCGAGCCGTTGACTGATTCGAGAGCGCGCTCCTGTTGGCTCTTTCTGCCGGGAAGTCGCCTCTTGGTCGCCTTCTTCACGATCGGCTTCCCGATCACGTAGGCGGTGTACCCGATCAGGGCTTTATGCCTGCTGAGCATGCTTTTCTCTCCTTACCGCTTGGCGCGAGACGCGTTCGTGATCGCACGGACAAGCTCGCCTTTGGTCATGTTCGTCCGTCCCTTGATGCCGATGCTGGCCGCCAGCTCGACCAGCTCCGGCTTGTTGTACGACATCAGACCACCGTTCGTGAGATCCCCGCTGAGCTCGCGGGCGGTGCGCTTCGCGGTCGCCGCCGCGTGCCCGCGGAGTTGCTCGGCCACGTTGACCCGCTCCTCGGCGTCGCTCGCTTGCTGCTCTGCTTCGCCGGCAATCTGCTCCGCCTGGCGGTTGGCCTCCTCGGCGGCGGCGCGCGCGGCCTCAGCGGCCTCGTCCGCTAGTCGCCTGGCCTCCGCCAGCTTCTCCGTCGCGTCCTCTACGAGCTCTTCGGCTCGCTCCTGGGACGCTTCGGCGTCACGCTGGGCATCCTCGATCTCGTCGTCAATCTCCTCCTGGACTTCCTGTCGTTCCCCCTCGGCATCCGCCTCGGCGGCCTCGCGTTCCTGCTTCACGAACTCGTCGGCGGCCTTCTGCGCCTGGGCGACGCGCTGTTTGACCTGCCGGCTCGTCTCCTGCTCCACCTGCTTCAGGCGGGCGCGGCCACGCTCACTCACCTGGCGAACGTGGGCGGCGAGATCCTTCGACTCCCGCGCGGCCTCCACGGCCCTGTCCTCGGCCTCCCGCGCACGCTCCCCGGCGTCTTGCGCACGCCTCATCCGGACTTCGACCGAGTCCCCGCCGATTGGGGCAGCGTCGACCACCGCCGCCTTCACCTTCCGCCCTCGGTCGCGAGCACCCGCTCCAGCGGACTCGGCCGCGCTTCCGATCGCGTCCGCAGGCCTCAGGGCCCGGGACACAAGCCAGGCAGCGTTGGAAGGCATTTCTCGCAGACCAGTCCGCGTTCGCTCCAACAACAACATCAACCTCCTCGCGAAATACAGAAACCGCTCACGAGGAACCGGTGTTCCCCTCCAGGAGGTATGCAAACCTCAGGCGAGTCCTCTGCAGTCGGTCGTTTGCAGGCGCATCGAGACGCAGGTCGAGGTTTCCGACGCCAGCCGGATGGGAATGATGGGGTCTTGGAGGAAGGCATCGAAAACTGGAGGGCCCCAAGATGGCCGATATCAACAAATTCTCTGAACAGGTAACCGATCTCGCAGAGCGGCTCGCAAACGTCGCGGACGCCGCGAAGGGCAAGGACACGAACACGACGAGGCCTAGGGCGCGCTGGTTGCTTCTTCCGGCTGCTGGAGCAGGGATCTACGCGCTGGCGACGAGCCGCGCCTTTTCGCGCCAGGCCAAGACCGTCGTAGAAGAGGCGAAGGCACGGGCCTGGGGACCTGCCTGATGAGCTGGTCAGCCGCGGGCATGAGTCGACGGGGTCAGCGGATGGGCGAAGCACCCGTCCGAAGTCAACGCGCAAGAGCGGCCGGAGCGGGGGTCAGCGTCGCCGCAAGGCCACTGCTAGTCGCTGAGTCGAACGTCCTTGTCCAGCCGGGGCGAGACACGCTCCGGCTATCTGACGTCCTCGACGGTGCTCAAGCGGGAGCTGTAGCCATGCAGCGGGCGGGAGTTCCGCGTAAAGGGGAACTTCTCGCTCGCCAAAGAGAAGGGAGAATCGATGTACATCGGGGGCGGCGTAATCGCTCTGATCCTGATCATCATCATCCTGATTCTGATCTTGAGGTGAGACACGCTTGGAGACGGACCCCCGGTCAGATGGGTCCGAGGAGTCAAGACCCGCACGTGGATGAGGAGGCCCTCAAGATCCTGTATCGCCTGCGTGCAGAGTTCCGTAAACGAAGCGATCCTCCGTCCGGCTTCCTCAAGGCGATCGAATCGTTGATAGGGGAGTACGAGGAAAAGCACCCTAGGCCAGAAGGTGGGAGCGCGAGCCGTGTCTCCCTCTGACGAACGCCTCGCCAAGAACGAAAGTCTCTTTCGCGCAGTGAACGAGCGCCTCGACGAACTCGGCGAAGCAGTCTCGTGGTCAAAGACGACCGACTACCTGTGCGAGTGCAGCGACACGACGTGTATTGAACCGATCGAGCTCACGAACGACGAGTACGAGCGGGCACGCTCTCGCCCGACGGTGTTCATGCTGGTTCCTGGCCACCAACGGCTCGAAATCGAGCGGGTTATCGAGGAGAACGAACACTTCTTGCTCGTCGAGAAGATCGTCGCAGTCGACGAGATCATCGAGCAGGATCCACGCTCTAACGAGGTCGGCAGTCGCGCCGATGAACGAGCGCGGCGAGCAGCCCGGGAGCCGGCGGCCTAGGGCCAGTTCTAGTCGGAGTCGCGCTGGCTGAGCTAGGTCGAAGAGAAACACGGTAAGGGCCCATGCTCCTCAGGAGCGCCGTGCCCTTTCGGGCGTCCGGCTGATAGATCCACTTGGCCGGACGCGGCCCGAGAGAGCGAATGAGCCACGCCGGATGTTTTTCTCACCGTCTCCCTGGGTAAGACAAGCTTCCGCACGCGAACTGAGAGGGAAGGAAAATGGGGTCTACTTCGAGTCCAGGCGAGAGCCGGCCGGAAGCGAACGATCGCTCTGTGAGTGAGCTGGTCAAACAGCTCTCGGAGCAAACGAGCACGCTAGTGCGCAAGGAGTTCGAGCTGGCGCGCGCAGAGATGACCGAGAAGGGCAAGGCGGCGGGTGTCGGGGCGGGCATGTTCGGCGGGGCGGCCCTGGTCGGATTGATGGCGGTTGGAGCTTTGACTGCCTGCTTGATCTTGGCGCTCGCCGAGGTGATGGACGCCTGGCTTGCCGCTCTGATCGTCGCGGCGGGTATGGGGCACTCGCGGGCGTTCTCGCGCTTACCGGCAAGAGCAAGGTCGAGGAGGCGATTCCTCCGCTTCCGGAGCAGACCAAGGAGAGCGTGCGCCAAGACGTTGAGGAAGTGAAGGAGCGAGCGAAAGCAGCGAGGAGCTAGCCGAGGCCATGGAGAGCGATCAAAAGACACCTGAGCCGGAGAAGATCCGCCGCGAAGTCGAGGAGACGCGCGAGGAGCTGGGCGAGACGGTCGAGGCGCTGGCGCAGAAGGCTGACGTCAAGGGACAGGTAAAGCGAAAGGCTGCCAAGACGCAAGAGTCGGTGAAGACGAAGGCCGCCGAGGCGCAGGAGAAGGTAGGCGAGGCGATTCCGGATCAGGCGAGTCAAGCTGCCGCGCAGGCCGCACAAGGTGTTCGGGGGCATCCCGCCCGCGCGATAGCCGTAGGGGCTCTCGTCGCTGGCCTGCTGCTCTGGGCGCTCGCCAGAAGGTAGAGCTGTGGCGAAGCTCCTCTACCGACCGTTCGGCCTCATTCTCAGCGTCCTTGGCGGCCTCCTCGCGGGCGCCGCTTTCAAGCAGATCTGGAAGCGGGTGTTCCAAAAAGGAGGATCCGCCCAAGGCCAGGGAGAGCGAGTACGGCTTGAAAGAGATCCTCCCCGCCGCCCTGGTGGAGGGAGCCATCTTCGGACTCGTGAAAGCCGCGGTCGACCGGGCCGGAGCGCGGACGTTCGAGAAGGCCACCGGCACGTGGCCGGGCGACTAGCGGTTGATCCCTCATGGCGCAGACCGACGAGAGCCGAACGACCGCGCAGGACGGTCGAGGAAGGCGGAAAGCCCCACTGATCTACCCGGCCCCGCGTGGGGTGCAGTTCCTGAAGCGAACCGTCACTCGAGTTCAAGGAGGACAACCTGACCGACTGGGCGGCGGCGCTGACCTACTACGGGATCCTGTCGGTATTCCCCGCCCTGCTCGCGCTGGTCTCGATTCTCGGGCTGATCGGGAGCGTCGCGACGCAGACGCTGATCGACAACCTCGGGCAGGTCGCGCCCGGCCGGCGCAGGAGATCTTCACCAGCGCGATCGAGAACCTGCAAAAGAACCAGGGTGCCGCCGGGATCATGTTGATCGTCGGGCTCGCGCTCGCGATCTGGTCGGCATCCGGGTACGTGGCGGCGTTCATGCGCGCGTCGAACGCGATCTACGACGTCGAGGAGGGGCGGCCGATCTGGAAGAGCCTTCCCACACGCGTGTGGCACGACGCTGGTCCTGCTCGTGCTGCTGGTGATCACCGCCGTTGGGGTCGTCCTCACCGGCGGCCTGGCGGAGCAAGGCTCGGGAAGGTGCTCGGGATCGACAAGACCGCAGTGACGTCTGGAACATCGCGAAGTGGCCGGTCCTGATCGCGCTCGTCAGCTTCATGTTCGCGTTCCTCTACTGGGCGGCGCCGAACGTGAAGCATCCGAAGTTCCGCTGGGTCAGCCCGGGCGGCGTCGTCGCGGTGCTGATCTGGATCGTCGCGTCCGCCGCGTTCGCCTTCTACGTCGCCAACTTCGGCTCCTACAACAAGACCTACGGCTCGCTCGGCGGCGTAATCGTCTTCCTGGTGTGGCTCTGGATCACGAACATCGCCGTCCTTCTCGGCGCCGAGCTGAACGCGGAGCTCCAGCGCGGCCGCCAGATCGAGGCGGGATCCGCGAGGACCGCGAGCCGTTCCTCGAGCCGCGCGACACGAAGAAGCTTCGCGATTAGTTTGAGGCTCGCCCGTCCGGTCAGCTGCGAGACTGGGGCAGGAAGCTGTAGTTGCCGAAGGTGTGACGTGCCCCGCCTTGTCGCGGATTCTCCAGCCGTGGCAGTGAGTCGCCACCGTACCCGGGATCTGGACTCGGGGTGGGGAGGGCATCCCCGTCCCGTGTCCCCGTACCTATCTACGCGGGAACGCAGACAAGCCGCGGGAGACGAAGCTCAGACGACCGCTCGATCTCCTCGACGCGCCACTCGCCTTTCTCGGGGAGGGTCAGCACTTGGCCGACCTCGACTTCACCCTCAAAGGTCGTGAAGTCGGACTGCTCCGGCTCGTCGCGGTCCGGATACTTGAGGACCAGTTCGTAATCGACCGGATCGACCATGGTCGGATCGTACCCAGCCTTCCGGTAGCGCGAGGGGGCGGAGTCACCGCACGAGGTGTCCGCGAGGGGCTTATGAAACGCGTCTACCGGGTAGAGGTCATCGCCAACCCAATCGAAAGGACGCGATGCCAGAGATTACAACCCCGCGAGACCTGTTCCTCCACGAACTCGGCGACATTCTCTACGTCGAGCGGCAGCTCGCCCAGGAGACCTTGCCGAAGCTCATCGATGAGGTTTCGGACGAAGAATTCAGAAGCGGTCTCGAGAGTCACCTGGAGCAGACCCGCGGGCACGTCGCAAAGGTCGAGCAAGTCTTCAAGCTGCTGGATGAGGAGGCGCAGGAAGAGAAGTGCGTCGGTTTCGAGGGCCTGAAGCAGGAGCACGACCAGCTGGTCGCAGAGAGCTCCTCGTTCCTGATCGACATCGTCGATGTTGGTGCGGCGGCGCGAACGGAAAACTACGAGATCGCCGCATACGAGGGTCTCGGCGCATGGCCAAGGCGCTCGGCGAGGAAACGGCCGTCGATCTCCTTGACGAGAACCTGAAGGAAGAGAAGGAGACCCTCCGCGAGGTCGAAAAGATCGCGACGCGCCTCAGCAACGAAAGCGCCAAGCAGCCATCAACGACCTAGCAGGCCGCAACCCCGATGCTAAGAGAAATGCTACTTCACCCCTTGCGAACGTTCCGCCTCTACGAGGCAAGTCGGCAACTAACCCCAACCGAACAAGAGGAGCCCCTACACCTAATCCCGGAACAGCAAGGGACCACCGTCATAACAAAAGAGGATCAGGAAGGTCAGCAACAACTCGAAGGAGGCAACTGATCGAGATTCGCCGAACCCGCGCTTTCTAGTCACGAGTCCGAGCCGACAACCTCGCGCCCCTTTGGCTGCTCAATCTCGGCGAACTCGTCGCAGAGCGCCGCGAGCTTCATCCACTGGTAGGCATGGCCGCTCACGTCGGGCGGAAGGCATGGCACAAGCCGCGTTCCCGCGCCTCGGACACTTGTCCACGCTACTCGCGGAGTTCCGGCCGTCTACACGGTTGTCGGCGGCGCGGCAGTTCGCGTCGCAGCTAGGCGGTCTCCTTGGAGTCGAACCGCTGACCGATCGACAAGCGTGCGCTGCCGATCGCGCAGTTCGAGAAGCACCGCGCCAGCTGCCGCAACTGCCCGCGCGCCCAAGGGCGGGAACGGGAGCACCGCCGCACCGCCGCGGCCAACGGCGAGGAGCCTCACCCGGCGCCCCCCGAGCGTCGAACAGTGGCTCGTCGACAGCGGCTTCGCCGCGCGCCGCGGGGACGCGCTCGTCGCCACGGACGCCGGCCGCGAGCTCAGCGGGGCAATCTTCGAGTGTGCATGATCCGCGGCCCCAGGTGCCGCGGGATCGCCGAGACGGCCCATCACAAGCTGCCGTCCTCGACGCACCCGCACCTGTTCTCGCCCTCGACAACCTCGAGGGCGCCTGCAAGCCGTGCAACCACGGCGACGGCTCCCACGTGCGCGCCGAGCAACCGCAGCGCCCGGCAGATGATCGCCCACCTGGAAGCGGTCGTGGCGGAGAAGCAGGCCCAGATCGAGGATCTCCTCGCCGAGCTGGCCCGCTACCAGAATGGCGAGCTCGAACCGCAGCCGAGAACGCCCCGGCCGCAGATCCTCTGACCCACCAGCGGCCAAGATGAAGGCTTATGCGACGTCTCCCCGGGCCGACCGGCGCCCTCGCCCTAACCGGCCTCGGCTCGGGTGAATTCGCCCCGGCCTGCCCGAATGGCCCCGAACCGGCCAGAAGAGGCGACGGCACCAGAGCCGCGAAACGCTAATCGGGGGGAAAATCCTGTTAGAGGGCTCCGCCGCCCTAGTAGGGGCCTACTGGGAGCGCTAGACTCGGGCTCGGCGCCGTAGGCGACGGCGCGGGTCAATCGATGGCTGCGGCGGGACTTCACTCCGAGGCTCAAACTCGGGCGGTGCCCGGGATTTGCGTGGGAGCCTGCCGTCGCCCAGGGAAGGGGACCAGGATGGGAGAGCACGTACCCGAGTTCGTCGACGAGGAACGCTCAGTCGGTGATGTCGCCGAGGGCGCGAACTCACGCGATGAGTTCCTGAAGCGCGCCGCCCTCGCAGGCGAGGCGATCGCCGTCGGGGGGGTCGTGATCGCGGGGCTGCCGCGCCTGGCGCTGTCGGCGCCCTCGCCGGCGCAGGACGCGGAGATCCTCAATTTCGCTCTCCTGCTCGAGGAGCTCCTGGTCGCCTTTTACAATGAGGCCGGCGAGCGGGCCTCGCTCGCCGGCGAGCTCAGCGAGTTCGTCACGACGGTGGCCGGGCAGGAGCAGGCGCACGTCGATCTCCTCCGCCAGGCGCTGGGGGACGCGGCCGCCGAGCCGCCTACGTTCGACTTCGGGAACGCGACCGGCAACCCCGAGCGCGTCGCCGCCACCGCCGTCACGCTCGAGGACGTGGGCGTCGCCGCCTATAACGGGCAGGGACCAAACCTGACCAGGGAGGCGCTCGCTGCGGCGGCGCGGATCGTCTCCGTGCACGCCCGCCATGCCGCCTGGATCCGCTCGATCCAGGGCAAGACACCCGCGGCCGAGGCAACCGACAAGCCGATGACGAAGGCGCAGGTGGAGGCCGCCCTGCAGGCGACCGGCTTCCTGCCCGCACCGTAGAGGAGAGCGTATGCATCCCGACCTGACGCAGCTCGATGGCGACGACCTGACGCTCGCAGAGCTCGACCGTGACGGCTCCCTTCGCGAGGCGTGCGCGCGCCTGCCCAGCGCCGAGGATGCGGGCGGAAACTCGCGCCGCGGTTTCCTCGGCAAGACGCTTCTCGCCGGCGGGGCCGCGCTGGCCGCGCTCGCCCGCCCCTCAACCTCGCAGGCGCAGAGCAAGGGCGATACCGCCATCCTCAACTACGCGCTCGTGCTCGAGTACCTGCAGGCCGACTTCTACACGGAGGCGGAGCGGCGCAAGGCGCTGGGCGGCGAGTCGCGCAAGGCGGCGCGCGTGATCGGCGCGGTCGAGCGCGCGCACGTGCAGGCGCTCCGGGACGTGCTCGGGAAGAAGGCGGTGAAAAAGCCCTTCTTCGACTTCCGCGGAACGACCGAGGAGGGCGATGCCTTTCTCCGCACGGCGGTCGCGTTCGAGGACCTGGGCACGGCCGCCTACAAGGGGCAGGCGCCGCTCGTGCAATCGCCCCAGGTGCTGGCGGCCGCCCTCTCCATCCACACGGTCGAGGCCCGCCACGCAGCCTGGATCCGCTACCTGGTCGGCGCCTCTCCCTCGCCGAATGCCTTCGACGAGCCGAGACCGAAAGCGCAGGTGCTCAAGCTCGTCGCCTCCACCAGGTTCATCGTGCGTAGCCCGGTCATGGAGGCCTCCGGCGACCCCAGCTACACCGGCTGAGCGGCTGCGCGCGGCGTGCGGAAGGTGCTCGCCCTCGCTCTCTTGGCCGTCCTTGGCGGCGGGCTCGCGAGCACCCTCATCCTGGCCGCGCTCGCCCTGACGGAGCCCGAGCCGGTAGCTGCAAGCGAAGGCGCGGGCGGCGAACGGGCGAAGGAACGCGCCGCCGCCCTGCCCGCCACCCGCGCCAGCCTTCCCCGTGCCGAGGCCGCGCCCGCTCGCCGCCCACGAGGCGGGCTCGCTCTTCGCGCCCCTGCGGCGGGCGGCCCATGCCCGTGCCGCCCCTGATGCCGAGGCCCTGGTGGTCGCCCGGCTCGAGAGGCACACGCCCGAGGGGACGGAGAACATCGTGCTCGTGCTCGAGCGCGCCGAGGACGCGACGGGCGCCTGTGGGTGCGCGTGCGCCTGCCCGTCCTGCCGGCGAACACGACCGGTTGGGTCCGACGGAGCGCGCTCCGTGGCTACGGGACCGTGCAGACACACCTGGTCGTCGACCGCGGGAGGCTCACGGCCACCCTCTACCGCGACGGGAAGACCCTCTTCCGCGCGCCCGTCGGGGTAGGGAGCGTGCGGTGGCCGACGCCCGCAGGGGACTTCTACATCCGCAACAAGCTCACCCACTACCAGAGTGCCTTCTACGGCCCGCTCGCCTTTGGTACGAGCGCCCGCTCCGCCGTCCTCACGGACTGGCCCGCGGGCGGCTTCATCGGCATCCACGGGACGAACGAGCCCGAGCTCCTACCCGGACGTGTCTCGCACGGTTGCATTCGCATGCGCAACGCAGACATACTGCGGCTGGGCAGGCTCATGCCGGTCGGAACCCCCCTCACGATCCGATGAGGCGAAAGCTCGGCCTTCCCCTCGCGTTTGCCCTGCTGGCCCTCTGCCTCGCCCCGCGGGCGCCCGCGCAGGAGCCGCTCACCGAGCTCTGGTCGGAGTACCCCCTCTACCAGCCCGACAAGCAGCCCGCGGCGCAGGCGGCCGAGCCCGAAAGCCGGTCGGCGCAGGAGCCCGAGACTCCACCCGCTGCGGAGCCGGAAGCCCCCCTCCCGGCAGGACAGAAGCGAAGCAGCGAGGGCAGCACCGAGGCGATCGGCCCAACGGAGGACGAGCCCGAGACGCTTCCCTGGATCCTGATCGCCCCGTTCACCTGGGCCGCCATCATGCTTCTTCTCGCCGCCCTCCCATCTCACGTTCTCGGATTGCTCCACATGCCTTTTCTGGTTGACAAGAGGCTCGAGCTGGGGGTCTGGGGACTCGCAGTCGGCGTTTCCGTGGTCGTCGGTTTGCTTGTCACGATGGTGCCTTGAACCAAGGCAGTGATAGCTGGGGTGACCCGGTCCCGTAGGGCATCGACACGTGTCGTGCGCGCGGGCCCGACCTCGAAGAAGAAGTTTGTGCACTGCTGGAGCTGCCGGTGCCGACGGACAAGCCATCCACGCGAAACTCCTCGTTGCTGTTGATCGCTTGCAGTTCACCCTCACGCTCGCGCCTGGCGAGAACCGAAGCGACGTGAGCCTCCAGGTACCGATCGTCGGCGCCCGCTTCGATGATCATCTCCGCTCCGCGCCTCTCTATGACTCTCAGATAGCCATCAAGCTTCGGCCCGACACCTAGTTGTCCACCACGATCCGGCAGTCTTCGGGTCGGCACGCTCCAAGAGTGTGCTCAGGATTCGCCGGTAGATGACGTCGAGGAGCCGGTTGAGGTTGTAGCGATCGATCTCGCGCGGCGGCACCTTCTCGATGACGAAGTCGAGTCCTCGGGGCCTCAGCGCGTCGAGCTGGGTGAACAGCCGGTCGAAGTAACCCTTCGAGCGCTTCCTCTCTGGTCTCGGCGAGCTCGACGAGTCTCTGGACGTCTGGAGCAGGGTTCCAGGCACAAGCGCGCAAGCGAGCGTCAGGTGACCAACGAGCTCGCCCTTTCCGCTCTCGTCCAATCCGATCCAGATCGCTCTTTCACTCGGCACGAACCGTCGCGGTAGGACGGTATCGATGTAGGTACGCGCTTCCTCGACTGCGGCGCCCTCTGACGGAGAGCCCGTGCTATATAGGGTCCCGTTCTTGTAGAGAGTGAACGTGGCGTCTGACAGCTTGAGGCGCCAGACCTCGGAAGCGCCGGAGGGACCGCTGCTTCAAGAGCGCCCTGGCCAACGAGATGGTCCAGGATCCGAGTGGCGAGGCCCGCCGGTACCTCAAGCCACTTCCGGCTTCCGCTTCCCATATCCCGAGCGTAGCAAGGTGCAATTTGCGGGGATTTTCGCCCCGTTTCGGCTCTTCAGCGATGGAGCGTACCGGGATCGAACCGGTGATCTCCGGCTTGCAAAGCGGGCGGTCATCTTGGACGCAACCGCGGCATCTTCCGACCGAGCACTTACCAAGGCGCTTGCCAAACAGTGGCTGGGCGAGGCCACCTCTCCGTCTAACCGGAAGAAAGGCCTTGTGTGCAGCGATTTCTGAGACGGGAGCGACGGGACTCGAACCCGCGACCTCCGGCGTGACAGGCCGGTGTTCTGGTGTGAGCAATGTGTGAGCTACCGGCGTTATCTAGCGTACGCAGAAGTGCCGTGAGACTGACGGAAAACCGTCCTATGAGCAGGGAGACAGCTCACTCGAGGACACGCCGTCACGGGCTGGAACCTCCCTCGTAATGAAGGGGTCCCCGGTTCGAGTCCGGGCGTCGGCTTGAAGCTGGGCCTCTCGTTGCGGGACTCGCGGGCCTCCCCGTCCTGTCCCTGGTCACCGACTGTTTCACGTCCCTCCCGGGATCCGTCATCCGGAGGGCCTCGCGGTGACGCCTCAGGCGGGGGAGGTCCGCATCAGCGCGCCGAGGGGCGGGCGTCGTAGGTAACGGGCCGCGTGGCGTACATACCGAGAGGCACACCGGCAGCCTCCCAGGGGCAGGGGCGGGGCGGAGTGGCCTGAGCTCCTAGTGTGAGACCCTCGAAGTCGCTACGCGCTCGGCCTCCGTGACAGGATCGTCCTCCAGGAGGCCGGCGCCGACGGATTCGGCGAGCGCGCGCTTCGGCCCCCCGCCGGCGAGAGCGAGCGGCGCGACCTGCGCGAGCGTCCTGAGCTCGTCGCTCACACGCGAGACACGTTGCGGCGTGGTCGCGCTGACCACGACGAGCTGCGGCCCGAGCATCCGGGTCGTCTCGAGGAGCGTGCCCATGGGCGTGTCGGGCCCGAGGTAGGCGATGCGCCAGCCGCGGGCGCGCAGGGCGAGCCCGAACGAGATGAGAGCGAGATCGTGCAACTCCCCCGGCGCACAGGCGAGCACGGCGAGAGGGCCGGCGCCCTGCCCCCACCCCCGCGCGAGACCGAGCAGGCGACCCCGGAGGAAGTTGCTGGCGAAATGCTCCTCAGCGACGGTGGCGCTGCCCGCCTCCCAGCGATCCCCGAGCTCGGTGAGATAGGGGATCACGAGGTCGCGGAGGAGCGCGTCGAGACTGAGCGCACCGAGCGCTCGGTCGAACGCCGCCTGGGCTCCCGGCTCGTCGAAACGCTCGAGAGCGCGGGCGAGCTCGCTACGATCGGGCGCAGCCGGGCTGTCTGCAGGCGAGTCCTCGGGAACCATCTCATTCGCCAGCCGGGCGGCCTCGGCAGCCGAGAGCCCCTGCTCCTGGTACGCGCGCATTCGGCCGACGCGTGCGACGTCAGCCGCCGAGTAGAGACGGAAGCCCCCGGGCGACCGCGTCGGGCGCAGGAGCCCGTAGCGAAGCTCCCAGGCGCGGAGCAGCTCGGGGCTCACGCCGACGCGGCGACTCAGCTCCCCGATCCTCAGATGTCCGGGTTCGGCCATCCCTTGACCTTACAGAACCGAGACGATGATTGCACAAAAACTCCTCATAATCTTGACAGAATCTCTACAGATCTGTATAACGTTCCACGCACACCGCTCTTCCCCTACGAAGGAGGAACACTCATGAAAGGCAAGTCCCCGCTCAGGCTTCTGCTTCCCGCTCTCGCGCTGGTGCTCACGCTCACGGCCGTGCTCGCGGGTGCTGCTTCGGCAGAGGGCTCGTCGGTCCGGCTGGTCGGAGACAAGACGAAGTTCGTCACCGACCCGGCGACGACGAAGGTGCTGCTGGACAACGGCATCTCGCCGCAGCCGGTGGGACCGACCGGATTCCAGCTGCTCCAGAAGGACGAGGGCCTCTCCGTCCGCTACTCGTTCCCGATCACCGGTGGGAGCGTCAACCTGTCGGCCCTCACCGGGGCGATCGACCACTCCGGAGGCATCAACTTCGTCAACACGAACAACGGCAAGTCGCTGCTCCTGACGAACTTCCGGATCAAGCTGGGCAGCGCCACTCTCACCGCCGAGGTGAACGGAAACCCGGCCGCCCGGGTCGCGATCCTCGACCTCGACTTCTCGAGGGCCAAGATCATCAGCCAGGGCCGCCACGTCCGCGTGAAGAACGTCGACGCCTCGCTGACGGAGGCCGCTGCAGGCGCGCTGAACGCGAGCCTCGGCGTCACCTTCTTCAGCGCCGGCATCGACCTGGGGACGGCCCAGGTCTTCGCCCGCGTCGCCGCGTAGCCCGGCGTCCCGTGGGTATACGAGGCCGCGCCGGATGCGGCAGCCGGCGCGGCCTCGCGGCCGGGTTCCTCCGAACCACACGACGGGTAGAGAACGAATCCCCCAGACTTGGAGGTCGACATGGTGACAACTCGAGCACGCATCACCCGCCGGGTCCGGGCCGGAGCAGCCGTGCTCGCAGGCGGCTCGCTCGCGTTCGGGCTCCTGGGGCTGGTGGCCCCCGGCCGGCTCGCGCGCATGATGGGCTCCGACGAGGAGACCGCGCGTGCGATCGGCCTGCGCGACGTCGGCAACGCGCTCACCTTCGCCCTCGCGCCCACGAGGGCCGCCGCGACGCAGCGGATGCTCTACGACCTGGGCGACGCGGCCGTCTTCGGGCCGCGCAAGCCGGGCGTCGCCGCCGGCGCGCTCTCGTTCGCCGTCCTGGCAGGCTGGACCGCATGGCGAGCACGGTGATCGACCTCTCGACGGGCGCGCAGATGCGCCTGACGGGCCCGACCGGCCGCGCTGCGGTCGTCTGCGTCAACGGTGGCCAGGCCTCCCCGGTGGAAGGAACCTGGAGCGCCTCGCTCGAGTGGCTCGTCAGCCGCCTGGCACGGCGCTTCCCGACGCTCGCCTTCTCGGAGGTGCGTTATCGCGTCAAGTCGTGGCGCTCGCTCGACTGGTGCGAGGAGGATGCACGGGCCGCCGTCGTGGAGACGGGCGCGGCGCGCACGCTCCTGCTCGGCTTCTCGATGGGCGGGGCCGTGGCGGTGCAGAGCGCCGACGCCCCGGGTGTCGAGGGCGTGCTCGGGCTGGCTCCGTGGCTGCCCGACCGCATCCGGCTCAACCGGCTGCGCGGCAAGCGCCTCGACGTCGTGCACGGGACGCTGGACGGCTGGTTTCCGGGAGTCCCCGGCGTGCGCCCGTCGAGCTCGCGCGAGGGCTTCGAGCGGGCGCGCCGGCTGGGCGTCGAGGGAAGCTACCGGCTCGTCCGGGGCGCCCTGCACGGCCTCGCGCTGCGCACCCCGCTCGGCGTCGTCCCGCTCCCCCGGGCCGGGCGCTGGGCCGCCCTCGCCTCGGAGCGCATCGAGACGTGGGTTGCGACGTGACCGCGCGCGCCGACGACGTGAGCACCCGCGTCGGCACGGTCCGACCCCGCACGAGCCGCATCAGCCAGGTCGTGACGCTGATCGCGGTCGTCGTCCCGCCGCTCGGGATCGCCTGTGCCGCGGGGCTGCTCTGGGGAGTCGCCTTTCACTGGGTCGACGTCGCCATCCTCGTCGGGTTCTACGTCGTCTGCGCGTTCGGGACGACGATCGGCTTCCACCGCTACTTCACGCACAAGGGCTTCGAGGCGCGAACGCCCGTGAAGGGCGCCCTCGCGGTTCTCGGCTGCATGACCATGCAGGGGCCGCTGATCCAGTGGGTCACCGACCACCGCAAGCACCACGCCCTCTCGGACAGGCCGGGCGACCCGCACTCGCCGCACGTCGGTCATGGAGAGGGCGCCCTGGGCGCCGTCAAGGGCTTCGTCCACGCGCACGTCGGCTGGCTATTCGCCAACCTCGGCATGGAGGAGGGGCGCGAGTACGGCAAGGACCTCTACGAGGACCGTTTGCTCGTCTGGATCGACCGCCTCTACCTGCTCTGGGTGGTGCTGACGCTCGGGCTTCCGTTCCTGCTCGGTTTCCTCGTCGGCGGCACCTGGCAGCGCGGCGTCGAGGCGATGGTCTGGGGCGGCTTGATCCGGATCTTCCTCTACCAGCACGCCACGTTCTCCGTGAACTCGATCTGCCACATGTTCGGGAGGCGGGACTACCGCTCGCGTGACGAGGCCCGAAACAACTGGCTCGTCGCCCTCCTCGTCTTCGGCGAGGGCTGGCACAACAACCACCACGCCTTCCCCGCCTCCGCCCGGCACGGCCTGGGCCGCTTGCAGATCGACGTCTCCTGGTGGGTGATCCG
>CAVTCK010000009.1:0-69131 GCA_963733155.1 uncultured Actinomycetes bacterium
ATCGGCCACACGACCGGATCGCGGGCGGACTCGAGGTCGTGGAAGGTCAGGTCGGTCGCGCTCCGCCGACGACGAGCCAGTCGCCGTCCGGAGACCAGGCGGCCGCACTGCCCGGAAAGGCCGCCCTTCCGCCCGAATGTCGAGCAGCCGACGTCGAGGATCCGGATCCGGTGGCCGGCGCGGAAGGCCGCCGAGCAGTTGTCGGGGGAGAGCACGGGCAGGCGACCCTCGTAGCGCTCCGGGAGATCGAGCGCGTCGGTAAGCGGCCCGTCGACGTAGCGCTCGATCCGGCGCGCCTCGACGATGACCGCCAGAGAGCCGTCGCTCCCGAAGTGGACTGCGTGATCTCCCCGACGCGCGCAGGCGTGGGTGGTTCTCGACATAGAGCCGGTCGCCGCGCGCCGTAGACGATCTCGCCATCCGGCGTGTACGCCGCGGGGCAGTCCGGCAGACGCCGGCGTGGCCCGTCGAGCTCGAGGTCGATGCCCTCCAGCCGCCCGTTGCACCAGGCCGCACGCTGTCCGTCATCGCTCCAGATCAGGAACCCGAAGGCGGCCTCCGAGCTTCCGAGGTCGCGGCCGGGGAAACCGAGGTCGAGGAAGCGGAAGGGAACGGCGTCGCCCACCGGCTCTCCGACGCCGACCGCGACCTTCCCGGTCACGGGAGCGCCCAGAGCTCGCAGGTAGAGCGCTCGACGACGTTCGGGTACTCGATCCCGGAGGGCAGGTCGAACTCCCGAATCGCGCAAGAGCCGGCCTCCGCAACCACGATCGAGCCTGGTGCTCCGGTCACGACCGGGAAGGCTCCTCGCCTAGGTCGTCGTCCTGGGCCTCGTTCGTCGTCGTACTCTCCGGCGGGCCCAGTCGTCGTCGGGCGCGTCTCCACTCCGGCCTCGTCGGTTCGCAGGGAATCCGCCACCGCGAAGCCGACGATGAGGAGCACCGCCCCCAGTATGAGGAGGTCGCGGCCTTTCACGGAGTGCTGGCTATAATGCGCGATCCCGCATGGTTCCGAACGAGACGACGACCGAAGCAGACATTCCAAAGCAAGATGACGACGTCTGGACCCGTGGTCCCGACGGCGAGCTGATCCCCGACTACGACGCCACCTTCCCGGTCATCAACGAGGGGGAGGTCGTGAGCGGCAAGGTCGTCCGCGTGGACAAGGACGAGGTCCTCGTCGACATCGGCTACAAGTCGGAAGGCGTCATTCCGGTCTCGGAGCTCTCCATTCGCCGCTCGGTGAACCCTGCCGACGAGGTCAACCTCGGGGACGAGATCGACGCGCTCGTGATGACCAAGGAGGACGCCGACGGGCGCCTCATTCTCTCGAAGAAGCGCGCCCGCTTCGAGATGGCCTGGAAGCGCATCGAAGGCGCTGCCGAGAGCGGTGAGCCCGTCGAAGGCATCGTCATCGAAGTGGTGAAGGGCGGGCTGATCCTCGACCTGGGGGTGCGCGGCTTCCTGCCGGCGTCCCTGGTCGACATCCGCCGCGTCCAGGACCTCGACGAGTTCATGAGCCAGACGCTCCGCTGCAAGGTGATCGAGCTGAACCGCAGCCGCAACAACGTCGTCCTCTCGCGACGCGCGGTGCTCGAGGAGGAGCGGCGCGAGATGCGCCAGGCGATCCTCGACCGGCTCTCGCCGGGTGACATCGTCGAGGGGACGATCTCCAACATCGTCGACTTCGGGGCGTTCGTCGACCTGGAGGGCATCGACGGCCTCATCCATATCTCCGAGCTTTCCTGGAGCCACGTGAACCACCCGTCCGAGCTCCTCGAGATCGGGCAGGAGGTGCGCGTCAAGGTGCTCGACATCGACCGCGAGCGCCAGCGGATCTCCCTGGGCCTCAAGCAGACCCAGTCCGATCCCTGGCAGCAGGTGATCGACACCTACCAGCAGGGCGACGTGGTCGAGGGGCGCGTCACGAAGGTGGTGACGTTCGGGGCGTTCGTCGAGGTGATCCCCGGCGTCGAGGGGCTCGTGCACATCTCGGAGCTTGCCACGCACCACGTCGAAAACCCGCGCGAGGTCGTCCAGCAGGGCGAGACGCTCCGCGCGAAGATCATCGAGATGGACGCCGAGCGGCGACGTCTCTCGCTCTCGCTCAAGCGGGTCGAAGAAGGCGAGGCCACCCGGCCGGGCATCGGCGAGGATGCCCCCGACCTCGGTCTCTCCGAAGAGGTCTTCGTGGAGAGCGCAGCCGACGAGGTCGCCCCCGTCGAGCCCGAGACCGCGCCCGAGGCCGAGGCTGAGGCCGAAGCTGCCGCGCCCGAGGTCGAGCCCGAGCCGGTCGAAGCCGAGCCCGAGCCGGCCGCAGCCGAGCCCGAGGCTGAGCGCCGAGCCCGAGCCGGTCGAAGTCGAGGCCGAGGCCGAGCCGACCGTAGCCGAGCCTGAGATTCCCGCGCCCGAGGCCCACGAGGTGGTCGCCGACGAGGCTCCTTCCGAGGAAGAGGCCGCTCCCGGGGACGAGGCCTCCGCCGAGCCTGACGACGACGCCCGCTAGGCGCCCGGTCGCGGTCGCGATCACGGGCGGGATCGGCGCGGGCAAGTCGACTGCGCTGCGCGCCTTCGCGAGGCACGGGGCCGCCGTGATCTCGAGCGACGAGATCGTGCACGAGCTCCTGCGCGACGATCCCGAGGTGAAGGCGGCGGTCGTCGAGCGGCTTCGGTGAGGAAGTGCTCGGCGAGGACGGAGAGATCGACCGGGGGAAGGTCGGGAAGATCGTCTTCTCCGACCGGCAGGCGCTCGCCTGGCTGGAGCAGCTCCTGCACCCGCGCGTCGTCGCGCGCTATCTCGCGTGGCGCGAGGAGCTGGCCGACCGCCCCGACCCGCCTGCGGTCTGCGTCACCGAGGTGCCGCTCCTCTACGAGGTCGGCGGCGAGTCCCGCTTCGACAAGGTCGTCGTCGTGACCGCCTCACCGCAGGTCCGCGTCTCCCGGCGCATCGGGCCGCTACGGGAGCGCGAGGCGCGCCTCGTTCCCGAGGAGGAGAAGGTCGAGCAGGCAGACTTCGTCTACGTCAACGACGGAACGCTCGTCGAGCTCTACCAGTTCGTGTCCGGTGTGATGGCCACCCTGTCCACATGAAGGTAGTTCTCGGCGTTCTGGCGGTTCTGGGCGCGCTGGCGGTCGGGTTTCTCTACGTCGAAGAGACCAAGCCGTACTGGTACGCCCGTTTGCGCTACCCGCTCGAGTACGAGCACATCGTCCGCGGGCACGCCCGTCAGTACGAGCTCGACGCAGCCCTGCTCGCGGCCGTCATCTACCGCGAGAGTAAGTTCGACTCCGACGCACGCTCTTCGTCGGGCGCAATCGGCCTCATGCAGCTTCTGCCCGACACTGCCCAGGGCATCGCCGAGCTCACAGGCGGCCGGCGCTTCAAGGTCGACGACCTCTACGACCCGGAGATCAACGTTCGCTACGGCTCGTTCTACCTGCGCCGGCTGCTCCGGAAGTACGAGAACCAGCGACTGGCGCTGGCCGCGTACAACGCGGGCCAGGCGAACGTGGACCGGTGGCTCGCCGAGGGACGCGAGGAGATTCCCTTCCCCGAGACCGAGGAGTTCGTCGACAACGTCCTCGAGACACGGGAGATCTACGCGCGCGCATACGCAGACGAGCTCGGCCTCGACGACGACTCCGAAGTGCCTGAGGAGCCCGAGCCTCCGCAGATCGGGTCCACGTCGGAAACGGAGTGACCGGCGCTACTGCCGGATGACGCGCTCGCAGCCGTGCGGGCGGTCCCGGCGGTCAGCGAAGATCGTGTCCCGGTCGGCGCCGCAACGGACGACGTCCAGGCCGCCTCCGGTCACGTGAACCGTGTCGCGGCCGCCGCCTGCGCAGATCCAGTCGCGCCACCGGGTTCCGCGGAGCGTGTTCGCTCGCTTGCTGCCCGTGAGCGAGCACCGCGGGAGCGGGTGGTAGTCCGTCGGCGGACGGCAGGCCGACCGGCGCACACGAGCGCGGCCCTCCATGACCCGCGCGCGGTGCTGCGGCTTGTAAGCGAGGTTGCGAAGCTCGTCGGGGTCGACGGAGAGGTGATAGAGCTCCTCCGCCTCGGTGCGGTACTGGACGTACTTCCACCGGCGGGAGCGCGTGCCGCAGTACGAGGGGAAGAAGGGTGGGTCGTGGTACTCGAGCAGGAATCTCGAGCGCCATGGAACCGGGCCGCCGGGAAAGAGCGGGAGCAGGCTTCTCCCGTCCCGCCCCCGAGGCCTGACGCCGGCCGCGCCGATGATCGTGGAGGCCAGGTCGATGTTCAGAGCGAGCCGGTTCTCCTGGCGCCTGCGCAGGCCGAGCGCGTCCCAGCGGGCGAGGAGGGGAACGCGGATCGACTCCTCGTAGGGCAAGCGCTTCCCGGCCCGCCGGTGTTCGCCCCACGAGTAGCCGTTGTCCGAGGTGAAGAGAAAGAGCGTGTTGTGAAGCTTGCCGGAATCCTCGAGCCCCTCGAGCAGCCGGGCAATCGACTCGTCAACGGCGAGCAGCGACTCGAGCTGTTCCTCCCGCAGCTCGGTCAGCCTTTCGACAGGAAGAAGATCGCGACGGCGGATCAACCGCGGCTTGTCGGAGACATCGGCCTCATTCACGCTTGGTGGCGGCGTATAGGGAGTCCCAGCGAACGCATCGACATGCCTCGGCGCTGGCTGCACCGAAAACGCATTGCCGCTCCAATGCGGCGCGAAGGGTGCGAAGTACAGGAAGAACGGTGAGGACGCCGACCGGACGAACCTCACCGCCTCCGCGCCGAGGACGTCCGTCGAATACTCGGCCTCGTCCGGCCCAGGCCCGAACTCGCGGATTCGGGTGCCGTCTGTGAGCCGGTACGCGAAGTACCCGGGACCGTCGAAGAAGGCGAGCCAGCGATCCCAGCCAGGCGGCACGTACGTGAACTGCACGTTGCTCGACGAGTAACCGTTCATGTACTTCCCGATCAACATCGTTTCGTAGCCCGCCTTGTCGAGCCACGTGGCGATCGTCGGCTGGTCGTCGAAGGCGCCTTAGCCCGTGATCTCCCGAGTTCGACCAGACGCCGTTCGTGTGCGAGTAGGTCCCGGTCAGGATCGACGCCCTCGACGGGCAACAGAGCGGGTTCACGGCGAAGGCGTTCCTGAACCTGACGCCCTTCCTGACGAGCTCGTTCGTGACCGTCGGCATCGCCCAGAGCGTGTCCCAGCGCTGGTCGTCGGTGACGACAAGGACGATGTTCGGCGGCTCGGCACTCTGCGCTCCGGCAGGCGCGGGCAAAGCCACGAGACAGGCGACCACGGCAAAGAGCGGGGCCGCGCTTCCTCGGAGAGCGACAGTCACGGCAAGCCCCCAAGGTTAGCGCGAGCGGCTCTATGGCATGAAGCTCATGCCGGAGTTCGCTCTCGCCCAGCAGCACACGCGCCACATCCCTTGCCCGGGCCCGATCCGCGCCTATACTTGCTGGCGCTTTTGTGCCTGCTCTGAATTCCACCAGCCTCCGCCGAACGCTTACGTCCGCCGCCAAGGGCGGCCTCGGCCGCCTTGGTCTCGAGGTGCACAGAGTGGACCGACCTGAGGAGAATGGCCACCCGGCTGAGCTTGAGTACCTCCCGGCCCCAGGAGCCGAGGCGGTTCGGCGAGCCGAGGCTTCGTTCTCGGCCGAGTTCCAACTCGCGCCCGGCCTCTCACTGACCTCCGACGAGATCGAGCGCCGGATTCAGTCTTACTTCTGGCACTACTCCTTCCGCTTCGGCGATCACTACGTCGATGCCGACCACAAGTCCTCGAGGGGAATCCGCTCGCGTGAGTACCGTCGGCATTCCCATCTCTTTCCGGCGCTGCTATCCGCCTGCGATGGGACCCTCGAGGGCAAGACGGTGCTCGATGTCGCCTGCAACTGCGGCTTTTGGTCGATCCAGGCCCGGCTCGCCGGCGCCAAGTCAGTCCTCGGCGTCGAGGCGAGCGAAAAGAACGTCGAACAAGCGCATTTCATCCGCGAGCTGATCGGTCTGGACGGGCTCGAGTTCGAGGTGGGCAACGCTTACGACATCTCGAAGGATCGGTACGGGGAATTCGACGTGGTTCTCTATTTTGGGCTCCTCTACCACCTCGAACATCCGGTCCTCGCCCTCGAGCGACTCGCTGACGTGACGCGCGAGGTCGCCCTCGTCGACTCGACCATCCTGAAGAACAGGGGCTCCTTCTGCCGCGTCGCCGCCGACAGACCGCACAAGCAGAACTACTCCAACCGGCTTCGCATGGTGCCGTCCCGGACAGCGGTCGCTCGGATGCTCCGTCACGCCGGCTTCGACCAGGTATTGGTCGTCCCCCACACCTCCGAGTCACTGCCGACCGACTACACCGCTGGAGTCCGCGAGGCGTTCGTCGCACTGAGCTAGCCAGTCCGTCCGGCTGCCCGAGCGCCAGGGTTCCAGAGCGGTCGTCGAGGCGCTGGCTACGATGGCGTGATGGCTCAGTTCCGCGTTTCCGAGGCCTACCGGCCGACCGGCGACCAGCCCGAGGCGATCGAGTCTCTCGGCCGCTCGATCGGCCACGGCGACCGCTATCAGACCCTGCTCGGAGCCACCGGCACGGGGAAGACGGCGGCGATGGCGTGGATCGTCGAGCAGGTGCAGAAGCCGGCGCTCGTGATCGCGCACAACAAGACGCTCGCGGCGCAGCTCTGCAACGAGTTCCGCGAGTTCCTGCCTCAGAACGCGGTCGAGTACTTCGTCTCCTACTACGACTACTACCAGCCGGAGGCGTACGTCCCGCAGGCCGATCTCTACATCGAGAAGGACGCTTCGATCAACGACGACATCGACCGCCTCCGCCACGCGGCGACGGCGGCGCTCCTGGCCCGCAAGGACGTCCTCATCGTCGCCTCGGTCTCCTGCATCTACGGGATCGGCTCCCCCGAGGAATACGGGGAGAAGACGGTTGCCCTCGGCATCGGCCAGGAGATCGACCGCGACGTGATGCTGCGGAAGCTCGTCGACATCCAGTACGCGCGCAACGACTCCTTCCTCGGCCGGGGGCGCTTCCGCGTGCGAGGCGACGTGGTCGAGGTGCAGCCCGCGCATATGGAGTCGGCCTATCGCATCTCCTTCTTCGGCGACGAGGTCGAGCAGATCACCCACTTCGACCCGCTTTCGGGCGAGATCTACGCGCGCCTCGAGCATCTGGCGATCTTCCCGGCGACGCAGTACGTGACCTCGCGGGACACGATCGAGCGCGCCGTCGGCGAGATCAAGCACGAGCTCGAGGAGCAGGTGAAGCTCTTCGAGACCCAGGGGAAGCTGCTCGAGGCGCACCGCATCCGGCAGCGGACGGAGTACGACCTGGAGATGCTGCAGGAGCTCGGCTACTGCAACGGGATCGAGAACTACTCGCGCATCCTCGACGGCCGCTCCCCGGGAACGCCGCCGCACACGCTGCTCGACTTCTTCGGAGAAGACTTCCTCATCCTGATCGACGAGTCGCACCAGACGGTGCCGCAGATCGGCGGCATGTACGAGGGCGATCGCTCGCGCAAGGAGACGCTCGTCGAGCACGGGTTCCGCCTGCCGTCGGCGCTCGACAACCGGCCGCTCCGCTTCGACGAGTTCCTCGAGCACGCGCCCCAGCTCCTCTTCGTCTCGGCGACCCCAGGGCCGTTCGAGCTCCGTAACTCCACGAACGTCGCCGAGCAGATCATCCGCCCGACCGGCGTCGTCGACCCCGAGGTCGAGCTCCGGCCCACCAAGAACCAGATCGACGACCTCCTGAACGAGATCCGGCGGCGCGAGGAGGCGGGCGAGCGCGTCCTCGTCACCACCCTCACGAAGAAGATGGCCGAGGACCTGACCGACTACCTGCTCGAGTCGGGGGTGCGCACGCGCTACCTCCACTCCGAGGTGGACACGCTCGACCGCATCAAGATCATCCGCGAGCTGCGCCTGGGCGAGTACGACGTCCTCGTGGGCGTCAACCTCCTGCGGGAAGGGCTCGACCTGCCGGAGGTCTCGCTCGTCGCCATCCTCGACGCCGACAAGGAGGGCTTCCTCCGCGGCCAGACCGCCCTCATCCAGACAATTGGGCGCGCCGCGCGAAACGTCAACGGCATGGTGGTCATGTACGCGGACAAGCTCACGGAGGCGATCAAGGGCGCGATCGACGAGACGAACCGCCGGCGCGAGATCCAGCTCCGCTACAACGAGGAGCACGGGATCACGCCCGAGTCGATCGTCAAGGGCGTTTCCGACATCGCCGAGTTCCTCTCGCTCGAGTCGGCGCCCCACGTCCCCGGCCGCCGCCGCCGCGGCTCACGTCAGGTCGAGGGAATGTCGCACGAGGAGCTGGAGAACGCTCGTCGTCACGCTCGAGGAGGAGATGTTCGCGGCGGCGGAGGAGCTCCGCTTCGAGTACGCGGCCAAGCTTCGCGACGAGATCAAAGAGCTCCGGCGCGAGCTCCAAGCGACCGCCGAGCCCGCCGCGTAGCTACTCGGGCTTCCCGCGCGCGGCTTCCTGCTCCTTCGCCTTCGCCTCGTGGTACGCGATGCGCTCGCGCACCATGCGCTGGGTCTCGGCTCTCTTGGCGTGCTCCTCAGCGGTCATCTTGTGGGGCTTCTTCTTCGCCATCATCTTCCTCCATTAGCCTCCGGATCACATGGACGTCGCTCTGGATGTCGCCGAGCAGGGCCATGATAGTGTCACGTCGCTGTGGTCGATCGGCGGCTCCATCGCAATATCGTGGGTCGCTCCACCCAGCGGCGCAAGTGGCTGATCGCGGCCTGTCTCCACCTGCTGTTCACAGCTGGTAGAGCCTGGGTGTCGCCTCGGTGGGGCGACCCCTGGATGGTTGTCAGTGGCGTCGGAACGGAGTAACTTGCATCGCGTCCTACCCCGGGGAGAGGAGTCCCATTGACACCCACGTTGCGGTTGCGGCCCGCCGTTCTGGCCGCTTTGACGCTTTCGTTCGCTCTGCTCGTGGCCGGCTCGGTGTCGGCCGGGGCACAAGCGACATCCGCCAAGAAACCGAACGGCGCGCCGACCGGCACGCCGGTCGATCTTCTTCGCCGCCGACGGCATGCGGCCCGATCTGGTGGACAAGTACGCCAAGCGAAGGCTGCCATGCCCACGATGAAGGAGCTGATGCGCAGGGGCGTCAAGGGCGAGAACGGCCTTCTCCAGGGCTTCCCGCCGAACACCGGCGTCGGCTGGTACACGCTCGCCACGGGCACGTGGCCCGGGCGAGCACGGCTCGACGAACAACACCTTCCACCGTACCGGCGAGGGAAACTTCAACAACTCGACGAGCTTCGCCACGACCGGCATCCTCCAGGCCGACCACATCGCGCAGTCGGCTGAGCGAGCCGGCAAGACCGTCGTCTGCGATGGAGTGGGTGGGCTCGCGCGATCTCGTTCCCGCGCTCCAGGGCCCGGTGGTCGACTTCCGCACCTTCTTCGGTGGCCGCGGGATCGTCCTCAACTACGACCTCCCCGGTCAGCCGGCCGGCGCGAACGCCTTCGGGGTGCAGTACCAGCGCATCGATCTCGGCCGACGCGACGGGGTGGACGAACGTCCCGGCCTCCTTCAGCCCGGCGAAGCAGACGCCGTTCACGCACAACAACTCGCAGCTTGCGGCCAACGGCGTCTGGGACCTCTACATCTACGACTCGACCAACGACTGGCACGATGAACTACGACCGCGTGCGTTGATCGTCTCGGCGGCCGACGGCAAGAACGGCGCCATGGCGGTCGCGAATCTCGCCCAGGGCGAGTGGGCGGACGCCAAGGTCACGATCGCGTCCGGCGCGCTCGCCGGGCAGGACAGGCGGCTTCTATCGTGAAGGCGATCGACATCACGCCCGACCTCTCCAAGTTCCGCCTCTACTTCACCTCCGTCCAGCGGGCGAACGCGACCTACAACGCGCTCGGACCCGCCGGCTCGGCCGCGTTCGAGGAGACGCTGAACGCCGACTTCCCGACCTCGACGGCGGCCGACTTCGCACCGCTGGAGGCGGGCATCGTCGACGAGGACACCTACGTCGAGCAGGGCCTCATGTGGAAGGACGCCCACTGGGCGTACCTCAGGTACATCTTCCGGCGCCCGACGGCCTCGGCGTGGAGCCCGACCTCTTGCTCGCTCGGCAATCCCGTCACCGACGAGTTCAGCCACCAGTTCATGGGGCTCGATCACGCCGACCGACATCGACGGCAACCCGAACCCGTACTTCGACGACGTCACGAACGACGACGTCCCCGACGGCCGCGTCGACGAGCGCGAGGGCTACATCCGCGCCGCGTACGAGGAGGCCGACGGGACGCTCGACCTCGCCCGCGACTGATGGGCGACGCAAGCACGACGTCGTTCGTCTCCTCCGACCACGGCTTCGCGCCGCAGTGGTACGCGGTCAACGTCAGCAAGGTGCTCGTCGACCTCGGCCTGCAGGAGCGCGAGCAGAGCGGCAACTGCCGCAAGGCCGCTAACGACCCGGGGACCACGACTCCCGGCGACACGCTCGCCAAGGAGTGCCACGCGGGCGGGACGTCGCAGATCTACATCAACCTCGCCGGCCGCGACCCGGCGGCCGGGAACACGCCGCAGGTCCCCGCCGCCAACTACGAGGCCGTCCGGAACCAGATCATCGCGGCGTTCCAGAACCTCGACGACCCAAACCTCCCCGGGCAGCAGCAGGTCGTCCTCAAGGTGATGAAGAAGGAGGAGCTGCGGAACGTCGACGGCACCGACGCGCTGCACCCGAACCGAAGCGGCGACGTGGTCGTCGTCTTCCGGCCGCCGTACCAGACGGACGCGCAGACGCCGGGGCAGCTGATCGCGCCCTCGCAGTTCTTCGGCCAGCACGGCTACCTGCCCGACCTCGTCAACCTCGAGCGGAACGTCAACATGCACGCGACGTTCATCGCGGCGGGGCCGGACATCGAGAGGCCTGGCGAAGCCCGATCGCGGGGTGCGGGCGATCGACGTCGCCCCGACGATCGCCTACCTGATGGACATACCCGGGCCGCAGAACGCCCGCGGCAAGGTGCTCCTGAACATCATCAAGGGCGGCAACCGGATCCGTGAGATCACGATCCTCGACATCTAGGACTACCACGGCCAGCTGGTCGCCGCTGACCGAGGCCGCCGACAACGTGGCGGCGCGGGCGCGGCCAACCCGGTCTTCCCGATCGGCGGTGCGGCGTTCCTGAAGCCGTGGTTCGACACCTACCGGGCCGAGGCGCCGCGACGAGATCTTCACGCTGACCGCCGGTGACTGCGATCGGCGCGACGCCTCCGATCTCGGCGTTCTTCGAAGACAAGCCAACCATCGAGATGATGAACCTGATGGGGTTCGACCTCGACGGGCTCGGCAACCACAACTTCGACCGCGGCGAGCAGTTCTTCAGGAACGAGATCGTCCCGCTCGCTGACTTCGACTACCTGTCCGCGAACATCGTCGACGACGACGGGAACACGCCGGCGGAGTGGTCGAAGTCGAAGGTGTTCACGCTCGAGCGCGGTCTGCGGCTCGGGTTCGTCGGGTTCTCCAACCCGGACATCCCGGAGCTGACGAAGCCTGGGTCGCTCGGGCCGTTCCACGTGGCCGACCCGCTGGAGGCGGTGAACGACGAGGCCAGGCGCCTCGCCCGACAGCGCAAGGACGTCTCCGCCATCGTCGCCATCGGCCACCTCGGGGCGACGGCCGGAACGCTGACGGACCCGACCGGCCCGCTCATCGATCTCGCGGACGGCGTGCGGAACGTCGACGTCGTCGTCGGTGACCACACCAACTTCCAGGTGGTCACCACCCGGCCGAACGGCGTGCTCGCGGTCGAGAACCTGAGCAGGGGCATCCGCTTCCTGCGAGTCCGGATCTTCGTCGACATGCAGGACAAGGACGTCGTCTACACGACCTCCGACTTCCACAGGCCGTGGAACATCGGCGTCACGCCGGATCCGACCATCCAGGCTCGGATCAACGAGCTGAACGACGAGCTGCGGCCGATCATGGCCACCGTCATCGGCGAGTCGAACCGGGCCGTGCCGCGCTCGGACTCGTGCGGCCGGATCGACGGCCGGCTGTGCGAGTCGCTCGATGGGCAACATCGTCACCGACGCGATGCGGCTCACCTTCGCGACCGACTTCGCGATCACGAACTCGGGCGGCCTCCGTGCCGACCTGACGTGCCCGACGACCGACAGCCCCGACGACTTCTGTCCGGCGTTCACGCCGCCGCCCTTCCCGATCACGCGGGGACAGGTGCTGGGCGTGCTGCCCGTTCGGGAACCTCGTCGCGACCGTCGACGTGAGCGGCGCCGAGCTGAAGACGTTCCTCGAGAACGGCGTCTCCTTGATGCCGGCCGCCAACGGACGCTTCCCGCAGGTCTCGGGGCTCTGCTTCTCGTACGACATCGCCGCAGCCCGCCGGGAGCCGGGTGATTCCGGCGAGCGTCGTCCGGCAGGCTGCGGACGGCTCCTGCACCGGGGCCGCCGTCGACCTGACGGCGGCGTCCATGTACCACATCGCCATCAACGACTTCATGGCGGCGGGAGGCGACGGCTACCCGAACGTGGCCAGCCGCGCGCACTCCCGCGAGATCATGGATCAGACCGTTGCGGACTGGATCACGGCGAACTCGCCGCTCAGCCCCGACGATCCAGGGCCGGATCGTCTGCGTCGGGGCGGCCTGCCCGCCGATCACAGCTCCATAGGCCGAATCCGCGCTACCGAGCCGCTCAGCCGATCGCGCTGAGCGGCTCGGTTCCGCGCGGGAAGCGGCGGTCGGCGATCTCGGCCCAGCGGTGCTCCGCCCACGCGTACGTGAGCACCCGCAGCGAGCGCTCGTCTGCCTCGAAGAGGTGGAGGCCGCGGGCCTCGCCGCGCCGGCGCGGCCGCGGCTGGCCGAGACCCGGCGCCGTGACCACGGTCGTCCCGTGCACCGGGCCCTCGACGACCTCGAACTCGCGCCGCTCGCCCACGGCGCTCTGGTGGACGTGGCCGGAGAGGATCAGCTCGGCGCCGGCGTCGACGAGTGCGCCCAGGACCGAGGCGCGGCGGGCGACAGGGCGCTTGTAGCTCCGCCAGGGCGCGCCGACGAGGTGGTGGTGGAGCGCCACGACCCGAAGCGCGTCCGGCGGCGCCTCGGCGAGAAAGCGGGCGGTGCGCTCCAGCTGCTCCTTCCCCAGCGCGCCGCCCTGGTGCTTCCACGGCCGGACGGAGTTGAGACCGCACACGACGAGCCGGTCCGAGCGGTAGACGGGCTCTAGCTCGGGCCACTCCTGCCGGAACGTGTCGAACGTCCGCGTGAAGCGCCGGGGCGACCAGGGCGGAATGTCGTGATTGCCGGGAATCACCACCAAAGGCCGCTCGAGTGAGCGGAGGAGCGCCGCCGCGCGGCTCTGCTCCTCCGGCCTGTTTCGATGCGTAAGGTCGCCTGTGGCGATCACCACTTCGGGCTCGGTCTCTGTGACGAGCGAGCGTAGATCGCCCTCGACCTCAGGCTCCTCGCGCGTTCCCGCATGAAGGTCGGAAACGTGCAGGATGCGCAGAGGTGGCATCGGGCGGGCAGACTATAGTGAGAGCATGGTCGACGAGCCCACGGAGATCTTCGACGACATGTACCTCGGCCTCCGGGCCGGTGCGGCAGAGCGCAAGAAGCGGCGTGGCGAGCCGCTTTCCGCGGAGGAGCAGGAGGTTCTCGGTCGCTGGCAGCGCCTTTCCGCCTGGCGGAAGACGCTGGCGGTCGGCGCGTTCGCGGTCGGCACCTTCGGGCTCGGCTTCACCCTCGGCGGCCTCATCTTCGGCCGCTGGCGCAGGGCCTAGACGGCGTCGCGGCGAATTGCGCCGCATGCCCGAGGTTGAGCCCGGCGAAGAGGTGCGCCTGGACGCGCGCCCGCACGGCATCGCGCTCGTCCAGCCGCTGCTGCGGCCGTTGGCCCTCGCAGGCGCGGGCGCCGTGCTCGTCTTCGTCGGGACGGAGTACTGGATCGCGGGAATCGCCGGCGCCGTCCTCCTGGCAGTGGCAGCGCTGCTTGCGCTTCGGGCGGTTCTCCGCTGGGATCGCACGCGGCTCCTCCTGACCTCGGAGAAGCTGACGGTCGCCTACGGCGTTGCGCGGCGCCGATCGGCCTCGGTGGCGCTCGCGCACGCGCCGGCGCTCGAGTTCGAGCAGGGCGTCCTCGGCCGCCTCTTCGGCTACGGGACGCTCGTCGCCGGCGACTTCGAGGTGCCGTACGTCCCGGACGCCCGGCGGGTCCGGAAGCTCGTCGCCTAGGCGCGGAAAATGCCTGCTAGACGGGCGTTCTTGTCACGGTCGGCCCTATGATCGTCCCGGTATGACGGTGGTCGTCGACACTCGCGAGGATTTCACCCTGGAGAACTTCCGCCGCGTCGCCTGGGACAGCGAGAGCGTGCGGATCGGGCCTCGGGCGCTGGAACGCATGGAGTCGACCCGCAAGTCGTTCGTTGCGCTCCTCGACTCCGATCGCACGGCCTTCATCTACGGGACGACGACCCGTCCGGGAATCGAGGTGGGGAAGGCTCTTGCCCCGGACGAGCAGCGCGGCTATGCGCGGCACGCTGCGCGGAAGCTGGAGCCCCAGCTTCGGCGGAGGCGGCGTGCTCGAGGAGCACGTCGCGCGCGGGATCGTCTTCGCCCGCCTGGCCAACTTCGTCGAGGGCCATGCCAAGACGAGGCCGGTGATCGCGGAACGGATCGCGGCGCTCCTCGACGGCTCGCTCCCGCGCCTCCCGCTCGGCGGCCACGTGGCCGCCGGGGAGATCCTGACGCTGGCTCCCCTGATGAACGCGCTCGAAGGCGACTTCGAGGAAGGGGAGACGATGGCGCTCGTCAACGGCTCCCCGTGCGCCGCGGCGCTCGCAGCAGACGTTGCGCTCGCGGCCCGCAGTCGCCTGCAGGCGGCGGAGCGCGTCTTCGCGCTCTCCGTCGAGGCGTTCCGCGCGCCGCTCGACGCCTACGACGAGGCGCTGGAAGCGCTCTGGGAGGACGAGCACGAGGTGGCCGCGTTACGGGGCCTGCGCGCCCAGCTCGAGGGGGCGGCGGAGACCGACCGCCTCGACCATCAGGCGCCCGTGAGCTACCGGATCCTCCCGCGCATCCTCGGGCAGGCGTATCGGGCCGTCGGCGCGATCGAGCACGCGGCGAGGGTCTCTCTGCGCTCGGTTACCGACAACCCGGTCTACCTGCCGCCGGACGAGCTGCATCCGCTGGGCCGGGCGATCTCGACCGGCGGGTATCACAACGGGATCGCGCCGCCGGCGATGAGCGCGCTCTCGGCAGCCTGGGCGGACTCGTCTTCCTCGCCGAGCGCCACGTCACCGCGATGCACGTCGGCGCGACCAGCGGACTTCCGCCGCTGCTCGAGCGGCCCGGCGGGGGCGGCGGCAAGACGAACCTGCTGGGCTGGGTCGCCGGGAGCTTTCTCGAGGACGCGCGCACCGCCGCCTCGGCGACGCTGCTGCCGGCCGGCGTCGGCGACGCCCAGAACGACGTCGGTGCGCCGACGTTCCTCGCCTACCGCAAGGAGCGCTTCGTCGCCGACTGCCTCGACTCGGCGCTCGCGCTCCTGGCCGCCAGCTCGAGCCAGGCGCTGTGGGCGACGGACCGCGAGCCGGCTCCGCCGCTTCGGCCGCTCCTCGACCGCGTGCGCGAGCTCTTCCCGCCGGTCGACGATCCTTCCGCGCGGAGGATCGGAGAGGAGCTCGGCAGGCTGGCACAGGCGTTCGGAGCGGCGGCAGGCACGGGCGCCGCCGACCTTCCCTGAGGGAAGGGAACACGAACGTCTGTTCTATCCGGGCGCAGGGCTAGACTCACCCCGTGGCCCAAGAAGAGCTCGTCGTTCACGGCGCCCGCGAGCACAATCTGAAGGACATCACCGTCCGCTTGCCGCGGAACGCGCTGATCACCGTCACCGGGCTCTCCGGGTCCGGGAAGTCCTCGCTCGCCTTCGACACGATCTACGCCGAGGGGCAGCGGCGGTACGTCGAGTCGCTCTCGGCCTACGCGCGCCAGTTCCTGCAGATGATGGAGAAGCCCGACGTCGACTCGATCGACGGGCTCTCGCCGGCGATCTCGATCGACCAGAAGACGACCTCGCGGAACCCGCGCTCCACCGTCGGCACGGTCACGGAGATCTACGACTACCTTCGGCTCCTGTACGCGCGCGCCGGGCGGCCGCACTGCCCGATCTGCGGCCGGCCGATCGCAGGGCAGTCCGTCGAGGCGATCGTCGACCAGGTGCTGCGCCTGCCCGAGCGGACGAAGTTCACCGTCAACGCGCCGGTCGTCCGCGACCGGAAGGGCGAGTACAAGGACCTGCTCGAGCAGCTCCGCGGCGAGGGGTTCACGCGCGTGAAGGTCGACGGCGGAGCAGCGCGACCTCGACGAGGAGATCGAGCTCGACAAGAAGCTGAAGCACACGATCGAGGTGGTCGTCGACCGGCTCGTGATGAAGGACGACCTGCGCCACCGGCTCACGGACTCGATCGAGACGGCGCTCGACCTGGCCGACCGGCTCGTGACCATCGACGTCGTCGACGGCGAGACGCTGACGTTCTCGGAGCGCTTCGCCTGTCCCGAGCACGGCGTCGGGCTTCCCGAGCTCCAGCCGCGCGTCTTCTCCTTCAACTCGCCGCACGGCGCCTGCCCGCGCTGCACCGGCCTCGGCGCGCAGCAGGAGATCGATCCCGACCTGCTCGTTCCCGATCCCAGCCTCTCGATCGCCGAGGGCGCGCTCGTCCCCTGGTCGGTGGGGAGCTCGAGCTACTACGAGTCGATCATCCAGGCGATCGCCGAGCGCTACGAGATCGACGTGGACAAGCCGTGGCAAGAGCTCACCGAGGAGCAGCAGAACCTCTTCCTGTACGGGACGAACGGCGACAAGATCTACGTCACGTACCGCAACCGCATGGGCCGGCGCCGCGCGTACATGCTGGCCTTCGAGGGCATCGTCACGAGCCTCGAGCGCCGCTACAAGGAGACCGACTCCTCCCAGCAGCGCGAGCGGATCGAGGAGTACATGAGCTTCCGTCCGTGTCCCGCCTGCGGGGGCGCGCGCCTGAAGCCGGAGGTGCTCGCAGTCACGGTCGGCGGCAAGAACATCCACCAGCTGACGCAGCTCTCGGTCACACGCGCGATCGAGTTCCTGGACGGGCTCGAGCTGACCGAGACCGAGCAGCTGATCGGCGCCCGGATCATCAAGGAGATCCGCGAGCGGCTGACCTTCCTCGACAACGTCGGTGTCGGCTACCTCCAGCTCGACCGGGCTGCCTCGACGCTCTCGGGCGGCGAGGCGCAGCGGCTGCGCCTGGCGACGCAGATCGGCTCGCAGCTCGTCGGCGTTCTCTACATCCTCGACGAGCCCTCGATCGGCCTGCACCAGCGCGACAACGCGAAGCTGATCGGCACGCTCGAGCGGCTGCGCGACCTGGGGAACACCGTGCTCGTGGTCGAGCACGACGAGCAGATGATGCGCGCCGCGGACTGGCTCGTCGACATGGGGCCGGGAGCGGGGGAGCACGGCGGGCACGTCGTCGCCGAGGGCCCGGCGAAGCAGGTGGAGAAGAACAAGGCGCTCGATCACCGGCCAGTTCCTCTCACGCACCCGCGAGATCCCGGTGCCGGAGCGGCGGGAGCAGGACCTCGGCTCGTTCCGGGTCCTCGGCGCGCGCATGCACAACCTGAAGGACATCGACGTGGAGTTCCCGGTGGGCAAGTTCGTCGCCGTCACGGGCGTGTCCGGGTCGGGCAAGTCCACTCTGGTCAACGAGATCGTCTACAAGGCGCTCGCCAACCGGCTCCACCGCATGCGCGTCAAGCCCGGCGAGCACGACGCGGTCGAGGGGATCGACTGCTTCGACAAGGTGATCGACATCGACCAGTCGCCCATCGGCCGCACGCCGCGCTCGAACCCGGCCACGTACACGAAGCTCTTCGACTCGATCCGCGAGCTCTACTCGCAGACGCCCGACGCGAAGGTGCGCGGCTACAAGCCGGGACGGTTCTCCTTCAACGTCCGCGGCGGCCGCTGCGAGACGTGCAAGGGCGACGGGACGATCAAGATCGAGATGCACTTCCTTCCGGACGTCTACGTCCCGTGCGAGACCTGCGGCGGGAAGCGGTACAACCGGGAGACGCTCGAGGTGCGCTTCAAGGGGAAGTCGATCGCCGACGTCCTCGAGATGTCCGTCGAGGAGGCGCTCGGGTTCTTCGCCAAGATTCCCAAGATCCGCCGCCGACTGCAGACGCTGCACGACGTCGGGCTCGACTACGTCAAGCTCGGCCAGCCGGCGACCACGCTCTCGGGCGGCGAGGCCCAGCGTGTCAAGCTCTCCTCCGAGCTCTCGAAGGTGGCGACCGGCCGGACGCTCTACATCCTCGACGAGCCGACGACGGGGCTTCACTTCGCCGACATCGAGAAGCTGCTCGAGGTGCTGCAGCGCCTCGCCGACGCAGGTAACACGGTGCTCGTGATCGAGCACAACCTCGACGTGATCAAGCAGGCCGACTGGATCGTCGACCTCGGCCCCGAGGGCGGCGAGGCCGGCGGCGAGGTGATCGCCAGCGGGACGCCGAGCAGGTCGCCGAGGTCGAGGAGAGCTACACCGGGCAGTTCCTGCGGGAGCTCCTCCCGAGCCCCACGGCCGCGGCGGCGTAAGCGGGCCCGTGAACGCCGAGGCGCCGCCCCTCTCGCAGGAGAGCCCCGAGAAGCGCTGGTGGCTGCGTACCCTCGCCGTCTTCCAGGCGCCGCGGCCGGTCTTCGCCGCGCTGCGCGACCCTTCGCCGCGCGAGGCGGAAGCCCGCGAGGAGCCGCTCCTCGCCGTGATCGTCCTCGCCGGGATCGCGGCGATCCTGCTCGCGCCCGAGACCGGCCGCCTGCTCGACGAGAGCCTCGTCGACGAAAGCATCGCCGTCCTGGCCGTGCTCATCTTCCTGACCGGGGCGATCTACGGCGCGTTCGCGTACTGGATCGGCGGGGCGTTTCTCTACGTCGGCCTGCGCGGCGCCGGGTCGACGGGGAGCTACCGGCGGGCGCGGCACATCCTCGGATTCGCCGCGGTCCCGACCGTGCTCGGGCTTCTGCTCGTCTGGCCTGTGCGGCTGCTCGTCTACGGAACGGACTCGTTCCGCTCGGGCGGGGACGACACGGGGACGGGGCCGCTCCTCTTCGACCTCGCCTCGGGCGCGTTCGTGCTCTGGTCGCTAGGGCTCCTGATCTACGGGATCTCGGTGGTCGAGCGCTGGCGGTTGCTCCGGGGCGCCGTCGCGGTGGCGCTCGCGGTGCTCGCGGTCTTCGTCCTCACGTTCCCGTTCGTGCTCGCGGCGTCGAGCAGCTGACATCCGCCGGCTGGGAACATTCGCAGCGAGCGGGCGTCCAAGAGCCAAGATGAGAATCCGTGCGGTTCTGGGTCTCGCGGTTGCGCTCGCGCTCGCCGCCTGCACGCAGGTCGATCGGCGCTCGTCCGAGTCGCCGAGCCGGGACGACCGCCCGGTCGGAATGAGCTTCGCCAACTTCCTGGAGTGCATGCGTCAGGTGATTTACGACTACGAGCCGGCCGATACGCCGGCGCAGCTCGCGCGACAGGCCGACTCAATCGTCACGGGCACGATCGTGGAGATGAAGGCCGGGCGGTCGTACGCGCCGAGCCCCGAGAATCGGGATGACGGCGCCTTCGTCCTCGAGGTGAAGGTCGACCAGGTGCTCGCAGGAGACCGGGCAGTCGTCGCCGATGGCTCCGTCTACATAGAGATGCCGAACCCGAGTGGCGTGGACAGATGCCTCGAAGCTCCAGTGCCGAGAGCATCCGGAGTGTTCTTCCTCCGCGACGTGACGAGCCGGGGCGCCAGGATCAAGACACCCCTGATTCAGGGGTTCCTGATCGAGAACCCGCGCGGCAAGCTCGTGAGCGTCATGGACAGCTTGGAGACGATGTCCCCGTCGTGGCGCGCCCTCGACTCGGTGGACGAGGTCTTGGCGGAGCTGCGGCTAAGACGGACGAACGATCGGGGTTCTCAAGAAAGCCTCGAGCTCTTCCTCGGGCATCGCGTAGGTGTGCTCCTCGGCGGGAAAGGAACCGGAGCGCACGTCGGCGGCGAAGCGCTCGAGCGCCCTCTGGATCTCCGCGCCGATCTCCGCATAGCGCTTCGTGAAGCGCGGCGAGGGCCGGTCGTAGAGGCCGAGCAGATCGTGGAGGACGAGCACCTGGCCGTCGCAGGCAGCGCCGGAGCCGATTCCGATCGTGGGGATTTCCAGCTCGTCGCTGATCCGCGTGGCGACGGGCGCCGGCACCGCCTCGAGCACGAGGGCGAAGCACCCCGCCTGTTCCAGCGCGATTGCATCCGCCAGGAGCGCGCGCGCCTTCTCCGCTGTGCGCCCCTGCGCCCGAAAGCCGCCGAGCATGGTCGCGGACTGTGGCGTCAGGCCGAGGTGGCCCATCACGGGAATGCCGGCGCCGACGAGCGCGGAGACGCGCGAGAGGCTCGGCCCGGCCCCCTCCAGTTTGACGGCTTCCGCGCCGGCCTCCTTGACGAAGCGCACAGCGTTTCGCACGGCGTCCTCGTCCGAGACCTGGTACGAGCCGAACGGCATGTCCGCCACGACCAGTGCCCGCGCCGCCCCGCGCGTGACCGCGCGCGTGAGCATGAGCATCTCCTCCATCGTCGCCGGCACGGTCGTCGAGTGCCCGAGGACGGTCATCGCGGCCGAGTCGCCCACGAGGATCAGATCGATCCCGGCGGCGTCGGCCAGGCGCCCGCTCGGGTAGTCGTACGCCGTCACCATGACGATCCGCTCGCCGCGCCCGGTCATCTCGCCGAGCTCGGTGAGGGGGAGCTTCCCGTCGCCTTCGGGCCCGCTGGTCAGTCCGGGTCTCCTTCGAGGAGGACGTTGTCGATGAGGCGGGTGCGACCGACGCGCACGGCAGCCAGAAGGTAGACACGTCCGTCCAGGGGCGCAACCTCGACGTACTCGGGCTCGAGCAGCGGCTCCTCGGCGAGGACGGCCCTCGCGACAAGCGCGGCATCCTGCTTCAACTCGTGGGCTCCCGCGCCCGCTGCGAGCGCGCGCGGGATCGCCCGGGCCGCTGCGCGCTCGTCGGGCGAGAGATAGGCGTTCCGAGAGCTCACGGCGACACCGTCCTCATCGCGCACGGTTGGGACGACCCGAAGCTCGAGGCCGAGATCGAGATCGCGCACCATCCGGGCGACGAGCGCCGCCTGCTGGGCGTCTTTCTGCCCGAAGTAGGCGACGTCAGGGCGGACGATGTTGAAGAGCTTGAGACAGACGGTCGCAACCCCGCGGAAATGCCCAGGTCGCCCGGCGCCCTCGAGGTTCTCGGCGATCGTCTCGACGTCGACCCAGGTCTGGAACCCCGGCGGGTACATCTCGGCGACCGAGGGCACGAAGAGGTGGTCGACGCCCCAGTCGGCGGCGAGCTCGGAGTCCCGCTGCTCGTCGCGGGGATAGCGATCGAGGTCCTCGAGCGCGCCGAACTGCGCGGGGTTGACGAAGATGCTGGCCACGACGACGTCGCATTCCTCGCGGGCGCAGCGGATCAGCGCCTCGTGTCCCGCGTGCAACGCCCCCATCGTCGGCACGAGCCCGATGCTGCGAGCCCGCGCGACGAGGCTCGAGCGCCGTCCGGAGCTCGAGGATCGTCCGGCTGGCGATCACCGCGCGGCGACCGCCGCGGTCATCATGTCGGTGAGCGCCCGGTACATCGGCTCCAGCTCGGGCCGCTGCTCACGGATCACCTCGAGGTGGCGTTCGATCGTCTCCCAGTCCCCGCGGGTGATCGGCCCGGTCAGCTCGAAGTCGTTCTCCATCGTCCGGCGCATGAGCGGGAGAAGCGCCTCGGGCGGAGCGTCTGCCTCCTCGAGGAGCTCGGACGCCGCCCAGTGGAGCGCCACGAGGAAGCTCTGAGCCATGACCGCGCCTGCGTGGTAGACGAGACGTACCTCGTCGTCGAGCTCGAAGGGACGGAGCCGAAGGAGGCCGGCGAGCCAGAACCCCGCGTCCAGCGCCGCCGGGTTCTCGCCGGCGACGGCCGCCCAGGCGCCGTCGAGCTGCTCGGGCCCGCGATGCCGGACGAACGTCTGCAACGGGTGGAGGCTGAAGCGGCGGTCGTGCGGGTCGAGCGCGTCGAGCGTCCGCGCGCCGCTCGTGTGCGCGATCCAGGGCCCTACCGGGATCGCCGCCGCGACCTCGGGAACGGCCCGGTCAGGCACACAGAGGAGAACGAGGTCGGCATCCCTAGTCTCCAGCTCCCGGCCGGTCAGTCGCGTGGGCAGCGACTCCGAGAGGCGCGCCGCAATCGCGGTGCCGACACGGCCGGCGCCGACCACACAGGCTGAGGTGAACTGCATCTGGGCTCCAGTTCCGTGGGGATACCGGGCACTTCGAAGCTTACCTGGAGGAGCGGCTGACGGAATGACGGCTGCGCGACACTCCGCCAGACCCTCCGTGCTGGCTAGCCTTACGGGGATGCCGGAGAAGATCGAGAAGAGCGAGCAGGAGTGGCGCGCCGAGCTGGGGCCCGAGGCCTACCACGTGCTCCGCGAGCACGGGACCGAGCGCGCGTTCACCGGCGCCTACCACGACGCCAAGGAGCCCGGTGTGTACCGCTGTGCCGGCTGCGGCGCAGAGCTCTTCAGCTCGGGGACGAAGTACGACTCCGGCACCGGCTGGCCGAGCTTCTACGAGCCGGTCGCGGGTGAGGCCGTGGAGACGGAGCGCGACTGGAGCATGCTGGTGCCGCGCACGGAGGTGCACTGCTCTGCCTGCGGCGGGCATCTAGGCCATGTCTTCCCGGACGGGCCTCAGCCCACCGGTCTTCGCTACTGCATCAACTCGTGCGCGCTCGACCTCGAGCGCGAGGAAGGAGCGACGGAGTGACAGAGAAGGCGACGTTCGGCGCCGGCTGCTTCTGGGGCGTCGAGGTGGACTTCCGCAACACGCCGGGCGTCAAGGACGCCGCGGTCGGCTACATGGGGGGCGACGTCCCCAACCCCACCTACGAGCAGGTGTGCACCGACCGCACGGGCCACGCCGAGGTCGTCCAGGTCGAGTTCGACCCTGCCGAGGTTTCCTACGAGACGCTCCTGAGGACGTTCTGGGACGCCCACGACCCGACGCAGCTCAACCGCCAGGGCCCCGACGTGGGGCGGCAGTACCGCTCGGTCGTCTTCTTCCACACGCCGGAGCAGGAGGAGCAGGCGCTCGCGTCCAGGGCCCAGGTGCAGACGCGCTACACACGACCCGTCGTCACCGAGGTCGAGCCCGCAAAGGACTTCTGGCGCGCCGAGGATTACCACCAGCAGTACCTGGTCAAGCGCGGCCGCGCCACCTGCGCGATCTAGCGCACCGGCCCGCGGGTGCGCGCGACGTACCGGTAAGCGCGCTCCGTGAGGCCTGGGAAGGCGGCTGCGACCACGGCGAGCGGCCGGCCTCCTGGGAGGAGGCGCAGGAGCGGTGGGAAGGCCGCGCCCGCCGAGTAGACGCGGCCGTCGGCGGTCACGAGGTGCCAGGAGGCCATCTTCCGCTCCTCGTCCATGCCGCCGAGGAGCTCGTCCGCCTCGGGATCCTGGAGCGCGACGGGCCGGAGTCGGCCCCGGCGGTCCCAGGCGAGGAAGCGCGTGACCGACCTCCGGCAGAAGCCGCAGCGCGGAGTCGAAGAGGATGACCGCCTGGTCCACGACCGGAGCGTAGAGATCAGCCGGGCTTCGCCGCTGCAGGCGCCGGCAGACGTCGGCGAACGGCCTCGACCACGACGACCCAGTTCGTGAACACGACGACCGCGGTTGCCGCCTGGGCCGAGTAGTCCAGGCCCATGGCGAGCCAGATACCGGTGTGCAGGGCGACGGCGCCCGGGACGAAGATCCAGGTCGCGCGGGGGACTAGAAGCACGAGCGGGAAGCCGAGCTCGAGGAGCAGGGTGCCCGCGGCGAAGACGTGGGCGAGCCAGGGCCGGTCGGCGATGAAGAGCGCGAGGTCGCGAGTCTCCCGAGGCGTACAGCGCCCAGCGGAGGTTGTCGCTGGTCACCCAGGCCGGCCCGGAGTTGACGAGCTTCGCCAGGCCCGCGAAGAAGTACGCGCCGGCGACCACGATCGCGGCAGTTCGCAGCGGCCAGCCGTACAGGCGCGACGGACGCTCGGGCGCGTGCCGCCCGCCCGCCTTGCGTCGAGCGACCAATCGTCCGCGGACCGTGCCGCGAGCAGCGGTACGAGGCAGAGGAGCAGGACCAGGTCGTTGTGCACGACCTTGCCGGTGCTCGTCAGCATGCCGTTCAGGAAGATCCCGCACGCCAGGGCGAGCGGTAGCGCTATCCGAGTCCGGAGCCCGAGCGCGGCGAGCAGCGCTGCGAGAACGCCGAGAGTCTGTAGGGCGATCACCAGGGGCTTCGGCGGCATCGCCGGCATGAGCTCCATGAACGAGATCGGCCGAAAGAGCTCGCGGGGCTGACCTGCGACCTCAGCGTACGGGCCGAAGGCGAGGCGGCCCGCGAGGATCGCGCACAGACCGATGCGGAGCGCCGCGAGCTCGCGGGCGGTCGCCGCCGGAAAGAGAAACCGCTCAGCGCGTCGCATCGGCCTCGCCCCCGTCAGCGCAGCTCATGAGCAGCGTCTTCCTCGGCGGCGGGCCGTCCCTGCTCCCGTGCCGGTACGACAGGTGCCAGTCGATCCGGTAGATCCGCAGCTGGGTCGCCGCCGGGAGCTGCTCCTGCGCCGCCTCGAGCCAGAGACGGCACGCCTCGACTTGCGCGACGCGCGGAAGCGCGGAGTACGTCCGCATGACGAGCGGGAAGTTGCGGTAGGCGCGCGGCAGCTCGGCGAAGCGGACTGCGCTCGCCGCCTCTCCGACCGCAGTGGCCTGCCACGCGACCTGGTGGTCGGTGCGGAGCTGGCTGAAGAGTCGCCACCCCGTGAGCGGCCAGAGCTCGAGCCCGAAGAGCCCGCAGAGGACGAAGGCGCCGAGAAAGGCGGCGACGAACGCGCGCACCCGGCGCGGAGGAAGCTCGTCCGGTCTCGGCTCGATCCCGGCCATGCTGCCGCACATTCTCACCCGGTTGCGTCGCGTCCGGGGACCTGCCTACACTCCGTCGGCGATGCCGATCTACGAGTTCGTGTGCATGGAGTGCGAGTCGCACTTCGAGGAGCTCGTCGGGATGACCGCGGCCGATCCGGCCTGCCCCGACTGCGGCGCCTCGCGGGTGGCGCGGCAGCTCTCCGTGTTCGCGGCCCACGGAGCCCCCGGCACCGCCGAGCAGTCGATTCCGAGTCCAAGCTTTGGCGGAGGCGGAGGCGGGTGCTGCGGCGGAGCCTGTGGCTGCTGAGCCTGACGTCCTGAGTCGCCGGGCCGCGCTCGAGGCGCACGCCGCCGAGACCTCCAGCTGCACGCGCTGCCGGCTCGCGCAAGGCCGGACGCAGGTCGTCTACGGCGTCGGCAACCCCGACGCCGACCTCATGTTCGTCGGCGAGGCGCCCGGGTTTCACGAGGACAAGCAGGGGTATCCCTTCGTGGGCTCGGCGGGGAAGCTCCTCGACCGGCTCCTGGAGGGCATCGGCCTGACCAGAGGGGACGTGTACATCGCAAACGTCTTGAAGTGCAGGCCGCCCGGGAACCGAGATCCCCAACCCGACGAGATCGAGGCCTGCGAGAGCCACCTCTTCCGCCAGCTCGAGCTGATCCAGCCGAAGCTAGTCGCCACCCTCGGGAACTTTGCGACGAAGCTCCTCTCCGGAAAGCCGACCGGGATCACGCGCGTGCACGGGCGCCCGCAGGAGGCTCTGGTCGGCGGCCGAAGCGTCACGCTCTATCCGATCTACCACCCGGCGGCGGCGCTGTACACGCCCGCGATGCTGAAGACGCTCGAGGAGGACTTCGCCCGCATCCCCGAGCTCCTCTCCGGCGCGGATGCGATCGTCGCTCCCTCCGAGGCCCAGGTGATCCAGTTCCCGGCGCCTGCCGTCACGACGGCGCAGCCACCGGACGAGCAGCTCGGGCTCTTCTAGTTCCTAGTCCTCGCTAGGCTGGCCGAGTGGAAGTCGACCGGAGCGCACCGGCCGTCGCCGAGGCCGAAGCCGAGATCGCGGCCGACCCGGAAACGGTCTGGGAGGTGCTGACCGACCTCGAAGGCTGGCCGAGCTGGAATCCCGACATCAGCGCGGTCGCGCTCGAGGGAGGCCTTCGGGAAGGAGGGACCTTTCGCTGGAAGGCCGGACGGGCGACGATCACCTCGACGATCCGACAGGTGGAACGACCAAGCGTGATCGGCTGGACCGGGAAGACGACCGGCATAGACGCGGTCCACGTCTGGCGCCTCGACCCTCACGACGGGGGCACGCTCGTGCGAACCGAGGAGTCGTGGCAAGGGCTTCTGGTGCGGGTTATCCGTGGGTCGATGCGGAAGAGCTTGCAGAAGGCCGTCGACGGCGGGCTCGACCACCTGAAGACAGAGGCCGAGCGCCGCGCTCGATAGCCGAGACTAACCGGATGGTCGAGCTCGAGTCGTCCTCCCCCGAGGAGACCGAGCGCATCGGCGCGGCGGTCGCCCAGGAGCTCGAGCCCGGCGACGTCGTCGCGGTCTCAGGGGAGCTCGGGACGGGCAAGACGACCCTTGTGCGGGGGGCCGCCAGGGCACTCGGGATCGACGGGCCCGTGACGAGCCCCTCGTACACAATCGGCCACCGCTACGCCGGCCACCCGGACGTGTCCCACCTCGACCTTTACCGGTTCGACGGCATGTCCGACGCCGAGTGGGGAGACCTGGAACGCTACTTCGAGGACGCGGTTGTCTTCGTCGAGTGGCCCGAGGCCGGCGAGGCGTTCCTGCCTCCGGCCAGGGTGCGCATCCGGTTGCGGCACCTGGGGGAGGCGCATAGACTGATCTCTCTCGAATCCTCCGAAAAATCCCTGGAAATTCGGCTATCTGCAGGTGCTGATCCTCGCGTTTGATACCGCTACGGACGCGGCCACCGTCGCGCTCGTCCAGGACGGCGACGTGCTCGGCGAGCGCCGCTCCAGAGCGGCCCGCATCCTCAAGGACATCGAGGAGCTGCTTGCGGAGGCAGGGCTCGAAGCCGACGACGTCGACGCGATCGCTGTCGGAACCGGCCCCGGGAGCTACACGGGCCTCCGCATGGGGCTCGTCACCGCGCGCACGCTGGCCGTCTCCTTGAACGTCCCCGTCGCGGGTGTCTCCACGCTCGCCGCGCTCGCGGCCGGAGCGCCCGGAGCCGTGCCGCTGATCGATGCGAAGCGGCAGGAGGTCTTCACCCTGGCCGGCGGCGAGCCTGTCTGCGTCCCCGCCTCGGGCCTGCAGGTCGAGCCCGGGCGCGTCTACGTCGGCGACGCGGCCGTCCGCTACCGCGGCGAGATCGTCCAGGCGGGCGGAGTCGTCCCGCCCGACGACGCCGACGAGCACGTGCCGTGGGCGCGTCACCACGCCAGCCTGGCGCGCGACTTCGGGCCGGGTGAAACCGCCGAGCCCATCTACCTGCGCCTTCCCGACGCCGAGAGGGCGCTCTCGCGATGATCGACGTCGAGCGAGTCAGCGTCGACATCCGCAAGCTGGCGCTCGGCGACCTCTCCGACATCGAGCGGATCGAGCACCGTGTCTACCCGACGCCGTGGTCTCGCTCGATGTTCGCGGGCGAGCTCGCGAAGCCGGCTTCAATCTGCCTCGGAGCATTCGACGAGGAAGGCCGGCTCGTCGGCTACCTGATCGTCTCCCGCTACGTGGACGCCTGGCACATCATGAACGTTGCCGTCGACGATGTCCGCCGGCGGTCGGGCATTGGCAGCCGGTTGCTCGAGTCGCTCTTCGAGCTCACGGCCGGTGACGCGCACCGCGGCTACACCCTCGAGGTGAGGACGTCCAACAAGGGCGCCATTGCCCTGTACGAGGGCTTCGGCTTCGAGACGAGCGGGGTGCGGCGCGGGTACTACACGGACAACCGCGAGGACGCGTTGATCATGTGGAAGGACCCGATCCGCGCCGAGGGCCGAGGAGGCCGATTGATCCTCGGGATCGAGACGTCCTGTGACGAGACCGCCGCCGCGCTCGTCACCCGCGCCGGCGAGGTGCGGGCAAACGTCGTGTCCTCACAGGCCGAGCTGCACGCGCGCTATGGGGGCGTCGTGCCGGAGGTCGCCTCCCGCCGCCACCTGGAGCTCACGGCCCCCGTGCTCGGGGAAGCACTCGAGCAGGCCGGGGCGACGCTCGACGACGTCGAGTCGGTCGCCGTCACTCACGGTCCGGGCCTGATCGGGGCGCTCCTGGTCGGGCTCTCGGCGGCCAAGGCGCTTGCCTGGTCGCGGCGGCTCCCGCTCGTGCCGGTCGACCACCTGCACGGCCATGTCGCCTCCCTCTACCTCCAGCCGGAGCCGCTCGAGCCTCCGTTCCTCGGCCTGCTCGCGAGCGGCGGGCACACGTTGCTGCTCGACGTCCAGACACACGCCGGCTACGAGGTAGTCGGCACGACGCTCGACGACGCGGCCGGCGAGGCCTTCGACAAGGGCGCCCGCCTGCTGGGGCTCGGGTACCCCGGCGGCGCTGCCCTCGACCGTGCCGCGGCTGGGGGCGACCCGGAGGCGTACGCCTTCCCGGTCGCTCGGGTTCCCGGCTTCGACTTTTCCTTCTCGGGGTTGAAAACGGCGCTTCTGTACGCCGTTCGCGACCTCTCGGCCGACGAGCTCGCCCGCCGGCGCGCCGACCTGGCTGCCTCGTACCAGCGGGCGATCGTGCGGGCGCTGGTCGAGCGGACCCGCGCCGCGGCCGAGGAGCTGGGAGCGAGGCAGATCGCGGTAGTCGGCGGCGTGGCGGCCAACTCCGAGCTTCGGCAGACGCTCGGCGACGCAGCACTCGCGCCGCTTGCCCTCTGCACCGACAACGCGGCGATGATCGCCTCGGCGGCACGCTATGCGCCGTCAATCCCGTTTCCCGAGTATCTTGCGTTGGATGCGTATGCGACGGCGGCCTGAGGCTGTGCGCACGAGCATGCTCGCGGCGCTGGCGCTCCTTGCCACCGCGCTCGCCTTGGCCGGCACCGTCCAGGGAGCGGGGGACCCGATCACGCAGATGGCCGAGCGGGCGTGGCACGGGGTCTTCGGCGACCGGCCCGAGCCGGCGCCCGAGAAGCGACAGCGCGTGATCGTCGTCCTCACCTCACCCTCGCTCGCCGACCGGATGGGCGCCGCGGAGCGCGAGCCGACGCCGGCGCAGCAGCGCAAGTGGACGGCCGAGGCCGAGGGCGAACAGCAGCTCCTGCTCGCAGGCCTGCGTGACCGGAAGGTGCGCGTTGTCCGCGATCAGGTCTTCACCCGGACCTTCAACGGCTTTTCCGCCCTCGTCTCGGCGCGTGCCCTCGCCGAGCTCGAGCGTGCGCACGACGTCGCCGGCGTCTACCCGGCGCGTACCGTCTACCCGGCCGCGCCGACGGCGGAGACGGTCGTAGGCGGCACCTTCCGGCCGGAAGGCGGGGGTGCCCAGGCCTCCCTGCCCGGCTTCAGCGGGAACGGCGTCACGATCGCGCTCCTCGACACAGGCGTCGACCGGGGCCATCCGTACCTCGGCGGCCGCGTCTCGCGCGGCTTCGATGTCGTCGATGGAGACCGGAGCGCCGCGGCGGAGGCGAAGCCGGGCGATCCGACCCTCGTGGAGGCGCACGGGACCCGGATGGCGGGGCTCCTCGTCGGCGACGACGCGACGTCTGACCTCCAGGGAGTCGCGCCCGGCGCCCGCGTCCTGCCCATCCGGATCATGGGCTGGCAGGAGACGGCCGACGGCAGCTCGGCCGTGCTCGGTCGCGGCGACCTGCTGCTGGCCGGGCTCGAGCGCGCGGTCGACCCCGACGGCGACGGAGACGTGGAGGATGCCGCCGAGATCGCGTTCGTCGGCGGCGTCCAGCCGTACGCAGCTTTTGCCGACAGTCCAGAGTCGCGCGCCGCCGCGGGCGCGACCCGGCTCGGGACGCTGGTCGTCGCCCCCGTGGGGAACGACGGCCGCCCGGGCCTCGGGTTCGGGGCGATCGGGGCGCCGGCGGCGGCCTCCGAGGCGCTCGCGGTGGGAACTCTCGACGCTCGGCCGGAGGTGCTCGAGGTCGATGTCGAGCTCGAGGTCGACGGCGACACGGTGCTGGACGGAGCCGCGGGGCTCCTCGGCGGAATCGGCCCGCAGACGCCCCAACGCTTCGAGGTCGCGGCGGTATCGGGGCCGACGCTTGCTCAGGCAGACCGGGAAGCGGGCATTCTCGCAAGCGGCGATGCGCTCGGTGACTTCTTCGGGACGGACGGCGTCAGCCTCGTCCCCGGCAAGGCGGTGGTCGTCCAGGCCGAGTCAGGCACCGTCGAGCGGCGTGTCCGTCATGCGGCGGAGGCCGGTGCGGCCGTCGTGCTCGTCTCCGGGACAGATCTCCCGGCCGGGGTCGCTCGACCTCGAGGACGGGGTCGGCGTCCCCGTGCTGGCCATTCCCGCCGAGGTGGGTGACGCCGCGCTCGCGGGAGGCGCCACGCTCGAGCTCTCGAGCGCCCGGGCCCTGCCGAATGCTTTGCTCATGGACGTCACGCCCTTCTCCTCGGGTGGCGTGGCCTTCGACGGCCGCGTGAAGCCCGACCTGGTTGCCCCCGGCGTCGGGCTGGCGACGGCTGATGCCGGCGGCCAGGGCTTCGCCACCGTCACGGGGTCGAGCGCCGCCGCCGCCGTGGTCGCGGGCGCTGCCGCTCTCGTTGCCGAGGCCCGGCCGAGCCTCACGGCCGCCGACCTGAAGAGCGCGCTCGTCGGGAGCGCCGGCCGGCTGAGCCGCGACGGCCTGGCGCTGCCCGTGACGGCGCAGGGGGGCGGCGTCGTCGATCCGACCCAGGCCGCTGCGGCCGAGATCGCCGTCGAGCCGGCAACGCTTGCGTTCGGCCGAGCCGAAGGGGCCCAGTGGGGCACGGCCCGCCTGGTCACGCTCCGGAACCTCTCGGCCCGAGCGCTGACGGTGTCGTTCGGGCTCCTGCCGGACGGCGGCGTTCCCAACCTCGCGTTCACCGCCGACCCTGCCCAGCTCACGCTCGAGCCCGGCGCGGTTGAGCAGGTCACGATTGGCGTCTCGGCGGGCGGTGAGGAGATGCCGGTGGGCGCGGGCGGCGTCATGGTCGTCTCTGCGGAGGGAGCCCAGCCGGTCCGCGTCCCCTGGGCGATCGCGCTTCGCCAGGCGGAGCTCACTCCGCTCATCGGCGAGGTGGAGCTGTCGCACCGGAGGTTCTCGCCCTCGGACACGGCCCCCGCCGTTCTCGCCTTCCGCGCCGGACGGGTCGATCAGTCGCTCGACGGCGAGCTGATCGAGCCCGTAGGCCTGCTCGAGCTCGAGCTCTGGACGGCGGCCGGTCGACGACTGGGCGTGCTCGCGCAGATGCGCGACGTTCTGCCCGGCCGCTACGCGTACGGCCTCACCGGACGCGGCCCTCAGGGCAAGATCCTGCCCAAGGGCGATTACGTTCTCCGCCTCCGAGCGCACCCGGTCGACGGCGACGACGGCACGCAGCCGTCCGTGGCCCAGGCCGCCTTCACTATCCAGCGCTAGCCCTCCGTTGAGGGAGGTCACCATCTACCTCGCGGACGGGTGTCACCTGTGCGAGAGCGCCCAGCGTGTGCTCGCGACGGTGCGCGAGGAGATTCCCTTCCGCCTCGTCGAGGTGGCGATCGACGGAGATCCCGACCTCGAGCGGGCCTACCGGGAGCGGATCCCCGTCGTCGCGGTCGACGGCGAGGAGGTGTTCACGTACTTTGTGCATCCCGACGCTCTTCGAAAGCGTCTCGGCGGCTGATTCGAGCGGTGCCTTCTCGTGTACTGCGCCCGACTCGCGAGGGCGTCGTTATTGTGTCCAGCTCACATGGCCGTGAAGATCGCGAGCGAGGGGGGCACCCGAGCGGGCGAGCGACTGACCGTCGGCGTCGCCGCGCGTCTGTCTCAGTATCTCCGCGTGCTCACGCAGGCGCGGAAAATGGGCAAGGAGCGCATCTCCTCGCAGGAGATCAGCGAGTACACGAACATCAATGCGACGCAAATCCGCCGCGACCTCTCCGCCTTCGGGAAGTTCGGCAAGCGCGGCGTCGGCTACAACATCGAAGGGCTGATCGCCGAGATTCGCAAGATCCTGCGGACGCAGGGCCAGCACAACATCGCGCTCTTCGGCGCCGGGCGGCTGGGCCAGGCGATCGCCAGCTCGACCATCTTCGCCGATCACGGCTTCAACATCGCGGCCGCGTTCGACAACAACGCGGCCAAGGTCGGAGGGCCGATCGGCGGGACGACCATCTCGTCGTACGAGGACCTTCGCGACCAGATCCGGGAGAAGAACATCATCGTCGCCGTCCTCGCGGTGCCGCCCGAGGCGGCCCAGGAGGTCGCCGACCAGGTGGTGGACGCCGGCGTGAAGATCATCTTCAATTACACCGAAGCGCTCCTGGACGTCCCGCACGACGTGACGGTGCACACGACCAGCCCGGCCGTCGAGCTCCTCTACGCGCTCTACTTCTACCTGACGTAGCGCGAGGAGCAACCCGCCGCCGGGTCTTGTAGCTGCGCGGTAAAGAGGGTTACGATTCGTCGGTGGCGGCCGCGGCGGACGACCTGAAGCGAGTTCCGCTCTTCAGCGATCTCAACAAGCGCCAACTCCGGCAGCTTGCGCGTGGCTGCAAGGAACGCGACTTTCGGCCGGGGGAGACCGTCGTTCGGCAAGGACAAATGAGCGGGGTCGGCTTCTTCATGATCGTGGACGGCGAGGCGGTGGTCAGCATCGACGGGACTGAGGTCGCGACGCTCGGGCCGGGCGACTACTTCGGTGAGCTCGCGCTCATCAGCAACGAGGTTCGGACGGCAACCGTGACTGCAACGACAGCCCTGCGCTGCCTCGTCATGATGTTTTGGGACTTTCGGGATTTCGCCAAGAGCAACCCCGACGTCTCGTGGAAGCTCCTGGAGCACGTCGTCGGCCTTCTTGCCGACGCGCGGAGCAAGCAGGCGAAGGCCTTGCTGTCAGCCAGCTGAGCGCTTCGTCTACCTGACGTAGACGGGCACGCGGCCGGGAGGGCGGCCGGCGAGCGCGGCGGTCACCTCGCCCGCGCGGGCTTCGGCGATCACCCGACCGCTGGAGTCGACCTCGGCCGCGATGCCCTCTCGCTCGAGGGCCCGGACGATCGCTGCGGGGGGCCCCTGCGCGGTGCGGACGAACGCCGTCCCTTCAGGTGCGTCCTGGAGCGGGGCGGCCGTCTCGGGCTCCGCATCGCTTTCCTCCTCGGCTGTCCCGGCCGCGCCCTCGTCCGCCACCTGAGCGGCGTCACCGCCCTCGTCGTCGTCCCCGCCGCCCCCGAGCTGCGTCCCGGCGAGGACGAAGACGCCTACGAGGGCGGCCGCGCCGACGACCGGGGCGGCGACGACCAGCGCCCGCTTCACGGGGCGGAAGAAGCCCCAGGGATCGGGGCGCTCCGGCAGCGACGACATGATCGCCTGCTTCCGCTTCTCGGAGAGCTCCAGCTCGGGCGCAGCCCGGAGGGCCTCGCGGCCGGACTCCAGCCGCCGAACCTGCTCGGCGCACGAAGGACAGGAGAGCAGGTGCTCGCCCAGCTCCCGGCGCAGGCCGGGATCGAGCTCCTCTTCGACGTAGGCGAGCAGCTCGAGCTGTTCCGGATGCTTCTCGGTCATCAGTCGTTCGACTCCGTGCGCTCGACCGTGGTTCCCAGCCGAGCGGCCAGCTCGGTGCGGCCGCGGAAGATGCGCGATTTCACCGTACCCTCGGGCACGCCGGTCATCTCGGCGATCTCGGCGTAGGAGCAGCCGAGGACGTCGTAGAGGACGACGGCGACGCGGTAGCCCTCGTCCAGGTCGTCGAGCGCGCGCTGGAGCTCGCCGGAGAGCTCCTGCTCCGCAAAGCGATCGCGTGGGTCGACGAGGTCGGGCGGCTCCTCGACCGGCCGGTCGCGCCGCTTCGTCCGGACGTCGTGGGCTGCGTTCACGACGATCCGGTAGAGCCACGTGGAGAAGCGGGCGTCGCCGCGGAACTTCGGGAGCGCCAGCCAGGCGCGCACGAGCGCGTCCTGCACCGCGTCGGCGGCATCCTCGCGGGAGCCGAGCACCCGCGCTGCAAGCGTGTACATGCGCTGTTGATGGGCCTCGACGAGCCGCTCGAAGGCGAACCGGTCGCCGCGCTGTGCGCGCCTGACGAGGACCTCGTCGGCATCCATCCCGGTGAAGGTTCTCATCCTGCGCGGCTACCCACGTTCCCGAGCGGCTTTGCGCACCTGCTCTGATACTTTCGGGCCGTGGGTGAGGCCCAGAAACTGACTCCGGACGAGCAGATCTCGAGCGCGTTCGAAGGGTTCGAGAGCGGCCGCGACTTCACGGTCGCGGTCGAGGAGGAGTTCGCCATCCTCGAGCCGGAGACGCTCGGGCTCGTCAACCGGTTCGAGGAGCTCCAGGCGGGCGCACAGGGGACGCCGCTCGAGGAGCACCTCGTCGGCGAGCTGATCGCCTCCGAGATCGAGGTGCGCACAGGCCGCTGCGAGACGTTCTCCGACGCGGCAGCGGTGATGGGCGAGCGGCGGCGCCAGCTGCTCGAGCTGGCCGGCCGCTTCGACGTCCTTCTCGGCGCCACCGGTACGCATCCGTGGAGCCCGTGGCAGGAGCAGCGCATCATCGACACGCCGCACTACCGGCGAAACGACGAGATCCTCCGCTACGTCGTCTGGCGCAACAACAGCTTCGGTCTGCACGTGCACGTGGGCATCCAGGGAGCGGACCGAGCCATTCGGGTGACGGACGGCCTGCGCACCTACCTGCCGCACCTGCTCGCGTTCTCCGGGAGCTCGCCGTTCGTGGAAGGGGTCTACACGCACCTCCACTCGGCGCGCACGCAGATCTTCACGCGTATGTTCCCGCGTTGCGGGATCCCGGATGCGTTCGGCAGCTGGCAAGCCTACGAGCAATACGTCCGCTTTCTCTACGCCACGGGCTCGATCACCGAGCACACGCAGATCTGGTGGAGCGTCCGGCCGCACCTCGCCTTCCCGACCGTCGAGATCCGAATCTGCGACGGCCAGCCGGATCTCGCCGAGTCGCAGGCACTCGCTGCGCTCATGTACGCACTCACCGCGCGGATCGCCCGCGCCCTCGACGAGGGCGAGCCGCTGCCCGAGTACCCGCACCGCCTTCTGGAGGAGAACCTCTGGCGCGCGATCCGGCACGGTCTCTCCGGTGAGCTGATCGACCTGGCGAGCGGAGAGGTGCGCCCAGCCCGCGCCGAGATCGAGCGGTTGATCGAATGGGCCCTGCCCGTAGCGGAGGAGCTCGGCATGGCACCGTTCTTGAGCGTGCCGGCGGTGAGCGCGGCCGAGCGCCAGATGACGCGCTACGAGCTGGGGGAGACGCTCGCGGAGATCTACGCGCAGGAGATGCTGGAGCCCGTCCATGTCTGAAGCCGACTACGAAGGGGAGCTCGAGCAGGAGGCAATCGCCCGCGAGCTTGCCGAGGAGCTGCGCAAGCTCCGTGTCGAGGACGTCCTCGTCAACACCCTCGTCCACGTCTCCTCGATCGGCTACCGCCGGCTCGGCCTGACCGAGGACTCGCGCGACGAGCGCGACCTGCCACAGGCGGCGCTCGCAATCGAGACGATGCAGGCGCTCATCCCGGTTCTCGAGGACTTCCTCCCGAAAGAGCTCGTAGCCAGCTTCGAGGAGCAGATCGCCAACCTCCAGCTCGCCTACGCGAAGGCCGCGAAGGGCTCCGAGGAGCCCGGTGGCGCCGAAGGCTGAGATCGGCGTCTTCGGGGGCTCAGGGTTCTACTCGTTCCTCGAAGACGTCGAGGAGGTCGAGGTGGAGACGCCGTACGGACGGCCGTCGGCGCCCTTCGCCATCGGCGAGGTCGGCGGCCGCCGCGTCGCCTTTCTCCCGCGCCATGGGCGTGAGCATGAGCTTCCGCCGCATGCGATCCCGTACCGCGCCAATGCCTGGGCGATGAAGGAGCTCGGCGTCCGCAGGATCATCGGCCCGAATGCCTCCGGCGCGCTCAAGGCCGAGCTCGAGCTGGGGGAGTTCGTCGTCTGCGACCAGTTCGTCGACCGGACGAGCGGCCGCGAGGACACGTTCTACGACGGCCCCGAGACGACCCACGTCTCGGCGGCAGACCCGTATTGCCCCGACCTGCGCGCCCTGCTCGTCGAGACCGCCCGGGAGCTCGGAATCCCGGCGCGGGACGGCGGCACGGTGGTCGTCATTCAGGGACCGCGCTTCTCGTCCCGTGCCGAGTCGAAGTGGTTCCAGGACGCGGGCTGGGACACGATCAACATGACCGCATATCCGGAGGGCTACCTCGCGCGCGAGCTCGAGCTCTGCTACGCGAACATCTCGATGGTCACCGACCACGACGTCGGCGTCGAGGGCACGCAGCCGGTCTCGCACGATCAGGTGGTCTCGGTCTTCAACGAGAACAACGAGCGCCTGCGCGAGCTCCTCTTCGCGGTCATCCCGAAGATCCCGCCGCAGCCCGAGGAGCACCTGTGCGCCAATGCTTTGCGCGGAGCCACGTTCTAGACGCTCGACCGGCGCTACCCGCACTCGCGGATGGCGCCTGCGACGCTGCGCCGGATCGACGCGCTCGCCCTTGCCCGTACCGACCGGTACGGGCTGCTGGCGATCACGCCGCCCGGCTTGGTCGCAGACACCCCCGCACGCACTGATAGCACCGGCCGGGCGTCCCGTGTGATACAAATCGCCGCGGCCGTTTCCGGGCCGGGCCGAGGAGTTCGCGGAGCAGCAGCCGGCCCAGCGCGGCGGCCTGTTTCGTTGGAGCCGTGACCGACTTCTTCCAGAACCACACCGTCCTGTTCGCGCTCGTGTGCGCCCTCTTCGGGATCGCCGTCGGGCTCTACCTGACGTGGTGGATCCTGCAGCAGCCGGCCGGCACAGAGCGGATGCGCGAGATCGCGCGGGCCGTCCAGGAAGGCGCCGCCGCCTACCTGCGCCGGCAGTACACGACGATCGGCATCGTCGCGATCGTCCCGTTCCTCGTCATCGGCTTCTACAACCAGCTCGGCTGGGGAACCGCGATCGGCTTCCTGATCGGCGCCCTCTTCTCCGCCGCCGCCGGGTTCATCGGAATGAACGTCGCCGTCCGCGCCAACGTGCGAACGGCCGAGGCCGCGAAGCAGGGCCTGACGCCGGCGCTCAACGTCGCCTTCCGAGCGGGCTCGGTGACGGGCCTGCTCGTCGTCGGGCTCGGCCTCTTCGGCGTCGCAGGCTATTACGGGGTCCTCACCAGCTGGTTCGACGTAGCTCAGGACGACGCCATCGACGACCTAATCGGCCTCGCCTTCGGCGGCTCGCTGATCTCGGTCTTCGCCCGGCTCGGCGGCGGCATCTACACGAAGGCCGCCGACGTCGGCGCCGACCTCGTCGGCAAGATCGAGGCCGGGATCCCCGAGGACGACCCGCGGAACCCCGCGGTGATCGCCGACAACGTAGGCGACAACGTCGGCGACTGCGCGGGAATGGCGGCCGACCTCTTCGAGACCTACGCGGTCACGGCGGTTGCAGTCATGCTCCTTGGCACGGCCTTCCCGGCCGGCGGGCTCCCGCTCTACCCGCTCGCGCTCGGCGGCGTCTCGATCATCGCGTCGGTGATCGGGATCTGGTTCGCCCGCGTCGGCCGCGGCGGCTCGATCATGAACGCGCTCTACAAGGCGGTCGCCGTCGCCACGGTGCTCTCGGCGATCGGATTCATTCCCGTAACTCTCGCCTTCGACGACGGCGCCTTCAACTTCGGGGAGCTCTACATGGCCGCGCTGATCGGCCTGGTGATCACGTTCGCGCTCGTCGCCATCACCGAGTACTACACGGGCACGCGCTGGGGGCCCGGTGAAGTCGATCTCCAGGGCCTCCCAGACCGGCCACGCGACGAACATCATCGAGGGCCTCGCCGTCGGCATGCAGGCGACCGCGCTCCCGGTGATCGTGATCGCGGTCGGCATCGTCGCCGCCTACGAGGTCACCGAGAGCCTCTACGGGATCGGCGTCGCCGTCATGGCCCAGCTCTCGATGACCGGCCTGATCGTCGCCCTCGACGCCTACGGTCCGGTCACCGACAACGCCGGCGGCATCGCCGAGATGGCCGATCTGGACGAGTCCGTGCGAGGGATCACCGACCCGCTCGACGCGGTCGGCAACACGACGAAGGCGGTGACGAAGGGGTACGCGATCGGCTCGGCGGGCCTCGCCGCGCTCATCCTCTTCGACGAATACGCACGCGGGCTCTCGGAGGACGACGTGACGAGCGTCTTCGCGCTCAACGACCCCTGGGTGATCGCCGGTCTCTTCATCGGCGGGCTCATGCCCTTCCTGTTCGCCTCGCTCGCGATGCAGGCGGTCGGGCGCGTCGGCGGCCAGGTGGTCGACGAGGTGCGGCGCCAGTTCCGCGAGATCCCGGGGATCCTCGAGGGAACCGGCCGGCCCGACTACAGCCGCGCGGTCGACATCGTCACCACCTCGGCGATCAAGAAGATGCTCCTGCCCGCGCTCATCCCGGTAGCGATCCCGATCATCGTGGGGATCATCAGCCCGGAGGCGCTCGGCGGCCTCCTCATCGGCACGATCGTCACCGGCATCTTCCTCGCCATCGCCATGACCTCCGGCGGGGGCGCCTGGGACAACGCGAAGAAGCTGATCGAGGACGGCGCGCTCGGCGGCAAGGGCTCCCCGGCCCACGCCGCGGCCGTCACCGGCGACACCGTCGGCGATCCCTACAAGGACACCGCCGGCCCGGCGATCAACCCGATGATCAAGATCGCCAACATCGTCGCCATCCTGATCATCCCCATCATCGCCTCGATCCACGGCCCCTAGGGCGACCGGTTCAGGCGGAGCGGCGGCGGCGGACCTGCGGCCCCTGGGAGCCGAGTGCGGCGTAGGCGAGCGCCTGGAGCGACTCGTTGAGGGTGCCGAGCTCCCGCACGATCCGCTGGAGCTGGTCGTTCGTGTCCAGGCGCCGGTTGAGCGCGTGCACCTCGTCGCAGAGCCGGTCGAGCCGCTCGAGGATCGCGTCGAGCTGACGGTCGTCCAGATGCTTGCGGTCAGCCATTTGGCTGGATCTTAGTCAGGTCGGCCAGGGTCGTCGCCACGACCACGTCTCCGGCTCCGAGTCGGGCGCGGAGCCGCTCCAGTGCGCCGGCGCCCGTCTCGACGGCGTCGATGCGCCGCTCGGCACCGAGGTGGGCCAGGGCGACGCGGGCCAGCGGCTCGGGCGCGTCCGTGTAGACGCCGATGCGGACGCCGGCCGCCGTCAGGGCGCGGAGCGCTGCGTTGGCCTCGGCGCTGGGCCGGAGGTAGACGGGAGCGCGATCCTCGGCGAAACGCTCGAGCGCGTGGCGCCAATCGCCGACGCCCTGCTCCGCCCAGCGGTCGAGCTCCTCTGCGGCCGCCGCGCGGTCCGCCGGCAGCGCACCCGGGTCGAGCGGCGAGATGGAGGCAAAGCGCCGGGCCGCGTCGGTAAGGAAGTCCCGCCAGAGCGGCCGCGTGTCGCCGAGGGCGTCCAGGTCGACGGCAACCGCCTTCATGCCCGCGAGCCGAGCAGGCGCGAGCAGATCAGGACGCCGGCGATGACTCCCACCGTGTCGATCAGCCAGTCGACCGGTGAGCCCTGGCGACCGGACACGAACGCCTGGTGAATCTCGTCGGTGACGGCGTAGGCGGAGCCGAGCAGGATGCGAGCGGCTCCCGCCTGAGCGCGCGGTAGAGAAGCGCGCCGAGCACCGCGAACTCGACGGCGTGGCCGAGCTTCCGCAGGACGAGATCCCAGGTGCCGAGCCCGGTGCCGAGGCTCGGAATCGACGAGAACGTGAAGATGAGAGCCGCCCAGAGGACGACCGGAAGCCACAGGTTGAGCCGGGTCGCGACCACGGGCGCGCCAGCCGTAGCCCAGGCGGTATCCTCATGCCCGACCAACAGGCGAGCGGCTAAGGGAAGCCGGTGCGAGTCCGGCACGGTCCCGCCGCTGTGAGGGGAGACGCTCCTTCGCCGAAGTGCCACTGGCCTGCGGGCCGGGAAGGCGGCGGAGGGGGGAGCCCCGAGTCAGAAGACCTGACGCTCGCCGAGACCCGTTCCCCTCGCGGAAGGAGGAAACGTGCTCAACCGTCCTCTCGCAGCCGCCCTGGCTGTCCTGCTCGCCCTTGTCCTCGCCGCCTGCGGCGGTGACGACGACGACACCGCCGCGCCGCCCGCCACCTCGTCGGCGGCAGTCGAGACCGCGCCCGCCGCCGAGTTCCCCGTGACCGTCGAGGCGGACAACGGAGCGGTGACGCTCGCGGAGGAGCCGGACGAGATCATCTCCCTCTCGCCGACCGCGACCGAGACGCTCTTCGCCATCGGCGCCGGCGAGCAGGTGATCGCCGTGGACGACCAGTCCAACTATCCCGCGGAAGCCCCGGTCAGCGACCTCTCGGGCTTCGAGCCGAACGTCGAGGCGATCGCGGGCTACGAGCCCGACCTCGTTATCGCCGCCTACGACCCCGGCGGGCTCGTCGACGGGCTCGACAAGCTCGACATCCCCGTTCTCTTGCAGGATGCGGCGCCGGATCTCGAGGCGGCGTACGAGCAGATCGAGACTCTCGGCGCCGCCACCGGCAATGCCGACGGCGCTGAGACGGTCGTCGAGTCGATGCAGATCGAGATCGAGGAGCTGGCGGCCTCGGTTCCGGGCGCAGCCGGCACGACCGTCTACCACGAGCTCGGGCCCGACTTCTTCTCGGCCACCTCCGAGACGTTCGTCGGCAGCGTCTACGAGCTCTTCGGGCTCGAGAACATCGCCGATGAGGCCGCCGATGCCGACGCGGGAGGCTACCCGCAGCTCTCCGGCGAGTACATCGTCTCCGAGAGCCCCGACCTGATCGTCCTCGCCGACACCAAGTGCTGCGAGCAGACGGCGGCGACCGTGGCGAAGCGGCCCGGCTGGGACCAGATCGAAGCTGTGGCGAACGGGGACATCGTCGAGGCGGACGACGACATCGCCTCCCGCTGGGGGCCGCGAACCGTCGACTTCGTCGCCCTGATCGCCGAGGCGCTTGCGGGGATGGGACAACGGGAGTGACCAGCGCCGGCGGTCTCCGTGCGCGGTTCCCCGTCCGGCCGGAGCGGGCGCTTCGGGGAGTCTCGCTCGGCTGGGCTCTTGCCGCCGGTGTCTTCGTCGTCGTGGCGACCCTGCTCGGGCTGGCGCTCGGGCCCGTCGACCTCGGCGTCCTCGCCGTCGCCCGCGAGGTGCTGAGCCACGTCCCCTTCCTGGGCGTCGAATCGTCGTTCTCGGCCACAGAGGACGCGATCCTGTGGGAGCTGCGTGCTCCGCGGGTCGTGCTCGGCCTCCTCGTCGGCGCCATGCTCGCGTCCGCCGGCGCCGCCTACCAGGGGGTCTTCCGCAACCCGCTGGCCGATCCCTATCTCCTCGGGGCCGCGGCGGGCGCCGGGCTCGGCGCGACGATCGTGATCGCCTACGACGTCGGCGGCGACGGGGGCCTCGACCTGCGCCCGCCGGCGGCCTTCGTGGGCGCGACGCTCGGGGTCGCGGTCGCCTACCTGCTCGGCCGCTCGGTGGGCGGGCGCGAGACGACGACGCTGATCCTCGCCGGCGTGACGGTCGCAGCCTTCTTCACGGCGCTGCAGACCTACGTCCAGCAGCGCAGCGCCGACACCGTGCAGGAGGTCTACAGCTGGATTCTCGGCCAGCTCGAGACCTCGGGGTGGACGGACGTGCTGATCGTGCTCCCGTACGTGGTCGTGAGCGCGCTCGTCCTTCTCTGGCACCGGCGGCTGCTGGACGTCCTCGCCGTCGGCGACGACGAAGCGGCCAGCCTCGGGGTTCCCGTCGCCCGCGTCCGGCTGCTCGTCGTCGCCGCCGCGACACTGGGGACGGCGGCGGCGGTGGCGTTCAGCGGGCTGATCGCCTTCGTAGGAATCATCGTCCCGCACGCCGTGCGGCTCATGGCCGGAACGAGCTACCGCGTCGTCCTGCCGCTGTCGCTCGCCTTCGGGGCAGGTTTCCTCGTCCTCATGGACCTCGTCTCGCGCACCGCGGTCGCGCCGGCGCAGCTCCCGATCGGAGTCGTGACAGCGTTTCTGGGCGCGCCCTTCTTCGCCGTCGTGCTGCGGACGACGAGAACGGTGGGGCCGTGATGCTCGATGCCAGGGAAGTCGGGATCGCCCTCGACGGCGTGCCGGTCGTCGACGGCGTCGGCTTCGCGCTCGAGGAGGGCGAGTGGCTCGGGCTGATCGGCCCGAACGGCGCGGGCAAGACGACGATTCTCAAGGCCGTCGCCGGGCTCGTCCGGTACTCGGGGTCGATCCAGATTCAGGGCGACGAGGTGGGCGGGCTCGGTCGCCGAGCGGTGGCGCGGCGCGTTGCGCTCGTTCCGCAGATTCCGGTGATCCCTCCCGATACGAGCGTGCTCGAGTACGTCGTCCTCGGCCGGACGCCCCATCTCGGCTACGCGGGTAGTCCCGGCCCGCGGGACGTGGTCGCGGCGCGCTCGGCGCTCGCGCGGCTCGACGGCGCCCATCTGATCGACCGCCGCCTCGGATCCCTGAGCGGCGGCGAGCGCCAGCGCGCGGTGCTTGCGCGCGCAGTCGCGCAGGACGCCTCGCTGCTCCTCCTGGACGAGCCCACGAGCGCGCTCGACGTCGGCGCGCAGCAGCAGGTGCTCGAGCTCGTCGCGTCCCTCCGGGCGGATGCCGGCCTCACCGTGCTGAGCGCCATGCACGACCTCACGCACGCAGGACAGTACGCCGACCGGCTCCTGCTCCTGGACGGCGGGCGCGAGCAGGCCAGCGGGTCGCCGCACGAGGTGCTCACCGAGGAGCTGATCCTGCGTCACTTCGGCGCCTCGGTGCGCATCGTCGCGGACGCGGAGACGGGCATTGCGGTCGTGCCGCTTCGCCCGCCGGTCGAGGCCGAGCAGCCCGTTCCCTGATGCCGCTCACGTTTCTCGTCGGCGGCGCGCGAAGCGGGAAGTCGGCGCTGGCCGTCCGTCTCGCGTCGCCGTGGGAGGGCCCGGTTGTCTTTCTCGCCACCGCCCGGGCGGGCGACGACGAGGAGCTCGCCGCCCGTATCGCCCGGCACCGCCGCGAGCGGCCGGTGGGGTGGCAGACGGTCGAGGAGCCGCTCGACCTGGTCGGCGAGCTGGAACGGGCCCCGGGTGAGGCGTTCGTGGTCGTCGACTGCTTGACGCTCTGGGCAGCGAACGCGCTCCAGGCCGGCTGGAGCGAGGAGGACCTCGAGAGCGCGGCCGCCGCTACGGCTGCGCTCGCGGCGGAGCGAGTCTCACCCGCAGTCGTCGTCAGCAACGAGGTGGGGATGGGAATCGTCCCGGCAACGCCGCTCGGGCGCTCCTTTCGCGACCTGCTGGGACGCGTGAACGCCGTTGTCGCCGCGCGCGCGGATCGCGCCTGTCTCGTCGTTGCAGGCCGCACGCTCGACCTGTCGTGAGCCTGGACGCGCTGCTCGGCCGCATCCGGCCCGTCGACGCGGAGGCGGGGCGAGCCGCCCAGGCGGAGCTCGACAGGAAGACGAAGCCGCGCGGGAGCCTCGGCGAGCTGGAGGCGCTCGTCTGCCGCATTGCCGCCGTCCGGCGCACTGCCACGCCGGGCCGGTTGCGGGCGGCGCTCGTCCTCGCGGCCGGAGACCACGGCTATGCGCTTCGCGGAGTCAGCGCCTATCCGCAGGAGGTCACCGGGCAGATGCTCGCAACCTTCGCAGGCGGCGGGGCCGCCATCGACGTCCTCGCGCGGGAGACCGGCTTGCGGCTGGTCGTCGTGGATGCGGGCGTGCGCGAGCCGGTCGAGCATCCGGCGATCCGCCCGCTGCGCCTCGGCCCGGGGACCGCGGACGCGACCGTCGGCCCGGCGATGCGCCGTGACGACGCCGTCGCCGGGCTCCTGGCAGGAGCTGCCCTCGCGGAGGAGCTCGCCCGCGACGGCTTCGGGATCGTCGCTACCGGCGACATGGGCATCGGCAACACGACCGCGGCTGCGGCGCTCTGCGCCGCGCTGCTCCCGGCCGAGCCGCAGGCGGTCTGCGGGCGGGGCACGGGCGTCGACGATCACGGCCTTCGCCGCAAGGTCGAGGCCGTGCGCGCAGCGCTGGCCGTCAACCGGCCCGAGCTCGGCGACCCGGTCGGCGCGCTCGCGGCGGTTGGCGGGTACGAGCTCGCCGTCCTCGCGGGCGTCTGCCTCGGCGGCGCTACGGCCGGCACGGTCGTCCTGCTGGACGGCTACGTCACGGGCGCCGCAGCGCTCGTCGCCTCCCGCCTCGCGCCTGCCGCCGCGGGATACATGGTCGCCTCGCATCGGTCGCCGGAGCCTGGCCACCCGCTCGTCCTTGCCGAGCTGGGCTTGCGCCCGCTCCTCGACCTCGGCCTGCGCCTGGGGGAGGGAAGCGGGGCCGCGCTCGCGCTCCCGCTTCTCGAGGCGGCGCTCGCGCTCCTCGCCGACATGGCCACCTTCGAGTCCGCGGACGTCACCGATGCGGGCGCTTGAGACCGCGGTGCGGGCGGCCGCCGCCGCGGTCTCGTTCCTCACCCGGCTCCCCGTGGGGCGCTCGCTGTCGCTGTCAGGAGACGACGTCGCCCGCGGCGCCGTGCTCTTCCCGCTGGTCGGCGCGGGGATCGGCGCGCTCGTCGGGCTCGTCGTCGTCGGGCTCGACGCCAGGCTGACCGCACTCCTCGCCGCAGCGATCGCGGTTGCGCTGGAAGCTCTCGTGACCGGCGCCATTCATCTCGACGCCCTCGCCGACAGCGCCGACGGCCTGGGAGCCGGGAGCCCCGAGCGCGCGCTCGCGATCATGCGTGAGCCGGCGATCGGGGCCTTCGGGGCCTCGGCACTCCTGCTCGACCTCCTCGTCAAGACGGCGGCGCTCGCGGCGGTCGCCACCGGCCCTGACGCTCTGCTCGCCGTCGCCGCGGCGTTCGGCCTCGGGCGCGCCGCTCCGCTCGCCCTCGGCTGGGCGCTCCCCTACGCACGTCCGGAAGGCGGCAGCGGCTCGGCCCTGACCGGCGACGCGGGCCGGATCTCCCGAGTGCTCGGGATCGGCCTCGGCGTCGGGCTCGCGGTCGCGGCGCTCGGGGTTCGTGGCCTCGCGCTCGTCGCTGCTGTGGCCGTGGCAACCGCAGTCGTCGGCTTCACCGCCAGACGCCGTCTCGGTGGCGTCACCGGCGACGTCCTCGGCGCCGCGACCGAGCTGGCGACCACGCTGGCACTCGTCGCGGCGGTGGCGACCCGATGAGGCTGGAGATTCGCGGGAGCGAGGGAGCGACGAGGCTCCTGCTCGTCCGCCATGCCGAGACGGACACGGCGATGCGGGGACGCTGCTACGGCCGGCTCGACGTCGGCCTCTCCCCGGAGGGGCGGCGCCAGGCCCGCGAGCTGGGGGCGGCTCTTCACGCCGTCCCCCTGGCGGCCGTGTACTCGAGCCCGCTCGTGCGCGCGCTCGACACGGCGGCAGCGATCGCGGCGCCCCACGGGCTCGAGCCGGTGGCGGAGAACGGGTTACGGGAAATCGACTTCGGCGAGCTGGAGGGCTTGCCCTACGAGGAGATCGAAGCTGAGCGTCCCGGGCTCTTCCGCAGGTGGATGGAGACGCCGGAATCCGTCCAGTTCCCCGGCGGCGAGGCGCTTGCCGACCTGCGCGCCCGAGTGCGGCCGACGGTGACCGAGATTCGCGGGCGACACCAGGGCGAGATCGTGGTGCTCGTCGCCCACGGCGGGGTGATCCGGATAGTGCTGGCGGACGCGCTCGGGCTCGCGGACACAGCGCTGTTCCGTCTGGGCCAGGCGGTCGGAGGGCTCAGCGTCGTCGACTGGGTGGACGGAACGCCGATCGTGGAGGTGGTGAACACCGTCCTATACTCGCGCCCATGAGGCCTCCGGCGACCGCCGTCGTGCTCACGGTCGGCAACGAGATCGTCTTCGGCGACGTCGAGAACACGAACGCATCCTGGCTCGCCCGCCGGCTCGCCGAGCTGGGGCTCGAGGTGCGGCTTCTCGCCGCGGTGCGGGACTCGGTTGAGGAGGTGGCCGGTTTCCTGAGGGCCGAGATGGGTAGCACGGGGGTTGTGATCGTGACGGGAGGCCTGGGCGGCACACCCGACGACATCACGCGGGAGGCCGTCGCTGCCGCATTCGACGTCCCGACCGAGGAGATTCCCGAGCTCGCCGAGGCGCTGCGGCAGCGGTTCGGCTCCCGGGGCCTCGGCGAGTACGCGGCGCGCTGGGCTCGGATCCCGCGTGGCGCGGTCCCGCTCGAGAACCCGCTCGGCGGCGCCCCGGGGTTCGTCCTCGGGAATGTCCACGTCCTGCCCGGTCTCCCACGTGAGATGGAGGCGATGTTCGAGACCCTGGCGGACCGCTTCCGCGGGGAGCCGATCGGCGCGTGGCGGCGGCGGTACGCGACCGGCGAAGGCCAGATCGTGGCGGTCCTCGAAGAGGCGACGCAGCGCCACCCGGCGGTGACCGTGGGCAGTTATCCCTCCTTCCTCGACACGGGGCCGGAGGTGGAGGTCGTGCTCAAGTCCGCCGACGCGAGGGCGCTCGGCGAGGCCGCCGCCTGGGTCGAGGCCGCGCTCGAGGAACGGGTAGGGAAGTGAAATGAAGGTCTTCGTCGTCAGCGACATGGAGGGCGTCTCGGGGGTCGTCAAGTGGGAGCAGGTCGACGGCGGTGAGTCGCTCTACGAGGAGGCGCGCAAGCTCTACACCGAGGAGATCAACGCCGCCGTCCGCGGGGCCAAGGCGGCCGGGGCGACCGAGATCGTGGTCATGGATTGCCACGGGGCCGGCAAGGGTTGGACCTTCAACTCCCTCGTCCCCGAGCTGCTCGACCCCGACTGCGAGTGGGTGGTGCAGGACGAGTGGACGGAGTACACGGAGCTCCTCGAGCAAGGTTGCGACGCGGCGCTCTTCATCGCGATGCATGCGAAGTCAGGCTCCGACCGCGGGGTGATGAGCCACACCATCTCGGGCCGGGACTACCGCGACCTGCGCTTCAACGGCGTCTCGGTCGGCGAGACGGGGATCAACGCTGCGTTGTGCGGGACGTGGGGCTGCCCGGTAGTCCTCGTCACCGGCGACGACGTCGTTTGCAGCGAGGCGACCGATCTCCTCGGGCCCGAGCTCGTGACCGTGGCGGTCAAGCAGGGGCTCGGGCGCCACAGCGCGCGCCAGCTGCCGCCCGTCCGCGCCCGGGGGCTGATCGAGGCGGCGGCAAAGGAGGCGGTCGAGAAGCGCGACCGCGTTCCGCCCTATGACCCGGGCAAGCCGTGCGAGATCGTGGCCGTCTTCAGCACGCCGGACCTCGTCGCCCCGTATCGCTTCCGCCACGGCGTCGAGATCGTCGATCCGGTCACGATCGCCTCCCGCGCCGAGGACTGGTGGACCGCCTGGCGCCAGTTCTTCTTCTGAGCGGTGCTATCCACAGGCAGAGGCCTCTTGGGCCGCGCCCGGGGGTCAGACCCCAGGGCGTGGCCTTTCGTGCCGCGATCCGTGACGACCTCGTAACGCCCTGCAGACGCCTCCGAGCGCGCCCGGCACAGACGGATACCATCGACGCATGGCGGTCACCTCGCCCGAGCAGTACCTCTCCGACCTCAATCCGGCCCAGCGCGAGGCCGTTCTCGCCACGGAGGGGCCTGTCCTGGTCGTCGCCGGCGCCGGCTCCGGGAAGACCCGCGTGCTCACCCACCGCATCGTCCACCTGATCACAGCCTGCGGCGTGAAGCCGAACGAGATCCTCGCCATCACCTTCACGAACAAGGCGGCGGGGGAGATGAAGCGCCGTCTGGAGGCGAGCCTCGGCGACGTCGCCCAGCGCATGTGGGTGATGACCTTCCACGCCGCCTGCGGCCGCATCCTCCGCCGCGAGGCGCCGCGGCTGGCCTACAGGTCCAACTTCACGATCTACGACCAGGCCGACCAGGTGCGCGTCGTCAAGGCAATCGTCGAGGAGGAGGGCTGGGATCCCAAGCGCTTCGTGCCGCGGGGCATCCACGCGCAGATCTCCACCGCCAAGAACCAGCTCGTGGGCCCGGAGGAGTACGCGCAGCGGGTCGGCTCCTTCTACGAGCAGACGGTCGCCGCCGTCTACGACCGCTACCAGCGTCGCCTCCACGCCTCGAACGCGATGGACTTCGACGACCTGCTCATGCGCACCGTCGAGGTGCTCGAGCACCACCCGGACGCGCGCGAGAAATGGCAGAAGGCCTTCCGTTACGTGCTCGTGGACGAGTACCAGGACACGAACCACGCCCAGTACCGGCTGCTGCAGCTCCTGGCCGGGAAGCACGGGAACGTCTTCGCGGTCGGCGACCCCGACCAGTCGATCTACGCCTTTCGCGGCGCCGACATCCGCAACATCCTCGAGTTCGAGCGCGACTTCGGCGGCGCGCAGGTGATCGCGCTCGAGCAGAACTACCGCTCGACGAACGCGATTCTCCGCGCCGCCAACTCCCTGATCGCGAACAACCGCGAGCGCAAGCCCAAGAATCTCTTCAGCGAGCTGGGGGAGGGCGACCCGGTGCGCGTCCTCGAGGTCGAGGACGAGCACGCCGAGGCGCGCTTCGTCGCCTCCGAGCTTGCCGCCCTCTTCGACGAGGGCTACGCCGGCGCCGAGATCGGCGTCTTCTACCGCACCAACGCCCAGTCGCGCGTGGTCGAGGACGTGCTCGTCCGCCAGGAGATCCCGTACCAGGTGATCGGCGGCCCGCGCTTCTACGAGCGCGCCGAGATCAAGGACGCCGTGGCCTACCTCCAGGTGATCGACAACCCGTTCGACGGCGTCTCCCTCGCCCGCATCGCCAACCGGCCGCGACGAGGCATCGGCGATGCCTCGATAGCGCGGCTCCAGGTCTTCGCGGACGCGCAGGGCGTCTCCCTCTTCGAGGCGCTCGGCCAGGCGGAGGAAGCCGGCGTCGGCGCCGCTCCGCTCAAGGCCGTCCAGCGCCTGCACGGACTGCTCCAGTCCCTGATGGCGGGCGCGCTCGAGCTGCCGGTGCCGGAGCTCCTGGAAAAGGTGCTCGACCAGAGCGGCTACCTGGACGCGCTCCGGGCGGAGCGGACGATCGAGTCCCAGGGCCGCATCGAGAACCTGCTCGAGCTCGGCGGCGTCGCGCTCGAGTACCAGGCCGCCGCCGATACCCCCACGCTTTCGGAGTTCCTCCAGCAGATCTCGCTCTTCTCCGACCAGGACGCGCTCGCCGAGGAGGAGAGCCGCGTCACGCTGATGACGCTCCACAACGCGAAAGGCCTCGAGTTCCGGGCCGTCTTCCTCGTCGGCATGGAGGAAGGCGTCTTCCCGCACGCGCGCTCGGTTGAGGAGCAGGGGATCGAGGAGGAAAGGCGACTCGCCTACGTCGGCCTCACCCGCGCCCAAGAGCGGCTGACGCTCACGCACGCGGCCACCCGCTCGCTCTGGGGCTCGCGCGACTACCGCACGCCGAGCCGCTTCCTCGAGGAGCTTCCTGACGAGATCGAGCGCGAGCGGCTGCGCCCGACGTCGTGGACGGGCTACAACGCACCGCGCGCTTCGCTCGCGCCGAGCGGCCCGGCACCCGATCTCGCCACAGGCGACTCCGTCCGCCACTCGACGCTCGGCGAGGGCGTCGTCGTGCGCATCGAAGGCGACGGCATCGTCACCGTCCGCTTCGCGCAGGACGGCGCCGAGCGCCGCCTCATGCTCGACTACGCCCCGCTGGAGAAGGTCGTCTGACGATCGAGATCCGCACAGCCGGGCCCGGCGAGCGGCTCGACGCGCTCCGGCCGATCTGGCACTACTTCGGCTCGCCCGCCGGCCCCGACGAGGAGCGGGCGAAGGGAATGACCCCGTTGCCGGAGGAGCGCGTGCACGTCGCGACCGACGGCGGCGCGATCGTGGCCGGCGCGGGCGCATTCGAGTTCGGGCTCACGATTCCGGGTGGCCCTGTCCCGACGGCGGGCGTGACGGTGGTCGGCGTGCTGCCGACCCACCGGCGCCGAGGGATCGTGCGGGAGCTGATGAGCGCCCAGCTCAAGGATGCGCACGCGCGCGGCGAGCCGATCGCCGCGCTCTGGGCCTCGGAGGGTGGGTTCTACGGCCGCTTCGGCTACGGGATGGCCGCCGTCTGCGCCGACGTCGAGATCTCCAAGGACCATCGGGCGTTCAACCGGACGGTCGACTGGCCGGGGAGCACGCGGCTCGTGACCGTCGACGAAGCCCTCGAGCTCTTCCCGCAGGTCTACGACCGTGTCGCCGCGACGACGCCGGGGATGATCTCGCGCACGGAGGAGTGGTGGAAGACGCGCACGCTGGCCGACTCGGAGTGGCAGCGCGCCGGGGGCGGCGAGCTCGCGTTCGCGGTGCTCGAGCAGGCCGGAGGGCCGGAGGCGTACGCGATCTACCGGCTGAACTTCTCCTACGCCGACGGCATCCCGACCGGAACGACGGTCGTGATCGAGGCGATGGGAGCGACCCCCGCTGCCACGGCTGCGGTGTGGCGCTACCTTCTCGACATCGACTGGATGGCCAAGATCGAGGCCGAGCTGCTGCCCGTCGACCACCCGCTCCATCTTCTCCTCCTCGAGCAGAACCGGATGAGGTTCCGGGTCGGCGACGGGATCTGGATCCGGCCCGTGGACGTGGGCGCCGCTCTGGCCGCGCGGGCGTACACGGGTGACGGCGACATGGTGATCGAGGTGAGCGACGCGTTCTGTCCGTGGAACGACGGACGCTATGGCCTCGACGGCTCGAGGACGACGGCGGGCCCGATCTGCGGCTCTCCGTGGACGCACTCGGCTGCGCCTACCTTGGCGGATTCACGTTCTCCGACCTCCTGCGTGCCGGGCGCGTGGAGGAGGTGAAGGAGGGCGCAATCGCGCGCGCCGACGCGCTTTTCCGCACCGATCGCAAGCCCTGGTGCCCGGAGATCTTCTAGGTTCTGCTACCGTTCCGCGTCGTGTTTCGAGTGAAGGCCCTGCTCTTGGGCCTTTTTTGTTGCTCCGTCCTCGCATCGCCCGCGCAGGCCGGCTATGAGGAAGCGCCCGCCGACTCCCACCGGGAGGCGCGCTGGCTCGTCCCCATGGACGGTCCGCTCGGGTCGCCGTTCGGGCCGCGCTGGGGCCGGATGCACGACGGCATCGACATCGAAGGCTGGGCGGAGACCCGCGTCCGCGCAGCACGGGTCGGCGTCGTCAAGCGCGTAGGCTGGTTCGGCGGCTACGGCCGCGTCGTCAAGGTGCAGCACGAGGGTGGAATCGTGACCATGTACGCACATCTCGCTCGCGCTTTCGTGAAGCGTGGGGAGGCCGTCACCGCGCGGCAGATCATCGGCCGCGCCGGCTGCACCGGCTCCTGCACGGGCACGCACCTCCACTTCCAGGCGTGGCAGCGCGGGAAGCTCATCGACCCGCTCCAGCTCCTCGGCCGGCACGCATTCGACCGCTTCTGATGCAGGTCGTCTACTACGCCGCCGCAAGCCTCGACGGCCGCATCGCGGGGCCGGGCCACGATCTGTCGTTCCTGCAGACGCTGCCGGGCGGCCCGAGCGGCTACGGCTACGACGAGTTCCTCGCCGGCGTCGACGGCCTGGTCGTCGGCGCGAGCTCCTGGGACTTCATGAAGGACTATCCGTGGACGTACGGTGAGCGTCCGGTCTGGGTCGTGACCCACCGCGAGGACGTGCCCGACCGTCGAGGGCGCGGACATGCACGTTTTCTCCGGCGACGTCGCAGATCTCGTGCGCGAGCTCGAGTCTGCCGGGCTCGAGCGCGTGTGGCTGATCGGCGGGGGCAACGTCGTGGGCCAGTTCCTCGCCGTCGACCGGCTCGACGAGCTCATCCTCACCGTCGCCCCGACGTTCGTGGGCCGCGGCCCGGCGCTCGCCGACGGTGAGTTCCCGCTCCGCGCTTCCGCCTGGTCGGCGTCGAGCACCGTGAGGGCGACGACGGCGTCCAGCTCCGGTACGAGCGCGCGCGCTGACCGGCTTGACGCTCGGCCGTCTGATTGCGTAGCGTCGCCGGGGTGCCAAGCGAGCGCCCGAGGCCCGTTACCTCCATCAGCCAGGCCTATCCGGACCGGGTCGAGGTCCGCGGGAGAGACCTCTGCGGCGACCTGATGGGCCGGGTGACCTTCACGGAGTACGTCCAGCTCCTGCTCACCGGCGAGGAGGCGACCGAGGATCAGCGCTTCTTCCTGGACCTGCTCCTCGTCAGCATCGCCGAGCACGGGATGATGCCGAGCAACGTTGCGGCGCGGATGACGCTCGCCGCCGATCCCGACTCGCTGCACGGCGCCGTTGCGGCCGGCATCCTCGGCTCCGGTCCGGTCGTCCTCGGCACGTCCGAGGCCTGCGCCCGGCTCCTCGTGGAGGCGCAGGCGCAGGTGGCCGCAGGAGAGGAGCCCGCCGTGGTCGCAGACCGTCTGGCGCGTGCGACTCACGCCGCCGGCGGCAAGATGCCGGGGTTCGGCCATCCCGTGCACCGGCCGGTCGACCCGCGCGCCCAGCGGATCCTCGAGCTCGCCGACGAGCGCGGCGTCAGCGGGCCGCACGTGCTGCTCGCCCGTTCTCTGCGGCGGCTCTGTCGCCGCGGCGTGGGGGAAGCCGCTGCCGATGAACGTGTCGATGCCGATCGCCGCCGTCATGCTCGATCTGGGCTTCCCGCCCGACGCCGTGAAGGCAGTCCCGATCCTGGCGCGTACGGCGGGCCTGCTCGCCCACCTGGCCGAGGAGCGAGAGCATCCGACCGGATTTCTCCTCGCAGGCGCTGCGGAGGAGACGGTCGAGTACGAGCCCGATGCTCGAGCCTGAGGTCGAAAGCCGGCCTGGGACGAGCAGCTCGCCCTCGACGACGAGGCATTCCGGGCACAGCTCGCGTACGTCCGCGAGCGCTCGCCCTTCTATCGTGAGAAGCTCGCCGGAGCGCCCGGACGTCGGGCTCGCCGAGATCGCCCAGCTCCCGCTGACGGACAAGAGCGAGCTCAGGACGACGGTCGCCGCCGAGAACCCGTTCGGCGCCCACCTGGCCGCCGAGCCCTCGGAAATCGTCCGGATCTACTCGACGAGCGGCACGACGGGCACCCCGACGTATCTCCCGCTGACAGCCGGCGATCTCGAGAACTGGGTGACCGGGTCGGCGCGAAGCTACGCCGCCTCCGGCGTGGCCGCGGGGCAGCGGATCGTCTCGACCTACAACGCGGGCCCCTTCGTCGCCGGCGTGGCGCTCACCGCCTTCGACCGCATCGGCCTCTGCCACGTCCCGGTCGGGACGGGAAACACCGAGCGCCTGCTGCTCGCCATCGAGCTCCTCGGGCCCGAAGCCGTCGTGCTGACCCCCTCCTACGCTGCCTACCTCATCGAATCGGCGCTCGAGCGCGACCTCGACCTGCGCGGGTCGAGTGTCGAGCGCGTGCTCGTCGCGGGCGAGCCGGGCGGCGGCGAGCCGGCGTTCCGGGCGAAGCTCGAGGAGGGCTGGGGGGCGCGCGTGACGGAGGCGATGGGCATCGGCGACATCGGCCCGTCGCTCTGGGGCGAGTGCGAGGAGCAGGACGGCATGCACTTGGGTGCGCGCGGCTTCGTCCACGCCGAGCTCGTCGACCCGGAGACGGGCACCGCGCTCGAGCTCGAGGACGGCGCCTCCGGCGAGCTCGTCCTGACCCATCTCCAGCACCGCGCGGCTCCGCTCCTGCGCTTCAGGACGCGCGACCACGTCGAGGTGCGGACGAGCCCGTGCAGATGCGGGAGGACGGGCCCGCGCGTGCGCTGCGTCGGACGGACCGACGACATGCTCATCGTGCGCGGCGTCAACGTCTTCCCCTCGGCCCTCCGCGAGGTCGTGAGCGCGTTCGCCCCGGACGTGAGCGGCCACGTCCTGATCAGGCCGCAGTCGCCCGGCGTGAAGCAGGAGCCGCCGCTTCCGGTGTCCGTCGAGCTCGCGCGCGAGGTGCACGATGATCCGTTGCTCGCGCAAGCAATCCGTGAGAGGATCCGCGCCGTGCTCGTGGTCCAGACCGAGGTGGAGCTCGTGCCCTGGGGCAGCCTGCAGCGCAGCGAGTACAAGTCGAGGCTCGTGGAGCGCTAGGAAAGGCCGTGCGCAAGCTCCAGAGCGAGGGCGTTCACCACATCACGATCGTGGGGGCGAATCGGCAGACGTCGATCGACTTCTGGGAAGGGGTCCTCGGCATGCCCTTCGTGTTCGAGCAGCCAAACCTCGACAACGAGTCCGAGAGCCATCTCTACTTCGACCCGGGTGACGGGCGGCTCATCACCGTCTTCACGAACGAGGAGCGCATGCCCGATCCGGCGCGGACGTCGATCGACATCGGCTGCGTCCACCACATCGCCTTCGCGGTGTCGCAGGCGACGTTCAAGCAGGTGGTCGAGCGCCTGGAGGAGCGGGGGATCCGCCACAGCGGGCCCAGGGACCGTGGCTTCATGGACTCGATCTACTTCGAGGACCCGCTCGGCCTCTTGATCGAGCTGGCCTCGTACCGTTTCGAGCCGCCGTTCGGCTTCACGCATGCCGACGTGCTGCTCGAGTCGCACAAGCTCCGGGTGGAGCGGGGCGACTACAACATCGACCAGGAGCACCTGGCCGACGCCATCGAGGCGCTCGTCGGGCGATCGCGAGCGTCTCTCTCGGAGGACCGATCGCCCAAGAACCCGTACCGCTAGAGAGTCAGGAGGAGCACATGACCGCCAACACGCTGAGCATCCTGAAGCCGAGCGTCAACAACCTCACCGCCCGGATCTTCGTGCGCGCCGCCGGCCTCGAGTTCGAGGAGCTGGACGTCTGGGGCAAGAAGAGCACCCCCGAGTTCCTCGCCAAGGACCCGGCCGACCTGACCCCGCTGCTCGAGGAAGAGGGCCTGCCGCGCGGCGCGCTCTGGGAGAGCTGCGCGATCATGCAGTACCTCTGCAACAAGCACGGCCTCGACCAGTTCTATCCCACCGACCCGGGCGAGCGGGCCATGGTCGACAGTGCGATGTTCTACTTGATCGGCACCTTCTACCCGTTGCTCATGCGCGCGACGTACCCGACGCTCGGCTTCCCGCAGTACGCAGGCGAGGTGGCCACTGCCGAGGTGGACGACGCGCTCAAGGCGAAGGCGGCGAAGGACGCCGAGGCGGCGCTTGCCGGGCCGCTCGAGGTCTACAACACGTTCTTCCTCGGCGGCCGGAAGTTCATCGGCGGCGACAACCCGTCCATCGCCGACATGCGCTTTGCGGCCACGCTCGAGTTCCTCCGCGCCATCGACTACGACCTCCCGTCGTGGGCCGAGGAGTACATCGGGAACATGGAGGAAGCCCTCGGCGAGGCGTACACGGAGCCGGCCGCCGACGTCCGCGGTTACGTCGAGTCGGTCAAGGCACCCGCAGCGTGACGCTGACGACGACCGTCGTCGGAAGCTATCCCCAGCCCGACTGGCTGATCGACCGGGAGCGGCTCGGGGCGCGCCTGCCGCCGCGGGTGCGGGCGCAGGAGCTCTGGCGGGTCGCGGCGCCGTTCCTCGAGGAGGCCCAGAACGACGCGACCCGCCTCGCCGTCCAGGACATGGAGGGAGCCGGGGTGGACGTGATCACGGACGGCGAGATGCGGCGGGAGAGCTACTCGAACCGCTTCGCCACCGCGCTCGACGGCGTCGACCTCGACAACCCCGGCGTCGCGCTCGACCGCACGGGGCACGAGAACCCCGTTCCCAGGGTGGTCGGACCGATCCGCCGCACGCGCCCAGTCGAGGTCGGGGACGTGGAGTTCCTGCGAGCGATCACCGGCCGCCGGATCAAGATCACCGTGCCCGGGCCGTTCACGATGACCCAGCAGGCGCAGGACGACCACTACGGCGACGGGCGCACCCTCGCGCTCGCCTACGCGGAGGCCGTCAACGAGGAGCTGCGGGACCTCAAGGCGGCCGGCGCCGACGTCGTCCAGATCGACGAGCCGTACCTCCAGGCGCGCCCCGAGCCGGCGCGGGAGTACGCCCTCGAGGCGATCAACCGCGCGCTGGAAGGCATCGAGGGCGACACGGTCCTCCACACCTGCTTCGGGTACGCGCACATCGTCAAGCAGCGGCTCACCGGCTACCCGTTCCTCCGCGAGCTGGACGACTGCCGCGCGACCCACGTCTCGCTCGAGGCGGCGCAGCCGGGCCTCGACCCCGAGGTGCTCCGCGACCTGCCGAGCAAGGTCGATCGTTCTCGGCGTCCTCGACCTGGGCTCGCCCGAGGCCGAGACGCCCGAGCTCGTCGCCGAGCGGATCCGCCGCGCGCTCGAGGTAGTCGGCCCGGAGCGTCTCGTCGTCGCCCCGGACTGCGGGATGAAGTACCTCCCGCGCGACCTGGCCTACCGCAAGCTCGAAGCGATGGTCGCCGGCGCGCGCCTCGCCGGCGAGGAATTCGGCATCTGAGCCGCTACACTGAGCACCCGCAAGGGCGGTTAGCTCAGTTGGGAGAGCACCAGCTCGACAAGCTGGGGGTCACTGGTTCGAGCCCAGTACCGCCCACCTCGGAAGCCCCCGCAAATCGGGGGTTTTCGTTTTCCGGGGAGGCACCGCGGGAACCGGCTTGGCCGGTTTTTGGCCAGTTCTGAGCAGGATGGTCGGCGCGCGGGATACTGCGCATGGGGCTGTTGCGATTTGCCGTTACTGCTTCAGGACGGCTAGGCAGTAGCTACACGTTGGGACGCCGCGCCTACCAGTTGGGAAGATCGTGCTCCAGAGTTCCAGATCGCTATAGCCGCCCGCGCCGTCCTGGAGGCGATGCTTGTGGCGGCTCGGCGTTCGCGTTTCGCAGAGCACCCGGCCGTCGGGATCGTCAGGGTCGAGCGCGTGCAGTTTCGTGCCGCTCTTCCCGACTCGCACTAGTTCGTAGGTCGTGCTCGTCAAGAGGGGATCTCCTTAGCTTGAGTTTGGCAGAAGCCCGCCCCGTTACCTCGAGCGTCCGTCCTGGGGGGAGCCCGGTAATTTGGCTCGCCCCACGTGGCTCTTCGTTATATCGAGTCCACTTCGTCGCCGAAGTAGTCGCTATCGACCCGCTTCACGGTGTACGTCTCGCGCTCGCTGACGCCGACGTTGTAATCGATCATCAGCGCGGCCAGTCTGTCGCCATCGATCAGAATCACTCGGGGCGAGACGCCGCTGCATATGAGCGGGCTTCGCCTGAAAAGTCGGATGCCGTGAAGATGATCCCCTTCGCCGCACGCACCCCCTGCAGGGCACCAACGAAACCCTGAACGACGGGTCGTCCAACCTGCCCTTCCCACCGCTTCGCCTGGACGTAGACGACGTCGAGCCCGAGGCGATCCTCTCGTATTACACCGTCGATCCCGGCATCGCCGCTTCGGCCCGTGCGTAGTCGTGAGTCCTCGGTCCCGTCTCCGTAACCCATTGCGTGAAGAACGTCGAGGACGAGGTCCTCGAACGCCGTGGGTGACATCGCAGAAATTCGGTCGCGCAGGTCTCCTATGAGCGCCTGCCGCAGCTCCTGATAGGCGGCCTCGATGCGTTCTTCCGGTGTTTCTGTCTCTTCCACCGCGGGCGCTTCGGTTACGACTTCCTCGCCTCGCCTGGGACGCCGCGTTCCGCTGGCCCTTCTGAACTCCGCGAACTCCGGGAACTGGGAGAGCACGCTCAAGTCGATCCGGTCCGGATTGGCGTCCAGCACCTCCCGCCGCGTTCCGTAATCACGTAAACCGAGCGCCGTGGCCGGGCCAGTAGGCCGACCCGGTACAGATAGGTGGCCGCCCAGCCGACTCGGTTGTCGAAGGTCTTAGCCAAGCCACTCGGGAGTCTCTCCGCGAGTTCGTCTTCAGTCAGCTCGAATCGCGTCGCGAGCTCAGCTCTGACATCGGCGATCCGTCTTTCGTCTCCCGCCGCGTACTCCTCCAGCAAAGGTCGCATGAGCGTCTGAAAGTCCGGGACAGGCATCGCCGCGTCGTAATTTACGCTCTGCCGCGCCCCCCGTCCTACCCTTGTCCTTGGACGGGTCGTGGGAAGGTGCTCGGGCGTTCGGCTCGCCGCCCGGCCCCTCGTCGATCACATGGACCTTGGCCGTCCGGCTCCGGGGCCAGAGTTCGAATCCTGATGAGCGGACTGATCGCTGCCACGGAGCCCGCACGGACGATCGTCATTGAGCGTGGCGGGACTCCTTGGTGGATACCGTTCGCGACGGCCTTATTCGTTGCGCTCGCCGCCGCCGCCGCCTCGTACTACGCGGCCTGGCGATTCAAGAAGAGCGACGTCAATCGTGAGAATGCCTTTCGTGCGGCGGAACTAGTTGACCAGGCGGAGCAGATCGCGTCTCGGCAAGACAGGTATGAGGCTGAGGGTGGACCGGCGACCACGATGCGTCTTCTCCATGAGGCGCGAGTGCGCGCAGAGCCCGTTGCCGATAGTGATCTTGATGACCGCTTCAAGGCTGCACTGCTTTTCAACTTCGACCTGCAGGTGTGGCATGATCCCGAGCCGCCTGGCGGACGGCATTGGCTCTATGAGGCAATCGCCAACATTCGCGGGGGACTCGTCCCACATCTCTCGGCGCCCCAGCTCACCGGCCGCCCACGGCCGCCCAAACGCTCGTTTCCAGGTTTGGCCGAACTGAACGCTATGGCGAACGACGCGTACGACGGAAACGTCCGCATCAACGCGCTCACCGATTGGCGCATAAATCGGGATCAAGACGGATAGCGCGTCACCGAGGGCGGACTGCGACACCCAGGCCAAAGGTTGGCCCGCGCCCCGGCACGACCACTTTCAAGGAGGTACGAGAGAAATGACCCGTCTTCGCCGCATCGCACTGACCGTGGTGGTCGGCGTGCTCGTCACGCTGCCGACGGCCGGAGTCGAACTGACCGACTTCGCCGTCGATCGCGGCAAGTCGGTGCTGACCGGCACCGTGTGGGTCGAGGGCGCCGGTCCGACGAGTGTGGTTGGGTCGAGCCACCGCGAGAGCCCCAGAATCATGCTGGATCCCGCGGCCGATTCGTAGGAATAGGGGGAGGCCCCCTTCGGCGGCGTCGCTGAGACCCGGCGGGGTCTGAGGCGGGGAGAAACAGCCTCCCGCGTTGCCTAGCCCAGAAACCCAGAAACGTAGACTGGACGTCGTAGCTCGACCCTCGCTCTTGACCGACGAGCTCCGCGACAGGATCGAGCGCGACCTCGCGGCGGGTGTCCCCGTCGTGGTCGTCGCCCAGACTGTCGGCGTGTCCAGGAACACGCTGCACTCGTGGCTCGGGTCGGGTCGCGTCGTGCGCCGCCGATCTGACGACCCGCTCGCCTTCGCAGCGGGTGAGACCGCTGACGATGAGGTCGACGAGTTCGACCTCGACCAGCGCATTGCCGCTGCCGAGCCTGCCCTCGTCGGCGTCGTCTACAAATTGTCTACACCTAGTCCGGATTTCCCGACCAGGAGGACGGACACACGCGTTTGGCAAGTGCGATTGCGCTTCTGCTCCTCGTCGCAGCCGCTCTCTTGGGCGCTTACGGCATCCTGATCTGGGCGAGCATCCCGACCTCCGACACGCAAACATTCTCGCTGCTGCTCTTCGGGCTGCCGTTCGTGGCGGGAGGCGTGGTCCATCGCCTCGGTCGCTTGGATTCTTCTGCGTCGGGGCCGAGGTCAGCTATAGACGTCTCACGAGTCTCCAGACCGGCGACTTTCGTCGTCGAGGAGGCCGACGAACACGCTCGGTTGTAGGCCGCTGCTGTACTCGGAAGGATCGACCGCCGTGCGCTTCGCCATCCCACTCCTTGCAGCACTGGCGATGACCACGCTCGTCGCCTGCGGCGGTGGTGATGATGATGAGACGGCTGTACCCGTCCCGCCAGCGCAGCGATTCGTGACGGAGGAGGATGCCCCCGGCTCGAAGCCCGATCCTGTCGAGGGGCGTCAGACAACCATGAGCTTGGGCGAGTTCATCGCGGGACTCCATGAAAGGCGATCGATCCCGACGAAGAAGAGGCGACCACGGTCTTTCAGAGGCTGGCTTCAAGGGGTCGGGTGTGGACGTACGTTTCTTCGGGACACGCACACGGACACCGCGCCTCATGTCTTCAGTTCGTTTATGGAGCTTGGGTCTGAAGATGGGGCGACGAGCGTTCTGGACTGGCTTGCGGGCCCGCGGCGTCCGCCGACCTCGCAACGGCCGAGGACATCGAGCGGGTCGGAGTCGAAGGCCAAGTGCCCTCCGACAGCTACTGGGTGGTATTCAGCAACGGTGCATTCGTTTACACCGTGGATCTGCACGGGCCGCCGGGGTCTGTATCCGAGGAGCAGGCTTTGGACATCGCAAGCGCGTACTACGACCGGCTTACGGGCAGTTAGCACTGGTCCGGATGTCCTAGCGGGCACCTAGGCGAACGTAGCGTTTTCGAGGACGACGCTTGGGATTTGCGCCCAGCTGCGTTACGGTCCCGCGATCCTACCCGGGGGGAAAGGAGGATTTATGCGGCGAGAAACTTCCGGGCGAGGGGCGATGAGGCGTTCACGCGTGCGTCGGCTCGGCGCGATTCTGGCTTTAGGTGCGACGGTTGCGGTCGTGCTCGCTGCGGCCGCCAGCGCCGGGCCGCCCTTTCGGGAGACGATCCACGACGAGTTCTCATTCGTCGACGACAACTTCTGCGACGCAGGGCTGACGGTGGAAACGTCCGTCGTTCTGGACTTTCGCATCCAAGCGAATGCGCACGGCCGCGATCGTCTTGTCTACTTCCTCCAGCACGGCAACGTGACCCAAGTCATGACGAATCTGGACAACGGCAGGTCCGTGCGTTCTGTTTCGAAGTTCCTCGAGAAGGATCAGCGGGTGACGGACAACGGCGACGGCACCCTGACCGTCGTCTTCAAGGCAACCGGCAACGCAGTGCTCTACGGGGCGAACGGCAAGGCCATCGCCAGGAACCCCGGCCAGGTCCAGTTCGAACTGCTCATCGACCACGGCGGCACGCCCAACGACCCGTCCGACGACGTGGTCCTTTCCGAAGAGCAGGTGAAGGGCTCCACCGGGCGGAGCGACGACTTCTGCGCAGCTGCGGTGCCCGCACTGAGCTGACGCGAACTGAGGCGGGCGGGCTAATTCAGTCCCGCCCGCCTCACTCCCCGAACGTCGAGTCGCTGAGTTCGCCGTCGTGGGGAGTGGGGACAGACCCCTAAGCCGATCGAACGGAAACCCCGGTGGGTGCTGTCGGGCAAACAAGTCGGGCGGAGGTACGAGAAAGATGCCCCGCCTTCGCCGCATCGCACTGACCGTGGTCGTCGGCGTGCTCGTCACGCTGCCGACCGCCGGAACCGCGCTCGCCGATGTGACGGGGCGGTATGGGTCGAGCCACCGCGAGAGCGTCAAAATCCTAATCTCGGATTAGGAGGCGCAGGAGTAGGCCCGGCCAGCACGAGCGGCAGATCGGCTGCGTCCGCCGTCGTCCTTCGTCGAGCGTCGCGGCGTCCGCCCTAGCGTCGAATCCCGCCGCTCGCCGGGACGCCTGGTGCGGCTGGAGCCCAGCCCGCCGCCTTCCGCCCGGCCTTGTACATCGTGCCTCCGAGTCGTGTCCGCTGGGCTGCGCGCGAGTGATCGCCGGGCGGGCGGGCCGAGCGTCGCCAGCGCGCCCCGCGTAGCTCCGGGTCGATCCCGTCGGCCAGGAAGTGGCGGCCCCGAGATCGAGCCCGCGTACTGAGACCGCCTACCATGGCGGATGCACGTCGATACGACGACGGGAGGACGGGCCTATGTCACATGTACGACGCTTCGACCACGTCGGCGTCACGGTCGCAGATCTCGACGTCGTGACCGCCTTCTTCGTGGCGCTGGGCCTGGAGGTCGAGGGCAGGACGTTCGTCGAGGGCGAGTTCTTGGACACGGTCTGCGGCATTCCCGACTCCCGCACCGAGATCGTCATGCTGAAGCCGCCCGACGATGGCACCCGCCTGGAGCTCTCGAGCTTCGTGCGACCCGACTCCGTGCCGGGCTCACCGGCCGCCATGGCCAACGAACTGGGATTGCGCAACGTGGCCTTCGAGGTCAACGACCTGCAGGCGGCTGTCGATTGGGCAGCAACCGAGGGCTACGGACTGGTCGGTGGCATCGGCGAGTACGAGGGGGCTTGGCGGATGGCCTACGTCCGGGGGCCGGAAGGGATCATCGTCTCGCTGGCCGAGCGCATCGGCTGAGCCTCGCAACACCCGCATCTGCCGCGATCCGGGCGGTCGGGGTAGGGGGTCGCCGCCGCGGACGTGCTCCGTGGACAAGGCAGACGCAGAGGAGGGTTGGCGAAATACGCCGTTCGCGCGGTCTGTGCGAAGCTCGACGGGGTGAGGAGGTATCTGGCCGACACGTCCGCGCTGATCGTCTATTCGACGGTCGCGGGGGCGTTCGTAGAGATGGTCGTGGCCGGGTTGACCGTCGAGCAATGCCTGCGTGCCCGGCTTACGGCTGTTCCGATCATTCTCATCACCGGTCGGCCCTATGGGCTCTACCGCGACTGGATATGGCGGCTGTCGCGTGCGGAGGAAGGAGTCGTGGCCCGGCGCGTCATTGCGGATACGACCGCATTCGTCTCGTTCCAGCTACCGGCCTACTGGATCGTCCTCATCATCGCCGGGGCGACGTTCTGGCAGATCGCGGCAGCGTCGGTCACGGCGACCATCATTCTCCTCGTGTCCGGACGCCCATACGGGGCGCTGCTCGACTTGTTCCGCAGGCTGTACCGACTTACGCCGCAAAGCGCAGATCACGCGCGCGACTGAGCGCCTGCCCCCAGCCGGGCGAGGATCGTGAGGTCGGCGTGAACTCGGTCACCCTGCACGACACGCTCGCGCTCGTCGGCGTTCTCGACGACGATCGGGTCAGCCAGATCGACGAGCCTCTCATCGAGGCTTTTTCCCCCTGCTTTGGTGGAGATGGGCCGATTCGGCTAGGGCGCGGCCGGGATTCCCCGAGGATCGCCTAGCGGAGGAGCAGGAGCTGCTGCCGCCGCGCGCGGCCGGCGGCAATCTCGGCGCATCGTGCACTCCCGGCTGCCTCGACCGATTGCGCACCCGTCGAAGCGACGAGCTCCCACCTGAAGGACCGGGGCATAGGCCGCAAGGTTTCCCCAGGACTATCCTGCCCACGCCCGGGCGAGAGAATCAGCCTAGGGGCGCAGCGGAGCTGCTGCCTAGATGGCTCTTTCGGCTGCGCCCTCCCGCTTGCCCGGAGGCTGGGACGCCCCCGTCCCTTGAGCGGCCCACCGCACCCACCGCCCGCTCACGAGCCCCGCTCCGATCGACGTCAACTCCGCGCATCCGTCCGGCACCTTTCCGCCTCATCGGGGTACGTTGGACGCGTGCTAGTCGGCGGAGTGCTCCTCATCGCCTGTGGCTTCGCTTTGGCGTGGCCGACACTTCGTGTCATTCGGGCACCAAGGGAACGGTGGATTCAAGGCCGCTCCCAGTGGCTCCTCTTCATTTGGGCTCGCCGTGGCGAAGCGCCGCCGAGCGCTTCGGAGCTTCGTCTTTGGGCTTCGGTATGGCTCGGTGTCGCCACGATCCTTCTCGGACTGGGCATTGCGCTCATCGTCTCGGCTTAGCTCGCGGCACCCATCGCACCCAAGCACGGGCTTCGGTGGGCCGCTCCTCTCACGAGCGCGCAGGCAAAGCCCTGACCCGGTTGGGCCGGCTAGGCCGCTCGCTTATCGACGACCTCGTTAGCCCGTTTCACGGACAGGATCTCCTCAACAGGCGGCGTTTCGTGTCGGTGTCATTAGCGTTGACCAGGGCGTGGACCGCGCCCCGGCGTGGTTCACGCTACGGCGGCGACAGGCGCGTGCCTGGATGGCCGTTCGGGGTCGCCTCTTCTAGAGTTGCCGCAAATCGAACAGGAGACGGCAATGGCGCTAGGGGATGAAATCGACAAGATCTTTCGACGCGAGGTGAAGACTCTGCCGGCCTATGAGAAGGCGCAGGCTGCGAGTGGTTCTGGAATTGCACCGCCGGTGGACGAGATGAATCAGCTGCTCATGGGCCTGGCCGTCGCGACGCAGCGTTCGTTTCACCTGCTCGCCGACCGCATCGAGGACAAAGAGAACGCATAACCCGATGCCTCTCCCAGCTGATGGTCGCCTTCCACCGTGTATACGAGCTAGTGGCGGTTACGACGGTTAGGGAGCGGACTCGTCTCAGTCGGAAGTCGGGGTCTTCGCTCGACTCGGGCGACGAGCCTCGGGGCATAGAATCTGGCATGTGACAGCCCGAGAGGACATAGCGGTCGTGGCTAGCCAGCTGGCCGCTCTCACTCAGAGCGTCGAGGAGATGGCTGGTCAGCTCAAAGAGCTTCGCGAGCGCTCTGAGGGCGAGCGAGAGCGCATGGACATCCAGCAAGAGCGCATTGACCTCGCGGCACGCGAACTAACCGATGTGAGTGAGCGTCTGCAAGCAGCGGCGAACGCGCTCCGAGAGTCAATCTGATCGCGCGGTCGGGAAGGGCGCCGACGGAGCGAACAGCATCGTTTCGCCAGCCCTCCTAGGGCTGTTGCGGTGGTTCGAGCCCAGTACCGCCCATTCCGGCCCCGCCCGCGGCCCGCGGCAAAACTCCTGCAGACAGGCGCAACCCCGCACGGGCGCTGCCGTTGCGCCCCTCCGGCCGCTGGTGCCGGAGCGCCCGCAGCCGCCGGGTTAGCGCGTCGCGTTCCCCCAGCGGTTCCCCCACGGGCGAGCGCCTGCGAACCGGCCTTGACGGCGCGTGCGCCGCTTCGGCCACGGCGACGTTACCGACACGCCGGAGCCGGAGGAGCAGGCTACGCCGGAGTAGGCGGGGCGCACGGTGTGCGCTTACTACTAAGCGCACACCGAGTGGCGGGGCGCACGGTGCAGCGAACCCGGCCCCCTCTGGCCGGGTACTACCCGGGTAGGTTCTCCCGCCGCCGCCGCCCCCGTGGCTGGCGAGCCTACACCGCCGGGGCGACGCCGGGGCGACGCCGGGCGTAGAGGTTCAAATCAGGTGGACGGAAACCTGAGCGTTCGGAGAATCTTCTCGGCCTTCGTCGTGAATGCATCGAAGTCGGCTTTCGTCGCCTCGATGACTAGCACGACTTGCTTTCCGTCCGCATCGAGCGCGACTACCCGCCACTTGTTCTCTACCGGGAAGTGGTAGAGAGCGTCCCCGAAACCGAAAACGATGACGCACGTGGTACCTTCGCAGGCTAGCGCTTCGTATGCCTTCTCCGGATCGACTTCCGCATCGAATTGAGTGCCTTGGAGACCGGCGACGGTCACCTGCTGCTGCTCGCTCGCATTCAGGCGCGGATGTTGATGTAGCCAGGTGGCGAGGTCGAGTTCATCGGCGGCTGGGTCGGGGGAAGGAGGCGCCTCGTGGCTGTCAAGAGCAGGGTCGGCGCGTACCGCGGCGTCGTTGACGACGAGAACATAGCCCGGTACATAGTCGTCCTCGAGCGCGTCGAGATCCAGGAAATAGACATGATCACATGCGGCGGAGGGTGGTCGAAAAGGAATGCTTGCCGAAGTTGATCGTGAAGGGCGGTTGGAACACGGTCGTCGTGTATTTCCCGCCGGGACGGCCTCCATGCGGCGTGTCGCCGGGGAGGTTCTCCAAAGACCGTTCGCAGGGATCACCTGCCGCTTCAGTCGTCGCGGGCTCTTCGGCAGTCGTCGAATCGGCTTGGTCTCCGTTCGTCGCGGTCGCCGCCGGTACACCACCAGCCGGGGCCGCCTCCTCATCGCCGCCACAGCCACCGATCAGCACCAACGCCGCCATGACCGCGAACAGGAAACCGAAACCACATGCCCATTGAGACAACGTGCGCCGCAGGCGCGAGACCATAGTCTCTTGCCCTGACGGAGTCAATAGAGCGGGGTTCACTTCGGTCGCCGACCGGCCGACAACTGGGAACCGACGTTACCGCACCCGGCTTCTGGTGACGGAGGCGGAGGCGGTGGCCTGCGAAGACCCGGTTGCCTGCCTGCGCCGGATCGGGCGGCGGAAGGCGGCGGCGTGAGGGCGGACGAGACCTACTTCGAGCAGTTTCGGAAGGGCCGACCTTCGGCGTGCGAGGAGGGCCGTTCTCACCCCGGCGTCGCAGGTGCACCGCGAACGCGTCGAGTGGCGGAAGCGCAACCGGATCGCCTGACCGTTCGGCAAGCCGAGGCTGAGAACACGCCAGGGGCGCTCGTGGCGTTCCCACCGGTTCCCCCACGGCGGAGGAAAACATGCCTGTTTGCAGGCTGCTCCGGGCCCCGTACCGCCCACCACACGAAGCCCCCGCAAACGCAGGGGTTTCGTCGTCTCTCGAGACCGGCCGCGACCAACCCTTAACCTCCTCATGGGGCACAAATGCACAACTCTCGCCAAAATCACGGCGAGCCTTGTCGCCGTAGACGACGTCGAGCTCATCGATGCGCGACAGCGGGCGAGACGCGCCAGCGATCCCGCTGTCACAATCGACACTCTGGAAAGACCCGGAAGCGCAGGAGCTCAAAAGAGAGGAGACCTGCATGTGGTACGGGATCGGGATCGGCGCCCTCCTGTACGTGGTCCTATTAGTCACGCTCGGGGTCATGACGTTGAGAAATGGACACGGCTGGATGTTCTTTTTCGGAATCTTCTTCCCACTGTTTTGGATCATCGGCGCGATCATGCGACCGACGGGCCGGTACGCTTGAGCGGCTTACTTTTGGGGCTCGGTACAGGCCATGAGTAGCGAGCATTACCGCCAGGTGCTGCCCGATTTGGAGCTGGCGATATCGACCCGGCACGGCCCCTCCCCTCCCAGTCGGTGCGCTTGAGCTCCGCCAGCGGATCGAGGCGGAGCTCGCCGAGGGCGTCCCTGTCGTGGTCGAGGACCGGGTCGTCACTGAGTGCACCGGAATGAAGCGCGGCTAGCCGAACCTCGGGATTCCTGTTAGCTGCAATGCGCGACCGCATATCAGTTGCGATCCTGCATAGATCAACTCCGCTGCCTCATCGTGGACGACAGTGAGCCTTTTCTCGAGGTCGCGAAGGCCGTCCTCGAGCGAGAGGCGGACCGTTGCGGGCGTCGCGTCAACCGCGACCGAGGCGCTCGATTCAGCCGAGGAGCTCCGACCGGAGGTCGTCCTCGTCGACATCATGTTCGGGGACGAGAGTGGCTTCGATCTCGCTCGCCGTCTGGTTGGGGCCATCGGGAACGGCAGATCGTCGGTGATCCTGATCTCCACGCACGCCGAGGCTGAGTTCGTGGACCTCATTGCGGCAAGTCCGGCCGCCGGGTTCCTGCCAAAGTCGGAGCTGTCGGCAGAGGCGATTCGGCAGATCGTCAGCCGAGGCGGCCCCTGACGGCCTCAGAGTGATGATGGTGAGGATCCGTAGGTCATCGTCCTTCGTCTCGGAAGAACCCTTGTCACCCAGAGCTGACGGCCAACGCGGTGGGCCGACGATCGAGCCTCCTGTGACAATGCACTCGAGCCTCCGACGAAGTCGTCCATGCTCGTGACGTCATCTCAAGGGATCGTCGGCATGATTATTCGTTAGCCTCGGTTCGGGAGCGAATGAAATGAGACGCGGGCTCACCGCCGGATGGTCGTAGCGAGCGGTCTGCTCGCGATTCTGATCGCGCGGCCTTGGGGCTGCTTGTCGCGATCACCAATCTGCGTGAACCACGCAGATCTGGCGCGCGAAACTCGAGAGGGGCTCGTAGCCGCGGACGCGCTCCAGAAGCTCGTCATCGACCTCGAGACAGGTGTGCGGGGGTACGTGATCACCGGCGAGGAGCGCTTCCTCGAGCCGTGGAACGATGCGCGTGCCGCTTTCCCCAGCCACGCCGCGAAGCTGGAGCAGCTCACCGCCGACGACGCCGTGGAGATGCGCGAGACGCAGCGAATCGTCCAGGGCATCGCGTCGTACATCCGGGATTACGCGACCCCACTCGTGGACGATGCGCGGCGAGACGAGCCCTCCGCCCGAGAGCGTCTCGGCAACCGAGCAGGGGAAACGGCGCGTCGACGCCCTTGGGCCGAGTTCGCGCGTTTCAGGGCGACCGAGCGCGCCCTCCTCGCGGCGCGTGAGGACAGCGCCGACCTCGCAGCGCGCCGCGCGGGCGTCGCGGCCGCCGTCGGCGTTGCGGGGTCGATGATCCTGATCCTCCTCTTCGCGGGCTATCTGACGCGGGTGATCGTGCGGCCGCTTCGTCGGGCGGCCCAGATGGCCGACCGGCTCGCGGGCGGCGACCTGAGCGTCCGCATGCCCGAGGACGACGTCGGCGAGATCGGAGCGCTCGAGCGCTCGTTCAACGCGATGGCGGGCTCGCTCGAGGCCAGTGAAGACGACCTACGCCGGCTTGTGGAACAGCAGTCCGCGCTGAGGCGAGTCGCGACGCTGGTTGCGCACGGACGGTGTCGCCGACCGAGGTCTTCGAGGCCGTCGTCCGCGAGGTCGGTTCCTCTCGGGTGCCGACCTCGCCCGGATGGAGCGGTACGAAGCGGAAGGGACGGTGACCGGCGTCGCCGCCTGGAGCAGAGACGAGGGCGAGCTTGCCGTGGCACGCGAATCGCGCTCGACGGCGTGAGCATTGCCGCACTCGGTGCGAGCGAGGCCCGCGTCATGGCCGTCCCGGGCGTCCCTATTCGTGTCGAGAACGCGGGCCTGACGACGGCCGCTCCCCGCACCGCTGCCGATCGCTACTGCGACGAGTTCCAGAATGCAAGCGCAAGCCGATTGTCGTCAGTCGGCGGGAGCTGCCGTCCCGCGGCGTCCTCAGCCGCTGGGATGACGAGTCGCGGACGATCGAGGATCTCGAGGTGACGACGCTGGACATCGGCCGGTGGACGCTTGTGATCTCGGAGCCCGACCCCGCACTCGCCGAGAGGATCGCTCGAAGGCTGCGGTGGAGCATCGACGAGGACGGCTACCCTCGCGCGGCGAGCACAGAAGACGCAACGTGCGCCTCGACGGCGACTGGGCCGGCGTCACCCTCTGGGTGCCCGACCCCGACCGGCAGGGCGAGCACTACCTGATCGACGTGATCCCCGGCTGTGACCTCTCGGCAAAGAAACCGGATCTGGGAGGCTCAGAGGACTCCAGGGTACCAGCTGGAGCGTCACAGGTACGGCGGGCGCTGGTGCGTCGACGGCCGCTACTGGGTCGACGTTGCCTTCATCGAGCCCTCCCGTCTC
>CAVTCK010000010.1:0-122377 GCA_963733155.1 uncultured Actinomycetes bacterium
ACGGGAGCCGAGGACGAGACAAAGGCCAGGTACGCGTTCGTCTACGGGGACTTTCGCCGGGTGCATCGAATGGGCTTGATCGCGTGTCACTACCGCGCTGCCGAATGGCGCCACAAGGACGTCGAGCTCGCCGCCCACGAGCTTCTGCAGCACCTCGACGCCGCCAGCGCCTGAGCCGCTCTCTCTTACGGAATACGGACCACCGGGCGCCGTGTTCCCGGTGGTCCGTGTGGCGTGCTCCTGCTCAGCGAAGGGAGACGGCGACCTCCTCCAAGAGATCGAGCGCGTCCTGCAGGCCGGCTTCCATCCCGGAGTCGATGATCGCGTCACGGAGAGCCTTGTTCGGAGCCTCTACGAGGAGGGTGAGCGTGGTGCGGCCGTCCACCTCGGTGAACGTCGCGGTGTTCAGCGTCCCTTCTCGTCGGACCCCTTCGGCAGGCCCTCGTAGGTCTCGGTCGAGACGATCCGCTCGTTGGGGACGATCTCACGGTACTCGCCGTGGAACCCCACCTCCGTTCCGTCGTCGGTCACCATCACGGAGCGCCACTTGCCGCCGACGCGCAGGTCGATCTCGCGATCGTCACCTCGCCGCGCTTGGCGTTCCACCAGCGCTTCACCAGCTCGGGGTGGTCCACGCCTTGTAGACGAGGTCCTTGGGCGCGTCGAACTCCCGCGTGATGAGGATCTGCTCATCCGTGGGGAGCGTCACCGTCGCCGTCCCGCTACTCGTTGCTGCCATCGTCTTCCTCCTTCTGCTTGAGGTCCTCCAACACGACATCCAACTGGTCGAACCGCTCCGACCACGAGCGCTCGTAGGCCTTTACCCAGTCGTGGATGGGCTTGAGCGCGTGGCCGTTCAGCCGGTAGAGCCGCTGCCGTCCTTCGTCGCGCACGTCAACCGCCCCCACTTCCCTGAGCACCCGCAGGTGCTTCGACACCTGTGGCTGAGCGAGCCCGAGCGCGCGCACCAGGTCGTTCACGGGGCGCTCCCCGCCGGCGAGGACGTCCAGGATCTGCCGCCGACGGGGCTCGGCCACCGCGTTGAACGCGTCGGCTGTCGTCGCTGCTCGTGCCATCGCCGCCATTATATGTCTATATGGGAATATGTCAAGCAGGAGCTCGCCTCGGTTCCGCGTCCTTGCCGAAATTCCGGACGGCCGTGGGTGAACAAGGCAGCGCACTGGGAAGCTCCGCGCCCGGCTCTCGGAGCTGGACCGTCGCGCGCGCGCGTTCTTCGCGACTCCCGGCCACCGGGGAGTCGCTGGCCCGCTGTGGGTTCTCGCGATCCTGCTCTTCCTGGTCGCGGTGGCGTTCCTCGTCTTCCTCAGCTGGCTCCTCCGCGGAGTCGGCCTCTGGGGAGACCTCGCCTTCGCGATCATCGTCACCACGGGAGTGTTCTGGGTCGCCCGGCGACTGGCCGAGCCGCTCCTGCGGGGAGGGGTCGATCAGGGCGCTTCCCGCGCGTTCGCGACGACCATCTTCGTGCTGATCGGCGTGCCGGTCGCCTACGTCACGCGGCCCGTCGGCGTCGTCCTGCTGCTTCTGCCGGTCGCCGTCTGGGCGGCGGTCAGGATCGCGCGCTGGCGCTGGGGCCGTCCCGGCTGGCGGCCGGTCTTCTGGCAGGCCGAGGTGGCGGGCGTTGCGCTGCTCGGGATCGTCCTCCTCGTGGCGCCGTCGGTCGGGACGGCTGACCGAGTGCCGAAGGCCGTGCCGGCGGAGTCGACCGAGCGCGGCGAGCTCGACGCGGCCGTCGCCGAGAGGTTCAGGCCGCTGCTCTTCTTCGACTCGGGCGAGCAGCGCTATCCGCTGGACATCCAGGACGCGATCGCGGGGGGCAGGACGCAGATCTGCAGGAAAGCGGTTCGCGACGACCTCTGCGAGCAGGTGAGCCTCGCGGAGGAGATCGACGAGAACCTCGACTATCTCGAGCTCTCGGAGGCGCCCGGCACACCGCGCGGCGGGGGCGACGGGAGCGCCTACTACTACCACGTCGTCCGCGAGCAGGATCGCGTCTACGTCGACTACTGGTGGTTCTACTCGCGCAACCCGTCACCCGTGGCGGACAAGGTCTTCTGCGGGCCCGGCCTGCGCCTGCCGCCGTTCACCTGCCAGGAGCACTCGGGCGACTGGGAGGGCCTGACGGTCGTGCTGGCCCCGTGCCAGGCCGGGTCCGCCGACTGCGAGGACGTGAACGGCGAGCTCCTCGGCCCCGAGGAGATCCGCTACGGCCAGCACGAGCACGTGGTCGCCTACGACTGGGAGGAGACGCTGAGCCGTTCTGGGACTCGCTCCGGGCCCCATCCGATCCCGTGCTCGCCGAGGCCTGGACGGAGCTTGTCCTGCCGGCGCTCGACGGCCTGGAAGCCCGCCCGGTCGCGTTCGTTGCCAGGAACAGCCACGCGTCGTATCCGGCGCCGTGCTTCCGCGAATGCCGGCAGGAGACGCGCGACCTGCCCGAGGCGCGCCACGACGGCACGGTTCCCTGGTCGCACAACGCCGAGTGCGACGGCTGCGTGAAGCCGCTTCCTCTCACGGCGCGAAGGCGAGCCCGCGCTCTGGAACGCGTTTCCCGGCCGCTGGGGTCAGCAGGAATGCATCCTCGGCGGCGCCTACTGCGACCTCTCGGGCGCGCCGCGCGGGCCCTCGTTTCAGCGGCGCTACCAGGACCCCGCCGGCGAGGTGGAGGAGATCTGCCTGGTCGGGGGGAGGCGTCTGGAGCGCTGCTAGGAGCTAGTGGGACTCGGCGACCGGGTCGCCATAGGTATGCCAGCGGTCGAGCTCGACGAAGACGGTCATCCCGCGATAGTCCCGGTCCCCGTAGGGGACGCCTTCGTAGCGTTGCGAGAGACCGTCGATGTCGGCGCGGTCGTCGTCCTCCCGGAACTCGACCGCCCGGCCCAGCACCGAGACATGCGAGTACCAGTTATCGCCGAGGACGGTGAGCGCGACGCGCGGGTTCTCGCGAATGTGGCGGAGCCGGTGGCTGTCGTGGCCCATGGAGAGGATTAGGCGTCCCTGGTCGTCGATCCCGTACCAGCAGGGGGTCGTGACCGGAGCACCGTCGGCGCGCACGGTGCCGACGACGGCGTGGCGCGGCTTGGCGAGGAAACGCTGGAGCTCTGGAGGAAGCGGCGCGGCGGGCACCGACTAGAGCTCGGCCCGGCAGGGCCTCGCCGAGCTGGAGGCCAAGCTGGCCGTGCGTGCGGGTGCGTCGTCGAGCACGCGGAGGACCGCCTCGCGGAGGGTGCGGCCGGCCTGCCAGAGCTTCCACGGCCTGAGACGGTGGATCCGATCGCAGGGCCGGTGCCAGCAGACGTCCCACCGCCACTCGAGCCATGCCGCCGGCACGCCGCCGCGCGTCAGCTCGTCGTGGTCGGACTGACCCGTGTCCCGCAGGTAGCTCGCCCTGACTCCCAGCGCGTCGGCGGCCCGCAGCAGCTTCCGCGCCGACCGGTTCGGCGAAGATTCGAGGCCGCGAACGTTCAGAGTCGTTCCGACTCCCACCATGTCGACGGAGACCGCGAAGCGGACGCCTTCCTTCTGGCTCGGCGTGAGCGACCGTGTGAGCTTGCGAGACCCGAGGTGGTAGCCGGCTCCCGGTTTCGCGCCGCTCCTCGGCCCCGACGGCGGCGACGAGGATGCCTCGCTCGTCCCTGAGCGGCTGCGCGAGCGCGAGCATGAGCCCGACGCCGGAGCCGTTGTCGTTGGCGGCGTTCGTCCCGGGCACTCCGTCCATGTGCGCGACGATGATCGCGCGGATCGGCCCGGGCGTTCGCCCGACGACGTTCAGCGAACGACCTCCTTCGGGAAGGGGGAAGCGCTGCGTTTCGACGTCGTAGCCGAGCGCGAGGAGTCGCTCGCGCACGATCGCGCCCGGCCTGGCGCTCGTGCCTTCCGCCGGCAGGCCGCGGGCCGACGGCGGCGATCTCGCCCGCCCACGCCTTCGCGCGGTGCCCAGGCCGGCCGTCGCGGGCGACGGCGCCCGCGAGCGCGGCAAGGCCGCCGTGAACATGACCCCGACGAGCAGACGGCGCATCGCGCGCCATGGTAGCGGCGATCCGTGCTGGTATCTTCGGAGGCGATGAGCGAGCGGCTCGCAGGGCTTCTTCGCACGGCCTTTCCGGAGGCCCGGGAGGTCGAGGTCATCGACAGGACCGGCGGCGGCGACCACTTTCATGTCACGGTCGTCGACGGCAGGTTCGACGGGCTCCCGCTCGTCGAGCAGCACCGGCTCGGTGTACGGCGCGCTCGCCCAGCCGCTCTCGGACGGCACCATCCACGAGCTGCGAATCACCACGAGGGGAGAGGCATGAGCGACCTTCACGACCGCATCAAGGACACGATCGAGCAGGAGCCCGTCGTCGCCTTCATCAAGGGCACGCACGAGCAGGTCTACTGCGGCAATTCGGACCGCGCGCTGCAGGCGCTCCGGTCGGTCGGCGCCGGCTTCACGACCGTCGACGTCCTCCCGGACCCGCGTATCCGCGAAGAGCTTTCCGCCCTCTCCAACTGGCCGACGATCCCCCAGGTCTTCGTCGCGGGCGAGCTCGTCGGGGGCGCCGACATCGTCCAGGAGCTGGCCATGACGGGCCAGCTGGAGGCGACGCTCGCGGAGAAGCTCGGCGAGGCGTGGCGCCGCCCCGGCGACGAGCGCACGGTGTCGGTCACGGAAGGCCCGGAGCTTCGGGTCGTCCCCGGCGGCTAGCGCCGGCAGCTCGCTACACGCTCATCAGCTCGACCGCTCCCGCTCCCGCGAGCTGCTCCACACCGTCCTCGGTGACGCGTAGTGCCACCGCGAGAGCCCGCTCTCAGGCAGGCGTGGAGGACGAACGCTGAACCGCAGCATGAGCTGCGACGTCCGGTGATCTCGAGCGGTCGAGCCATAGCGGATAGCCGCAGCCGGCCGAGCTATGCGGCACCGCCCGGAGGCGCCGTCGAAGCCGAGCTGCTTCGGGAGCCCGGCCGGCGGCGAACACGGCGGCAGGGTCGTCGACGCCGAAGCGTAGAGCGTGTCCTCGGTCCGCGGCACGGCAAGCGGAACGTCGCGCCCGACACGGTGCCCGGCTCCGCCTGTGGCAAGACAGCGCCTGAGAAGCCGCTGATGAACGAGTCCAGCCCGCTGGCCAGAGCTGCGTCGGAGCGAGCACCGACGCTCCGCCCTTCAGCGCCTGCGCCAGCAGGATCGTCCGGATCGCCTGGCTCGACTCCTCGTCGGGCGACTCGGAGATGACCGTGGCCGGGCGGTCGAAGCGGGCCAGGGCATCGCGCAGCGGCTCCGCGCGGAGGGTGCCCTCGCCGTAGGGAAGGTGCTTCGTCTCGTTTCGGTTCGCGTATGCGATGTCCGAGAAGTGGATGTGGAACGGCGCACCGGCCTCGAGGACGCCGTCGGCTTTCGCCAGCGCGTCGGCGAAAGCCTCGGCCTCGACGTAGGCGCCGTCCGAGACGGCGTGCAGGTGCGCGAAGTCGAGCACCGGTCGCACCCACTCGACGCGCTCGGCGATCCAGATGATGTCGTCGAGGGTTCCGAGGTCGCGCACACGTCCCATCACCTCGACGCCGAAGGGCACGCCACGGTCCTTGCCTTCGAGGCGCTCGCGGAGCGACCCGAGCTGATCGGCGACTGCTTCGAGCGCGTCCTCGCGCTCGCGGCCGAGCAGGAAGCCCGGGTGGAAGACGACGAGCTCCGCGCCGCACGCGACTGCGACCCCGGCGGAATGGTCGAGCATGCCGGTGGCCATGTTGTACTTCCGGTCACGCTCGAGGTGGCCCATGAACCCGGCGATAGGCGCGTGCACCGAGAGCGCGATGTCCGCTTCGCGGGCGAGCTCGCCGAACCGCTCCGCCCAGGGATAGTCCATCCAGAACTTGCCCTCGAAGTCGACTTCACAGGCCGTGTAGCCGCGCTCCTGGAGCAGCTCCACGGCCGCCTCGGGGCGATCGCGAGAGGGCACGCGCGCCGGGCCGATGCGGGTAGCGCCACGGAGCTCACACTAATGCTCCGTCCGATCCGCTGGCTACCTTCAGCCCATGGCCAAGCGACCTTCCCGCATCGAGCTACTCGAGCTGGACATCGACCTCCGGCTCGCCGATCTCTGGGGCGAGGCGTGCGGCGTGGGCGAATGGAACCTCGAAGTCGTCGCCGCCTTCCTGCGCGCGGCCTACGGGAAGGGTTACTGCGACGCACTCACCGAGGATGCGCCGGGAAGCCTGTGCCGTGATCACGGCTACCGCATCCCCGACCGGCGCCCGGCGGTCACGCCCGAGTAGCACCAAACGTCGCGGTAAACTCGAAGCGTGGCAAGACGGCGCAACCCGGTGCGCCTGGTCGTCGCGCTCTCGGTCGCGGCGGTGCTGGCGGTCTTCCTGATCTGGACGAGCCTGGCCGGCGGAACGCCCTCCTTGCAGCCAAGCCAGCTCGAGGGAACGAGCGGCGAGGTGGGCCTCGCCGGCATCGTCGTCGGTCCGGTCGAGAAGGACGCCGGCGGCGCCGTCAGGAAGTTCACGGTGCGCGACATCGAGGGCGACGCGACCGTGCCGGTTGTCTACAGCGGCTCGGTGCCGGACCTCTTCAAGGTGGGGCGCGAGGTGTACGTGAAGGGTGAGCTCACCGGCGGCACCTTCGTGGCGACCGAGGACTCGCTCGTCACGAAGTGCCCGTCGAAGTACGCGCCTGAAAGCGAATAGGCATGCCGGAGCTCGGGCGCGCTGCCCTGGTCGCCGCCTTCGGCCTGATCCTCTATGCCGCCGTCGTCGGCGGGTATGCGGCCTGGCGCGGGCGCCGGCGCCTCCTCGACTCGGCCACCAACGCGCTCTTCGCCTCGTTCGCAGCGGTGGGCGTCGCCTCGCTCGTCCTCCTCGCCGCGCTCGCCGGGCGCGACTTCTCCTTCGACTATGTCGCCCGCTCGACGAGCCGCGAGCTGCCGCTCTCATACACGCTTGCAGCCTTCTGGAGCGGGCAGGAGGGATCGCTGCTGCTCTGGCTTCTCGTTCTTACGGGCGCCGCCTCGGCGGCGGTGGCGCTCAACCGCCGGCTTGTGCGGGACGTGCTTCCGTGGACGGTTCCGATCGTCGCCGGCGTGGCCCTCTTCTTCGCCTTCCTGCTCGTCGTGATCGCGAGCCCGTTCGCCACCCAGGCGGCGCCTGCCGACGGCGCGGGGATGAACCCGAGCCTGCAAAACCCGTACATGATCGCGCACCCGCCGATGCTCTACCTCGGGTATGTGGGCCTGACGATTCCGTTCGCCTTCGCCATGGCCGCGCTCGCCTCCCGGCGCGTGGACGAACGCTGGATCGTGGTCACGCGGCGCTGGACGCTCGCGGCCTGGACATTCCTCGGCGTCGGCATCCTCCTCGGCGCGAAGTGGGCTTACGAGGAGGTGGGGTGGGGCGGCTGGTACGCCTGGGATCCCGTCGAGAACGCCGCGCTCATGCCCTGGCTCGTCGCCACGGCGTTCCTCCACTCGGTGATGGTGCAGGAGAAGAAGAACATGCTCCGCGTCTGGAACGTCATCCTCGTCGCGGGAGCCTTCGCGCTCTCGCTCTTTGGGACGTTCCTGACCAGAAGCGGTGTGATCAGCTCGATCCACAGCTTCACCCAGTCGTCGATCGGTCCGTTCTTCCTCGGGTTCATCGCGGTCGTGGCGGCGTTCTCGATCGCGCTGATCCTCTCCCGCCTTCCGCTTCTGCGCTCGCCGACGAGGCTCGAGTCGCTCGTGTCCCGCGAGGCCGCGTTTCTCTACAACAACCTCTTCCTCGTCGCGCTCGCGCTCACGATCCTCTGGGGCGTGGTCTACCCGTTGGTCTCGGAGGCGGTGCGCGGCGTCGCCGTCTCGGTGGGCGCGCCGTACTACGACTTCTTTGCCGTTGTCTTCGGCCTGCCCCTTGTGCTGCTGATGGGGATCGGGCCCGTGGTCGCCTGGCGGCGTGCTTCGCTTCGGTCGCTCGCCTCGCAGCTGGCCTGGCCGGCGGGCGTCGCGCTCGTCACCGGCGCGCTGCTCCTCATCGGAGGAGCGGGCTCGAGCCCGGCCGGCCTCGTCGGCTACACGTTCGCCGCGTTCGTGCTGACGACGATCGTGCTCGAGTTCGTGCGCGGCACGCGCGCACGCAAGTCGATCGGCACCGGAAGCTGGTGGCAGGCCTTCACCGGACTCGTGGCGCGGAACCGACGGCGCTACGGCGGCTACATCGTCCACGCGGCCATCGTCGTCCTCCTGATCGGGGCAGTGGGGATCGGCGGCTTCTCGACCACTCGAGAGGCGCGCCTCGCCGCAGGCCAGTCGATGACGGTCGGCGACTATCAGCTCACGTACAGCGGAAGCGAGGAGCGGCGCGGCCCGAATGCGCAGGAGGTTCGGGCGCAGCTCGATGTCTCCCGCAACGGCGAGCCCGCCGGCACGATGGAAGCCGGCAAGAACAGCTACTTCGCCGAGGAGCAGACGTCGAACGAGGTGGGCATCCGCACGGACTGGCTGCGCGGAGAGGACCTGTTCGTGATTGCCGACCGCTTCTACCCGGACGGCTCGGTCGACCTCGAAGTGATCGTGAACCCGCTCGTCAACTTCATCTGGCTCTCGGCGCTCATCTTCGTGATCGGCTCCGCGGTCACCATGTGGCCCGACGCGCGGGAGCAGCGACGACTCGCGTCACGCTTCGCCGGCGAAGGCGCGGTCGCGCGCGCCTAAGTGCTCCCCCCGGCGCTCCGAGCCTGCTTCTGCCCCGCGATCACGCGGCGCCAGAGCCCACCCTCGCCCTTGCCAAGGCTGCCGGCCTTGGCTGCGTGCGAGTGCGGTCTCTGGCTTGGTGCTCGCGACGCAGAATCGAGGCTGGACCACCGAAGGGAGCACTAGCGCCTTGGAGATGGTCGCCTTGGCTCTCGGCGCGCTCCTCGCCGTCGTTTGCGTCGTCTTCGTCGCTCGGCCGCTTCTGCGCGTGAGGCAGGGCGACGCTCCAGCCGCCTCGGATCCAGAGGAGGAGGCCCGCCTACGGACCCTGGAGGAGCGCGACCGGGCGCTCGCCGCCCTCAAGGAGCTCGAGTTCGACCACCGAACAGGCAAGATCTCGGATGACGACTACCGTGAGCTCGTCGGCCCGCTTCGTCGCCAAGCCGGAGAAGCGCTAAGGGCCCTCGAGCATGAAGAACGCCGGGGAAGGGAACGAGAAGAGGTCGATGCCAGCCGTTGAGTGCCCAACCTGCGGAGCAGACGTGCCCGCCGAGGCCGCTTTCTGCGGCGAGTGCGGTGCCCCCAACCCCGTCGCAGGGGTCGAAACTCGGCTGCGGAAGTACTGGTCGCCGCCGGACCTCGGGCTGCTCGGCGGTCTCCTCCTCGCCGGGGCCGGAATCGTGCTCTTCGGTGCCCAGGTGTGGCTGTGGGCCGCGCTCGCGCTCGTCCTCGCCGGGGCCGTTTTCCTGCTCCGCTGGGAGGCAAGCCGCCGCCGCGCCGGCACCGCCGTCGCCCGGCTCTCCGCCCAGCGGCGAGTCGTCCGCGCCCGCTCCCGCGGCCAGCTCGAGCTCTTCCGCCTCCGGCGAGAGCTGGCCGAGCTCCAGTCGGAGCGGAACCAGGCCTACCAGGAGCTCGGGCGGGCCACTCATGCCGGCGATGCGCACGCGGCCCGAGCGGCGACGACGCACGTGGACGACGCCCGGGCGCACATCGAGGCGAAAGAAGCCGAGATCGCGACGCTCCTCGCCGAGATGAAGGAGCGGGTACGCCGGGCCCAGGGCGGGGTCGCGCCCACAGACCGGCTCGAGGCGCCGCCCGAGCCTGCGCGCGTCCCGGAGCCGTTTCCGCCGCCTGACGAGGGAAACCCGCCCGAGCCGGCGCACGTTCCCGAGCCCTTTCCGGAGCCTGTTCCGGAGCCCTCTCCGGGCGATCCTCCGCCGGAGCCCGAGCACCCTCCCGCACCCGAGACGACGCGCCGCCGCCCTTCTCGCGCCTCGAACACCTGATCGGGTAGAGAACGCACGGTGACCGGGCGCCGTGCTACAACAGAGGCCGTTCGAGACCGAAAACCCCGGTGGGGGGCGCAGGGAGTCCTGCATTCCTGCCGAAAATCGTTCCGGTGGTTGACGCTCGCCGCACCTGCCTATTAGCAGCGCTCCTCGGCGCTCTCCTCATCCTGGCCGTCCCTTCGGCGCTGGGTCAGTCCGCGGCCGACCGAAAGGCTCAGCTCGATCGGAAGATCTCCGGGCTTCGCGAGGAGATCGAGGACGCCAAGCGGAAAGAGGGAGCGCTCACGTCGGAGATCGAGGCCGCGAACCAACGGATCGAGGCGCTCGGCGGTGACATCGGGGCGCTCTCGGCGCTGATCGCCGACCTCGAATCCGACCTCGCCGTCCATCGCGCCCGTCTGGAGCGGCTCAAGACCCGTGTCGAGGAGCAGACGGCGCAGATCGAGCACCTCAAGACCCAGTTCGCCATCGCCCAAGCGCGGCTCGAGCAGCGCCTCGTCGAGCTCTACCAGAACGAGGAAACGGACGCGTTCGAGATTCTTCTGCAGGTGCAGAGCCTCGCCGACATCGTCGATCAGCTCGAGTACTTCGAGTCGATCGGCCGTCAGGACCAGGCGATCGCAGAGCAGATTCAGACGCTTCGCGACGAGCTCAGGGTTGCACGGGCGGAGACGCGGCTGACGAAGGCCGAAGTCGCCGCGGAAACGCGGGCGTTGGCTCAGAAGACGGCGGAGCAGGTGGCCGCCAGGGAGGCGCTCGTCGCGCAGCAGGCCGCGCTGGCGGCCGCGCGCGCCAACCAACGGAGCCTCCTCACGTCAGTGCGGTCGAATCGCCAGGAGGCGCAGGAGGACGTCCAGGCGATGCAGGCGGAGAGCGCGAGGCTCGCCGCACGGATTCGCGCGGCGGCAGCCGCGAACAGCGGTGGGGGAGGGTCCGGCGGGGGCTCGAGCGGCAGCGGCACGTCCTCGAGCGGCTTCATCTGGCCGGTGAACGGGGTCCTCACGAGCGGGTTCGGCCCCCGCTGGGGGCGGATGCACGAAGGCATCGACATCGGCGCCTCGTCCGGGACAGGGATTCGTGCGGTAGCAGCCGGGAGGATCATCTACGCCGGCTACAACGCGGGCGGCTACGGGAACCTCACGATCATCGACCATGGGAACGGCCTGGCAACGGCGTACGCCCACCAGTCCGCGATCTACGTCGGCGGCGGTTCGGTCTCGCAGGGAACGGTCATCGGCGCCGTCGGCTCGACCGGCAGCTCGACCGGCCCGCACCTCCACTTCGAGGTGCGCGTGAACGGCTCGCCGGTCGATCCGATGGGCTACCTGTAGACGGAACTACCGCTCTGCGGCGAGCCGCAGGCCCAGCGCCACGAGGACGGCTCCGGTGACGGCTTCGAGCGCCCGCTTGACACCTGTCCGGCGGAGGAAGCCTTGTGCCCGTGAGACGACGAGCGCATAGGCCGTCAGCCAGACGAGCGTCATCGCGCAGAAGAGAAGCCCGAGGAGGAGCAGCGGAGCGAACGCCGGCTCGCCGGCGGGGACGAACTGCGGGAGGAGGCTGGGGAAGAAGGCTGCCATCTTCGGGTTCCCGAGGTTGCTGACGAGGCCTTGGCGGCCGGCGGTCCGCGGCCGGAGGCCCTTTCTCCGGCCGTCTCGAGCCTCGACGTCCCACGAGCCGCCGCGCCAGGCCGCCAGGAGCGTCTGGATGCCGAGGAAAACGAGGTAGGCGGCGCCGGCAAGCCGAACCGCAGCGAATGCAGGCTCGGACGCAAGCAGGAGAGCGACCACTCCGAGGCTCGTCGCCAGTGCCCAGACTGCCTGGCCGCACACGACTCCGATCGCCGTCGCGATCCCACCGGCCCGGCCGCCGAGGAGGGTGTTTCGGATCGTCAGGGCTGTGTCGGGCCCGGGCGTCACGATCACGAGGACGGCGACCCCGAGGAAGCCGATCAGCTCGGCCGGCACAGTGGCTGCAACCTACTCCTTGGAGGCGTGCAGGTCCGGGAGGCCGCGGTAGCGCTCGTGCAGGTCGAAGCCGTAGCCGAGGAAGAACTGGTCGGGGATGGTGAAACCGACGTAGCGCATCGGCAGGTCGTCGACCAGCCGGCGGTAGGGGCGGTCGAAGAGCGTGCAGACGGCGATGCTCCTCGGGTCGCGAAGCGTGAGGGTCTTGACCACGTAGTTCAGCGTCAGACCGGTGTCGACGACGTTCTCGACGAGGAGGACGTCCCTGCCGGCGATCGGAAGCTCGAGGTCCTTGAGCAGGCGGATGCGTGTTTGCCCGCCCAGGTCACCGCCGTAGCCTGCGAGCACGAGGAAATCCATTGCGTGCGGGATCGTGACGGCGCGGGCCAGGTCGGCCGCGAACATGAACGCGCCCTTGAGCACGGTGACGAGCAGGAGGTCGCGGGCTGCGTAGTCCTGCGCGATTTCGGCCCCGAGCGCGTTGACGCGGGCCGCAAGCTCCTCGCGGGAGAGATAGACCTCGCCCGGGCGAGGCTCTAAGTAACGAGGTTCAGGCCGTATTTCTGACCCAGCCGCTCGAAGTCGCGTCGCGTGAAGAGCTTGACCTTGATGTCGGGATACCGCTCGCGGAACTTGCGGATCTTGCGGTTCTTCCGCGTGACGAGCGACTGCTTCATCACCGTGACCTCGAGGTAGAGCTCCTGGTCGGGGAGGAAGAAATCGGGAGTGAAGGCTTCGACGATGCGTCCCTCCTCGTCGAACTCGAGCGGGAACGAGTGGGGCTCGTACTCCCACCGGATGCCGTGGTAGTCGAGGAGGCGGGCGCACTCGACCTCCGCCTCGTTGGCAAAAACGGTCCCGGAATATTCCTGGAAATCGCCGCTTTCTGGGCGCATCCTTAGGAAAAGGTAGCAACGACCCCGGACGACCATCCCTAAGATTCGCCCTACCGGCGTCTTCGAAGGGGCCAGCACTGCTCAGGATCGCGCACTTCTCGGACCTCCACTGCGGCTCGCCGTACTTCGTGCCGAACCTGGCAGACCGCGCGATCATGGAGATCAACGAGCTCGAGCCCGACGTCGTGGTGTGCTCGGGCGACCTCACGACTTTCGGGTTCCAGCAGGAGTACGCGGAGGCCAAGGCGTATCTCGATCACCTCGAGTGCGAGCACGTGGTCGTCGTCCCGGGCAACCACGACTCGAGAAACGTCGGCTACATCCATTTCGAGGAGCTCTTCGGCGAACGCCGGCGCACCGTGCACGTGAACGGCATCACGGTGGTGGCTGTCGACTCGTCGGAGCCGGACCTCGACCACGGCGTCATCGGCCGCGGCCGCTACGCGTGGATCGAGGAGCAGTTCTCCGAGCCCGCCGACTTCCGCGTCTTCGTGCTCCATCACCACCTCCTGCCGGTTCCGGGCACGGGACGCGAGCGCAACGTCGTGTACGACGCCGGCGATGCGCTCGAGGTGCTCCAGCACGTCGGCGTCAACCTCGTCCTCTCCGGCCACAAGCACGTGCCCTATGCCTGGCGCCTCGAGAATCTCTTCGTCGTCAACGCCGGTACCGTTTCCTCGCTTCGGCTCAGGGGAAAGACGAGGCCGTGCTACAACCTGATCGAGATCGAGGACAAGCACGTGGACGTCTGGCGAAAGTACCCCTTCCACGGACAGGAACGGATCATTCAGTTCTCGGTCGACACGCTCGAGTACGAGAAGTACACGGCCCGCATCGAGACAGAGCTGACCCGACGGCCATGAGAGCGCTCGCCCTCGTCGACGGGGAGCATTACCCCGATGTGGTTGCCGACACGCTCGCGGCGCTCCCGTACGAAGTCGTCGGCGTGGTGATGCTCGGGGGGACGGAAAAGCTGCGCGGGGGCAGTCCCGACTTCGGCCTACCGATCTGGAACAAGCTGGCCGCGGCCCTGGTCGAACTGGACGTGGACGTCGTCGTCGACCTCTCCGACGAGCCGGTCGTGGGGCCCAGCCGCCGCTTCCGGCTCGCGTCGCGCGCTCTCGCCAACGGGGTTCCCTACGTGGGTGCCGACTTCAGGCTCGACCCGGTCCGGTTGGCAGCGTACGCCCAGCCGGCGCTCGCCGTGATCGGAACCGGCAAGCGAGTCGGCAAGACGGCCGTGGCCGGGCACGTCGCCCGACTCCTCTCGCGCTCCAGAGAGGTCGTTGTCGTCGCCATGGGCAGGGGCGGCCCGGCCGAGCCGGTCGTGATGCCGGCCTCGCCGTCGCTGGAGGACCTGCTCGCGCTCTCGCGCTCGGGCTCCCACGCCGCCTCGGACTACCTCGAGGACGCGGCGCTCGCCGGCGTCGTCACGGTCGGCGCGCGGCGCTGCGGCGGCGGCCTCGCCGGGCAGCCGTTCGCCTCCAACGTCGAGGAGGCCGCGCAGTTGGCCGCCGACCTCGAGCCCGACCTCGTCCTGCTCGAGGGGAGCGGCGCCGCGATCCCCCCGGTCGCGGCGCGGGGAAGGATCCTCGTGTCCGGCGCGCACCAGCACCCCGACGCGGTGGTCGGCTACCTCGGCGCCTACAGGCTTCTCCTCAGTGACCTCGTGGTGCTCACCATGTGTGAGGAGCCGCTGGCGACGCCCGATCAGGTCGAAGCTCTCCGCGAGGCGATCGCCGGCGTCGATTCCGACCTGCCCGTGATCGCGACCGTGCTCCGCCCGCGGCCGGTAGACCCGGTGGTGGGAAAGCGGCTGGCATTCTTCTCGACCGCGCCCGCAGCCATCCACGACCGGCTGCGGGACCATCTCGAGCGCGAGCACCGCGCCCAGGTCGTCTTCCTCTCCGGCAACCTCGCCGATCGAAATGCGCTGCTCGCCGAGCTCGACTCACATGCGGTCGCAGACGCCGAGGTCTTCCTCACCGAGATCAAGGCGGCGGCCATCGACGTCGTCGCCGAAGCCGCCGAGACACGCGGCGTCCCGGTCGTGTTCGCCGACAACGAGGTGCTGCCGCTTCCAGGCGAGCCCGACCTGGACGATGCGGTGAGCCTGCTCGCCGACGAAGCCATCTCCGCAAGAGTTCACGCATGAACGTCGCTCGCCTCCGGCTCGCTCCCGCGTGGGAAACCATGTTTCCCCCGCGAGCCCCCTTCTTCGAGACAGTGAAGGAACCTCCCGGTTCCCTCACACTCCCTCCCCGTGTTCACAGGCCGGTGGCCCTGTGAACGCCGACCGCCGCCCGCCCGAGGCGCTCGTCTCCGAGGACGTCAGGCTCCCGTACTCGAAGGGCTTGATGGCCAGGACGCTCATGGGCACCGGAATCCAGCCCGTTCGTGCGTACGAGCTTGCGCGGCTGATCGAGGCGGAGCTCCTGCAAAACGACGAGAACGAGGCGGTCGGCGCCGACCGCCTGTACGACGTCGCTGCCTCCGTGCTCTCGGAGCACGAGAACGGCGAGGCTGTTCTTCACCTTCGTCGCCTGCAGGCGCTTCGTGAGCTCGATCTGCCGATTGTCGTCCTGGTCGGCGGCGCCACCGGCACCGGCAAGTCGACGGTGGCCACCGAGGTCGCCCACCGGCTCGGCATCACCCGCGTGACGTCCACTGACACGGTGCGGCAGACGATGCGCGCCTTCTTCTCGCAGAAGTTCATGCCTTCGATCCACTACTCGAGCTTCGAGGCCGGGCCCGGCCGTGCGTGCTCACGAGGGCGAGGAGGCCGATGTTGCGCTCCTCGGCTTCAAGGAGCAGACGCAGAACGTGCTGGTCGGCGTCAAGGCAGTGATCTCGCGCGCGCTCGAGGAGGGTTACTCGCTCGCCGTCGAGGGCGTGCACCTCGTACCGGGCGCGCTGCCGCGCTCGTATGACGGCGCCGTTGTCGTCCAGTGCATGCTCGCGATCGCGGACGAGCAAGAGCACGCGCGTCATTTCTTCGTGCGCGATGCGGGCTCGGAGGGGATCCGCCCGATGGAGAAGTACCTGAGGGCGCTGCCCGAGATCCGGCGGATCCAGGACTATCTCGTAGTGCGCGCTGGGAAGGCGGGAGTGCCGGTGCTCGAGAACACTCGGATGGAATCCGCCGTCAACGGGATCATCCACCTGGTGCTCGCAGAGGTCGAGCGCGCCCAGGCCCAGGCCCAGCCAGCTTGAGCGCCGAACAAGACCTTCCCTGCGGGTGCGAGGCCTATGCGGCCGTCACGGAGCGGGCCGCTCTTGCCGGAGCGCGTTGGCTCGGCCGCGGCGACGTGAAGGGAGCCGAGGAGTCGGCGGCGACGGCGATGCGGGACGGCCTGGACGCGCTCGAGATCACCGGCCGCGTCGTCGTCGGTGGGGACGAGGAGGTCGAGGCGCTCGCCATCGGCGCGACTGTGGGAGGCGGCGGCCTCGAGGTCGATCTGGCGGTAGACCCGCTCGAAGGCCGTGCGGTGGTCGCGCGGGGCGACTACGGCGCGATGTCCATGATCGCCTCCGGAGAGTCCGGATCCTTTCCGCGCCTGCCGCAGATGTACATGCGCAAGATGGCGGTGGGGCCTGTCGCGCGCGGCAGCATCGACCTGGGAAAGTCGATCGCGGAGAACGTCGTGGCGATCGCGGATGCCTACGGCCGCCGTCCTGGGGACATCACGGCGATCGTGCTTGACCGCCCGCGCCACCACGACCTGATCGAGGAGATCCGCACCGCCGGCGCGCGCATCAAGCTCATCCAGGACGGCGACGTGACCGCGTCGATCACCGCTTCCGTACGCGGCACCAACGACCACCTGGCGGTCGGCATCGGCGGCGCCCGGCAGGCGGTTCTCTCCGCGGCCGCTCTTCGTTGCCTGGGTGGGGAGCTCCAGGCGCAGTTCTGGCCGACCTCGCGCGACGAGATCGAGGAGGCGCGTGAGCACGGAATCGACGACATCTACCAGGTCTTCGAGACCGACGAGCTCGCGCCCGGCGAGGTGATCGTCGCGGCCACCGGGGTGACCAACGGCGACCTGCTCCGCGGCGTGCGCTACCTGACGGACAGCGCACGCACCCATTCCCTCGTCCTCTGCACGCGCCACAACTGGGTGCGCTTCGTCGACGGCATCCACTTCTTCGCCCGGGAGCGGCGCGAAGAGGTGCGCCTGCCTGGTGTGCTGACCGGCGACCAGCGCGTCGTGCTGGGTGGGCCCGGCCTAGCCTTGACGGCTCATGCCAAGCCGCGAAGAGGTGTTCGACGCGCTACGGGTTGTCGAGGACCCGGAGCTCGGGATGGACATCGTCGAGCTCGGCCTCCTCTACGACGCGGAGGTCGAGGGCCCGAAGGTGCACGTCACCTACAGCCTGACGTCGATGGGCTGCCCGGTGGGGCCGATGATCGAGCAGCAGATCCAGGAGGTCGTCGAGAGCCTCGACGGCGTCGAGCAGGTCGAGACGGAGCTCACGTGGGAGCCGCCCTGGAGCCCAGAGCGGATGTCCGACGACGCCAAGTTCATCCTCGGCTTCGGCTAAGAACCCCTTCGAAACAGCTGAAGCCGGGTGCTCGCCGGCGGCGCCCTGGGCGGCGCGCTGCGGCGTCCACTCGGCATGCGCGCGTGTAGCCGCTCCGGTTACGAACAGCGCCCTGCGCTACCTTGCATCGCACTCCACCCAGGGCGTTACCCCGGCGCACAAAGGCGCCGTCGATCTCCGAGGCACATAGGTCGCAGACCCGGGCTAGCCGCACAGTTAACAGTCTGGTTACTTGCCGATCTTGAGGACGACCTTGCCGAGCTGGCGGCCGGCCTCCAGGTGCTCGTGCGCCGCCGCGGCCTCTGCGAGGGGGAAGACGCGGTCGACGACGGGCTTCGCGCGGCCGCTCGCGACGAGCTCGTAGACGGCCTGGAAGTCCGCCTGCGTTCCCATCGTCGAGCCGACGATCGTCAGCTGCTTCCACCAGATCCGGTGGAGGTTGGCCGGCGGGTTGGGGCCGCTCGTGGCGCCGCAGACCGCGATGCGCCCGCCGGGCCGCGGCAACCTGCAATGAGGTCTTCCACGTCGCCTCGCCGACGTGCTCGACGACGACGTCGGCGCCGTGCCCGCCGGTGACCTCGCGGACCGCTGCGGCGACATCGCCCGTCCGCGTGGTTGACTGCCGCGTCCGCGCCGAGCTCCCGGGCGCGCTCGAGCTTCTCGTCGCTCGAAGAACGTGACGATCGACGCGCGCGCCGAGCGCCTTCGCGACCGGAGCGAGGCGGTAGCGACGCCGCTCCCGATCCCCCAGACGAAGCACCCATTCGCCCTCGACGAGCCCAGCCCGCGTCACGAGCATCCGGTAGGCGGTCTCGAAGACGAGCGGGAAGGCGGCCGCCTCCTCGAACGAGAGCTCGTCCGGCAGCGGATAGACGTAGTCGGCCGGGAGCGCGATCAGCTCGGCGTGCGTCCCGTCCATGTGCTCGCCCACGATCTTGGCGCCGTCGTCGAGGCCGGGGTTGATGACGACGGCGTCGCCCTCCGAGAAGCGGTCGACGCCCTCGCCGAGCCCGACGACGACGCCGGCTCCGTCGGCGCCCGAGAATCCGCGGCTTGGGCGCGGAGGGGAGCCCGCGGCGGAGCCAGATGTCGAGATGGTTGAGCGAGGCCGCCTCGAGCTCGATCAGCACCTCGACCGGGGCCGGGAGCCGGGTCGGGAGCGTCCTCGTACCTGAGGACCTCCGGCCCGCCGTCCTCGTGGATGCGGACGGCCTTCACCGCGCGATCGTATCGCGGGACGGGTGCTACCTTGGCGCGCGAGATGACCGAGCGCGCGCAGAGCTCGATCCGGCTCGCGCGAGGACCTCGGGATCGACGTCGTCGGGGCCGCGGCTCCGCCGAGGCCGTACGACGAGACCGAGCGGCATCCGGGAGCGCCGCGCGCGCGGGCTCTTCGCCGACATGCGCTTCACGATGGCGCAGCCCGAGGTCTAGCTGCCATCCCGAGACGCTGCTGCCGGGCGCGCGAACGGTGGTCTCGGCCGCGCTCTGCTACTACGCGCCGGGACCGGAGCCGGAGGCGGGGGAGGGGCGGCTGCCTCGCTACACCTGGGCCGACCACTACGCGCAGCTCCGCGAGAAGCTCGAGGCGCTCGGCGCGCGGCTCGGCGGCAGCGTACCGCGTGCTCGTCGACGCGAACCAGCATGTCGACCGCGAGGGCGCCGCCCGCGCCGGCGTCGGCTTCTACGGCAAGAACACGATGCTCATCACCCGAACGCCACGGCTCCTGGGTCGTGCTCGGAACGCTCGTCACGGACGTCGAGATCGAGCCCAGCGCGCCGCTCGAACTGGACTGCGGCTCGTGCACGCTCTGCATCGAGGCGTGCCCGACCGGGGCGCTCGACGAGCCGGGCGTCGTCGACTCCACCAAGTGCCTCTCCTACTGGACGCAGGCTCCCGATGCGATCCCGGAGCCGTACCGCGAGGAGCTCGGCGCGCAGGTCTACGGCTGCGACATCTGCCAGGACGTCTGCCCGTGGAACCGCGGGATCGAGAAGCGCCGCGCCGATCGGGAAGCGCCCGCCGACGCGGAGCCCGTCGTCTCGCTGCTCGACTGGCTCGAGGCGCCCGGCGAGGAGCTGCGCGACCGCTACGCGCGGCTCTACTTCCCGCGCAACGACCCGCGCTACCTGCGGCGAAACGCCCTCGTCGCCGCAGGCAACTCGGCCGACCCGACCTTGGCGGACGCTGTCCGCCCACATGCCGAAGGCGACGACGAGCTGCTCCGCGAGCACGCCGAGTGGGCGCTTGCCCGACTCGAACCGCGGCGCGCATGACGTTCGCCTGGCAAGCGACCAAGGATGGGCGGGTCCGGCTCTCCTGGCGGGGTCGCGTGGTGACGACGTTGACCGGCGCCCGGGCGGCGAGGTTCCTGCGCGAGATCGGGGGAGCCGACGAGGATGCGGCACAGCTCCTCATGGCCCGGGCGACGGGCAACTTCAAGCGCGGCAACGAACGCCGCTAAGGCAGAGCGCCGTTAGCTGCGCGCCCGCGCGGGCCGCTTGCCGAGCGCGGTCTTGAGCTTCTTCGCCCGCGCGGCGACCTCCTTGCGGAGATCCGCCGGCTCGAGCACTTCCGCGAAGCCGCGGTGGGAGAGGACCTCGCCGACGAACCAGTCCGTGCCGCCGACTCCTACCTCCTCGAGCGCATAGCCCCTCGCCAGCGGAAGCGCGCCGCGCTCGATCCGCCAGCGAGCGACTTCCGGGTCGAAGAGCACTCTGGCGACGCGGACGTCTCGCAGCTTGCGCGGCTCGAGGCCGGGACGCGGGTCGAAGGACTCCTTCAGGAGCTTGCGCTCGCGCATTCGGTCGAGGCGGAAGCTGCGCTGGCCGTCGCGCGTGCGGTCCCAGGAATGGACGTACCACCACGGGAGCTCGCGCTCGAGGGCGTGCGGCTCGATCAAGCGGACGCTCGTCTCCTCGCCGACGGCCACGTACTCGATCTCGACGAGCCGCTGCTCGCGGATCGCCTGTGAGAGGTCGCGGATGAGCTGCTCTTCCTCGGTGCCGGCCTCCGCAGGCTCTGCCGGTTCCGGCATCGCAAACTCCCCGAAGGTCTCCTCGAGCTTCTTGCGGACGCGCTCGAGCGGCGTCTGCGCCTCGGCGGCGATCATCGGGCCGACGAACTCGAGCGCGAGACGGATCGCGCGCGCCTCGAGCGGCGTCAGGCGGGGCGGGCGCCGGAACGCGTCCCCGAAGAGCTCCTTGTCGACGCGCACCTCGTCTCCGTCCAGCGAGGCGTAGACCGCGTAGCAGCCGCCGCCGAAGTTGACCAGGTTCAGAAGCTGCAGGTGGTCGTCGAGCTGGTCGTAGGGGATGTGGAAGCGGTCGACGAGCTCCTGTGCCGGGATCGTCGCCCGCGTCTCGTCGCCGCAGCGGGCGAGCAGGTGGGCGAGGAGCGCCTGCAGGACGCCGAAGCGCTCGGGCGCGAGCGGGCCGGCGGGGCGCTCGAGCTGCTCCGCCTCGGGCTGCGCCTTCGGCCGCGGCGGCTTCGTCGGCTCGCCCTGGTGCCGTTCGACGACGCGGTCGAGCCCGCGCGACGATTTCGTCCACGAGCTCGGGCGGCGTCACCGGCCGTGCGCGCCCCTCCTGGCGGAGCACCCAGCCCGCGAGCAGGTCGAGTCGCGTGTACGGGGTCGTGAAGCGCCCGTCGGCGACATCGCCGCGCTCCACCATCCGCTCCACCCACCACGCGGTGTCGGGGTCGAGCTCGATCTCGGCCTCGCCCTCGATCTCGCCGTACTGCCAGGGCTGGCGGCCGCGGAAGTCGGAGGGTCGAATCCTCCGGCATGCCGGAAGTCGCGCTCGCGCCGCGTGGCGAAGCGGATGTCGCCGACGGATGCGCGAGACGCGGAACGTGCGCTCGTCGTCCTCGTCGAGGTCGCGTCCGATCAAGTACCACGAGCCCGCCTCGGGGAGCAGGGCGTACGGGTTGACGCGTGCGCTCGCGCGTCCGCGTCGCGCGCGATCGACCAGTAGCGTGAACCTGACGGTGCGCTGCTTCGAGATGGCGCCCTCGAGCTTCGTCAGGCGGCCCGACATCTCGTCCGAGTAGTCGGGGTCGCGCACCTCGACGCGGCAGCGCGCTCTCCGGCGCGGCCTCGAGCTGCGTCGGGTCGCCCGAGCGCGAGGTTCTGGAGCGCGAGCCGCAGCGGCTCCGCGTAGGCGAACTGGCCGTCGAGGAGGTGCAGCGCGATCTGGAGCGCCGCCAGCTCGTCGTCGTCGAGGTCGAGCTTCGGCAGGAAGTACTGCTCGGCGCGCAGCGTGTAGAGCTCCTCGCCCGTGAACTCGTCGCGCTGGGAATGGAGCGGGACGCCGAGCGCGACAGCTCGCTGCGGTCCGAGTAGAAGCGCCGCGCGAACGCCTCGTCGGACATCTCCGAGTACCCCTCGACTTCGGACTTGATCTCGCGCGCGGTCAGAGGCCGCCGCTCCGCCATGAGGAAGGCGACGAGCGAGAGCTGCCGGATCAGCTTGTCGGTGTCGTGCGACACGCTTCCTATTCTCGTCAACCTCGCCGATCGATCGTCGCGCATCTCGACCTGGACGCGTTCTTCGCCGCCGTGGAGGAGCTCGAGCGCCCGGAGCTCGCGGCGCTGCCGCTCGTCGTGGGCGGCGACCCGCGCGGGCGAGGCGTCGTCGCCACCGCCAACTACGTGGCGCGCCGGTACGGCATCCGCTCGGCGATGAGCTGCGCCGAAGCGCTCCGCCGCTGCCCGCAGGCCGTCTTCGTCCCGCCTCGCCACCGCACTACTCGGAGTACTCGCGCACGGTCTGGGCCGCGGTCCGGGAGGTCGTGCCGACCGTCGAGCGGACCGGGCATCGACGAGGGATACCTCGACGTCGGCGAGGTGGCTCCGGACTTCCGGCGAGGCCCGCGTCGTCGCCGAGGCCGTGCAGGCCGCCGTCCGGGGCGCGACCAGCCTCTCCTGCTCGCTCGGCGTGCGCCGGCTGCAAGGTGGTCGCGAAGGTGGCCAGCGACCGGCGGAAGCCCGGGGGGATCACGGTCGTCCCGTCGGGCCGCGAAGCCGCCTTCCTCGCGCCCTTCCCGTGCGGCTCCTGCCGGGCGTCGGGCCGCGCGCGGAGGAGCGCCTGCCGCGCGGCGGGCGTGGAGCGGATCGGCGAGCTGGCGGCGCTTCCCGATCGGGAGCTCGGCGCGGCTTCTCCCGGGCAAGATCGGTCGCGCTTGCTCCGCGACCGCGCGCAGGGCATCGACCCGCGTCCGCTCGAGGAGCCGGTCGAGAGCGGTCTCGATCGGCCACGAGGAGACCTTCGCCCGCGACGTCTCCGACCGCGAGCAGCTCCACGACGAGCTTCGGCGGATGGCGCTGCGGGTCGCGGAGCGGCTGCGGGAGTCGGGTCAGGTGGCCCGCACGGTGACCACCAAGCTCCGCTACCCGGACTTCTCGATCCGGAGCCGCTCGACGACGCTCGCCGCGGGGCTCGCGGACGGCGAGCGCATCGGTCGGCTCGCCTGCGACCTTCTCGACCGGGCGCTCGCGGATCGTCCGGGGCGCTACGGCTCGTCGGCGTGACCGTCTCGAAGATCGAAGATTTCGAGCAGCTGGCCCTGGAGGCTTAGCAGACCTGCCAGGGGGCGCACGCGCGCCACCGCCCAGACACTCGGGCGCAGGGCGTACCTCGCCGTGGGTCGAAGCGAGCGAGCTCTAGCGTCAACCAGGCACGGCCCGATCGTACACATCGTTGGGCAGCGCAGTTGTCAAGTAACAGTCTGTTACTTGGGTGGGGCTGGCGGCGGCCTCAGCCGCGGAGGCTTGCCGGGCGTGAGCTACGCGGCGGCGGGGCGCGCTTCGAGGTGCTGGTGCGACGGGCAGTACTCGCGCTCGGGGAGCGGCGTGCGCTGGCACGGCTTTCCCTTGCGCGTCGTCGCGCGGCAGCGGGCGACGCCTCCGTCGAATGCTCCGGCCTCGATCTGGGCCTCGATGTACTCGACCGCCGCGCCGATTCCCTCGGTCACCGCCCAGGCGACCTGAGCCTGGTACGTGATCGGGAAGTAGCGGCGGATGTCCTGGAAGAGCGTCCGGTCGGGGTGGGCGAAGTAGCGTGGGTCCTTGGCGAGGCGCTCGACGCACTCCTCACACGCGGCCAGGACCTCTCGTCGGTACGCGAGCTGCTTCTCGGGCTCGGCCCACGGGTCGATGAGATCTTTGATCGACCGGTAGATCGCCCTGGAGTACTGATACATGCGGGTGAGAATCCTCTCGTGCGCTTGCTCGCTCAAACGTTATCCCCTACCGATGCGAAATGCCTGCAAATGCATGATTAACATCGGGTTAAGAGCGCCCCCCGAACCGCGCCGACACGGCAGTCTAACATGCCCCGCACCAGTGTTACAAAGTCGGCCCCGAACGCTAGTCGGCCACGCGGCGAACGTAGGCCGTGGAGAAGCCCTTGCTCCGGGCATGCGGCAGGGCCGATCTGGGCCTGTTCCTGCGTCGTGTAGACGCCCGTGAAGGTGACGTAGTAGCCGGGGTTCAAGCTGTCGTAGCTCGATGAGTTCAGCACGCCGACCTCTTGCAGGCCGGCGTCGATCGCCTCCCGCGCCGCCGCGTCGGCGGGCCCGCGTCCCTGGCTCGTCGGCGTCGAGCTCAGGAAGACGCTGTATCCGTCGGTGCCGGCCGGCCAGTCGATGATGTCGTCGCCGTTCGTCGTCGTCGGTTGCGTCGACGTGGTCGGAAGGGTGGTAGTCGACTGTGTCGTCGTGGTCGGAAGGTCGTCGTCCCCGTCGGCGGCGGGATCGTGATCGTCGTCTCGTTCGTCAGGGTGCCCGTGGTCGGGGGCGGCGGAATGGTCGAAGCCGTGCCGGTCGGCCCGACGCTCGAGACCCCGGGCGCCGCGTCGGCTCCTCCTCGTCCGCCGCCGCCAAGGCGACGATCGCCCCGGCCGCGAGGGCGAGGAGAAGGAGCGCGCCCAGTGCGGTCCAGAGCCACATGGGCGACTCCCGCGACCAGACGGTCGTGCGGGTGAAGCGCTGGCTCGGGAGGCGGACGAGGCGAAGGCCGCACTCGAGGCAGTACTCCTGGAGTGGATCGTGAGGCGCGCCGCAGCGAGGGCAACGGGGCTCGCCTTGCTGCTGTTCTCGCTGACCTTCGACGTGCGCGGGCTCGGAAGGTTCGCCCGCGGGCGGGGGCTCGTGCGGCGGAGTGCTCACATCCTGCCCTGGGTCTCGTCCTCAGGAGACGGCGGCCGCACCACGGTCTCGTCGAGACGCTCCGGGGCGGGCTCGTACTCCTCGGCCGCCGCGGGGTTCCCGCAGAACGAGCAGAAGTTGACGTCCGCCGGCAGGGCCTGGCCGCAGTGGGAGCAGGTGACGACGGCCGGTGTCGTCGTCGCCGGGCGGCCGCAGTGCCCGCAGAAATGGACGCCTGGAACAAGCGGGGCGCCGCACTTGCAGTACGCGACGTTCGGATAGCTCCGCGCAGTCGCCTCGGCGACGAGGAGCGAGTCGAGCTCGTGCATGCGCTGCTCGAGCGCGAGCACCTCGTGCGCGCGCGAGACGAGCAGGTCCTGGTTGAAGCGGTCGCGTCGCACCATCTCGACCGCGAGCCCGCCCACGTCTCGCATCTCGATCTCGCGACGTGCCGTCAGCTCCCGCCGCTCTCGCTGGAGGCTGGCGGGATCGGGCTCCGGCGGCTCGGAGGTCTCGACGACCTCCACAACCTCCACGACCTCGGCGCCGGGCTCAGGAGGTCGGGCCTGGCGGGCGAAGTGGTCGTTCAGGGGTTCGGGCATTGCAGCAAGCCGTCGAGTCTAACGAACGTCCTGAAGTATCCACGCCCTTCACGGGCGGTCAGCGCGCGATGACGACCAGCCGCTCCTCGGTCATCTCGCGCACCGAGTAGCGCGGCCCCTCCTTCGTGTTCCCCGATGCTTTGACGCCTCCGTAGGGCATCTGGTCGGCCCGGAAGGTCGGCGCTTCGTTCACCAGCACGCCGCCGAACTCGAGCGCGGACCCGGCCGCCACGGCCGTCTTGACGTCGCTGGTGAAAATGCCCGCTTGGAGCCCATACTCCGTCCCGTTGGCGAGCTCGAAGGCTTCGTCGAGCGAGGCGTAGGGCGTGACCGTGCAGAGAGGGCCGAAGACCTCGAGGCACGAGACCTTCATCTCGGGCGTGACGTCGCCGAGCACGGTCGGCGCGATCAGGCCGTCCTCGTTCGCCTCGCCGCCCGCCAGCACCGTGGCGCCCTCGGCCTTGGCTTCCTCGATCCAGTCGAGGATGCGCTCCTTTGCGTCCTCGTCGATCACGGGCCCGACATCGGTGGCGTCATCGGCCGGATCGCCGACCTGCAGCGCCTCGACCTTGGGGATGAACGCGGCGACGAAGTCCTCGTAAGCCGGCTGTGCCACGTAGACCCGCTGGATCGAGATGCAGCTCTGACCGGCGAAGGAGAACGCGTTCGCCGCCGCCTTCGCCGCCGCGTCCTCGAGATCTGCGTCGGCCTCGACGATCACGGGCGTCGCGTTGCCGAGCTCGAGCAAGACTTTCTTGCGAGCCGCGCGCTCGCGGAGCTTCCAGCCGACTTCCGCCGAACCGGTGAAGCTGATCAAGCGCACGCGTTCGTCCTCGACGAGGACGTCGCCGATCTCGGAGGCGCGGCCGACGAGCACGTTGAGCCAGCCGGCCGGCAGCCCTGCTTCGGCTTCGAGCTCGGCGAGGAGAAGTGCCGACAGCGGAGTCTGGCTGGCCGGCTTGAGGACGACGGCGCAGCCCGCAGCCAGCGCCGGAGCGACCTTGTGGGCGACGAGGTTGAACGGGAAATTGAAGGGCGAGATGGCGCCGACGACGCCGATGGGGAGGCGGGCGGTGTAGGCGAGCTTGCCCACGCCGGCCGGGCTCGCGTCCATGGGGACGACCTCGCCGGCGAGGGTCCGGGCCTCGGCCGCGGCCGCACGGAAGGTCGAAACCGCCCTCTCCGCCTCCACGCGGGCGGTCTTGATCGGCTTGCCGGCCTCGTCGCAGATCGTGCGCGCGATCTCCTCCTGTCGCTGCGCGATGAGCTCGGCGGTCCGCTCGAGGATCCCGGCGCGCTCGTACGCGGGGAGTGGGTCGGCCATGGCGCGGGCCGCGGCGTCCACCGCGCGCTGCGTCTCGGCCGCTCCGGCGCGCGCCACACGTCCCACCACCTCTCCGGAGAACGGCGAGCGCACCTCGTGCCACTCGCCCGTCTCGACCCAGTCACCGTCCAGGAGGAGCTTCCGCTCGCGCGCCGTTACCGCCATGCCGCTATTCAACCATGACTTCCGTCAAGCTGTGAGGGCCGTGACCCGCCTCATGCCGCTCGTCGTCCTCGCGCTCGTCGCCTGCGGCGGCGGGGAAGACCCGGTGTCCGGCGACGGCGCGAGCGAGGCGCCCGAGTCGATCACCGCCGACGCCTCCGGGGAGACATTCATGCTCGCGCCGGGCGCCGAGACGAGCTTGCGCCTCTCCAGCGAGTATGTGTGGGACGAGCCTGTCGTCTCGGGCGACGCCGTCGAGCTGAGCCCCGTGGACTACCTACAGGACCCAGGGTTCTCCGAGTGGCTCGTCCGCGCCGTCGGCACGGGCTCGGCGACGATCTCCTCGCTCGGGACGCCTGCCTGCGCGGGACAGCACGACTGCCCCGACGAGCAGTTCAGGTTTCAGGTGACAATCACGGTCGCCGAATGAGCGTCGCTCGCCTCCGGCTCGCTCCCGTGGGGGAGACCATGTTCCCCCCACGTGCCCCCTTCTTCGAGACAGTGAGGGAACCTCCCGGTTCCCTCACACACCCTCCCCACGCTCATAGGCCAAAGGTGGGCCTATGAGCGGAGCCGACGTGCGCAGAGTGGGGGTGGTGGGGCTCGGCACGATGGGCGCCGGGATCGCCCAGGTGTGCGCCCAGGCGGGAATCGAGACCGTGGGCCGCGAGGTGAGCGACGAGCTCTGCGAGCGCGCGCGTGAGCGGATCGCGCACTACCTCGGCCGAGGCGTCGAGAAGGGCCGTCTGACGGCCGAGGAGCGTGACGCGGCGCTGGCCCGGTTCTCGACGACGACGGAGCTCGGCGATCTCGCGGGCTGTGACCTCGTGATCGAGGCGATCGTCGAAGACCTCGCGTCCAAGCAGGAGCTCTTCCGCGCGCTCGAAGAGGTGGTCGGTGAGGGCGCCGTGCTGGCGACGAACACGTCCGCGCTCTCGGTGACGGAGGTCGCTCGAGCGACGGGACGCCCCGAGCGTGTCGTGGGGATGCACTTCTTCAACCCGGCGCCGGTGCTGCCGCTCGTAGAGGTCGTCCGCACCGGCCTTTCCTCCCCTGAAGCAGTGGACACGGCATTCGAGCTCGCTGAGCGGCTCGGGAAGGAGCCGATCCGCTGCGACGACACGCCCGGCTTCGTCGTCAACCGGATCCTCATCCCGCTCCTGAACGACTGCGTGCGAGTCCTCGACGAGGCCGGCGTCTCGCCGGAGGACCTCGACAAGGCGATGACACGTGGCGTGAACTGGCCGATCGGGCCCTGCGCGCTCATCGACCTGATCGGCGTCGATGTACACGTCCACGCGTCGGAGGCGCTCTACGGCGCGCTCGGCGAGGAGCGGATGGCGCCGCCGGAGCGTCTCGTGCTCATGCGGGACGAGGGCAAGCTGGGCCGGAAGAGCGGCGAGGGCTTCTTCCGCTACGACTGACCGGCCAGCTCGGACTCGAGCCGGGCCGCCGCGGCCAGGATCACGTCAGCCTCGCCGGGCGTGAACGGCCGCTCCGGGAACTCGACGTCGAGGACGAGCAGCGTGTCGTCCCCGCCCACGACGGGGACGGCGACCTCCGAGCAGACGCGCTCGTCGGAAGTCATGTAGTCGGGATCCCGCCTGACGTCCTCGACGAGCTGCGGCTCGTGCATCTCGGCGGCGCGCCAGCAGATTCCCCCCTGGTCGCGCCGGACCTCGTAGATCAGCCGCGGCCCGCTTTTCGAGGCGATCACGCGCAGCGCATTGCCGACGCGAAGGTGGGAGAAGACGTGAGCCTCCGGCAACTCGGCAGACAGGCGCTCCACGGCCTGACGGCAGATCTCGGTGACGCTCTCGTCTCGCTCGCCCGCTGTCTCGACGCGCCCCCGATCGGAGAGCTCCTGGCCCCTAGTCATCGCCTCGGAGAGTATGCCGCAGGTCGGCGTTTTTGGCGTCCCCGCCGTCCGGGCCTCTCCGTACGATCGTGAAGCAGATGACGCTCTGTGCGCTCTGCCGCCGAAGCCTCCTCGTCGGGGAGCGCTTTCGCTACTGGCAGGGTGCCGAGGACCGCCGCCGGATCCCGCGAGTCGTCTGCCATCTCTGCGAGCCGGCCGCCTCGCTCGACGGGTGGTCGCGCACCGGGCAGAACGAGCGCGAGAACGCGGTGGGCCTGCGCGGAACCGTCCGGCTGGTCGCCTAGAACCCATTTCGGAATGACGCCGACACCCGGCTTCATTCTGAAAGGGGTTCCTAGAACGGGTTGGTCAGGCGGCCAGCGGGCGCGGGCCCCGGCCGCACCACACCGCGCGCGGATGCCGACGGGCGACTCCGGCCCAGACGCTCTCGCCCTCGTGTGCGCTGATCAGCCCGAGCGCGACCGCGTGGCGAGTCGCCGCGACGGTCGCGTCGATCTCGGGCTCGAACCTGCGCTCGCCCTGTGGTGAGCGCTCGCAGGCGACGGCGAGGGACTCCAGGCGCGCCTCGAGGAGGCGCAGAGTGCGGTCATGCCGTGCTCGCTCGTCCATCCGAGTCGTATTCGATGGTACGACCGGCCGCGGATGCTCCCGACCCGCCGAGCGGATCCTGCTCGCCTGCGTTTACGGTTTCCTTACAGACTGGTAATCGAAGTCTCACGAGCCGAGCGCGATAGTTCGTGGAGAATGTGGCGAATCCTGCTCGTGGTCATGGCCGCGGCCCTTGCGATGGGCGCCGCCGAGGCTGCGTCCGGCGCCTCGCCCGTTCTCCTGCGGACACCGGGAACCGAGCTCGTCGAGCTCCGAGGCGGCAACGGCAGAGCGGTCCTCACGGGTCGCGGGGCGCTGCTTCTGCACCTCCGCAAGGGCGCGGTCAGGCTCGTCGACCGCGCCGGAGGCGGCCGGCCGAAGCTGAACCGGGCCTGCCGGCGGCGCGCCGAGCGGGTGAGCCCGACCACCCTGGAGATTCGCGGACAGGACATCGGGTGCTTCATCTCATCGGACGGAAACGGCGGGCCCTGGCAAGTGATCATGCGCGGCCGCCGAATCAGTGCCAGCGGAAGCGTCAAGGGGTCGCTCACGCTCGATGCGGTGGACGACGGGCGCCCGGGCCGTTTCAGGATCGGCGAGGGCGAGTGGACGCGTTGGCCTCGCGCGGTGCAGACCTATGTTCTCGACCGGCCGTAGGCCGGCACTCGGCGCCAGGCCGCCGGGGGGTGTGCCACCATACCGTGTCGTGGTCGGGAAGAAGCAGGCGATTCTCGTCGTCGAGGACGAGTCGAGCATCGCGTCTTTCGTCGGTATGTACCTCAAGCGGGCCGGCTTCACCGTCGGCGTGGCGGGCACCGGAGGGGACGCGATCGAAAAGGCGAGCGCCGAGCCGCCGTCGCTGATCATTCTCGACCTGATGCTCCCGGATCTCGACGGCATCGACGTCTGTCGCCGGATCCGCCAGCGCTCTGACGTGCCCATCCTCATGCTCAGCGCTCGCGACGAGGACATCGACAAGATCATCGGCCTCGAGGTCGGTGCCGACGATTACCTGACCAAGCCGTTCAACCCGGGTGAGCTCGTCGCCAGGGTGAAGTCGGTCCTGCGGCGCTCGACCCCCGAGCGGCGGGAGTTCGTGAGCTCGATCCTGGAGCACGGCGACCTCCGGGTCGATGCCGGTCGCCGCGAGGTCACCGTCGCCGGCGACGAGGTGCAGCTCGCGCCCAAGGAGTTCGACCTCCTCTGGGACCTCCTCGACCATCGCGGGCTCGTTCTCACGCGCGACCAGCTGCTCGAGCGGGTCTGGGGCTACACGTTCGCCGGGGACACACGCACGGTCGACGTCCACGTCCGTCAGCTGCGCCGCAAGCTCGGCGATGCGTGCCCGATCGTGACGGTATGGGGCGTCGGCTACAAGGTCTCCACCGAGCCCAAGGCCGCGCGCGCGTCCTGATGACTAGCGTAGGCCCCGTGCTGCGCTCGCTGCGCTTCCGGCTCCCCGCGATCTTTCTCCTCGGCGTGCTGGTTGCGGCGCTCGTGACCGCGGCGATCGCGGTTCACTTCTTCCAGCAAGACACGCGCTCGCGGACGCTGGCCGAGCTCCGTCGGCAGGCCGAGGGGCTCGCGGAGCTGTACACGCTCCAGGCGACCACGGGCATCGACGAAGGCCGACGGGCGCCGCGTTTCGCCCCGCCCTCGCTCGAGGAGGCGACCGGCTCGCGCCTCTTCTACGCCGGCGTCGAGATCTTCCCGGGCCAGTCGTCCGGCCTCGAGAAGCTGCCGCTGAGCCTCCTCGAAGAGGACGCGCTGAACGAGGGACGTGTGCAGACCTTCGAGCTCCAGCCGCCCGGGACCGAGCGCACGTACCTCGCCGCCGCGCACCCGATCAGGCTCGGGGGCGAGACCTTCGGCGCGATCATCGTCGCCAAGCCGCGGGCGGAGCTGCAGGCGCGGTGGATGGATCTCACCAAGCGCCTGGGCCTCGCCTTCCTCGCAGGCCTCGCGGTCGCGCTCGGGCTCGTCTGGTACCTGAGCAGGCGCATCACCAAGCCGGTGTTGGCGCTCTCGAAGGCCGCGGACGAGGTAGCCGCGAAGCGATACTCCGCCCAGCTTCCCGAGCCGAAGTCGGGCGACGAGATCGCGCAGCTCACCGAGCGCTTTCGCGAGATGACCGAGCGTCTCGCCGAGTCCGAGGCCTATGAGCGGAACTTCCTGGTGCGGGTCTCCCACGAGCTGCGGACGCCCTTGACGGCGATCCGAGGCCACGTCGCCGCCCTGGGCGAGGGCGTCGCGGACGACCCGGAGGCCAGGGCCGCCTCGCTGGACGTGATCCGCGCCGCCACCGACCGGCTCGCCCGGCTCGTCGGCGACCTCGTCGAGCTTGCCCGTCTCGAAGCGCACAGCTTCACGCTCGACGAGGAGGAGGTTGAGCTGAAGCGGCTCGTCGAGCAGGGCTACCACTCCTTCGCGGAGGAGGCCCGCCGCCGCGACATCGAGTACGAGCTGACACTCGGAGCGAGCCCCGTCCTGCGAACCGACGGCGACCGCGTCCTCCAGATCGTCGGCAACCTGCTCGCCAACGCGTTCTCCTGGACGCCGGACGGCGGCTCGATCTCGCTCGCGCTCTCGCAGGCCAACGGCTCGGTCTCGGTGGCGGTCACGGACTCGGGCCCGGGGATTGCCCCCGGCGAGCGCGACCGCGTCTTCAGGCCCTTCGTCAGCGAGAACGGCACGGGGCTGGGCCTTGCGATCTCACGCGAGCTCGCCCAGGCGCTGGGCGGCGAGCTGACGCTGGACTCGGTACTGGGAGGGGCTCGCGCTTCGAGCTCCGTCTGCCTGGTGGCTAGGAGGGGCGGCTAAGCCTGGAGGCCGTCGATGCGGTAGAGCGCGGCTCCGGGCCGCTCCTCGAGCCCGCGCTCGATCCGGTCGAGGATTCGCTCGGCGCGATCGAGACGCCGCTCGACGCCGCGCCAACCCGACCCGATCAGGTCGACGAGGAGCGCCAGGTCCTCGAGCCGCTCGCGCCGCTCGGCGGCGATCTCCCCTTGCAGAGCCTCGAGCCGCCGCACGACCTGGCCGGTCAGCCCGCGCACCTCGGCGATGTGGCGGGCGACGGGGAGAACCTCAGCGCGCATCCCCTCCTCGATCGCCGCGCCGAGGCGCTCGGGAACGCCGGCCTCGAGCTCCGCCGCCGTTTGGGCGAGCGCGGCGAGGGCGCTCTCCGCGCGCTCGAGCGCGGCCTCGAGCTCGAGCCTGTTCGGCCGTTCCGCACGAGCCTCGACCAAGCGGGCGTTCGCACGGGCCAGCGCGTCGCGATCCATGGGCGCGGAATCTACCCTTGGCGTCGGACCGCATGCGAACCGCCGAGCTCGACTACGACCTCCCACCGGAGCTGATCGCCCAGCGACCCTTGCAGCGGCGCGACGACTCGCGACTCCTCGTCCACGAGCGCGCCACCCGCGCAACGCAGCCACCGGAGCTTCCGCGACCTCCCCGACCAGCTTCCTGCGGGGCCCTCCTCGTCGTGAACGACACGCGCGTCCTCCCGGCGCGCCTGCGGCTTCGCCGGCCGGGGGGAGGCGAGGCGGAGGTGCTTCTGCTCGAGCAGCTCGGCGACGGGCACTGGGAAGCGCTGGCGCGACCGACGAGGCGGCTGCGTGCCGGCATGCGCCTCGGGGTCGGTCGAGCTGCTCGAGCACCGGGGAGAGGGGCGCTGGCTTGTCAGGCTGGAGGGGCGCCCGGCGGGCGAGGCGCCGCTGCCGCCGTACATCGTGGAGCCGCTCGCCGACCCCGAGCGCTACCAGACGGTGTACGCCGAGGAGGAGGGCTCGGCCGCAGCGCCCACGGCGGGCCTCCATTTCACGCCGGACCTGCTCGCCGAGCTCGACGTCGAGCGGATCACGCTGCACGTGGGCCTCGACACGTTTCGCCCGGTCTCCACCGAGGAGCTCGACGAGCACGAGCTCGGGAGCGAGCGGTACCGGGTCGAGGAGCGTGCCTGGGAGCGGATTCGGCGCGCGGACCGTGTCGTCGCGGTGGGGACGACGACCGTTCGGGTGCTCGAGTCGCTCGCACGGGGCGCGCCTCTCGAGGGCCGGACGAGCCTGTTCGTGAAGCCGGCTTCGCGTTCGAGCGGGTGGACGCGCTCTTGACGAACTTCCACCTGCCCCGCTCGACCCTGCTCGCCCTCGTGATGGCGTTCGCCGGCGTGGAGGAGACCCGTCGCCTCTACCGCATCGCGATCGAGGAGCGGTATCGGTTCTACTCCTTCGGCGACGCAATGCTGCTCCTATGACCGGCTCGCCCACACGTGCACCCGTCTGGGGCACCCCATCCCACCACCCGCTTTCGAGCCTACAAGCGAAAAGCGCGCGCGTGGGTGACGAATCGCGCCGAGAGTGGAACGGAAGCACACCATGAGCTTCACGGTGACGGCCACGGACGGAGCGGCGCGGGCAGGGGTTCTCAGCACCGCGCACGGCGACGTGCCGACGCCTGCCTTCATGCCGGTCGGAACCAAGGCGACGGTGAAGGGGCTCGACCCGATCCGTCTACGCGAGCTCGGGACGACGATTCTGCTCGGCAACACCTATCACCTCCACTTCCGCCCGGGAGAGGAGACGATCGAGGAGCTCGGAGGCCTGCACCGCTTCATGAGCTGGGATGGGCCGATCCTCACCGACTCGGGCGGGTTCCAGGTCTTCTCCCTTCGCGACACGATCGTGCGCGTCGACGATGCGGGTGTCACCTTCCGCTCGGTGTACGACGGCCAGGAAGCACGCTTCACGCCCGAGCTTGCCGCCGCGATCCAGCTGCGGCTTGGATCGGACGTCGCCATGTGCCTCGACATCTGCCCGCCGGCCGACGCCGCGGCGCGAGGAGCTCGCCCTCGCGACCGAGCGCACGACCCGCTGGGCCGAGCGCCAGCTCGCCGCTCCGCGCGCCGAGGGACAGCTCCTTTTCGGCATCGCCCAGGGCGGGACCGACCTCGAGCTGCGCCGCCGCTCGGTCGAGGAGATCGGGGGGCTCGGGTTCGACGGCCACGCGCTCGGCGGCCTGAGCGTGGGGGAGGACCGGGTCGCAATGCTGGACACCGTCGGCTGGGCGGCGCCGCTCCTGCCGGCCGAGAAGCCGCGCTACTTCATGGGCATCGGCGATCCGGCCGGCATCCTCGAGGTGATCGAGCGCGGGATCGACATGTTCGACTGCGTGCTGCCGACACGGCTCGGCCGCACCGGCTCCGCGCTGACCTGGGAAGGACGCCTGAACCTCCGCAATTCCCGCTTCGCCCGCGACCCGCGTCCGCTCCAGGAGGGCTGCCCCTGCCGCGCGTGCACGGGGTACTCGCGCGCGTACCTGCGCCATCTGGTCAACCAGCAAGAGCTGCTGGGACTCGTCCTCCTCTCCGAGCACAACGTCCGCTTCCTCCTCGACCTGACGGCCGGAGCCCGGGCCGCCGTCGAGCGTGGCGGACTGGCGGCGTTCAAGGCGGAAGCCATCGGTCGCCTCGCCGTCGGACCGGGCGCCGTCGCCTGATACCTTTGTGCGGCGAAAATGTGCGTTTCCGTCGACCTCGTGAACGCTGCAGCGAAGCGGTCCGAGGTCGTTGAGACAGGCCGCTAGGAGGCTCGGCGAGTGGATCCAATCTTCATCTTCTTTCTCGTGATGCTCGTGATCCTGTACCTGCTGTTGATCCGTCCGCAGCGCCAGCAGGCCAAGCGTCACCAGGAGATGCTCCAGAACCTGCAGGTCGGTGACGAGGTGATCACCGCGGGAGGCATCTACGGCGAGGTCACCGGCATCGACGACGAGCGCGTTCAGCTCGAGATCGACGCCGACGTCAAGGTCGCAGTCTCACGGCGGGCGATCGCCAGCAAGGTGACCCCGGAGGAGGCCGCCGAGATGGCCGAGGAGCCCGCCGAGGCCCCGGAGCCCGAGACGGCGCCCGAGCCCGAGACCATCGAGGAGCCTGTAGCCGAGGAGCAGACCAGCCGATAGATACCAGGCAGCGTGCGTCGCTATCTCCTCATCCTCCTTGTCCTCGTCGGTGCCATCCTCGGCGTCGTCACCTTCGGCTACTTCCGCGAGCCGACTCTCGGCCTCGATCTCCAGGGCGGCCTGGAGGTCGTACTCGAAGCGCGGCCGGAGGCGGGGCAGGAGCTGACCGAGGCCGATCTCGACCGCTCCGTCGAGATCATCCGCGAGCGTGTTGACCGGATCGGCGTCTCCGAGCCGGAGATCCGCACGCAGGATCCGAACCAAATCGTCGTCGACCTCGCCGGGGTCTTCGATGCACAGCGCGCGGCTGCGCTGATCGGCCAGACGGCGCAGCTCGAGTTCTACGACCTCCAGGCCGACGTCGAGCCGGTCTCAGCCGACGCCGCGGGGAACCCGGTGCCGAGCGCGACGCTGCTCCCCCTCCTCACCGCCGAGGACGACCTTCCCGAGGGAACGACCGCACGCGAGTGGTACCTCTACGGGGACGAGAAGCAGCGGCTGGCAGGGCCGGCCGGGACGAAGGCAGAGCTACTCCAGCAGGTCGAGGGCGGCGAGGCGCCCAAGGGCGCCGAGTTCTACGTCGTCCCGAGCGACCAGGCCGTGCTCACCTGCGGGGCGAACGCGAGCGCCGACGACGAGGCCGCAGCGGCCAAGCCCTGTCCGGGCGGGGTCGCCGCGACCCAGCCCTGGTACTACCTCTACAAGTACCAGCCGGACAACGCCGAGAGCCCGATTCCGGAGCTGACCGGTGAGGACCTGAACGCCGACGGGACGCGCCAGGACTTCGACCCGCAGAAGGGCCAGCCGATCGTTCTCCTCGACTTCACCGACGAGGGCGCGGACAAGTTCCACGACATCACGCGCGAGCTGTCGCAGCGGGGCGCGCTCCTCGCGGCGCAGAACGGCGTCACCGGCCGTGGCGACGACGCCCGTGCGTTCGCGCAGAGCTTCGCGATCGTCCTCGACAACGAGATCCGCTCCTTCCCGATCATCGACTTCACCGACCCGAGCCTTGCGGACGGAATTGCCGGCGGGAGCGCGCAGATCACCGGACTCGACAGCATCGAGGAGGCGAAGGATCTCGCGCTCGTCCTGCAGACCGGCGCGCTGCCCGTCGAGTTCGTCCAGGTCGACTCGACCCAGGTCTCGGCGACGCTCGGCGAGGATTCGCTCCGCCAGGCGCTGATCGCGGGCATCGGCGGGCTCATCGCCGTCGCCATCTTCCTCCTGCTCGTCTACCGCTTCCTCGGCGTCGTCGCGATCATCGGCCTCGCGGTCTACGGCGTCTTCCTCTACGGCGCCATCCTCGCCTTCAACGTGACGATGACGCTGCCGGGGATCGCGGGGATCATCCTCACGATCGGGGTGGCGGCCGACGCGAACATCGTCATCTTCGAGCGCATCAAGGAAGAAGTGCGCGCCGGCAAGTCCGTGCGCGCGGCGATCGCGACCGGCTACCGGAAGGGGTTCGCCACGATCGTCGACGCGAACGTGGTGACGATGATCACCGCGGCCGTCCTCTTCATGGTGGCCACGGGCGGGGTGCGCGGCTTCGCGCTCATGCTCCTGCTCGGGACCCTGATCTCGATGTTCACGGCGGTGCTCGCGACCCGCGCGCTGCTCGGCGTCCTGAGCCGCTTCCGCTGGTTCGACAACCCCAAGTTCATGGGCGCGAGCGCCCAGAAGATCCCGGAGTGGCAGAAGATCGACATCGTCGGCCTGCGCCGGATCTGGTTCACGACCGCCACCGTCATCCTCGTGATCGCGGTCGGCGCGATCATCTTCAAGGGCCTGAACCTCGGGATCGACTTCGAGGGCGGCAGCCAAGTCTCGTTCGAGACACCGGAGCCTGCATCCGTCGATGAAGTGCGGCAGGAGATGGCCGACATCGGCCGCGCCGACGCGGTCATCCAGGGCCGCGGCGACGAGACCGACGGCGAGTACGAGCAGTTCCAGATCAAGACCGAGTCGCTGACGACTGCCGAGCAAAACGAGCTCACGCTGGCGCTCGAGAACGACCTCGGCGCCGAGTCCATCGGCATCCGGAACGTTTCCGGGAGCTTCAGCGAGCAGATCCTGCGAAGCGCGATCTACGCGATCGTCGCCTCGCTCGTCCTCATCGTCATCTACGTGACGATCCGCTTCGAGTTCGTCTTCGCGCTCCCGATCTTCCGGGCCCTCTTCTACGACATCACGGTCGCGATGGGCGTGTACGCGCTCTTCGGCTGGGAGGTGACGGCCGCGACCGTGGCCGCGCTGCTCACCATCCTCGGGTACTCGATGTACGACACGATCATCATCTTCGACCGCGTGCGCGAGAACATCCCGCTGATGCGGAAATCGAGCTTCGCGGCGATCGCCAACCAGTCGCTCTGGGAGACGGTCCGCCGCTCGCTCGCGACGACCTTCATCACGCTCCTCCCGATCCTCTCGCTGATCCTCTTCGGCGGCGACACGCTCAAGGAGTTCGCCTTCGCGCTCCTGATCGGCATCGCCTCGGGCGCGTTCTCGACGATCTTCATCGCCACGCCCTTCCTCGCCGTCCTCAAGGAGCGCGAGCCGGAGTTTGCCCGCAGGAAGGACGCAGGGCTCCAGGAGAAGCTCGACACCGTCGGCGAGCAGGCCGACCGGACGGCGCCGGCCGAGGAGGCTGCCGTCGAGGAAGAGCCAGAGCCGGTCGAGGAGGAGGCCGTCGCTACGCTCGCGGGAAGCGGCGACCAGGTCGCCCCCGAGCCGGCGGCAGCAGGAGACGGCGGCAAGGACGCCGCCGCACGGCGGGAAGCCCGGCGCAAGCGCCGGCGCGCGAGGCCGCATGGCCGAGCCCGGTAGCGACTCCGACCGCTCCCTCCGCTCGACCGCGGAGGAGCTGTTCCTGGCAGGTGTCGGCGCTTTTGCGCTGACGAAGGAACGATCGGAGGAGCTCGTCGACGAGCTCGTCAGTCGCGGCAAGGTGAGCCGTGAGGACGCCCGTACGATCGTCGACGACGTCGTCGGCCGTTGGCGCGGCGAGGCGCTTCGAGTCGGGGAGCGCGCAAGCTCGACGTTCTCGGGTCTCTTCCGTGAGCTAGGCCTGGTGACCCGGCGCGAGTACGAGGAGCTCGAGCTCCGCCTCGCGCAGCTCGAGCACCGTCTCAGGCTAGTCGAGAAGGAGTGACACGATGAGCTCCCGGCCCGCAGTGCGGCAGCTGGGGCGAATGTCCGAGATCGCCCAGGTAGCGGCGAAGCACGGGTTCGGCTACCTCTTCGAGACGCGCGGGCCGTCGGTCGTCCGCTCGCGCCTGGGCCGCGAGGTCGACGTCGAGGGAGAGGGCTCGCCGCGAGGCGGTTCGCCTACGCGAGATGCTCGACGAGCTCGGCCCGACCTTCGTCAAGTTCGGCCAGCTCCTTTCGACGCGCCCGGACATCGTTCCCGCCCGACATCGTCTTCGAGCTGAAGGCGCTGCAGGACTCGGTGACGCCGTTCCCGTTCGAGCAGGCCCGCGCGGTCATCGAGGAAGAGCTGGAGCTGACCGTCGAGCAGCTCTACCTCGACTTCGAGGAGACGCCGGTGGCGGCAGCCTCGATCGGGCAGGTGCACCGCGCGACGCTGCCGAACGGGCGCAAGGTGGTCGTGAAGGTGCAGCGTCCGAACGCCCCCAGGCAGATCGAGGCGGACCTGGAGCTGATGTATCAGCTCGCGCGGATCGCCAGGGAGCGCGTTCGTGCGCTCGAGTTCATCGACACCGTCGCGGTCGTGGACGAGTTCGCACGCTCGATCAGGCAGGAGCTCGACTACCGGATCGAGGCCCGGAACGCCGAGCAGTTCCACAAGAATTTCGCCGGCTACCAGCACGTCCGCGTGCCGCGCGTCCATTGGAGCTACTCGCGCTCGCGGGTGCTGACTCTCGAGCTGCTCGAGGGCGTGCAGCTTCGCGACCTCGACCTGGACCGGTACACGATGTCCGAGCGCCGGCAGATCGCCTACCGAGTCGCCGAGACGTGGATGGCGATGATCTTCCGGCACGGGTTCTTCCACGGCGACCCACATCCCGCCAACATTCTCGTGCTCGAGCAGAGCGATCAGATCGGGCTCGTCGACTTCGGTACCGCCGGGCAGCTGGCTCCGGACGACTCATCCAAGCTGACGGGCCTCTTCATCGAGGTCGTGAACCAGAACGTCGAGGCGATCCCGCGCCGCCTCGCCTCCCTCGGGGTGCGCTATCCGAAGGAGCGCGAAGATGAATTCGTCGCCGAGCTCCGCGTCGTCTTCGAGCGCTACTACGGCGCGAGCCTCTCCGAGATCGACCCGATTCAGATCATCCGCGAGGCGTTCGCGCTCATCTACCGCATGCAGCTGACGCTTCCGACCCGCTTCGTCGTGCTCGACCGCGCGATCGCGACGCTGGGGTCGGTGGGGACGAGCTCTACCCCGACTTCAACGTCTTCGAGGTGGCGAAGCCGTATGCGCGGGAGCTGATGATCGAGCGCTTCACCCCGCAGCGGGTCGCAGCACGGGTGCAGCAGGAGGCGCGCAGCTACGCCGGCATGATGCTCGAGCTTCCGTACCAGGTGCACGACGTCCTGCAGGAAGTGCGCGACGGTCAGATCGAGGTCGGCTTCCGCCACCAAGGCCTCGATGACCTCATCCGCCGCATGGATGTCGTCTTCAACCGCATCGGGATCGCCATGGTCGCCGTGGGCGGCGCGGTCACGTCCGGGATCCTCGCCGCGTCGATCGAGGGTGGATTTCAGATCCTTGGAGTCCCGCTCGTGGCGGCGATCGGCCTCTTCCTCTCGACGCTCCTCAGCATCTGGCTCGTCTGGGGAGTCCTGCGCTCTGGACGGATTTAGCGGGAGGGACCGCCCGGCGGCGCGAAGGGAGGGTGCGTGTCCTCTGGTGGCGCCGCCGCAGGATCCTCCGCGCCTGGCGCGAGGCACGATCGACTACCGCAGCGCGGGCGCTACGACCGCCTGGCGCGCGGGGTTGTAGTCGTCCGTCCCGGACGGCTGCGAGCAGCTCGTCACGCTTTCGTGGGAAAGGACATCTGGTCGGGGTCGCGGCTCGTTGCTAGCTTCGCCGGCATGGGGGAAGCGGTCTTGGTAGTGGAGCACGAGGAGCCGACGAGGGAGTTCCTTTCCAGGCAGTTGATCGACGACGGCTTCGAGGTGCTCGCCGTCGACCGCGGCGCTCTGGCGCTTGAGCTCGTCGAGTCGGAGCGCCCCGACCTCGTCCTCCTCGACTCCGTCCTGCCCGACGCGTCCGGCTTCGAGCTCTGCGGCCGCCTCCGGGCGGGCGAGCCGGGCCGGGCCTGGAACAGGGACGTGCCGGTGATCATGGTCAGCGCCCGTGGCGATCCGTCCGACCGCGTGCGCGGCTTCGCCCGCGGCGCCGACGACTACGTCGTCCGCCCTTCGTCTACGAGGAGCTGGTCGCGCGCATGCGCGCGGTTCTGCGTCGCACCGCCCGCCGGCAGCATCCGCGGCTCAGCGTCCGCGACCTCGAGATCGACCTCGCCTCGCGCGTCGTCCGAGTCGGCGGCGCCGGCGTCCAGCTCTCGGCGAAGGAGTTCGACCTCTTGGTCGCGCTGGCCGAGGACCCCGAGCGCGTGTACCGCAAGGAGGAGCTCCTGCGGGACGTCTGGGGCTTCAGGTCGCTCGGCCGCACGCGGACGCTCGACTCACACGCGAGCCGCCTGCGCCGCAAGCTGAACCCGAACGGCGAGGCCGTTTACATAGTGAACGTCTGGGGCGTCGGCTACCGCCTGGTTCCTGCCGCTAACGAGAGGGCGGCCGAGGCCGCCCTCTCATCGCAGCGGGTCAAGCGGTGCTACTTGCGCTTGGCCTTGATCGTGAACTCCTGAGTCTGCGGGTTCAGGTAGCGCAGGTTGAAGGTGCCGCGCACCTGCGGCCCCGTGTACTCGAAGATGTTCAGACCCTCGGTGATGTTCGTCTCGTAGATGTAGCCGTTGTAGAAGTACGACGACCACGCTCCGCCGAGGTCGGTCGGGACGATCGGCGGCGGGTCGGACCAGGCGAGCTCGACTGCGTTCGCGCGGTCGGTGAACTCGACCACGCTCGTCCCCGACTGGTAGTTGCCGGACACGACGAGGTCGCGCCCGTTCTTGAGCGGGATCGTGTTGTAGTTGTGGAGCGTGCAGTTCTCCGTGGCGGACTGCGTCCGGGGAAGCGTCCACTGGCCGAGCTTCGTCCCGTCGTCTGAGTCGTAGAAGAACATCGTCCGGTTGACCGCCGGGCGGTGGCTTGGCACTGGGCCTGGACGCCGCCGCCGGGCTCGTGCCCGAAGACGACGACTTCGCCGTCCCAGCTCGACGCCGCCCGAGTGCCCGATCGTGACGCCGGGCTCCACGACGTGGAAGAGCAGCAGCGGATCCACGAGCGAGCCGCCGTTCGGGCCGCCCAGGCTGAAGACACGCACGCCCTCGCCGCCGGCACACGCGCCCTTCATGGCGTCGCCGAGGATGACGCCGAAGTCATGGCACGTGTGCTCGGTGGGCTCCTGCCGGATGAAGCTCGCGTCTTCCGGACTGCGGAGCGGGACCTCGACGATATCGATCCAGTCGCATGTGGCAGGCGGGTTCGGGTTAGTCGGGTCATGATTGGAGTTGCTGCTGTAGATCAGAAGCCGCTGGTTCTTGCGGTCCGGGATCCCCGTGGCCGTGTGCGTCCCGCAAGGCAGGTCCACCGACCCGACGAGCTCGGGGCTCGTCTTGTCGCTGATGTCGAAGATGTGCAGCCCCTCGAACCCGGCCGGCACCGGCTCGCCTCCGCACGTGGTCGTGCCGGAGGCGGGTGCGTCCCAGGTGCGGACGACGATGTTCTTGAAGACGACGACGTCGCCCTGGGGCCCGTTGCAGAACGCGCGTCCTACCTGCGTCGGGTTGTCTGGATCCTTGATGCTCCGGATGTTGAACCCGTCCCAGTTCCCCTGGATCGCGAACTTGCCCCAGAACGCGATGTCCGTATGGATGTCCGGGTTCCCGACCGCCGGGTTGAGAAGGCTCGCCGGCTCGAAAATGTGACCCCTGGGCACCAGGTTCGGCGTCCTCGGGTCGGTAGTGTGCCCTGCTCCGGCCGCGAGCGGGAATGCGATGATCCCGACCGCGAACAGCACCAGGAGCGGCACTCGGAAGAACTTGCTCATTGCCACCTCCTACGCTGGCTTACGCGAGTGCGTCCACAAGAAACACCGTCCCAGGCCCGCGCCAGCCCTTCAACGGCCCCTCCCGTGAAGCTGCCTGACTCCGGGAGTATGCACTCTTTCGGGCCGCGGCGGAAGAGACGGGAGCGGCCGCCTCTCGGCGGCCGCTCCAACAGCCCTTCCTTCGAGATGTCAGTCGATCGTGAACTCCTGCGTCTGCGGATTGGAGTAGGGAGTCCTGAAGTAGCTTGTGACCGCCGGGTCGTTCAGGCGCCACGTCAGGAGCCCCCAGACGAGGTCGGACTCGTAGATGCGGCCGTTGTACCAGTAGGTCGACCAGTCGCCGCCCTCGAAGCCGTCGGGGAACGCCGGCGGGTCGGCGTAGGCGATCTCCTTCGCCGCTGCGGGATTCGTGAAGTCGACGACGCTGATTCCCGACATGTAGTTGCCGGAGACCAGCACGTAGCGCGGCTTCCCGCCCTTGTTCTTGAGCGGCACGACGTTGTAGTTGTGGATCGTGCACGCTTCGTCGAGGCCTTGCGGGCGCGGCATGACGAACTTGCCGAGGAGCTCGCCGGTCTCGACCGAGAAGAAGAAGTACGACTTCATGTCGTCGGTCTGGATGTCTCCGTTCTCCAACACGGTCCCCGTCGTGGTGCAGCGCGGCCGGACGCCGCCGCCGGGCTCCCACCCGAAGATGGCAACCTTGCCGTCGTAGGTGAACGCGGCCGAGTGGCCGGAGGAGGGGATGCCGGGGAGGATGTGGTGCATCATCATCGGCTCCTCGAGGGAACCGCCGTCGGGCCCGCCGAGGCTGTAAATCCCGAGGCTGTCGAAGCCGGCGCACCCAAGCTTCATTGCGCTTCCGAGGATGACGCCGATGTCGTGACACGGGTGACCCTCGGTCGGGATCGAGTTGAGCAGGAAAGCGCCTGCCGGTTTCGCGAGCGGGATCTCGACGATGTCGAAGTTCGGGCACGCGGTGCTCGAGCTGCCGACGTAGACGATCAGCCGGTTGTTCGCCAAGTCGGGAACCATCGTCTGCGTATGCGAGCCGCAGGCGAGGTCGACCGAGGCGATCAGGTCCGGGTCCTGCTTGTTCGTGATGTCGAAGATGTGCAACCCCTCGAAGCCCGGCGGAACGAACTCGCCGTCACAGGAGGCGCCGGCCGGCCCGGTGTTCGAGTTCCACGAGCGGCTGAGGATGTTCCCGTAGATGGCGATGTCGCCCTGGTTTCCGGGAACGGCGCCGGTCGGGTTCTTGGGCGCGCACTCCTCGTAGTCGATGATCTCCTTCGGCCGCGACGGTGTGGTGACGTCGACGAGCCGGAAGCCGTTGTAGTGGCCCTGGACGACCATGTCGCCCCAGAACGCCAGGTCCGAGTTGATGAAGTTCGACTCGGGGCGGCTCGTCGGGACGCTCCGCTCCGAGAACGAGAGCGCCGTCAGATTCGGCGTGATGTCCCAGTCCTCGACGAGCGGGATGCGCGGCGGCGTCGCGCTCACGGAGCTGCGACGAGCCCGAGTCCCAGCGCCGCCAGCGCCAGCACCAGTCGTAGCTTCACGAGGTACCACCTCCCATTGGTCACGGGAAGCCCCCCAGCGGCCGGCCCCCCTGCCTGCCTGGCAGCCGCAGTCTTCTGCTCCCCGGCCCCTGTGTCAAGAAGGAGGAAGGCCGCCTGGCGGCGGCCTCCCTCAAGCTTCGCGGAGAGCGATGCTTGCTTGTTGGTCGCGAAGAGCTGGGTCTGTGGGTTGTTGTGCGTGGTGCAGTCCCTCGCCTTTACCGCGAATGTCAAAGGGAGGGCCACCCGGCGGGTGGCCCTCCCTCAGCGGACAGGCGAGGACTCAGCTAGTCATTCCTGTCGTGCTTCCGCTTCTTGCCGTGGAGTGAGAACTCCTGCGTCTGTGGATTCAGATGGGAGAGTTTCTTGGCTCCAGCGATCTTCTTCTGCAGCTTCCAGATGAGGAGGCCGCGGGTGATGTCCGACTCGTAGACGAGGCCGTTGTACCAGTAGGTGGACCAGTCGCCGCCGAGCTGGGTCGGTACCAGCGGCGCCGGGTCGGCGTAGGCGATCTCCTTTGCGTTCGCCGGGTTCGAGAACTTGACCACGCTGATCCCCGCCTGGTAGTTGCCGCCGACGAGGTAGTAGCCCTTCCTCGTCGGGACGGTGTTGTAGTTGTGGATCGTGCAGTTCTCCGTCGCGTCCTGCGGCCGCGGCAGAACGAACTGCCCGAGCTTCGCGCCGGTCTTCGAGTCATAGAAGAACCAGCTCTTCTTGACATCGGGATCGGTCGCCTCGCATTCGGGCTGCGAGCCACCGCCAGGCTCCCAGCCGAGGATGATGACCTTCCCGTCCCAGGTGAAGCCGGCGGAGTGCCAGTTTCCGTTGCAGGGACGTTGCGGGTCTAGCGGGGGTGCGGGGGGCGGTGGGTTCGGCTCAAAGCAGACACCCTCCTCTTGGATCGTGTAGAGGAACTCGGGATCCTCGAGAGAGCCGCCCCGGCGACCGCCCAGGCTGTACACGTTCGCGTGGTCGTGGCTCGCGCAGGCGAGCATCTTCACCTTGCCGAGGATGACGCCGGAGTCGTGGCAGGCGTCGGCCTCCTCGAGCGGCTCGTCGCGCAGCCACTTTGCGCCGGCCGGATTGTCGAGCGGGATCTCGATGATGGAGATGAACGGGCATGGCCCGCCGGACGTCTGGTTGTAGAGCAGCAGCCGGTCGTTCTTCTTGTCCGGAGCGAGCGTTGAGGTGTGCGAGCCGCATCCGAGGGCGCCGTTCTGCAGCTCCCTGTCCGCCATCGGCCTCGCGCTGAGCTCTACCTCGCCGATGCGCTCGGGGTTCTTTTTGTTGCTGATGTCAAAGACGTGCAGGCCCTCGAACCCCACAGGTACCGGCTGACCGTCGCACGAGAGCCTTGACGACATCGTCGGGTCGTCGACCGCCGGCGAGTTCCACGAGCGGACGAGGATGTCCTTCCAGACGACGATGTCGCCCTGGTTCCCGAAGCAGTCGGTGAAGGAGATCTGCTTCGGCTTCTTCCGGTTCGAGATGTCCACGATCCGGAAGCCCGTGTAGTGCCCCTGGAATGCGAGCTTGCCCCGGAAGGCGAGGTCCGAGTTCGCGGTGAACACCTGCCCCGGAAGGTTCGGGGTATTCGGGAAGAACGAGTGGCCTATGGCTCTCAGGTTCTTCGTTTCGAACGTGCTCGCCGCCGGGATAGGCGGGTTCGCCGCGGCCGTCGTCAAGGTCAGCAGGCTGACCGCTATGGCCGCGACGGGGACGAGTGATCGGAATCGCATTGCCACCTCCTTGTGTCGCGGGGGAGCGCGTACGAGTCCGCCGGCCCGAACGGCCGCCCCAATCCACCGACTGGGATGCTCGGCGCAGCTCCCCCTTTCCCTGCCTAGCGCCGGCAGTCTTAACGCGTTCGCGTCAGGTGTCAAGCGTCGCTAACTGAAGGCGCGCACCACCGCCGTCGCCGCCGCGGCCGCCACGACCACGAGGAGGAGCGGCGCCCGCAGGAGGAGGGCGACGACGGCGGCCCCGAGGCCGACGAGCCGAGCGTCGAGCACGATCTCCTCGTCGCCCCCTGCCACCTGCGTGACGACGAGCGCGGCCAGGAGTGCGGGGGCAAGGAGCGCCACCACCCCGGTCAGGTGGTTCGGCAGCGGCTTCCCGCCGAGCAGCACGGGCCCGACCGCCTTGAGCGCGATCGTGGCGACCCCGACGATCGCGATCACGATCCAGACGTTGCTCACGGTCGTCTCCAGCCGATGAGACACGCCCCCGCCGCCGCGACGATTGGAACGCCCGCCGGGGCGACGGGGAGGAGGGCGAGGGCGATCGCCCCGCCCAACACGGCGGCGGCGAGTGCCTGTCGCGAGCGAACCTGCGGGACGAGGAGGGCAAGGAAGAGCGCCGGGAACGCGGCGTCGAGCCCGAGGCTCGCGGGGTCGCCGAGCGCGTCCCCGGCGATCGCGCCGATTGCGGTTCCACCGACCCAACAGGCGTAGAGGACGAGGCCCGCGCCCACGAGCAGCCGACGGTCGTGGCGGCCGTCGGCCCGTCGGGACAGTGCCCAGGACTCGTCCACGATCAGCTGCGACTCGAATAGGCGCCGCAGGCGGCTGCCGACGAAGATCGGCGCGATCGAGACGCTGATCGGCGCATAGCGTCCGTTCAGGAGCGTCGCGGCCACGATCGCGGAGGCAATGCCGCCGCCTACTCCGAGGATCGAGACGACGGCGAACTGTGCCGAGCCCGCAAAAGTGGTCGCGGACATGACGATCGCCTCCACCGAGGCGATCCCCGACGCGCGCGCGAGGACCCCGAAGGAGACCGCGAAGGCAGCCGCGGCAACGGCGATCGGAGCGATCTTCCTCGCTCCGTCCCGATAGCGAGGCGGATTCAATCGTCAGGCACCCAGTCGCGCGTGAGAACGAGCCAGAAGGCGAGGCCCGCATAGGGCCCGTAGCGCCGGAAGCGCCGTTCCATGGTTGTGTCCTTCACCGCCTTGCCGCCGTTCAGCCGCGCGTACTTGGGCCGCGTCCAGGAGTCGAGCACGAGGCGGGAGTAGCGGCCGAGCAACAGCATGATGTGCGCGGCGGCGTAGGGCCCGACGCCCGGGAGGGCGAGGAGAAGCTCGGCGAGGTCGTCGTCGGGCAGCTCGTCCCGCGAGGCATCCCCAAGCGCTTCGAGGTCGAGCGTTCCCGACGCGACGTCCGCCGAAAGGGAGCGGAGGTAGGCGCCCCGGTAGCCGGCGCGCACGACGTCACGGTAGAAGGCCTCGTCCGCGGCGGCCATCGTCTGCGGAGTCGGGAACGCGCGGCCGTACGGCCCATCCTTTACACCGGCGGCGGGCTCGCCGAGGTGCTCGACGAGGGCGCCGACCATGCGCTCCGTCGCCGACCACGCGCAGTTCGTCGTGCAGATCGTCTTCACGACTTCCTCGAAGACGGTCGGGCTTCGCACCAGACGGCCGGCGCCCCGGGCGGCCCAGGCGAGGTCGGGATCGGCTTCTGCGACCGCGTAGAAGCCCGACAGATCTTCGTCCAGTCGGAGGACGTGCGAGACCGCAGCGAGGACGGCATCCGCGGCCCGCGCTCCAGGGGCGCGTCCGGCGACGGTGACGAGAGCGTGCCCCTTCCTCCCCTCGGCGATCCTCACCGTGCGCGGCCTGGCGCCTCGGAGTGGAACGGTGATCTCGAGCGCGCGGGCCTCCTCGTCGATCCGCATGGGCGGCAGGTCGACGAGGCCGTGGGACTGGATCGACCGCCAGAGGTCGACCGGCTCGTCGCCGGCGCCCGCGAGGGCGAGCTCGGCGCTCCAGGCCCCGCTACTCATCGCCGGCGTACTGCTTCTCCCACGACGAGACCTCGAAGGCCTTGCCGGGCTCGCCGCCGACCGCCAGGAGAGTTGTGTCCGGTGCGATGGCGGTCGCCCCGCGCACGACCTCGGGGTCGCGCACATAGACGAACGTCCCCGCGGCGGCGTCCACCGTCTCCTCGCCGACCCTGATCGCGGCGTGTCCGGCGGCGACGAAGAAGAGCTCCTCGTGGCGGGTGTCCGCCTCGGTGTGGTCGCTGGTGAAGACGTCGCCGGCGGCGCGGGCGGTGTACGCCGCGACGCCAAAGGAACCGATGTCGAAGTGCCGGCGCACGGCGCGCCAGGAGGCATTGCCCGGCTCTTCGGCGAGGGGCTTTACGATCTCGGACACGTGCGCGACACGGTAGGGCGCGGCGGCCATGCAGAACCTCCGTTGCTCGTTCGCTAACCGGTCATCTATCATAGAAGGTTATGAGTGACAGCGCGCCGGGAGAGCTCGAGCTCGTCCGGCTCTTCGTGAACACGATCGACCTGGCGGAAGGCGATGACGAGCTCTCGAGCCCCGCCGCCCTGACGGGCTGGCTCGAGGAGCATCGTCTCGGCGGCGGTCCCGCCGGTCCGGCCGACCTCCACGCCGCGGGCCGGCTCCGCGAGGCCCTCCGCGGACTGCTGCTCCAGAACACCGGGATGAACGTGCGCACGGAGCCGGCCGTCGCGCTCAGCCGGGCGGCGGAGCGCGCACGCCTCGCCGTCCACTTCGATGCCTCCGGAAGCGTGCGGCTGGAGCCGCGGGCAGCCGGCGTCGACGGCGCCCTCGGAAGGCTCGTCGCGATCGTCGCCGCGGCGATGGCGGACGGGAGCTGGGGCCGGCTCAAGGCCTGCCAGGCCGACCGCTGCGGCTGGGCGTTCTACGATCATGCCCGCAACCGCTCCCGCCGCTGGTGCTCGATGGCCGTCTGCGGCAACCGCACGAAGGCGCGCTCCTACCGACGGCGGCACGCGGCGTAGCCGCGTGGTACACGTGCGGCGTGGCGATCCTCGGGATCGACGTCGGAGGAACTTTCACGGACGCCGTGCTGTTGGCCGACGGCGAGCTTCGCACCGTCAAGGTCCCGACCGTTCGTGCGCAGGAGAGCTCTGTCGTCGAGGCGGCGATCGAGGTCGGGGCGACAGATTCTGCGCTGGAGCGGTTCACGCACGGGACGACGATCGCCACGAACGCGCTGCTCGAGCGGAAGGGCGCACGGACAGCCTTCGTCGGCACGGCCGGCTTCGAGCACCTCCTGCACCTGCGCCGACAGACGCGGGCCCACCTGTACCGCCTGTGCGAAAGGCGTCCCGACCCCCTCGTCCCACTCGAGCGCTGCGTCGGCGTTCGCGAGCGCGTCGGCCCGGAAGGCGTGGTCGAGCAGCTCGACCTCGCCTCGTTGCCCGAGGTCGATGCCGAGGCGGTTGCGATCTGTCTCCTCTTCTCCTTCCGGGACCCGACCCACGAGCGCCTCGTCGCGGAGGAGCTTCGCCGGCGGCTGCCCGAGGCGCACGTGGTCGCGTCGCACCAGGTCGCCCCTGAGTTCAGGGAGTACGAACGCGCCTCGACGACTGCGGTCGACGCGTACCTCGGCCCGGTCTTGGGCGACCACCTCCGGTCGCTCGCCGCGCGCTGCCGGGAGGCGGGGCTCGCCGAGCCGCTTGTCATGCGCTCCTCCGGCGGCGTCTGCACGCTCGCGGAGGCCGCACGCCACCCGTCGCTGGCGCTCGTCTCCGGGCCTGCGGCGGGAGTGGTCGGAGCCGCGCGGATCGCCGCGCTCGCCGGCGTCGAGAATGCGATCTCCCTCGACATGGGCGGGACGTCGACGGATGTCTGCCTGATTGCAGGCGGGCGGATCGAGCGGGCAGGTGAGCGGGAGGTCGGCGGTTTCCCGATCCGCCTACCGACGGTCGACCTACAGACGGTCGGCGCCGGCGGCGGCTCGATCGTCTGGCGAGACAGCGGCGGCGCGCTCCGCGTCGGCCCGCAGAGCGCCGGGGCGGAGCCGGGGCCGGCGTGTTACGGACGCGGCGGTCTGGAGCCGACCGTCACTGACGCCAATCTCGTCCTCGGCCGCCTGCCCGACACGCTGGCCGGCGGCGTCGAGCTCGACCGAGCCGCCGCGGAGCGCGCGCTCGCGGATCTCGACGCGGAGGCGGTCGTCGAGGTGGTCAACGCCGAGATGCTGCGCGCGCTCCGGCTCGTGTCGGTGGAGCGTGGCCACGACCCGCGCGAGTTCGCGCTCGTCGCCTTCGGGGGCGCGGGCCCGCTGCACGCGTGCGAGCTTGCAGAGGAGCTCGGGATCGGGAAGGTGCTCGTCCCCGCCGCCGCCGGCGTGCTCTCGGCGCTCGGCCTGGTCGCCAGCGAGGACCGGCGCGACACGGTTCGCTCGTACGTGATCCCTTTCGCGGACGCCGGCCCGCTACCGCGCCACGGCGACGTCGACCTCCGTTACGAGGGGCAGTCCTTCGAGCTGACCGTGCCGCTCGAGGGCGACCCGGTCGAGTCGTTCCATCGCACGCACGAGGAACGGTACGGCTACGCGGACCGCGCACGCCCCGTCGAGCTGGTCGCCGTGCGCACCGCCGACGTCGTCCCCGGCCCCGAGCTCGATCTGCAAGGGGGCGAGCCGCTGTCCGTCCGTGGGCCCGCCGTGATCGAGCTCGAGGGAGCCACGTGCTGGCTGCCCCCTGGGTGGGAGGGGGCTAGGGATGGGAATAGCACGCTGATCCTCACGAAAGCGTGATCACGTCGTGAAAATCGAGCTCCAAGTTCTCGGCAGTGCACTTCGGGCGGTCGCGGAGGAGATGGGCGCCGTGCTCGTCCGCTCCGCGTTCTCCGCCAACATCAAGGAGCGGCGAGACTGCTCGACGGCGCTCTTCGCGGCCGACGGCCGAATGATCGCGCAGGCCGAGCACATCCCGGTTCACCTGGGCGCGATGCCGGAGGCCGTCGCGGCGGTGCGCGAGCGTGGGCCCGAGCTCGGCGATGTCTTCGTCGTCAACGATCCCTTCACCGGCGGAACGCACCTCCCCGACGTGACGCTCGTCTCGCGGACCGAGCTCGGTTTCGCCGTTTCCCGCGCGCACTACGCGGATGTGGGCGGGGCCGAGCCTGCCAGCCTGCCGGCCGGCTCGACCGACCTCTTCCAGGAAGGGCTCATCGTCCCGCCCGTCCGGCTCACGGACGAGGTGGTCACCATCCTGCTCGCCAACATGCGGAACCCGGAGGAACGGAGGGGCGATCTGAGGGCGCAGGTGGCCGCGCACCGGCTCGCCGAGCGGCGCCTGGCGGAGCTCTGCGAGCGGAGGGGCCGCGAGGCGGTTGCGGCGGCGATGGACGAGCTGTACGCCTACTCGGAGCGGAGAGTCAGGGCCGCGATCGCCCAGCTCCCGGACGGCCGCTACGAGGCGACCGACGTGCTCGAGGCGCGGGAAGGCGAGCTGGTCGTCCGGGCCACCGTCGTGATCGCCGGCGAAACCGTGGAAATCGACTTCGCCGGCACGGATCCGCAACATCCTGGGAACCTCAACTGTCCGATTGCCGTCACCCGCTCAGCCGCGTACTTCGTCGTCCGCTGCCTCACCGACCCCGACGTGCCCGCCTCGGGGGGTGCGTTCGCGCCGGTGACGGTAACGGCGCCGGAGGGATCGCTCGTCAACGCGCGCCCTCCGGCTGCCGTGGTCGCCGGGAACGTCGAGACGTCGAGCCGGATCGCGGACGTGCTCTTCAAGGCCTTCGGCGCGGCTGTCCCGGTGCCCGCCCAGGGACAGGGGACGATGAACAATCTCACGTTCGGGAACGCGCGCTTCACCTACTACGAGACGATCGCGGGCGGCCAGGGCGCCTGCCCGAATGCGGACGGTCCGTCCGCAGTCCACGTCGCCATGTCGAACACGCTGAACACCCCGGTGGAGGCTTTGGAGCTCGCGTACCCGCTCCGGGTCGAGCGCTACGCGCTGCGGGTCGGATCCGGCGGCTTGGGGCGTTTCCGAGGAGGCGACGGGGTCCTCAGGGAGATCACGGCCCTCGAGCCCTGCCGGGTCTCTATCGTGAGCGAGCGGCGAGGGCGTGGGCCCGAGGGGGCGCGAGGCGGCGAGGCGGGTGCGCCCGGGCGGAATCTCGTCGACGGCGACGAGGCCCCGGGAAAGGTCACCCGCGCGCTCGAGGCGGGAGAGACGGTGACGATCGAGACGCCGGGAGGCGGAGGCTTCGGAAGGGAGTGCGCATGACCACGACACCGTTCACCATCAAACGCGAGGACGAGTTCGAGCAGAGCGGACGCTGGCTGCTCGCCCGCAAGTCGCTCGGCCTCGAGGCGTTCGGCATGAATGTCGTAGAGATCGAGCCGGGCGGCAGGATCCCGGAGCACGACGAGACCCGGCGCGACCAGGTGGAGGTCTACATCGTCCTCGGCGGCACCGCCGCCGCCGTCATCGACGGCGAGGAGCACCCGGCGCCCGCGGGCACCTACGTCAGGCTTGATCCTGAGCCGCGTCGGACGATCGCGAACGCCGGGAACGACCCCGTGCGCCTGCTCATCGTTTCCGCGCCGCGTTCGAGCGGCTACCAGCCGATGGACTGGGCATAGAGCTCCGACCGCCGCCCGCGCTAGGCTCGCCGGGTGGGCATCTTCCGCCGGCGGCGCCCGACGCTCCGGCCGCTCGACGAGCGGGAGTGCTACCTCCGCCTCCACGGCGTCCGCTCCGGTGACGTCGCCGTCGTTCAGGTCGCGAAGCCGGTAGCGAGCGTGCCTCTGCTCACGGACGGGCCGGACGGGCCGACGGATGAGTCTCCGGCCCTGCACCTCGTCATCGCATACCCACGGAACGCCGGCCGCCTGACCGGCGAGCAGCTCAGGCGCGAGCTCCTCCGCCGCATGGCGGCGCGCAGCGGCGAAGCCGCCTGAGAACCCGAACCAGAATGAAGCGTTGTGCCGCCGCGACGCCCTGGGCGGCGCGCTGCGGCGTCCTCGGTTGCGCCCGTAGCTCCGACTACGAACGCGCCCTGCGTCCTTGCATCGCACTCACCCAGGACGCCGCGCCGGCGAAGCGTCATTCTCCTTCGAGTTCTAGGAACCCGGCAAGAGCGCACCCTCGAGCCCGAGCAGCGCCTGCTTGCGTTCGAGGCCGCCGGCGTAGCCGACGAGGCTCCCGCTCGCGCCCACGATCCGGTGGCACGGGACGACGATCGGGATCGGATTGCGGTTGAGCGCGCCGCCGACGGCGCGCGCCGCGCGCGGCTTACCGATCTTCTTCGCCAGGCCTCCGTACGTGTCGACGTGCCCGTACGGGACGCGCCGGAGCTCCACCAGAACATCGCGCTGGAAGTCGGGAAGCGCGGTCAGGTCGACCGGCAGGTCGAACTCCGTCCGGCCGCCCTCGAAGTACTCGTCGAGCTCGCGCCGGACGGGATCGACCGGGCCGGGGGAGCGCAGTACACGGGCGCCGAAGGCCGAAGCCAGCCGATCGAGCTCGCGCTCCGGCTCAGGGTCGAACGAGATTCGGCAGAGCCCCCGTGTGCTCGTCGCAACGAGAAGCGTGCCCACCGGAGAGTCGGCGAAGTCGTAGGCGACGTCCAGCAGCCCGCCAGAGGCGGCGGCGTCGCGAAAGCGCCGGTCGAGCCGGTCCGGAATCGAGGTCATGACGCCTCCTTTCTCCGCAGCCGCCGCACGCCCGACGAGGCCGCCGCGCGGGCCGCCTCGGCGTTCGAGCCCAGGGCTGCGCCGATGTCGTCGTAGGAAAGGTCGTAGCCGTAGCGCAGCACGACGGCCGCGCGCTCCGTGGGCGGCAGCTCTCCGGCGAGATGTTCAAGCTCGGCGTACACGGGGCGCTCGTCGTGGACGGGAACCTCGGGCGGCTCGGCGACGGGTGTCGACTTGCGGCGCACGTCCACTGCCACGCGCGTTGCGATCGTGAACGCCCAGGCCCGCAGGTGCCGGCCGTGCTCGAGCTTCTCGTAGGCACGCAGCGCCCGCAGGAACGTCTCCTGGAATGCGTCCTCGGCCGCGTCTCGCCCGAGGAGGCGCGCGAGATAGCCATAGATCTCGTCCTTCCGCTCCTCGTAGAAGCGCTCGAACGGCGGGATCGGGTCCGGAGTGCCACGGCTTCCATCATCCGTTGAAACGCGCACCGCCGCCGAGATGTGAGACTCCCGGACATGCGACACCGCGGTCGTCGGCCACGTCGAGTGGGTCGAGTTCGTACGCGTCGAGCGCGTGCCTTCGGCCGGCGAGATCGTCCAGGCCGGCGAGTGGTGGGCCGAGGCGGCCGGTGGAGGCGGCGTCGCCTCGGTGCAGCTGGCGCGGCTGGCCGGCAGCTGCGCGCTCTTCACGGCGCTCGGGCTCGACGAGCACGGCGAGGCTGCGCTCGCGCAGCTCCAGGGTTTGGGCGTTCGCGTGCAAGCCGCCAGGCACGTGGAGCCGCAACGCCGGGGTTTCACGTTCGTGGATGCGCTGGGTGAGCGGACGATCACGATCATCGGTGAGAAGCACGTGCCTCGCGGAGGCGATTCGCTGCCGTGGGAGGAGCTCGCCGGTGCCGATGCCGCCTACTTCGTGAGCGGCGACGCCGCCGCGGCGAGGGCGGCTCGACGGGGGCGCGTCCTCGTGGCGACCGCCCGCTCCCTTCCGGTCCTCCAGGAAGCCGGGGTCGAGCTCGACGCGCTGGTGCGGAGCCTCCGCGACCCGAGCGAACGCTATGAGGCCGGCGACCTCGACCCTGAGCCGAGGCTCGTCGTGGCGACCTCGGGCAGCGAAGGCGGAAGCTGGCGTGCTTCGGACGGCCGCACCGGGGCGTACGTGCCGGCGCCGCTGCCCGGCCCGGCCGATCGTCGACGCGTACGGTGCGGGCGACAGCTTCGCGGCAGGGCTCACCTACGCGCTCGCCCGCGGAGACGAGGTCGAGGACGCAGTTGCCCTCGCAGCGGGATGGGCGGCAACCGCGCTCACGCGCCGGGGCGCGCACGGGGTCGAAGAGCTCTAGGCGGAGGCGCCTTCGAGCCGGCGCAGGATGTAGTCGGCGTACCACCCCGGCCAATCTTCGTCCCGTTTTCCGAGCTCCCGCTCGTAGTCGGCGTGCGCCTGTTCGGCCTCGCGCAGGAGTCGCGCGAGCTCCTCCCTGGTCAGTTGTGCTTGCACCAAGCCATTATCCACCGCCTCCGCGGTGGGCTGGAGGGGTTGCGCGGTGGTGGATTGTGGTCTAAAGTGGGGCAACGTGGAGACCACGGAAGGCTTCGAGCGATGCTCCTCGGCGAGTACGAGCACACGATCGACGACAAGAACCGGCTTACGCTTCCCGCTCGGTTTCGCCAGTCCTTCGCGGACGGCGTCGTCGTCACGCGCGGGATCGACGCCTGTCTCGCCGTGTACACCCAAGAGGGCTGGCAGGAATTCGTGAGCTCTCGCCTCGCGGGCCTCGACCGGTTCAGCCGCGAGGCGCGGGACATGCGCCGCTACCTGTTCGCCGCGACCGTGGAGGCCGAGCTGGACAAACAGGGGCGCGTCACGCTTCCGGCGGGCCTGATGGCAAAGGCCGCGCTCGGCCGTGAGGTGATCGTGGCAGGGGTGGGCGACTACCTGGAGGTATGGGACCGCGACGCATGGCGAGCCCAGCTCGATGACGTGGAGAGGAGGGCGGAGGTTGTTGCGGAACGCCTTGCAGCACGAGACCGCTGACCACGTTCCCGTTCTCGCCGAGGAGGTGCGCGAGCTCCTGGCGGTCCAGCCCGGAGAGACGGTCATCGACGGCACGTTCGGCGCCGGCGGCCACGCAGAGCTCCTGGCCGCCGACCTGGGCGGCAAGGGACGCTTCATCGCCGTCGACCGCGACGCGAGCGTTCGCCCCTACTTCGAGCGCTTCCAGCGCCGCGCGAACGTGCAGGCGCGTTTCCTGCGGGGCGACTTCGCGGTCGTCCTCGGCCAGCTGGCCGACAACGACGTCACCGCGGACGCGATCCTGCTCGACCTCGGCGTGTCGAGCATGCAGATCGACCGTCCGGAGCGCGGCTTCTCCTACGCGGCCGATGCGCCGCTCGACATGCGCATGGACGTCACGGCAGCGCGGTCGGCGCGGGACGTCGTCAACGAGTCGAGCGAGCGCGAGCTCGCGGAGATCTTCCGCCGCTACGGCGAAGAACGGTTCTCGCGGCAGATCGCGCGCGCGATCGTGCGCCGCCGCGCGGAGAGCCCCTTCGAGCGGACGACCGACCTCGTCGAGGTCGTCCGCGCGGCGATCCCGGCGCCGCGCCGCTTCGGAGACGGGCATCCGGCCAAGCGCGTCTTCCAGGCGCTCCGGATCGTCGTCAACGAGGAGCTCGAGTCGCTGGAGGAGGCTCTGCCCGTCGCGCTCCGGCTGCTGAGCCCCGGCGGGCGCGTGGCGGTGATCAGCTTCCACTCGCTCGAGGACCGCATCGTCAAGCGCTTCTTCGCCGCCCAGGCGCGCGGCTGCACCTGTCCGCCCGACCTGCCGATCTGCGTCTGCGGGAAGGAGCCGACGCTCCGCCTCGTCACGCGCCGCGCTGTCCGGCCGTCGCCGGCCGAGACCGGGGAGAACCCGCGCGCCGCCTCGGCGCGCCTGCGCGTGGCCGTGCGGACCGAGGAGGCCTAGTGCCCCGTCAGCAGGATTACCTGAAGGGGCATTAGTGGCGACCGCGACCGCACGTGTCGAGCCACGGCGCGCCGCGCCGGCGCGGGCGCGCCCAGCGCCGCGCCGGGCGCCCAGGCGCCGCACGGCCCAGCGGCCGCGGGTCGCGGGAAGCGTCGCCTGGATCGTCGTCGTCGCGACGCTTCTGGCCGGGATCGTCGCCCTGAACGTCGCCGTTCTCCGGCTCAACGTGCAGGCCGAAGAGCTGGAGGCCCAGCGGGCCGAGCTCGCCGCCGCGCGCGACACCCTCGAGGCCCAGCTGTCCCAGGGCGCGGCCGCGGGTCGCATCGAGGCGATCGCGGTCCAGCAGCATGGGCTCACCCATCCCGTCCAGACCTCCTACGTCCGGCTGGCGCGCGTCAAGGAGTAGCGGCGGGTGCGCCAGGCGAACAGGCGCCTCCGGCTGCTCGTCGCGATCTTCGCGGTGGTCTTCGCCGCGGCGTTCGCGCGGGTGGCCTGGCTCCAGGCGGTCAAGGCGCAGACCCTCGACCACCTGGCGACGACCCAGCATCGGGAAGCGTTCGACGTGCCTGCCGAGCGCGGGACGATCTTCGACCGAAACGGCGTCCAGCTCGCGTTCGGCCAGCGCGCGACGACGGTCTACGCGAACCCAAGGCAGGTGGCCGACCCGCGCGAGACCGCCATCGCGGTGGGGGAAACCCTGGGCCTCGACGCGGGCAAGCTGTATCCCCTGCTGACCGACCGCTCGCGCGGATTCGTCTACCTCGCCCGCAAGACCGATCCCGAGAGGGCCGAGGCGCTCGAGGCTCTGAAGCTTCCGGGCATCGGGTTCCAACAGGAGGAGCGCCGCGTCTACCCTCAGCGTGCGCTCGCCTCTGAGCTCGTCGGCTATGCGGGCACCGAGAACCGGGGCCTGTCCGGGCTCGAGCTCCAGTTCGACAAGCAGCTCGCCGGCGTTTCGGGCTCGAAGACGATCGTCCGCGACCCGTTCGGGCGCACCATCGACGTTCTCGAGTCGGAGCAGGTGCGGGACGGGCGGGACGTCTTCCTCACGATCGACCACACGCTCCAGGCCCATGTCGAGCGCGTCATGCACCGAGCGCAGACGCGGTGGGCCGCGCAGTCGGCCTCGGCCATCGTCCTCGACCCGCAGACGGGCGGCATTCTCGCGCTCGCCGTCGAGCCGGGGTTCGACGCGAACGACTACCCGGAGGTTGCGCGCTGGGAGGAAGACCAACTCCGCAACCGCGCGGTCACCGACACGTACGAGCCGGGCTCGACGTTCAAGGTGGTGACCGTGGGCGGCGTGCTGGAGACGAACCTCGTCTCGCCGACTACGAAGTTCCGGCTTCCCTACGAGATCCCGGTCGCGGACCGCATCATCCACGACGCGTCGCCGCGCGGGACGGAGACGATGACCGTGTCGGAGATCCTGTCGCACTCCTCGAACGTGGGCGTGGTCACCCTGGCGCAGCAGCTCCAGCGAGACGGGGTCAACGAGTGGATCGAGCGCTTCGGTTTCGGCCGCAAGACCGGCATCGACTTCCCGGGCGAGTCGCGCGGCATCGTCCTGCATCCCGACGAGTGGTCGGGCTCGACCATCGGCAACGTCCCGATCGGACAGGGCATCGCCGTGACGCCGATCCAGATGGCGGCCGCCTACGGCGCCATTGCCAACGACGGAGTCTGGTTGCAGCCGCACCTCGTCGACCGCATGGAGGGACGCGCGCGAACCAAGCCGGAGGAGCGTCGCGTTCTTTCCGAGACGACCGCGCAGCAGCTGACGAAGATGTTGCGAGGCGTCGTCGAGGAGGGCTCGGGCACAACCGCGCAGGTCGACGGCTATCGCGTGGCCGGCAAGACCGGAACCGCCGCGAAGCCCGATCCCGATGGCGGCTACTCGGAAACGCGCTACGTCGCTTCGTTCGTCGGCTTCGCCCCCGCGAAGCGCCCTGAGCTCGTCGTGCTGGTCACGGTCGACGAGCCGAGGGGAGCGATCTGGGGCGGCACCGTCGCTGCGCCTCCGTTCGCCGAGATCATGGAGTTTGCCCTGCCGTACCTGGAGGTCCCGCCCGACCGCCGGCGCGGGGGACTAGCGGCGAATCTGCGCGCCTGGTTCGCGAACCGCGCCAGAATGCACGCAGGAACAGTCCGCCGGAAGCTCTCGCCATCCCGCTCGAGACCCTCGCCGACGCCGTCGGCGACGCACGGCGCGCCGGGATCCGGCGCCGCGTCCTCGTCACCGACCTCGCCTACGACGCCCGTCGAGTGCTCGCCGGGGGCCCTCTTCGCCTGCGTGCCGGGAGAGCGCGCCGACGGCCACGACTTCGCCGCGCAGGCGGTCGAGCGCGGGGCGGTCGCGCTGCTGGTGGAACGGGAGCTCGACCTCGACGTGCCCCAGCTCGTCGTCCCGGACGCGCGGCTGGGAATGGCGTTGGCGGCGGATGCCTTCTTCGGGAGGCCGACGCGCGAGCTCGAGGTGGCCGGCGTGACCGGCACGAACGGAAAGACGACCACGGCGTTTCTCCTCTACTCGATCTTGGCCGCGGCAGGCCACCGGCCGGGTCTCCTCGGCACGGTCGAGATGCGCATCGGGGGCGAGCGTCGGCCGGTCACGCGGACGACACCCGAGGCGATCGACCTGCAGCGCACGTTCCGCGAGCTGCTCGACGCGGGCGACCGGAGCTGCGCGATGGAGGCCTCCTCGCACGCCTCCGAGCTGAAGCGCCTCGTCGGGACGCGCTTTCGCGCGCTCGTCTTCACCAACCTGTCGCAAGACCACCTCGACTTCCACGGCACGCTCGAGGCCTACTACGACGCCAAGCGCCGCCTCTTCACCGAGCCCGACGTGGACGGGAACCGCCCCCGGCGGCCGTGAACGTCGGCGACCCGCACGGCCGGAGGCTTGCCGACGAGCTGCGAGAGCTCGGCGGGCGCGTCCTCACGTTCGGCCTCGTCGACGAAGCGGACGTCCGCGCGGAGCGTCTCGAGCTCACGCCCTCCGCCACCAGCTTTCGGGCCGCCGGGCTCACCGTGCGCCCGCGTCTCCGGGGCCGCTTCAACGTCGAGAACGTCCTGGGCGCCATCGCCGCGGGCAACCTGCTCGAGATCGCCGACGACGCGATCGTCCGCGGAATCGAGCATGTCGCCGGCGTGCCGGGGCGCTTCGAGTCGGTGGACGAGGGTCAGCCGTTCGCAGTGCTCGTCGACTACGCCCACACGCCCGAGGCGCTCGAGAACGTGCTCGCCGAGGCGCGCCGGCTCGCGGCCGGCCGCCTGATCTGCGTCTTCGGCTGCGGCGGCGACCGCGACCGGGCCAAGCGCCCGCTCATGGGCGAGGTCGTTACGCGCCTCGCCGATCGGGCGATCGTCACCTCCGACAACCCGCGGAGCGAAGATCCGCTGGAGATCATCGCGGCGATCCGCGCCGGGATGGCCGGCGACGAGGAGGTCGAGCCGGACCGCGCCGCAGCCATCGCCCGCGCCGTTGAGGACGCGGAGGAGGGCGACGTCGTGGTCATCGCCGGCAAGGGGCACGAGCAGGGCCAGGAGTTCGGGGACCGGACGATCCCGTTCGACGACCGCGAGGTTGCCCGAGACGCACTCCGGCGCCTCGGCGCGGCGGCATGATCCCGCTCGGGCTCGACGAGGTCGCGCAGCTGGCGCCGGGCCGGCTGACGCGGGCGCAGGGGGCCGAGGCGGTCACCGGCGTGACGATCGACTCGCGAGCGACCGGGCCGGGCGACCTCTTCGTCGCCGTGCGCGGCGGAGTCGCTTTCGTCGAGGACGCGCTCGCCGCGGGCGCCGCGGCGGCACTCGTGGCCGAGGATGCAGTCGGCGCCCTCGGCGCGCTGGGGAGAGCCGTGCGGGAGCGCTCGGCCGCCAGGGTGGTGGCGGTCACCGGGTCGACCGGGAAGACGTCGACGAAGGACATCCTCGGCGCGCTCTGCTCCCCGCACGCGCGGACTGTCGTCGCCGAGGGCAGCCAGAACAACGAGATCGGGCTCCCACTCACCCTCTGCCGCCTCGAAGAGGACACGGAGATCGCCGTCGTCGAGATGGGGATGCGCGGCCTCGGCCAGATCGCCGAGCTCTGCGAGATCGCCCGGCCTGACATCGGCATTGTCACGAGCATCGGTCCGGTCCACCTCGAGTTGCTCGGGACGGTCGAGTGCGTGGCACAGTCGAAGGCGGAGCTGATCGAGTGTCTCCCGCCCGGCGGGACCGCCGTCGTTCCCGCGGGCGAGGCGTACCTCGACCCGTACCTCGGTCGCGACGACATCCAGATCTTCCGCTTCGGCGACGGGGGAGACGTGAGCCTCAGCGACTTCGCCGCGCACGACGGCGGCGCGCGCGTCAGCGTCGAGGCCTTCGGCCGACCGCTCACGCTGGAGTTCACCTTCTCGGCCCGCTACAACGCGACGAACGCGCTCGCCGCCCTCGCCGCCTACCACGCCCTGGGCTTCCCGCTCGACCAGGCGCAGGAGGGCGCACGCCGGGTCCAGCTCTCACGCCTGCGCGGCGAGGAGCTGCCCTTGCCGGGCGGGGGCATTCTCCTGAACGACTGCTACAACGCGAACCCGCTCTCGATGGCAGCCGCGCTCGAGCATCTCGACGATCGGGCCGGCGGAGCAGCGGAAGGTGGCCGTGCTCGGCGACATGGCGGAGCTCGGGCCGGGCGCCCCCGCCTACCACCGCGAGGTCGGCGCCGCCGCCGCGCGCGCCGGCGTCGAGGTGCTCGTCGCCGTCGGGCCGCTCGCGCGGGGCTACGTCGAGGGCGCGGGCGGCGTCCCCGTCACGCACTGGGCGCCGACCGTCGAGCAGGGGCTCGCCACGCTCCGCTCCGTCCTCCGGCCCGGCGACTGCGTGCTCGTCAAGGGCTCGCGGGCGATGGGGCTCGAGGTGATCGCCGAAGCCGTCGCCGTCGTCCCGGCCCGGGCCTAGGCTTTACCCCAACTATGGTCGAAGTCTTGCTCGCGGGCGTGCTGGCGATGGTCATCTCCATCCTCTCCGGCCCGAAGTTCATCGACTTCCTGCGCAAGAACGAGTTCGGCCAGCAGATCCGGGAGGAGGGGCCGAAGGGCCACGTCGTCAAGCAGGGCACGCCGGCGATGGGCGGCCTCCTGATCATGATCTCGATGGCCGTGCCGTTCCTGATCTTCTCGGAGCGGACGGTGCCGGCCGTCACCGCCTTCTTCGTCGCCCTCGGCTGTGCTGCGATCGGGTTCGTGGACGACTGGACGAAGGTCTCGCGCCGCCGGTCGCTCGGGCTCTCCGGGCGCTGGAAGCTCGCTCTGGCTCGGCGGGATCACGGTGATCGTCGCCTTCGTCGCCAACCGCGGGCTCGACGATCCGCTCACCACGAGACGTCTACCTCCCCCTCCTCGACGTCGACCTGCCGCTCGGCGTGGGGCTGGTACGTCCTTCTCTACTTCATCATCGCGGGCTTCGCGAACGGCGTGAACCTGACGGACGGGATCGACGGGCTCGCGGCCGGGACGACGACGATCTCCCTCTTGACCTACACGGCGATGAGCCTGGTCGCCTGCGCTCGCGTCCATCCGCGCGGTCGGCCGCGCCGACCAGGTGGACCTCGATCTCGCCATCCTCGGCGCCAGCCTGATCGGGGCCTCGATCGGCTTCCTCTGGTACAACGCCTTCCCCGCGCAGGTCTTCATGGGGGACACCGGCTCGATGGGCCTGGGCGGCGCGATCGCAGCCTTCGCGATCATGACGAAGACCGAGTCCCTGCTCATCCTCATCGGCGGCATCTTCGTGATCGAGGCGCTCTCGGTGATCGTCCAGGTCGTCAGCTTCAAGTGGTTCGGCAGGCGCGTCCTCCTGATGGCGCCCCTCCACCACCACTTCGAGATGAAGGCCTGGTCGGAGACACGGATCATGGTCCGCTTCTGGATCATCACGCGCGATCCTCTGCGCGTGCGGCTTCGTCCTCTACTACCGCTACGCGTCCGAGTTTGCTTCCTGAGCGAGCCCTCGTCCTCGGCCTCGCCCGCTCGGGCGAGGCCGCGGCGCTCGCCCTCGCGCGCCGTGGGGTTCGGGTGCTCGGAGTCGACCGAAACGGCGAGCTCGACGCCGGCAGGCTTCGCGCGAGCCGGCGTCGAAGTCGTCCTGGGCGCGGAGGACCCCGCGCTCGTCGACGACGTGGACCTGCTGGTCAAGAGCCCCGGTATCCCGAGCGAGGCGCCCCTCGTGGCCGCGGCACGCTCGCGCGGCCTGACCGTCTGGAGCGAGGTCGAGCTCGGCTCGCGGATCCTGCCGAATCCGCTGCTCGGCGTCACCGGCACGAACGGGAAGACGACCACGAGCGAGCTCCTGGGAGAGATCTTCCGCGCGGCCGGGCGGCGCGGTGGCCGTCGCCGGAAACGTCGGCCGGCCGCTGACCGGCCTCGACGGCGCGATCGCGAACGACGCCTGGATCGTCTGCGAGCTCTCGAGCTTCCAGCTCGAGGACATCGACGAGCTCCGCCCGCGCGTCGCCGTGCTCCTCAACATCACGCCGGACCACCTGGACCGCCACGCCGACCTCGACGCCTACCGGGCGGCGAAGCTCCGGATCTTCGAGAACCAAGCCGACGACGACGTTGCCGTCGTCCCACGCGGCTTCCCAGCGGTCCCCGGCCGGGGACGCCGCGTCGAGTTCGCCGGCGATGACCCGCTCCCAGCCGAGCCGCGGATCCCGGGGGAGCACAACCGCGAGAACGCCGCCGCGGCCGCCGCCGCCGCGCGCGCGGCCGGGATCACGGACGACGCGATCGGCGCCGGCGCTCGTGAGCTTCGTGGGCGTGCCGCATCGGCTCGAGCTGATCCGCGAGCTCGACGGCGTGCGCTGGATCAACGACTCCAAGGCGACCAACCCGGAGGCCGCCGAGCGTGCGCTCGGCGCCTACCCGCCGGGGCTGCGCGTGATCCTCGGAGGGAGCCGCAAGGGGACGCCGTTCGCCGGCCTGGCCGCGCGGGCGCGCGAGTCGGGCGTGTCGTGTGCCTACCTGATCGGCGAGTCGGCCGACGAGATCGCCGAGGCACTGGCGCGGGAAGGGGTTCGCTTCCGGCACTCCGGCGACCTCGAGCGGGCGGTCGCCGACGCGCACGCGGACGCCGAGCGGGGGGAGGTCGTCCTGCTCTCTCCTGCCTGCGCGAGCTACGACCAGTTCGAGAGCTTCGAGGAGCGTGGAGCGCGTTTCCGGCAGCTCGTGGAGGCGCTGTGAGGAGCCCGATCCGCGGCGGGCTCGAGTACCACCTCCTCGTCGTCGTCACGCTCGGGCTCGTCGCATTCGGGCTCGTCATGGTCTACAGCGCGAGCTCCGCCCGGGCGACGCTGGCCGCGGACGATCCCGCCTACTACCTCAAGCGCCAAGCGGCTTACGCGTTCCTGGGGCTGATCGCGCTGGCCGTTCTCTCGCGCACCGACTACCGCCGCCTCCGCTACCTCGTCCCGCCGCTCCTGCTCGGCAGCTTCGCGCTCCTGCTCGTCGTCCTCGTCGCCGGGACGCCGGTGAACGGCGCCAAGCGCTGGCTCACGATCGGCCCCGCCACGATCCAGCCCTCCGAGCTCGCCAAGCTGGCGCTCGCTCTGTGGGTGGCGGCCTATCTTCCCGCACGCCGCCGCCGCGCTCGCTGGGCGAGCTCACCCGGCCGATCGGTGTCGTCTTCGGCGCCTCCCTCGGGCTGATCCTGATCGAGCCCGACCTCGGCACCGCCATCTCCATCGCCGTCGATGCTCGCCGCCGTCCTCGTCGTCGCCGGGACTCGGCTTTCCACCCTCGTAGGCGCCGGGGCGATCAGCTTCTTCCTCATCGCCGCGGCCATCTGGCTGGAGCCGTACCGCCGCGAGCGAATACTCAGCTTCCTCGATCCGTGGCAGGACCCGCAGGGCACCGGCTTCCAGAGCGTGCAGGCGATGCTCGCGCTCGGCTCCGGCGGGTTCTTCGGCGTGGGGCTCGGCGAGAGCGTGCAGAAGGTGTACTACCTCCCCGAGGCCTCGACCGACATGATCTTCGCGATCATCGGGGAGGAGCTCGGGCTCTTCGGCGCGTTCGCCGTCCTCGGGGCGTTCGTGGTCTTCGGCTATGCCGGCTTCAACGTCGCCCTGGCCTGCCGCGATCCCTTCGGGAAGCTTCTCGCCACGGGAATCACGGCGCTCATCTGCGGGCAGGCCGCCGTGAACGTCAGCGCCGTCATGGGCCTCGCGCCGTTGACGGGAATCCCGCTTCCGCTCGTCTCGTACGGCGGCTCGAGCCTGGTCGTCCTGCTCGCCTCCGTTGGCATCCTCCTTAACATCGCGGTCAACCATGCCGCCGAGTCCACCGCCTCAGCTCCTGATCGCCGCCGGGGGGACCGCAGGCCACGTCCTGCCCGCGCTCGCGGTCGCCGAGTCGCTGCGGAGCCGCGGCGCGTCCGTCACGCTCGCCGGTCGGCCTGACTCCGTCGAGGAGAGGCTGGCCCGGTCCGCCGGACTCGAGTTCGACGCCTTCCGGGCCGAGGGCCTGCCGCGTCGCGTGAGCCTGCGGCTTGCGGGCGCACTCGCGCGCGATCTCACGGCGCCGGTCGCGTGTGTCCGCATCCTCCGGCGGCGACGGCCCGACGCCGTGCTCGGCGCCGGCGGGTACGTCGGCGGCCCGATGGTGCTGGCCGCCGGAGTGCTGCGGATTCCGGCCGCGCTCCTTGAGGCCGACGCCGAGCTCGGCCTTGCCAACCGCCTCGCCGCGCCGTTTGCAAAGCGCGTTTTTTGCGCATTCCCGCTCGAGGGCATGGAGGGCCCGAAGTACCGGGTGGTCGGGCGTCCGATTCCGGCGCGCTCGCGCACGCCCGACGCCGCGGAGGCGAGGGCCAGCTTCGGGCTCCCAGCGCAGGGTCCGGTCGTGCTCGTCTTCGGGGGCAGCCAGGGGGCACGGGCCCTGAACGATCGCGGCGCTCGCGGCCTTCGCGGAAAGCGGCCCGGCGATCCTCCATCTCGCCGGGGAGCGCGACTACCCCGAGCTTGCGCGCCGCCCGCATCGCGACGACTACCGGCTGCTCGCCTTCACCGACGAGTTCGGCGCCGCGCTGGCCGCCGCCGACCTCGTCGTCGCGCGCGCCGGCGGCTCCGTCTGGGAGGTGGCCGCTGCGGGCAAGCCCGCCCTGCTCGTCCCGTACCCGCATGCGACGGCCGACCACCAGGCGAAGAACGCCGGCTACTTCGCGGCACGAGGCGGTGCGGTCGTCGTTCCCGAAGCCGAGCTCGACCTCGGGCGGCAGGTCGGGGAGCTCCTCGGGAGCCCCGACCGTCTTGCTGCAATGCGGGAGGCGATGCTTGCGCTGGCGAAGCCCGATGCCGCCAACGTCGTCGCCGAGGAGCTGATCGCCCTTGCCGGACCTTGACGGCCGCCGCCTCTGGTTCGCAGGAATCGGCGGTGCCGGCCTCTCCGGCTACGCGGTCGTCGCGAAAGCCTGGGGAGCCGAGGTGTCCGGCTGGGACCGAAACGAGACGCCGTACCTGACGCACGTGCGGGCGGCCGGGATCCCGGTAACGGTCTCACCCGAGCCTCCCGAGCCGCCCGCCGGCGCGGAGGCCGTCGTTTCCACGGCCTACGCCGGGCGGGTACGCGGTCGCCGCCGGGCGGAGCTGCTCGCCGAGCTCGTCGCACTGCGACGGTCGATCGTGGTCTCCGGCGCGCATGGGAAGACAACGACTGCTGCGATGATCGCCTACTGCCTCGACACGCTGGGCGACGATCCCACGTTCCTCGTCGGGGGCGAGATCCCACAGCTGGGCGGCAACGCACGCGCCGGAAACGGCTGGCTCGTCGTCGAGGGCGACGAGTCGGACGGGACGGTGTTCGAGCTGCCTGCAGAGATCGCGGTCGTGACGAACCTCGAGCTCGACCACCACGCGGCCTTCGCCTCGACCGCCGAGCTCGAGCAGCGCTTCGACCGGTGGACCGCCTCCCTCCCGGCCGACAGGGTCGTCTGGGGCCGGGACCTGGAGCCCGTCGCCTTCGAGCTCGCGGTGCCCGGGGAGCACAACCGGCTGAACGCCGCGTGCGCGCTCGCGGCGCGTGGAGCTGGCGGGCTTCGACCGGGCGCCCGCGGCCGAGGCGATCGCCGGCTTCCGCGGGGCGGGCCGCCGGCTCGAGGACAGGGGCGCGGCCGGCGGCGTACGCCTTCTCGACGACTACGCGCACCATCCGACCGAGCTCGCGGCGACCATCGGCGCCGCGCGCGAGCTCGCCGGCGAAGGCCGGCTCGTCGTCCTCTTCCAGCCGCATCTCTACTCGCGCACACGTCATCTGGGAAAGGAGCTGGGCGATGCGCTCGCCGCGGCCGACGCCGCGGTCGTCACCGAGATCTATCCAGCGCGGGAGGAGCCGGTCGCGGGGATCAGCGCCAAGGTCATCGTCGACAGCCTCGTCGAGGCCCGACCCGGAATGACCGTCGGGTGGGCGCCGAGGCTCGACGACGCCGCGCACCTGGCGGCCGAGCTCGCCCGGCCGGGCGGGATCGTCTTGACGGCCGGCGCCGGGAATGTCGACGAGGCGCTTCCGCTCCTGCTCGCAGAGCTGGGACCATGAAGGCGGATGTTTCCCTCAGCCGCTACACGACGCTCGGCACGGGCGGCCCCGCACGCTGGTTCGACACGCCGGAGACGGTCGACGAGCTGGTGGCGCGGCTCGCGTGGGCGGACGAGGAGGGCCTGCCCGTGGCCGTCGTCGGCCTGGGCTCCAATCTTCTCGTCGCGGACGAGGGGTTCCCCGGGGTCGTGCTCAAGCTCGGCGGCGCCCTGGCCCGCGCCGAGGCCTCCGAGGACGCGCTGGTCGCAGGCGGGGGAGCCCCCCTGGCCGTATGCCTCCACCGAGCCCGGGCGGCCGAGCTGGGAGGCATCGAGTTCGTCTGCGCGATTCCGGGAACCGTCGGCGGTGCCGTCTGGATGAACGCGGGTGCATACAGCGGCGATCTGGCCGGCGTGCTGCGGCGGGCGCTGGTCGCCGACGCGCTCGGGGCCCGCTGGCAGACCCCGGCCGAGCTCGGCCTGCGCTACCGCTCGTCGGGCCTTCGTCACGGCCAGGTTGTCGCGGAGGCAGAGCTCGCGCTCGAGCCGCGCCCGCTCGCCGAGATCAAGGAGACCGTCTCGGCGATGCAGGCACAGCGGAAGGCGGCGCAGCCGACCAACAAGCGGACGTTCGGGAGCGTCTTCAAGAATCCGGAGCACGAGCTCACCGCCGGCCGGATGCTCGAGGCCTGCGGCTTGCGCGGCTTCGCCCTCGGCGGCGCGCAGATCTCGCCGAAGCACGCCAACTTCATCGAGAACGCCGACGGGGCCCGCTCCGCCGACGCGATCGCGCTGATCGCCGAGGCCCGTCGCCGCGCCCGCGAGCAGTTCGGCGTCGTGCTCCAGCCCGAGGTGCAGCTGCTCGGCTCGATCGAGATCCCGCCGCTTTGATCGAGGCCGGCCCGGGCGACGCGTAGCTCAGCATCGTTCCAGGTAGGACCGAGCCGCTGGGCGGCGAATTCGGTCCCGTGGTTAGCCGACCGCACCTTGCACTCGTGCCTGCAAACGAGCTGGCGAGCCGCCTGCGGGAACCGCTCCTGCGCACGCTCGCTTTCCTTGCGATCGCAGCCGTCGTTATCGGGCTTGGCTACGTCGCTGCCCGCTTCACCTCGCTCTTCGGCGTCCACGAGCTCGATGTGAAGGGAGCCACACCCGAGGTTCGCCAGGCGGTGCGCGAGGCTGGACGCCCATTCCTGGGAGAGAGCCTCGTCGCGCTGGACCAGGACGAGCTTCGGAGCAGTCTGGCCGAGCTCTCCACCGTGCGGTCGGTCAGGATCGACCGCGCTTTTCCGCACACCCTGCGGATCTTCGTGGTTCCCGAGCGGGCGCTCGCGGTGGTCAGGAACGGCCGGGAGACGTGGCTGGTCTCCAGGCAAGGTCGCGTCATTCGCCCCGCGAATCCCGAAACGAAGCGCCCGGTCGTGTGGACCGCGCCCGACGTCGTCTTCGAGCCCGGCGAGCTCGTCGCCGACGAAAGCGTCCACATGGCGCTGACGGGGCTCCGCAATCTTCCTCCGAGCTTTCCAGAGGAGATCGAGACGGCTCGGGCGGCCGACGGAACGGTTGCCCTCGACCTCGAGAACGGGATGGAGCTGCGCCTCGGCAAGCCAGAGTCGATGAGCCTGAAACTGGCCGTGGCGGCCCGGGTTCTCGGCACGATGACCGCGTCGGAGCGCGACGCCCTCTCGTACCTCGATGTGTCGGTGCCGGAGCGGGCCGTCGCCAGCTCAACTCTCAACTCTCAAGTAGAGGGTTAGAGTTTTCTGCAGAATTTCGCTGCAAATACGGTTTGACAACCTGCGCCGACGGCCGTAATCTCATCCCGACGCTCAAGCTGAGCTTCAATCTTAGCCTGGTCAGGAGAGGATTCCAGTGAGAGATCAATCGGGCAATTACCTGGCAGTCATCAAGGTCGTGGGCACGGGCGGCGGCGGCTCGAACGCCGTGAACCGGATGGTCGAGGCCGGCCTCCGCGGTTGCGAGTTCATCGCCGTCAACACCGACGCGCAGGCGCTCCTCATGGTCGAGGCAGACCAGAAGATCCACATCGGCGCGGCAGCCACGCGCGGCCTCGGCGCGGGCGCGGATCCGCAGAAGGGCTTCGAGGCCGCCATGGAGACCCGTGACGAGCTGAAGGAGGCGCTCAAGGGCGCCGACATGGTCTTCGTGACGGCCGGCGAGGGCGGCGGCACCGGGACAGGCTCCGCCCCGGTCATCGCCGAGATTTCCCGGGAGCTGGGTGCGCTGACCGTCGGGGTCGTCACGCGGCCTTCGGGTTCGAGGGTGGTCGTCGCGCCGAGCAGGCGCAGGCCGGCATCGGCAAGCTGCGCGACCACGTCGACACGCTGATCATCATCCCGAACGACCGGCTGCTTCAGGTCGTCGAGAAGGAGACTTCCGTCGTCGACGCCTTCCGGATGGCCGACGAGGTTCTTCGCCAGGGCGTCCAGGGGATCACCGACCTGATCACGATTCCGGGCCTCGTCAACCTCGACTTCGCCGACGTCCGCACGATCATGACCGACGCCGGCTCCGCTCTGATGGGGATCGGCGAGGCCGAGGGGGAGAACCGGGCCGCCGAGGCGGCTCGCGCGGCCGTATCCTCGCCGCTGCTCGAAGCCTCCGTCGCGGGCGCTACCGGAGTCCTCCTGAACATCACGGGCGGGCCCGATCTCGGTCTCTTCGAAGTGAACGAGGCCGCCGAGGTGGTCACCGGCGCATCGGATCTGAACGCCAACGTCATCTTCGGCGCCGTCATCGACGAAGAGATGGGCGGCCGGGTGCGGGTCACGGTGATCGCCACCGGGTTCGACAAGGCCTATCGGCGCGAGCCACGCCTGCGAGACCGGGACGAGCCGGTCGAGCGCGAGGCCGCGAGCGAGGAGTTCGACGTCCCCTCCGGGGTGCTGGAGGTGCCGTCCTTCCTCCGCCGACGGTAGAGCCGGTCGCCGGTCGTCGACGGCGCCGTTAGCCGCGGCCAGAGCCCGGATGCAGGCTCGCCGCCGGAGCCCGGTCGGAGGCCCTCGCCTGCGCAGTCCCTTTGCACTGTCTCGACACGCTCTCGCGCGCCACTCGGGCGCTGTCCAGAGATAGCGTTTGGACGGGGGGCTCGAAGCCCCTTGGGGGCGCCGGGAGACGGGCTGGTGCGGATAGGATCCCCGCCGGTGCAGACGCTCCGGCGCACGCCCCTCTACGAGCGACATGCCGCACTCGGCGCGCGTCTGGTTCCCTTCGCGGGCTGGGAGATGCCGGTGCAGTATTCGGGCATCGGGGACGAGCATCGCGCTGTCAGGACACGAGCGGGGGTCTTCGACGTTTCGCACATGGGCGAGCTTCGGATCACCGGCGAAGGCGCACGCGAGTACCTTCAGGCCAGGCTCTCCAACGACCTCGACAGGATCGGCGCAGGCGAAGCGCAGTACACGCTGTTGACCAACGACCGCGGTGGGATCGTCGACGACCTGATCGCCTACCGCCGAGGTGACGACGACTATCTCCTGGTGGTCAACGCCGCCAACGTCGAAGCCGATCACGACGCGCTCTCCCAGACCGAGGACGTCTCCGACGAGTGGGCGTACCTGGCGGTGCAGGGACCGCAGGCGCTCGACCGGATCGGGGTGGAGATCGAGCCGTTCGCCTTCCGCGACGATCTGGACGTCCTCGGTGTCACCTGTGTGGTCGCGGGTACGGGCTACACGGGCGAGCGCGGGTGCGAGCTCGGCTGCCGTCCCGACGATGCGGGCGCCCTCTGGGACGCGATCCTCGACCGAGGAGTCGAACCGTGTGGGCTCGGCGCCCGCGATACGTTGCGTCTGGAGGTCTGCTACCCACTGCACGGGAACGACATCTCGCAGGAGCGCACGCCGATCGAGGCCGGGCTCGCGTGGGCGTGCGCGCTCGACAAGGACTTCACAGGCGTGGACGTTCTCCGCCGTCAGCGCGACGAGGGGACGTCGGAGCGGCTCGTCGCGTTCGTCATGGAGGACACCGGCATCCCTCGGGCCGGCATGCGGATCGCTGAAGGCGGCGAGGTGACCTCGGGCACGCTGTCGCCAATGCTCGACGTGGGCATCGGGCTCGGCTACGTGCCGGCCGACCTCGCGGCCCCCGATACGGAGATCACCGTCGACCTGCGCGGGCGCCCGCGGCGCGCGCGTATCGTCCGGAAGCCGTTCTACAAGCGAGAGGAGACCTAGTGGCAGCGGATGAGAGCTACCCCGACGACCTTCGCTACCACCCCGAGCACGACTGGGCGCGGATCGAGGGCGACTCCGCGACGCTCGGGATCACCTGGTATGCGCAGGACGCGCTCGGAGAGATCGTTCATTTCGAGCCGCCCGAGGAAGGCTCGTCGGTGGCGCGAGGCGAGAGCTACGGCGAGGTGGAGTCGGTAAAGGCTGTGAGCGACGTGATAGCTCCACTCTCCGGGGAGGTCACGGAGGTGAACGGCAAGGTCGTCTCGGAGCCGGAAACGATCAACGAGGATCCCTACGGCGAGGGCTGGCTCTTGCGCGTCCGGCTGACGGATGCCTCTGAAGTGGACGAGCTTCTCGACGTCGAGGCCTATCGCGGGCTTCTCGCCGAGCAGTGAGCTACCTCGCCCTTTCGGAGCACGATCGCGAGGAGATGCTCGCCGCCATCGGCGTCGCCTCCGTCGATGAGCTCTTCCAGGACATTCCCGAGGCTGTTCGCTTCCAGCGGGCGCTCGACCTCGAGCCGGCGCTCTCCGAGCAGGAGATCGTCGGTCACCTGACTGAGCTCGCCGAGCGGAACATCGACACCGGAAGGGAGCTCTCCTTCCTCGGCGCCGGGATCTATGACCACTACGTGCCCGCCGTCGTCGATGCGGTCCTCTCGCGGGGCGAGTTCCTGACGGCATACACGCCCTACCAGCCGGAGATGAGCCAGGGAATCCTTCAGGCGATCTTCGAGTACCAAACGGTCATCTGCGAGTTGACCGGGATGGACGTCTCGAACGCGTCCGGCTATGACGGGACGACCGTGGCCGCCGACGCCTGTTTCGTCGCCAAGCACGTCACAGGTCGCGACAAGGTGGTCCTCTGCGAGACGCTGAACCCCAGGTGCGCCAGGTCGTGAAGACGTACGCGCCTGGCTTCGGCCTCGAGGTCGTCGAGGTGGGCCATCACGGCGGCGTCACCGACCCCGATGAGGTCCGCGCAGCTTCCACCGATGCCGCGTGCGTCATCTTCCAGCAGCCGAACTTCTTCGGCTGCCTCGAGGCGGCGCCCGAGCTCGCGGCAGCCGGCGCCGAGGCGGGAGCACTACCGGTCGCGCATGTGGATCCGGTGTCGCTCGGCATCCTCGAAGCGCCGGGCGCCTACGGCTGTGCGCTAGCGATCGGCGAGGGTCAGAGCGCAGGCAACTACCAGTCCTACGGTGGTCCACACTATGGGTTCATCGCCGCCCGTTCTGAGTTCATCCGGCGCATGCCAGGCCGGATCGTGGGCGAGACGACCGATCTCCGCGGCGAGCGCGGCTATGTCCTGACCCTGCAGACCCGGGAGCAGCACATCCGCCGCGAGAAGGCGACCTCGAACATCACGACAAACCAGACGCTGCTGGCCCTTGCCGGGCTCGTCCATCTCTCCTGGCTGGGCCCGCATGGGTTACAGGAGCTGGGGGAGACCTGCATGAGCCTCGGCGAGTACGGCAAGGAGCGACTGGGGCTTCCGCTGGTGTTTCCGGAGCAGGCAACGTTCAAGGAGTTTGCCGTCCGAGTCGGACGGAGCGCCAAGGACGTTGTCCGCGAGGCTCGCAAGCGAGGAGTCCATCCGGGCTACGCGCTCGGGCGGGACTACGAAGGCCTCGACGACGCTCTGCTCGTGGCCGTGACGGAGAAGCGTAGCCCAGCCGACCTCGACCGGCTGGCCGAGGTTCTGAGCGAGGTGGGAGGATGAAGCTGATCTTCGAGAAGTCGAAGCCCGGACGCCGTGCAGGCACGCTGCCGAGCTACGACCTCCCGAAGGCTGACGTTCCGGAAGCGCTCGGCGCGACGCACGCCTCTTCGTCTCCCTGAGCTCTCCGAGCCCGAGTTGGTGCGCCACTTCACTGCCCTCGCGGACCGCAACTTCGGGATCGACACCGGGTTCTATCCGCTCGGCTCGTGCACGATGAAGCACAACCCAAGGGTGAACGAACGCGTCGTCAACCTGCCGGGCTTTCGCGACCTGCATCCCTTCCAGGAGGAGGAGGCTTCGCAGGGCGCACTGGAGCTCATGTGGCGGCTGCAGGAGATCCTGGCCGAGGTGTGCGGCCTGCACGCGGTCTCCTTGCAACCGGCCGCGGGCTCCCAGGGCGAGCTCACCGGCCTCATGCTCATGCGCGCGTACTTCGCTGACCGCGGCGAATCCGAGCAGCGGCGCGTGGTTATCACCGCGGATACGGCACACGGAACGAACCCCGCCAGCGTCGCCATGGCCGGCTTCGAGCTGCAGAAGGTGGAGACAGACGAGCGCGGGAATCTCGACCTTGACGACCTTCGCGCCAAGGTCGACGAGCGCACCGCGGGTCTCATGCTCACCAACCCATCGACACTCGGCCTGTTCGACGAGCACATCGAGGAGGTCTCGACGATCTTCCACGAGGCCGGCGCGCTCCTCTACTACGACGGCGCCAACCTGAACGCCGTCTGTGGAATCTCGCGGCCCGGCGACATGGGCTTCGACATCGTCCACATCAACCTGCACAAGACCTTCTCTCAGCCACACGGCGGTGGCGGGCCCGGGGGCGGCCCGATCGCCGTACGCGAGTCGCTCGAGCCCTTCCTCCCCGTGCCGGCGGTCGTCCGTGAGGGGGAGGAGTTCCGGCTCGACTACGACCGGCCGAAGTCGATCGGCAAGGTCCGCGGCTTCTGCGGGCCGTTCGGCGTGTTCGTGCGCTCGTACGCGTTCATCCGCGCATACGGCCCGGGACTACGAGCGATGTCCGAGGACGCAGTCCTGAACGCCAATTACCTGCTGGCGCGGCTGCGGGACGACTATGACCTCCCGTTCGACCGGCTCTGCATGCACGAGTTCGTTCTCTCGGCTCGAAGCCTCAAGCGCGACCACGGGATCAGCGCTCTCGACGTCGCAAAGAGGCTGATGGACTACGGCTTCCATCCACCGACCATCTACTTCCCGCTGATCGTGCCCGAGGCGCTCATGATCGAGCCGACGGAAACGGAGCCGAAGGAGACGCTCGACGAGTTCGTCGAGGCGATGCGCGCGATCGCTGCGGAGGCGGTCTCCGATCCGCAGATGCTGAAAGACGCGCCGCACCGGCGGCCGGTCCGCCGACTCGACGAGGTCAAGGCGGCCAAGCGCGCCGTCGTCAAGTACGGCTTCGACGAGCACCCCGATCCCGGTCCGGGCCGGGCGGAGGGGGAAGCGCTCGAGGCCCAGAAGGGCGCGTGAGGCGCACCCGGCAGGAGATCGGCGTGCGAGTCGATGCGCTCGCACAAGAACATCAGGGCGAAGAGTTCGTGACCGCGGTCGAGCGCTTCGCGGAGGAGCTGGGTCCGGAGGGGCGCCCGCTCCTCCAGGAAATCCTCCTGGAACGCGCCGCTGAAGAGGAAAGCTTCCAGCGCGCTCTCCGCCGACGCTTCGAAGCGAGAGGTTGGACGAGCCGGACGCTCGCGCGGTTCGAAGGTCTCTGGCGAGACGACCGCGCAGAGGCGGTGGCGGCGGCGATCGAGGCCGGGCCTGAAGGCGAGGACAGGCTCCGGCAGGAGCTCGAGACGATGCGGAAGAACGCGGGGCGGGCCGCGGTCGCGCTCGACGAGCTCTCGCGCCACCGCGATCGCCGCGTGCGAGCGTGGGTGCCGGGCGCCGCGGCCGACGTTCTCGGCGACGGTGGGACCCGACTCATCCTCTCGCTCACCCGCGACCGCGACCTCGACGTTCGGGACGCCGCCGTCTCTGCGCTCATCAATCTTGGGCCTACAGCCGTGCACGACGTCCTCCCCGACCTTCGGCGCAGAATGCACTCGAAGGAGCCGGCGGAGAGGATCGCTGCCATGCAGAACCTCGCAGCGGCGGGCGACGGAAGCGTGCTGGGCTTGCTCGAGGAGCGCGCGGAGACCGCCGAGCTCCCGGAGGAGCGGGACGTCGCACGGGGGGCGGCGGCCGCGCTCAGATCGGGCGTCGCGGGAGGCGGCGACGTTGAGTAAGTTGCTCGCTGCCGTCTATCGCGGCGACCAGCGCGGGTTGACGAGCTCCTGGCCGAAGAGCCCACGCTGGACATCTTCGAGGCTGCGGCGTTGGGTCACACCGAGCGGGTCGGCGAGCTGCTCGACGCCGAAGCGGGGCTCGTGTCGGCATGGGCTGACGATGGGTTCACTCCGCTCCATCTCGCTGCGTTCTTCCGGCACCCGGCGACCGCGCGGCTGCTAGTCGAGCGCGGGGCGCCCGTCGACGTCGTAGCCCGGAACGAGGAGCTGCGGGTGACGCCGCTGCAGAGCGCAGCTGCGGCCGGGGAGACGGAGACGGCGGCGCTCCTGCTCGAGCGCGGGGCCGATCCGAACGTGCGCCAGCGCGGCGGCTTCACGGCGCTCCACGCCGCTGCCCAGAACGGAAACGCGCAGCTGGTGGAGCTCTTGCTTGCGCACGGCGCCGATCCTGCGCTTGTCGCGGACGATGGTCGTACTGCTGCGGAGTTCGCCGGCGAAGGTGGACACGTAGACCTTGCTGCCAGGCTCTCTGCGTAGGCGGGCCGCGACGGCCCCTCGCTCCTCGGGCGCCTGGGGCCACCCCGGGCCACCACCCGCTTTCGACGCTAACGAGAAGAAACGCGCGCGTGTGTGCCGGATCGTTGCGAGATTTGCGCGAGGCGCAAAGAGCACGGAGTGGTCGCGGCCGATGCCGGCAGGTCGGGCTGCGTTCGCGAGCCCGCGGTCTAGCGCGACACCGCCAGCTGGCCGCAGGCGGCTTCGATGTCTCGCCCGCGCGTCAAGCGGATCGTCGCCGGAACTCCGTGCGCGACGAGCGCCGCGCGGAAGGCGGAGATCGCCTCGCGTGAGGAGCCGTCGAAGAGGCCGGTCGGGTTGTACGGGATCAGGTTGACCTTGAAGTCCTTCGAGCCGAGGAGGCGGGCGAGCGCGCGGGCCTGTCCGACCGTGTCGTTGACGCCGGCGAGCATCACGTACTCGATGAAGACCCGGCGCCCGCGGAGCGTGACGTAGCGGCGGCACTCGGCGAGCACGTCCTCGAGCGGGTAGCGGTCGTTGACCGGCATGAGCTCGGAGCGGAGTGCGTTCTCGGGAGCGTGGAGCGAAAGCGCCAGCCGGATCGGCTCCTCGACCTCGTCGACGAACCGGCGCAAGGCGGGGAGCCAGCCGACTGTCGAGATCGTCGTCCGACGGTGCGTGATCCCGAGGTCAGGCAGGCGGCGCGCGGCGGCCAGCACCGAATCGAGATTGAGAAGCGGCTCTCCCATGCCCATGAAGACCGCGTGGTTCACAGCCTCCGCGCGACGGAAGTGGAGGGCCTGGTCGAGGATCTCCCACGGCGTCAGGTTCCTACCGAAGCGCATCGTGCCGGTGGCACAGAACGTGCACGTGAGCGGGCAGCCGGACTGGGATGAGAGGCAGAGCGAGCGTCGCCCGTCGCGGTAGCGCATGAGGACGGCTTCGACCGGATGGCCGTCCGCGTTCGGAAAAGTGCTTTCACCGTCCCGTCCCGGGAGCGTGCTTCGTGCTCGAGCCGCAGCGTCGAGAAGGGGAGTGACGCCGCGAGGTCGGTGCGGAGCGCCGCCGGGAGGTTGGTCATCTCCTCGTAGCCGGCCGCGCCGCGGGCGGCCCACGACCAGACCTGGTTCGCTCGGTACGGGGGCTGGCCGCGTTCGGCAAGCGCCTTCTCGAGCAGGGCGAGGTCCATGCGGCCCACGGTAGCCGTCTCCCTTCCACAGCGGCGGGCTCGCGCCTCTCGCTAGAATCGTTAACGATGTTAACTACATCTGAGCCTGTGGACGTTGCGAACGGCCTCCGTCCGACGCTCTTTCACCTGAACCGACGACTGCGCAAGGAGCTCACGCCGCTGGGAGTGACCGGTGGCCAGGCCTCGCTCCTGTGGGCCATTCGGTCGAATCCAGGGATCGGAGTCCGCGAGCTCGCGGAACATGAGGGAGTGTCGCCGCCGGCCATGACCGCCTACGTCGACCGGCTCGAGGCTGCCGGCCTCGTGGCGCGACGCCGGTCGGAACGCGACCGCCGGCGGGTCGAGCTCGAGCTGACGGAGGCCGGCGCGCGTGTGTTGCGGTCGGTGCGGAGCCGCCGCACCGCCTGGCTTGCTGCACGGCTTCGCCGTCTCGAGCCGGACGAGCTCCAAGCCGTCGAACGGGCACTGCCGGCTCTTCGCAAGCTGATCGAGGACGGCGCGTGACGGCCGCGCTCCTGCGGGCCAACCGCCGCACCTGGACGAGCCTCCGCAAGCACAGGAACTACAGGATCTTCTTCTCGGGACAGGTCGTCTCGGTCACGGGGACCTGGATGCAGAACATCGCCGCGGCGTGGCTGGTGCTGGAGTTGACGCACTCGCCGGTGGCCGTCGGCCTCCTGATGCTGTGCCAGTTCCTGCCGGCGACGGCGCTCGGTCTCTTCAGCGGCGTGCTCGTCGACCGGCTCGACGTACGCCGGACGGTGATCGCAACGCAGGCCGCGTCCATGGTCTTCGCAGCCACGCTCGCGGCGGTGACGCTCGGCGGGGTCGTGGAGCCGTGGATGGTCTACCTGCTCACCGGGCTGCGCGGAATCTCACTGGTCGTCGACCATCCGGCCCGGCAGGCCTTCACCTTCCAGCTCGTCGGTCGCGATGAGCTGCCGAACGCGGTAGCCCTCAACTCCGGCCTGTTCAACGGCACGCGCGTGCTCGGCCCAGCGCTCGGCGGAGCGGTGATCGCCGCGGCCGGACCGGGAGCATGCTTTCTGCTCAATACCGTCAGCTTCGTGGCGGTGCTCGCGAGCCTGCGCCTGATCCGGCAGGACGAGCTCGTGCCGCTCGACCGCGGCGACGAGCGACCGACGTTCCTCAGGGGCAGCCGCGAAGCGTTCGCGTTCGTGCGCCGAGTTCCCCTCGCCGGCGCGCTGCTCGTGACGGTGCTGCTCGTGACCACGTTCTCGTTCAACTTCAACGTCCTGCTGCCGGTGCTGGCGAAGCAGACGCTGCACAAAGGGCCCGAGGTCTTCGGGATCGTGACCGCGTGCTTCGGCGCGGGCGCGCTCGTCGGGGCGCTCGCGTCGGCGAGCATCGCGCGGGCGAGCCCGCGAATCGTGCTCGCCGGGACGGCAGCCTTCGGCCTCGCCGAGCTGGCGCTGGCCACCCAGTCGACCCTTGCGGCGGTCGCGCCTCTGCTCGTCCTCGCCGGACTGGCGTTCACCCTGTGGACGTCGAACGCCAACGCCGCCCTCCAGCTGGCAACGCCGGACCGTCTCCGCGGGCGGATGATGGGCTTCTACTACTTCGCCTTCAACGGCGCCGCTCCGGCGGGGGGCCTTCTTGCCGGCTGGCTGGCGGCCTCGGGCGGAACCGCGCTCGCGTTCTCCGTGGCCGGGGCGCTGCGCTGCTCGTCTCCGCGGGCGCGTTCGTCGTGCTCGCGCGGGCGCCTGAGCGGCTGCGAGCAGTGAGGTCGCCAGGTACGGTGAGCGCGTGATCGACCTTCGGACGGACACCATCACCCAGCCGACTGCGGCGATGCGCCGTGCGATCGCCGAGGCGGTCGTCGGCGACGAGCAGAAGCGCGAGGACCCGACCGTGATCGCGCTCGAGGAGCGGAGCGCTGAGCTGCTCGGACACGAGGAGGCGGTCTTCGTTCCCACGGCGACCATGGCGAACCAAATCGCACTCCGAGCCCTCACAGAGCCCGGCGACGAGGTGATCGCGGAGGGCGCCGCCCACATTTTCCGCTACGAGCTCGGAGGCCCGGCGGTGCACTCGGGACTCGTGATGAAGTCTCTCCGGACCGAGGACGGCCGCTTCACCGCCGCGCAGCTTCGCGGGGCCGTCAACCCGAGCGCCGACCTGCACATGGCGCCCACCCGGCTCGTCTGCGTCGAGAACACGCACAACGGCGGCGGCGGGCGCGTGTGGCCGCTCGGCCAGGTGCGCGAGGTGACCGCGGAGGCCCGGCGCCACGGGCTCGCCGCCCACCTGGACGGCGCACGGCTCCTGAACGCGGCCGTCGCGAGCGGAACCTCGGCCGCCGAGTATGGACGCGAGTTCGACACCGTCAGCCTCTGCCTCTCCAAGGGGCTCGGATGCCCGCTCGGCGCGCTGGTCGCCGGCTCGCACGAGCGGATGGCGAAGGCGCGGCGGCTGAAGCATCTCTTCGGAGGCGCCATGCGCCAGGCAGGGATCGTCGCGGCGGCGGGGCTCTACGCCCTCGACCACCATCTCGACCGGCTGGCCGACGACCACGCAAACGCAAGGCGGCTGGCCGAGGGCCTCGTGGAGGCCGGGCTTCCGGTCGACCTCGAACAGGTCGAGACGAACTTCGTCCTCCTCGACGTGGGCGCGCTCGGGCTCGGCGCCGACGACGCGGTTGCGCGGCTGCGGGCCGACGACATCCTTCTCTCGTTCGCCGCGAAGCGAAACGTGCTTCGAGCCGTGACGCACCTGGACGTCTTCGCCGAGGATGTCGAGCAGGCGATCGAGCGCATCCCGCGCGCGCTCACGGGCTCGCCGGTATCCGACGTCGCGGGTGCGGCGCCCTCCCCGTACTAGCAACAGCGCCCGCAGATCGCCTCTCTATCATCGGATGGTGCAGTACTCGAGAGAAGAGCTGGCTGCGCGGCGGCAGCGGGCGGCACGGCGGAAGCGCGCGCGGATACGCGGCGTCGCGCTGCTCGCGGGCGTCGTCTCGCTCGTCGGTCTCGGCGTCGCGCTGGCTTCTCGCGGCGGTTCCGACGCCGCTCCGACGATCTCGACGTCCGACAATCCCGCAGCGCCGACCACCACCGAAGCTCCCGAGGCAACGTCGACCGAGCCGGCCCCGACGGAAGATCCGCCCGTCGAGGGGAAGGTCACGATCGCGGCCGTCGGCGACATCGCCATGGGACGCGACGGGTTTCGGCCCTCCGGCGGGCCGGAGAGCCTCTTTGCGGGAGTGAGCGGCCTGCTCCGGGGTGACGTCGTCCTCGGAAACCTCGAGCAGGCGCTGACCGACGAAGGCAGCTCGAAGTGCGGCGGGGGAGGCGCCAACTGCTTCGCGTTCCGAACGCCGCCGTCGTATGCGAAGGGGCTCGCCGCTGCCGGCTTCACCGTGCTGAGCGTCGCGAACAACCATGCATACGACTACGGCCCGGAGGGACAGGCAGAGACGATCAGGGCGCTCGAGCGGGCCGGGCTCGCATACACCGGCCAGGTCGGCCAGATCACGCGGCTCCAGGAGCAGCCGGTGCGCGTGGCCGCCCTCGGCTTCGGCTTCTACTCGACCGCCGAGAGCCTCCTGGACATTACCCGCGCGGCCCGTCTCGTCGAGAGGGCCGACCGGTGGGCCGACATCGTGCTCGTCACCTTCCACGGCGGCGCCGAGGGGTCGGGCGCTTCCCGGGTTCCACGGCGGCATGGAGACCTACCTGGGAGAGCAGCGCGGCGACCTGCGCTCGTTCTCGCACGCCGTGGTCGACGCGGGCGCCGACCTCGTCGTCGGCCATGGGCCGCACGTCCTGCGGGGGATGGAGTGGTACAAGGAGCGGCTGATCGCCTACAGCCTGGGTAACTTCGTCGGGCACCACACGTTCTCGACCGACGGCGGCGGCGGGGTGAGCGGCGTCCTCCGGGTCACGCTTCGCGGCGACGGCTCGTGGGTGAAGGGAAAGCTTGCGCCCACGGCGCTCGTGGGGGCGGGAGCCGCCGCTCGCGACCCGGCGGAGAAGGCGCACGGTGTCGTGCGCGAGCTCTCGGAGCAGGACTTCGGCAAGCGCGCGATCCGCGTGTCGCGGGCCGGAGAGCTTTCTCCGCCCGCCGAGTCAAAGGGGTACTTGGCTATAGCCGCCTGGCGCCGACCCAGGCGGAGCGGTACCAGGATTCCCAGATGCTCGAGATCTTGACCACGTCGCCCGTGTGCGGGGCGTGGACGAAGCGTCCGCCACCGATGTAGATCCCCACGTGCCCGAGGCCGTTGAAGAAGACCAGGTCGCCGGCCGCGAGCTGCGAGCGTGAGACCTGGCGGCCGTAGCGGTACTGCCACGAGACGAGGTGCGGGAGCGAGATCCCGATCTTCCCGTAGACGTACATCGTGAAGCCGGAGCAGTCGAAGCCCGACGGAGACGCCCCGCCCCAGCGGTAAGGGACGCCGAGGTAGCGGAGGGCGATGGGCACGACTTCGGGGTGTCCGGGCCCCGCGGGCGGCGGCGAGGGCGCCGGGCTCGGCTTCGGCTTCGGCTTCGGGCTCGGAGCGGGCGCAGGAGTGGAGGCAGGAGCCTGCTCGGCCTGCTCGCCCTCGGAATTGCGGGCGGTCTGACGCGTCTGGCGCGTTTCGGCCTCGGCCTCTCGCCGCTCGATGGCGGCCGCCTGGCGGCGAGCCTGGGCAGCGAGCCGCGCCTGCCGCCGGCGCTCTTGCTCCTCGAGCACGGCGATCTCCTCGCGGACCGAGTCGTAGAGCGCCCGCCGCTCGGCAAGGCCCTGCTCGATCTCGTCGCGTCGCGCGGCGCGCTCGGCGACGATCTCACGCTGCCGGGCAAGGGCACGCTCGATCGCCTGGCGCTGCCGCTCGACCTCGGCTTTGGAGCGACGGACCTGATCGAGGATGCGAGCGTCGTCTTCCGCCACCCTGCTGGCCGTGTCGAGGCCGTCGAGCAGGTCGTCGAAGCTGGTCGCGCCGAGCATGACCTCGACGACGTCGATCTCGCCGCCCTGGTAGAGCTCGACGAGCCGCTGGTCGACCGTCGTCCTGGCGCGACGCAGGCTCGCCTTCGCGATCTCCAGGCGTTGCTTGTTGACGGCGAGCTGGCCTTCCAGCTGCTCCAGGCGCAGATTGGCGCCGTTCCACGCCTCGATCGCGAGCTCGAGCTCCATGTCCAGCTCGTGGATCTGTGCGAGCACTTGCTCGGCCTCGGCGCGCTTCGTGTCGATCGCGTCCGGATCCGCCCCCACCGCCCCGGCGAGGGCGAGTGTCGCGACGAGGACGAGAACGAGCGTCGTGAGGCGTGCGGCGGTCGGCAAAGGGCTCTCCGTCGCGCTTCTCCGCGCGAGCGCGGGACCCTACCAGACCTTCTCGGAGGGCAATCCGCTTTTCTGCCGCCCGCGTAGACGGAGTGGACACGGCGAGCGGAAGGGCATCAGGGTCAGCGACCCGAGGCTCGAAGACCTCGTCGCCGACCGCGCCCCCTCTCCGGCTACTCGTACTGGAGCGCCCGCAGGACGTTGAGCTTGGCCGCGCGGCGGGCCGGCATGATCGCCGCAATCACCCCGACGATCACGGCCACGATCGCGAAGAAGACCAGCTGGCCCCACGGGATCGAGAAGCGGACGTCGAACTCCTGGAGCGCCCGTGTGACCAGGGCGGCGAGGAAGACGCCCAGCGGGAGCCCGAGCGCGGCGCCGATCAAGGCGGTGATCACGCTCTCGTGTCGAACCATGCTGCGCGCCTGCCGGCGGGTCATGCCGACCGCACGGAGCATCCCGAGCTCGCGCGTCCGCTCGAAGACCGAGAGGACGAGCGTGTTGACCATTCCGAAGATGCTCACGATCACCGAGAGGGCGAGCAGGACGTACAGCATGATGAGGAACTGGTTGAAGTCCTCGTCCTGCTGGTCGATCCACGCCTCTCGGGTCTGCACCTTGGCGTCCGGGAAGTCGGCGACCGCGGTCGTTAGCTCCTCGGTGGTCGCGTCCGAGGGTTCACCGGAGACGTTGACGAACGTGAACTGGTTCCGCGGGCGATCGTAGACGGAGTCGAATCTCTCCGTCGTCACGGAGACGCCGCCCAGGAGGGGGTAGAAGGGCGGCGGCTCGTAGAGGCCGCGCACGCGCTGCTCGAGGGTCTTCCCCGAGGGAGTGAGGATCGAGATCCTGTCGCCGACGGCGATGTCGTGGTCCTCGGCGAAGTTGGCATCGACGATGGCGTCGTTCGGCCCCAGGTTCCGAGCGACGGAGTCGTCGCCTTCCTTCCAGTCGAACGTGTACGTCTCGAGGATCGTGTCGGGATCGATCCCGGTCACGTAGGTGGAGGCATCGCCGACCTTGCCGAGGTCGGAGCGGACGTTCGCCACGACCTCCGCGTCCTGGGAGCTGGCGATCTCGTCGCCGGCCGCGGCGACGAACGGCGTGAAGCCGTCCTGGGCCGTGACGACGTAGTCCGCGCTGACCTGCTCCTCGATCGCCTCGCGGTTCGAGGCCTTCATGCCGTTGGCGAGCACGGCCACGAAGGTGACGAGCGCGATGCCGATCATGAGGGCTGCGGCCGTAGCTGCCGTCCTGCCGGGGTTTCGGGCCGAGTTGTCGCTGGCCAGCTTGCCGGAGGCGCCGCCCATCGCCCGCGCCGGCCAGCCGACGAGCCACGCGAGCGGCCTGACGAGGTGCGACGAGATCATTGCCACACCGGTGAAGAGCAGCAGGACGCCGCCGGCGATGGAGAGCAGGCGGGTCGCCGTGTCCAGGTTGTCGCGGAACATGGAGTAGCCGAGCAGGAAGAGCGCGAGCGCGAGGACTCCGACGCGCGATGTACGGCGTGAACCGGTGAAAGCGCCCGGGTGGGAGGGTGAAACCCTCGCGCACGGCCGCGATCGGCGGCACGCGCGTCGCCCGGATGGCGGGGAAGAGCCCCGCGACCAGCGTGATGATCGTCCCGACGAGCAGCGAGACCACGATCGTCCGTGTCGCGAAGACGGTGTCCGTCGTGGGCAGGTCGAGCTCGAGCGCCTTGAAGAGCTCGTTCAGGCCGATCGCCAGGCCGAAGCCGGCGAAGAGGCCGATGATCGAGGCGATGATCCCGATCGTCAGCGCCTCGACGATCACCGACCAGAGGATCTGGCGGCGCGAGGCGCCGATCGTGCGCATGGTCGCGAACTCGCGGGTGCGTTGCGCGACGGTGATCGAGAGCGTGTTGAAGATGACAAAAGCGCCGACGAAGAGCGCGATGCCCGCAAAGGCAAGCAGGAAGTACTGGATGAAGTTCGTGAACTCGCTGATCTCGTCCTTGTCCTCCTGCGCCTCGACCTCGGCCGAGCGCACCTGCGCGTCGGCCGGGGAGGACCGGCTGAATCTCGTCGATCAGCTGCTCCGGAGTCGTTCCCTTGACGCCGGCGACGGAGATGGTGTCGACCTGGCCTTCCCGGTCGAGCAGCTGCTGCGCGGTGGCGAGGTCGAAGATGGCGAAGGTCGCCGTCCCGAGGGAGTTGACGTCGCCGAACTTGGCGATCCCGGTGACCTCGAAGTCCTGCTTCGGCTGGAGCGTCGAGATCTGGATCGTGTCTCCGACCTGGTAGTCCTCCCGGTCCGCCGTGCCCGCGTCGATCACTACCTGGCCGTCCCCTTGGGCCCACGTGCCCTCGACGAGGTTGAGCGGGTTGAAGCGGTCGACCTCGGGGCCGGTCTCGATGCCGAAGCCGAGGCTGGGTGCGCCCTGGGTGTTGATCGCCTTGCCGTCGGAGCCGATGATCTTCGTGTTGGTCTCGTCCGCGACCGAGCCGGACGCGGCCTCGACGTTCGGGAGCGCGGCGACCTCATCGACCACCGACTCGTCGACGGGCGGGGCCTCCGCCTCGATGCCCTGGAAGCTGATTTCGGCGCCCTTCCCCGAGACGACGACGTCGGTCCCCGCATAGGACTCGTCGAAGATGGTCGCGAACGCCTTGTCGATCGTGTCCGTGAGGACGTAGGTGCCGCTCATCATCGCGACCCCGAGGATGATCGCGAGCGCGGTGAGCGTCGCCCTGAGCTTGCGGCCGAGCAGTCCTCTGAGAGCGACGCGGATCATCGGTTACTCGTACTGCAGTGCCTGGAGCGGGTTGAGCCGGGCGGCGCGCCGCGCGGGGAAGATGGCGGCGATGATCCCGACGATGACCGCGGCGACGGCGAAGATGATGACCTGGCCGATGGGCAGCGAGAAGTCGATGAAGTCGACACGCCAGACGAGCAGGCCGGCGAGGACGATCCCGAGGATGATTCCGAGCGACGGCGCCGATCAGTGCGGTGATCACGCTCTCGTAGCGAATCATTCGGCGGACCTGGCGGCGCGTCATGCCAATCGCCCGCAGCATGCCCGAGCTCGCGCGTGCGCTCGAACACGGTCAGGACGAGCGTGTTGACGATGCCGAAGAGGCTGACGACGACGGACAGCGCGAGCAGCACGTAGAGGATGTTGAGGATGTTGTTGAGGAAGCTGACCTGGTTGTCCTTGAACTCCTCGCGCGTCTGCGCCTTGGCGTTGGGGAAGTCGGCGAGCACGTTCTCGAGCGACTGCGTGTTCGCGTCCGTGACGCCGCCGTCGGTCTCGACGAACGAGTAGAGGTTCTGCGGCTGGTCGTAGTTCTGCGTCGAACGTGTCGCTCGAGAACGTGACATTGCCGAAGGGCGAGCCGCCGGCAGGCGGGTCGAAGATGCCCCTGACCGTCAGGTCGAGCTGCTTGCCGGCTGGGGTCGTGATCGAGATCGGCGAGCCGACCGTCAGGTTGTGGTCGTCGGCGAAGCCGTCGTCGACGAAGGCGCCGTCGGCGCGGAGCTCGGAGAAGACGGCCTGCGACCCGTCTTTCCACTCCAGGTCGATGGCGCTGCCGCTGTTCGGCGTGACGGCGGTGACGGACGAAGGCTCGCCGTAGACGAGGGCCTCACCCGTGCGGACGCTCGCCACCTCCCGAACTCCGGGCGCCTCCCGCGGCGGCGTCGGCGGCCTCGACGGGGATCGGGGAGAAGTTGTTCTGCGCGGTGATCGCGTAGTCGGCGATGAAGATCCTGTCGACGGCGTCCGTGAACGTCGAGCGGATGCCCTGGCCGAGGACGGCGACGAGCGTCACCAGCGCAAGGCCGATCATGAGTGCGGCCGCGGTCGAGGCCGTGCGCTGCGGGTTTCGCTTCGCGTTTCCGCGGGCGAGCTGGCCGGAGGCGCCGCCCAGCTTGGCCGCGGGCCAGCCGAGGGCCGTGGCGAGCGGCCGGGACGAGCTTCGAGGCGAAGAGCGCGACGCCGAAGAAGACGAGCAGCGCGCCCACGCCCATGAAGAGCAGGATCTGGGTCGTGTCGAGGCCGCTTCCGAAGAGCCCGAAGAGCAGCGCGGCGAAGCCGAGCGCGCGTCAGGAGGATCGCGCCGATCGTCCGGAAGCGCGCGAAGCGCGACTCGGGCAGCGTCGCGCCCTCGCGCACGGCCGCGATCGGCGGCACCCGCGTGGCGCGAATGGCCGGGCGCAGGCTTGCCGCGAGGGTGACGAGGACGCCGACGAGGAGCGCCACGACGATCGTGCGCGTCTCGAAGAGGAGGCCGGTGTTCGGGAGGGTGAACCCGACCGCGTCGAAGAGCCAGAAGAGGACCTTGGCGAGCCCGAGCCCGAGGAAGAGCCCGATCACCGAGGCGATGACCCCGACGACGAGCGACTCGACGATGATCGAGGTCAGGACCTGACGGCGCGAGGCGCCGATCGTCCGCAGGGTGGCGAACTCACGCGTGCGCTGCGCGATCGTGATCGAGAGCGAGTTCGCGATCACGAAGGAGCCGACGAAGAGTGCGACGCCGGCGAACACGAGCAGGAACGTCTGGAGGAACGAAATGAACTCGTCGGTGTCCTCGGCGTCACTCCTGGCCTGCTCGGCCGCCGTCTGCACCTCGGTGTTGGCGGGGAGGATCGGCCGCAGGTCCTGGACGAGCTGCTCGTCCGAGACGCCGGACCGCGCGGCCACGGCGATCTCGTCGAGCTTGCCCTTCTTGGCGAAGATCCGCTGGGCGGTCGGGAGGTCGAAGCCGGCGAGCGTCGCGCCGCCGATCGTCGAGACGGATCCGAACTTGACGATGCCGGAGATGTCGAGCTCCTGCACCCGGTCCGGCGCCCTGGACGCCGACGGTGTCGCCGACCTGGAAGCCTTCCTTGTCGGCTGTCGACGCGTCGACGACGACCTGCCCGTTCGGCGGGCCAGGCGCCCTCGACGAGGTCGAGGGGGTTGAAGCGGCTGTCGCCGTTCGCGATCGAGAAGCCGAGGTTCGGCGCGCCGCCGTAGACGATCGCCTTCCCGTCGTCCCCGATGAACTGTGCCTCGCCGTCGACGCTGCCTTCTGCCTCGGCGACGTCGGGAACCGACCGGACCTCGGCGAGCAGGGACTCGTCGAAGGAGGGCGCGGTGGCGCCGCTTCCTTCGCTGAGGTCGAAGGCCGACTTGCCGCTGATGACCGCGTTGGAGCCCTGCCGGCTGTCCGTGAAGATGTTGTCGAACGCGCGGTCGATCGAGTCGGTGAGGACGTAGGTGCCGCTCACCATCGCGACGCCCAGGATGATCGCGATCGCGGTAAGGGTTGCCCTGAGCTTGCGACCGAGGAGGCCTCTGAGGGCGACCCGGATCACCTGTGGCTGACCTGCTCCATCGTCTCGAGGACCTCGTGCGGCGTCGCCTTGCCGAGCTCCTTGACGATGAGGCCGTCGGCGAGGAAGAGCGTCCGGTCGGCGATGGCGGTCGCCTTCGGGTCGTGGGAGACCATGACGAAGGTCTGGCCGAGGGTGTCGACGGACTCGCGCAGGAGGTCGAGGATCTCCTGGGATGTGGTCGAGTCGAGGTTGCCGGTCGGCTCGTCCGCGAAGACGACCGTCGGCTTGGAGATGAGGGCGCGGGCGATCGCCACGCGCTGCTGCTGGCCGCCCGAGAGCTCGGAGGGTCGATGCGTGCGCCGGTCGGCGAGCCCCACTCGCTCGATCACGGAGTCGTTCCAGTCCTTGTCCATCTTGTTGCCGCCGAGCTCGAGCGGGAGGAGGATGTTCTCCTCGGCGGTCAGCATCGGCAGGAGGTTGAAGAACTGGAAGACGAAGCCGATGTGCTTGCGGCGGAGCTTCGTCAGCTCGGTGTCGCTGAGCTCGGCGATGCCCGTCCCGTCGATCGCGACCTCGCCCTCCGTGGGCTTGTCCAGCCCGGCGAGGATGTGCATGAGGGTGGACTTCCCGGACCCCGAGGGGCCCATGATTCCGGTGAGCTTGCCGCGCTCGACGTCGAGGTCGACGCCGCAGAGGGCGTTCACCGCGGTGTCGCCCTCCCCGTAGACGCGGGTGACGCCGCGCGCGGTCACGACGGCGTCGGTGCTGGGTTGCGTGCTCTGAGTCTGCTGCGTATCGGTAGCCATGGTCGCCACTCTACGGACCTCCTGAGGGCCTCGGGTGCGAATCGATGGTTTCAACCGCGATTCCGCTCGACAATGAGGCGAGCGCGAGAACTGAGGTCGGGTTAACCGAACCTACTAGCGGCGCAGAGGCCTGACGCGAAACTCCACCGGGCCGGATGACGCACCAGACACGGCGCCGGATCAGCACGTTCGCCCGCGACACGTAGCGCTGCTACGCGCCGCGACGACCGCGCTGCCCGGCTTGGTCTGGAGCGCCCCCGGCGGCGGCGGCATTTCCCATCAAACCTCTGCGCCGCTAGGGCGCCGCTAGCGATCGCCCACGGCGTAGAAGCCGATCGCCACTCCCACGTATGCGGTGATCAGCATCGCGCCGCGCCAGCGGCTCGAGTGGCCGTTGAAGAGGAGGAGCGCCGCGAACACGACGGAGCCTCCCATCGCCAGGAGCTCGACCTGGCGGAACGACAGCGCCAGCGGCTCGATCAGCCACGAGAGCAGAGCGACCGCCGGGATGAGGAACACCGCCACCTGGGCGCTCGAGGCGAGCGCGATCTCGGCGGCGAGCTTGATGTTCCCGCGGTAGGCGACCACGACCGCCCCGCCGTGCTCGGCCGCATTCCCGACGATGGCGACGATCACCGCGGCGACGAAGAAGTCCGTCAGCCCCACCTCGTCGGCAAAGGCCTGGAGGGTGTGGACGAGCGTCTCGGCGACGAACGCGGTGACGACGGTCGCGGCGGCGAGCACGCCGAGCGAGAGCGGCAGCGACCAGGCTCTCATGACGGCTGCCTCGTCGGAGACGTGGAGCGAGCGGTGGCGGCGGAGCGAGTACCAGGTGACGACGACGTAGACGAGCAGGAGCACGATCGACACCGGGACGGAGGCAACTGCCAGCGAGCGCCTGTCGGGATCGCCCTCCCAGCCCGGGATGGACGGGATCAGGAAAAGGACGACGGCGAAGGCGACGAGCGCGAACGAGGTAAGGCTGGACTCGCGGTCGAGGCGGCCCGCGCCGCCGAAGACGAGCGAGAAGCCGAGGACGAGCAGGAGGTTCCCGATCACGCTGCCGGTGAGGGAGCCGCGCACGACTTCGGTAAGCCCGGAATTGACGGCGATCAGCGCAATGATCAGCTCCGGGGCGTTTCCGAACGTGGCGTTCAGGAAGCCCCCGATCCCCGGCCCCGTGTGGTGTGCGGCATGCTCGGTCGCCTCCCCGATCAGCCAGGCGAGCGGGATGAGCGCCAGCGCGGCGAGGACGAACAGCGTGATGTCGCCGACCTCGGTGAGCTTGTCGACGGCGATGACGAGCGGCCCCAGCGCGAGCAGGGCGTAGAGGACGCGGCGGATCACGGCGGCGCCACCCTATCCTCTGCCACGTGCTGCGCGCCGTTCTGTTCGACTGGGGGGACACGCTCTTCCACTTCGCCTACGACGAGGAGCTTCTCGCCGCGGGCTGGGAGGCCGGCCTCGCGACGCTCGAGCGCGATGGGCTGCCCGGCCACGAGGAAACGGCGGCGGTCTTCCGGGAGCACTACCTTCCGCTGCTCTTCGTGCCGGGCTCGATCGAGGAGGTCGAGTACCCAGGGATGATTCGCGACCTGCTCGGCGGCTTCGGCGTCGAGCTCGGTGACGACGAGCTCGATCGCTTCCTCGCGGCCGAGCACGCGGCGTGGGCACCGGCGCGGATGCTCGGCGCCCATACCCACGCGCTGCTCGACTCGCTCCGTGAGCGCGGGCCTCCTGACCGGCCTCGTCTCGAACGCCTTCGACCCGGGCTGGCTCCTCCACCGCGATCTCGCGGACATGGGGCTCGCGGAGCGCCTCGACGCCGCCGTCTTCTCCTCCGAGGTGGGCCTGCGGAAGCCGCACCCCGCGATCTTCGAGGCGACGCTCTCGGCGCTCGAGATCGAGCCGGAGGACGCCCTCTTCGTCGGAGACCGCCGCTACGAGGACATGCGCGGTGCGAAAGAGCTCGGCATGACCACCGTGCAAGCCTTCTGGTTCCGCGCCGACGACGACGAGCGGGGCCTCGACCCCGACTACGAGGCGTTCACGGCGATGGACGTCTTGAACGTGGTCCGGCGCATCACCGGCGAGCGTCTGAGCGCCGCGGCCTACACCCGCAGACACGCCCTGTCAAGTCTTGCGAGGAGCCTGGAGGCGGTCAACAATCCAGGGGACACGCTCGTGCAGCGACAGATCTTCACCGGGACCGAGCTACCGCTCCGACCTCAGGAGGAGACCGAGTGTCGGCGGTGCCAGGTGCATTGCGACAAGGTCGTGTACCCGGCCGCTTGTCTCGAGCGCGCGTGCCCGTTCCTGTACGCGTACAGGGAGTGGGGCCGGACGTACGTCGGCTGCATGCAGAACGTCTTCGCGGTCGAGATCGACCTCGAGCTCCTCGACGAGGCGCGGGGCCGGAAGGGCGGCTTCGGGGCGGTACGGGCGGTCCGGCAGCCGCTGCCGATGTGCCGGGCCGAGGTGTCGGCCTGCTACCAGCACCGGGCCGACGAGCGCGGCTGCGTCAACCCCGAGTTTTTCGAGCTCCCCCACGGGACGCCTTCCTTCCGGGTCGTCGAGCAGAGCGACCAGGCCGCGTAGCTCCCGTCGCGCGCGCGTGCAGGTCTTTGAGGCGCTGCACCTCGGCCGCGTCGGGGCCGTGGTTGTCCGGCCCGGGCGTCTCCAGAATCGCCGGTAGGCCCTGGACGCGGTGGTCGGCGAGGAAGACGCCGAGGCCCTCGCCCATCATCCCGTCGAGGACGTTCGCGTGGCGGTCGCGGTTCGAGCCCAGCTCGGCGGCGGCGTCGTTGACGTGGAGGCAGCGGAGCCGCTCCAGGCCCATGCGCTCGTCGATCTCCCCGAGGGTCGCGGCGTAGACCGCCGGGTCGGTCACGTCGACGCCGGAAACCCAGAGGTGGCAGGAATCGAGGCAGAGCCCGAGCCGAGAATGGTGGTCGAGGCGGTCGAAGAGGGCGGCGAGCTCGTCCAGCGAGCGCCCGATGGTGTCGCCGGCGCCCGCTGAGTTCTCGAGCAGGAGCCGGGTCGGGCCGTCACAGGCGGCAAGCGCCTCCTCGAGAGCCGGCGCCGCTACCTCGAGCCCCGCCTCGAAGCCGGCGCCGAGGTGGGAGCCGACGTGTAGCACAACCCCGTCGGCTTCGATCGCGCAGGCGACCTCGACCGTCTGCAAGAGCGCCGCGTGCGACTTCGCCCGAACGTCCTTGTCGGTGGCGGCGAGGTTGATGAGATAGACGCGCGTGGCACACGACCGCGCCGATTCCAGCCTCGGCCCGCGCGGCCTTGAAGCGCTCGATGTTCTCCGGCGGATGGTTGGTCGGCCGCCAGGCCCGCGGGCTCTGGGTGAAGATCTGCACGGACTCGGCGCCCCGCTCCACCGCACGGTCGATCGCCGTGTGGATTCCTCCAGCGGTGGAGACGTGGGCCCCGGCCAGCACGGCACTACGATAACCGCGTGTCCGTGCGCGTCCGCTTTGCGCCCAGCCCGACCGGCCTCCTCCACATCGGAGGCGTTCGCACCGCCCTCTTCAACTGGCTCTTCGCGCGCCACGAGGGCGGCGAGCTCCTGCTTCGCATCGAGAACACCGACACGAGCCGGGAGGTCGAGGAGTCGGTCGAGCAAATCCAGCGGTCACTCCGCTGGCTGGGCCTCGACTGGGACGGGCAGGTCGAGTTCCAGCTCGACTCGCTCGCGCGCCACGCAGAAGCCGCGCGCCTGCTGCTCGCCGAGGGCCACGCCTACGAAGAGGAGGGCGCCGTCCGCTTTCGCATGCCGGACGAGGGCACGACCGAGTGGGAGGACGCGATCAAGGGACGGATCTCCTACCCCAACGAGAAGCTCGAGGACCTCGTGCTCCTGCGCTCAGACGGGCGGCCTACCTACAACCTGGCGGCGGCAATCGACGACGCCGACTCGGCGCATCACGCATGTGATCCGCGGCGAGGACCACGTTCCCAACACGCCGAAGCAGATCAGGATCCTCGAGGCGCTCGGGCGCCCCGTCCCCGTCTACGCGCACGTTCCCAACGTCTTCGGCACCGACGGGAGGAAGCTCTCCAAGCGCCACGGCGCCGTCTCCGTCGAGGAGTTCCGCGCGCAGGGCTACCTCGCCTCCGCGCTGATGAACTACCTCGCCCTCCTCGGCTGGAGCTACGACGACCGCACGACGGTCATGTCCCGCGACGAGCTCGTCGAGCGCTTCTCGCTCGACCGCGTCGGCTCGAGCCCCGCCACGTTCGACTACGCGAAGCTCGACTGGCTGAACGGCGTCTACCTGCGCGAGCTCCCACCCGAGGAGTTCGCCGACACGCTCGTCGCCTACCTGCGCGGCGCAGGGCTTCGAGGGCGACGAGGAGACGATCCGCGCTTCGGCGCCGCTCGTCCAGGAGAAGATCTCGCGACTCGAGGAGTATCCGGGCTTCGCGGGCTTCTTCTTCCGCCGCGTGCAGCCGCCTGCCGAGCTGCTCGACGGCGCCGAGCCGGTCCTGGTCGAGGCGAGGGAGACCCTCGCCGGCGTCGAGCCTTTCGCCGCGGAGCCGATCGAGGCGGCGCTGCGCGGGATGGCGGAGAGGCTGGGACTGAAGCCGCGTGACGCCTTCGGCCCGATCCGGGCAGCCGTGACGGGCTCGAAGGTCTCGCCGGGCCTCTTCGAGAGCCTGGAGCTGCTCGGCCGCGAGGAGTCGCTGGCGCGCCTCGACCGTCGCCGCCGCTTAGCGGTAGAGCACGAAGCCGCCCGCGAAGAGGGCGAGCCCCGCTGCCCAGACCGGCCAGGCGGCGAGGACGGCGCCGGCGGTGAAGAGAAACGCGCCGCCGATGACGAGCGCCGTGGCGACGATCGCCGAGAGCGAGGTCCGCTCCCGCGGCTGCCTTCGGCTCGGGTGGAGCGCTCCCGTCGGAGCCGATCGTGACCGCCGAGCGTTCGAGCGCCCGGAGGCGGGCGAGTCGCACGCGGAAGAGCGCGCCCCGCCACTCCGGCAGCAGCGGCTCGACGAGCTCGACGTCCTCTCCCTCGAGCGCGTAGCCGACCTCGGCGGTGATGTCGCGCGCCTCGCCGAGCGCCGAGACGAGCTCGGCATGGAGGGCCTCGCCGCCCGGCGGCGGGTCGATGCCGACGGCGAGCTCGGCTCCCGCGTGGAGGCTGTACTGGAGCTGGGGCAGCTCGTCGAGGAATCCGTCCGCGACGCCTTCGGCGGGGGACTCGGCGACCCGCTCGAGCCGTGCGAGCGTGGAGCCTACTCGCTCCCACAGATGCGAGACGGCTTCCGCATAACCCCCCGGCTCGTTCCGTCGAACCGTCCGCTCCATCGCGACGCGCATCATATTCGGTCCCGGTCGGCGGCGACCGGCGGCGGGCTCGGTGGCACGTCGATCGAGGCATCGGGGGCGGAAGGAGGCCGCTTCATCTCGTCCTCGGTCGCCCTGGACCCGGTGCCGCCAGCGAAGCGTCCCGAGCATGATCAGGATCGCGCCGAAGCCGATGGCGACGTTCACGATCGTGACCACGAGCTGCTGGCCGAAGCTGAAGGCGAGGATCGTCGAGCTGGCGGCGGCGCCGGCCAGGGCGAAGACGAGGATGGCCTGCTGCGTGCCCGGCGCCCCCGGGCGTGAAGGGGAGCATCGTGGAGAGGCCGCCGACGACGAGCACCGCCAGCGTGGTCTTCGCGGTCGCGTCGACGTGAAAGGCGCGCAGGAAGAAGAAGGTGGAGCACGACCCGTGCGATCCAGCTCCCCGCCTGCCACGAGACGACCTCCCGCACGTACGGCGCGCCAGTCGTGCAGGATCGCGAAGCCGAGAGCGAGCTTCTGCCTGAAGGCGGTGACGTGGCGCGAGGCCCAGGCGACGAAGACGATCAGCCCGCCGAGGAGGATGCACCAGATGAAGATGGCGATCCGCGGGTGCTCGACCACGAACGCCCAGTCGAACGCGGGCAGCCGCGGCAGGTCGGGCAGGCCCGGGAGCAGTCCGATCTGGATCGCGACCAGGAAGAGCACGGAGGCGACGACGAAGTCGAAGAGCGTCTCGACGACGAGGCTCGAGGTAAGCGTCGGGTAGCTCGAGTGCTCGATCCGGTGCCTGGCGATGTAGAGCTTGACCACGTCGCCGCCCCGGGCCGGCACGATCGCGTTCACGCCCACGCCGGCCATGTAGGCGCCGAAGGTGCTCCAGTAGCGGACCTTCTCTCGGGGTAGGCGGCCTGGAGGATGTTTTGCCAGGCGCGCGCGCGCAGGGCGAGGCGCAGGACGTGGAAGGAGACCGCGAGCAGGAGCGCGCCCCACGCGACCGCCGCGAAGGCCTTGAAGAACGCCTCGGAAGCGTCGAGAAACGCGCGAACGTCGTCCACGTCTTGACGATAGCGCCGGCTCTGGAGCGCGGTGGGCCTAGCGGGGCTTCAGATCGACCACGAGCTCGCAGTCGAGGGCGTGGGCGAGCTTCAGAAGCGTGTCGATGCGAGGCGGGCGGCCGCCCGACTCGAGGCGCGCGATCGCGGACTGCGTCGTCCCGCAGACCTCGGCCAGCTCCGCCTGCGAAAGCCCGAGCTGGCGCCGGCGCTCGGCGACCTGCTCGGCGATCTGGGCGAAGAGCCAGCCGTCTTGGGCGCCGGCAAGGCGCACCCGCAGCCGCTCGACGGCCTCCTCGATCACGTGGCGCCGCTCGTCCTTCGTCAGCTTCGCCATCTCGCTCGGCTTCTGTATAGCACTTCTGCGATTGCCGTCAAGACGCCGGGGAAGCTCGACGAGCGACATGTCCTCGCCTGCGCCCTCGACGACGAAAACCCGCACGGTGTTCTCGCCGGGCCGGTAGGCATCCTTCGGGGTGACGGCCGTGACCAGGGTCTCGCCGTCGTGCTCGAAGCTCCGCGTGACGGCGACGATCCGGCCGTTGACGGCGATCGCCACGTCCTCGCCGGGCGGTGCGTCGTGGATGCGCCCGTAGACCCGGACCGGGCGCGAACGGCGACTCGGGGTCGTATTCGCTCGTGCCGTAGCTCTCGAACGTCGGCCCGCCCGTCGCCGCCGCGACCAGGCCGTTCACGGGTCGGCCGAGCAGCTCGGGCCTCGGCCCGATGCCGAAGAGGCCCGGCCTCGAGTCCTCCTCGCCGAAGAGCTGTACCTGCCGGGCGAGCACGTCGTCCCGCCGCTCGACGAGGTCGGCCAGCTCCCCCTCGACGACCTCGCCGGCCGACGTCCCTACGGCGACGTCGCCGTTTCCGCCGCCCGACGCCAGCAGCGAGCGGCCCTCGAGCTCCCACGGGACCTCCACGCCGAGCAGGTCGGCGACCGTCGGGAGGATGTCCATCGTCCGCGCCGGGCCGTCCACGATCTCGCCGCGAGCCTGGCCGGGTGCCTTCACGAAGAGCGGCACAAAGGCGATCTCTTCCATGTTTCCCGGCTCGACGCGCCGTCGCTCGCCGTTCGGCCGGAAGCTGACGCCGTGATCGGCGACCACGACGACGAGCGAGTCTTCGTACAGCCCGGTCTCCTCGAGCCTGTCGAGCAGGCGCCCGAGAGCGAGGTCGGTGTAGCCGACCTGGAGGAGATGGCGCTGCTGCGCCTGGATCGCCAGCTCGGGATCGCCCACCCAGCCTTCGTCTTCGAGGCCGGGCTGGAAGCCGAGGTCGGACGCGTAGAGCGTCCCGTCAGGCAGGTACTCCCAGGGGTGGTGGGGGAGGAGGACGTGCAGGAAGGAGAAGGTCGGACGATCCGACGGCCCGAGCGAGTCGATGAACTCCTGCACCTCGGCGTCGCGTCCCGTGTAGGCGGCCGGGCGCCGCCCGGGCTGGGAGGGACCCTCCTGCAGCAGCGCCTGCGGCCCGTCGCCGCCCCCGAAGTCACGCCATGCCGTCGAGATCGAGGGAAGCTCGTCGGCGAGGTCCTCGGGGAGGACCAGGTGGCCGTAGACGACCGAGAGGTCGGAGAACAGGGAGCCGACGCGTTCGGGAAGCGGATCGCGCTCGGGATCGCAGAGCGAGGGCGGGCAGAGGTGGCTCTGCGACTCGTGGACGTTCAGGTCGTAGGCGCCGCCCAGCAGCGTGAAAAGGTTGTTCGGGTGGTCGATGAAGAGGGGAAGGCCGTCCGGCCGCTGCCCGGTCAGCATCGGCGGGACGGCTCCCGTCGTCCATTCGTGCACCGTCGTTGCGTTCCGGAACCAGGTCGCGTCCTCCGCCAGCCGCGCGAAGTTCGGGTAGCGCACGGCGTCGAGCTCGCCGTCTGACCGCAGCAACGAGACGGTGGGGAGCTCGTCGAGGACGACCATGACGACGGGAGCTTCGGCTGGCACCTGCGCCAGGCGCGGCTCCGGCGGGCTCTCGAGGAGGCGCGACACCGGCGAGAAGGCGAGGAAGAGCACCAGCACGATGAGCGGCGCGGCGCCGACCAGGGAAAGGAGCGTCCGCGCCGGCCGCGCGCGGGCATAGACGAGCGCGGCCGGCCGCCCCGATCGCCGCCGCGAGCGCGACTGCGCCGACGCCGAGCCCGCGAAGCGCCTGCAGGGCGAGGAGCCCGACGAGCGCGCCGAGGAAGACGAGGTGGAGCGCGGTAGCCGCACGTCCGCCCAGGAGGCCGGCGAGCGCTTCGAGGCCGAGCAGGAGGAGCGGCGGGAGGACGACGATGCCTACGGCGAAGAGAACGACGTCCCAGCGGCTCGAGCCGCGGACCGCGAAGAACTCGACGTTTCGGGAGAGCAGGTCGAAGAGAGGCTGGGCGACTGCGAGCGCCGAGAGACCGGCGAGGTGAAGCGCCGCCCAGCGGAACGATCCGGGTGGGTCAGGCGGGCGGAGTCGCACGGTAGAGAATCCGCGTGCCGGAGGGCAGAGTCTCGCGGCTCTCGACTCGCCAACGCTCCTCGAGCGCCTGCTCGAAGGCTTCGGTCTCATAGTCGGGGTTCGCGCCCGGCCCCTTGCGGTCGAGCAGTCGCCGGACCATCGGGTCGTCGCGCGTGGGGAACTCGATCACGATCTCCGTGCCCAGATCGGCCAGCCAGTCCAGGAAGGCGCGGACGGGGACGTTGCCGGAGAGCGCTACGTGGTGGACGAGGGCGAGGCAGAGCGTCAGATCCGGGCGGCTCCGCTCGGCCAGCGGCCGGCGCTCCTCGCCGCGCCAGCCGAGGCCCGGCGAGGGGTCGGCCACGTTCCCGACCAGCGGAAGGATCGTCTCCGAGCCCTCGGCCCGAAGCTCGCGGAAGAGAGCCTCGACGACCGCTACGTCCGCGTCGATTGCGACTGCATAGTCGGCGTCGGCGGCAGCGATCCGCGTGTATCGGCCGTCGTTGCAGCCGAGATCCCAGAGCAGACGTCGGCGCCGAAGCCCGGCCGAGGCCCGCACGAAGGCCTCCTTGGCGGCCGCATCGGCCTCGTCGTACGGGTTTGCCTCGCCGTAGCCCGACCAAGCCGTCCGTTCGGGCTCCCAGCGCAGCCGCTCGACCAGCTTCCGCAGCTTCCGTGCGTTGGCGCGGATCAGGTCCGCGTGGAAGCCCGCCCGCTTCAGGTCGGACTTGACCTCGCGGTCGGCGTAGCGCCCCTCGAGCTTCGCGTGGAGAACGACGTTGGTGAGGACGCCGCGACGGAAGCGGTCGCGGAAGCCCATGAGCGCGCGCATCTGGGCAGGCTCGATGCCCTCCAGGGAGCCCCGGAGCCAGGGCTGGAAGGGGACGTGCTTGTACGCCTGGAGCAGGAGCGGATAGAGCGCGAGCATGCAGAACTGGCGATAGCCGGCCCAGGGCTCGCCCTCGCGCAAGCGCTCGAACGAGCCGACGTCCACGAAGACCGGCTTCGCTCCGCGCCATTGCACGTTGTAGGGCGAGGCGTCCTTGAGCGCGAGGCCCTCGTCGAGAGCCGCGAGGAGCAGGTCGAGCTCGAGGAGAGCAGCGTCCCGCAGCATCCCGAACGGCCACTCGTACGGGTAGGAGACGACCGGGATGCGCTCGTGGCGAAGGACGGCGGCCACGCTTGCGGGGTCGAGCTCGGCGGGCAGCCCGTCCGGCTCCGCAATCCGCTCGGTGGCGATCAGCCTCCCGGCGGCGACGCCGTCCCGAAAGAGCTCGGTGGCGGCGAGCGCCTCCCAGTCGGCGAGCCCGCGCTCGGAGAGCGCGCGGCGCACCTCGCCGCCGACGTAGAAGACGTGGCTGTCCGGGTCGCGGAACGAGCCTTGCTCGACCCGGGGCACGGCGTCCGCTACGAGTCGTCCTTCTTCCGGACGCCGATGAAGCCCAGGAACCGTCGCCAGTAGAACTTGCCCACAACGGCGACCGCGGCGACGCCGCCGACGATCGCCTGGAGGATCATCGACCCGGTGCCGGGATCCAGGTACGCGAGCAGTCCGTCCATGTGTCGATCTGGAGAATACCCGCGCCGGCGGAGCGAGGCCCCAGCTCGCTCCCCGCCCCGCTCGTGCAAGTAACAGACTGTTACTTGTTCATGCCTCGATCGCCTTGTAGAGACCGACGACGGCACCCGTGGGGTCGGCGAACACCGCAAAGCGCCCGATGGTCGGAATGTCCGTAGGCTCCATGAAGACGCTCGTCACGCCCAGGCTCCTTGCCTTCTCCATCGTCCCGTCGACGTCGTCCGTGCCGAGGTAGGTCAGCCACGCCGGCGGGTTTCCCTCGGAGCCTTCGCGCTGGGGCATGCCGCCGGCCCGGTCGGCGCCGCCCGAGCTGAACAACGTGTAGGTGAAGTTGTTGCCCATGTCCATGTCGCGGGACTCCCAGCCCACGACTTCGCCGTAGAAGCGCTTCGCAGCCTCGACATCGGTCGTCACGAGCTCGTCCCAGACGAACACGCCCTCGGTGGGCGTCATCTCGCCGGCGGGGGCATACAGAGACACGATCGCTCCCTGCGGATCGGCCCCGACGGCGAAGCGTCCCACCTCGGGGATGTCCATGGCCGGCGCGACGATCGTCCCGCCCGCGGCCTCGGCCCGCCCGGCGGCCGCGTCCGCGTCGTCGACGAGGACGTGGCCGAGCCAGTGCGACGGCGCGCCCTGCGCCGGGCCGAAGCCGCCGTGTGTCTGCTCGCCCACCTTGATCATCGGGTAGTCCATCTCGCCGGGCTTCCAGATCTCGATCTCCCACCCCAGGAGGTCGGCGTAGAAGCGGCTCGCGGCTGCCGGGTCGTCCGACATGTGGTCGTGCCAGACGAAGCCGCCAACTGCTGTCTCGACGGTGCTCATGTCCTCGTCTCCTTTCTTCGAATCTCGCCGGTCACGCTAGCCAGCGGACCGCCGAGGCGCAACGTGCCCTCAGGCTAGACGCGCCCCGCGGGTCTCTCTGCCGAGAAGCGTCAGAAGACCGCCGGCCACCATCACGAGGGCGACGAAGGTGAGCGACCAGACCGTGTCGCCCGTCCAGTCGATGAGCGCGCCGAAGAGGTAGGGAGCGCCGATCGCCGCTCCCTTGCCGATCCCCTCGGCCATCCCGAAGGCGCTCGAGCGCAGCCGTGTGGGGAAGAGCTCCGCCGTGAACGGATAAACGGCGCCCCAGGCGCCGAGGTTGAAGAAGCCGACGAAGAAGAGCGAGGCGACGTAAACCGGGGCCGAGTCCGCGACTGCGAACGCGTACGCGGAGACGCCTCCCAGGCAGAGAAACAGCGCCAGCGTGGGCTTGCGCCCGATCCGCTCCACGAGCCAGAACGAGGCGAGGTAGCCGGGGAACTGCGAGAGCGCCGAGAGCGCCAGCAGGAGGTAGACGTTGACGGTGAAGCGCTCCTCGCCCTGGAGGACGAAGGGAAGCCAGAGGAAGAGACCGTAGTAGGAGATGTTGAGCGCGGTCCAGGCGACCAGGACGACCGCGGTGGACGACCGCAGACGCTTGGAGACGAGCTCGAGGAGCGACGCGCGCGGCTCCGCCGGGACGTCCAGCTCGGCCGTGCCGACCTTCCTGCCGGAGATCTCCGAGAGCACGTTCGCTGCCTCTTGGCGGCGGCCGGTGCGCGCGAGGTAGTAGGGGCTCTCGGGCAGGGTCAGGCGCGCGACGAAGGCGAGAAACGCAGGGAAGGCAGCCGCAAGGAAGAGGTAGCGCCAGCCGTTGTCGCCTCCCAGCTGATCGAGGAAGAGCCAGGAGAGCCCGGTGGCGAGCAGGAGCCCTAGTGGCCAGAACAAATCCAGAAGCACGAGGAATCGTCCACGCCGCTGCGGCGGCAGATACTCAGCGAGAAGCGACGGGTCGACGACGAGCACTCCACCGAGCCCGATCCCCGCCAGGAAGCGGAATGCGAAGAGCGACCAGGGCCCCCAGGCGAGCGCGGTCAGCGCAGTGAAGACCGCGTACCAGAGGATCGAGGCCTGGAAGATCCGGCGTCTTCCGATTCGGTCCGACAGCCGTCCGAGCACGAGCGCGCCGACAAGCGAGCCTCCGAGGGCGGAGGCCGCGATCCACCCGGCCTGGCTCCCCGAGAGGCCCCAGATCGAGGTGAACACGGGCACGGTGAAGCCGACGATGAGGATCTCCATGGCGACGAACGTCCAGGCTGCGCCGGTGACGAGCACTGCCTTTGCGTGGAACGGCGTGAAGCCGGCCGTCCGAAGCACGTCCTCGACGCTGCGGCTCGGACGTGCGGGCGATGCGATCTCCATTGAAACCTCGTCTCCTGAAGGAGTTTGCGACTAGCAGGCGATAACCTTGCGTCGCATTGTATCCGCTGGGGACCAGTGTCTGCCGGAAACAGTCAGCCGGCACGAGGCGTCCGCGGAGCCCTTGAGCATTCCGGACCGCGAAGCCTTCCAGTCGTTGCGGGTAGCTCCAGCCGGAGTAGCCGACCCGGGCTGGGCGGCGCGACCCAAGACCTTGCTCAGGCGCGGAGAAGCTCGAGGACGGCCTCCTCGATCTCACGTTGACGCTCCGCCTCGGGGAGGTCGACGGGCAACCGCTCCAAGGTTCCGAGGATTGTCTGACCCGCGTTGAAGCGGTCGACGACCCGTGGGTCGACGTACGAGGAGCGACAGACCGCAGGCGTGTTGCCCAGGTAGCGCGCGACTTCGCCGATGGCAAGCGAGACGATCCGCTTGCGCGCGGTTGCGCTCTTCGCCCGCCGGCCGAGGAGCGCGATCGACGACGCGGCCAGGACGGTCGCGTTCCACGTCCTGAAGTCCTTGGCCGTAAAGGGTCCGCGCGTGACCTCCTGGATGAACTCGTTGATATCGGCCGAGGTGACGTCCACCCACTCCGGCCGTTCTTGTAGGCGAGCAGCTCCGGACCTCCGGAACGCCGCCGTTTGAGGCCGGCGACGACGTCGAACGCCTCGGGGTCGACTACGGACTGGATGCGGCGCTCGCCTCCCTTGGCCAGATAGTCGAAGGTCACGACGTAGTCGTTTCGCAGCCAACGTGGGAGCGGAGCATCGTCGCGAGGCCGAAGGTGCCGTTGTCCTCCGCGTACTCCTCGCTGCCGATCCGGAAGAAGCCCAGATCGAGGAGCCGCACCGCGCAGGAGAGCACACGCTCGCGACCAAGCCCGTCGCAGGCGAGGCACCGGTCCGTGTGCGCCCGCAGAGGCCCGAGAGCCGCGGCGAAATCGAGCATGCGCTCGAACTTCTCGCGGTCACGTCGGCTGCGCCAGGCGTCGTGGTAGAGGTACTGCCGTCGGCCGGCCGCGTCGGTGCCGGTTGCCTGGAGGTGCCCGAGCGGGTCGGCGCAGATCCAGACGTCGCTCCACGCCGGCGGGATCGCCAGCGAGCGGATCCGTTCGAGCTCGGCCCGATCGCGGATCAAGCGCCCATCGTCCCGGCGGTACTCGAAACCCCGGCCGCGGCGACGGCGGGAGATTCCCGGCTTCGAGCTATCGCTACGGCGCAGGCGAGGCACTGCTTCCGGCGGATACCCCGCCTCCCTGCTTGGCGAAACTCCCTCTCACAGAGCCTTGGCGGCCACTTCGAGGTCGGCGATATGCCCGGCGGCGCCGGCGGCCGGGTCGACGGGAACGCTCGGGCTCGCCGACTCGGCCACTGCTCGTTGCCACCGGCGCTGAAGCCGGGCAACGACCTCCGTCGTGTTTCGCGCCACTCCCAGAGTGGGCAAGAAGAGATCCATGAGACTTTCGGCGCTCAACCAGGCGACAGGGGAGGCCTGCTAGTGCCGCGCGCGGTCTGGTCGGGCACGATCGCGTTCGGGCTGGTCAGCGTGCCCGTGCGGATGGAGACCGCGGTCGAGGAGCACACGCTGCACTTCAACTACGTTCACGAGCCCGACGGCGGGCGGATCGGCTACCAGAAGGTGTGCAAGGCGGAGGAGCGACCCGTCCCCGACGACGAAGTCGTCAAGGCCTTCGAGATCCAGAAGGGCAAGTGGGTGTACCTGAGCGATGAGGACTTCGAGGCGGCCCAGCCCGAGCGGACGCGAAAGGCGATCGACATCCAGGCCTTCGTCGCGCGCGACGAGATCGACCCGATCTTCTTCGAGCGCACCTACTACCTGACCCCGCAGGACGGCGGAGAGAAGGTGTACGCGCTCCTGGCACGGGCTATGGAGGAGTCGGAGCTCGTCGCCGTTGCGACGTTCGTCATGCGAGAGCGCGAGCACCTCGCCTGCCTGCGCGTCCGCGATCGGGTGATCACCCTCGAGCGCATGCACTTCGCCGACGAGATCCGGCCGTCCAAGGACCTGGCGCCGAAAGGCGTGCGCGTGGCGAAGGAAGAGCTCGAGATGGCTTCGCGGCTCGTCGAGCAGTACACGGGCAAGTTCCGCCCGGAGAGCTTCAAGGACAGCTATCGCGACGCCCTGCGCAAGGTCATTCGCGCAAAAGACCGCGGAGAGTCCGTACCGGTGACGGAGCCCGAGGCGCCGGAGGCTCCGATCGACCTCATGGACGCGCTACGCGAGAGCGTCGCGTCGACGAAGAAGCGTCGCGGCGGCCGAAAGCGCTCGCGGTCCAAGCGCAAAGCGGCAGCCTGACTCCGCCGTCAAGCAGGCTCGTCTCCACACGTTGCCCGAGGAGGCCCCGCCACGAGATTCGAGCCTCAGCCCTTACGGCCCTGTGAGCCGTCCTGGAGCCGGCGCCAGAGTGGGAACGCGTACCAGAAGAGCGCGAAGGCTCCCCCGAGGACGGACGTCACGATCGCCGTCGTCGGCTCTCCGAAGACGACGTCCGTGATCAAGTAGACCGAGGCGGTCATCGCGGCGGCGATGAAGATGGTGGCGGCGATAGCAGCCTTGGTGGCCATGTGGAGGAGGGCGTCTTTGTCGGCCTGCCTCCAGCGGATTCGGTGGGCGGCGGTGGGCGTGATCAGGAGCACCACCGCGAAGGCTGCGCAGATGAGGGCGGCGAGAAAGACGTACTTCTGCACGCGGGTCAGCTCAACGAAGCGGTTCTGGAAAGGCAGGATGAGGAGAAAGGCGAACAGGACCTGGACGCCGGGCATTGCCAGGCGGTGCTCCTCGACGAGCTCGCTCCACTCCTGGTCGAGCTCCTCCTTCGAACGTCGTTTGGTGTCGGCCACGCGCCTGGAAGTATGCGCGCTTCGGCGGCCTTAGCCGGCGAACAGTAGGACGAGCACCACGAGGCCGAGCGCGCCGAAGAGGACGAAGGGCGTTCGAGGGGTTCCGGACGAGCTCGCCGGTCTTCGCTGCCCTCTCCTCGAGCGCGATGTCCGCCTGGCGAACGCCGCGTCTATTCCAGCGGTCAGGGCGCGCGCTTGGATCGCAGAGTTACTCGAGGCGGTGTCCGCTGATGTCGTAGGGCACGTTCACCGGACGTCCCACCGGTACGGCAACGGTGTCGGCGAGAAGCCTTCCATCGTCCAGCGGCCGACGAGGCGATCGAGGCGCTGCAGTGCGGGGTCTGGCTGCGGGAGCTCGGGCTGTTGTGTCATGTGATTAAGACCGGCCTAGCGCGACGAAGTCATCGCATCATCGTCCACGCTGTGGTCTTGCCGGTCGATGATTTCGGAGCGACGGCGACGTCTACACGGCAACGACACGGAGGTGAGAAGAAGTGGGAGCGATACACGTACACGAGTTCATGAGCCTCGACGGGGTGATCGACGCGCCGACGTGGACGTTCGACTACGGCTTCCATCCCAAGATGGGAGAGGCCATCGGCGCGGTCACGGAGCGTTCCCGGGGCATCTTGCTAGGGCGCACGACCTACGAGATGTTCGAGCCGGCGTGGTCGACGCGGACCGTGGAGGACGATCCAGGGGCGCCGTTCTTCAACGACACCACCAAGTACGTGATCTCCGGGACGCTCACGACAGGGACCTGGAGGAACTCGAAGATCATCGGGCAGTACGACCCAGACGCGATCCGCAGGCTCAAGGACGAGGTTGGAGACCTCTACGTCAGCGGCAGCGGCACGCTGGTCCGAGCGATGCTCGCAGACGGCCTGGTCGACGAGCTGCATCTGTTCGTATACCCGCTCACCCGCGGCTCCGGCCCGCGGCTCTTCCCCGAGGAAGCCGCGCCCCGGAAGCTGTCCCTTGCGGCCTCTGAGGAGTACGAGAACGGCGTGGTTTACTTGGCCTACCGACCGCGACCGTGACCTAACCCTGCTTACGGGGTTCTAAGCGTCGTCGGTCAGGCGCTGCGCCATGCTCTCCATGATCGGCCATGCGATCCCGGGGTTCGCCTCGACGAATGGGCGGAACTCCCACGCGCCGAGGGCGAAGCAGCGGAGATCCGTCTCGGCCGTGACCGTCGCAGACCGGGGCTCGTCGTAGAAGAGGCCGATCTCGCCGAAGTAGTCGCCCGGGCCGAGCACTGCCTTCTTCTCCCCGCTGACGGCGACCGACGCGCTGCCCTCGGCGATGATGAAGAAGGCAAGGACGCGAGCGCCCCGCTCGCCCTCGCGGGTGATCGAAGCCCCCTCCGGGAATGTGTGCTCCTTGAACTGCCCGGCAAGGCGCTCGAGCTCCTCGGCCTCTCGAGGCCCGCCAACAAGGGCACTTGGCTGAGGGCGTCGACCTCGACCGCCACGGGCGGGGATCATACTCCCGGAAGGCGCATACTGGCTTCCGCTAAGACGTGAGCACCGAGCGCGACTCCGCGCGCGCGTCGCGCCACCGCACGAGCTCGTACGTGTGCAACGCCAGCCACACGGCGGTGACGAGCGCTAGTGCGGCGATCGCCGGAACCATCGTCGCGAGCGGGAGCAGGAGCAGGAGCAGGAGCGCCGCGACGAACCGGCCGCGGCTCACCCGCCACCGCCCTTCGATCCGGATCCGAATCGCAGAGTAGGTCAGCAGGTAGAGCGCGCTCCCGCCGCAGAGCGCGAACGCCGCGACGGAGTCGAGCTCGTCGCCGACGTGCCCGATGATGTCCTTCATCGCGAACGCGAAGAGCACGATCCCGACGATCAGCGGGAAATGCGCGTATGCGTACACGTCGCGAGCGAGCGCCACGCGTTCGGCGCCCTGGCGGTCGCGGAGCATCCGCTCGCCGCGGATCGAGAAGAAGTCGAAGTAGGCGAGCCAGAACGAGGTGGCGACGAGGAGCCCCAGGATCGCGGCCGCGACCTCGCCGAGCCCGATGCCGATCCCCGTCGCACCGATCCCGATCGAGATGAAAGCCTCGCCGAGCGCGATGATCAGCACGAGGCCGTAGCGCTCTGCGAGGTGCGACGGGTGCAGTTGCCAGCCGGTCGACCCGCTCAGCGCGGCACCGACGTAGGTGCACGCGAGCGCGGCGAGCCAGAGCCAGATGCGTGCGCCGTCCGTGAAGCCCGCGACGAGGATCAGGGTCGCGCCGAGCAGCGTCCAGGGCGCCAGCCGGAGCACGGCCTCGAGCAGGTCGCGGTTCCCGCGGCCGGCGAGGGCGTAGAGCGCCAGGTGCAGCGCGCAGACGACGAGGAAGGCGGCTCCGAAGAGCACGCCCTCGGCGTCGAACACGCCCGGCACGACGAGCGCCGCGACGAACATCGCGATCAGCGCGACGAGCAGCGCGGCGCCGACGACGCCCTCCTCGGGGTCGACGGTGTTCATCAGCCAGGCGTAGGCCGTCCACGCCCACCAGAGCGCGGCCAACACGAGCACGCCGCGGCCGATCCCAGCGAACGTCGGGTCATCCGCGAGCAGCGTCGCGACCTGCGTGAACGCGAAGACGAAGACGAGGTCGAAGAAGAGCTCGCGTGGCGTGACGCGGTGCTCGTGCTCGACGGCCGCGACGCTCATGGGTCGCGACCCTACCGCAGTGCCGCGTGCGCGAGTGTAGTCGGCGACAGACCCCAAGGCGGCCATCTAGGCACGGCCCGGACCGCGTCCGAGACCTTGCGTCCCGCGCCCCGGCGCGCCTTCTGTGACGCAGCGCCGAGCCGACCCTATCCCGCGCGCCGATACGTGATCTCGAGATCGGCGTCCCAGCTCTGGTCGTCGCGCGAGAGGTGCCAGAGCCCCGTGATCGTCGCGCCGTCGTCTCCCACTCGTGCCTCGAGCCGCTGCGAGAAGCCTGGAGCGTCGCGCCAGCAACGCCAGACGCCGTCGCGGAGGCTCGTTCCGTAGACGCGCTCCACGCCGCGGGAGTCGTAATAGTGCATGGTGAGCGGCTCGCCCTCCGGCGCCCCGAAAACGGCCAGCGAGTCGGGGAAGTCCGGATGGTCGTTGCGCGAGCGGCCGATCAGGAACTTCCGGCCCTCGAGCCACTCGAACGTGGCGCGCCCTTCGACGACCACGCCCGGGAACAGCGGATGCGTCACCCTCGTGGTCCACTCGCCCACCAGCACATCCAGCGGCTCAACATCGTGCTGCGGTGTCTGATCCATGCTCATAGTCTGCGCAGAGATTTCCGCTGTGCGTAGAGATGCACGTGGTCCGCCCGATCTTCCGACTTTCCGGACCAGAGTGAACCGCTCGACTGAGCGGTATCTGCTCTACAGAACGGAGGGGAGAGGCGCATACGGGAATCGAACACCCTTGCTAATCGGCGGTTTCCCTGGGGGGGCTCGAGGGCGGCACCGTCCGAGCACACGCCGCACGAATTCGCTTAGGGCAGCTTGCGTCGAACGAAACGCTTGGTGACCTTCCAAGCCACCCAGCCGAAGAGCGCATACCGCCACTTGTTCATGCTCCATAAGTTTCCGCAGCGTCGCTTAAGGAAACGTCACCGAGGCGCGGCTCTTTCTCCCAGGCACCGTATCCGCCGAGTAGGTAGCGGCGACCGGGGCATGGAGGCGTCCCCGTCCCACCACGCGATGAAGGGCACGGCCGAGGCGAATCGTAGGATTGCGCGATGACGACCGACGATGAGAACACCGGCTCCTACTTCGTCGCCAACGTCCGCCAGTTGCGGTGGCAGGAGAACGAGCTAGGTGCAAGCTGCGAGTTCGACAAGCACCGCGAACGCTTCGCCGAATTCGGCATCAATCTGACCGTCTTGGCGCCCGGAGAGCCCATGACGATGTATCACCGGGAGCGCTACCAAGAGGGGTTCCTCGTGCTGCGCGGCGAGTGTCTGCTGATCGTGGAGGGCCAGGAGATGTTGCTAAAGCAGTGGGATTACTTCCATTGTCCGCCCGACGTTGCGCACGCAATCGTCGGAGCGGGCACGCGACCATCCCTCGTACTAGCCGTTGGGAACCGGCTCGGCCCCGACGTTATCGTTTACCCGCGAGATGAGACGGCGCTGAAGCACGGAGCAGGGGTCGAGCAAGATACGCCGCACCCGAAGGAGGCCTACTCGCGCTTCACGAGACCCGCGCCCGACGTTCCATTCCGGGAGGAGTTCTTGACGGGCTAGCTCGACGGAGAGTAGCGATCAGGCGCGTTTGAGCATCGCGCCTGCAGGCGGGCCGAGGCGAGAGCGGCGCCCGCTCGTCGGCTGCGAGCCGTCCGGCTCGGGCGGGGGCCAGCCGCCGGAGCGCCTCACGGGTGGCCGCGTCGAGCGTGCCGTTCAACCGGTAGCGGCGCGACGTCGACCGGTACTCGACGCGCCCGAGCCGGAGTTCGTCACGGAGAATGACGGCGAGTGTCGAGCGTTCGCCGCCGATCCGCTGCCAGAGTTCGTAGAACGTGAAGCCGTCGGCTGCTTGTCGTTGCCGGCAGCGGCGAGCCGCGAGCGCGTTCGCGCGGCGGCGTCGTGCGCGTTCGGCGGCACCGGCTAGCTGCGCGGCGTGCCAGTCCGGCTCTCGAGCGGCTCGACGTGCGTAGTACGACGACGGATCGGCCACGCCCGATTCTGACCGACCCCGTTGTCTTGTTAGGCGAATTCTGAGGGCAGCACCGAGGACGGCACCGCACCGCGTTTCTTTGCCCTACTCGCTTCCCTCGTTGGCTCAACCGTGCGGAATCTCAGGAGCCATGCGGAGCCGTAAGGCGCATACGGGATTCGAACCCGTGCTACCGCCGAACCTAGGCGGCAAGCCGGACTCCGGTAACTGGGACCGGATCACCCCCGGTAGCGAGCTGAACCCGCACCTGCGAGCCGTGCTCGAGCGGTTGAAGGAGCGCGATCGAGAGCGCCGCCGATGAGCCTGGGCGAGCTCCTCAGGACGAAGTCGAACGAGTACGAACTTCTGGCCGAGTGGCATGCCGAGCGTGCCACTTTGGACGACGAGCACTTCGCCGCCTGCCAAGCGATGGCCGTGGTCGGGATCGTGCTGAGGGAGGTTGCTGAGGCGATCGACGTGACGCGGGCGGGGAGGCGGACGACCCCTACTGAAGTCTCAGCCTAAGCGCCCGGCGCGGACTGAGCGATTAGGGAGGAGGGGGGCGGACACCCGCGGCGCGGGCAGGGTACTCCAGGGAGACATTGCGGCCAGCATCCCGGATGCGATGGCCCGCCTCGGGACGGATCCGTCGTCTGTCCGCGGCCCAGTGGCTTGCCACGAGGGCGGCAGTGCCAGCGTGTCATTGGGCTTCGGTCGTGAGGTCGCCTCCTTCCTCACGCTTTCGTCGGCGGGTCCCGGCGGCTCGGTCCTTGGTCGTCGCGTGCCAGTGCTCAGCCGATCCGACGCCTGATCCAGTAGATGGTGGCGAGGAGCAGGCTGATGGCGAGCGCGACGAAGATCGCAGTTTCGATGGTTTGGAAGGCCCAGAAGTGGCGTGCGGGGTGCATGGTCAGCGTCTCGCCGCAGTCGGCCGCACCGGCCGGGCACCCCGTGCGACCCTCGGAGCGGGCGGCTTCGTATCCAGTCGCCGTGCAGCAGGTTCCATTGCTGGTAGCTGTCACCTGAGCCTGGGCCGATCACGTTGATGCGGCGCGTCTCGGTCGGTAGGTAGTGGTCTCGCGCGGCCAGCGTGACGACCAGTCTTGTGGCGATGAACCCGACGACGGTGGTGGCCATCGCCGGCAGGAGCCGCCCGGTGACGGCGCCGGCGAAGATGCCGAGCGCCAACGCGAACATCGTGTAGCCGAACACCACGATGCCGTGGCTGTCGAAGAAGATGTAGTCGAACCGCTGCCCCGACGTCTGCATCACGGGTGAGATCCACCAGTTGAGCATCGCGGCGAAGACCGCGGTCATGGCGGATACGGCGATCGACACCAGGCCGAACTTGGTTGCCGCCCACCGCAGTCGCGAGGTGCCCTGGGTCCACACCAGCCGGTGGGTGCCGTGTTCGATCTCCCGAGCCACGAGCGGAGCACCCCAGAAGATGCCGACCAGCATCGGCAATAGGAGCGGGGCGAAGCCGGCCCAATCGAGGTTCGAGTTGTCGTCGAAGAATTCATCGGCGGTCTGGGCGCATCGGGTGATCGCCTCGGTCGAGTCGTCGCCATCAGGCTCGGTGGCGATGGGGTCGTAGAGGTTGGCGACGACGGTCGAGTCGATGGTCTCAGGGAGGCAGTCGGGCAGGCCAGCCTCTTCGAAGCGATCGTGGATCGGCAGTCCGGTGGCGAGGAATAGGGCGCCGAGGACGATCAGCCCGGCGACACCGGAGAGCAGTTGCAGGCGGTGTTGCCGCCACACGAGCCAGGTCATGCGACGGAGTCCTCGTGGTCGAGGAGCGTTTCGGCGCCGGGCGCCGCCAGGTACGCGAGGACGACGTCTTCGAGGGTGACGTCGTGCTGCTCCCAGGACGGATCGACAACCTGGCCGTTGGTGCGGACCAGCAGCGTGCCCTGCCGTTGCGCGTCGGCGGCAGAGATGATCCGTTCGACGCCGGCGATCCTCGATCGGCGCGGTCCGCCTGGGCCGATCAGGATCTTGTGGGTGGCGAGCAGCCTGGTCGGTCTCGCCGATGACCTGGACGTGTCCGGAGTGCAACACCAAGAGGTGGTCGCACACCCGCTCGAGGTCGGAGATGAGATGCGACGACAGGATCACGGTCATCGGCGCCTCGGCGACGGCGTCGACCAAGGCGGAGAGGAACTCTCGGCGGGCGAGGGGATCGAGGCTGGCCAGTGGTTCGTCGAGCAGCAGCAACTGTGGACGCTTGGCCAGCGCCAGGCACAACGCAACCTGGGCGCGTTGACCGCCCGACAGCCGGTCGACGCGCCGGTCGAGCGGCACGCCCACCTTCCGGAGGCGTTCCCGACCGAACGCCACGTCGAAGTCGGCGTTGAGCCGGTCGCCCATCGTGAGCAACTCGTCGGCGGTGAAGTCCCGATACAGCGGAGCATCCTGGGCAACGAACCCGACGCCGGGCAGGGTCGTGTCTCCCGGTGCCCCGCCGAGCACACTGATCGTGCCCTCCGACGGGCGGATCAGCCCGGTGGCACAGTGCAACAACGTGGACTTGCCGGCCCCGTTCGGGCCGACGAGGGCAACGATCGCCCCCTCGGAAATGGCGAAGCTGCAATGGTCCAGTGCGAGCGTCCGCCGGTAGCGCTTCGTGAGACCGTCAGCAACCAATGCGTCGCTCACGCCGACTCCTCCAGGTCGAGCACCCTGCGCAGCGTCGTGTCCACGACCGCTCTGATGTGCTCGCGCTCCAGTCCGGCAGCACGCGCCTGGGCGACCCACGTCTCGAGGCTCGTGCGTAGCTCGTCGAGGGTCCCCGGTGATGGCCCCGACAGCGAGCGCACGACGTAGGTGCCCTGCCCGTGCCGTCCCTCGACCAGCCCTTCGTGCTCAAGCTCGCGGTAGGCCTTGAGCACGGTATTGGGATTGACGGCAAGCGCCGCCGCCACCTCGCGGACCGTTGGCAGCCGATCGCCAGGTTCGAGCCGACCCAGACGCAGCGCCTGTCTCACCTGTTCGACGATCTGCATGTAGGTCGGCACGCCCGACGTGGAGCTGATGTGGAACCCGATCATTGGTGTCTGAGTGTACTACAACACTAAAACAAGACACCAGAGCAAATCGCGGTCAGGAGCTATGGCGGCCTGACTAGACAGGTCGACCTCCTCGTCGAACATCGTCAGGCGCTGATCGCGGCCGACCGCGTGGCGGCAGGGTCGGAGCGCTCGCGTCGAGTCGCCGCCCGTCAAAATGTTGACGATGAGAGCGAGATGGCTACCTGGTTGATCTCCGCCCGCACGAATCGCGGCATGCCATCCCAAGCGGACGGCGATCCCGTCCCCCGCGTGAGCAGCATGTTGCGCGCTGCGAGGGCAAAACGAAACGACGCCGATCGTCGCGCGGAGCAACATCAGCCGGCGGCTCGCCAGTTGCCCTCCGTCACCGGCTCCAGCGTCACCGGGTCGCCGGCCTTGTTCGTGTACCCGTAGTCGATCAGATCCAGAGAAGCCAACTCGATCACGAGCTCACGTTAGATCTTCCCGGCTGCCTTCCACTTGGCCCAGATCTGCTTCATCTCGTTCGTGGTCCCACGCACCGAGTCGGCGGCGCTCATCTGTCCCCGCGATGCCTGGGCGAACATCTTCGGGATCAGGAACTTGCTCAGCACCTCGGCGACGGCGGCGTTCGAGTACCCGGGGTGAGCCGATGTCTGCGCGTGTGCTCGACGCGATCGTCGTGAGATCGTGTACTTGCCACGGGGCGGTACGTGTCCGCGGCGGCGGCCTTGTACAGCCGATTGGTGGGAGGACCCCGGGGAAGCTCGGGGAAGATTGAAGAGTCTCGACGCGAGCGTCGCCCTGCTCGTAGCCGATGCAGAGGTCCTTCGATGAACTTCGCGCGGCCGCTTCCATTGTTCCTTCGCGAACTTCCAGATCGAATAGACCCCGTCGCTCGCTGGAACCCGTGCCTACCGTACGGCCCCGGCTCGGATGCCACCAGATATCCAGAGGTCGTCTCCACGAACGGCAGACTAGGCCCTCCGCTGTGCCCCGGATCGCCGAGATCCCGTCACGATCGTCGAGCTCTTCCCGGCGAATAACGCTGGGTTGTTCGACGCGGATTCGCCAGACGAAGATCTCCTCGCCCTCCCGCTCCTGGAGAGGTCGGCCATGAACTGCACCGCCCGGATGGTGTTTCTGCTGTCGATCGTGAGGACGTTTGCGCTCGTTCCGGATGAACGAGCCGAGGCAACATCATGAACGCGATCAGGGAGACGTTCGAGTCGGAGCTCTTCGACTGCCCGATCCCGATGGGATGCCGATCGCCTTGACTTCGGCGCCGCGCGGCGGACGTGATCCCAGGTCGCGGGCGATTCGCCGATCTCGTTCCAGAGGTCGTCGGCGCCAGATGACAAGGAGAAACGGGCACGTACATTGTCCGCGACGCCGAAGTACCTTGCTTCTCTTCGGGTTGTACATTGCTCCTCGCCCCAACGTCGCCGTACGGTCCGACCGCGCGCGCGACCTCGCCGATGATCGCCGCTGTGATCGATCACCTGGTAACCATACGCCACCGACGAGCCAGACAAGCCGAAGATGTCCGTCGCCGCGCCATGCTCCTCGCCTCGGTCGCGGCCAGCGCCGGTAGCCGTGCTGCTGACGCGGTCGACGTCGACCTGGACGTTCGTTCTGCTCACCCCAAGGTCTTCGCCCACGTCCCCTCGAGAACCAGGCGTCGTACTGTGGCACGACGTCGCGTCCACTGGACGATCGAGAGCTCGCCCTTGAGCCAGCGGCCCTTGTACTTCAGAAGGCCGGCGAACACGGATTCGCGCCGATCCTCCGCTGAACGGCGGCCGCGGCACTGCGACGCCGGCGCGCCGAAGCAACTCCGCCCGGCTCAGTCTCGCCTGGCGCGGCTCGTGGATCCGCCCTCGCCATGGTGAGGACCCGATCGGCGTGCTGGTCAGGGCGAAAACCGCGTCGGCGAGCCAGGACCGAGAATTCGAGCGCGCCCGCGAGCCCGGTGTCCAGGAAAAGTCTCGATGTCCAGGTTCCGTGCCGCTGCCGTCGCCGTTCCAGGACAGGAGCCGAACAGCGTGTCGGTGCCGAGCACCAGCCGATGCTGTACGCCACCGGTGCGTTCGAGGTCGTCTCGACTTGCCGCCGGCGGTATGGAGGCCGAGAATCGTGACGACTGCCTGCGGCGAGACGTACGCCGTCAGAAGCTTGACGCATCGGGCCCGACGTTGGGACGACCTCGACGATGCTTCCGCGCCCGGGCTCGTCGTCAGGGTCAGCAGTTGCAGCAGATGATAGGGAGGTCGCAACGGCAGCCGTCGACTCCAGGCTCGATGGCGGAGTAGTGCTGGCGTCCCCAGGTCGTACTTGGCGGCATAGACGTCCACTCGATCGTGCCCGCGTATCCGAGTTGTGCCGCGCGGAGCATGAACCACGCTTCCTGGAAAGCGGCGGTGTTCGTCGCTGCCGTCGGCATGTCGTCCGGCCACATGCCCGGATTGAACGTGTCCTCGCCCTCGAACATCGGGAGGCCACGGACGCGAATTCCGTCACGTAGAGCGGCGGCGCCGTTCGGCAGGGATCGTGTCGTAGATCCGTCTCACCTGTCAGGAGCCGCCGATCGATCTTCGCGGCGTCCCAGAAGTCCCGGTATGAGGTGGACGGACCAGGCGTCGAGCAGGTCGCTCATGTGGTCGGCCATGTACTCGAACCAGTCGACCTCGACTCGCCGATGGACGTCGTCGGACCCAACAAGGTCGCCGCCCATGAAGCGACACGGTCGCGCAGACCTCTTCGCACGCGGGTAGCCGTCGAGCCGTCGGTAGACCTGCTCGTATTGCGCAGCGGCAGCCGCGTCGAGTTCGGCTCGTTGAACAGGGTCACCCAGAACAGAGTGGATGCCCTTCGGCCCGTCCAGCACGTCGGCGAGCACGTCCGCGAAGCGACATGTTCGCCATGGCGAATGCGGAGCCGCTTCCTGCAGCATGGATGTTCATACTCCGGACCGACGCGCTGTGCGAGCTCGACCGTCCTTACGACGAGGCCATGCGATCCGAACGTCCACTGGGTCGTGTCGAAGAAGACCCGCACGAAACTGCGGCCCGAGCGCGAGCACCTTCGCTTCGAGGCCCGGGAGTCCGGGCGGCGGCCGACTGCAGCGTGGCATATACGTGCTCGTTGAACTGCCGCCGTAGCCGAGAAAGTTCCCGACGAGGCCGCGGTCGCGAGCGAGCGTGACTCCGGTGCCTGCACGGTACGCTCCCGCCTGCGCGCCCGGCTGTGACGTCGGCGAAGCCAGGAACCGGTGCTTCCCGCCGGGAACCGCCGGAACCGTGATCGGACGCGCTGAAGTCGCGGGACGTACGCGATCGGCCGAGAGCAGCGCGAGCGCAGCCCAGGGCAGCTGCGACGCGTCCATGCGTCGGTCGGTTACCTGTTCGCGAGTCGCTACGGCACGGCATGAGGATCGACGCATCTCGAGCTCCCCTGTGGCTATCGAGGAGGGAGGCTAGCGAAGCGTCGCTAACCGGCGCCTAATCGCCGTTGCGCCGTGACGCAGTACGCCGTGACGCAAGCGGGGGCGGGCCACGCCGGGCCCGCCCCGCCGCGTTCTCAGTGCTCGCCGGGCACGAGCGGGATGCTCGGGTCGAAGAGCATCATGTGCGGCCCGGCCGGGCCGGTCGTGGTCTTCTTCTGGACGTTGGTGAAGTTGACCCAGGCGCTTCCGTCGGCCTTGAGCGGGGTGAGGCCGCCGGAGCGCGGTCGACGTCGAACAGCCAGATCCCGTAGTCGTTGTTCCGCGGCGGCCCGAAGTCGGGGTCGTTGTCCCACGGCGTGAGCAGCGAGTTCGTGACGTAGAGGCGCCGGTTGTCGCGGCTCAGCCGCAGCATGTTCGGGTGCGGCACCTCGACGGTCGCCTTGAGGACCGGGTTGAACGGATCGGTGATGTCGAACTGCTGCACCGTGTTCCCGAACCAGTTGCTCACGTACATGTACTTGTCGTCATGGGACAGGAGCATGTCGGGCGGGAGCGCGAGCCCGTCCTCGGGGCCGAGCACCTGCTGGAAGTCGTAGACGCCGTCGCCGTCGTCGTCGTCGGCCAGCCAGATCGCGCTCGTCCCGGGAGCGTTGATGAACGCCCGCCGGACACCGTCCTGCTGAGAAGTGCACCATCAGCGCCCCGCTGTTGGCGCCGAGATCGGCGGTCTGGATCACCTTCCGCTGCTCGAGGTCCCAGACGGCGACCTCGCTGCCGAGGCAGGCTCGGCTCGATCCCCGCCGCACAGCGCCGGCGGGCCGAACGTCGTGCTGATGCCGCGGTTCGCCTCGGGCAGCGACTCGAAGTCGTACATGTACTTCGGAGCGGGATCGCCGGGACCCGGACCGGTCCGGGACCGAAGTGCCGGAGGAACGCCCCGTCTTGTCGTCGATCTCGACCATGCCGCCGGGCAGCGTGCTGTCGTTGGCCGCCCCGATCATGGTGACGAGGGCGCGGCCGCGGGACATCGCCATGACGCCGTGCGGGACGACGTAGCCGCTCTTCTCCGCCAGCTGGTCGTTGACCGCTCTGAGCGCCAGCTGCTTGCCGTCGCCCTTGATGTCGAAGACGTGGATCCGGCTCGAGAACAGGCCGGGCACGATCAGCCGCTTCTGGTCGTGCGAGTAGCCGTAGTGGTGGAGCTCGTCGCCGACGTTCGGCATGTCGATGCGATTCACGATCTTGCCGAAGTCCGGGCGACGCGGATCCGCCCCGACCACGGCGATGAAGTCCGGATCGTTCGCGCTCTGCGCGACGGTGCTGACGTAGAGGAAGCGCTCCTGGAGCTTCCCGGCTGTCCTTCGTCCGTCGGCGTCGTCTCGGCGTGCTCACTGCTGCGGCCGTGTCGTGTCGTCGCTGCCCCGGTCGCGCGCCGGACGACGGCGGCGACCGCTCCGGCCAGCACCGCACACAGGAAAGGGCCGTCAGCCGGATAGTCGTTCGGTTCTCATCGTTGACCTCCTCGGGTCGTCGTCGTTCGGTCGCGGCCGGGCCGGCGGCGGCGCGCCTGCCGAGCCGGCGAAGGCGGTTCGGAGACAGGACGGAGCAACGCCGGCACCGCTCCGGCGGATGCGAGCGCCGCCTGGAGCAGCGGAAGCTCGCCGCCGTGGTGTCCGAGGATCACTGGAAGATCTCGGACGTGCAGTCGCCGCCCTGCGAGCCGGACCTCGTGCGCCCGCGCGGGGCCGCCGGGACGGTCGTGGAAGTCGACGAAGAAGTCGGGGTCGACGCGCCATGCCGCCGTCCGGGCCGCAGTCGATCCTCAGCAGCCAGGACCGGAGTCCGGATAGAACTGGTTGTCCCAGGTCGAGTAGAGCGAGTTCGTCACGTACAGCCGCCGGCCGTCGAGCGACAGCTGGAGCATCTGCGGCCCGCCGTTCAGCTCGCGGCCGGCGTCGCTCGGCTTGCCGAGGACGCCGCCGAGCCAGAGCTGGCCGGTCAGCTTGGGGTTGCGCGGGTCCGAGACGTCGTACTGGCGGAGGTCGCCGTGCAGCCAGTTCGAGAAGTACAGAAAGCGGTCGTCCATCGAGACGAGGAGGTCGGTGATCAGGCCCGGCACCGGGAAGGGCCAGCCCTCGAGCTCGATCGCTGTCGACTGCGATCACCGGGTCGGCGGCCCACGAGCCGTTCGTCGCGGTGCCAGCGCCACATCGACGCTCGAGAGCGCGGCTCCGACGAAGCCCTCCTCCGCTTCCGGGTCGTGCAGCCAGCGAACCTCGAGCGGCACGAGCCCCTGCTCGCCGAGGTCGATGGTCTGCTCGAGCCGCCGGTCCGCGAGGTTCCAGAAGTGGAGCCGCCGGCCGTAGCGGCCGGCCTGGACATCCTCGAGGTCGAAGCCCGGCTCGTATGCGTGCGGCTCGCCGAACTCCGACGAGACGAGCACGTTCTTGCGCGGCTGGTACCAGAAGTCGTAGTTGAGCGGCGGCAGCTCGCCGCCGTTCTCCCATCGGCCCTTGACCTCGAACGTCTGCGCGTCGAGGACGGCGAAGCCGCCGGCGCCCTTGCCCTCGGCGTCGCCGAGCATGCTGATCACGATGTTCTCGCCGGGCATGCAGTGGACGGTGTGCGGGCGCGTGTAGCCCGGTCTTGCGCACGAGCTCGTCCGGTTCGATCACCTTCTCGATCCGTGGCCGCCGCGGGTCGTCGGCGACGTTGAGGATGTGGATCCGCGACGAGCGGAAGCCCGGCACGATCAGATGGGAGCGATCCGGGCCGTGGCAGGCCGAGCTGCACCGGTTCCAGCCGAAGTGGTGGAGCTCGTCGCCGACGTTCGGCATCGGCGTCTCGTGGACGATCCGCCTCCTCGGCGTCGACGACCGCGATGAAGTCGGGCGCTCGACGCCCGTTCCCTCGTGCAGGCAAGCGAGGTACAGGAGCTCTTCCGGAGGCGCCTTCAACGCCTCCCGCGGCGAGGCGTGGAACAAGTGGCCTATGACAGCGCACTCCTTTCGTCGGAGTGATGACGATCGTGCGCGTAAGGCGCCTCAGCCGCATCGGGCAGAACGCCTTATCTTTTTCGGCCCGCTCCCCGGATAATCGGCGCGATGTACGCGCCGCGTCGAGGACCTTCGTCGGGCGTACGGACGAGCTGGAACGCCTCGAGGAGGCGCTCGCGCCGCGGCCGCGGGCGCGGGTCGACCGTGCTCATCGCCGGCGAGGCCGGGATCGGCAAGACCCGCCTCGTCGCCGAGCTCGCGGAAGCGGCTCGTGCCGGCGGCGCGAGGCTTGAGCGGGCGCTGCATCGACCTCGTCGGCGCGGACCTGCCGTACCTTCCGTTCGTCGAGGCACTACGCCCGTTGCGCGGCTCGCCCGACCTCGACGAGCTGCGTCCGCAGCTCCACGAGCTGCAGCTGCTGATCCCCGAGCTCGTGCGCGGCGGCTCGGTCGGGCCCGCCGCGCGGCGGCGGCGGACTCGAGCTTCGGCTGTTCGCGGAGATGCTCGCGGTCCTCGGTCGCCTGAGCGCGGACGCGCCGCCGTCCTCGTGCTCGAGGACCTGCACTGGGCCGACGCCTCGACGCTCGACCTCGCTCGCGTTCCTCGCGCACTCGGTCCGCGACCGTCGCATCCTGCTGGTCGGCACCTACCGGCAGCGACGTGATCCGCGCGGGCGATCCGCTGCAGCGGGTGCTGCGAGCTCGCTGCGGGCGTCGGCCGCGCTGTGCTCGAGCTCGACCCGCTCGACGCGCGACACAGCTCGCGACGCTGCTCGCCGACATCGACGAGACCTGTCCGCGGACGTGATCGCGGCGATCCGCGAGCGGTCGGAGGAAATCCGTTCTTCGCCGAAGAGCTGCTGGCGGCCGCGGCTCGCGGCGACGGGAGCTGCCACCCGTCCTTCGGGACTGCTCCTGCAGCGCCTGGCTCGTCTCGACGCACGCAGCCGCTCGTGCGTGCGCGCGGCCGCCGCCGGGCGTCGACGTGAGCTACCGGCTCCTCGCCGCGGCAACGGCTCTCGCAGCCGGCCGACTCGTCGAGGCGCTGCGCGGAGCGGTCGACCACGGCGTCCTCGTGCCGGATCACCCACGAGACGTTCCGCTTCCGGCACGCGCTGCTCGCCGAGGCGGTGCTACGCCACGCTGCTCCCCGGCGAGCGAGAGGGCTCCACGAGGATCGCGCGCGCCCTCACGGACGACGCCACGCTGGCCGGCGGACGCCCGCTCGCGGCCGAGCTCGCCCACCACTGGACGGCTGCGGGCAGGCCGGCCGAGGCGCTCGCGGCGTCGATCGCCGCGGCAAGGGAGGCGGTGGCCGTCTCGGGCCTCGCCGAGGCGCTCCGCCACGTCGAGCGGGCCATCGCGCTCTGGGAGCGCGATGTGGCCGCCGCCGAGCGTCGGTGGCGAGTGGATCTCCCTGGCCGCGCTCGCCTGGGCCGCTGAGAGCGCGCGGCCTCACCGGGAAGGGGCCGCGGGCCATCGAGGTCGATGCGGCCGGCCATCGAGCTGGCTGCCGTCGCGCGGAACCCGAGCGCGCCGGACGTGCTGCACGAGCGCTCGGAACACCTCCTCCAGACGGAGGGCCAGGCGGTGGGCGCTCGACGTGTTCCGAACGGGCCGCGGAGCTGATTCCCGCGGAGCCGCCTCCTCGGCGGAGCGGGTGCGGGTCCTCTGGCCCTCGGGAACGCGCTCGATGCGACTCGTGACGCCATGAGGAGTCCGCGAGTCGTGTGCGAGGAGGCGATCTCAGGTTGCCGCGGCGCTCGGGGACGATCGCCCCGCGTTGCGGGCGATGAGACGTTCTCGGAATCGATCTCTGCTATCTCGGTTCAGCCCGGAGGAAGGCATCGAATTCGGCTGGAGGCCCGGGAGCGGGCGAGGGAGCGAGGCACGGCCCAGGGACGTCACGCACACGTCGGTCGTGCTCTGCGAGGTCCTGATCGTCGCGGGGCGGTGCGCGAGCTGCGCGGATGCCATCGAGGGGCTCCGTGGCGGCCCAGCGAGCTGGGCCTCGATCGGAGCTACGGCGTCGGCCTCGAGCCGGGTATGCGGGGAGGCGCTCCTGTGGATGGGGGACTGACCCGCGCCGAGGACGTGCTCGACGCCTGCCGTTCGGACTCGGCGGGTGTTCTGGACCCACTACACGGCCACATGGTCCACCGGCGAGCTCGGAGTCGGCCGGGGCGGCTGGAGCGGCGCACGGCGAGCACCTGGAGATGGGCTCGAACGGGAGCCGCGAGGCCCATTTCGCGGCGGCTCGCCACGCCAGGGTGATCGGCGAGCTCGCGCTGGCCGGGAGGCAGGTCGGAGGACGCCTCGCGGCCGCGAGGACGGCTCGGTCGGCGTCGGACGATGCGCCCGCCTTTCAGTCGGACGCGTCTGTGCGCGCTCGGAATCGGCAGAGGCGGCGCGGGTGGAGCTCGCGGCGGTGCGGCGGGGACCAGTCCGACGCGTCGCGGCAGCGCCGAGGACGCTCGCGACCTGGTTCGTCGAAGAGCCCGCCGATCGGCGGCGAGGCGGCGGCCGACATGCCCGACGCCGCCGGCTGGCTGGCTCTGGCGGAAGCGGAGCTCGGCGCGCGAGGCGGCAGACTCTCGACCCCGAACGCTGGCGCGCGGTGGCCGGAGCCGGGGACGAGCTCGAGTCCGTTCGTCTCGGCGTACTGCCGGTGGCGGCAGACGGAGGCCTTGTCGCCGCGGGTTCCTCGGCCGGGGAGCGGCCCGGCCCGCCCGCGAGGCCCATCGTGTGGCGTCCAGGCTCGGGCCCCGGCCCCTCCAACGCGAGGTGGAACAGCTTCTCGCGCAGCGGGCCCGGCTCGATCTGGTCGGCTTCCACCCGACGACGTCTCGCTCGAAGCCGGCCGAAGCCCTCGGCCTCACCGCCCGGGAGAACGAGGTCCTCCAGCTCCTCGCGCGCGGATACTCGAATCGCGAGATCGCCGCGGAGCTCACGATCAGCGTCAAGACCGCCAGCGTCCACGTGTCGAACATCATGCGGAAGCTCAGCGTGTCGCAGCCGGCTCGAGGCCGCTGCGGTCGCGCATCGACTCGCGCCGCCACCATCCACGCCGGAGGCCGTCGGCCGGTAGCCGTCTCACGGAGCGCCCTCGAGGCGTCGCTGCGGGGCAGAGCTTCTATGTCCGGCGATGGTTCCGGAGGCCCCGCTTCGAGCAGACCGGAGGTGGGGCTCGAGCCCGCTGGGGAGGGGTGGTTCGTCCTGAACGCCCGGGAGGCCGGGCCGGCGGCAGCGCGAGGGCGGTCGCGAGCAGCTGCGAGTTCGAGGGCAATACGGAGTTCCCGCAGCTCGGCATCCGCCTTCGCGTGCTCGGCCCGGGTGAGCCGATCGGGACGATCCCACCGGGAAGCCGACCAGGAGGAACTTTCTGGTGCTGGTTCGGCGAGGCGCTGCTGATCATCGAGGGCCAGGAGCGCCCGTTGCGGCAGTGGGATCTCGGCACTGCCCCGCCGAGACGGCGCACACCATTGTCGGCGCCGGCGAGGTGCCCTGCCTCGTCGTCGCGGTCGGCGCGCGCGAGCACCAGGCGAGTGCGGGCTGGGACTATCCCGTGGACGAGGTTGCGCTCCGGCACGGCGTGGGCGTCGAAGAGGAGACGACCGATCCGGCGCAGGCATACGTCGTGCTCCCAAGCACCAGCCGACGCGATACCACGACGGCTGGCTTCCCGGTTAGCTAACCGACGACCTCGCTGCTCCCGGGTACGCGGGTGATCAGGAGCTCACGATCGCCTACCCTTGGCGAATGGAAAAACGCTCTCGCCATCTACCTGATCACGGGCCCGATGGCGGCGGGGAAGTCGACCGTCGCGCGACTGCTCGCGCTGCGCTTCGAGCGAGGTGTCCATCTCGAAGGCGACCTGTTCCGGCGGAGCATCGTCAGCGGACGCGAAGAGATGACGCCCGACGCCTCGCAGGAGGCCATCGAGCAGCTGCGCATGCGCTACCGGCTCGCCGCTGCTGCTGCAGACAGCTACTTCGAGGCCGGCTTTACCGTCGCGCTGGAGGACGTGGCAGCCGGCCCGCTCCTCGGCGACTACCGGACGATCATCGGACCGCCTGTGCCACGTCATCGTCCTCTTGCCGTCGGTCGAGGCCGTCGCCGCACGCGAGGCCAGACGAGACCCGCAGGGCTATCGGGCCTGGACGGTCGAACAGTCTACGACGGATTCTGCTCGCACGACGCCGCACGTTGGCATCTGGCTCGACACAACCGGTCTCCACCTCCGAGGCGACGGTCGAGGCAATCCTCGCGGTGACCACGACGACGCGATCTCCTCTCGTCGTCGCCGATCACGACGAGGAGTGGGCGTCGCTCTTCGCGCTGATCGCTGGACCTGGTCCGCGCCGCCGTCGCCGACCTCGGCGCCGAGGTCGAGCACATCGGCCGGCAGCACTTCTTGCCCCGGCCCGCAGCAAAGCCGGTGATCGACATCGACGTGGTAGTGCGCTCGGCCGAGGACGTGCCCATCGCGATCGAACGGTTGCGAGCGACTCTCGGCTACGTCTACCAGGGCGACAAAGGGGTCAGAGGACGTGAGGCGTTCCTCCGGCCGCCCGACGCCAGGCCGCACCACATCTATGTCGTCGTCTCGGGCAGCGAGCCACACGCCGATCACGTCCAGTTCCGCGACTACCTGCGCGAACATCCGGGCGTGGCGCAGCAGTACGCGGATCTGAAGAGGAACCTCGCGAAGACAACACCGTGACGACCCGCTCGGCTACACGGACGCCAAGAGCGACTTCGTGACCCAGGTCCCTGCGCGCCGCAAGGCGCTGAATTGAAGGGGCGGCGGGTGCGCAGCCGCGGAACGGTATCCTCGCGCCGCGCCGCAGATCGCTAGGGTTGTGCCGGATCCGCGCGAAGAGGCCGGGAGGGAGCAGCTACCTGAAGCCGAGCAACGACACAACATA
>CAVTCK010000011.1:0-10870 GCA_963733155.1 uncultured Actinomycetes bacterium
CGATCGGATACTGGCCTAGCGGTTGCCGTGAACCGTGCTGATGGGACCGCGAATCACGGCGGTGACACCGACCAGGAGGTACGAACCGACTGCGGCGATGCTTGCTCGACAGAACGACTGCTGCCCGGCGTTCAGGCGGCGAACGTGGCGTGCAGGAGCACGATCGACGCCCCTCCGAGCAGGGCGAGGCCGGTGACCGGGACCGCCTGGGCGCCGAGCGGGCGCGTCTTCTCGTGGACCATGAGGGCGGTGAGGGCCGCCATCCAGACGAGGTTTGCGACGCCGACCGCGAACATGACGAGCATCAGCGCCCAGCAGCAGCCGACGCAGAAGGCGCCGTGGCGGACGCCGAGCCGGAGCCCGCCGGCGGTGCCCCGCTCGTAGAAGCGGAGCAGGAACTGCCCCGGGTGGCGGCACCTGTCCAGGCAGGCGTCCTTCAGCCGTGTGAACTGGAAGGCGCCGGCGAGCGCAAGGACGGAGGCACCGAAGAGCCATTCGTGGTGATGGAGCCACGGGCTCGAATCGACCGCTGCGTGCACGCCCACGTCGAAGAAGAAGGCGAGCAGGCCGAACGCCGACCAGACGAGGGCGTAGCCGCCGAGGAGCCCGGCCAGGGCGGCGCCGGGGCGGGGCTGGGCGGCCGACGCGGCTGTGAACAGCCGCACGAGCGGCAGGCTCGACGGCAGCATCATCGCCGCGATCATGACCTGCCAGGCAAGCAGGAACAGCGGCAGCGCCGTCCCAAGCGGCGGCCCGCCGTCGATGAGCGCATCGTGGTGGAGCCCGCCGTCGGCATCGATGATCTGGAGGGCGATCGCCAGGGCCCAGGCCGCGACGATCGCCGAGACGACGACGATCGGGACCCCGGCGATCGCGCGGCCGGAAACGCCTGCATCGGCCTTCGTCGCGGTCACGCAGCCTCCGAGTGGACGAGCTTCCAGTCGGCCTGGATCGCATTGCGACCTTCGAACGACCAGACGTACTCGTACTCCGGCAGGTTCACCCGCAGGTGGTCGGCCTTCGCCACGTACGCAGGCGACCCGGGCACCGTTGAGAAGAGCGAATCCCGCAGCGTGGTGGTCGACCCGTCCGGCGCCGTGTACGGGTGCATCTCGCTGGAGACGACCTCGCCGATCCGGAGAGTGCCTGCGCCGTCCCGAATCTCGTGCACGATCGGGGCCCGCTTGACGTCGAGCACCTCTCCGTACAAGCCGGCAAGGTCCCCCAGCGGGCCGCCGAGCTCGCCCGCGAACGCGTCGCGGATCGCGTCGAGCTGCTCGTCCGAGGCCTCGTCGCTGATGAACCAGACTGCCCGCCAGTTCCCCGCAAGGACGTTGCCGGGGATGCGGTGGACGGTCACGAAGGACAGCCCCGACACGTCCACGCCGCGGATCGTGCCGGTGTCGAAGTGGTAGGCGTTGACCGCCTCGCAGGCGCCGCCGTCTGGATCCTCCCCGATCCAGCACGGGCAGAGCACTCCGCACGAGCATGCCTCGAGCAGCGAGCCCTCCAGTTGATAGCCCGTCTCGCTAGTGGTCGTCATGAGTTGCCTCCTTGACTATTGAGAACGATCGTTCGCACTTACGCTCGATAGAGTACGAGCGATCGTGCTAATTTGTCAAGTAGAAGCCAGCGAGGGCTCTCATGGCGACGTATCCGACACGCAAGCGACGCACCCGCCCCGACGGCGAGCGCAGCTACCGCATGATCCTGGACGCTGCGGCCCGTCTCGCGACGATCGAGGGCCTCGAGGGCCTCTCGATTCGCCGGCTTGCCCAGGAGATTGGGATGAGCACGAGCGGCCTCTACGCCCACTTCGACTCCAAGCAGGATCTGCAGCTCGCCACCATCGCCGCAGCCGAGGACGTGCTCATCGCCCAGGTCATCGAGCCCGCGCTGAAGGTCCCGGAGGGTCTAGGGCGCCTCGAGCTGCTCTGCGACCGCTATCTCTCCTACGTCAAGCGCGGAGTGTTTCCCGGCGGTTGCTTCTTTTGTCCAGCGCCGCCGAGTGGGACAGCCGCCCCGGGCCGGTCCGAGATCGCGTGCTCGCGGTGCTCACCGGCTGGCGCGAACTGCTCGAAGCGAACGTGCGCGCTGCCCAGCAAGGGGGAGACCTCGAACCGGACATCGACCCCGGTCAGCTCACGTTCGAGATCAACGCCCTGCTCCACGAGGCAAACGGTGCGTACCTGCTCTTCCGCGACGCCGCCGCGCTCGACCGAGCGCGGCAGGCAATCGGCGACCGGCTCGCCCGCGCGCGAGCGAACGCCCGCAGCGATTGAGCCCACGGCCAGGTAGGCGGGAGCTCCGGCGAGGTGACCGAGTACCGTCCATCCCGGAGAATCGAACGCATGACCAAGGCGCTGACCTCCGCTTTCGCCGTTGCCTCGATCGTCGCCGCCTGCTCGGGCGGGACCGGCGACGCGGGCTCCGCTCCATCCGAGCCGGCTTCGACGCCATCCGCCTCGACCGGCGAGGCTGCCGCAGCGATGACCACCGAACCCACCTCGGGGACCTCGACGACCGCGGCGCCGGAGATTGCCCTGGCGCCGACGCTGAAGCAGCTGATCGGCCAGAAGCTCATCGTCGGAATGGACGGCACCAGGCCCTCGAAGTCCCTGCTCAGGCGCGTGCGCCGGGGAAGGGTCGGCGGCGTCATCATCTTCAGCCACAACTTCGGCTCGGCTGCGCGACTGCGCGCGATCACGACCGAGCTGCGGCGCGCGGCGGCTGACGGCGGCCAACCGCGGCTCCTGATCGCCGTCGACCAGGAGGGCGGGCCGGTCAAGAGGGTCTCTTGGATACCACCGAGGCTCTCGCCGCCGCGGATGGGCGAGCTGGGCTCGAGCGAGAGGGCACGCAGGCAGGGTCGGAAGACGGGCGCAGCCCTGCGGGACCTCGGGATCAACACCGACCTCGCTCCTGTCGCGGATGTCCCAGCCTCGGCTGCCTCGTTCATGTACCAGCAGGGGCGAACGTGGTCGTTCAGCGCCCGGAAGACGGCGCGACTTGCCAACGCCTTCGCCGTCGGGCTCGTCGATCGGCACGCGCTCGCCACGATGAAGCACTTTCCCGGCCTTGGCTACGCGAGGCGCAACACCGACCACTACGTCGTCCGTATCGCGGCGACGAGACGTCAGCTCGCCTCGGGGCTCGAGCCCTACCGCCGAGCGGTCGCCAACCACGTTCCGCTGATCATGCTCTCCAACGCCGTTTATAAGGCCTACGACCGGCGTCACGCCGCCGGCTGGTCGCGGGCAATCGCGTCGGCCCTGCTCCGAGGCGAGCTCGGCTTCGAGGGCGTGACCATGACCGACTCTTTGGACGGCGCCGCCGCCGCGCGGCGTGTCCGAACCGCCCGCTTGTCGATTCGCGCTGCGCGGGCAGGGACCGACCTGATCCTCACGACCGGCTCGGAGGCTGCCTCGCGCAGCGTCTACAGATCCTTGCTCGACGCCGCCTCCGACGGCCGGATCAGCCGGGGGCGCCTGCTCGCCTCGTTCCAGAGGATCGTTGCTCTGAAGACGAAGCTGTGACGGAGCGAAGGCAACCCGGCGTTCTGCGACGCGTCCTGCGCTGCGACGTGAGCGGGTCGATCGGTACCCCGCTTCCTGCGTGAGCCCGATCAGGTTGCCATCTGGAGCCTTGAGGACGGCGAGGCGTCCGCCAGGGACGTCGACGATGCCGGTTGCCGGGTCGCCGTTGGTGACCTCGGCCGTGCCGAGCTCGGCGAGTGAGCCGTCCGCGATCTCACCGAGCGGGGTCGCTCCTCGGGCGACGAGCGCGCGGTGGGAATCTTCGACGTCGTCGACCCTCCAGAACACGAGCGGGTAGTCGACCCAAGGTAGTGCCGTCAGCCCTATCTCGACGCCGTCGCCGCTGAAGACGGCGAAGTCGTCACCGACGAAGGCCGGCTCCCGGCCCAGCATCGCAGTCCAAGCCGTCACGCCGGCCTCGAGGTCACGTGCCGGAAAGACGACGTTCGCAAAGCCCTTCATCTCACTCACAGCGCTGCTCCTTGGGTCGAGTTGACGGGATGCTGTCAAAGCTGGAGACCAGACGCCTGCAGGCACCGCAACCGATTGCGCCCGCGAGCCGAACGACCAGAACATGTCCCGTGCCCCAAGGAGATCGAGATGCCCCGCCTTCGCCGCCTCGCTCTGGCCGTCGTCGTCGGCGTGCTCGTGACGCTGCCGACCGCCGGAACCGCGCTCGCCGGTATCACGTTCAACGGGATCGACTGAGCGCCTTCACCAAGGCCGAAGGGGCCGCCGCCGGCGGCCCCTTCGGAAGCGCACGACAGGGTTAGTGGCTCGCCTGGCCCTCGACGTTGCCGACCTCGAGCAGGCCCACCTGGCCGAGATCGACGTGGGCAAAGGCGTGGCTGACGAACGGATAGAGACCTGGCTCGTCGATCTTCACGTCGAAGATGCCGCCCCCGCCTGCCGGCACCGACACCGTCTGGACGCCGTTCTGCGGCGGATTCGTCACGTCGCCGTTGACCCAGGCGCGGTCGAGGATCGAGCCGACGACGTGGAAGTCGGTGTCGAGCGTCGGCCCGGCCGCGACGACGTAGAAGCGAACGGTCTCGCCGGGGTCGGCCTTCAGCGGGTGGTTGACGTACTGGTTGGCATAGCCGTTGAAGGTCGTCCAGTCGGGCTCCATGGCCCGGGCCTTCTCCATGCTGAGGCTGGCCGGCTCCTCGAGGCCGTTCCCGCTCAGGTACCACTCGCTCGCGACCAGGACGTACTCGTGATCGGCCTTGGGCAGGGGCTTGGCGGGGTCGACGACGATGGCGCCGTACATCCCGTTGGCGATGTGGGCGAGTACTGGCTTCGTCCCGCAGTGGTACATGTAGACACCAGGGTCGTCGGCCTTGAAGCGGAAGGTGAAGGATTCGCCGGGCGCGACGTCCTTGAAGGCGACGTTCGGGGCGATCCGCGCGGCGTGGAAGTCGATCGAGTGCGGGATGGCGCCGCCGTTCACGAGCGTCATCTCGACCGTCTGCCCTTCCCGGACGTGGACGACCGGTCCGGGCGCACCGTGTCCGTCGAAGGCCCAGGTGTTGTATTTCACGCCCGGCGCAACCTCGACGACCATGTCTTTCAGGGTCATCTTCACCTTGACGAGGTCGCCCGCGGGGACGGCTGGAAGCGTGGCGTCGGTGGCCTGGTGGGCGGCCGCCAGCTCGTCTGCGTTCTCCGGGACGACCCCGGCGAAGCTCTCGATCGGGAGCGCCGTATTGTGATCTGCAGCTCCTTCGTGGGCCGCGGCCTGGCTCGCCGGCTGCGGAGCCGCGGTGCTCCCGTCGTCACGGGCATTGCGGGCATCCGCCCACATCAGCAGGGCGAAGAACCCGATGACGGCCACCGCGAGCCCGAGCAGCATCGCGATGACCTTGAAGCCGGCCCCCGAGTCGGTCTCTCGGCGCCGATGGTATGTGGGGGCGGAGTGTGTCGCCACGTCTTCCTCTCCTTCGCTCGGTGTCTGTCTCGAGTCTAGGAGGTGCTGCCCGTGCACGACTTCCGGGCAAGGCCGCAGCTCGTACGGGACTCTCCGCAGGCTTCGCTGCGGCTTTCCCGCAAGCGGGATTGGGCGCCGAGGGCCGCCGGCCTGGGGTGACCGGCGGCCCTCGACGCGCGGCCGCAGCTGGGGGTGAGAGCGCGGTCGCGGTGCCGGAGCGCGCCTCCGAGCGCCAGCACGATGAAGCCGATGCCGGCCAGGATCAGCGCGATCCCGACGACGATGCCGAAGCGCGCGAGCTGGTCGGCCATGTAGGAGAGGTTGAGCGCCGTCGACAGGGAGGTCTCGGTCACCCAGGTGTTCCGCGCCTGGTTCGGGACCGGGTTTCCTTCCTCGTCGGTCAGCGCCGCGGCCTCGTCGCTCGTCCCCGCGGGATTCTCGGGGTCGTCCGCCGCGAGGAATCGGCCCATCTGGGCGTACGTCAAGCCGCCGGAGGACTCGAGCGCGTGGATGCGCATGTACTGCGAGAAGCACCGCGCGTCGGAACCCGTCTCGATCGGCTGTTCCGCGACGTCGCAGGACGGCGCGGACACATCGAGGCCCGCCTCGTCGATCCCTGCCTGGATCGCCTCCGGGCTCATGTCTTCCGAGCCGACGATCTGCTCGCGCTTGAGCTCGTCGCTGACCGTGGATCGCGCGTCCAAGCTCAATATGAGTGCTCCGATCCCGAATGCGATCAGGACGATGCCGGCGGCAACGCCGCCCCACTCCAACAGTCTTCGTGTGCTCATGTGGCTCACTCCTCTGATTGAGGTTGGGTCGCCTCCGTCGGCTCGATCCGCTCCGCCATGTCTGCACCGGCCACGAGCACCGGGCATGGGGAGCGGTCGACGACCTGGGCGCTGACGCTTCCGAGGAGCAGTCGCCCCACGGGTCCGAGCCCGCGGGACCCGACGACCACGAGGTCGTGGGCGCCCGCACTCGCTTCGGCGACGATCCGCTCAGCGGGGTCGCCGTTTTCCATCTTCATCTCTGACTCGATGCCGCGCTCACGGAGGTACGCATGTGCTCGGGCGACGTCCTCGTGCGCGTGAGGGCGCAACCCGACATGCCCTCCGGACTTCGAGCCCTTCGCGTCGGGCGGAACGACGCTCAGCACGGTGACCTCGCCGTGCCCGTCGGCCGCGAGCTTTGTAGTCTCCTCTAGCGCGTGCCGGCTGCGCTCGAACCCGTCGTATGCCAGCAGGATCTTCATTCCGTTACCTCCTGTTGCCGAGTCTGAATCTCGTCCGTACGCCCGAAATCAGCGAGGCCGCTGATCCCGGTACGGGAAACCCACATCATTCGGCGAGGTGGACTACCCGGGCCAACCGTTCGGCGATCTCGTGGGCTGACCCGGGGCCGTCGAGCGCTGCGATCGCCAGGAGCTCGCGCTCCGGCCGCGCGACGAGCGTGGTCGGACGTCCGCGCAGGCGCTGTGCCGAGGTCGCCGTCCCGACCGACTCGAGGTCGGCATAGCGGATCCCCTCCGTGGTCGAGCGGCCTCCGGGCGCCCCGGTTTCCAGCCGGAGGACGGTTGCCCCCAGCACGAGCTTTCCCGGCCTGATCGGGCCGTGACCGGTGCGCCAAATGACCGCGTAGCTCGGAGGCCCGTCGTCCATTCGCGCAGCTTCGTCGCCGAACCCCTGCCGGGCATCGGTACCGATCCCGATCGACGTTGCGGCTTTCCCGCAGCCGGTTCCGTGCGAGCGCGGATGCCCGCGCCAAGCGCCGCAACGAGGATGGCCGCATGCCTGGTAGCCAGGACAAGCTTCACGTTCTCGTCGCGGGCGGCGGCGTCGCGGCGCTCGAGGCGATGGTCGCGCTGCGGGAGCTCGCCGGCGAGTTGGTCGACGTCGAGCTCGTGTCGCCCGACACGGATTTCTTCTACCGTCCTCTTGCCGTGGCCGAGCCGTTCGGGCTGGGTGAGGCGCTGCGCTTCGACCTGGCCGCGCTCGCCCGCGGATGCGGGGCGCGGCACAGCCTCGGCTCGCTGGTCGCGGTCCGTGCGGACGACCGCCGCATCTGGACGAGCCGGAACGCGTCCTTCGCGTACGACGCGCTCCTGATCGCCGTGGGGACACGGCCTCGTGAGGCCGTGCCCGGGGCGCTTACGTTCCGCGGTCAGGCAGACGTGAGGCTGGTCAGCGGGCTCCTAGACGACCTCGACCGCCGGCTCGTCCGCCGGGTCGTGTTCGCCCTTCCCGGCGGAGTTACCTGGCCGCTACCCCTCTACGAGCTGGCCCTCTTGACGTCCGACCACCTCGCGCGCGAGCGGAACTCGGCGGCGAAGCTCACGATCGTGACGCCGGAGACCGCTCCTCTCGCTCTCTTGGGCAGCGAGGCCAGCGATGCCGTGGCCGATCTTCTCGGCGAGCGCGGCATCGAGCTTGTGACCGAGACCTATCTGGACCGGTTCGCAGACGGAGAGCTGCAGATCGTCCCGGCTGCGCGGATCGAGGCAGATGCCGTCGTCTCGCTGCCGCGGCTCCTCGGCGTTTCGCTCGCAGGTGTTCCACAGGACGAGAACCACTTCATCCCGGTCGACTCCTTCTGCCGCGTCGAAGGCCTTGATGATGTCTTCGCGGCCGGTGACATCACGACGTTCCCCGTCAAGCAGGGCGGTCTGGCCGCGCAGCAGGCCGACGCTGCGGCGAAGGCGATCGCGGCGGCGGCGGGAGCGGAGCTGAAGCTCGAGCCGTTCGAGCCGGTCTTGCGTGCCCTCGTCTCAGCAGCTCCCCGCTCTTCCTGCGACCGAGCTCGGCGGGGGCCGCGGGAACGTCTCGAGCGCCACACGGAGGCTCTCTGGTGGCCGGCCTCCAAGATCGCCGCCCGCTACCTGAGCCCGTACCGGGCGGAACGTGCCGGCGTGGCCTAAGGGCCGGCGGGCGAGCGGTCACTCCTCTGAAGAACCCTTCAGAATGAAGCCGGTTGTCGCGGAACGCCCTGGGCGGCGCGCTGCGGCGTCCTCGGTTGCGCCCGTAGCCTCCGGCTACGAGCGCGCCCTGCGTCCTTGCATCGCACTCACCCAGGCCGCCCCGACGACAGCGCATCATCCGAAATGGGTTCTAGCAGACCCTGCGCGAGCGCGTAGCGGACGAGCTCGGCGCGGGTCGTCGAGCCGGAGCTTCTGCATGATGTGCGCCCGGTGCGTCTCGGCCGTGCGCACCGAGATGAAGAGCGTCTTCGCGATCTCCTGGTTCGTGTGCCCGAGCGCGAGCAGCCGGAGGACCTCTTGCTCGCGATCCGAAAGCGGGTCGTCCTCGGCGCGGTGACGCTTCTTCCGTCTCCGCCGCCGATCAGGCGCGCGCCGAGGGCGGGATGGACGTAACGCTCGCCCGCGGCAACCTCGCGGAGGGCGGTGACGAGCTCAGTGTCCGCGGCTTCCTTGAGGACGTAGCCGGTAGCGCCGGCAGTGAAGGCCTCGCGGACGTAGCCGGGTCGTCCTGCATCGAGAGGACGAGCCCTTGACTTCGCGCGCTCCTTGAGGACGTCGGCACGGCCTCGAGCCCGATCTATCCGGCATGACGACGTCCATCAGGATCAGGTCGGGCTTGACCGTGCGGCGCCTCGAGGATGGCCTCGCGCGCGTTGCCGGCCTCGGCGACGGCCTCGAAGCCTCCTCGCCGTCGAGGAGGAGGCGAAGGCCCGGTGCGGACGACGGCGTGGTCGTCGACGATCAGGATGCGGACCGTCACGCTCCGAAGGCACCTCGACGATGATCGTCGTCCCGCGTTCGGGCTCGACTCGACGGCGAGGGTGCCGCCGACGAGGGCGACGCGCTCGCGCATGCCGAGCAGGCCGAAGACGACGGTCGCGCCGCGCGCGGCGAATCCCCGGCCATCGTCCTCGATCAGCACCGCGATCCTACTCGGCTTCGCGTGCAGGAGCGACGCTCACGTGCTCCGCCTGCCTGCACGACGATGTTCGTGAGCGCTTCCTGCACGACCCGATACAGCGCGGTCTCGGTCTCCTCGGGAGGCGGCTCTCCGGCAGGCGAGACTCGAGGTGCGACGCCGATGCCGGTCTGCTCGGAGAAGGGCCCGGTGAGCCGCTCGAGCGCCGGCACGAGGCCGAAGTCGTCGAGCGCCTTCGGGCGCACTGGACCGCGAGCCGCCGAACATCCTGGAGGGTCGCCACGACGAGCTCGCGGAGCTGTCGCCAGCGCGGCGCGCGAGACGCTCCGTCCTCGATCGTGTCCTCGATGGCCTTGAGGCCGAGGAGGATGGACGTGAGCGCCTGTCCGGTCTCGTCGTGGAGCTCACGCGCGAGCCGGCGGCGCTCCGGCTCCTGCGCCGGCGACCATTCGCTGCATCGTCGTTCGCGCGACCCTCCTCCGAGAGGTCGATCGCAACGGCGGCGCGGGTCGCGAAACGCTGGGCCAGGCGGAGGTCGAGTCGGTGAAGGCGGGTCGGCCTCGCCGCCGGTCGAGCGCCATCAGCACCCCGATCGCCGCCGTCCGCGCGATCAGCGGCACCCAGAGACCGGCGCGCGCGCCGAGGCGCCGCGTAGCGAATTCGGGATCGGCGTCCGGGTCGTCGAGCACCGAGTCGACCCGTGCGGGCATGCCCTCCAGGAAGACGCGTCCGGCCTTCGAGCTCTGGACGGCGAGCCTCTCGCCGACGAGCTCCTCGGCGTCGTTGCCGTTGCGCCGCCGCGATCTCCAGCCGGCCGTCCGTCGTCGCCACGAGGACGGGCGACGAAGCGCGCGTCCAGGAGCCCGCTCATGCGATCGACGACGATCTGCAGCAGTCGCCCCGGCTCGATCTCGCTCAGCTATCGCGTTCGTGATCTCGTCGAGCGACTCGAGCTGGCGTGCCCAGTGGGGCGACTGGAGCTCGTACAGCCGCGCGTTCTCGATCGCCACCGCGGGCCTGGGGACGCGAGGAGCGTGACCGCCTCCTTGGTCCTCGGCTGTGAAGTCGTCCCCGCCCGCCTTTTCCGTCAGATAGAGGTTCCCGTACGCGACGCCCGCGGAGAACGATCGGGACGCCCAAGAACGTCCTCATGGGCGGGTGGTTCGGCGGAAACCCGACCGAGCGGTCGTCCGCGCGCGATGTCGATGCAGGCGCAACGGCCGAGCGTCGCGGATCAGCGACGCCCAGGATCCCGCGTCCTCGCGGCAGCTCGCCGATCGCCGCATGCGTCTCGGGGTCGATCCCGTGGGTGATGAAGCGCTCGAGCTCGCTTGCCGCTCGCGTCGATGACCCCGAGCGCGGCGTAGCGGGCGCCGGTCAGGCTCGGCAGCCGCCTCGACGAGGCGCTGGAGCAGCGCGTCGAGCGTCAGCTCCGAGCTGAGCGCGATGCCCGCCCCGACGAGGCCCTGGAACGCCGATTCCTGCTTCTGGGACACGCGGGGATTATCCGC
>CAVTCK010000012.1:0-24438 GCA_963733155.1 uncultured Actinomycetes bacterium
TTTACCGGGGCTTGGCTTTGAGGCTTCGCCCGAAGGCTAACCTCTCCGCGTGACCTTCCGGCACCGGGCAGGCGTCAGCCCCTATACGTCGTCTTTCGACTTCGCAGAGACCTGTGTTTTTGGTAAACAGTCGCTTGGGCCGTTTCACTGCGGCCCCCTCGGGCTCGGAATCGCGAAGGATCCTCACCCTACCGGGGCGCCCCTTCTCCCGAAGTTACGGGGCCATTTTGCCGAGTTCCTTAACGAGGGTTCTTCCGATCGCCTTAGTATTCTCTACCTGCCCACCTGTGTTGGTTATAGGTACGGGCACGCCCCACCTTCCTAGAGGATTTTCTCGGAGGCATGGCTTCAGGAACTTCGCCCGGTTAAGGGCTCGGTATCCCGTCTCAGGCTTGATGGCTGACGGATTTACCTATCAGCCGCCCTACGCGGTTACCCCAGGACGACCATCGCCTGGGTTTCCTTAGCCTACCCCGTCCCCCCTTCGGTCAAGCGGTGGGTACGTGGTACCGGAATATCAACCGGTTATCCATCGCCTACGCCTTTCGGCCTCGGCTTAGGTCCCGACTAACCCTGAGCAGATTAGCTTTACTCAGGAACCCTTGGGCATTCGGCGGAGGGGATTCTCGCCCCTCTTTCGTTACTCGTGCCAGCATTCTCACTTCCCACGCCTCCACGGCTGGCTCACGCCGCCGCTTCGCTGGCGTGGGAACGCTCCCCTACCACTCCGAGCAAGCTCGAAGTCCGTGGCTTCGGTTTCTGACTTGAGCCCCGTTACATTGTCCGCGCCCGAACACTTGACCAGTGAGCTGTTACGCACTCTTTAAAGGATGGCTGCTTCTAAGCCAACCTCCTGGTTGTCTCGGCACTCAGACATCGTTTCCCACTTAGTCAGAAATTAGGGACCTTAGCCGACGGTCTGGGCTGTTTCCCTTTTGAGCACGAAGCTTATCCCCCGCACTCTGACTGCCACGCTCTGGAACGTCGGTATTCGGAGTTTGCCTGAGTTCGGTAAGCTGGTAGGCCCCCTAGCCCAAGCAGTGCTCTACAGCCGACGCTGAACGCGTGACGCTATACCTAAATATATTTCGGGGAGAACCAGATATCTCTGAGTTTGATTAGCCTTTCACTCCGACCCACAGGTCATCCGCTCAGTTTTCACCCTAAGTCGGTTCGGTCCTCCACGGGGTCTTACCCCCGCTTCAACCTGCCCATGGGTAGATCACTCAGTTTCGGGTCTGCATCCGACGACTAAATCGCCCTATTCGGACTCGCTTTCGCTACGGCTCCGTTTCCTTAACCTTGCCGTCGAACAGCAACTCGCTGGCTCATTATGCAAAAGGCACGCCGTCACAGGACAAAGCCTGCTCCGACCGCTTGTAAGCACACGGTTTCAGGTACTATTTCACTCCCCTTCCGGGGTGCTTTTCACCTTTCCCTCACGGTACTAGTTCACTATCGGTCGCCAGGGAGTACTTAGCCTTACGGGGTGGTCCCCGCAGGTTCCGACCGGGTTTCTCGTGCCCGGCCGTACTCAGGAGCTCGTCCAGGAAGACCAATCGCTTTCGCCTACAGGGCTATTACCTTCTGTGGCGTGAGTTTCCACCCACTTCGACTAACGACCGGTTTTGTAACTTCCCGACCCGCCGGCAGACGGATCCAGACGAGCCCTACAACCCCCACGTGACAACGACTGCCGTCTATCACGTCACGCAGGTTTGGGCTCTTCCCCGTTCGCTCGCCACTACTAAGGGAGTCGAGGTTTCTTTCCTTTCCTCCGGTTACTAAGATGTTTCAGTTCACCGGCTTGCCTTCCCTGCCCTATGTATTCAGGCAGGGACACGCACGCATTACCGCGCGTAGGTTTCCCCATTCGGAAATCCCGGGGTCAAAGGATGGTCAGCTCCTCACCCGGGCTTATCGCAGCCGCCCACGTCCTTCTTCGGCTCCTGGCGCCAAGGCATCCACCGTGTGCCCTTTGTCTCTTGATCATGAAGAACACCGTGTTTGCCGCTATGGAGTTTTCAAGGTGCGCGCGGGCGATCCCGCTCGAGAAGGCCGGCCTAGGGCCGGTCTCTCAAAACTCAACAGCGTGTAGGATCGTCGAGGTCGACGTTTGTTCTAGGCGAGCCCGGGCACCGGACGGTCGGCTGACTGACTTCGGCCATCGAACGGGCCGGGCGCCTGCGGGAGTTGGAGCTCCCGCGTTCCCTAGAAAGGAGGTGATCCAGCCGCAGCTTCCGCTACGGCTACCTTGTTACGACTTCACCCCAATCACCAACCCCACCTTCGACGGCTCCCTCCCTTGCGGGTTAGGACACCGGCTTCGGGTGTTGCCGGCTTTCGTGGTGTGACGGGCGGTGTGTACAAGGCCCGAGAACGTATTCACCGCGGCGTTGCTGATCCGCGATTACTAGCAACTCCGCCTTCATGGAGGCGAGTTTCAGCCTCCAATCCGAACCGGGACCGGCTTTTTGGGATTCGCTCCCCCTCACGGGTTTGCAGCCCTTTGTACCGGCCAATGTAGCACGTGTGTAGCCCAGAACATAAGGGGCATGATGACTTGACGTCATCCCCACCTTCCTCCGGTTTGTCACCGGCAGTCTCCCTAGAGTCCCCGGCATTATCCGCTGGCAACTAAGGACAGGGGTTGCGCTCGTTGCGGGACTTAACCCAACATCTCACGACACGAGCTGACGACAGCCATGCACCACCTGTGCACGAGCCCCGAAGGGCTGCCGTATTTCTACGACATTCCCGTGCATGTCAAGCCCTGGTAAGGTTCTTCGCGTTGCGTCGAATTAAACCACATGCTCCGCTGCTTGTGCGGGCCCCCGTCAATTCCTTTGAGTTTTAGCCTTGCGGCCGTACTCCCCAGGCGGGGTGCTTAATGCGTTAGCTTCGGCACGGGCGGAGTCGACACCGCCCACACCTAGCACCCATCGTTTACGGCGTGGACTACCAGGGTATCTAATCCTGTTCGCTCCCCACGCTTTCGCGCCTCAGCGTCAGTACCGTCCCAGAGAGCTGCCTTCGCCATCGGTGTTCTTCCTGATATCTGCGCATTTCACCGCTACACCAGGAATTCCACTCTCCTCTTCCGGACTCTAGCCGAGTAGTTTCCAACGACCGCTGGAGGTTGAGCCTCCAGATTTCACGTCGGACTTACTCGGCCGCCTACGCGCTCTTTACGCCCAATAAATCCGGACAACGCTAGCCCCCTACGTATTACCGCGGCTGCTGGCACGTAGTTAGCCGGGGCTTCTTCTGGAGGTACCGTCACCCTCTCGGCTATTAACCCGAGTGGCTTCGTCCCTCCTGAAAGCGGTTTACAACCCGAAGGCCTTCTTCCCGCACGCGGCGTCGCTGCGTCAGGCTTTCGCCCATTGCGCAAGATTCCCCACTGCTGCCTCCCGTAGGAGTCTGGGCCGTGTCTCAGTCCCAGTGTGGCTGATCGTCCTCTCAGACCAGCTACCGATCGGAGCCTTGGTGAGCCATTACCCCACCAACAAGCTAATCGGCCGCGGGCCCATCCTCAGCCGGAAGCCGAAGCCACCTTTTCTCACTCGCCCGAGGGCTCATGAGGCTGTCCGGTATTAATCCGGGTTTCCCCGGGCTATCCCGGTGCCGAGGGCAGGTTACCCACGTGTTACTCACCCGTTCGCCGCTGTCCCCAGGGCCGAAGCCCTGGTTCTCGCTCGACTTGCATGTGTTAGGCGCGCCGCCAGCGTTCGTCCTGAGCCAGGATCAAACTCTCCGTGAAGACCTTTCGCAGTCAGGCCGAAGCCTGGTTGCTAACGGTTCAGTTTCGAGCTTGAGCTCAAAGTCCCCTCGATGAGAGGAGACGGGTTCATTCGACCTCCCGCGCCGAAGCGCGCGAGGTTCTCGACGTACACGCTGTTGAGTTTTCAAAGACCAGCGCCTCGGCCGGCACGAAAAAGGCCTCCAACTCGCGCGGGAGGCCCTGGGAAGAAGTGATACTCGGTCGTATCAGGCTTCAGCCGAAGGCTCTCCGTTGTCTCGTGGGTTGGCAGGTTTCCGTGCAGCCGCTTTAGGACGGCCGAACAATGATAGCAGCGCCGAGGGGGGTGTCAAGCAGGCGCGGAGCGGCCTTTCAGGCAGTCCGGAGCCTTGCGAACTGGCGCTTTCCCACCTGGAGGACCGCGCCCGTCCAGCGCGGCCCGGGGCACGTCGAGATCCGCCGTCGGGCGCGCCGTCGAGCTTGACGCCTCCCTGCGCGATCAGGCGCCGCGCCTCGCTCGTCGAGAGCCCGAAGACGTCGCGGATGAGCGCCGGCAGGTGCACCGGGTCGCCGGGAGGCAGATCGGCCTCCGGCACCTCCTCCGGGGCCTGCCCCTCGCGCACGACGCGGGTGAAGTGCGACTCGGCCTCCTGCGCGGCCTCCTCCCCGTGCGAACGCCGCACCACGAAGCGCGCGAGCTCGAGCTTCGCCTCGAGCGGGTCGAGCGAGGCCGGATCGACGTCCGACTCCATCACCAGGCGGTAGTACTCCGGCAGCAGCTCGTCCGAGATCCGCATCGTCTTGCCGAACTGCTCTTCGGGCGGATCGGTGAGCCCGATGTAGTTGCCGAGCGAAGCGCTCATCTTCTGCCCGTCGAGGCCGATCAGGAGCGGCGTCGTCAGCGCGACCTGCGGCTCGAGCCCGTAGGCCTGCATGACGTCGCGGCCGGCGAGCAGGTTGTACAGCTGGTCGGTGCCGCCCGAGCTCGACGTCGGCCCGGATCGCCACGGAGTCGTAGGCCTGCATGAACGGGTACAGGAGCTCCGAGACCGAGATCGGCGTCCTCGCCTCGAAGCGCTTCTGGAAGTCGTCGCGCTCGAGCAGCCGCGCGACGGTGATCGTGCGCGTGAGGCGGACGACCTCGGCGAAGTCGAGCGTCGAGAGCCACTCGCCGTTCATCCGCACCTCGAGCTTTTCCGGGCTCGTGTCGACGATCTGCGCCGCCTGCGCGAGGTAGGTCTTCGCGTTCGTGTCGATCTCCTCGTCGGAGAGGATCGGACGCTCGCTCGACCGCCCCGACGGGTCGCCGATGCGCGTCGTGTAGTCGCCGATGATGAGGACGCCGACGTGCCCCGCCCGCTGGAACGCGGCCATCCGCTGGAGGGGGATCGCGTGACCGACGTGGACATGCGGGGCGGTGACGTCGATGCCGAGCTTCACGCGCAGAGGCCGACCGGTAGCGAGCTTTCGCTCGAGCTCGCCCTCGGGCAGAACGTCGACGGCGTTTCGCGTCAGCTCGGCGAGATCGGGGGCGACCATGGCCGCCCCCGATCATAGGGTTCTAGAACGGATAGGGAGTGAGGCTCCAGGCCGACGTGGCGTACCAAACGCCGAACGCGAGACTCGCCGTTCCGAGCGCCGGCGCGACGGCGCCGAAGGCCGATCGGAACGGCCGTGAGACGAGCGTCCTGCCGAAGCCGCCCGACAGGATCGTCATCGATACGGCGGTGAAGACGGCGAGCAGGGCGAGCGACGCCACAGCCAGCGCCGTCGATCGCACGGACGCGACGAGGAGAATGCCGACGCCGGCGCTCCCGCCCATGCCGTGCACGAGGCCGATGCCGAAGGCGCCGAGGCTGCTTCGAGCATGCCGATGTGCGTGTTTCAGGTGCGCGTGGGAATGTTCCTCGCCGCTGTGCTCGTGGGAGTGCGTGTGGTAGTCGCCTCGTCTCCAGCGCATGAGGAGCCTCACCGCCAGATAGACGATGACGATCGCGATCACAGTTTCCGCGCCCTGCTGCACCCGCTCGGGCAGGTAGCTGTCGAGGAGCAGGATGGGCAGGCCGAACGCGAACAGCGTCACCGCGTGGCCGAGACCCCAGGCGAGTCCAAGTTGTCCCGCGCGCCGGGTCGCGCGCTCGCGGCCCCCGGCCACGAGCGCGGAGACCGCGGCGAGATGGTCGGGGTCGGTGGCGTGACGCAGCCCGAGCAGTACGGCGACGGCCATCACGATCCAGATCGAGCCGCCGTCGGAGAAGGCGGCGATTCTGTCGTCGAGTCCGAACATCAGAGCACCTCCGGGAGGGCCTTGAGGGTGATGCCAACTCCGACCGCGAGGATGAGCAGAGCGCTCGCGGCGGGAAGGGCGCGGACGAGGGATCCGTCCAGGGAAAGCCGCTTGAAGGCGCGGCGAGCGAAGACGGCCACGAGACCGATCGCTGTGATGGTCGCCGCCAGCCCGAGGCTGAAGGCGACGATGAGCGCGAGCCCGAAGCCGACGCGGTGAAGCGCGATGGCGCTCAGGAGGACGACGAGCGCCGACGGGCAAGGCAGGAGGCCTGCAGCGACGCCGATGCCCACGAGCCCGCGCATGTCGTGGCTCGTGCTCATGGTGGTCGTGGTGGTGGCGATGGTTGTGCTTGTGACCGCCGCATGCGCGCGCGCGTGACGCACGCGGCGGGCGAAGACGCTCGCCCCGACCGCGACGACGAGCAGGCCCGACGTGACGGTGAGCCAGGGATAGAGACGCTCCGGGACGATGAAGCGTGAGAGCAGGAGGGTCACGAGGCCGAGCGCGAACACCCCGGCGGTGTGCGTCGCCGTCACGATCAGCCCGAGCAGGACAGCGTGGCGCGGCTTGCCCCGCGACCCGACGAGGTAGCCGGCCACGATCGCCTTTCCGTGCCCGGGCGTGAGCGCGTGCGCCGCGCCCCAGAACATCGCCACGAGCAGCGAGACGAGGATCACGCCGATGCCGAGCTCGTCGCGGGCGATCAGCGATTCGAAGCCGCCGGTGGAGGCCTCCTCGACCGGCTGGGCGACGAGCGTCGGCGCAGTTCCCGAGCCGACGCCGGGCTCGTACTCGATGCGGGCCGAAATCACGTCGGGCGGCGAGGAGAGCAGGTCCTCCGGGTAGGAGCGCAGGGCGTCGCTGACGCTCGCGGTGGGCACGTCGGAGGAAACGATCCGGGCGCCGTCGGAGGCGCCGACCACGATCTCCTTCCAGCCGAGCCGTCGCTCGAAGTTCGAGTCGCGAAACGAGAGCGATCGGCCTTCCACGCCGACGGGTGCCGCGAAGACGGCGTCGAAGCGCAGCGTGTCGAGCCCACCATCCCCGGCTTGTTCCCTCACAGCGTGCTCGAGGGGCACGAGCTCCACGCGCCGACCGTCGAGCTCGAGCACCAGCCGATCGGCTACCTGACGGGCGAAGCCGGGCGCGCGCACCGTGGATTCCTCCTGGAAGGTCGGAATCTCAGCGAGGTCGAGGGCGTAGCGCACGTACACGCGCTCGCCCGAGAGCGCGATCTCGCTGTAGCGGTTCACCGTGAAGTTCCCGAGCGGATGCGCGAGCGAGGCGGCCGGCAGGGCGAGCGCGGCGAGCGCGAGCAGGGCGACGAGAGCCTTCTTCATCGGACGGCCTCCTTGGCGACCGGGGCCCAGCGTGGCGAGAAGTACGGGTTGATCTCGAGCGCGGCCCGGAATGCCTCGCGGGCCGCCTGGGGGCGGCCGAGGCAGCGCTCGATCATCCCGCGGTGGAAGAGCTTCAGAGCGTCGCGAGTGCCCAGGCGGAGCGCCTTGACCGAATGGGCTGTGGCCTCCTCACAGCGTCCGTTTCTGTGGAGCGCCCACGCGAGCACGTCCTCGGCCTCGATGCTCCGGCGCTCGGCGTAAGCCTCACGGGCGCGCGCTAGCGCGTCGGCGAGCTTCCGTCCCCGGTCGAGGTCGACGAGCGCCGTCTCGAGCTCGGTGCGGGCGCCGTTGGCCTCGAAGAGCCGCTGGATGACGTCGACGAGCTCGTACGCCTCGTCTGCTTCCTCCCTGCGGCCGGCGGCGGCAAGGGTCTCGCCGAGGCCGGCGGCGTATTCGGGAAGCGGGACGGCTTCGAGCGCGCGCCGGTAGAGCGCGACGGCGTCGTCGACCTGGCCGTTCGCCGCCTGGACGCGGGCGAGCGCGGCCTGGGCGCGGTGGTAATCCGGAAAGCGGGCGAGCGCCTCGCGATACGCGCGCTCGGCGGGGCGCAGTCGCCCGCTGTTGTAGTAAAGGTTGCCGAGCTCGACGAGCGCCCAGGCGGCCGGCTCGGACGTCCCGCGGCGGCCGAGACGGCGAGCTTCATCGCCTCGACGGCGCCGCCCGTGCGCCGAGGAGCTCGCGCGCGTAGGACGACGCGCGCGTACGAGCCGACGGTCGGCTTGAGCGCGGCCATCCTGTCGAAGGTGGCGAACGCGCCCTCGTAGTCCCCCAGCTCGACCTTTGCGTCGCCGAGCGTGCCGAGCGCGGACGCCGAGTACGGATTGGCCGCGAGGGCCCGGCGGGCGAGGCGTCCGGCGTCGCGGAAGCGGTGCCTGGACGCCGCCAGCGCGGCGAGCCCGGTAAGGGCAAGGTCGTTGTCGGGTACGAGCTCGAGCGAGCGCCGGAGCGCCTCCGCCGACCGGGTGTAGAAGCTCGGGTCCCCCGTCTCGCGGACGCGCTGCTGGTACGCGAGCCCGAGGAGCGTGAGGCCTTCGGCGTCGGTCGGATCCTGCTCCACCCGGCGCTCGAGCTGGGCGACGTAGGCGGCGGTGTCTCCCGGCGAGAAGCCCTGCGCGAGTGTGGCGGCGGCCGCGGCTGGGCTTACGTTCGAAGCCGGCCCGGCCGCCGGGTTGCCAGCGAGTACGCCGCCGAGGAGCGCGGCGGTTGCGGCGACTCCGGCGACAGCGAGGAAAAGATGACGTCGTCTGACCATGGTCCTCTCCGTCAGGAGGGCGAGGGGCCCGCCGCCGCAAGGCGGGCCCCTCGGTTTCCTCCGCTTACAGTCCGCCCATCAAGCCGTGATGAGCGTGGTTGTAGCCCTGGTGCGGTGCGGGGACGTACGGGAACGTGCTCTGGAAGGGGCGGTCGTTCGCATCGACCCCGTCGCCGAGCTGGTTGTTCGGCGAGCGGTTGGCGTTCCCGGCACAGAAGCCGAGGCTCTCGATCAGCGGACCGACAGTCGGGCCGTAGCCGCACGTGAGCGCGCGGAGCTCGATGTCGGTGACGTCGTCTTCGAGCCGGCGGCCGTTCGGGAATCCGGCGAAGTCGCCGCCGAGTACGCCGAGCCGGTTGCCCTGGCCCACCGGAGCACTCGGCGGGATGCCGGTGTTCAGGCGGATCAGGTCAGCCTTCTTGGGGCCGGTGAAGTTCAGCCCCGGCACGCCCGTGAGCAGGATGGCGGCGATGTCGCCGCGGCCGTTCTCGGGCGCGTTGTCGAGCACCGGATACAGAGCGTTGGCCAGGCGCGTCACTTCGGGGCTCGTGTAGTGCGACGCGAACTGCGCGTCGTCCGAGGGATCGGATGCGTTCCAGCGGTCCTTCTTCCGGAGCGGGATGACCACCTCGTTGATCAGCGGCTCGGCCAGGCGCGAGACCTGCACCCAGTTGCCGTTGTCCCGCCGCCGGCCGTTCGCGTCGATGACCTGCACCTTCTGCCGGCTTGCGGTTGCGTACACGCCGATCACGGCCTTACGGTCGTCGGCGTCGTGCAGCTTCCCGTCGCTGGTCAGCTGCTTGATCGGCACCTGCAGGACGATGGCGTGCGTGTTGTAGCCGCCGACGCCGTCGACCCCGTCGTCCGCGGGGAGCGGGATGACGTGCGCGGGGTTGAACGGCCTCAGGCCGGCCAGGTCGAAGACCGAGCCGAGGTCGACGTAGAAGGGATCGTCACTCTGGCCTACGAAGGCCTTGATCCCGCCGGGCAGCTGCTGGACGGCGGCGCGCATGAGCGAGCCGTAGTCCGGGTTCGAGCGCGGCCCGATGTTGACCGGGGGGGTCTTCAGATTGCGACCGAGGACCGTGGTCCTGTTCTTGGTGACCCGGGTGACCTTGTACGTCTGAGGCCGGTTGAAGTCCGGGTCGTTGAGCGACGTGATCGGTCCGGTGTTGTACAGGAACGTGTCGCCGTTTCGAGTCTTGGTCTCGAACTCGAACCGATAGGTCACGTCCTCGCGGCCGTCGCCGTTGTTGTCCACCTTCACCTCGTAGCGCACGTCGTCGGCGAACTGGTTGAAGTTCGGGCCGCCGGCGGGCTCTTCGAGGGGGATGTAGTTGGCGACGAGCGTCACGGTGTCGGGCCGATCGGGACTCACGAACGCGTACACGTCCGTGTTGTCCGCGGTCGGGTCCTCGCTGATGACGGGCGCCTCGCGATGGCTCGACGCCACGCCGTCTTCGGGGCCCGCGCCGCGCACGAGCGCAGCGGCGAGCACCGCAGTGAGGAGCGCCCCGACGAGCGCGATGTATCTCATGTTCCTCTCCTCCGTGGGGGGTTGAACGCGCCCTATTCGGCAGGGGTCGGACGATCGGTTCGGATCCGGACACCAAACCGCTCTTGTGCCGGCGCCGAATACCGCTCATGGCTGCCGTGCTAGCGTTGCCCGCGCCCAGAAGAAGGAAGAAGATCATGGCTCGCGGGCTTGCTCATCTCTCCGACGAGGCGCTCGTCGCCCTGGTGGCGCGTGCCGACGAGGAAGCGCTGGCGGAGCTCTACGACCGATTCGGGCGGGTGGCCTACGGCCTCGCGCTGCGGATCGTTCGAGACCCGGCTCTCGCCGAGGACGCCGTCCAGGAAGGGTTCCTCGCCGTCTGGCGCTCGGCCGCCCGCTTCGTCGCCGAGCGCGCGAAGGCGAGCACGTGGATCCTGACGCTGACGCATCGGCGCGCGGTGGATCTCGTCCGCAAGGAGCAGCCGCGGCGGGCGGAGCCGCTCGAGCTGGCACCGCAGGAGTCGGGCGACGACACCGTTGAGGAAGCCTGGCTCCGTTTGCGGCGAACACGCGTGCAGGAGGCGCTCAAGCAGCTGCCCGACAAGCAGCGCGAAGCGCTCGAGCTCGCCTACTACGGCGGCTACACGCAGTCTGAGCTCGCCGACCGCCTCGGCGAGCCGCTGGGCACGATCAAGAGCCGGATGTTCTCCGGCCTCTCCAACCTGCGCGACCTGCTCGCGGAGGACGAACTCGAGGAAGAGCAATGGAAAGAGCCGAGATCCACGAACTGAGCGCCGCCTACGCACTCGACGCCCTTGACGCCGACGAGCTCAAGGTCTTCGAGGAGCACCTCGCGCGCTGCCCGGAGTGCCGGGAGAATGTCGCCTCCTTCCACGCCGCGTCCGCCGAGCTCGCGTACGACACCTACGCCCCCGAGCCGCCGCGCGGGCTGAGGGAGCGAATCCTCGAGGAGGCCGCCCGTGAGCGACCGAAGGTCGTCGAGCTTCCACGTCGGCGGCGCTGGGCAATGCCGATCGCGGCCACGGCAGCCGTCGCGGCTGGATGCGCGGCGGTCGGGCTCGCCTTCTGGGCAGCCGACCTCTCGCAGCAGGTCGACGACCTCCAGGCCCAGCAGCACCAGGCCAATGAAGCGCTCATCGCGCTCATCGACCCGAGTGCGAGCCACTTTGCGCTCGAGGGCGCCGACGGCGTGCTCGTCGTCGACGAGGAGAACGGCGAGGGCAAGCTCGTCATCAGCGGGCTCGCGAGCGCCCCGTCCGACAAGGCCTACGCGGCCTGGGTGATCGAGGGCGACGCCCAGCCGGTGCCCGCCGGTCTCTTCTCGGGCGGCGACGACCAGACGGTCGTGCCGCTGAGCGCGCCCGTCCCCGAGGGCGCGATCGTCGCGGTGACGGTCGAGGACGCCGGCGGCGTCCCCGCGCCTACGCAGGACCCGTTCATCCTGAGCGAGCAAGCGACCTAGCCGCGACAGCGGGGAGCTAGACTTCCCTGCTTCGTGCTGCTCGGAAGACGTAGGCGCGGCGCAGAGAAGCGCCCTCGCCGGATCCGAAAGCTTCGGTTCCTCGCGCTCCTCACCGTCATCGCCTGCCTGATGACGGTGTCGTTCACGTACGGGCTCGTCAGCTCGATCGCGAGCGAGCTACCACAGCTCGAGCCGGGCAAGGAGCGGCGCACGGAGCGGCTCGGCTACATCTACGCCTCGGACGGGAAGACGGTGCTCGCCGTGCTGCGCGGCTCCGAGAGCCGGATCGTCGTCGAGTCGGACGAGATCGCGCCCGTCATGAAGCAGGCGATCGTGGCGGTTGAGGACCGGCGCTTCTGGGAGCACCGGGGCGTGGACATTCAGGGCATGGTGCGCGCCGTCTGGGTGGACCTCCGCTCGCAGGAGGTCGTGCAGGGGGGCTCGACCATCACGCAGCAGTTCGTGAAGAACCAGTACACCAAGCAGGAGCGGACGGTCAGCCGGAAGCTGAAGGAGGCCACGCTCGCCTGGCAGCTCGAGCAGCGCTGGTCGAAAGACCGGATCCTCACCGCGTACCTGAACACGATCTATTTCGGGAACGGCGCCTACGGGATCGAAATGGCCGCGCGCGTCTACTTCGACAAGCACGCCTCGGAGCTGACGCTCCCGGAGTCGGCGCTGCTCGCGGGACAGCCTGCCAGCCCCGGTGTCTACGACCCCGCCACGAACCCGGAGGCGGCGAAGGCGCGTCGCACTACGGTGCTCCGCCTGATGCTCGAGCAAGGGCTGATCACGCCGACGGACTACCGAAGCGCTGACGAGTCCCCCATGCCGACCGCGCGCGAGATCGGGCTTCCCGGCTCCAAGGGACGCGTGGGTCACTTCGCCGAGTACGTCAAGCAGCAACTCATCCCGTACTACGGCTCGGGAGAGGTGTTCGGCGGGGGTCTCAAGGTCTACACGTCGATCGACCTGGAGCTTCAGCGGCTTGCACGCGAGGCAATCGACAAGTGGCTCCCCGGCCGGCGAGGCCCCGATGCCGCCTTGGTCGCCATCGATCCCCGGGACGGCCGGGTGCTGGCGATGGTGGGCGGCGAGGACTTCGACAAGAGCCAGTTCAACCTCGCCGTTCAGGGACAGCGCCAGACCGGCTCCGCGTTCAAGCCGTTCGTCCTGACGGCGGCCGTCGACCAGGGGATCTCACCGCAGACCGAGTTCACGTCCGAGCCGACCGTGATCAACCTCGGGGACAAGCTCTGGTCCGTAGGCAACTACGAGGGCTCCTATCTCGGGCGGATCGACCTCGAGGAAGCCACCATTCATTCGGACAACAGCGTCTACGCGCAGCTGACCGCGCAGGTAGGGCCGAAGAGCGTCGCCGACATGGCCCACAAGCTCGGCGTGACCCGCCCCCTCGACGACTACTTCGCTATCGGGCTCGGCGTCGAAGCGGTCAGCCCGCTAGAGATGGCGCGCGCCTTCTCCACGCTCGCCAACGGCGGCCAGCGAATCGACGGCAGCGTGCTCGGCAACGTGCCGAGGGCCGTTCTCCGAGTCGAGGACGGGCGCAACGCCGACGTCAACGACCCGGTCGAGAAGCGGGCGGTCGACTCAAATGACTCCTCCATCGTCACCTCGATCCTCCAGGACGTAGTCACGGAGGGAACAGGCCAGCGCGCGGGGCTCGACGACAGGCCCGTTGCCGGCAAGACGGGAACGACCGAGAACTACGGAGATGCCTGGTTCGTCGGGTACACGCCACAGCTCGCCGTCGCCGTCTGGGTGGGCTACCCCAACCGGTTGAAGCCGATGGAGACCGAGTTCGAGGGCGGCCCGGTCGCCGGGGGCTCATTCCCTGCGTTGATCTGGAAGTCGTTCGCGGGACGTGCGCTCGACCACCTCGAGCAGCCGCCGAAGAGCTTCCCCTACCCATCGTACGAGAGCGTCGTCGCCCGGCAGGTCGTCTACCGGGACAACAAGACGATGCTCGACAACGGCAACTGCGAGGGCGTTCGCGAGATCCTCTACTTCGTCGGCACAGGGCCGGAGGCCGAGGCCGACTGCAAGCCGAATGAGGTCGACGTCCCGAACGTCGTGGGCTCGAGGCTTGCCGCCGCCAAGAAGCATCTCTACTCGATACCGCTCACGCCCGAAGTCGTCTGGCGACCCGCTCGCGCCGGCGAGCAGCTCGGCGTCGTAATCGCGCAAAAGCCTGAGTCGGGGGCGCGCTCCTCGTGGAGCACCGTCCGGATCGTGTTGCCCCGGGCCCCGCACGGCAAGGTGCCGGACGTCGTCGGCCTGGATGTCGACAGGGCGCGACGCCGGCTTGCCGATCACCAGCTGGGGGTCCGGCAGACCTACCTCGACAACGAGCGCGCCCGACGTCGTCCTCGCGCAGTTTCCGCGGGCCGGGCTAGCGGCGACTCGAAACATGACCGTTCGGCTCGTCATCGGGCGCTAGAGACGTCCTCCGCCCGTCTGCAAGAATCAGCCGCGACAAGGGAGGTTCACAGTGGAAGCGTCTGTCGTCACCACCCCGTCCGGCAACACTGGGCCGCTCGGGCAGCCCCGAGGCATCGGCTTCGCGATCCTAATGCTCATCGTCACCATCGGCTTCTACAGCTGGTACTGGGTTTACAAGACCATGGAGGAGATGGGGAAGCACACCGGCGAGGGCCTGGGCGGGGTGCTCGGGCTCGTCATCTGGATCCTCCTCCAGCCCGTCATGGCGTTCGTGATCCCCTCGGAGATCGGCAGGATGTATCGAAAAGACGGGCAGGAGCCGCCGGTCTCGGGTTTGACCGGCCTCTGGCTCTTCCCGTTTGGCTTCCTGATCGTTCCGGCAATCGTCTGGTTCGTGAAGGTGCAGGGCTCCCTCAACCGATACTGGGAGGGGAAGGGCGCGACCGCGGCCTAGCGGCCTAGAACGCGCGGCTGAGGAAGCCGGAGCCCGCGAGCCCGTAGCGCCAGGGGCGCTCGGCCGCGCGGGTGATGCCGATGCGCGGGCCGCGCGCAACCGGTTCGTCCGCGCCACCCGCGCGGAGCTCGAACGGCGGCCGGTCCACGGGCCTGCCGTCGTGCTCTCCTGTCACCCCGAGCGCCTGGCAGAGGCGGCCGGGCCCCGAGCAGAGGAGCCGCACCGCGTCGAGACCGCGGCGGGCACGCATGGTGTCGAGGCCGTGCGTGGGCTCGAGCGCGCGCACGAGAACTGCCTCTGCGCTGCCCTCGGGGCCGCAGACCAGGTTCAGGCACCAGTGGACGCCGTACGAGCGGTAGACGTACGCGTGCCCCGGCGGGCCGAACATCGCTCGGTTCCTCGCGGTCGGGCCCCGGTAGCCGTGCCCAGCCGGGTCGTCGGCGTCGTACGCCTCGACCTCGACGATGCGACCGCCGGCCCCGTCGACGAGCAACGTGCACCCGATCAGCTCCGGCGCCACCTCGTGCACGCTCCGCGCGAAGAACTCGCGCGAGAGGTGGCTCAAAACAGCTGTTCGGCCTCGGCCGACTTCGCGCTCGCCTCCAGGAGCTTACGCGCGCGGCGGCCAAGGTCGCCGAGGTCGACGCGGCCCTTGTCGGCGTCCTCGGCGATGCGCTCGGCGAACGAAAGAGCGTCGTCGAGGAGCCGGGAGCCCGCGGCGGCCTCCTGGCCCATCTCGTGCAGGATCGTCCGCTCGGTCCGCGAGGCGACGATCGGCTCGGAGATCCCGTCCACCCAGACGAGCGTCCGCTTCCCGCCGCCTCGATCCTTCCCGCGAATAGGCTCGAGCGCGTAGATCTTGTCTGCGCGCACGTACTTGCCGAAGCCGAGGAAGACCATCCTGGGCGCCGTCTCCGCCACAGAGGGATTATCGCAAGCCCACCGGAGCGCGAGTCGGCGCCCCGGGATCTTCACGCGCGTGAAGAGGGAGACCCACCTCCCCGACCCGATGGCTCGAGCCTAACGCGCAAACCCGCGCGCGTGGGAAACGGATCTGCGCCGGAAGCGTGCCGATGAGGCGAGCGACGTGCCCCGTTCAGGCGAGCGCCCGCACGAGCGCATCGACGACGCGTTCCTGGTCGTCGGCCGGCAGGCGCGAATGGAACGGGAGCGCAAGGGTCCGGGCGCTGGCATCCTCCGCCACCGGCAGCATGCCCTCGCGGTACCCGAACCGCTCGCGGTAGTAGGGCTGGAGGTGGATTGCCGGCAGATAAGGCTTCGAGGCGACGCCGTCGGCGGCCAGGCGGCCGATCACGCCGTCCCGGTCGACTCCGGCCGCGAGCTTGACGACGTAGACGAACCACGAGCGGCGGTGGCTCTCGTCGTCAGGGAGCGGGGTCTCGACGCCCTCGACGTCGGACAGCAGGGCCCCGTAGCGCGCCGCCACCTCGCCGCGCGCCGCCAGGATCTCGTCGAGGCGCTCGAGCTGGGCGAGGCCGAGAGCCGCCGCGAGGTCGCCGAGGCGGTAGTTGTAGCCGAGCCGTGCGTGCGTGAGCCACTCGCCCGAATCGCTCCGGCCCTGGTTCGAGAGGCTCTTGAGAAGCTGCCACTCCTGCTCGGAGGCGACGGCAACCGCGCCCCCCTCGCCCGTCGTCATCTGCTTGTTGGGGTAGAAGGCGAAGGCGGCCGGGTGGCCCGAGGAGCCGACCGGCCGCCCGCGGTACTCGGAGCCGAGCGCCTCGCACGCGTCCTCGACGATCGCCAGACTGTTCCGCTCGGCGATTGCCTCGAGCTCCGCGAGCTCCGCCGGGTAGCCGAAGATGTGCACGGGCAGGATCGCTTTCGTCCTCGGCGTGATCGCGGCCTCGACGGCTGCCGGATCGAGGTTGAGGGTGTGCGGGTCGATGTCCGCAAAAACCGGAGTGGCACCCTCGTAGAGCGCGCAGTTCGCCGAGGCGACGAAGGAGAAGGGCGTCGTCACCACTTCGTCCCCGGCCTCGATCCCGGCGAGTCGCATGCAGAGGTGGAGACCGGCGGTCCCGCTCGAGACGGCGGCGACGTACGGCGCCTCGACGCGCTCGGCGAGCGCCGCCTCGAAGCGGTCGATCATCGGCCCGAGCGAAAGCTGCCCCGAGCGGAGCGTCTCCAGCACGAGCTCCTCCTCCCTGCCGTCGATCCAGGGCGCCGAGAGGCCGATTGGTCCTCGGTCGAGCTCAGGATCCCGGGGCGGCCGGCGTCTTCTCCGGGTACTCCAGCCACCGTGAGAAGCGCTCGTCCCGGCCGCGGACGGCCGCGAAGAACACCTCTTGGATCGCCTTCGTCACCGGCCCGGGGTCGCCGATCTCGTGGTCGTCGATCGAGCGGACAGGTGTCACCTCGGCCGCCGTCCCGCACATGAAGAGCTCGTCGGCCACGTAGAGGTCCGACCGGATCAGGTGCCGCTCGTGCACCGCGTAGCCGAGTGTCTGCGCGATCTCCATCACGACCTGGCGCGTGATCCCGGGGAGGATCGAGGCCGAAAGGTCGGGGGTGGAGATGATTTCGTCCTTGACGACGAAGATGTTCTCGCCCGAGCCGTCGGCGACGTGCCCGTCGTCGGTGAGGAGGATGGCCTCCTCGTAGCCGGCACGGGTCGCTTCGATCACTGCGAGCATGGAGTTGAGGTAGATCCCGGTCGCCTTGGCCACGTGTGGAATCGTGTTCGGCCCGACGCGCTTCCACGAAGACACCTTGGCGCGGATGCCCTTGGTGAGCGCCTCTTCGCCCAGGTAGGCGCCCCAGGGCCAGGACATGAGGACGACGTCGACGGGGTTTGTTCCTGGATGGACTCCGAGCTCCCCGTAGCCGTAGAACGCGATCGGGCGAAGGTAACACTCGCTCAGCCCGTTCGTCGCGATCAGCTCGTGCGAGGCTGCGCGCAGCTCCTCCACCGAGTACGGGAGCTCCATGTGCAGGAGATCCGCCGACTGCTGGAGGCGCTTGAGGTGATCGGTGAGCCTGAAGACAGCCGGGCCCGCATCCGTCTCGTAGCAGCGGATGCCCTCGAACACGCCCGAGCCGTAGTGGAGGCCGTGAGCGCCGACGTGAACCGTGGCATCGGCCCAGTCGACGAGCTCGCCGTTCATCCAGATTTTCTCGGTTGCTTTCATGGCTCGAAGGTTACTCCACGGTCGAGTTGGGCAGGCCGTGCGCGCGAGAGCCTGGCCAGGTCGCTCGGCGCCAGCGCGGCCATGTGCCTGCTCGAGCCGGCGCCGATCCAGACCACCTCGTGAACGAGAAGATCCTGCTCGATCAGGATCGTCTCGATCGCCGGCAGAGGGAAAGGCGCAACGCCTCCGGCCGGGAAGCCGGTGAGTCGCTCGACGGCGTCCGCGCCGACCGGCTTCACCCGCGCGCAGCCGGCCGCCGAGGCGACCTTCGTGGTGTCGGCGCGGCGGTCACCGGGCACCAGCACCACGATGGGGCGGCCGTCGCCGGCGAAGACGAGCGACTTCACGATCCGCTCGATCGGGGCGCCGGTTGCCGCGGCCGCGGCGGCCGCACTCGCCGCGCCCTCGTCGAACTCCTCGACCCGGGCCTCGACGCGCGCCTCTCGGAGCGCCGCCGCGACCCGCTGAACCGGCTCCGGCCAGCTACGTTCGCCCATCGCTCTCGCCTCGCTCGAGCGCGATCGCGCGCGGGTCGAGCAAGCCGGGCTCGGCGCCGATGCGCTCGAGGACATCCGGCGGAATCGGGTTGTCGAGCGTCAGCACCATCAGCGCTCGTGAGCGCGGACGGTTCCGGGACACCGCCATGTTGGCGATGTTGACGTCCGCCTCGCCGAGAATCGTGCCGAGGCGGCCGATCCTGCCCGGGCGGTCGTCGTTGACGACGAAGAGCATGAGCGGCTCGAGGGCGATCTCGACGTCGTAGCCGAGAGCGCGCACGAGGCGAGGCTCGTCGTCGCGGCCGGTGGTCGTCCCGCTGACCGCGAACTCCTCGCCCCCTGCGAGCGCCGTCACGGTGATGAGGTTCTTGAAGTGGCGCGACGCGCGGCGCTGCTCCTCCCGCACCTCGATGCCGCGCTCCTTGGCGACGAGGGGCGCATTGACGTAGTTGACCGTTTCTTCCACCCGGCCCTGGAAGGCTCCGTTCAGCGCCGCGACCGTCAGCAGCCGCGTGTCGCGCTCGGCCAATTCGCCGAGGTAGTGAAAGTCGAGCCGCTCCGCCGTGCCGCCCGCAAGCTCGATGGCGAGCGCGCCGAGGTTGGCGGCGAGCGGGAGGTACGGGGCGAGCGCGTCCATGTCCTCGGCGGCGACCGCGGGGACGTTCAGCGCGTTCGTGACCAGGCCGCCCTCGAGAGCCGCCGCGACCTGCTCGGCGACGATCACGCCCGCGCGGTCCTGCGCCTCCTGCGTCGAGGCCGCCAGGTGCGGGGTGACGACGACGTTGGAGAGGCCGAGCAACGGGCCCGAGTACGGCTCCTCCCCGAAGACGTCGAGCGCTGCGCCGGCGACCTTGCCAGTTTCGAGCGCCTCGAGCAGCGCCTCCTCGTCCACGAGCTCGCCGCGGGCGACGTTCACGATGCGCACGCCGTCCTTCGTCCGAGCGAGGAGCTCACGGTCGATGAAACCGCGCGTTTCCGGCGTGAGCGTGGCGTGAAGCGAGATGAAATCCGCATTCTCGACGAGGCTGTCCAGCGTGGCGGCGCGCTCGACCCCGAGCTCCCGGAAGCGCTCGGAGGTCACGTAGGGATCGTAGGCACGCACTCGCATCTCGAAGCCGCGCGCGCGACGCCCCACCTGCTGCCCGATCCGGCCGAAACCGACGAGCCCGAGCGTCTTGTCCGCTAGCTCCATCCCGGGGAAGCGCGAACGCTCCCAGCGACCCTCTTTGAGCGCGCTGTGCGCTTGCGGAATCTGGCGGGTGAGCGCGAGCAGGAGCGCAACAGTGTGCTCGGCCGCCGAGACGACCGTCGACTCGGGCGCGTTGGCGACGATGATGCCGCGCTTGGAGGCCGCCGCGAGGTCGACGTTGTCCACCCCCACTCCGGCCCGGCCGATCACCTTCAGCCGGTCGGCGCGCTCGAGCAGGTCCTCGGTCACCTCCGTCGCGCTGCGGATGATGATCGCGTCATAGTCGCCGATCGTCGCAGCGAGATCGCCGTCCGGCTGGACGTCCACGTCGAATCGCTCTCGCAGGAGGTCGATGCCCGCCTCCGAGATCTCTTCTCGGATGAGAACCTTCACGCCGCGACGGGCTCTGCGTGCGCCTCGAGCGCGGCCGGGACGGCCGCCCCGCGCTCGACCTCCGCGCCGGCTTCCACGAGCGCCCGCTCGAGTGCCGCGAGCGCGGCCGTGACGTCCTGGACGTCGACATAGCCGATGTGGCCGAAACGGACGATCTTGCCGCGAAGCTGCCCCTGCCCGCCGATAACCGTGACGCCGGAGCGATCCCGCATCGAGGCGACGATCGCCTGCCCGTCGATCTCGTCGGGCATTCGGATCGCGGTCACCACCGCCGAGCTGTCGGAATCCGGTGAGAAGAGCTCGAGCCCCATCGCCTTCACCCCGGCACGGGCCGCGCGACCTAGGCGTGTGTGCCGTTCGTGAGCGGCCGGGAGGCCCTCGGCGAGGATCATGTCCAACGCGACGTCGAGCCCGCGGACGAGCGAGATCGCCGTCGAGAACGGCGTTTCGCCCTGCGCCTGAGAGGTGATCGCACGCTGCCAGTCCATGTAGTAGCGCGGGAGCGAGGCCGTCTCCGTCGCCTCCAGGGCGGCCGGGGAGATGGCGGCAAAGGCCAGGCCTGCCGGGCACATGAGCGCCTTGTGCGAGCTCGTGAGCACGATGTCGAGGCCCCACTCGTCCGTCTCGAGGGGAACGGCGGCGAGGCTCGAGATCGCGTCCACGGCGATCAGCGCCCCCGACCCGGCGAGGCGTTCCGCTGTGGCCTGGACGTCGGCCACGGCACCCGTCGACGTGTCCGAGTGCGTAAGGTAGACGACCTTCGCGCCGCCGATCTCCTCGAGGCGCGCGCCCACCTCATCCGGGCTCGGGAGCTCGCCCCACTCGTAGCGGAGGTGGTCGACCTCGACCCCGTAGCCGTCGGCGATGGTCGCCCATCGCTCGCCGAAGTACCCGTGCGAGACGACGAGGACACGGTCGCCCGGCGAGCAGACGTTGGCGACCGCGGACTCCATCGCGGCGGTTCCTGCAGAGGTGAAGAGGAGCACGTCGTTCTCGGTGCGGTACACCGCCTGCATGCGCTCGAGCACACGGGTGAACGTCTCGTGGAAGTCGGCCGACCGGTGGTGGATCATCGGCAGGGCGGTCGCGGCGAGCACCTCCGGCGGCACCGGGGTGGGCCCGGGCGTGACGAGATAGCGCTTCTCCGGCATCAGTCCTGAGGTTAACTGACGCGGACATCGTGGAAGCCCTGCTCGCGTTCGCCGCCGCCCTCCTCTCCCTTCGCCTCGCCGGGCTGCTCGCCCGCCGCTGGCGCGAGCGCAGGGAGCCGCAGCTCGCCGCCTGGGCCGCCGGTCTCGGCGCCTACGCAGCCGCGTCGGCCGCGCTGGCCTGGGGAGCGGCATCGGGCTGGAACGATGACTCCTTCCGCGTCTACTACCTCTTCGGCGGGCTCTTGACGGCTCCGCTCCTCGGGGTCGGCTCACTGCTCCTGGCCGGCCGGCGCTGGGCGGCGCCGCTCGGGCTCGTCTACACGGGCCTCGCCGTCGGCGTCGCCGTCGCCGTCCCGCTGACCACCCCCGTCTCCGGGGACTCGATCCCGGAGGCGCAGGAGCACCTCGACTTCGTCCCAGCGCGCCTGCTCGCCGTCCTGGGAAACACCCTCGGGACGCTGGCGATCGTCGGCGTAGCGCTGCTGACCATCCGCCGGCGCCCGGTCGGGAACGCGCTGATCGTCGCCGGCGTCGCCGTCGCCGCGGCCGGTAGCGGGCTGGCGGGCCTCGGCGTGGCCGAAACGGCTGCTTTCATTGCTGTCGCCGCCCTCCTCCTCTACGCGGGCTTTCTTCGTGCAGGCGGACGCCGGGCCGTTTGACAGAGCGCCGCCGGAGATAGAAGACTCCCGGCCACCGATAGGGGAGGTGAGATGCTGTTGGGGGCGTCTCCAGGGACAAGCTCCATCGACGGAGGCGCCGATCGGGTCGGCAGAGTTTTCGCCGCATTCGCCGTTTGCGGTCCACAGACACCTTTGCTCAGGGCAAGCACCGTCGTCCACTCCAGGAGGTATCCGTGAGATTTTCAGTTCGACTAGTCGTGTTCATCCTCGTCGCGGTTGGGCTGCTCGCCGGCACCGCCAGCGCGAAGCCGCAGCCCCGCGATGAGAGGCAACGGATGGACCTGCTCTACACGAACCCCAACAACGCGACCACTTCAGATCTCGCGTTCTGGGGTGACCATGCCTTCGTCGGCTACTACACCGGCGATGCCGGCTCCCCGGCCGGTACGCCGACCCGCGGCGGTGTCCGGATCTTCGACATCTCGAACCCGGCGGCGCCCACGCTCGTGAAGGACATCCAGTGCGACGCCAACCAGAACGATCCCATCGTCTGGGACCGGAACGGGAACGGCGTCGCCGACCTGCTCCTCGTGGCCGTCGACCGCACGATGGCTTCGCCCGCGTGCGGCGCTCCGCGCGTCTGCGCACGGCGATCCGACCGGCTGGGAGGGCGTACGGGTCTTCGAGCTGAGCGACGATCCGGCAAACCCGTTCGCCACCGTCACCAAGTGGCCGCCGTGTACACCGATTGCGGCGCCCACACGATCACGCTCTGGCCCGGACAGGCCGACGAGGGCAAGCTCATCGTGTACGTCTCCTCGTATCCGCTCCGGCCCGGGCCGACGTGTGGCCCGGTCAACGGCCCGCCGGCCGGCAACGACCCCCTGCACTCGAAGATCTCGGTCATCGAGGTGCCGCTGGCCGATCCGGCGAGCTCCTCGGTGATCGCGGAGCCGCCGATCAGCTACCCCGGCGACCCCGACAACCAGATCGACTGGTGCGAGCGCTCGGTGACGGGCGCTGGTCAACCCTGCCCGATCCCGGGAGCCATCGAACAGGCGGCCCGCGCGTGCCACGACATCGTGGTGCACGTCGAGGAGAACATGGCCGGCGCGGCCTGCGCCGAGCAGGGCCAGGTCTGGGAGATCGACCCGGACACCGGGATCCCCGACACCGCCAACCCGATGTCGATCATCGACGACGAGTTCAGCTCGGGCGGCACCGGGAACATCCCCGGGGCGGTCGACTTCTTCCACTCGGTGATGTTCAACAACGACGGGACCGTCCTGAACACCGTCGACGAGTCCTTCGGCGTCGGCTGCCCGCCGATGACGCAGTGGGTGGCACGACCCTGGCACCCTGCAGCCCTGATGAAGTCCGGCCGGATGTTCTTCTCCGACACGGAGACCGGTGAGTTCTTCAGCGAGTTCCAGGTCGGAGACGTGCGGCCTGATTCCGATCCGGCCGCGTACTGCTCGGCGCACATGGGGATGGCCGTCATGGACATCCGGAAGGACCTGCTGGTGAACGCCTGGTACTCGGGCGGCGTCGACGTGATCAACTTCACCAATCCCGAGAAGCTGAAGGAGATCGCGTGGTACGACATCAAGGGGCCGGCCTTCGAGGGCTCGGACAACTGGTCCGCCTACCCGTACGTCGGGCCTGACATCAGGGGCAGGAACGGAATCCCGGTCTACGCATCGGACGGGGTTCACGTTCCGCCGAACGGCCGAGGCTTCGTGGTCTTCAGGGCCAACGTGCCGGAGCCCAACAGGACCCGCGACTTCCTCAACCCACAAACGATGGACTAGCGATCCAACGCTCGCGAGCGTGCGGAAGGGCGGCCTCGCGGCCGCCCTTCCGCTGAACAGGCGGGGTTTGACAGAACCCGCCGGGGTAGAAGACTGCCCGGCACCGATTGGGGGAGGTGAGACGTTGGGGGCGTCTCCGGGGGAACTGGGCCTATCGGGGGGCGCGAGCCGGGCCACGGCGCATCGGCAGTTCGGGCTCCCCCGACACGCTCTTGAACGAAAGCGCTTCGTCAATCCGGCAGGAGGTACTCATGAGATTTTCCGCCGTTACTGGCTGTCATTCGTCCTAGTTGCGCTGGGCCTGCTCGCCGGAGCCGCCGGGGCGCAGCCCACCGCCGGACGCGAGCAAGAAGATGGACCGGCTGTTCACGTCCCCGAACCAGGCGACCAACTCGGACTCTCGCGTTCTGGGGCGACCACGCCTTCGTCGGCTACTACACCGGCGGTGCCGGGTTCCCGCCCGGTACCGGGCCTCGCGGCGGCGTTCGGATCTTCGACATCTCCAATCCCGCCGCCCCGCGGCTGGTGAGGGATTTCGCCTGTGACGGAGCCCAAAACGACCCGATCCTGTGGGACCGCAACGGCAACGGGGTCGCCGACCTGATGCTCCTGGCCGTGGACACCACGATGGCCGCGCCCCGAGTGTGGTGCCGCGCGGGTGGCGGGCGGCACTCCGACCGGCTGGGAGGGCGTCCGAGTCTTCACGATGAGCGACAACCCGGCGAATCCCTTCACGAGCATCCAGCAGGTCAAGTCCGTGTACACGGACTGCGGCGCACACACGATCACGCTCTGGCCCGAGGAGCCGGGCAAGCTGCTCGCCTACGTGTCGTCGTACCCGCTGGGAGCGGGACCCACGTGCGGCGACACGGAGTACCTGAACACCGCCAACCCGTACGACGAGGATCCGGGCAGCCCCGCTAACCCGCTCCACGGCGTGATCCAGATCGTCGAGGTGCCGCTCGCCAACCCGGCGGCGGCTCAGGAGCTCGACGTCCAGCCGGCAGATCAGCTATCCGGGTGACCCGGACGGCAGGCAGGAGTGGTGT
>CAVTCK010000013.1:0-12163 GCA_963733155.1 uncultured Actinomycetes bacterium
CGAAACGGCGACGCTCAGCCAGCAGGTGCCGGTTCGCCCGCGGCCGCAGCGTCGAGCATCGCGTGCATCATCGCGTCCTTCGAGACGTTCGGCTTGGGATACGCGGCGCGGCTGTGGGTGAGCCCGAGGCCGAGGACCAGCTCGGCGAGCTTGTACGTCAACGGACCGGGATTCACAACCGGCACCGGCAGATTCTCGGCCAGAAAGCCGTGGGCCTGGTGCATGGTCGTCGAGCCGAGGCAGATCACGTCCGCGCCGTCGCTCATGCACCGGCGCCCCGCATCGAGGAGCTTCGGAAAGACCTCCTCCTCCTTCCCGCCGAGTAGGTTCTCCACGTCCGGCGGCACGTTGATGGACCGGATCGAGGCGCACTTGTCGACGAGCCCGTACTCCAGGAGGCTCTTCCGGTAGAGGTTCATCCAGGGGTCCCACTGCGTGAGCACCGAGAACTTGTTGCCGAGCAGGAGCGCGACGAGGTACGAGGCCTTTCCGGGCCCGATCACGGGGATGTCGAGGACGGAGCGGAGCGCGCTCACCCCCGAGTCGCTCATCGTGTCGATGCAGACGGCGTCGTAGCCGTCCTCCTCAGCGGTCAGCCCGGCCTCGAAGAGGGATAGGTCGGCAAGCACGTAGTCATGCCAGCTGTCGTAGAGCGCGGGACCGGCCTTCACCGGGCGGTAGTCGAACTGAATGTCGGGACCGAGCTCGACCGCTTCCTGCTGAGCGCGCCGGTTCGCGAGCCCCTTCTCGTCGAACGCGAACGGGACGAGGATCAGGACCTTGTGCATGAAGCCTCCAATGTCTAACTCCGATCCATTCGCGCCCTTTTAGGCCATTCCGGTAGTGCTGTCAAACTCCGGACGCGAGCGCCGACGCGGCCCGTTCCGTGCGGAGGCGGCGAGTGCCTTCTGTGTCGACCGTCATCGTCTCCGTGTCGATGACGACCGCGTAGTCGCGCTCGGCCAGCTCGACGCTCGTGAAGCCGTCGAGGACGTCGGAGAGCACCGAGCCCGGATCGCGCTCGATCGGATCGCCGTAGCCGCCGGAGTTCGGCACCGTGATCTCGAGCGTGTCGCCGGCCTTCAGGCGGAAGGCGGTCACCTTCGACGGCCAACGCTCCTCGTCCGACCGACCGCGGTTCTTCACGAGCGACGCGTTGAGTCCTTCGTGCCCGCCGAAGATACCCCACGGCAGGTCGGTCTCGTGCCGCTCGCCTTCACAGGTCACGATCGTGTCGACGAGGAAGCGGTTCACGCGCACCATGCCGATGCCGCCGCGGTACTCGCCCGCCGCGCACGGCTCGTCGCGCAGCTCGTAGCGCTCGGTCCGCATGGGGAAGCGCCACTCGAGCTCCTCGATCGGGTTATTGCGGGTGTTCGCGATCAGGCAGTCGACCGAGTCGAGGCCGTCGCGTCCCGGACGGCCGCCGTAGGAGCCCTCGTCGACCTCGAGGTACACCCAGTACTCCTGCTCCTCCTCGTTGAACCCGGAGTAGGAGATGAAGTGGAGGTGGGCGGAGTTCCCGGCGGTCACCTTGTCGGGAACGACGGGGGCAAGCGCCCTGAGGGCGAGGTCGACCGCCCGCTGCACCTGGCAGAAGCGGGCGAAGCAGGCGCGCGGGTAGTTCGGGTTGAAGATCGATCCCTTCGGGGCGACCACCTTCACCGGCCGCGAGCATGCCCTCGTTCTGGGGAACGAAGACCGGGTACGTCGCCTCGTCGAGGAAGATCATCCGCGTGATGAAGGTCATCGCCGAGACGGTCGTCCCTTCGAACGGGCAGTTGTAGCCGGTCGGCACCTCCGGGCTCGATCCGGTGAGGTCGAATGTGATCTCGTCGCCCTCGATCTCGACTGCGACCTTGACCGGCAGCTGCTCGCCGCGGTTGCTTGCCGTCGTCGTCGAGCCAGCCGACGTCGGTCTCGTAGCGCCCGTCGGGCACCTTGCGCGATCTCCTGGCGCAGCATCCGCTCGGAGTAGTCCATCCACGCCGGGCGGCGCTCGAGCACGGTGTCGAGGCCGTAGCGCCCGAGCAGCTCGAGGTAGCGTCGCGTGGCGAGCTCGCAGGCGGCGATCATCGCCTCGATGTCGCCCTTGTTGTGCGTGGGCGTGCGCGTGTTCTCGAGGATGTGCTTCCAGAGGCGCTCCTGCCGGACGCCCTTCTCGGAGAGCTTGACGGCGCGGTAGATGTTGCCCTCGGACCAGTTGTCGACGAGGTCGATGGCAAGGCCCGGATAGGCGCCGCCGATGTCGAGGAGGTGCGCGGAGGCGCCGGCGAACCCGGCGAGCTTCGCCGTCGAAGAAGATCGGGATCACGATCGCCACGTCGGGCGAGTGCGTCGCGCCGAGGTACGGGTCGTTGTGGAGGATCACGTCGCCCTCGTGGATGTCGTCGCCGAGGAGCTTGATGACGTTCTTGACGATCTTCGGCATCGCGCCCATGAACATCGGCGTCGAGTCGGACTCGGCGAGTACGTTGCCCTCGGCGTCGAAGATGCCGGCGCCCAGATCCTCCGATTCGCGGATGATCGACGAGTAGCTCATCCGGAAGAGCACGCCTGCCATCTCCTTGGCGATCGCCGAGAAGGCGCCGCCGATGACGCGCATCAGGATCGGCGTCGCCAGCTCGGTATCGCGCTCCGCGGCCGCGGCGACACGCGTCGAGCAGTCGATGAGGATGTTGCCGAAGCCGGTCGATCTCGGCGACGAGACCGGGCGGAACGACCGTGGTCGAGTCGTACTGCTCGATGATCGCCGGCCCTTCGATCCGGTCGCCGGCGCGGAGCAGCTGCGCGGTCGTAGAACGGCGTCGTCCGGCGCTCGGGCCTGCCGTCGACGTCGAAGACGACCTCGCGCTCGAGCGTCTTCGCGCGCGCGAAGGGTCGCCGCCTCCGGCCGCCGCGCTCGCCCGCTCGAGCTCGGCGATCCGGCCGATGCCGACGACGCGGATGTTGACGATCTCGATCTCGGCGTCGAAGCGGTGGCCGTACTCGCCCTCGTGGGCGCGGTGGAACGCCTCCTTGAGCTCCTCGACCCACGCCTCGTCGATCTCCCGGCCGGGACGTCGAAGCGAACCTCGTAGCCCTGCCCGGCGTAGCGGCAGTCCGCGAGTCGCCGGAGCAGGCGGCGGTCCTCCGGCGACGCCGTCCGCGTCGAGCTGTGCGACGGCCTGCGCCGACAGCTCGTCGTAGCGGGCGCCGGAGCCGCTCGCCGGTCGAGGCTCTTGAGCGCGTGGCGCTCGGTAGCGACGAACTCGTGCTGGAGGTCCGTCGCCAGCAGGCCGGTCGCCGCGATGATCCCCGGATGCGGGGGCACGAGCACGCGCGGGATCTCGAGCTCGAGCGCGATGCTCGCAGGCGAAGAGAGGGCCGGCGCCGCCCGCGGCGACGAGCGTGAACTCGCGCGGGTCGTAACCGCGCCGGACCGAGTTGACCTCGATCGCCTGGGCCATCCCGAACTTCTGGATCTGGAGCGCGCCGAGCGCGGCCTCCTCGACGGACATCCCGAGCGAGTCGGCGAGCCTCTGCATCGCCGCCCGCGCGAGCTCGACGTCGAGCTGCATCGTCGCCGCCGAGCAGGCCGCGGTCGGGCCGGAGCCGGCCCAGGAGCAGCTGCGCGTCGGTCGCAGTCGGCTCCGTGCCGCCCCGGCCGTAGCATGCCGGGCCGGGGTCGGCGCCCGCCGACTGCGGGCCGACCCGGAAGACGCCGCCCTCGTCGACATACGGCGATCGAGCCGCCGCCCGCGCCGATCGTGTCGATGTCGACCATCGGCACCATCGCCTGGTAGTCGCCGACCTTCGTGTCGAGCAGATGGCGCATGCGCAGCTGACCGTTCGCGGCGACGCCGATGTCGGCGGACGTGCCGCCGATGTCGAGCGTGACGACGTTCTCGTAGCCCGCCATCCTGCCGGCCCAGATCCGCCGATGAGGCCGGCCACCGGCCCGGACATGAGCAGGTTGACCGGCCGCTGCGTCGCCGCCTCCACGGTCGCCATGCCGCCCGACGACTGCATCAGCTGCACGCCGTGGCGAAGCCCGAGCGCTGCATCGCCTCGTCGAAGCGGGCGACGTAGCGGGAGACCTTCGGCCCGATGTACGCGTTCAGGCAGACGGTCGAGAAGCGCTCGAACTCGCGGTAGAGGGGCAGCACCTCGTGCGAGACCGAGAGGTACGCCTCGGGGAACTCCTCGAGCAGGATCTCCTTGATTCGCCGCTCGTGCGCGGGGTTCAGGTAGGAGTGGAGCAGGCAGATCGCGACGGCCTCGACGCCCGGCCTCCCTTGAGCTGCGCGACGCGCTCGCGCACCTCGTCCTCGTCGAGCGGGACGAGGACCTCGCCGTCCGGGACGGTCACGCGCTCCTTGACGGTGAGGCGGTGGCGGCGCTTGACGAGCGGCCGCGACTGCCAGGGGAGCTCCTGCTGGAGCGAGAAGTTGTACGGCTTCTTGTGCCGGGCGATGTGGAGGATGTCGCGGAAGCCCTCGGTCGTCAGCATGCCGACCTCGGCGCCCGTGTGGGTGAGCACGATGTTCGTCGCGATCGTCGTCCCGTGCAGGAGGTTGTCGACCTCCGCCAGCGACGACGCCGGCCTTCTCGCAAGCTGCTCGACGCCCTCGACGACGGCGCGCGCGGGGTCATCCGGGGTGGAGGCGACCTTGTCGACCGTGATCCGCCCGGCTCCTCGTCGACGAGGATCAGGTCAGTGAACGTGCCGCCGACGTCGACGCCGATGCGCTTCATCTCGCTCCTCCGGTTCGGCGGGTCACGGTCAGCGGCGACGTCGGGCATGATCTCTCGCCCGACGCGCTCGCATCTGCTCGAGCTCGCCGTTCAGGTAGGCGCAGTCGAAACCTCGCCGACGCCGAGCTCGGCGAGCTCGCGGATCTTCGCAGGCACCTCTCGACCGGCCCCGCGATCGTGAAGTCGTCGATCGAGCTCGCCGGTCAGGTAGGCCGTGTGCTCTGCCTTCGAGTCGAGGTGACCCTCGTAGTAGTCGTACTCGTCGCGCGCCTGGACAAGTCGGGTCATCGCCTCCGGCATGCCGTGCTCGGGGTTCCGGCGCATCACGTCCTCGATGTGGTTCGCGCAGGCGGCGGGCGCCCAGCGGCAGGCACCCACGCCTCCTCCTGGTCGTCGGAGACCCACATCGCGCAGAGGGCGCGATCTCGACCGACGTCGGGATCCGGCCCGCCTTTCGCCGCGCCGGCGCGGACGTGGTCGATCGCCCAGCGCACGGTGACCGGGTGGACGCCGACGTAGATCATGACGATGTCGGCGAGCGCGCCGGCGACGCGCAGGTTCTTCGGCCCGGTCGCCGGCATCATGATCGGCACGTCCTCGTCCGCCCAGCGGATCCGGACCTCGGTGCCCTCGAAGTCGACCGGGCGGCCGGCGACGAGGTCGCGGATCTTCGGGACGAGGTCGGCGAGGCGCCGCGTCGGCACCGGCTGGAGGCCGAGCGTGCGGACGGCGTTGTCGCCGCGGCCGATGCCGAGGAGGACGCGGCCGGGGTAGAGATCGGCCAGGGTGGCGGTCGCGCTCGCCGTGACCGTGAAGTGTCGCGTGTAGCGGGTTCGTCACGCCCGTCCCGAACGCGATGCCGCTCGGTCGCCGCGAGTCCGTGCGTCATGTAGACGTAGATGTCCTGCCAGAGCATCTGGCCGTCGACGAGCCATGCGCGCGCGTAGCCGACCGCGTCGGCCATGCGCACCGAGTCGAGGAAGACGGGCAAGTCCTCCGGCAGGAAGTGCGCGCCGAGCTTCACGCAGCAGCCGGGCCGCTCGGTAGCGCGAGCAGGCCCGCGATCGTCTCTTCGAGGCCCGCACCTCGCCCCAGCCGACCCGCACCATCTCGAGCGTCGGCTCGTGCAGGTGCGGCAGCGTCGTTCCCGTGCACTCCTCGACGACGATCGGCTTGAAGTCGCGAAACATCGCGTCCTTCGAGGTCGCCGCGATGCACTGGTTCGTGAGGACGCCGCCGATGAGCACCGTCTCCGCGTCGAGCCCGCGCAGGATGAGCTCGAGATTCGTGTTGTAGAAGGCGCTCAGCCGGTTCTTCTCGACGAGCCAGTCCTCCTCGGCAAGCCGAGCCCGTCGTAGATCTGGAAGCCCCACGTGTCCCGGCGAAGGCCGCCGTCGCGCAGGAACGGGCGCAGCTCGAAGAACGGGCCGGCGTCGCGTCGCGTCCCGGAAGCCATGCCGGGTCCAGATGACGGGCACCTCCGCTGCTCCGGGCCGCAGCGACCAGCCTTCGCGCCGGCTCGATCACGCGCCGCATGTGCGAGATGTCGAGCCGCTCTTCGCGTACCAGCCCTCGCTCGTGGAGGAAGTCGTTCTGGAGGTCGATGAGCAGGAGCGCGGTGCGGCCAGGGACGAGGTCCCACGAGGCCGGCGCGAACGGGTCCTTAGAGGGAGGCGGGCGTCAGCCTTCCGCGAGCAGAGCGTTTCGTCGCGCATTGCTTACTAGCGTTTCGCCATGTGCACGATCCTAGTCGGCCGCGCAGTCGTCTACCACGCCAGCACGTCGCCCCCACTAGTAACTCCATGCTGCGTTAGGCTCAGACCCGGACGCCAACTGACGATCGCTCTCGAACCGAAGGAGGATCCTCATGCCGATGAACGACGGGGTCGACGCAGCTCTCGAGCGGCTCTTCTCGGCCGACTCGTCGATCTACCAGGAACGCGGGTTCCAGCGGCGCGTCGGCTTCGGCGAGCGTCCGGCGCTCGTCAACATCGACCTCGCCAACGCCTGGACGCGTCCGGGAAACCCCTTCAGCTGCGACGGAATGGACGTGATCATTCCGGGCGTCCAGCGTTTGCTCGACGGGCGCGGGCGAAGGGCGTCCCCGTCGTCTACACGACGACCGCCTACGCCGTGACCGAGGGACCGAACAGCGACATGGGGATCTGGAACCGGAAGATCCCGCTCGAGGCGCTCCTGCTCGGCTCCGACGCCGTCGCGATCGACGAGCGCATCGCGCCCGAACCGGGCGAGCACGTCATCGTCAAGAAGCGCGCGAGCGCCTTCCACGGCACGCACCTGTCGAGCTTCCTCACGCGCTCGGCGTGGAACGGTGATCGTCACCGGCGTCACGATGGCCGGGTGCGTCGGCACACTGCGGAAGACGCGATCGCCGAGGGGTTCCGTCCGATCGTCGTCCGCGAGTGCGTCGGCGACCGGGTCCCCGGCGTCGTCGAGTGGAACCTCTTCGACATCGACGCGAAGTTCGGCGACGTCGAGCCGCTCGAGCGGGTGCTCGACTACCTGGAGGGCGTCACGCCCTGGCAGGAGGCCCAGCCCGTGACGGCCGCGGGCACCTAGTAGCGCGGCCGCTCGACGACCGTGTATTCGCTCACCTGAATGCTCGACAGCGCGGCAAGCTGGCCGGCGTCCGGACCTGACCCGCGAAAGCGGTCAAGGTCCTCGTCCGATTCCCAGCGCTCGTACACGTTGATGCGGTTCTCCTCCAGAAAATCGGGGGAAAGCGCAAAGTCGAGGCACCCTCGAGCCTGCCGAGCGGCCGCCACGACGCCGGCGCAGCCTTCGAGGTAGGCATCGCGTCCGTGCGGATCGACGATCAGGGCTCCTGCAACGATGATCACCGGCTGCCTCCTACTCGCGTTGATGCGCTCGCTGGACTATGACCGCCGGCCTTTCGAGAACTCATCGCAGGGACGCTCGCCGCGATACGTTGGGAGCCCGCGCAACCCTGCGCGGGTCCCGTAGGAGCGCTCCGCGAGCGGCTCCCCGACCGGCGACTCCTGCAGGCGGACGTCCCGGCCGCGCACCAGGAAGACGGAGACGAGCACGCCGACGAAGGCGATCGCGGCTCCCGCCCAGAACGCATTCACGAAGCCGTCGGTGAGCGCGGTGGGCACCGCGGTCCCGCTCGCGACCTCGTCGTCCGTCGTGGAGACGGCGATGGTCGAGAGGAGCGCGATGCCGAGGGCGCCTCCGATCTGCTGTGACGTGTTGATCAGTCCCGAGGCGAGACCGGCTTCCTGAGGCTTCGTGCCCGCGAGCGCCGCGATCGTGATCGGCACGAACGCGAAGGGAATCGCCACCCCGATGATGAGGAAGCCGGGGAAGAGATCCGCCCAGTACGAGCCGCCGACGGAGACCTGGGTGAAGTAGAGGAGGCCGAGCGTGAGCATGGACATGCCGAAGATCAGCGTCGGCTTGACGCCGACCCTGTTGACGACCTGCGCGGCGACATTCGCCCAGATGACGGCCGTCCCGGCGACCGCGAGGTACCCGAGCCCGGTGCTGAAGCGGGGAGAGGCCGAGCACCTGCTGCATGTACAGCGTCAGCATCAGGAACATCGAGAACAGCGCCGTGCCCAGGACGACGCCGGCCACGTTGGCCGCGGTCAGGGTCTGCAGGCGAAAGATCGAAAACGGAACGAGCGGCTCTCGCTGCCGCTTCTCCCACAGGGCGAAGGCGGCGAGCAGGACTGCCGCAGGCGGCAAAGACGCCGATCGTCCTCCCCGAGAGCCACTCCCATTGTCGGCCCTGGGTCATCCCGAGGACGAGGAGGGCGAGCCCGGACGTGACCAGGAGGGCGCCCAGGACGTCGTGGCTTGACCGTGGGCGTCCCTGCTCTCGGAGAGAAGAATCGGGTGAGAGCGCGAAACCCGACGATGCCGACGGGAATGTTGACGAAGAAGATCCACTCCCAGGAGAGGAGGTCGGTCAGGATCCCGCCCATGAGGACGCCGGCGGCGGCGCCGAAGCCGCCCACGGCCCCCCAGGCGCCGAGCGCGATGTTGCGTTCTCTCCCCTCGCTGAACGTCGTGGTCAGGATCGAGAGCGCCGAGGGGGTGACCGTGGGCGGCGCCCAGCCCTTGGAGCGCCCTGGCCGCGATCAACGACTCGTCACTCCACGCGAACCCGCAGAGCAGCGAGCCGACCGAGAAGACGACGAGGCCGCCCATGAAGACGCCTCGGCGCCCGAGGATGTCGGCGAGCCGGCCGCCGAGCAGGAGGAACCCTCCGAAGACCAGGGCGTAGGCGCTGATCACCCACTGCAGGTTCTCCTGCGAAAAGCCGAGATCCAGCTGGATCGCCGGCAGGGCGACGTTCACGATCGCACGTCGAGCACCACCATGAACTGCACGGCACAGAGCAGCGCCAGCGCGAACCACTTCGTTCTCTCGGATCCTGACCATGGGGACTCTCCTTCCTCCTCGAGCGTGTCGTCAAGACGACGAACGGGAGGAGCCGGAAGGAGACAGCCCTGTCCGAGAAGCGGCGACGGCTACGCGCTGACTTCGGCGACGCGCCGCTGCAGGAAGCGGCGCTCGGGCTCGGCGTGCGCGAGCTCGAGCGCGCGTTCGTACTCCGTGCGCGCCTCGTCGGCCCGGCCCAGCCGCCGGAGCAGGTCGGCGCGCGTCGAGTGGAAGTACTGGTAGCCGTCGAGGTCGAGCCGGTCGACGAGGGCGAGGCCGGCTTCGGCCCCGTCCGTCTCGGCCACGGCGATCGCGCGGTTCAGCTCGACGACCGCGGAGCCGGTCAGCTGGGCGAGCTCGCCGTACAGGGCGGCGATCTGCGGCCAGTCGCGCGGCTCCTCCATGTGCAAGCGACGCGATCGCCGCCTGGATGACGTACACGCCGCGGCCCTGCAGCGCGAAGGCACGGTCGAGCGCCTCACGCCCGCGGGCGATCTTCGGCGGCGTCCCAGCGCGAGCGGTCCTGGTCGGCGAGCAGCACGAGCTCGCCGGCTTCGAAGCGAGCGTCGCGGCGCGCGTCGTCGAGCAGCATCAGCGCCAGCAGGCCGTGCACCTCCGGCTCGTCCGGCATCAGCTCGGCGAGCGCGTCCCCGAGCCGGAGCGCCTCCGCCGCGAGGTCGACCCGGCCGCCGTAGCCCTCGTTGAAGATCAGGTAGACGACCGCGAGCACGGCCGCCAGCCGCTCCGGAAGGACGTGGTCGGCGGGAACGCTGAACGGGATGCCCGCGTCCCTGATCTTTCGCTTCGCGCGCGAGAGCCGGCGCTTCATCGTCTCCTCGGGGACCAGGAACGCCCGAGCGATGTCCTCGGTGCTCAGGCCGCCGAGCGCGCGCAGGGTCAGGGCGACCTGCGCCTCGAGCGCGAGCGCCGGATGGCAGCAGGTGAAGATCAGCTCGAGCCGCTCGTCGGGGAAGGTCGTGTCCTCCATCTCGTCCTCCACGGCCTCCGGAACGTCGAGCAGGCGCGTCTTCGCGGCGAGCGTGCGGTCGCGGCGGATGCGGTCGATCGCACGGTTGCGCGCCGTCGTCACCAGCCAGGCGCCCGGATTGGCCGGAATGCCGTCGCGGGGCCAGCGCTCGGCGGCGACCGCGAACGCCTCCTGGGCGGCCTCCTCGGCGAGGTCGAAATCGCCGAGGGAGCCGACCAGGGTGGCGATCAATCGCCCCCACTCGTCGCGGAAGACCTGCTCGATCGGCGTCCTAGCGCTCCACGACCGGACGCACCTCGATCGCTCCGCCCATGCGCGCGGCCGGGATCCTCGCCGCCAGCTGGATCGCCGCGTCGAGGTCGTCCGCCTCGTAGAGGAAGTACCCGCCCAGGGCCTCCTTCGCCTCGATGAACGGGCCGTCCGTCGTCAGCGTCTGGCCATCCTGCACGCGCACGGTGGTCGCCGTGTCGGCGGGATGCAGCTGATGACCCGCCATGACACCCGGCTCCTCGGAGAGGGCGAGGTACTCGCGCACGATCTGCGCCTGCTCCTCTTCGCCGAGACGCTCGAACCGCTCCCAGGCCTCGCCGCCGGAATGGATCAACAGCATGTACTTCATCTTCGTCCTCCTCGAATCGAGATTGTCGCCGCTACGACGACCGGGCGTGCCGGTGTCGCTGCTCGCTCTCGGACACGCCGGATGCCGAGTCGAGCCACTCCTCGAACGTCGGGCCGGCGAGGATCGCGTCCGGGCCGGGGAGCAGGGCACCCGTCTCGTAGAGGCCGCTGTCCGGGTCGGCCGGGTTGCTCACGCCCTCGATCCGCACCGGGTCGCCGCGCCGGGCCGCAAGCAGCCTCGCCACGTCGACGAGGCTTTCCTCCCGGGGCCGGCGATCTCCGGGATCGGCGCTCCGTTGGAGTCCTCGGGCGCCGAGCCGGTGGCAAGGTCGGCCAGCGCCTCGGCGACGGTCCTGGCGGCGACCAGCTGCGTGCGCATCTTCGGCAGGTAGCTCACCTCGCCCTGCCTGCCCCAGTCCACGAGCTCCGAGACGAACTCGTGGAACTGCGCGGCGCGCAGGATCCGCACCGGGATCGGGCCCGCCAGCATGGCCTGCTCGTGGGCGACCTTCGCGGCATGATAGCCCGCGGTGAAGCGGTCGATACCGATGATCGACACCACGACGATCCGTCGCACGCCGGCTCGCTCGCCGGCCTCTTGCAGGTTCCGCGTCGCGGCGGTGAAGAACGCCGTCGCCTCCTCCTGGTCGGGCGAAGGCCCGGTGGCCACGTCGATGATGCATTCGACGCCTGCCAGGGCCTCGGCCAGACCGTCCCCGGTGATCACGTCGACGCCGCTGGCACGCGACATCGGAACCACGACGTGGCCTCCCGCCTCGAGCACGTCGACGACGTGACGGCCGACCCTCCCGGTCGCCCCGGCCACCGCGAACTTCCTGCGCTCTTGCATGATCGCTCTCCTTTGCTCGTGGGCCATTCTCACCTGGACGACGAACGGCAACGACGAAGGGGACAGCGCCGCCTTTCAGGGATGGAAGTGCAGCCGGTCGACGATCTTGTCGACCGTCTTCCGCTCGGCCCGAAACGCGATTCCGACGAGGTCCAGATCCTGAGCGGCGACCTGGGCGACGGCGGCACGGTTTGCGGCGTCGTGGTTCGTCGCAAAGAGCTCCTGCGTGTAGACGGCGGGCCTGACGCCACGGTCCATCGCGCGTTCGTATGCCCGCCGCAGCGCCTGGCCGTCGGCTTCGTAGACGAGCACAGGTTGAACGAACATCGGCAGGTACTCGTTGCCCAAAGCATCTTGGTACCGCTCGCCTACGACGCCGGGGACGGTGCCGGCGATTCCGCTGACGAGGAACGCGGTCACGTTGGTCTTCTGCCAGACGGCGAGGTCGTCCCGGAGGACGACCGCGATCTTCGTGTCGAACTGCACGCCCTCACGCTAGCCGCCTGCAGGCGCGCGGCCGCTAGGCGGGCACGGCAACTCCC
>CAVTCK010000014.1:0-64199 GCA_963733155.1 uncultured Actinomycetes bacterium
ATAGGCCAACCTTTGGCCTATGACCGCGTGGAGGGTGTGTGAGGGAACCGCGGAGGTTCCCTCACTGTCTCAAAGAAGGGGGCACGTGGGGGAAACAAGGTTTCCCCCACGCGAGCGAGCCGAAGGCGAGCGACGGTCACGAGTGCGTTCGCTCCCGGCTTCGATCCCGGCGCCACGCCTCGATGAGGCCGTGGTTGCCCGAGAGAAGCACGTCGGGAACGCGCCAGCCGCGAAACTCGGCGGGCCGCGTGTAGTGGGGAAACTCGAGCCCTCCTTCGAGCTCCTGCGAGAAGCTTTCGACGGCGCCGCTCTCTTCGCGGATCGCGCCGGGCAGGCGCCTCGCGACCGCGTCGAGCACGACCATCGCGGGCAGCTCCCCACCGGAGAGGACATACGGGCCGATCGAGATGGAGTCGGTGGCGACGTGCTCGATGATGCGCTCGTCGAAGCCCTCGAAGCGGGCCGAGAGCAGGGTCAGCGCCGGTTCGGCCGCGAGCTCCTCGACGAGAGACTGGTCGAGCTGCACGGCCCTGTGGCGAGAAGGCGATCACCCGCCGGCCCCGTCGCGTCGCCGTACACGGCTTCGAGCGCGGCGCAGACGACGTCGACGCGGAGCACCATCCCGGCGCCTCCTCCATACGGCTCGTCGTCCACCTGGCCGCCCGTCAGCGGCGTGTAGTCCCGGTAGTTGAGGAAGCGGAGCTCGAGCTCCGAGCCGAGCACCGCCGCGACGGGGCGCTGCTCGGTCATCCAGGCGAACGCATGTGGAAGCAGGGTGAAGACGTCGAGCTGCATGGTGCGTGCGAGATTAGCTTTCGGGAGCGAAGCCGGGCGCAATCACGATCCGGCCTCCCTCCAGGTCGACCTGGCGGACGCAGTCCTCGACCATCGGCAGGGCGATGCCGCCCTCCAGCTGGAGCACGTCGTTCGCCACTCCCGGCACGACATCCTCGACCCGACCGAGAAGCCGTCCGCCCTCCTCGACCGCGCTCAGGCCGACGAGCTCGAAGACGTAGTAGCTGCCGCTCCCTGCGGGCGGGAGCTCCGAAGCCGGCAGCTCGAGCGCCGTGCCTCGCTCGACGTCCCTGTCGAGCCGGACGACGAGGCGCCCGCCCGAGCGCTTGCTCTCGACGACGGTGGCAGGCTCGCGGCCGGCGTAGACGGTCGCGCCCATCGGCGAAGCGTTCCGGGTCGTCACTCGGCCGCTCGACGACGAAGGCGCCCGCGAGCCCGTGCCGGCGGCCCACCCGCCCGACCGCCACCCAGCGGCCGGCGTCGGCGGTATCAGCGTGCGTCAACGATCTCGAGCAGCGCCCGCTCGTGCCGGCGTCCTCCGCTGGCGCGGACGAGCGTCCGGAGCGCCCTGGCGATGCGGCCCTGCCGGCCGATCACCTTGCCGATGTCGTCCTCGGCGACGTGCAGCCGCAGGACGACGGCGCCGTCCCGCTCGGTGCGCTCGACGCGTACCTCGTCCGGCTTGTCGACGAGGTTCCGCGCGAGGTACTCGAGCATCTGCTCCATCTCGAGCCTAGATGCCCTGGGCCTTCATCAGGCGCTTGACCGAGTCGCTCGGCTGCGCGCCCTTGCCGATCCAGTCCTTGATCTTCTCGGCGTCGAGCGAGATCGTCGACGGGTCCGTCTGCGGGTTGTAGCGGCCGACGATCTCGATGAAGCGCCCGTCGCGCGGCGAGCGAGAGTCGGCGACGACCACCCGGTAGATCGGGTTCTTCTTGGAGCCCACGCGGGCCAGTCTGATGCGTGTTGCCATTCGATCCTTTCCCTGGTTCAGCGGCGCCTCTGCTGCGCCGCGATCGACTGCAGATTGGGCATCTTGCCCTGCCCCATCTGCTTCACCATCTTTGCCATCTGCTTGCGTGCTCCGAGCAGCTGGTTCACCTGCTGGACGGTCGTGCCGCTTCCCTGCGCGATCCGGGCGCGGCGCGACCCGTTGATGATCTCGGGCCGGCGGCGCTCCTCCACGGTCATCGAGAGCACGATCGCCTCGACCTTGCTCAGCTCCCGGTCGTCGACGTCGGCGCCCTGGAGTTGCTTGCCGAGCCCGGGGATCATGCCGACGATCGACTTGAGCGGGCCCATCCGACGCATCATCCGGTAGCTCTGCAGGAAATCCTCGAACGTGAACTGCCCGGCACGGAGGCGCTTCTCCATTTCCTCCTGCTCGTCCACCTCCGCCGCCTGCTCGGCCCGCTCGATCAGCGTGAGCACGTCGCCCATCCCGAGGATGCGCGAGGCCATGCGGTCCGGGTGGAAGTACTCGAGCTGGTCGAGCTTCTCGCCGGTGGACGCAAGCTTGATCGGCTTCCCGGTGACCGCCTTGACGGAGAGGGCCGCGCCGCCGCGCGCGTCGCCGTCGAGCTTCGTCAGGACGACGCCGTCGAAGTCGACGCGCGTCCTGGAAGGCTTCCGCGACGGCGACGGCCTCCTGGCCGGTCATGGCGTCGAGGACGAGCAGGACGTTGTGCGGCTTCACCGCGCCGCGGACGGCGGCGAGCTCCTCCATCAGCGGCTCGTCGATCTGCAGGCGCCCGGCGGTGTCGACGAGGAGAACGTCGCGGCCTTGCGCCTGCGCCTGGGCCAGCCCGTTCCGGGCGACCGCGACGGCGTCCGTCGTGGAGCGGTCGAGGTAGACCGGGATCTGAATCTGCTTGCCGAGCTGCTCCAGCTGGTCGATCGCGGCCGGACGCTGGAGGTCCGCGGCTACGAGCGCGGGCGACTTGCCCTCCTGCTTGCGCAGGAGCAGCGCCAGCTTGGCCGCGGCCGTGGTCTTCCCCGACCCCTGGAGGCCGGCGAGGAGGATGACGGTCGGCGGGCGGCCCGAAAAGGCGAGCTTCGACCCGCCCGAGCCCATCAGCTCGGTCAGCTCCTCGTGGACGATCCGGACGACTTCCTGGCCCGGCGAGAGGCTCTTGCTGACGGCTACGCCCGCTCGCCCGTTCGCGCACGCGGGCCACGAAATCCTTGACCACCTTGAAGTTGACGTCGGCCTCGAGCAGCGCAAGCCGGATCTCGCGCATGGCGCGGGAGAGGTCCTCTTCGGTGAGGACGCCTCGGCTGCGCAGGTCGCCGAGCGCCCCTTGCAGCTTGTCGGAAAGCGTGTCAAACATGGGCCGGCGGGAAGTGTAGCCGCGTGCTTTTCCACCCCCGTACTGAAGGAGGCGGTCAGATGGCGAACATCGCCAAAGTGATCAGGGTGATCGGCCAGTCGGACGCAGAGCTTCGCGGAGGCGACGAAGGTGGCCGTGCGGGAGGCCGCCCAGACTCGTGCGCGACATCCAGCGGCGCCCACGTGGTCGAGATGAGCGCAGTGGTCGAGAACGACGAGATCACGATCTTCCGCACGACCGTGGACATCGCGTTCGGGGTCGAGCGCTAGGGGGTTGGCGGAATCGCCGTCGCCGGGGCGCATGGTCGTTCCGAGGCAAGGACGCGGAGTGCTCGCGCCAGAGTAGGGCGGTGAGGACGCCGCCTCGGCGAGCAGCGCGGCCGGCGGCACGCCGTCACGCTCCTAGGACTGTCGCGCCGCGTCCAAAGGACGCGGCCGCGGAGGCCGGGCGCCCCCCGCTTCGAGCGTAACGCGGAAAAACGCGCGCGTGGCGCGCGGAATCGTGCCGGGCTCGACTCAGTCGCGGCCGACGAGGGCGCGGGCGAAATCCTGCGGGTCGAACGGCTGCAGATCGTCGAGGGACTCCCCCACGCCGACGAGCTTCACGGGCAGGCCGAGCTCGTGCGTGACCGCGACGGCGACGCCGCCCTTCGCGCTCCCGTCCAGCTTGGTCAGGGCGACCCCGGTCAGGCCCACGGCCTCGTCGAACAGCCTCGCCTGGCGAACGCCGTTCTGCCCGGTGGTCGCGTCCAGCACGAGCAGGGTCTCGTGCGGCGCGCCCTCCAGCTTCCGCGCGATCACCCGCCGGACCTTGGCCAGCTCCTCCATCAGGTTCGTCTGGGTGTGCAGGCGGCCGGCGGTGTCGACGACGACCACGTCTCGCCCGCGCGCCTCCGCTGCGGAGATGGCGTCGAAGGCGACCGCAGCCGGGTCGGCCCCGCGCTGGGAGCCGACGAAGTCCGCGCCGGCGCGCTCCGCCCAGATCTCGAGCTGCTCTTCGGCCGCGGCGCGATAGGTATCCGCCGCCGCCAGCACGACGGACCGTCCCGACTCCTGCAGCCGGTGGGCGAGCTTGCCGATCGTGGTCGTCTTGCCGGTGCCGTTGACGCCGACCACGAGCAGGACTGCCGGCCGCCCGTCGAGGCCGAGCCGGTCCTGCCCGTCGACCGTGACGAGCTCGGCCACGACCTCCTCGAGGCCGTCGACGAGCTCCTCCTGGCTCACAGGCTCGCGTTCCTCGAGGCGGCTGACGATCTCGACGGTCGCCGGGACGCCGCAGTCGGCCGCGATCAGCGCCTCCTCGATCCGCTCCCAGGCCTCCTCGTCGCCGGGATCGAAGAGCAGCTCGCGCGTGAGCGCCTGCCGGCTTGCGCTCAGCGAGTCGCGGAGACGGCCGAACCAGCCCCGCCGCTCCTCCTCGTCCTCGGCCGGGGCGTCCTCGCGGTCGCCGAGGAACTCCGCCCAGCTAAGAGTCACCGACGTATGATGGCCCGCCGACTGGGTGCGATGGGTGGTTCGAGGCAAGGACGCAGGGAGCGCCCATACCGTAGAGGTATGGGCGCGACTGAGGACGCGGCCTCGGGCCGCCCAGCGCGGCCAGGCGGCATGCCTCATTGGGTCGAGGCTCTTGGTCACGCGCTGAGGGCTTCGGCTCGCGCCGAGCCGCTTGGAGACGACCTGAGAGATCCCGTCGGCGCCCATGGTCACGCCGTAGAGGATATCCGCGGCCTCGATCGTCCTCTTCTGGTGCGTGACGACGATGAACTGCGCCCGGTCGGCGAAGCGCCGCAAGAGCTCCGTGAAACGCCCGATGTTGACGTCGTCGAGCGCGGCCTCGACCTCGTCCAGGAGGTAGAACGGGCACGGCCTGGCGAGGAAGAGGGCGAAGAGGAACGAGATCGCGCCGAGTGCCTTCTCGCCGCCGGAGAGGAGCGACAACCTCGTCACGCGCTTGCCGGCCGGCTGGAGCTCGATCTCGATGCCTGGCTCGCCGCCCTCCTCGTCGAGACGCGGACGATCCGGCCGCTGCCGCCCGGGAAGAGCGTGGCGGCGACTTCCTCGAAGTGGCGCTCCACCCGGGTCAGGGTCTCCTCGAAGCGGCGCTCGACGGTCTCCGCCAGCTCGTCTCGGAGCGACTCGAGCTCGGTAAGGGAGCGCTCGAGGTCCTCGCGCTGCGTCGTCAGCTCCTCGAGCCTCGCCTTCTCGCGGGCGTGCTCCTCCGCCGCCAGCGGATTCACCTGGCCGAGCGCCTCGCGCCTGCGCTCGAGCCGCACGAGCTGCCCTTGGAGCTCGACTGCCTCTTCCTCCGTCAGCGGCTCCGCCTCGGCTTCCTCCGGCAGACGGCGTCCGCATCTCCTCGCGCTCGGCCTCGAGGCGCGCGTGCTCGATCCCGACTGCGGAGAGACGCTCCGCGGCCTCGGCGGCCACCCGGCGAAGCTCGGCTTCGAGCCCACCGAGGCGACGCAGCTCCTCGCCGAGCTCGCCGGCGCGGCGTGCCGCCCGCGTCGACGCGCGCCCTGAGGGGCGGCTCCAGGCGCGTGGCCCGCTCGCCGGCGTCATGGAGGAGGCCGGCGGCCCGCTCCGCCAGACCCGCGAGCCGCCGCAGGGTTTCCTCCCGGGTGGAGGCAGCTCGGCTCGGCCGCGGCCGCCGCGGCCGAATCCGCCGCGAACCAGCTCTCGCCGCCCGACAGGGCGACGAGCGCGTCGCGCCGCTCCGCGTGCGCCTGCTCCAACCTTGCCAGCGCTTCCCTCAGCTCGACGCGCTCCGGCGCCCAGGCTCCTGCAGCGGCGAGGGCCCGCTCGTAGCTCGGCGGCTTCGGGGCGGGAGTGAGACGCGGCCGGTCGGCGTCGGCGCGGAGGGAAGCGGCGGTCTCCTCGGCGCGCTCCCGCCGCAGCTCCAGCCGCTCGACCGCGCTGCGCAGACGGTAGAGCGCGGCCGTCGCCTGTTCGTGGCGACCCGCCGCCTCCGCGAGCCCCTCCTCCGCCCGGCGCCGCTCGGTCAGGACGCCCTCGAGGCGCTCGTCGCGCCGCCGGCGCTCCTGGGCGGCCTCGGTTCGCCGCTCCTCGACCTCGGCGAAGCGCCGCTCGACCGCCTCCAGCTCCGCCGCAGCGAGGCGCGCCTGCAGGAGCTCGATCTCGACCCCGAGCTTCTCCGCGCGCTCGGCCGCGCTCGCCTGGAGGGCCAGCGGGCGCAGGCGCTTCCGCACCTCGTCCTCGAGGTCGCGCGCCCGCTCGACCTGCGCCTGCACGCGCGTGAGCTTCAGCTCGGCCCGGTGGCGCCGGCGCTTGAACTTGCCCAGGCCCGCCGCCTCTTCGACGAGCGCCCGGCGCTCGTCGGGCTTCGAGACGAGGATCTCCTCGACACGGCCCTGCGAGATGATCGAGTGCCGCTCTCCCGCCAGCCCGATGTCGGCCAGCAGCTCGACGATGTCGGTGCGGCGCACGCGCGCCCGGTTGACGAGGTACTCGCCGTCGCCGTCGCGCGCGCAGCGCCGAACGATGGAGAGCTCGGCGACGTCGAGCGGCCCGTCACCGTCCTCGTTGTCGAAGAGGAGCTCGACCTCGCACCAGTCGGCCGCCGGCCGCTCCTTCGAGCCGGCGTAGAGGACGTCGTCCGGCTTCTCGGCGCGAAGCTCGCTCGGGCTCAGGCTCCCGGCGGCCCAGACGATCGCATCGGCGATGTTCGACTTCCCCGAGCCGTTGGGGCCGACGACCACGGCGACGCCCGGCTCGAGGCGCACCTCGACCGGATCCGGGAACGATTTGAAGCCACGGATCTTGACTGCGCGCAGGTACAGGCGCGCGAAGTCTGACGATGCGGACGGACGGGCTCAGCCCTCCGTAGCCGTCGAGCGTGCAGCTCCAGGCAGCTGACGCCCTGGAGGTCGAGCCAGATGCGGCCCTCGGCGCGCGCGACGCGCAGGAGGACGACGTCGCAGTCCGGACAGCGGACGACCGCCCCGGGCGCGTGCGCGTAGACGGCGAGCGCGCCGACCTCCCTGACGGCGCCGCAGGAGCCGCACGTCGAGCGCGCGACCGTCAGCTCCCCGACGAAGATCTCGCCGAGCAGGCCGCCGATCGCGTTGCCGTCGAGCTTGAGGTCGGCGCTCTCCATGGTCATCGGTCAGGTCGGGCCGAACCGCTCGGTGCGGACACGGCTCGGGTCGTAGCCTAGGCCGACGAGGCCGTCCGCGGCCACCTCGACGAAACGCGTGGCGCCGCAGACGTAGGCGGTCGCGTCCGGTTCGGGCTCGCCGAGCACCTCCGCCAGCATCTCCGAGTCGATCCGCCGCGCGTAGCCCTCCCAGCCGTCCGGCTGCTCCCGCGTGAGCGTGTACGCGACCGCGAGCTCCGGATCGGCGGCCGCGAGGCGGTCGAGCTCCTCCCGGTAGATGACGTCCTCGAGCGTCCGGGCGAGTAGAGGAGCGACGCCGGCGGAGGGCTGCCCGCGGCTGCCCGGTGTCGGAGCATCGCCATCAGGGGCACGATGCCGGAGCCGCCCGCGACGAGCTGGAGCGGGCCGCCCGAGGTGCCGTCCCAGACGAAGTAGCCGCCGATCGGCCCCCGCAGCTCGAAGCGGTCGCCTGGACGCAGCTCCCGCGTAAGGAAGGGCGAGACCTCGCCGTCCTCGAGCTCCTCCACGGTGATGACCACCCGCTCGTCGTCCGCGGGCGCGGCCAGCGAGTAGCTCCGCTGCGCCTGGTAGCCGTCCTCGGCCGTGAGGCGCACGTCGACGTGCTGGCCGGGCCGATGGCCGGCCCAGCCGGGGACGTCGAGAACGAGGCTGGTGACGCGGGGAGTCTCCGGGACGAGCTCGACGACCTCCGCGAGCAGCCACCGGAGGGGAGCCCTTAGTCGCCCCAGTACCGCTGCTCCCGCCACGGGTCTCCGTACAGGTGGTAGCCGAGCGACTCCCAGAAGCCCGGCTCGTCCTCGTCCATGAGCCGGAGCCCGCGCACCCATTTCGCGCTCTTCCAGAAGTAGAGGTGCGGGACGAGCAGGCGGGCGGGGCCGCCGTGCTCCGGGTCGAGCGGCTCGCCGTCGTAGCCGAAGGCGACCCAGGCCTTGCCCTCGGTGACGTCCTCGAGCGGCAGGTTCGTCGTGTAGCCGCCGTCGCTCCAGGCCGTGACGTAGCCTGCGCCGGTCTCGATCCCTTCGAGGAGCGTGTCGACGGAGACGCCCTCCCACGTCGTGTCGAGCTTCGACCACTTGGTTACGCAGTGGATGTCCTTCGTCACGGTCTCGTTCGGCAGCGCGCGGAACTCGTCCCAGCTCCAGCGCGCGAGCTCCTCGCCGTCCTCGGCGATGGTGAAGCTCCACTGCTCGAGCGGCGTGTGCGGCGTCGGCCCGGCCGAGAGCACCGGGAAGTCGTGGGTCTCGTACTGGCCGGGCGGGATGCGCCCGCTCTCGTCAGGCTCGCGCCGGCCTCGAAAGCCGCGGGTGACGTAGCGCCATGCCGCGAGCTTATCGCGCGAGGTGCTCGACCCTGCCGTCGCGCCCCACCAGGACCTCCGAGACGAGCTCGGGCGGGAAGAGGCCGTGCTCGACCACCCCGGCGGTGGCGGAGAGGCGCGACGCCAGCACCGCCGGGTCGCCCGACCGTGCCCAGGTAGTCCGCGATCAGCCCGCCGTCCGGGCTCGGCGGCACGTCGCGAAGCTCGGCGGGAGCGACGCGCGCGAGCGTGGAGCCGACACCGTATGCGAGGAGCTCGAGCGGGATCGGGGGGCCGACGGCCTCGACGAGCTTGTCGGAGGAGACAATGACGACGAAGCGATCGGCGGCGGCCGCTACGACTTTCTCCCGCGTGTGCGCCGCTCCGCCTCCCTTGACCACCCAGCCGTCGGGCGCGACCTGGTCGGCGCCGTCCACGGCGATGTCGAGCCGCTCGAGCTCGTCGAAGGGCTCGACGGCCAGTCCGAGCTCGAGCGCGCGCGCCTCGCGTCTCCGAGGGAGGTGGCCACACAGCGCAAACGCAGTCCCCGTGCGGCGAGCGCCGGCAGGAAGAACGCCGACCGTCGAGCCCGTGCCGAGCCCGACGATCATGCCGTCCTCGACCAGCTCGGCCGCGGCTTCGGCCGCGAGACGCTTCTCCTCCTCGACGCCCACCTCAGTCAGCGTAGGATCCGGGCAGGATGTCCTCCGAGGCCGAGCTCGCAGGGAAGGTCGCGCTCGTCACGGGCGGCGGTCGCGGGATCGGCGCGCGGGATCGCGCTCGAGCTCGCCCGCGCCGGGCGCGCGCGTGGCCGTCTCGGCGCGGACGAGGGAGCAAGTGGAGGCGACGGCCGCCGAGATCGGCGGGATCGCGATCGAGGCCGACGTCTCCGAGCGCGCCGACGTCGAGCGGATGGTCGCTCAGGCGGAGCACGGAGCTCGGCCCGCTCGACCTCCTCGTCAACAACGCAGGGATCGCGCTCTGGGAGGAGGCGCCTGGGAGCTCGAGCCCGATGAGTGGTGGCACGTCCTCGAGGTCAACGTCCTCGGCGTCTACCTCTGCTGCCGGACGGCGATCCCGGGCATGATCGCGCGCGGCGGGCGGCCGCATCGTCAACGTCGCGAGCGGCGCCGCCTACCTCCCCGGCAGCCGATCGACCGCCTACAGCGCCAGCAAGGCCGCGGTGCACCGATTCAGCGAGACGCTCGCGGCGCAGCTCGAGCAGCACGGCATCCCCGTCTTCTCGATCAGCCCCGGCCTCGTGCGCACGGAGCTGATCGCGGACAGCTTCGGCGACGACGCGCCCTGGACTCCGCCGGAGCTGGCGCCGCGGCTCGTGCGCGCGCTCGCTGCGGGCCGGCTCGACGCGCTCTCCGGCCGCTACCTCCACGCCGAGCACGACGACATCGACGACATGGCGCGCCGCGCGGAGGAGATCGTTGCCGCCGACCTGAACTCGATCCGCCTGAGACGCTGATGGCCGACCTTCCGGGCCGGGCGTCGACCTCGGGGCCACGAAGATCCAGGCGGTCGTGGTCGACGCGGCGACAACACGGTCGTCGGCCAGGCCCGGCATGCGACCCCGATGGAAGGCGGGCCGCCGGCCGTGGCCGCGGCGATCGCCGCGGCCGTGCGTCGAGGCTGCCGAATCGGCAGGCGTGGCCGTCGAGGAGCTCGCCGGCGTCGGCGTCGGCTCGCCGGGAGCCGTCGATCATGAGGCCGGCACTGTCGCCAGCGCGCGCAACCTGCCCGACTGGGACGGCGCCCTTCCCGCTCGCCGCCGACGCTCACCGAGGCGCTCGGCACGACCGTGGGGATCGACAACGACGTCCAGGTCGCCGTCGTCGCCGAGGTCGAGCTCGGCGCCGGCAGGCCGTACACCTCGCTTCTCGGCGTCTGGTGGGGCACCGGAGTCGGCGGCGGGATCGTCTTCGACCGAGCGCTCTGGCGCGGCCGCGGCGCCGCGGGCGAGATCGGCCACATGGTCGTGAAGCGCGGCGGCGCGCGCTGCCCGTGCGGCCGCCGCGGCTGCCTCGAGGCCTACGCAGGGCGCGGGGCGATGGAGGCCCGGGCTCGCGAGCTCGCCGACCGCGGCCGGAAGACCGTCCTGTTCGAGCTGATGGAGAAGCGCGGGCGCACGCGGCTGACGAGCGGGGTCTGGGCCACGGCGCCCTGGAGCGACGACGATCACATGGCGAAGGAGATCATGGAGCGCGCGGTCGCCGCCCTCGGAGCCGGCATCGCCTCGGCGGTCAACCTCCTGGACGTGGAGGCGGTCGTCATCGGCGGGGGGCTGGGAACCCGGCTCGGGGAGCCGTACGTCGAGCGGATCGCGAAGGCCATGAAGCCGCACCTCTTCGTGGACGAGCGGCCGCCGGCGATGCTCGACGGCCGCGCTCGGCGACCTCGGCGGCGCGATCGGCGCGGCCTGCTCGTCGAGTCTTAAGCGCTACGGACTGGGCGAACGTCTCGAGCGCCTCGCGCGCCGCGAACTGCTCGGCCGCCTTCTTCGAGGCGCCCTGACCCGTGCCGACGGTCTCGCCGTCGATGCGTGGCGGCGCAGGTGAAGCTGCCGGTCGTGCGGAGGCCCCTCGACGCTGAGCGACCGTGTACGTCGACGGCCAGCCCCCGGCGGGCGAGCTCCTCCTGGAGCTCGGTCTTGTAGTCGACGTGGCCCTCGAGGGCGTACTCGATGCGCTCCTGGAACGCGTCGACGATCGGCACGCGGATCGGCTCGAAGCCGTGCTCGAGGTAGAGCGCGCCCAGGCAGGCCTCGACGAGCGCCGCGAGGACGTTCCGGTTCGCTGCAAGCCGCTGCAGCTCCTCCGCGGTCGACCGCGCCCGGCGTGCGCCGCGAACAGCTCGCCCAGCCCGAGCGCTTGCCCGACGATCGCGCAGCTCTGGCGCGAGACGACGTGCGCGCGGATCTTGGCCAGCTTCCCTTCGGCCTCGTTGGGGAAGCGCTCGTAGAGCTCCTGGGCGATCGCGAGGCCGAGCACGCTGTCCCCGAGGAACTCGAGCCGCTCGTACGATTCCGCTCGGCTCGGCGCCCAGGATGCGTGCGTGAAGGCGTGGCGGAGGCGCTTCCGCCGGGAGCGCCTGGATCAGAGCGAGGAGGGAGCTCCCCGTCTCCTCGCTACTGGTGAGAGGAGATGTAGTCGACTGCCTGCCCGACGGTCTGGATCTGCTGGGCATCCTCGTCCGAGATCTTGATCCCGAACTGATCCTCGAGCTCCATGATGAGCTCGACGAGGTCGAGCGAGTCGGCGTCGAGATCCTCCTGGAACGAGGCTTCTTCGGTGATCTCGCTCTCCTCGATCCCGAGCTGCTCGACAAGAACGTCCTTCACCCGCTCGGCGATCTCCTCGCGCGAAGCTGCCATCTCGTTTCTCTCCCTGCCTTTCTCTGTCTCGGACACCCAGCGTGAACGGCGCCGGATGCTACCACGCCTCGCGTCGTCGTTTCACGGGGGGGCCGTCTCGCCGACCCGCGAGGCGAGGCGCTCGGCCACCCGGTCGACCACGCCGCCGGTCGCGCCGCGCGCCGCGTAGCGGACGGCGTTGGCGATCGCGGTCGCCGAGGAGTTCCCGTGCGCGATCACGACAAGGCCGCGCAGGCCGAGGAGGTAGGCGCCGCCGTACGTGTCCGGGTCGAGCCGCGTCCGCAGCGCCCGCGCGGCCGGGCGGATGAGGAGGCCGCCCAGCTTCCCGCGCGCCGAGGCGGTGACCTCGTCCCGGAAAGCTTCGAGGGTCGTCTGGATCGTGCCCTCGAGGAGCTTCAGCGCCATGTTGCCGGTGAAGCCGTCGCAGACGACCACGTCGGCGGCCTTGCGCAGGAGGTCGCGGCCCTCGACGTTCCCGACGAAGTCGAGCCCGGGCGCGGCGGCCAGCTCCTCGTGCGCCTCGCGGACGAGCTTGTTCCCCTTCTCGGGCTCCTCGCCGATGGACAGGAGCGCGACCGTCGGGGTCGCCGAGGCCGACGATGTCCTCGGCGAAGACGGCGCCCATGTGCGCGAACTGGACGAGGTGCTCGGGGCGGGCGTCGGCGTTCGCGCCCGCGTCGATCAGGATCGAGGGCCCGCCGAGGGCCGGGATGGGCACGGCGATCGCGGGCCGGTGCACGTCGGGGAGCCTGCGGATCTCGAGCAGCCCGGCGGCGAGCATGGCGCCGGTGTTCCCGGCGCCGACGACCGCGTCGGCGGTCCCGTCGTGGACGGCGCGGCAGGCGAGGAAGAGGGAGCTCTCGCGCTTCTCGCGCACGACCTCGGACGGCTTCTCGTCCATCGCGACGACCTGGTCGGCGTGGACGATCTCGAGGCCGCCGGCGAGCGGCTCCAGCACGCTCCGTCTCGGCCGAAGAGGACCGGGACGACCGTCGTCGGAGCGCGGCTGCGCGCGCGCCGGCGACGACCTCCTCCGGCGCCCGATCGCCGCCCATGGCGTCGACGGCGACCCGGACGGGCGTCATCGGGTCACTGAGCTACGGAGCGGAGGTCCGGAGCGGCTCGACCTCGCGGCCCCGGTAGGTGCCGCAGGTCGGGCAGACGTGGTGAGGCCGCTTCGGCTGATGGCACTGCGGGCACTCGACGAGCGCGGGAACCGACGCCTTGTGCGTTCGCCCGCCGCTTGTCGCGGCGCGACTTGGAGGTCTTTCGCTTCGGAACGGCCATCGCGGCGGCTGAGTATAGCTGCCAGCCGGGGTCTCTAGAGTCGGTCGCTTGAGGTCGGCGAGGGCCGCCCAGCGCGGGTCGACGTCATCGTCCTCGTGCTCGTGCGGCTCGCGGTTCAGGTCCTTGCCGCAGACCGGGCAGAGGCCGGCGCAGTCCTCGCGGCAGAGAATCTTGTCCGGGAGCGCGAGCGCGACCGCGTCGTGGGCCCAGGCGGAGAGGTCGAGCTTGCCGTCGGCGAGGTACGGCGTCGTCAGCTCGTCCGACTCGCCCGGGCTCGTCGCCTGGTACTCGCGGCTCGCGACGTGCACGTCCAGCCCGCGTCCGCCAGGCAGCGCAAGCACGGCCCGAGCACTCGCGCGTCTCGAGCTCGAGCTCGAGGACGAGGCCCGGAGCTCGTCTGCGTCAGCGTGAGCGGCGGCCTCCGGGCGCTCGGGCACCGGGACGTAGCGCTGGCCCGCCGAGCTCGAGCGGCTCGAGCTCGACCTCGAGGACGTCCCGGAACTGCTCGCCGGGGCGCAGCTTGACGTTGCGGAGGTTGAAGTGGTCACACGCCTCACCGTAGCGAAGCCCGCGGGTCTGAGCTGCTCTAGGGGGCTGGCGGAACGCGCTCGCCGCCGGTGGCCTAGACAGGCGGTTCTGCTGGTCGTCGGCCAGGCCGGCGACGACCGACTCCTGCGAGCGCTCGTGGAGCCGCTCGCGTCCGCGGCGCACGGCGCCGAGGAACTTGTCCAGGTTGACCTCGAGCGTGGAGAGGATCGAGTCGGCCCAGTCCTCCATCTCGAGGCGCGTCTCGCGCGCCTGGCGGCGGGCCTCCTCGACGATCTCCTGCGCCTGGCGCTCGGCCAGCTTGGCGATCTCGGTCTGCGAGGCCTCGCGCACGGCCTGCTCGCGCGCCTCGCCGAGGATGCGGTCGGCCTCGCGCTTCGCCTCCGCGAGCATCTCCTGGCGCTCCTTCACGATCCAGCGGGCCTGCTTGATCTCCTCGGGGATCGTCGCCCGCATCTGGTCGAGGATGTCGTAGATCTCCTCGCGGTCGATGCGGACCTGATCGGTGAGCGGAACGGCCTTCGCGTTGTGCACGAGGTCGTCGAGCTTGTCGATGAGAACGAGAACGTCCATGGCGAGCCAGTCTACTCTTGCGGGCTGACAGGCGCGCCGGGCCGACCCTGCGGGAAGAGCTCGCGGAAACGCCGCGCGACGGGCTCCGGCACGAGGTCGTCGACGTTGCCGCCGAACGAGGCGACCTCCTTGACTCCGCTCGAGGAGAGGAAGCTGTACTGCGGGCTCGACATCAGGTACATCGTCTCGACATCCGGGGCGAGATTCCGGTTCAGGTGGTGCATCTGGAACTCCCACTCGAAGTCGGAGATGGCGCGCAGGCCCTTCACCATCGTGCGCGCGCCGAAGCGGCGGGCGAAGTCGACGACGAGGTCGGCGAAGACCTCGACCTCGACGTTGGCGCACTCCGCGAGGGCCTCGCGGAGGAACTCGACGCGCTCCTCCACGGAGAACATCGTCGACTTGTGCTGGGGATCGCGCACGACGCCGACGACGACGCGCTCGAAGATCCCGGCCGCGCGCCGGATGATGTCCAGGTGGCCGTTCGTGACCGGGTCGTAGCTGCCGGGGCAGATGCAGGTGACCGGATTCGAGCTCGCTCACGCTGAGCGCCTCGAAGACCGTCACCCGCGCCGAGCCGTAGCGGCGGCTGGTGCGCTTCGGCAGCGGCAGGTCGGGCTCCTCGCGCGCGTCGGACTCGACGACGGCGACGCCGTTCTCCGCCACGACGGCGGGCAGGTAGGCGGCGAGGCTGGGCAGGATGCGCGTGAGCATGCCGTACGGAGGGTCGATCAGCACGAGATCGTAACGCCTGCCTCCCGCCGCGTCGGCCGCCAGCTTGCGGCCGGCATCCTCGCGGAGGACGACCGCTCCCTCGAGCCGCAGCTTGTCGAGGTTCGCGAACGATCGTCTCGGCGGCCTCGCGGTCGGACTCGACGAAGGTCACGCGCGCCGGCGCCGCGGGAGAGCGCCTCGAGCCCCATCGCGCCCGAGCCGGCGTAGAGGTCGAGCACCTCCGCCCCGTCCACGGGGCCGACCAGGTTGAAGACGGCCTCGCGCACGCGGTCGCCCGTCGGGCGCGTGTCGAGGCCCTTCGGCGCGAAGATGCGCGCGCCCTTACGCGAACCCGCGACGATCCTCAACGCCTGCTCGGCCTCGCGGGCGCAGCGGCTCGAGGATCGCGGAGTCCTCGTCCACGAGCCGCTCGGCCCAGGTTCGCGCGGCCATCGAATCAGGCTTCCGATCTCGCGCGAGCCGGGCGAACTTCAGGTCGGAGAGCCCCGACTGGCGCACGCCGAGGAGCTGGCCCTCGCCGCGGAGCTCGAGGTCGACCTCGGCGAGCTCGAAAGCCGTCAGAGGTCTCCACGAGGGCCTCCAGCCGGCGCGCGGCGTCCTCGGTCAGCTCGTCCTTCGGGCGCGAGACCAGCAGGCAGTAGGACTGCTCGGCGCCCCGGCCGACGCGGCCGCGGAGCTGGTGGAGCTGCGCGAGCCCGAAGCGGTCGGCCTCCTGCACGATCATGATCGTCGCATTCGGGACGTCGACGCCGACCTCGATCACGGTCGTGGCCACGAGGACGTCCAGCTCCCGCGCGCTTGAACGCGTCCATCACCTCGCGCCGCTCGGCCGTCTTCAGCTTCCCGTGGAGGACGCCGACGCGGAAGCCCGCGAGCTCCGCCGTGCGCAGCCGCTCGGCCTCCTGCTCCGCCGCACGCGCCTCGATCGTCTCGGACTCGGAGACGAGCGGGCAGACGACGTAGGCCTGGCGGCCGTCCTCGAGGTGCTTGCGCAGCCGGGTGTAGCGCGGTGCCGCTGCGCTCGTGGCCGACCCAGCGCGTGATCACGGGCTTGCGGTTCGCAGGCGGCCTGGCGATCTCGGTGACGTCGAGGTCGCCGAAGACGGTCTGGGCGAGGGTGCGCGGGATCGGAGTCGCGGTCATGTGCAGGACGTGCGGCGTCGTCTTGCCCAGCGCCCGCCGCTGCTCGACCCCGAACCGATGCTGCTCGTCGACGACGGCGACCGCGAGCGAGCGGAACTCGACCTCCTCCTGGATGAGCGCGTGCGTGCCCACCGCCAGGTCGGTCTCTCCGCTCGCCAGGCGGTCGCGCACGGCGCGGCGCTGCGCGGCCGGCACGGAGCTCGTCAGGAGCTCGCAGCGGACGCCGAGCTCGTTGCAGATGCCCTCGACCGTGAGGAAGTGCTGCTCGGCGAGCGTCTCCGTCGGCGCCATCAGCGCGCCCTGGTGGCCGGCCTCGACCGCGCGCAGGAGCGCGTAGAGCGCGACGACCGTCTTCCCCGAGCCGACGTCGCCCTGCAGCAGCCGCTGCATCGGCGTCGTGTCGCCGAGATCCGCGCCGATCTCGGCGATTGCCGCTCTCCTGCTCCTCCGTGAGCGTGAAGGGAAGGGCGTTGCGGTAGCGCTCGATCAGCTCGCCGTCGCCGGGGAGGGCCGGCGCGCTCGCCTGCTCCTCGAGGGCGCGGCGGCGCTCCTGGAAGCCGAGCTGGAGCGCGAGCAGCTCCTCGAGCGCCAGCCGCCGGCGGGCGGTCTCGGCCTCGGCGCGGTCGCGGGGGCGGTGCGCCGCGACGAGGGCGTCGGCGCGCAGCGGCAGGCGCTGCTCCTGACGCAGGCGCGCGGGGAGCGGGTCGGGGAAGAAGCGGACGCGCGGGAGCGCGGCTTCGACGTAGGCGCGGAGCCGGTACGAGGGCACGTCCTCGCTCGCGCGGTACTCGGGGACGAGGCCGACCGTGTGCAGGCCCGTGCCGCGCACCTCGGTGCGCGCGACGCGGAAGCCGCCGCCCAGCTCCCGCGTCCCGTGCAGGAGCAGCTCGGTGCCCGGCGTCGAGCTTCGCCAGGTACGCCTGGTTGAACCAGATCGCGGTCTCGCGCACGCCGGCGGCGTCGACGACGACCCCCTCGACGATCTTCAGGTTGCGGCGCCGGGTCGGGCGCACGCGGATGCGCTCCAGCGTGCAGCGCACGGTGGCCTCCTCGCCCGCCGAGAGGTCGCCGAAGCTCGCCACCTGCTCCCAGTCGAGGTACGCCCGCGGGATGTGCTCGGCCAGGTCGCGCACCGTGCGGAGCCCGAGCCGCTCCAGCCGCTCGGCGACCTTCGGGCCGACGCCGGCAGAGCGTCTCGACGGAGGCGTCGGTCGTCCACTCGCCGGCGCGCTGCCTGCGGCGGGCCGGTCTCCTCGCCTGCGAACCCGGTCGGCGCGGTGGCTACGGCTCGCCGTCCCAGTAGCCGAGGGGCTCGATCCGCCCCATGACGCCGACGCCGCGCAGGCTGACCTTGCCCGAGCGCGGGTAGTAGGCGATGTCGTTCGGCTCCCGCGTGCCGTACGCGAGGTAGACGAGATCGGCCTCGCCGGCCCGGAAGGCGTGCGCGACGCGGGTTCCCGGTGGGCGGCCGACGACGCTGCCGGGGCGGACCGCGTGCTCCTCGTCGCCGAGCAGCGAGCGTCCCTCGCCGTCGAGGACGACGAAGATCTCCTCCTCCGCCGAGTGGCAGTGCGGCGGGTAGCCGAGCCGGCCGGCCGGGATGGTCGCGTGGGAGATGCCGGTGCGCGACGGAGCCGGCGGCGCGAGCCGAGGTCGCGGTCGTTGATCAGGGAGTCGCTGTGCTCGTCCACGTACGGCTCGACGTCGGCGACGTTGACGATCGAGGGCGGGCGCGGCTGCCGGCTCGCCTACCTCGGGCTCGCCGGCCTCGGCCTCGCGGCTGAACGGATGGCGCCGGTCGCCGATCGTCGTCACCTCCACGTAGCCGGGGTACATCCAGGCAACGCCGGCGCGCGGGAGCACGGTGTTCCCGTGGCGGACCCGGTGGCCGTACGCGAGGACGCTGAGCCCGTCGGGGCCGGCGCGGAGCGTGTGGGCCTCCTGGTGCGGGAGGTGGACAAGGCAGTCGCCCGGCGCCGATCTCGTAGACGGCGCCGTCCTGCCAGGAGAGCCCGGAGCCCTCGAGGACGTAGAAGATCTCCTCCGACGCACCCTCGACGTGGGCGGGCGTCGACCAGCGGCCCGGGCTCGACGTCGATCCGCTGCACGCCGACTCCCTCGGTGCCCGCCGCCGAGCCGAGGTCGCGCCAGGTGGCGGCGAGATGCCCGACGTCGCGGCGTCGAGGCCTCGACGTCGTCCCAGTGGGTCAGGTGCTGCACGGTGGCCTACGATACCGCCGCATGGCCGAGCCGAACGCCGTCGCCGAGGCCGCCGAGGAGGTCGTCCCCGGCGTCTGGCGCTGGGGCGTCTCCAACGAGCGCATCGGGCGTCCCTCGACCTCGACTTCTGCTTCGACCACGGCAGCGCGATCGCGGACGACCCGAAGGCCGAGATCCGCGCCCTCCTGGCCCGCACGGCGCCCTAGGGCAATCCACGGCCATGGGGAAGAGCGCCGTCCCTTCGGGACGGTTGCCGACCGCAGGGCTGAGCGCTTCCCCGGCCACGACAGCCATGCCCCGGGGACAGGCCCCGGGCGTGGCCGGCGGGGACCCGTCCGTGAGTACGCGAGGGTTCGCGTCAGACCGGTTCGTCCTGGAACCAGAAGAGGCCCAGCGTGCCTGGGCCTCCGTGCGTGCCGATGACCGGGCCGAGCGTCGTGACGATGTCGAGCGAGGCGCTCGGCCGGGCGGCGCGGATGCGCTCGACGAGCTTCGCCGCGTCCTCCGGCGCGTCGGCGTGGCCGACGCCGACGTGGAGGTCGGGCGAGTCCTCGGTGCCGTCCAGGAAGAGCGACTCGAACTCGGCCAGGGCCTTCGCGCGGCCGCGGACGCGCTTGAGCGGCGCCACCTCGCCGTCCTCGAAATGGAGGATCGGCTTCACGTTGAGGAGCTGGCCGGCGAGGCCGGATGCCTTGCCGACGCGGCCGCCGCGGACGAGGTACTCCAGCGTCTCGACGGTGAAGAGGAGCCCGCGCGTGCGCTTGAAGCGGTCGACAACGGCGAGGAGCTCCTCCTCGGTCGTCCCCCGCTCGAGCCGCCGCTGGAGCGCGTCGGCGAGGATGACGGCGCCGCCGCAGATCACTCCCGAGTCGATCGAGCGTCACGCGGTCGTCCCCGCTCGACTCGGCGCCGAGGCGCGCGCTCTCGAGCGTCCCGGAGAGCTTCGCGGAGAGGATGACGGCGAGGATCTGCTCGTAGCCCGCCAGCTCCTCGTAGACCGCGGCGAAGTCGGCGGGCGTCGGCTGCGAGCTCTTCGGCGGCTCGGCCGCCTCCCTCAGCCGGCGGTAGAACTCCTCCGGCGCGATGTCCACGTACTCACGGAGCGTCTCGTCGCCGAAGCGCACGTAGAGCGGCACCATGCGCCAGTTGGGGTGCCGCTCCTGCGCGTCCGGGCAGTCGGCCGTCGAGTCGAGGACGATGGCCGTGTTCTCAGCGGAGAGTTGCACCGCGCCCCGCGGCATCCCTGACGGCGCCGACGATCTCGTCCAGCTCCCGGTCCTTCGTCAGGCAGGCGACGGCGCCGGCCTCGTAGAGCGCGTCGATCTCCTCGGTCTCGGCGTCGCGGTGAGGACGACGACGGCCGTCGTGGGGCAGGCCTCGCCGATCGCGGCGGTCGTCTCGACGCCGTCGAGCTCGGGCAGGCGGTAGTCCATCAGGACGACGTCCGGCTTCAGCGCTCCGCACACGTCGAGCGCGCTCCTGCCGTCGGGCACGGCGGCGGCGACCCGCAGGTCCGGCACGGTGCCGAGCAGGAGCTCGAGGGACTCGCGAAAGACGTCGTTGTCCTCGACGAGGACGACGGTGATCGGATCGCCTGCCACGTCGCGGTCAGAATATCGGCCTATTCCGCGCCGAACAGAAGGGGGTAGTGCGGCTGGCCGCCGTCGTGCACCTCGACCTCGAGCTCCGGGTGCTGCTCCTGGACGAACGCGACGAGGTCGTCCACGCCCTCGGCGTCCTCGCCCGACAGGATCGTGAGGACGTCGACATTCGCTCCAGCAGCCGCTCGAGCACCTCGCGTGGCGACCGGCTGCAGCAGCGGGCCCGACGGTGACGGGCTCTCCCTCGAGCAGGCCGAGGAACTGCCCCTCCTCGACGGCGAGGTCGCCGACGACCGCGTCGCGGGACGCCCGCGTCACCGCCCCTGCGCGCACGCCGGCCGCTGCCTTCTCCATCTCGGCGGCGTTCTCCTCGGCATGCCGGCTCGGAGTCGAAGGCGACCATCGCCCCCAGCCCCGCCTGCACCGAGCGCGTCGGGACGAGTCGGGCCGGCTTGGCCGAGGCGCCGACGGCCTGCTCGGCGGCGAGGATGACGTTCTTGTTGTTCGGGAGCACGACCGCCTCCGCTGCGGGCAGCGCCTCGATCGCGGCGACGATGTCCGCGGTGGACGGGTTCATGGACTGCCCGCCCTCGACGCAGGCCGCTCCCAGGCTCTCGAAGAGCCTGCGGTTCCCGTCGCCGGCACAGACGGCGACGACGCCGCTCGCCGTGTGCCTCGGCGGTCAGGATCCGCTCCTCGCGCTGCGGCCGTCTGGAGGTGCATGTTCTGCACGTCCACCTCCTCGATCACGCCCACCGCGGTGGCGAGCGAGAGAGCCGTCCCGGGCTCGTCCGTGTGGAGGTGCACCTTCACCGCGCCGCGCCCGCCGACGACGAGCAGCGAGTCGCCCATCTCGTGGAGCTCGGCCTCGAGCGAGTCCGGGATCGACCTCGTCGCCCTCGACGAAGAAGGACGTGCAGTAGCGGAACCGCGAGAGCTCCTGGTGCATGGCCTCGAACGGGATCGGCTCGAGGAGCGGCGCGGGCTCGGGCAGCTCCTCGCCGCGGACGTACGAGGTGATGCCGCGGACGATCTCGAGCAGGCCGGCTCCGCCGGCGTCGACGACGCCCGCCTGCTTGAGGACGTCCAGCTGCTCGGTCGTCCGCGCGAGGGCGACCTCCCCGGCGGCGAGCAGCGTCGGGGAGCGCGTCCTCGACCGGCAGGCCGTCGGCCGCGATCTCCTCCGCGCGCTCGGCGAGGGAGCGGCAGACCGTGAGGATCGTGCCTTCCTGCGGGTTCCGAACGGCCGCGTAGCCGGCGTCGCTCGCGCCGCGCAGCATGCGCGCGAGCGCCGCCGAGTCGACCGCGCCGTCCGTGCGGCGCCTCCCGCAGGGCGCCGGCGACGAGCTGCGAGAGGATGACGCCCGAGTTCCCGCGCGCACCCATCAGGATCGCGCGGCCGATGTCGGCCCCGGGGTCGCGCTCGAGCGCGTCGACGACCGCGCGCACGGTCAGAGCGTCATGTTCGTCCCCGTGTCCCCGTCGGGAACCGGGTAGACGTTCAGGTCGTCGATCCGAGCGCGGCTGGCCTCGAGCGCGGCGAGCGCCGCGCCCGCGAAGGCGCTAGACCGCCTTCTGGATGCGGCCCGACTTCAGGCACCGGGCGCAGACGTAGCTCCCTGCGGGCCGCCCCGTTCACGAGGATGCGGACCCGCTGGAGGTTGGGGTTGAAGCGGCGCTTCGTGGCCACCATCGAGTGGCTCCGGTTGTTACCGAACGAAGGGCCCTTCCCGCAGACTGCGCAGACCTTGGACATCGGCGGAGGAGTATAGCTGGCGCTAGATGCTCGGCTGTCGGCGGCGTGCCGCGGGACGGCTGCGACAAGCCGGGCGCCGCGATCGTCGGCAGCCGATGAGAGTACGGGAAGGCGAGCGTGGGATCCGGCGCACGCCGCCGCCACGGGTGCTCGGCCGGCCGCGAGCCCTCGCGTAGGAGCCCGAAGACGTCGGCCATCTCGAGCGCCGAGCGGGCCGCCTCGGCGCCCTTGTTCCCGAGAGCGCCGCCGGCGCGCGCCTCGGCCTGCTCGCGCGTGTCGCAGGTGAGGACGCCGAAGGCGACCGGGATGCCCGGTCTCGAGCGCGGCGAGCTGGAGCCCGCTCGCTGCCTCGCCCGCGACGTAGTCGAAGTGCGGCGTCTGGCCGCGGATGACGCAGCCGATGGCGACGATGCAGGAGTACTGCCGGGTTCGCGCGAGCGCCATCGCTCCGAGCGGGAGCTCGAACGCGCCGGGCACGGGGACGATGTCGATGCGCTCGCGCTCGACACCGGCCTCCTCGAGGGCGGCGATCGCGCCGTCGAGGAGCTTCGAGGTGATCTCGCCGTTGAAGCGGCCGACGACGATCCCGACCGCGCGCCGGGCGCCGTTCGGCGAGCCCTCGATCACGGCGACGCCCTCGGGCAGCCGCAAGCCTCCGATCGCGTGGTCCGGAGCCTGCGGAGGCCGTCGCTCACCGCTTCGTCTCCCGGCGGGTCGAACCGCTGCTCCTGGTGATGGAGCCGGTGCCCGAGCTTGTCCCGCTTCGTCTCGAGGTACTGGCGGTTCTCCAGGTTGGGCGGCACCTCGATCGGCACCTGCTCGACGACCTTGAGGCCGAAGCCCTCGATGCCGGTGATCTTGCGCGGGTTGTTCGTGAGGATGCGGATCGTCGAGAGCCCGAGGTCGGCGAGGATCTGCGAGCCGATGCCGTACTCGCGCGCGTCGGGCGGGAAGCCGAGCTCGACGTTCGCCTCGACCGTGTCGAGCCCGTTCTCCTGCAGCTCGTAGGCCTTGAGCTTGGCCAGGAGGCCGATGCCGCGGCCCTCCTGCGACATGTAGAGGAGGACGCCGCGCTCCTCGGCGGCGATCCGCCGGAGCGCGAGCTCGAGCTGCTCGCCGCAGTCGCAGCGGAGCGAGTGGAAGACGTCGCCCGTCAGGCATTCGGAGTGGACGCGGACGAGCACGTCCTCCGCGCCGTCCACGTCGCCCTTGACGAGCGCGACGTGGTTCTTGCCGGTGAGCACCTCGCGGAACGCGACCGCGGTGAACTCGCCGTAGGCCGTCGGGAGCCGCACCGAGGTCATCCGCTCGACGAGCTTCTCGGTCCGGCGCCGGTACTCGATCAGGTCCTCGACCGTGACCATCTTGAGCCCGTGCCGCTCGCAGTACGGGATCAGGTCCGGCACGCGCGCCATCGTCCCGTCCTCGTTCATGATCTCGCAGACGACGCCGGCCGGGTTGAGGCCGGCCAGGCGCGCGAGGTCGACCGCGGCCTCGGTCTGGCCCGCGCGCTGCAGCACGCCGCCGGGGCGGGCGCGGAGCGGGAAGACGTGGCCGGGCTGGACGAGGTCGCCGGGGCCCTTGGTCGGGTCGATCGCCACCTGGATCGTGTGCGCGCGATCCGCGGCGGAGATGCCGGTCGTTACGCCTTCGCGCGCCTCGATCGCGATCGTGAACGCCGTCTCGTGCGGCGTCTCGTTGTTGTAGGTCATCGGCCGGAGCTCGAGCTCGTCGCAGCGCTCTTCCGTCAGGCAGAGGCAGATGAGCCCGCGCCCGTGCGTGGCCATGAAGTTGATCGCCTCGGGCGTCGCGAACTGCGCGGCGATCGTCAGGTCGCCCTCGTTCTCGCGGTCGGCCGCGTCGACGACGACCACGAGCTTGCCCTGGCGGACGTCCTCGATCGCCTCGTCGATCGTGGCGAAAGGCGTTGCCGTCTCGATCTGCACGCTCATCTCTTCCCCGAGATCGTATCCCGGCTACCGGAGCAGGCGCTCGACGTGCTTGGCGATCACGTCGACCTCGAGATTGACCTCGTCGCCGTCCGCGACGGCGCCCGAGTGTGGTCGACCTCGCGCGTGTGCGGGACGAGCGCGACGCCGAAACGCGTCGTCGCCCAGGCTCGCGATCGTCAGGCTGACGCCCTCGACGGTGATCGAGCCCTTCTCGACGCAGTAGCGGAGGATCTCCGGCGGGCGCCTCGATCTCCAGGCCCTCCTCGTCGGTGCGGCGGACCCGGCCGACGCCGTCGACGTGCCCCTGGACGATGGTGGCCGCCGAGCGGCTCGCCCGCCCGCAGCGCCGGCTCGACGTTCACCGCCGCGCCCGGCTCGAGGCGCCCGAGGGAGCTGCGCCGAAGCGTCTCGGCACGACGTCGAAGTCGATGCGCCGTCGGCCGAGCCGACCGCCGTCAGGCAGACGCCGTTGACGCTGACCGAGTCGCCGACCGCCGTGCGCTCCGCCGTCTCCGGCGCCCGCACGCGCAGGCGGACGGCGCCTCCTTCGTCCCGACGACCGCCTCGACCGTGCCGAGCTCGCGAACGATGCCCGTGAACACGAGCCGAGGATAGTCAGGGCTCTGCGGAAGTACGCGGTGACCAGCAGGTCGTCGCCCACCTGCTCGGCGGTGGGCTCAGAAGCGCCAGCGGCTCGGGCAGCTCCCCGAGACAGCGCGGGCCCGTTCCGGAGAGCGTCGGCGCGACGAAGAGCATCAGCTTGTCGACGAGGCCTGCCGCGAGGAAGGCGGTGGCCAGCGTGGGCCCGCCCTCGAGGAGCAGCGACTGCACGCCCTCCTCGGCGAGGCGCTCGAGCTCCTCCTCCAACGGGCCCGCGCGCAGCTCGAGCTCCGAGCCCTCGGGCAGCGGGCCGCGGCCGAAGGCGAGCCGGCGCGGCTGGCGCTCGGCGCCGACGTCGCGGGCCGTCAGCTCGGGTCGTCGGCGCGCACCGTGCCCATCCCGACCGCGACAGCGTCCACCCGCGCGCGCAGCTCGTGGACGCGCCGGCGGCTCTCCTCCCCGGTCACCCAGCGGGAGCCGGGCACGGTCACGCGCCCGTCCAGGGTGACCGCCGCCTTGTAGACGACGAACGGCCGCCGCTCGGCAACCCAGACGCGGAAGGCCTCGTTCTGGACGCGGGCGCGCCATTCGAGCTCGCCGCCCGGCAGCTCGACCTCGATCCCGGCCGCTCGGAGCCGCTCGAAGCCCTCTCCGTTCGTCTTCGGGTTCGGATCGCCGACGGCCGCGACGACGCGGGTGACGCCGGCCGCGACGAGCGCGTCGGCGCAGGGCGGCGTGCGGCCGTGGTGCGCGCAGGGCTCGAGCGTGACGTAGAGCGTCGCGCCGCGCGCTCGCTCGCCGGCCTGCTCGAGCGCGACGATCTCCGCGTGCGGGCCGCCCGCGCGCTCGTGCCAGCCCTCCCCGACGACCTCCCCGTCGCGGACGAGCACGGCGCCGACGATCGGGTTCGGCGCGGTCTGCCCGCGCCCCCGCTCGGCCAGCTCGAGCGCGCGCTCGAGCCACCCGCGGTCAGTCAGCCGAAGCGAGCACGCGGACGAGCGCGGGGTAGGCGCGGCCCGGGTCGTCGCAGCCGAAGATCGCAGTCCCGGCCACGATCGCCTCGGCGCCGGCCTCGTGGACCGCGCGGACGTTGTCCTGGGTGATGCCGCCGTCGACCTGCACGACGACGCGCTCGTCGAGCTGGGAGCGCAGCTCGCGGAGCCGCGGCAGCGCCTCGGGCATGAGCTCCTGGCCCGAGTAGCCGGGATGGATGCTCATGCAGAGGACGAGGTCGGCTCCCGCGCGAGGCGGCGACCGCGGCCTCGACCGGCGTCTCGGGGTTGAAGGCGACCCCGACGCCGAGGTCGTGCGAGCGGGCGAGCGCGATCGCGCTCCACGGCTCCTCGCAGACCTCGACGTGGAAGGTGACGCTGTCGCCGCCGGCCGCCTTCATCTGCGGGAAGTGGTGCTCCGGGTTCGAGACCATCAGGTGGACGTCGAGGACGCCGCCTGCCTCGTGGATCAGCGGTGCGATCGAGCGGAGGACGACGGGCCCGATCGTGATCGGCTCGACGAAGTGGCCGTCGCCCACGTCGAAGTGGAAGACGCGCGCGCCGGCGTTCAGCAGCTCGCGCACCTGGTCGCCGAGGCGCGCGAAGTCGGCGGCGTAGACGGACGGCTCGATCTCGACCGCTCCGGATCCAGTCGCGCCAGGCCACGCCTTGATCCTACGCGCGGAGGCGGGCCACGAAGAACCCGGCGTCCCGTGGACGTGCGGGAGCGTGAGCAGGAGCTCCGGCCGCCGCGGGTGGCGGAACTCCGGCCACTTCGGCGCCGAGATCCTCGACGGGGAGGCCGAGCGCGTCGACGACGTCCTCGTTCTCGGCGCGGTAGATCGTGCAGACGGCGTACGTGATCGTGCCGCCGGGCCGGACGCGCTCCGCCGCGACGCGCAGCAGCGCGAGCTGGAGGTCGGGCAGCGGCTCGGCGCGCCAGCGCAGGTCGGGTCGCGAGTTGAGGACGCCGAGGCCCGAGCACGGCGCGTCGACCAGCGCTCGGTCGAAGCGTCCAGGTCCGGAAGCTCCAGCGCGTCGGCGTTGACGACGGTCAGCTCCGCGCCGAGGCGGCGCGCGTTCGCCTCCAGCTCTCGCGCGCGGCCCGGGTGCTTCTCGACCGCAACGACCTCGGCGCCCGCTGCCGCGAGCTGCGTCGCCTTCCCGCCCGGCGCGGCGCAGAGGTCGAGGATGCGCTCGCCGGGGCGCGCGCCCACCGCCGCGCCGGCGAGCTGCGAGCCGCGGCTCTGCGGCCAGGCATAGCCGCTCTCGAGCCAGTCCTCCGGGACGGAGTCGACAACCAATCGGCCCGTCCGGGGTGCGCACGGCCGTCTCCGGCGGCTCGTTCTGCGCGCGCATGAGCGCGCGCGCGTCGTCCGGCGCCGAGCTCGCGCCACCAGGTCTCGGCGATCCAGTCCGGGTAGGAGTGCAGGAGCGCCGCGGCCGGCGGCGTCTCCTCGTGCAGGCGGCCGAGCAGGCCCGGCAGGCCCTCCGCCAGGCGCCGCATCACCGCGTTCGTGAAGGCGACCGCGCGCTCGAGCCCGGCCGCGCGGACGAGCTCCACCGTCTCGTCGACAGCCGCGTGCGGCGGGACGCCGTCCATGAAGGCGAGCTGATAGGCGCCGGTCCGGAGCGCGGCGCGAACCGGCGGGTCGAGCTTGCGCACCGGCCGGCGCCCGAGCGTCTCGATCGCGTGGTCGAGCGTGCGAACGCGCTGGACCGTGCCGTAGGCGAGCTGCATCGCGAACGCGCGGTCGCGCTCGTCCAGCCGCTCGGCCGGCGCTCCGGAAGGCTCGGTCAGCGTAGGCGCCGTCCTCGAAGACGCGCTGGACGACCCGGGCGGCGACGGCCCGGGCGCGACGTCACTTGCGCAGGCCGCGGAGGTACTCCTCCACGGGCATGCGGCGTCCGCCCTCGCGCTGCACCTCGAGCGGCTCGATCCCGCCGGCAACGAACGTCGCCTCGGGCCGCGCCGGCCGCGCACGCCAGACGATCAGGCGGCGGCCGTCGACGAGCCCCGCGCCCCGATGTGCGGCGAGAGCGCCCGGATCCGGTTCAGGTTCTCCTCGGGCGGAAGCGACCAGTCCAGCTCACGGTCGGCGGCGGTGATCTTGTCCGCGTAGGTGACGCCCACCTCGGGCTGGGGGACGAACGTCGGCTCCGCGAAGACCTCGTCGAGGAGCTCGAGCGCCACGCGCGTCGCTCGCTCGAAGACGACGCCGGCGTCGTCCTCCGGCCCGATCGGGAACCGGCGCTGCGCGGCGATCGGGCCGGCGTCGAGCTCGGCGGTCGTCCGGTGGATCGGTGACGCCCGTCTCCCGATCGCCCTCCATGATCGCCCGCTCGACGGGCGCCGGCCCGCGCCAGCGCGGTAGGAGCGACGGATGAACGTTGAGCCAGAGCCGGTCGGCGAGCAGCTTCTCGGGGATGAGAACGCCGTAGTCCGCCACGATGACGATGCGGGCTTCGCCTGGGAACTCCGACAGCCGATCGGGCTGCTCGACCGCGCAGGCCGTGCTCGAGCGCGACCTCCTTCGCCGGCGGCGGCAGCTTCTTGCTGCCCCTCCCCTGCGGCTGTCGGGCTTCGTCAGCAGGAGCTCGATCTCACGGCGGGCGGCGAGGCCGTCGAGGATCGCCGCGCCGAAGGTCCCGGTCGCTGCGACCGCGACGCTCATAGGCCGTCTTGACCGCAGAGGGGCGCTCACCGAGCGGTCCGAGGATCGGCTGCGGACGGAGCTGCGCGAGCGCCGCGCGGCGCTCGTCCGGGCCGTCCGGTCGAGGATCAGCACGCCGTCGAGGTGGTCGAGCTCGTGCTGGATCACCCGCGCCTCGAGGCCCTCGGCCTCCACGGTCACCTGGTCTCCCGGCGGGCGTCACTCGCCTCGACGGTGACCGACGTCGGCCGCGAGACGGGCACGACCACGGACGCCGCTCCGAGCGAGAGGCAGCCCTCGTCAGCCGTCTCCTCCTCCTCCGAGCTCGCGACGAGCTGCGGGTTGACGAGCGCGACCACCGGTGCCTCGTCTCGACGTCTGGTAAACGAGCACGCGCCGGAGGACGCCGACCTGCGGCGCGGCGAGGCCGACGCCCCGGGCCTCGTGCATCAGCCGGGTCATGCGCTCGACGAGCTCCGCGACGGCGTCGTCCAGGTCCTCTACCTCGTTGGCCCGGATACGCAGAGCCGGGTCTGGGTACTGCCGGATCTGGGCAAGCGCGGCCAGACGCCGGGCTTCGCGCTCGGCATCGAGCTGCTCGCTACGAACTTGGCCTTCGACCTCACCCACGGGGAGAGAAGTCTAGAAGTCGCGACGGCTCTACCGCTAGATCACGGCATTACGAGAGGCCTTGCGGGTCGACGTCCACCGAGACGGCGAGGGCGTTCTTGCGCATCGCAGGGGCGGCCGCGGCGAGCAGGCGGGCCGACAAGGCGGCGACGCGGCGCGGGGCGTCGGTCTTGACGAGGAGCTGTGCGCGGTGACGGCCGCGGAGGCGGAGGAGCGGTGCCGGGCCGAGCAGATCGGAGCTCCCATCGGCACGCTCGAGCTCGGCGCGAAGCTCCGTGCAGGACTGCAGCGGGGCCGCCTGGCCGGGGCCCGCGACGATGACGCGAACGAGATGGCGGAACGGCGGATAGCCCAGCTCCCGCCGGCGGGCCAGCTCGCCGGCGAGGAACTCCTCCACGTCGTGGCGCGCGGCGAGCGCGATCGGGCGCGCGTCCGGCTGGTAGGTCTGCACGAGCACGCGGCCGGGCGCGTCGCGGCCGCTGCGGCCCGCCAGCTGGGTCACGAGCTGGAACGTGCGCTCCTCGGCGCGGAAGTCGGGGAGGCCGAGCGCCGTGTCCGCATCGACGACGGCGGCGAGCGCGACGCCCTGAAAGTGGTGGCCCTTTCGCCACCATCTGCGTCCCCAGCAGAACCCCTCGCTCGCAGGCGGCGAAGCCTGCCAGCACCTCGCTCAGCTTGCCTGGATGACGGGCGGCATCCGCGTCGAGCCGGAAGCGCTCGAGCTCGGGGAGCCGGTCAGCGAGCTCCGATTCGAGCTTCTCCGTGCCCGCGCCCAGCCTGCGCCACTTCGGCCGCCCCGCAGGCGGGGCAGAGCTCCGGCGCCGCCTCTCGGCGTCCGCAGTGGTGGCAATGGAGCAAGCCGTCCCCATGGAGCGTGAGCGGCACGTCGCAGTCCCGGCAGCGGAGCGTGAGCCCGCAGGAGCGGCAGTGGAGCGCGGGCGCGATCCCGCGCCGGTTGAGGAGCAGGATCGCCTTGCCGCCGCGGTCGGCGAGCTTCCCCAGCTCCGCAAGGAGGGGCGCGGAGAGTGGGTAGCCCCTCTCCCGCCTCAGATCGACGATCTGAACCGGCGGAAGCGGTCCGGCGAGCCGACCGCCCAGGTTTATCCGCTCCAGGCGTTCCCAGCTCTCCGGCCTCGGCGTGGCGCTGCCGTAGACGGCGACCGCGCCCTCGAGCGCCGCGCGCTTGGCCGCCACCGTACGCGCGTCGTAGCGAGGATCTGACTCCTGCTTGTAGGACGAATCGTGCTCCTCGTCGACGCAGACGAGGCCGAGCGCGGGGACCGGCGCGAACACCGCGGAGCGCGCTCCGACGACGATCGGCGCCTCTCCGGAGGCGATCCGCTCGCGCTCGTCGCGCCGCTCCGCCTCCGTCAGCGCCGAGTGGAGGACGGCGACGCGCGCTCCGAAGCGGGCGCGGAAGCGGCCGAGCGCCTGCGGCGTGAGCGCGATCTCCGGGACGAGCACGATCGCCCCGCGTCCGCGCGCGAGCGCCTGCTCGCAGGCCCTCAGATAGACCTCGGTCTTCCCGCTGCCCGTCGCTCCGTAGAGCAGGAATGCCCCTCCGCCGTCGTCGAGGGCGCGCGCCGATCCGCGCGAGCGCCGCGGCCTGGGTCTCGCTCGGCTCGGCGGGCGCCGCCTCTCCGGGAAGGTCATCCTCGCGGCGGCGCCGGCGCGCGCCGGCCCGCCGCGCGGGCGCGGCAGGAGCGCACGAGGCCGAGCGCGCGGGCAGGTGTCGAGCCGTAGTACTCCGCTATCCAGAGCGCGAGGTCGACGAGGGGGACGGGGACGGCGCCGAGGACACCCGCGACGGCGACCGGCTCGACTGCCGGGGGCGCCTCGTCCTCGAGCCCGACGACCACGCCCCGCCGGGTCGACTTGCCGAAGCGCACGGAGACGACTGCGCCCTTCTCGAGGCCGTCCGCGAGGTACGTGAAGGGGCGCGCGACGGCGCGAGCCGAGACGAGCGGCACGACTGAGGCAAACCGGGCCACGGTAAGATCATCGCGGACATGGCGGCTGGGCACTCCGTCGACGACTATCTCGAGACGATCTACTTCCTGGCTTTCCCCATCGGGGAGTACAAGCCGGAGACGAAGGGCGCGCCCACGCTCGCCGTCCGCGTCGCCGACATGCTCGGCGTCTCGCGCGCGTCGGCCGGCGAGATGCTGAAGCGCCTCGAGGCGGAGGGCCTCGTCGAGCGCGGCGAGCACAAGGAGGCGATCCTGACCGCGAAGGGCCGCGAGAACGCCGAACGCGTCGTTCGCAAGCACCGCATCATCGAGCGCCTGCTCACCGACTTCATGGGCTACACGGCCGCCGAGGCGCACGTGCAGGCCGACCTGCTCGGGAACACGTTCACCGACGACATGGTCGAGCGGATCGAGAAGCAGCTCGGCAACCCCGACCGCTGCCCGCACGGATGGCCGGTCGACGTCAACTTCGAACAGGCCGAGAACCGTGAGCTCAAGCCGCTGAACGACCTTTCCGAAGGCGAGAGCGCGGAGATTGTCCGCCTCGCCGAGCACGACGGCGAGCTCCTGCACTGGTACTACGACGAGGGCCTCGTCCCGGGGACGCACATCGAGCTTCGGCGCGCCGAGCCGGCCGCCGGCCAGTTCGCGCTCACCGTCGACGGCGACGAGCGCGCGATCGGCGAGAAAGCCGCCGCCGGGCTCTTCGTCAGGCCCGCGGCGTAGCTACGAAGCCGAGACTTCGGCCGTGAGGCCGGCGGCGGCGCGGAGGGCGTCCGCCTTCTCCGTCCGCTCCCACGTGAAGTCGTGGTCGACCCTGCCGAAGTGGCCGTAGGCCGCGGTCTTCGCGTAGATCGGGCGCGTCAGCTCGAGGTCGCGGAGGATCGCCCCCGGGCGGAGGTCGAAGTGCTCGCGGACGAGCTCCTCGATCCGCGCCAGTGACACCCGCTCGGTGCCGAAGGATTCGATCTCGATCGAGACCGGGTGCGCGACGCCGATCGCGTAGGCGACCTGGAGCTCGCAGCGGTCGGCCAGGCCGGCCGCGACGACGTTCTTGGCCACGTGGCGGGCCGCGTAGGCCGCCGAGCGGTCGACCTTGGTCGGATCCTTGCCGGAGAAGGCGCCGCCGCCGTGGCGGGCCGCGCCGCCGTACGTGTCCACGATGATCTTCCGGCCGGTCAGCCCGGTGTCGCCCATCGGGCCGCCGACCACGAACTTGCCCGTCGGGTTGACGAGGACGAAGTCGCGCTCCTCGAAGCGGTGCTCGTCGTAGAGGTCGCGCGGGAGGATCGGGTGGAGGACGTGCTCGATCAGGTCGGGCTTGATCAGCGCCTCCTCGTCGAGCCCGTCGCGATGCTGCGTCGAGACGAGCACGCGGACGACCTCGACCGGGCGCTGGCGCCCGTGCTCGTCGACCTCGTAGCGGACGGTCACCTGCGTCTTCCCGTCGGGCCGCAGGTACGGGAGGATCTGCGCCTTCCGCACCTCCGACAGCCGCTTGGCGATCTTGTGCGCGAGCGTGATCGGGAGCGGCATCAGCTCCTCGGTCTCCGTGCAGGCGTAGCCGAACATCATCCCCTGGTCGCCGGCGCCGATCTGGTCGAGCGGGTCGTCGTCGCCGTGCTGCATCTCGTAGGAGCTGTCCACGCCCTGCGCGATGTCCGGCGACTGCTCGTCGAGCGCGACGATCACGCCGCAGGTGTCGGCGTCGAAGCCGTACTTGGCGCGGTCGTAGCCGATCTCCTTGATCTTGTTCCTGACCACGCGCGGGATGTCGACGTACGTCTCGGTCGTGATCTCGCCGGCGACGACGACGAGCCCGGTCGTGACGAGCGTCTCGCACGCGACGCGCCCGTTGGGGTCGTCGGTCAGGACGCAGTCGAGGATCGTGTCCGAGACCTGGTCGGCGACCTTGTCCGGATGACCCTCGGTCACGGACTCGGAGGTGAAGAGAAACTCGCGCGCGGCCATGGCGGGGAAGGCTACCGATGCGGTCCTAGTCGATGCCCAGGAAGAGGGAGAAGCGCTGCTCGTCGTCGGAAGCCTCGCCCCAGAAGACGGCGCTGCCGAGCGGCTCCAGGTACTCGTCCTCCTGCGCCGCCTTTTCGAGGAAGAGCGGCGCCGCGGACTCGACGTCGACGTAGCCGAAGCCGGTCGTCTCGTCGGGCATGCCGGCGGCGGCGAGGGCCTCCTCGAAGCGGTCGTCCTGGCCGAGGCGCGGGCCGTCGCCGCGGAGCGCGGCGAGCTCCTGCTCGGAGCTCGAGACGGCCAGGAGGCCGTCGAAGGCGTCGAACGCGATGGGCACGTCTTTCCCGGCGAGGCCGATGAGCGCCTCGACCGTCTCCAGTGCTGCCGCTTCGTCTTCCACCTCGGTGAGGAGCGTCGCGCCGCCCCCAGGGCTCAGGTAGACGGCAGTCTCCCCCGCGAGCAGCGACGCGACGTCGCCAAGGCCCAGCAGGTTCCCGTAGCGCTCGAGCGCGGCGCCCAGGTCCTTGAAGGAGAAGAACGCGATCGCCTCGGCCGGAACCTCGTCGGCGAGCTCGGCCTCGTAGGCCTCCGGCACAGGCGTGCTGCTGCTCGTCGGTGGGAACCACTCGGCCCTCGACCCGGAGGCCGTCGCCCTCGGCGCGGAGCGAAGCCCCGATCGTCCCGTCCACCCCGGCGACCGGCCCGAGCGGCGCCGGACCGAGCTCGGCGGGAAGCTCCGGCAGCGACTCGACGAGCGCCTCGCCGTTCGCGTACAGACGCGCCAGCGCGTCCTCGGGCACGTCTTCCATGGCCTCCGCGAAGGCGTCCGAGCCCTCGAGCGACGGGCCCTCGAGCGCCTCGCGGTAGCGGTCGAGCACGTCGCTCGTCGTGGGCGACGACCTGCCAGCCCCGCACCTCCGCACGGGCCGCGTCGCTCTCTTCCACGAGCCGGTCGAAGGCGGCGGGGTCGTCAGGCTGCGTGAGCATGACCACCGGCGGCTCGCGGCCTTCGCCCACCGGCCCGGGGAGGACGGCGAAGACCGTCTCCGGCCCGAGCGCGTCCTGCAGCTCGGCCTCGGCGAGGAGCTCGTCGAGCGCGTTCTCACCGTCGGGGAAGCGTGCGAGCAGGTCGGACGCGGCCCGCCACTGCTCGCCCGCGAACGAGGTGTCCACCGAGACATAGGCGGCGACGTCCTCGGGCACGACCGAGGAGGCTTCACCGGGCGAGCCGCTCTCGCCGCAGCCGGCCGAGGTGGCCAGAAACATGGCTACGAGCGCTGCAAGGATGACGCGCATCGACTTCACGTTACTCATCTGTCGGCGTTCTGCTCATCAAACCTGAGACGAGGTCGAGGGCGCTCGTCCCGGCCAGCACCTCGCAGATCGCCTCGGTGATCGGAAGCTCGACGCCGAGACGCCGCGAGAGATCGCGGAGGACGGGAGCGGTCGTCAGCCCTTCCACGACCATCCCGATCTCCTCCCTCGCCTCCTCGGGCGAGCGACCCTGCGCGATCAGCTCGCCTGCCCGGCGGTTGCGGCTATAGGGGGAGAAGCAGGTGACGATCAGGTCGCCCATGCCGGCGAGACCGGAGAACGTCTCGCCCCGGGCGCCGCAGGCCTCACCCAGCCGCGCCATCTCGGAGAGCCCGCGCGTGATCAGGGCCGCCTTGGCGTTGTCGCCGAAGCCGAAGCCGTCGACGCCGCCGGCGGCGAGGGCCATCACGTTCTTGGCGGCCGCGCAGAGCTCGACGCCCACCAAGTCGGTGTTCAGGTAGACGCGGAAGCGGGTCGAGATGATCGCGTGCTGGAGCTCCACGGCGAGCGCCTGGTCCTCGCTCGCGATCACGGCGGCGGCCGGCAGGCCCTGCGCGATCTCCTCGGCGTGGTTCGGGCCGGAGAGCACCGCCACCGGCCGTCCGCGGACGACACTCGAGAGCCGCGAGCCGGTCTCCGGGTCGAGCCCCTTCGTCAGGCTGAGGAAGGGCGCCTCGCCGGGCAGGCTCTCGGCGACCTCGCGGAACGCCCGGCTCGGGATCGCCAGGCAGACGAGCTCGGCCTCGGCCACCGGCGCCTCCTCGAGGCTCGAGGCGGAGACTGCCGAGAGGTCCGCATCCGGGATGTAGCGCGGGTTTCGCCCCGTCTCGGCGATCGTGCGCGCTTGCTCGGGGTCCCGGCAGGCGAGCGTGACCTCGTGCCCGCGCTCGGCGAGGAGGACGGCGAACACCGAGCCCCAGGAGCCGCCGCCGACGACGACGACCCTCACGGAGCTCTTCCTGTAGAGGACCTGGTCCCGCCCGTGGTGGACGAGGTCGCGCTCGTACCGAAAGCCGATCTTCTCGAGGACGCGGCGCGAGGCGGCGTTGGCAGGCTCCGCGTACGCGACCAGCGGGCCGTGGCCGGCGGTCTCCGCATGGGCGGCGAGCGCCTCGGCCATCTCCGTCGCGTATCCCCGGCCCCATGCGTCATGCACGAGCGCGTAGCCGACCTCGACCTCCGTTCCGCCGCCGATCTCGATGCGGCGGATCGCTCCCCGGCCCACGAAGCGCCCCGTGTCCCGCTCGCGGAAGACGAAGATCCCGAGCCCGGGCTCCTCCCCGTGCCTGAGGTTGCGCTCGATCCAGGCGCGGCTCTCCTCGGGAGTCCCCTCGCCGCCCATCGTCGCCATGACGCGCGGATCGGCGTGCAAGCCGGCGAGCTCCTCGTCGTGAGCCGCGAGGTCGAGAGGCTCCGCCCGCAGCCGCTCGGTTTGGAAGGCCGCCTTCACGAGCGCCGCACGAAGTCGATGATCACCGGCACGCCTTGGAGCTCGAGGCGGTCGCGCAGCTGGTTCTCGACCCAGTAGCCGTAATCGCGCGTCACCAGGCCGGGATCGTTGACGAAGACGCGAAAGCGAGGCGGGCGCGTCGAGACCTGGGTGCCGTAGAGGAGGTTCAGGCGCCGGCCGTTCTTGCTCGGCCCCGGCCGGGTCTCGCGCAGCTCCTGCAGGATCTTGTTGAGCTGGGCCGTCGAGACGCGGGCGGTGTGCTTCGCGTAGAGCTCCTCCACCCGGTCGAGGAGCTTGCCGACGCCGCGGTTCGTCTTCGCCGAAACGGCGACGACCGGAGGGCGCTGGCGCAGCTTGCTCTCGATGCGGGGACGCACGTCCTCGATCCCAATCTCGGCAGAGTCCCATTTCGAGAGGACGACGAGGGTCGAGTTGCCGGCCGTGCGCGCGACGTCCGCGACGGCGAGGTCCTGGTCGACGAGCCCCTCCGTCGAGTCGACGAGCACGAGCGCGACGTCGGCCCGCTCGGCGGCCTTGATCGCCCGCAGCTCGGAGTAGTACTCGATCCCCTGCCGGTGGCGGCGCTTGCGGCGGAGGCCGGCCGTGTCGACGAGGACGTAGGTGGTGTCGCCGCGCCGCAGGACGGTGTCGATCGAGTCACGCGTCGTCCCCGGCTGGTCGGAGACGATCACCCGCTCCTGGCCGACGAGCGCGTTGACGAGGCTCGACTTGCCGACGTTCGGCCGGCCGAGCACGGCGACCCGGATGGCGTCCTCCCCGACCTCCGGGAGCCCCTCGCCCGGGAGCCCGGAGACGATCTGGTCGAGCAGGTCGCCGGTCCCGTACCCGTGCAGGGCGGAGATCGGCACCGGGTCGCCGAGGCCGAGCCGGTGGAACTCGAGCGCCTCGTCGTCCCGGCGGGGATCGTCGACCTTGTTCGCGACGACGAGCACGGGCTTGCCCGACCGGCGGAGGATGTCCGCGACCTCCTCGTCGCCGGGGGTCACGCCCGCCTTCGCGTCGACGACGAAGACGACGAGGTCGGCCTCCTCGACCGCGCGGCGTGCCTGCTCCGCGACCTGCTTCGTCAGCGGCGAGGCGTCGGCGATGTCGACGCCTCCGGTGTCGACGAGGACGAAGCGCTTCCCCGCCCACTCGCAGACGACGTCCTTGCGGTCGCGGGTGACGCCCGGCGTCTCGAAGACGACAGCCTCGCGCGTGGCGGTCAGCCGGTTGACGAGCGTCGACTTGCCCACGTTGGGAAAGCCGACGACGGCGACGGCGCCGAGGAGCGGCGGCTGGTTCATTAGTGCCACTCCAGGCAATGCCGGCTAGCTCCCGCGTCGCGAGCACCAAGCCAGAGTTCGCACTCGTCCGAAGCCAAGGCTGGACGCCTTGGTGAGGGCGAGGGTGGGCTCTGGCGCCGCGTGATCGCGGCGCGGGGGCAGGTGCGCATTGCCTGGAGGGGCACTACGCCTTTACAGGGACTTTTTCGCGGCGCGGAGGTGTCGCGTGGCGCGGCCGGCTCAGCTCGTGGATGCGGACGAGCCATTCCCAAAGGCGCTTGATCTCGGCCATGATCTCCTCCGAGGCCGCCGCGTACCCCTTCGAGTTGCGTGGATGGTCGGGGAAGCGCATCGGCTCGCCGAAGGCGATCGACACCGCCGCGCGGTTGCCGAGCTTCCATGTTTGCGAGCCGTGGATCGCAGCCGGGAATCACCGGGCACGCCCTCCGAGATCGCGATCATGGCCGCTCCCGGCATTGGCTTACCGGGCACGCCGCTCAACTGGCGCGTGCCCTCGATGAAGAGGCCGAGCAGATCGTTCTCGCGCACGGTCTCCCGCATGCGCCGGAGGGCATCTCGGTCGGACTCGCCGCGCCGAATCGACAACGTTCCGTGCGCCCGGATGAGCTGGGCGAGCCCCGGGATCTCGAACAGCTCGCTCTTGCCTACGAAGACGATCCGCCGTGGACAGAAGGTGCCGAAGACGGGGACGTCGATGAAGTTGAAGTGGTTCATGGCGAGGACGCCGCCGCCCTCGCGCGGGACCCGCTCCTTCCCGTACATGCGAACCGACGTCGCTGCGCGGGTCAGGCTGCCGAGAAAGCCCTTGCCGACCGGGTAGTAGACGAGGTCGACCTTCTTCATGCGCTCGCCCTCGCCTCGACGAGCCGTTCGATCCGGTCGAGCACTTGCGCCACGGTCAGCGCCGTCGTGTCGATCTTCTCCGCGTCAGGCGCAGCCTGCATCTGCGCGGCGTCGCGCTCGTCGCGGAGCCGCAGGTCGGTCGCAAGCGCCTCGGCGCCGATGTCGGGGTGGTCTGCCTGCCGGCGGCGCGCCCGCTCGCCCGGGTCGGCGACCAGATAGACCTTCACCTCGGCGTCGGGACAGACAACCGTGCCGATGTCGCGGCCTTCGATGACCGCGTCGCCTCCCTGGGCCAGCTCGCGCTGCCGCTCCTTCATGACCGCGCGCACCTCCGGGTGCCGCGCGACCGCCGAGACGACGCGGTCGATGCGCGGCTCGCGGATCGCCTCGGTGACGTCCGCGCCGCGGACGACCACCCGGCTGTCCTCGAAGCCGACAGGGTTGGCGAGCGCGAGCGCCTCCAGCGCGGATGCATCATCGAGGTCGAGCCCGTCCTCGAGCGCGAGCCACGTGAGCGCCCGGTACATGGCGCCGGTGTCGAGATAGCGGAAGCCGAGGCGCGCGGCGAGGCCGCGGGCGACGGTGCTCTTCCCGGACCCGGCCGGGCCGTCGATGGCGACGATCACACGTGCTCCGGAAGTGTCATCGAACGGTGACCGAGTCGAGCATGGGCAGGAAGTCGGGGAAGCTTACAGCGGCGGTATCGGCGCCCTGGAGCTCCACCCCCTCGCGCGAGACGAGGCCCGCGACCGCTCCCAGCATGGCGATCCGATGGTCGCCGCGAGCATCGACCACGCCCCCACCCCTAGGGCGGGAGGGGACCCCACGAACCCGGAAGCCATCGTGACGCGTTTCGATGTGGATTCCCAGTGGCCGCAGCGCATCTTTCACGCTTTCGACACGGTCCGACTCCTTCACGCGCAACTCCTGCGCGCCGGTCACGACGCTGTCGCCGCGGGCCATCCCGGCGGCGAGCGCGAAGAGCGGCAGCTCGTCGACGAGCGCCGGCACCTCCTCGGCGCCGATCGACGTGGCGACGAGCTCGGCGGCCTCGACCTCGAGGTCGCCGACGGGCTCGCCTCCGGAGGCACGCCGGTTGAAGACCGCGATCCGCGCGCCCATGCGCTCGAGGACGGCGAGAAACCCGGTCCGCGTCGGATTCAGCCCGACGCCGTGCAGCCGCAGCTTGGAGCCGGCCAGGAGCGTCGCCGCCAGGACGAACGGGGCGGCGGAGGAGAAGTCGGCCGGAATCGTCGTCGCGAGCGGCTTCAGCCGCTCGGCCGGCCACACCGCGGCCTCCTTCGGACCACGCCGGACGCGTACTCCCATCGCCTCCAGCATCCGCTCGGTGTGGTCGCGGCTCGGGTACGGCTCGACGGCCACGGTAGGCCCCTCCTCCGCGTAGAGGCCGGCCAGAAGGACGCACGACTTCACCTGGGCGCTCGCGACGGGGAGCTCCCAGCGGACCGGCTGCAGCGTCCCGCCCTCGACGACCACCGGCGCGCGCCCGTCGGTCGTCTCCACCCGGGCTCCCATCGCCCGCAGGGGCTCGGCGATCCGCTCCATCGGCCGTCGAGCTCAGCGACTCGTCGCCGACGAGCTCGAAGCGGCCGGCCTGGCCGGCGAGGATCCCCGGAAGCAGGCGCATCAGCGTGCCCGCGTTGCCGCAGTCGAGCGGCCCGGCTACCTCGCCGATCCCGCGCAGGCCCACGCCGGCGATACGGACGCGGTCGCCGTCCATCTCCACCCCGGCCCCGAGCGCGCGCACGGCTGCCGCGGTCGAAAGCGTGTCCTTGGAGGCGCCGAAGCGGTCGATCTCGCTCTCCCCGTCCGCGATCGCGCCCAGCAGCAGCGCCCGGTGGGAGATCGACTTGTCGCCGGGGACGGCGATGTCGCCTTCCACCGACGCCGCCGGCTCAGATCTTCATCAGTCTTCGAAGGCCGGCGACACGATCACCGAGTAGCCCTGCGCCTCGAGCAGGTCGGCCGCCCGGCGGGCGGAGTCCTCGCCGGCGACGAGCACGCTCAGCGTCCCGCCGCGCTCGGGCGAGAGGTGGTCGAGCTCGAAGTCCTCGATGTTGATCTGCTCGGCGCCGAGCGCCTGCGTGATCCCGGAGAGCACCCCCGGCCGGTCGGGAACGTGGACGCGCACCCGCTGCAGCGTGCCGGGGTCCTCGTACGCCTCGGCCAGGAGCCGGTTGCGGTTCCCGCCCGCCTCGCCCACCCAGCGGGCGAGCCAGCCGGCGTCACGGGCCTCCAGAGCGCGCTCGAGCTCCTCGACACGGCGCCGGTGCTCGCCGAGCGAGGCGCGCAGCTCCTCCGCGTTGTCGAGGAAGATGTCGATCCAGATCCGCGGGTTCGCGCCGGCCACGCGCGTCATGTCCCGCAGGGAGCCGCCGGCCGCGGCCAGCGGCTCGTGGCCGTCCACCCGGACGGAGCCTGCGTGGTTCAGGACGACGTTCGCAAGCGCGTGCGGCAGGTGGCTCGTGAGCGCGAGCAGGCGATCGTGCGCCGCGGGATCGATCGCCACGGGAACCGCCCCGAGCGAGGCGACGAACCCGTGCAGCGTCCGGTACCTCTCAGGCTCGGTCTCCGCGACAGGCGTGAGGAACCAGGTGGCGCCCTGGAAGAGCTGGTCGCTCCCGCTCGCCGGCCCGCGCGCCTCGGAGCCGCACACCGGGTGGCCGCCGATGAAGCGGATGCGGTCGGGGACGGCGGCGCAGAGCGCCGACTTCGTCGAGCCAACGTCGGTGACGGTCGCACCGGCGCCGGCGGCCGCCAGCGCCTCTCCGATCCGCTGCTCGAGCGTGGCGACCGGCGTGGCGACGACGACGAGCTCGGCTTCCTCCACTGCGGCGACGAGGCTGCCGACCGGCTCGTCCAGCGCGCCCCGCTCCGCGGCGACTGCCAGGAACTCGGGGTCGGCGTCGTAGCCGGCGACGTGAGCGACTCCTGCGCGCTTCGCGGCGAGCCCCACCGAGGCGCCGATCAGCCCGGTGCCGACGACGGCGAGCTTCTCGACCATAACCCGGCCCGGTGGATGCGCTGCAGCTCGGCGAGCCGGAAGGCGAGGTCGAGCGACTGGCGGGCGTTCAGGCGCGGGTCGCAGAGCGTCATATAGCGGACGTTCAGCTGATCCTCGAGCACGGCCTCGGACCCGCCCAGACACTCGGTCACGTCCTCGCCCGTGAACTCGAGGTGGATCCCCCCGGGCCAGACGCGCTCCTTGCGGCAGGCGGCGAAGAAGCCCTCGATCTCGGCCATGATCGCGTCGAAGCGGCGGGTCTTGAACCCAGACTGGGTGGTGAAGACGTTTGCGTGCATGGGGTCGGAGGCCCAGAGGACTGGATGGCCTGACTCGCGCACGGCGCGCAGGATCGGCGGGAGAAGATCGAACACTTGGTCGGCGCCCATGCGGGCGATCAGGGTCAGCCGTCCGGGAACGCGATCCGGGTTCAGGCGCTCGCAGAGCTCGACGATCTCGTCCGGTGTGGCGGTCGGCCCGACCTTGAGCCCGAGCGGGTTGTGGACGCCGGAGAAGAACTCCACGTGAGCGCCGTCCAGCTGGCGCGTGCGCTCCCCGATCCAGAGCATGTGCGCCGAGCAGTCGTACCAGTCTCCCGTCGTCGAGTCGCGGCGCGTGAGCGCCTCCTCGTAGTCGAGGACGAGGCCCTCGTGGCTCGTCCACACGTCCACCTGGTGAAGCCGCGACTCGGCGGAGAGGTCGATCCCGCACGCCGCCATGAACCTGAGCGCGCGCTCGATCTCCGAGGCGAGCTGCTCGTAGCGGCGCCCCTCCGGCGAGGAGGCGACGAACTCCTGGTTCCACTCGTGGACGCGCATGAGGTCGGCGAAGCCGCCCTTCGTGAACGCGCGCACGAGGTTGAGCGTCGCGGTCGCATGGTTGTACGCCTGCACCATCCGGTCGGGGTCGGGGATGCGGCCTTCCGCGGTCGGCGCATCGTCGTGGATCATGTGGCCGCGGAAGGAAGGGATCTCGCCGCCGCCGACGTCCTCGGTAGGCGACGACCGTGCCTTGGCGAGCTGGCCGGCGATCCGTCCGACCTTCACCACCGGAAGCGTGGCTCCGTACGTGAGCACCGCCGCCATTTGCAGCAAGACCTTGAGCTTCTCGCGGATGTGGACGGCCGAGAGGTCGTGGAAGGACTCGGCGCACTCGCCGGCCTGGAGCAGGAAGGCGCGTCCGGCCGCGGCTTCGGCAAGCGCAGCCCGAAGCTGGCGCGCCTCGCCCGCGAAGACGAGCGGCGGCACGACCGCCAGCCGCGCGCGGGCGGCCTCGGCGCGCTCCTCGCTCGGCCACTCCGGCTGGTGGAGGGCCGCTTTCGACCGCCAGGAGGAGGGCGTCCACACGGGCTTCGTCACTGCCATCGGCTTTTCAGTGTAAGGAGGATCGGCGGAACGTCGCGACACAGACGGCGTTCCGCCGGGCCTCCTGAACGGTGAGGGATAATCGCCGCGACGTGCGCGTTCTCTCAGGAATCCAGCCGACCGGCGAGAAGCAGCTCGGCAACTACGTCGGCGCCATCCGCCGCTGGGTGGCCGAGCAGCACGAGGTGGACGCCTTCCACCCGATCGTCGACCTGCACGCGATCACCGTCCCGCAGGATCCCGAGGAGCTCCGGGAGTCGACCCTCGACCTGACCGCGCTCCTGATCGCCTGCGGCCTCGACCCGGACGTCTGCACCCTCTTCGTCCAGAGCCACGTGCCCGAGCACCCGCGCCTCACCTGGGTGCTCGAGTGCATGACGCCCTTCGGCGAGCTTCGGCGCATGCCGCAGTTCCGGGAGAAGTCGGCGGCGCAGACGAGCTTCTCGACAGGGCTCATGACCTATCCCGTGCTGCAGGCGGCCGACATCCTCCTCTACGACGCCAACGTCGTCCCTGTCGGCGAGGATCAGCGCCAGCACGTCGAGCTCGCGCGCGACCTCGCGCAGCGGTTCAACCAGCGCTTCGGCGAGACGTTCGTCGTCCCCGAGGGGACCTACGGCGACGTGGGCGCGAAGATCATGGACCTCCAGGATCCCGAGAGACGCATGTCCACGTCGCTCTCCTCCGAGCTCGGCCTCGTCAAGGTGCTCGACCCGCCGGACGTGATCAGGCGCAAGGTGCGCTCGGCGGTCACGGACTCCGGCCGCGAGGTCGTGCGGGCCGAGGACAAGCCCGGCGTCACCAACCTGATCGAGATCATGGCCGTTGCCACCGGCGCCTCCCCGGAGGATGTCGAAGCCCGCTATGACGGCGTGGGCTACGGGAGGTTCAAGGAGGAGGTGGCGGAGGCCGTCGTCGAGCTCCTCGACCCGATCCGCCTCCGCTTCGGCGAGCTCCGCGGCGACCAGGGGCGCCTCGCCGCCATCCTCGCGCAGGGCGCCGAGAAGGCCCACACGATCGCCGCCGCGACCCTCGAGCGGGCGCACGCGGCGGTCGGCTTCGTCCCCCCGTAGTGCCCCGTCAGGCAATCCTGCCTAGCTTCTGCGTCGCGAGCACCAAGCGAGATCGCGGGGCAGGGGTGCATTGCCTGACGGGGCACTAGCCGTGTACATCGCCCCGGACGGATCCTTCTCGGCCACGTATCCGAGCATCCTCCGGCGCCTCGGCGCGGGCGCGATCGACTGGGTGATCTGCTGGGTCGTGTACCTCATCGCCTCGATCGTCGGCGGCATCGTCCAGGGGGTCGGGCAGACGAGCCTCGACGCCGGAGGCGCAGGCACGCCGCTCGGCGTCACGCTGGTCGTTTTGTCCCAGCTGATCGTGGCCGCTTCGATCGTCGCCTACTTCGCCTTCTACTGGGCGCAAGGATCGACCCTCGGCATGCGCGCTCTCGACTTCGAGCTCGTTCAGGAGGACACGGGGCGGCCTCCCAGCTGGAGGCGGACGGTTCCTCGGGCGATCCTGGCTTGCCTCGTCGCGCTCGCCGTCCTGAACGCCTATCTCGCCTCTTCGGGCAGACCCGCGGACGACCCGTTCAACACGTTCGAGCGTGCCCTGATCGCGCGCTTCGGTCACGGTGGCCGTGGTCGGCCTCGCCGCGAAGGCGTTCATGCTCGTCGACGCGCGCCGCCGCTCGCTCTTCGACGTGCTCTTCGGGCTCGTGTACCTGGAGGAGACCGTGTACCGGGACGCGCGCCGCTCGCCCTGGACCGAGGACATCCGCTAGCGCGTCACGGTCGCCGCCCGCAGGGCGGCCACTTCGTCCTGGGTCAGCTCGCGCCATTCGCCGGGCTCGACTCCGGCCAGCGTCAGGCCCGCGTACTCGCGGCGGTGCAGGCGCCGCACCGGATGGCCGACCGCCTCGCACATGCGCTTCACCTGGTGCTTGCGACCCTCGTGGAGCGTCAGCTCGAGCTGCGAGGGGCCGAGGCGGCGCACGCCGGCCGGCGCCGTCGGCCCGTCGTCGAGCTCGACGCCCTCGGCGAGCCGGCGCAGCGCCTCCTCCCCCGGCTCGCCCTCGACCTCGACCTCGTAGACCTTGTCCACCTCGTAGCGCGGGTGCATGAGCCTGTGGGCGAGCGGCCCGTCGTTCGTGAGCAGGAGCGCCCCGGTCGTGTCCGCGTCCAGCCGTCCGACGGGAACTACCCGCTGCGGGATGCCGACGAGGTCGACCACGGTCGGTCGCCCGTGCGGGTCGCTCGCCGTCGTCACCACGCCGGCCGGCTTGTGCAGGAGCACGTACGCAAGCGGTTCGAGCTCCAGCGGACGGCCGTCCAGCTCGACTCGGTCGTCCTGCTCGACGAACGTGGCGAGGCCCGCGATCTCCCCGTTCACGCGCACTCTGCCGGCGCGGATCAGCTCCTCGGCGCCTCGCCGCGAGGCCACTCCTGGCCCGCGCCAGAGTAGGCGTTAGAGCCTGCATCGGGCCGGTCATTATTCCGGGCGTGCCGATCTACATCACCCTGATGAAGTTCACGTCGCAGGGGCTGACCGGCATCCCGGCTTGGCGCGACCGGGTCGAGGAGGCCGAGCGCGCGATCCAGGAGCGCGGCGGGAAGCTCCTCGACGCCTACGTGACGCTCGGGCGCTACGACGTCGTCGAGATCTTCGAGGCCCCCGACGACGAGACCGCCTACCAGGTCTTGATCGAGGTCGCCAAGCACGGGCAGGTGACGACGGAGACCCTCCGCGCCTTCACGCGTGAAGAGGCGGAGCGGATCGTCAAGGGCAGCTAGGTAGGGAGCGGACGAAGCTCTCGGGGCGAGCAGCGCGGCCCGGCGACACGCTGCAACCCGGTAGGTCGCCGAGGAGCTGCATCTTCTGAGCGCCCTCGGGGTCCATTCGAGGCTCGAGGCCGCAGCCCTGGCCCGCCGCGAGCTCTGAAGAATCCGTCAGGCGCCGCGGCGGCCGGCGACGTCCTCGAGGCGCGAGCGCAGCTCCTCGACGTCCCCGCCGAGCTCGTCCAGCTCTGGGAGCTCCGAGCGGTCGGCGAGCCCGAAGACCCGCTCGAAGAGCGGCGTCGTCTCGTAGCGGACAGCGCCTCCCTCCTGCTCCCGCCCAGCCTCGGCGATCAGGCCCCGCTCGACGAGGCCGGCCACCGCCGAGTCGGCCGCGACGCCGCGGATCCTGGCGATCTCGGGCCTCGAGACCGGGCCGAGGTACGCGACGATCGCGAGCGTCTCGAGGGAGGCCTGCGTCAGCCCTCGCTGCACCGGCCGCTCGACGAGGCGGGCGCAGGCCTCGGCGGCCTCCCGGGCGGCGCGGAAGGCATAGCCGCCGGCCACGTGCTCGAGCACGACCCCGCTCCGGCCCTCGCGGAAGCGGCCGGCGATCAGCCCGAGCGCCGTCTCCACCCGCTCCGGCTCCTCCTCCGCGACCGCAGCCAGCTCGGCGACGGAGAGCGGCTTCGAGGCGATCACGAGCAGCGCCTCGACCGTGCGCGCGAGCCGGTCGACGGGGTTCTCTACGAGGCGGAGGCGTTCCATACCGTGATCGGCTCGAAGGGGCCTGCCTGGCCGATGCGCGCCTCGTTGCGCTTCCCCAGCTCCAGAAGCGCGAGAAAGGCAACGATCTGCTCCACGCGCGAGAGGCGGTCGACCTCGCCGTCGAAGGCGAAGCGCCCCCGGGAGCGGAGGAGCGAGCGGAAGCGGTCGAGGAAGCGCGAGACCGGCGGGTAGGAAAGGGTGAGGTGGCGGAGCGACGGCTCCGGAGGCACGACGGCGAGCGAGCGGAGCGCGGCCGCGAGCTGACCCGGCTCCTGCCGGGCGAGCGGGCGGGCCGGGACGGGAGCGAGCGGCGCGGCGCCCACGCGAAAGTAGCGATCCGACTCCTCTGCGAGCCGCTCCTCGAGCCAGCCCGCCGCGGCCCGAAACCGCCGATACGCGGCCAGGCGCTCGGCCAGCTCCTCCGCCGCCTCCTCTGGATCGAGGCCTTCCAGGTCGAAGTCCTCACCGGGGAAGAGCCCGCGCGCTTTCAGCTCGAGGAGCGAGGCGACGAGGACGAGGAACTCACCGCAGGCCTCGAGGTCGAGCTCACCGCTCTCGGCGCGGGACTCCACGAAGGCGACGACGATCTCGACCACGTCGACGTCCGCAAGCTCGAGCTCCTCCCTGAGGACGAGCGTCAGGAGCAGGTCGAACGGGCCCTCGAACGCATCGAGGTCGAGGGGAAGCTCGCGCACCTCGGCCGCCATGGCCGCGATGCTAGTGGTGCTACCGGACGCGGCCCTTCGGGATCGCCATGGTCGGCCCCTCCGGCGGCGGAGGAGACGGCGGGGCCGAGCGGGTCTCCTTCGCCTGCCTCCGCTGCGACCAGATGAACGCGAGGAGCGCGAGCGCGAAGACCGCGATCGACACCCATGCGTTCAGGCGCAGCCCGAACCACTCGTGCGCCTCGTCGATCCGCAGCAGCTCCATCCCGAAGCGGCCGACGCAGTACCACATCACGTACAGGCAGAAGAGCCCAGGCGGCTTGACGTTGAAGCGCTTGTCGATGAGCAGGAGCACGAAGACGCCGAGCAGGTTCCACAGCGACTCGTAGAGGAACGTCGGATGGAAGGTCTCGTTGAGCGCATACTCCGCCGGCCGGTTCACGAGGTCGATCTCGAGCGCCCACGGCAGGTCGGTCGGCTTCCCGAAGAGCTCCTGGTTGAAGTAGTTGCCCCAGCGGCCGATCGCCTGGGCAAGCAGGAGGCCGGGCGCGACCGCGTCCATGAAGGCGTAGACGCTCTCCCCGGACCGATGGACGACCCAAGCGCCGACGAGCACGCCGGCGGCGATGCCGCCCCAGATCCCCAGGCCTCCCTCCCAGACCGCAAACGGCTCCCACCACTCGTCGTCGACCGTGCTCCAGCTCGTGACCACGTGGTAGATGCGCGCGCCGACGATGCCGGCGAGGACGCCCCACATGGCGACGCGGAAGACGAGATCACCGCGCGGGTCGCGCCAGAAGGCCCACCGCCCTGTCCAGCGCCGCCCGTGAGCCACGTGGCCGCGATGATCCCGAGCAGAAGCATGAGCCCATAGGCGTGAACCTGGACGGGTCCCAGGTCGATCTCGCCGCTCGACGGGCTCGGGAAGGAGCCGAGCAGTGCCCCCAGCGCTCGCACGGGCGAGAGCCTAGCGGCTCGCCAGGAGGGCGTCCCCCGGAACTACTCGAGGATCTTGAGCGCCAGCTCGGGCGAGCAGCCGCGGCGAAGAAGGTCCGTCGCCTTGTGCACGTCGACGTACATGAGCTCGGCCAGCTTCGTGGCCAGTGTGGCCGGGTAACCGGCCCGCTCGAGCGCCTGCGTGCGCCAGCTCCGGACGAGCTCCGCTTCGGGATCGAAATCGAGATCGAGCTCTATGGCAGACATCGGGTCACATTTCCTTCCGCTGAACTACTCTCACGTTCGGTTAAGAACGCCTCTGCGGTTGACCCCCATCCGGGGGAGATGGCGGGTTAACGCGCTGTTCACATAACGGGGGGTGGCTCGAGCGCGGCCCGCATCGTTGCGTCATGCGGGTTTCGCCCAGGTCGCTCAGATGCTCTCAGGTCGGTAGAAAGTCCGGTAGAAAGTTGCGCCCAGGCAAGCAGAGAGCCCGCCGAAGCGGGCTCTCGGGCCGCTGTCACCTCCTTTCGGTTGCTAGGCCGTCACGGCCCCAGCCGGTAGGCGGCGAGGGCTTCGGCCTCCTCGGGGAACACCTGCCCAGCAAGCTCGATGTACCTCTTGGCTGTCTCGTAGCTCGTCCAGCCGTGGCGAGCCATGAGCTTCGACGGATGCTCGTTCGCAAGGGTGCCGCTCGTGGCCGACGTGACCCGCAGGTCGTGGGCGGGGCGGGCTTAGGGCGACCGCCGAATACCGCGCCGCGAGGGCGACTCGTGTAGTCGCAAAAACGCCAGTTGACCGGGCACGCTTCGCCGGGGCCGATGCAAGAGGGGATGGAACGCGACCCTGCCGAGTCTGCCTCGCCGAACTTGCAGCGTCGCCCCGCCGCCCCCTAGTAGTGGCCTAGTGGGAGCGCTAGACTCGGGCTCGGCGCCGTAGGCGACGGCGCGGGGTCAAATGATGGCTGCGGTGGGACTTCACTCCGAGGCTCAGCGGCGCCCGGGCGGGGCCCGTCTGCGTGGAGGCTGCCGTCGCCCGGGAAGGGGACGAGGATGAGAGAGCACGTACGCGTGGAAGTCGTCGACGAGTGGCGCGCAGTCGCTGATGCGCTCGCCGAGGAGGGCGCGGACTCACGCGATGAGTTCCTGAAGCGCGCCGCCCTCGCAGGCGGGGCGATCGCCGTCGGGGGTGTCGTGATCGCAGGGCTGCCGCGCCTGGGGCTGTCGGCGCACTCGCCGGCGCAGGACGCGGAGATCCTCAATTTCGCCCTCCTGCTCGAGGAGCTCCTGGTCGCTTTTTACGGCGAGGCCGGCGAGCGGGCCTCGCTCGCCGGCGAGCTCAGCGAGTTCGTCACGACGGTGGCCGAGCAGGAGCAGGCGCACGTCGATTTCCTCCGCCAGGCGCTGGGGGACGCGGCCGCCGCGGCGCCCACCTTCGACTTCGGGAACGCGACCGGCAACCCCGAGCGCGTCGCCGCCACCGCCGTCACGCTCGAGGACGTGGGCGTCGCCGCCTATAACGGGCAGGGGCCGAACCTGACCAGGGAGGCGCTCGCTGCGGCGGCGCGGATCGTCTCCGTGCACGCCCGCCATGCCGCCTGGATCCGCTCGATCGTGGGCAAGACACCCGCGGCCGAGGCAACCGACAAGCCGATGACGAAGGCGCAGGTGGAGGCCGCCCTGCAGGCGACCGGCTTCCTGCCCGCACCGTAGAGGAGAGCGTATGCATCCCGACCTGACGCAGCTCGATGGCGACGACCTGACGCTCGCAGAGCTCGACCGTGACGGCGCCCTTCGCGAGGCGTGCGCGCGCCTGCCCAGCGCCGAGGAGGCAGGCGGAGACTCGCGCCGCGGTTTCCTCGGCAAGACGCTTCTCGCCGGCGGGGCCGCACTGGCCGCGCTCGCCCGCCCCTCAACCTCGCAGGCGCAGAGCAAGGGCGATACCGCCATCCTCAACTACGCGCTCGTGCTCGAGTACCTGCAGGCCGACTTCTACACGGAGGCGGAGCGGCGCAAGGCGCTGCGCGGCGAGTCGCGCAAGGCGGCGCGCGTGATCGGCGCGGTCGAGCGCGCGCACGTGCAGGCGCTCCGGGGCGTGCTCGGGAAGAAGGCGGTGAAAAAGCCCTTCTTCGACTTCCGCGGAACGACCGAGGAGGGCGATGCCTTTCTCCGCACGGCGGTCGCGTTCGAGGACCTGGGCACGGCCGCCTACAAGGGGCAGGCGCCGCTCGTGCAATCGCCCCAGGTGCTGGCGGCCGCCCTCTCCATCCACACGGTCGAGGCCCGCCACGCAGCCTGGATCCGCTACCTGGTCGGCGCCTCTCCCTCGCCGAATGCCTTCGACGAGCCGAGACCGAAAGCGCAGGTGCTCAAGCTCGTCGCCTCCACGAGGTTCATCGTGCGTAGCCCGGTCATGAAGGCCTCCGGCGACCCCCGCTACACCGGCTGAGCGGCTGCGCGCGGCGTGCGGAAGGTGGTCGCCCTCCCTCTCTTGGCCGTCCTCGGCGGCGCGCTCGCGAGCACCCTCATCCTGGCCGCGCTCGCCCTGACGGAGCCCGAGCCGGTGGCCGCGAGCGAAGGCGCGGGCGGCGAACGGGCGAAGGAACGCGCCGCCGCCCTGCCCCAGCCACCCGCGCCAGCCTTCCCCGTGCCGAGGCCGCGCCCGCTCGCCGCCCACGAGGCGGGCTCGCTCTTCGCGCCCCTGCGGCGGGCGGCCCTTGCCCGTGCCGCCCCTGATGCCGAGGCCCTGGTGGTCGCCCAGCTCGAGAGGCACACGCCCGAGGGGACGGAGAACATCGTGCTCGTGCTCGAGCGCGCCGAGGACGCGGCCGGGCGCCTGTGGGTGCGCGTGCGCCTGCCCGTCCTGCCGGCGAACACGACCGGTTGGGTCCGACGGAGCGCGCTCCGTGGCTACGGGACCGTGCAGACACACCTGGTCGTCGACCGCAGGAGGCTCACGGCCACCCTCTACCGCGACGGGAAGACCCTCTTCCGCGCGCCCGTCGGGGTAGGGAGCGTGCGGTGGCCGACGCCCGCAGGGGACTTCTACATCCGCAACAAGCTCACCCGCTACCAGAGTGCCTTCTACGGCCCGCTCGCCTTCGGTACGAGCGCCCGCTCCGCCGTCCTCACGAACTGGCCCGCGGGCGGCTTCATCGGCATCCACGGGACGAACGAGCCCGAGCTCCTGCCTGGGCGTGTCTCGCACGGTTGCATTCGCATGCGCAACGCAGACATACTGCGGCTGGGTAGGCTCATGCCGGTCGGAACCCCCCTCACGATCCGATGAGACGAAAGCTCGGCCTTCCCCTCGCGCTTGCCCTGCTCGCCCTCTGCCTCGCCCCGCCGGCGCCCGCGCAGGAGCCGCTCACCGAGCTCTGGTCGGAGTACCCCCTCTACCAGCCCGACAAGCAGCCCGCGGCGCAGGCGGCCGAGCCCGAAAGCCGGTCGGCGCAGGAGCCCGAGACCCCACCCGCTCCGGAGCCGGAAGCCCCCGTCCCGGCAGGACAGGAGCGAAGCAGCGAGGGCAGCACCGAGGCGATCGGCCCGACGGCGGACGAGCCCCAGACGCTTCTCTGGATCCTGATCGCCCCGCTCACCTGCGCCGCCTTCATGCTTCTTCTCGCCGCCCTCCCATCTCACTCTCTCGGATTGCTCCACATGCCTTTTCTGGTTGACAAGAGGTTCGAGCTGGGGCTCTGGGGACTCGCAGTCGGCGTTTCCGTGGTCGTCGGTTTGCTTGTCACGATGGTGCCTTGAACCAAGGCAGCGATAGCTGGGGTGACCGGTCCCGTAGGGCATCGACACGTGTCGTGCGCGCGGGACCGGAAGCGAACAGCCTCGCGGACGGCCCAATCCGGGTCGTGCGGCGGGCGCTCCTACGAGCGCGTCGACTGGCGGCCGAGGTACAGTGGAGCGCAGAGCCGGCTAGAAGGTTTCGGTAGCAAGTGGCGCAACCATGCGGGGTTGCGGGCGCTCAGGGTGTAACGCGCTGTTAACGCGCTAGGTGCGGGAAGATCGTGGCGGGGCCGCCCGTCCTGTGGCCATGAGCAAGCACAGGAACAGCCTCCTGGACCTGCATCCGGCCGCCGTCGCCGGCTCCCTGCTCGGCTCCCGACCCGAGCCGGGCCCCGCGCGCCAGGACGCCGAGCCCGAGACGTACGAGCCGCGCCAGAGCCGCCTTCGGCGCCTCGTGGGCTCCCTCCGCGGCCGCCGGGCCGCCAGCGCCCGCACCGAGACCGGCCGCGCCTAGGGATCTAGAAGATGGCGGCCTCGCCGAGGAGCGCCTTCACCTCGGCGTGGAAGTCCGGCTCGGGCCGCACCCGGTAGTCCGGGCCGAACGCGTAGACCTGCGGCCCTCCCGAAGTCTCCAGCTCGAGCAGCACCTCGGCCTCTCCCGGGAAGCGCCGGACGACCTCGGCCAGCTCGCGGATCGTCCCCGCCGGCGCCCTGCGCGCGTCGAGCCGCAGGCGCACCTCGGACTTGTCCACGGAGGCCTCGAAGGGGACGATCTCGAGGGCGATGAGCTTGGTCTCGCCCTCCTTGTGGTCGACCCGGCCCTTGACGACGAGGACGCGGTCGGCCGCGAGCAGCTCGCGCGCGGACGTGTAGACCGAGTTGAAGACGACGGTCTCCAACGACCCCGAGAGGTCGTCGAGGCGGAGGAAGACCATCGGCTCGCCCTTCTTCGTCGTCAGCTGCTTGAGCGCGCTGACGATGCCCCCGACGGTCACGACCTCCCCGTCGCGCCGGCGCTCGACGTCGGCCAGGCGGGAGTCGGTCTTCCGCCGGAGCTGATCGCGCACTGCGTCGAGCGGGTGCTCGGAGACGTAGAGGCCGAGGCTCTCCTTCTCGAGCGCCAGGAGCTCGCGCTTCTCGAACTCGTCGGCAGGGATCGGCCGGTGGTGAGCCCGGCGATCTCCCTGCTCTGCTTCGGCCCCGAGGTCGAAGATGGAGCTTTGGCCGGCCAGCCGGTCGGCGATCAGCCGGCCGCCCGAGGTGAGCGCGTCCTCGAGCACCTCGAGCATGCCCTTGCGGGAGGCGCCGGTCGAGTCGAGCGCGCCCGCCTTGACGAGGCTCTCGAGCGCCCGCTTGTTCACCTGCTGCGGGTCGACGCGCTCGCAGAAATCCCAGATCGTGGCGAACGGCCCGCCCTCCTCGCGCGCGGCGAGGATCGAGCGGACCGCGCTCTCCCCCACGTTCTTCACGGCATTCAGGCCGAAGCGGATCTTGCCCTCGACGACGCGGAAATCCTCGGCGGAGACGTTCACGTCCGGCGGCTCGACCTCGATCCCCTGCTCGTCGCAGGCCGCGACGTAGAAGGGCACCCGGTCCTTCGTGTTCATGACCGAGGAGATCAGCGCGGCCATGTACTCGGCCGGCCAGTTCGCCTTCAGGTACGCGGTGCGATAGGCGATCAGCCCGTAGCAGGCGGCGTGCGACTTGTTGAAGGAGTAGTCCTGCGCCTGCTCCATGTCCTTCCAGAGCTGGTTGGCGACGGCCGGCGTGACGCCGTTCGTCGCGCACCCCTCCAGGAACTTGTCCTTGAGGGACGCCATCAGCTTGTGGATCTTCTTGCCGATCGCCTTGCGCAGGTCGTCCGCCTCGGCGGGCGAGAAGCCGGCGAGCTGCTTGGCGATCTCCATGTACTGCTCCTGGTAGATGCAGAGGCCGAGGGTCGGCTCCGTGATCGGCCGCAGGCGGTCGTCCAGGAAGGTGACCTGCTCCTGTCTGTTCTTCCGCTTCGCGTAGACGGGGATGTAGGCCATCGGGCCCGGCCGGTAGAGGGCGACGAGCGCGATCATGTCCTCGAACTCGGTGGGCCGCACGAGGCGCAGCGCCTCCCGCATGCCCGACGACTCGAACTGGAAGACGCCGGTCGACTCCCCGCGCGCGAGCATCTCGTAGGTCTTCGGGTCGTCGAGCGGGATCTTCGTGATGTCGATCCCGCCCACCAGCTCGACCGCCTTGTCGATCACGTCGAGGTTCCTGAGGCCGAGGAAGTCCATCTTCAGGAGCCCGAGCGCCTCGACGTCCTCCATCGCGAACTGGGTGACGATCTCCTGGTCGGCGCCCTTCTGCTGCAGCGGCAGGTACTCGGTCAGCGCGCGGTCGCCGATGACGACGCCGGCGGCGTGGATCGAGTCCTGGCGGACGAGCCCCTCGAGCGGCTTCGCGAGGTCGACGATCTGGCGCACGATCTCGTCGGCGTCGTAGGCCTGCTTGAGCTCGGCTCCCTTCTTCAGGCAGTCGTCCAGGTAGACCTTCGGGCCTTCGGGGATGAGCTTCGCGACCTTGTCGACCGTGCCGTAGGGGATGTCGAGCACGCGGCCGGCGTCGCGCACCGCGGCGCGCGCCATCATCGTCCCGAAGGTGATGATCTGCGCCACCTGGTCGCGCCCGTACTTGTCGGCCACGTAGTTGATCACCTGGTCGCGCCCGTAGACCGAGAAGTCGATGTCGATGTCCGGCATCGTCTTCCGGCCCGGGTTGAGGAAGCGCTCGAAGAGGAGGTCGTACTTGATCGGGTCGATGTCGGTGATCTCGAGCGCGTAGGCGACGATCGAGCCGGCCGCCGATCCGCGCCCGGGCCCGACCCCGATCCCGTTCGTCTTGGCGAAGCGGATGAAGTCCCAGACGATCAGGAAGTAGTCGGCGAAGCCCATCTCGCGGATCGTCTTGAGCTCGAACTTCAGCCGCTCCTGCAGCTCCGGCGTCACCGTTCCGTAGCGCTTTTGCAGGCCTTTTTCGCAGAGCTCGACGAGGTAGTCGAACGCGTCGCGCCCGTCCGGCGTCGGGAAGCGCGGCAGGCGGATGACGCCGAGCTCGATCGAGACCGAGCAGCGCTCGGCGAGCTCGAGCGTCTGCCGGAGCGCCTCCGGGTAGTCGGCGAAGTCCTGCGCCATCTCCTCCGGCGACTTCAAGTAGAACTGGTCGGTGTCGAAGCGCCAGTGGTTCGGGTTGGCGAGCGTGTCCCCGGACTGGATGCAGAGAAGCGCCTCGTGTGCGCGCGCGTCTTCGTGCCGGAGGTAGTGGACGTCGCCGGTGGCGACGAGCGGCAGGCCGGCCGTCCCCGCGATCTCCGCGAGGGTGGCGTTGATCCCCTGCTGCACGTCGAGGCCGGCGTTCTGGATCTCCAGGTAGACGGACTCCCGCCCGAAGACGTCGACCAGGCGCGCCACCTCCGCCTCGGCCTCGGCTCGCTGCCCGTGCTCGAGCGCCTTCGCACCCGGCCCGAGAGGCAGCCGGAGAGCGCGACGATCCCCTTCCCGTGCGCCGCGAGCAGGTCCCAGTCGACGCGCGGCTTGTAGTAGTAACCCTCGAGGAAGCCGGCCGAGGCGAGCTTGATCAGGTTCGCGTAGCCCTCGTTGGACTCGGCCAGCAGCGTCAGGTGCGCGTAGCCCTTCCTCTGCGCCAGCCGGTCGTCGGCGACGTAGACCTCGCAGCCGAGCAGCGGCTTGACGCCCTGCTTGCCCGCCTCGCGGTAGAGCTCGACCGCGCCGGCGAGGCTCCCGTGGTCCGTGAGCGCCACCGCCGGCATCTCCAGCTCGGCCGCCCGAGCGGCCAGCTCGGGGATCCGGCAGGCCCCGTCGAGGATCGAGTACTCCGAGTGGACGTGGAGGTGGACGAAGGACGCGCCGGCCATCGGGTGAGCCATCTTAGACCCGCCGGTGGACGCCAACCTCCGCCCGAACTAGGATATCTACCGATGGCAAAACAGATATCCAAATCGGACAAGACCTCCTTGGTCATCGACCGTGCAAAGGTCGAGGAAGCGAGGGAAATTCTCGGGACGACGACAATCGCCGACACCGTCGATGCCGCCCTCCAGGACGTCATCGACTTCGCAAGCGCGGGCGGCTCATGGAGCGGATCGTCCGCGACGGTGGCATCGGCCCGAGCCCGGACGAGCTTCGCCGGCTCCGCGAGCCGTAGGTGCTCTACCTGGCCGACACGAGCGCCTGGTGGCGGAGTCGTGCCAACGAGTCGATAGCGCTTCGCTGGGCCCGCTTGCTGGCGAGGCGCGACCTAGCAGTTTGCGCACCGCTCCAGCTGGAGCTTCTCTACTCCGCCCGCGGCCCAGCCGACTATTCGGTCCTCCGGGAGGAGCTCGAGGGGTTGGTCACACTTCACTCGACTCCGGATGCCGAGGCCGAGGCATTGAGCACCCAGCAGGCACTCGCCGCCAAAGGTCAGCACCGGGGACCGAAGCCGGTGGACTTGCTCATCGCCGCGATCGCGAAGGTGCACGGAGCAGTCCTAATCCACTACGACCGCCGACTTCGACCTGATCGTCCGGATCACCCGCCAGCGGGCGGAGTGGCTCGCGCCTCGAGGTAGCCTCGACGGGGGTGCGGTTTCGTAGGGTGATGCCCGGAAAGGATCGTCGACGCGGCTGTCATGTGGAACGCTTTCAGCGCGCGGTCACGAGGAACCGACGCGAAGGGGAGCGACCCGCCGCCCAACCGCAGCGAGTACGCTCGTCCGCGGACGTCTGATCCGCGAGGAGGAAGCGTAGCCATGAGGGCCTTCACCCTCGACAGCTTGGAGAGCCAGCCAGCCCTGCGGGGAGACTTGCCGGGGCCGAGCCCCGCTGCCAACGAGATCGTCGTGCGCGTGCACGCCTCCTCGGTCAACCCCGTCGACGCCTTTATCGGGATGGGTGCCCTGGCCCAGATGTTCGAGCACGAGTTCCCCGTCGTCCTCGGCCGTGACTTCGCCGGAGTCGTCGAGCAGGTCGGCGAGGACGTCAGCCTCTACGGCGTGGGCGACGAGGTCTTCGGCTTCGTCTCGCACGCCAATCCGACCGTGCACGCCGGAAGCTGGGCCGAGCTGATCGTCCTTCCGGAGGACAACTTCGTCGCCGCCAAGCCCGAAGGCGTTGAGGCCACGGCCGCCGGTGCCGCACCCGTCGCTGCGCTCACGGCGATCGCCGCCTTCGACGCTCTCGCGCCGGCCGCGGGCAAGGACGTGCTCGTCGTCGGGGCAACCGGCGGCGTCGGCAGCTTCTTCGTCCAGCTGGCCGCTTCGGTCGGCGCAAACGTGATCGCACCCGCCCTGCCCGAGGACGAGTCCTACCTCCACGACCTCGCAGTCAGCGAGATCCTCGACCGAAACGCCGACCTCGCCGCCACGGTGCGGGAGGCGCATCCCGACGGCGTCGATGCGTTGTTCGACGTGGTCTCGCAGGCGCCCGATGCTTCGCTTCTGAAAGGGGGCGGCCGGCTCGCTTCTCCGCTTGGAGCCGCCGGCGAGGGCGAGGGACGGTTCAACGTCATGGCCGTGTCCTCGCCGGCGAATCTCCAGCGGCTCGGCGAGCTCCTGGCCGACGGCACGCTCCGCGTCCCCATCCAGCGGAGCTACCCGCTCGAGCAGGCCGGGGAGGCCCTCCAGGCGCTCCCGACGACCCACACCCAGGGCAAGCTCGGCATCACGATCACCTAGCTCGCACGCGCCGAGAAAAGGCTCGATCTGCCATTTCGATTCGGCGGTCGGACAGGCTTGGTAAGGAAGGCTCCAGTCGCGGCCTCGCGCTCCAGGACAACGTCGGCTTGTCACACAACGTCGTCACCCTAGGAACGCACCCCCGCCTCGACTAGCTCGCGTCCCGATGGACGCCGACGCCGGCGACGACGAGCGCGACGCCGGCGGCCTCCGCCCAGGTCGGAACCTGGCCCAGGACGACGATCCCGATCACCGTCGCCGTGGCCGGGCAACAGCGAGACCAGCAGGGCGTAGGTCGCCCGCGGCATCCGCGCCATCGCCAGCTGGTCGCAGACGTATGGGATCACCGAGGACGTCACCCCCACGCCGATTCCCGCCAGGAGAACGACCGGGTCCGTGAGGGCCGGCACCGCCACCCAGCCGCCCAGCGGCGTCGCCACGACCCAGGCGATCAGCATCGCCGCGGCGAGCCCGTCGATCCCGCTCATCGCTCCGTGCTGCGCGACCCGGTGCGCGAGGACGATGTAGAGGGCGAAGAGCGCCGCGTTGGCGAAGGCGAAGCGCGAGGCCGACGGGCTCCGCAGCGAGCTGGACGTCGGTGAGGAGGTAGACGCCGGCGACGGCCAGGACGAGCGCCGCGCCGTTCCGGGACGTTCGCGCTCCGAGCGCAGCCAGCAGGATCACGGGCAGGAACTCGATCGCCGCCACGGTGCCGAGCGGGAGGCGATCGATGGAGACGTAGAAGCAGACGTTCATCACCGCCAGCACGGTCCCCATCGCGAGGATCAGCCGGCGTCCGGACGCCTCGAGCGCGGCCAGCGTCCGCCACGGCCGCCGCCAGACGGCGAAGACGAGCGCGGCGCTCGCGATCCGGAGCCAGGCAACGCCGAGCGGCGGCACGAGCGCGAAGAGGAGCACCGCGAAGGCCGGGCCGAGGTAGTGGAAGACGGCGCTCCCGACGAAGTACGTCGCCGGCGGCACCCGTTCGATGCGGCGGACGGCGTAGGCCGTGTCCATGGAGAAAGTGTCGCCGCAGAGCTACGATTCCGAAATAGCCGCCCGAAGGCATTTCAGCTGATTGCCTACGCACCGAAGGAGTTCTGACCCGATGGCCTACGAAAACCAGATCCTCGACGAAACAAACCGTCGGATCATCGAGGAGCTCCAGGCGGAGGCGCGCCTCTCGATGGCCGAGCTCGGCCGCCGCGTCAGCCTGTCGGCGCCCGCGGTCGCAGATCGCGTCCAGCGGCTCGAGCGCGCCGGCGTCATCACCGGCTACCAGGCGACCGTCGACCCGAAGGCGATCGGTTTCCCGCTGGCGGCGGTCGTCCGCGTCCGCCCCGCCTCGCGCCAGCTGCACAAGATCCCCGAGGTCGCGCGCGAGATCCCCGAGGTCGTCGAGTGCTACCGGATCACGGGCGAGGACTGCTTCTTCGTGAAGCTCCACCTGCGTGCCATGGAGGACCTCGAGTCGATCCTCGACCGCTTCGTCCTCTACGGGCAGACGACGACGTCGATCGTCCACTCCGCGCCCGTCGGCCCGCGGCCCCTTCCGCTCGTCGAGTAGGCGCTATTCTCCGGCCCGAAAAGGAGGTGACGCGATAGCCACAAAGGAAGAAAAGCTCGAAGATGGAGGGCGAGGTCGTCGAGGCCTTTCCCAACGGAATGTTCAAGGTGACGCTGGACACGGGCCAGGACGTACTCGGGTACACGGCCGGCAAGATGCGGCGCTACCGGATCAAGATCTTCCCCGGCGACCGCGTCAAGGTGGAGGTCTCGCCGTACGACCTCTCCCGCGGCCGCATCGTCTACCGGTACCGGTAGCCGGCGAAGGCGGTTCGAGCCGCTCGAGGCCCGCGGCCAGGCGGTCGTCGGGCGTCGCGAGCGAGATCCGCGCCCAGCCCGCGCCGCTCGGGCCGAAGCCTTCGCCCGGCGCGACCGCGACCCGCGTCTCCGCGAGGAGCCGCTCCGGGGTCAGACCCTCGGGCAGTCGCCACCAGACGAAGAAGGTGCTCGAGTCGAGGCGCGCGCCGCGGGATCGCCGCGACCACCGGTCGCGGCGGCGCCTCGTAGATCGCGCGCCGCTCCTCGACGGTGCTCCTGCGAGCCGGTGAGCGCGGCGACGCCGGCCTCCTGGATCGGCCGGAAGACGCCGGCGCGCGACGTGATCCTGCAGGAGGTTCACGCGCTCGACGAGCTCCGCGTTCCCGACGACGAAGCCGAGCCGCCAGCCGGCCATGCCGTAGCTCTTCGACATGGAGAAGAGCTCCGCGCCGACCTCCTTCGCGCCCGGCTCCGCCAGGAAGCTCGCCGGGCGAGCGCCCGTCGAAGACGAGGTCGCCGTAGGCGAAGTCGTGCACGACCGCGGCGCCGGTCTCGTTCGCCTAGCGCACGCACGTCGGCGAAGACGCCGGGAGGCGCCGAGGCCGCGCACGGGTTCGAGGGGTAGTTGAGGTAGAGCGCGGCCACGCCCTCGCGCGGCGCGCCGGCAGGTCCGGGCGCCAGCCGGCCTCGGGGTCGAGCCGGACGCGGACTTCGCGCGCGCCCGCGAGCGCGACGCCTGAGGTGTAGTCCGGGTAGCCGGGGTCGGGGAGAAGGATCGCGTCGCCCGCGCTCGGCCAGGCAGAGCGCGACCTCGACGATCGCCGTCTTCGTCCCCGGGACGACGGCGACCTCGCGCTCGGGGTCGAGCTCGACGCCGTAGACGTCGCGGTAGCGGCCGCGACGGCCTTCTTCAGCTCCGGGAGGCCGCGGAAGGGCGGGTAGCCGTGCGCGAGCGGGTCGTTCGCGGCGCCGCGTCAGCGCGTCGACCACGTGCGCGGCGGCCCGATGTCGGGGTTGCCGCGGCCGAGGTCGATCACCTCGTCGCCCTCCTCCGCCGCCGCCGCCGCGACGCGCGCGAGCAGCCCCGCGAAGTACTGCTCCGGGAGCCGCTCGAGGCGGTTCGGGCGGGCTCGCACCCGCGCGAGGTTACAGGGCCGAACGGCCGCTTCGAGGTCGTCCACGCCGAGGACGAGCCGCGTCGCGGTCGCCACGTAGACGAGCTCGAGATTGACGCCCGCGTCGGCGATCCGGCGCAGGCAGGCGCCCGCCGAGCCGGGCACGTCCGCCAGCTCGTGGACGATCACCTCGCGGTCCTGGACGACCTGGTAGCCGGCCGCCGTGAGCGCCTCACGGGCGGCGCCGGCGTCCTCCACGAGCAGATGGAGCTGCCCGGCGGTGCCGGCCGGGTAGGCGCAGCAGCCGTCGATGTTGACTCCCGCGGCGCCGAGCGCCTCGCACGCGCCCGCCATCGCGCCGGGCTGATCGGCGAGCCAGACCGTCAGATCTGTTGCCATGCGCGTTCTTTTCACGCTTTGGGCGCAGATGCCTTCCTGGGCTGACGTTAGTCTCGCTCGGGTGCTGGAGGACGTCTTCGCAGAGCTCAACCCCGAGCAGCGGCGGGCGGTCGAGGCCGTGCGCGGGCCGGTCTGCATCCTCGCCGGCGCGGGCTCGGGCAAGACGACGACGATCACGCGGCGGGTCGCGCACCAGGTCGCCTCGGGCGCGTTCCGCGCCGGCCAGATCCTCGCCGTCACGTTCACGGACAAGGCGGCGACCGAGATGCGCTCGCGGCTGGCGCGCCTGGGCGCGCCGGCGTCGCCCGCGCGCACCTTCCACGCGGCCGCGCTCGCCCAGCTCCGCTACTTCGCGCGCGAGGGGTCGGCGAGCTGCTGCCGTCGAAGGCGCTGCTGCTCCGGCCGATCGCGCAACGCGCTGCCGGCGCCGTACCGCTTCCGGCCGGCCGGCGACCTCGCCACGGAGGTCGAGTGGGCGAAGAACCGGCGCCTCACGCCCGGCGACGCTACCGGCGCGAGCTCGACGACCACGAGCCGCCGATCCCGGCCGACCTGATGGTGCGCGTCTACCGCAGTACGAGGCGCGGAAGGCCGAGCGCGGGCTCGATCGACTTCGAGGACGTGCTCGAGCTCGCGATCCGCCTGCTTCGACGAGGACGCGGAGGCGCGTCGCGGCGTTCCGCGAGCGCTACCGGGCGTTCACGGTCGACGAGTACCAGGACGTCAACCTGCTCCAGCAGTCGCTCCTCGAGCGCTGGCTCGGCGACCGCGACGACCTCTGCGTCGTCGGCGACGACTACCAGTCGATCTACTCCTTCACGGGCGCGACGCCGGAGTAGCTCCTCGCGATGCCGGCGCGCTTCCCCGGCGCGCTGGTCGTGCGGCTCGAGGAGAACTACCGCTCGACGCCGGAGGTCCTCGCGCTCGCGAACCGGCTCGTGCCGCGGCTGGGCGGCGCGGAGAAGGTGCTGCGCGCCGTCCGCCCGGCGGCGCGGAGCCGGTGCTGCGCTCGTGCGCCCGACCGGCTGGGCCGAGGCCGAGTCGTCGTCGAGCCAGGTGCGGCGCGCTCGCCGGCGAGGGCGTGCCCGTACGAGGAGATGGCGGTCCTCTACCGCATGAACGCGCGCTCGGAGGACTTCGAGGAGGCGCTTCGCGTCGCCGGGATCCCGTTCCAGGTGCGCGGCGCGCGCGTTCATCCGCGGCCTGCCGCGCGGCGGACGCTGCGGTTGCTGCGACCGCGACGGCAGGACGGCCGTCGGCGCTCGGCGCGGTCACGGAGTCGTGGAGCGCAGGGCTGGATCGCCGACCCTGCCGGACGGGCTCGGCGAGCGAGGAGCTGACGCGCCAGGCCGACCTCTGCGCGGCTCGTCCGCTCGCGGAGAGCTCGACGACGGCGAGCGCGACGGTCGGCGACTTCGTCGCGCGACCTCGAGGCAGCGCTTCGGCGCGCGAGTCGCGAGGGCCGCGGCGTCCACCTCCTCACGTACCACCGCGCGAAGGGCCTCGAGTTCGAGGCCGTCTTCCTCCCGCGCCTCGAGGAGAAGGAGCTGCCGTACGGCAAGGCCCGCGAGCGAGGAGCGCCTGGCCGAGGAGCGCCGGCTGCTTCTACGTCGGCATCACGCGCGCGAAGCGGTGGCTCGACGATCACGTGGACGGCGGGCGCCAAGCCGAGCCGGTTCCTGCGGGAGCTGGGTGTCGTGGGCGCGGCGCGCCCGAAGGCTCCGAAGCCGGAGTCGACGCCGGAGTTCGAGGCGCTGCGCCGCTGGCGAGCCGAGCGCGCGAAGGCCGACGACGTGCCGGCGTTCGTCGTCTTCCACGACACGACGCTGCACGAGATCGCCGCCGTCGCGCCCGCAGACGCGCGGAGGAGCTGAGCGCGATCTCAGGCGTGGGCCCGACGAAGCTGGAGCGCTACGCGGACGATCTCCTGGAGGCGCTGGCGACGACCGCGGCCGTGTAAGAATTCGCCCCGGGCGGTCACTAGAACAAGGCATGCAGGCGAAGGTCAAAGAGAAGCGCGAGGTCGCCAAGGGCACGCTGATGGTCGTCTTCGACCTGCTCGGCGAGGAGGTCGACTTCACGCCCGGGCCAGTACTTCTGGGTGACGCTCCTCGACCCGCCCTACGACGACGAGAAGGGGCCGCGCCGCCACATCACGGTGGTCACGTCGCCGAACGACCGGGGCGTGCTGGGCCTCGCCACGCGCGTTCGCGACTCCGCCTTCAAGCGCTCGCTCGCCGAGCTTCCCGTCGGCGCGGAGGTGGACGTCGAGCAGCCGAAGGGCGACTTCCTCCTCCCCGAGGACACGGAGCAGGAGTACGTCTTCATCGCCGGCGGCATCGGCATCACCGTCTTTCGCAGCATGCTCCGCTACATCGCCGAGGAGAACCTGCCGCACCGCGTGACGCTCGTCTACTCGAACCGCGACGTGGAGTCCACCGCCTTCCTCGGCGAGCTCCAGGAGCTCGAGCGCGCGAACCCGAACCTCCGCCTGGTCCTCACGATGACGGAAGACCCGAGCTGGGACGGTGAGACGCGGCGGGTCGATGCAGACTTCCTGCGCGACCACCTCGGCGACGACCTCGGCGCCTTCACGTACCTCGTCGCCGGCCCGCCCGGCATGGTCGAGGGCGATGGAGACGATGCTGCGGGAGCGCGGGCGTTCCCGAGGAGCAGGTCCGCCCGGAGCGCTTCAGCGGCTACTGAGCCTCAGACCCGAGGATCTGGGCGAGCACTGCCGAGTAGTCCGCGTCACCCAGGCCGGCTTCCTCGGCCTCTCGGAGCCAGCTGCGTACCGCGGCCGCGACCCGGAGGTCGACGCCGGCCGAGGCGGCCGCCTCGGTGACCAGGTCGGCGTCCTTGCGCGCAAGGGCGAGCGAGAAGCGCGGCGGGTACTCCCCCGACTCGATCGAGGCTCTCCGCCGCTTCGCCTGCGATGCCAGCGGGCTCGAGGAGAGGATCTCGAACGCGGTGTCGCGGTCGAGCCCGAGCCCGTCGGCGAGGGCGAGTGCCTCGCCGAGCACGCCCAGCGTCCCGAACAGGGTCGAGTTCACCACGAGCTTCGCCGCCTGCCCGGCCCCCAGGGGCCCCACGTGCACGGGCGTGCCGAGCGCTTCGAGGAGCGGCGACCACCGCTCCACGAGCTCGGCCGGCCCGCCGACGAAGATCGTGAGCGACCGCGACTCGGCCTCACGAAGGCTCCCGAGCACGGGAGCGTCGAGGAGCGGCGTGCCCTCGGGCGACGCGTCCCGGAGCCAGGCCACAGTCTCGGGGCCGACAGTCGACATCTCGATGAGCGTCGCCTCGCCCAGGCCGGCCGCGATCCCGTCCGGGCCTTCCACGACTGCCCGGAGCGCAGCGGGATCGGCGAGCATCGTGATGACGACCTCCGCGCGCCGAGCCGCGTCGGCCGGGCTCGACGCCGCCGTGGCACCCGCCTCGACGAGCGGCGCGGCCCGCTCCGCCGTCCTGTTCCAGACGACCACCTCGTGCCCGGCCGCGAGCAACTGCGCGGCCATCCTGCTCCCCATGCTCCCGAGCCCGACGACGGCGACCCTGCTCATGCCGCGGAGCCTAGCCCGGCGGCCGCTACTGCTCGTCGGCCTCCCAGTGGAACTCCTCGCGCGCGAGCGTCGGCGTCCCCGCGAGCAGGGGCGCCCAGACGCCGAACGAGGCGGCGCTGGCCGGGTCGTTGACGAGGCTGCTCACGAGCCCCTCGACGCCGGCGCCCTCGAACACGAAGACCGCGGTCTCGCCCGCGAGGTAGATGCTGTGCCTCCGAAAGCCGGCCTCGCCGAGCTCGTAGGGCGGCCCGGCGGCAAGGATCTCCCGCGCCCGCTCGGCGGAGCCAGGCTGGAGCCTGGCAACGATCGCCAGACGCTCGACCCCGGATTCGCTCATGCCTGCAGGTTATGCGAGCCGTCCACCGAGCTACTTCAGCGGATTCGTGCCGGCCATCCAGATGATGACCCGCGAGAACTTGCCCTCCGCATCGACGTCGAAGAAGTTGCAGTTGTGCATGTCGTTCTTCGAGCCGTCCGCCAGCTCGCCGATGTAGCTCTGCTCGGTCGCGACCTTGCCGGTCGCGGGCTCGACGACGATGTTCTTGATCTCGTGGAAGATCGACTTCGAGTTCCCGCAGAAGTCGGTGAACATCCGGCGGATCTCCTCGGCGCCTTCGAAGACGGCGTGATCGGTCTGCACGGTCAGCGTCGCGTCGTCGGCGAAGCGCGAGAGGATCGCGTCGACGTCCTTCGCGCCGACGGCCCTGAAGTAGCTGCCGGGCAGCGCCGCAAGCTGCTCCCTCGTTTCAGCGGCGTCGTCTGGGTCGCCACAGTGCCTCCTTCGGTGGTCGGTAGGGCACGCGATCCTAACTTCATCCGCGCGGGTCGCGGGCATCGGGTG
>CAVTCK010000015.1:0-93408 GCA_963733155.1 uncultured Actinomycetes bacterium
GTGCGGCCCGTCATCGGCCTGACCACCTACCTCGAGCAGGCTCAGACCGGCGTGTGGGACGTGCGTGCCGGTTTGTTGCCGCACATCTACATCGAGGGCGTAACACTGGCCGGCGGCATCGCTCTGCTGCTGCCGCCGCAGCGGGTCGACGACAGGATCGCCGCTCGGGTGCTGGACGGGCTGGACGGCCTGGTAATCACCGGAGGCAAGGACCTCGACCCCGCCCATTATGGCCAGGAGCCTCATCCGGAGACCGACGAACCGCGCCGCGACCGCGACGCCTGGGAGTTCGCGCTGCTCGACGGCGCAATGCGGCGCGGCATGCCGGTGCTCGGCATCTGCCGCGGCGCGCAGGTGCTTAACGTGACGCTGGGCGGCACGCTGCACCAGCACCTGCCCGATGTCCTCGGCCACACCCGCCATCAGCAGGGCAGCGCCGTGTTCAGCACCTCGGCCGTGCGCACCGTGCCCGGTACCCGGTTGGCCGCGCTGATCGGCGAATCGTCGGATGCGCAGTGCTACCACCACCAGGCCATCGACCGCCTCGGTGCGGGTCTGATCGTCAGCGCCCAGATTCGGACGGCGTCATCGAGGCGGTCGAAATGCCAGGGGACAACTTTGTTTTGGCCGTGCAGTGGCATCCGGAGGAACGCCTGGACGATCTGCGGCTGTTCGCCGGGGTGGTCGAGGCCGCGGCCGCGTATGCAATGGAAAAGGTAAGCGCATGACCGCCTCCACGGTGATCAACCCCGCCACCGAGGAGGTGCTGCGGACCGTCGAGCGGGTCGACACCGCCGGCGTCGACGATGCGGTGGCCCGCGCGCAGGTGGCGCAGCGGGGCTGGGCGAAGCTGGCGCCAGCCGAGCGGGCGGCAGCCTTGCGGGCGTTCGCGGCTGCTGTCGATGCGCACGTGGACGAGCTGGCGGCGCTGGAGGTGGCCAACTCCGGGCATCCGATCAGCAACGCCGAGTGGGAGGCCGGCCACGTCCGCGATGTGCTGCAGTTCTACGCCGCCAGCCCGGAACGGCTGTCCGGCAAGCAGATTCCCGTCGCCGGCGGCCTCGATGTCACGTTCAACGAGCCGCTCGGCGTGGTCGGGATCATCACCCCGTGGAATTCCCGATGACGATCGCCTCGTGGGGTTTCGCGCCCGCGCTGGCCGCCGGTAACGCGGTACTGGTCAAGCCCGCCGAGTGGACGCCGTTGACCACGATGCGCCTGGGGGAGTTGGCGGTCGAGGCCGGGCTACCCGCCGACCTGTTTCAGGTGCTGCCGGGTAAGGGCTCGGTGGTGGGGGAGCGCTTCGTCAGCCATCCCGATGTGCGCAAGATCGTATTCACCGGCTCGACCGAAGTCGGCATCAAGGTGATGGCGGGTGCGGCCGCCCAGGTCAAGCGGGTCACCCTCGAACTGGGCGGCAAGAGCGCCAATATCGTGTTCGATGACTGTGACCTGGAACGCGCCGCGGCCACCGCACCCTACGGCGTGTTCGACAACGCCGGTCAGGACTGCTGCGCGCGCAGCCGGATCCTGGTGCAGCGCAACGTCTATGACCGGTTCATGGAACTACTGGAGCCGGCGGTCAAAGGAGTGGTCGTCGGCGACCCACGCTCCAAGACCACCGAGATGGGGCCCTTGGTGTCGAAGACGCACTGGGACACGGTGGCGTCCTACGTGCCCGACGACGCGCCCGTCGCCTTCCGCGGCGACGCACCCTCTGGACCGGGGTTCTGGGTCCCACCGACGGTGCTGACCCCGACCCGTACCGACCGCACCGTCACCGAAGAGATCTTCGGCCCGGTCGTCACCGTGCTGGCGTTCGACGACGAGGCCGACGCGATCGCGTTGGCCAACGACACCCCGTACGGGCTGTCCGGATCGATCTGGACCGACAACCTGTCGCGGGCGCTGCGGGTTTCGCGGGCGGTGGAATCCGGCAACCTGTCAGTCAATTCGCACTCGTCGGTGCGCTACAACACACCGTTCGGCGGCTTCAAGCAGTCCGGGCTGGGCCGCGAACTCGGACCCGACGCGCCCCTGTCATTCACCGAAACCAAGAACGTCTTCATCGCGATCGGAGATGCCTGATGGATCTGACTCAACGACTGGTCGGCAGAGTCGCGGTGATCACCGGCGGTGCCGGCGGTATCGGCCTGGCCGCCGGGCGGCGCATGCACGCCGAGGGTGCGACGATCGTCGTCGGCGACATCGACCCCACCGCGGGCAAGGCGGCCGCCGATGAACTCGACGGACTGTTTGTGCCCGTTGATGTTTCGGACGAGACGGCGGTCGACAACCTGTTCGACAGCGCCGCCGACACGTACGGATCGGTCGACATCGCCTTCAACAACGCCGGCATCTCGCCGCCCGAAGACGACCTGATCGAGACCACCGACCTGCCGGCGTGGCAGAAGGTACAGGACGTCAACCTGAAGTCGGTGTACCTGTCGTGCCGAGCGGCGCTGCGGCACATGGTGCCGGCCAAGAAGGGCTCGATCATCAACACCGCGTCGTTCGTCGCGGTGATGGGTTCGGCGACGTCGCAGATCTCCTATACCGCGTCCAAGGGCGGCGTGCTCGCGATGTCCCGCGAGCTCGGAGTGCAGTTCGCGCGCACCGGGATTCGCGTCAACGCGCTCTGCCCCGGGCCGGTGAACACCCCGTTGCTGCAGGAATTGTTCGCCAAGGATCCCGAACGGGCGGCACGCCGGCTGGTGCACGTGCCGCTGGGTCGGTTCGCTGAGCCGGAGGAACTGGCTGCCGCGGTGGCGTTCCTGGCCAGCGACGACGCGTCGTTCATCACCGCCTCGACGTTCCTGGTCGACGGCGGCATCAGTTCGGCATACGTCACCCCGCTGTAATCATGTCGGCCGACCCGGACGTCCCGCTGGCCAGCGAAGCACTGCTGCGCCCGGTGCGGCCCGGGAACGCTTTGAGGACACCGTGGGCCGGCTGCTGCAGACCATCCGGCTGGGCGTGCTGCAGCCGGGCGAATCCCTACCGCCCGAAAGGGAACTCGCGGCCCGGCTGGGCGTCAGCCGCGACACCGTGCGGGAGGCGATCAAGTCGCTGTCCGACGCCGGCTACCTGGTGTCGCGGCGCGGCCGCTACGGGGGCACTTTCCTGGCCGAGGTGCTACCCGCGGACACCGGCGGCACTCCCGGTGTCACGCGCGCCGAGATCGACGACGCGCTGCGGCTGCGCGAAATCCTTGAGGTCGGCGCCGCGCGGATGGCGGCGAATCGGACGCTGACCGCCGCCGAGCGTGAGGTGCTGTGGTCGCGGCTGACCGACGTCCGCGACTCGGCGCCCGACGACTACCGGCGGCTGGATTCCCGGCTGCACCTGGCGATCGCGGAGGCCGCCGGATCACCGTCGTTGGTGCCGCTGGTGGCGGAGAACCGGATGCGGCTAAACGGCCTGCTCGACCAGATTCCGTTGCTCCCGCGCAACATCGCCCATTCCGACGAGCAGCACGAAGCGATCGTTATCGCGATCCTCGCCGGTGACGGTGAAGGCGCAGCCACGGCGATGCGGGCACACGTCGCCGGGTCGGCCGCCCTGCTGCACGGCTTCCTGGACTAATCCCCTGGCACTTTGCGCACGCTCGCGGCGGTTCATTGACCGCGATTGGCCATCCAGCTGCGATGCCGTGGCGCGGCCTTGCGGGCGGCCTTGGCGAGCTTGCGGTCGGGATCGGAGCGGACGGGGCGTCGGCACGGCGGCACCCTGGGGCGGCGGGTTGCGCCTCATCTGCTGACTCGGTTGCTCTTCGGCTCGGCGCCGACGAGGATGCCATCGCGCTGCACCGCGCGCTCTCCAGGCGGGTAAGCCCTCGCCGTTGACCGCGACGCAGCTCGCCGTGCCTGGGTGACCGCGTCGGCGAAGGCCGGTCCGACGGGTCGAGTGGTGCCGAGGCGATCGTTCGGGCGCGTGCGGCCCTGGCCCGGTACGACTGACGCCTCACGCACCCTTAGTCGCGTGCTTGTGAAGTGCCAAGACGGCCTCAGAATCGGCGTACTGGCTGTGTCAAGGTAATTCGGGAAGGTCGAAGGTTAGGCGCCTGCGGCGTCACCCGGAGACGGCTTTGCGTTGAGTGCCAGCGGTAGAACAAGGAGTGCAAGTGCCGCAAACTGAAGTCCGAAGCGGATAGCGTGGCCGGTTTCCCAGTTTGACCGTTGGTCAGCCCAATTGGGCGGAATATCGGGCAGCGATGTGGCGAGGAAGATCGAGTTTGCCGGAGCAACCAGCCAAAAGAAGACGACTGGAAACGCAAGCAAGAGTGCGACCACCGCACCCAAGGCAAACCTGAAGTCGCGCTTCGCCTTTCGTGTGAAGAATGCCAAGACGGCGGTGGCTGCGATCGCCAATGGTTCGAGCACTCCGCCGACATGTGGCGGACCCCATTGAACGTACAGCGACTGCTGAAGGAATATGTAGACGTCAGCGTCGTACTGCATCTTCGCGGGTAGCTCGAGAACATGGGCGAATGCCAGACCCGTTACCAGCGCGACCAACAAGATGGTGGCAGCTCGAAGTAGTTTCAGTGGCAGGGGGATTGCTCCTTGCGTGTGTGACGTAGCAAGACGCCCAATCTACCGCCGATCATTCGCGCGGCTGACGTGGTGGCGTGATCGCAGGATTGAACCGCCACCCGCATCCGGACTCCCGGTGTGAACTGGCCGTCGAGCCGAGTCAGCAGCGCGGCCGCGACGGGTCATGCCGTGACCCGCCGTTCCGCTTGAGTCCCGCGACGCATCGTGATCGACATGATGTCGCTCGGCTCGTCGAGCTCGAGTCGGTGCCATGTCCCGCGAGGGACGATTACCGCCTCACCCGCACGCAACCTCACCGGCACGTCGGCGGCGTCGGGGTTCGTGGCGCGCAGGTACACGCGGAATGCCCCGCGCACGCAGCACACCGCTTCCTCGCCGGCGGGGTGCATTTCCCAGTGGTCGGCGTGCACGTCGGCGTCGGTCTCGACATGAAAGCTGGCGAGCTGCCAGTCGCCGTCGGGCATTCGGGGCGGACCGGCGTGAAGGTCGCCGTCATGGTTGAAGTGGAGGGCGTCGGTGAATAGGTCGACCGGGCTCACCGTTGCGCTTGGGAGGGCGGATCCGCGGGTGTTTCTATACATGTATAGAAACACTACAGGTAAGGTCCACCGAGAGCAACCATGAACGAGAGAGTCGCGTCGTCCGCCAAGCCCCGCCCGCCGGGTCGGCCACCCCGGGTTTCGCGCGACGTCATCGTCAAAGCCGCCCGAAGGATCGTCGACGACGAAGGGCTCGACCGCCTCACGATGCGCCGGCTCGCCGACGAGGTCGGTACCACCCCGATGGCCCTCTATCACCACGTCAGCGACAAGGACGCCCTGTTGCTGCTCCTCCTCGAGGACTTCGCCGCGACGATGCAACACCCGCGGCTCCCCGCGGACCCGCGCCAGCGGATCGTCACCATCTTCCGCACCCTCCACGACGGCTTCGCATCGTGTCCCTGGATCGTGGAAGTCCTCACCTCGGACGACCTGATGGCCGACGCCGCACTCTGGTACGTCGAGCACGTCATCGACGCCGCCGTCGGGGCGGGGCTGTCGCCGCGCCAGGCAGTCCACGCCTACCGGACCCTCTGGTACTACACAGCCGGCGAGATCATCCTGCGCAACACGGCCGCTCGCCGGCGAGTGACCAATCCCGGTCCGACCTACCGCGACAAGATCTTCTCCCACATCAACGTCGACGAGTACCCGCAACTGTCCGCCATCGCCAACGACTGGGCCGAACTCACCGCTCGCGACACGTACCGCTACGGCCTCGAAGCACTCGTCAACGGACTCCTCCCGTCACCGATCGCGACCGGTTCTGAGTAAGAGCGCGCCGATAGGCCTGCATGCGAATCCAGTGTGTAACGCCCCTCAGTGCGCGCACCAACGCCCTGCACACCCTCCGCGACCCGGTCATCACCCCGATCCTCGCCGCGGTGCGCAGCCCCCGCATGGGACGCACACCCGCGCACTGGACGCGCTCGTCCGCCCCTGGGAACGAGACCGCATCGATATGCAAACCCTTCAGCCATCTCGCCATCGAAACCCGCTAGCCGCTTGAGGATTCGGCACAATCGGGCCACTCCACATCACCAACAAATTGTCGGAAGTCGATCCTCAAGTAGCGGCTAGGGACCCAGGATCTTCAGCGAGCGTGCGGCCCGTGACCGAGCGGTCGGATTCGGTCCGAGGCGCGGCATCGGCTACCAAACTCCGCCAGCTACGCTGGCTCCGGTATCACCCACCGATAACCGACGCTTACTCGCGGCTGGATCAGTTAACGGGGTCCTACCAATCGCCCTGAAAGGGTCGGTTGCCGCGGCGGCGCCGGCGCTAATTGGGGGCGTTCGAGGCTGCGTCGGTAAGCGTCGAACGGGTAAGCCTGCCCGATACGCACCAATCGCGCGCACCGGACAGGCGCTGTCACCCGGACCAGAAGGTGCCGGAGACCGGGTTGCTGAACGCCCTCCGCTTGCCACCATCACCGTCGACGAAATCCGCCTCGACATAGACCGTCAGTGTCGTCGAACACGCCGTCGTCTTCGTTGAGGAGGCTTGGGCACGCTAATTATCTGGAAGAAGTGGATGCCATCCGATTGGGCGATCAGATAGCCCGGTTGAGGGGGCGGGGACGCGGTAGGCGTATATAGGGCCGACAAGGCGATCGTTTGAGTCGGGGTCGTCGCCGAAGAATCCATAGTCCATGCCGCCGGGGAACTGCCGGGGCGAGATTGTTGATGAAACCGTGGGCGTCATTGCAGAGGTCAGCCCGATGGTGACCGCGGCGAGAACGGCCGCGCCCCCCGATCAGCGACGGGATCTTCAATGCGGTCATGTGTGTCTCCTTCGGTTGTGGACCATCGGTTGGCCCGATCACGCAACAACTGTGCTCGGCGAGGTTTCAGCGAAGCTGATGCGATCGTGAAATCCGCAGTTCAGGTGGCCTGTGGCGCGGCGGACGCCCTATTGACTGAACCAGCTGGCCGAACCGGGTGGCTCGGTGCGGCGTAAGAAGGAGCGGTCCTCGAAGACCGTGATCTCCACCGGGATGATGCGCCCGTTCTCCTGCTGCGTCTGCGCGTTGAACGCCTTGCAGAACTCCATGATGTTGACCCCGTGCTGGCCCAGCGCCGGGCCGACCGGTGGTGCCGGGTTGGCCTGGCCGCCCGGGATCTGAAGCTTGATGAGTGTGAGGACTTTCTTGGCCATTAGTTCAATCCATCTTCTTGACTTGGTCGAAGCTCACCTCGACCGGAGTCTGGCGCTCGAAGATGTTCACGAGCACCTTGAGCTTCTGCTGGTCCGAGTTGACGTCGATCACCTCGCCGTCGAAGTCGGACAGCGACCCCGAGGTGATCTTGACGGTCTCGCCGAGACCGAACTCGACGGCCGTCCGCGGCCGGTCGGCCGCCGCGGTGGCGGTGTGGAGGATGCGGTCGACCTCCGGCTGCGAGAGCGGCACGGGCTTGGTGCCCGAGCCGACGAAGCCGGTGACCCCGGGCGTGTTCTTCACGACCGTCCAGGCCTCGTCGTTGAGATCCATGTTGACGAGCACGTAGCCGGGCAGGACACGCTTCTCGATCTGCACCTTCTGGCCGTCCTTCGTCTCCACGACCTGCTCGGTGGGCACGACGACGCGGCGGAAGCGCGCGGTCTGGCCCATCGAGTCGATCCGGTGCTCGAGGTTGGCCTTGACCTTGTTCTCGTGGCCCGAGTAGGTGTTGACGACGTACCAGCGGAACATGATCGGTGGCCAGAGGTTGAGGATGACGTCGCGGACGAGCCGCTGGAAGGCCCAGTCGGCCACGAAGAGATAGGCGCCGGTGATCGCGACGGCGATGATGACGACGATCGTGGCGGAGATCAGCTGCGAGCGGCCGGGCCAGTCGACCTTGCGGAGCTCGGCCCAGCACTCGGCGATGAACGCACGCAGGCCGCCGCGCTTCTCGCGCTTCTGACCGGTCTGGCTCTTGGGCTGGCCGGTCGGCTTGACCTGGCGCTGCGGGGCGCGCGAGCGCTGCGGCTGGGCCGGAGCCTGGAAGTCGCTGCGCTTGCGGCGGGTGCGGGACGGCTTCGCCACTTAGTGCCTTACCTGGTCTCCCGATGCAGCGTGTGGCGGCCGCACCAGCGGCAGTACTTCTTCGCCTCGAAGCGGTCAGGCGTGTTGCGCTTCGACTTCTGCGATTGATAGTTCCGCCGCTTGCACTCAGTGCACGCGAGCGTGATCCCTACTCGTACTCCGGTTGCCAACCTTCAGCTCTCTCTTCTCTTGCCGTCTGCAAAGACTCGCAGCGCGAACGACCGGGTCTGGTCATCCCGCCGCGCCGGGGATTGTAGCTGCGACCGCGAGGCACCTGCTGAGACTCTCCGAAAATGAGGAGGGCGGCCGCCGCAAGTCTGCGGCGGCCGCCCGTTTGGGCTCCTTCGTTCCGGTCCTAGCTCGATCTCGTGTTCTCGACGATTGGCGGCACGGCTACCCGACCTGGTTGGCGAGCGCCTGCTGCAGCGTGGCGGCCAGGTTCAACGACAGCGCCGCGCCTACGTTGGAAGCGATCTGGTTGGCGGAGCTAGACCCGCCGGAGACGTTCCCGCCTGCGGTGATCACGGGAGCGTTCGAGTTGATCGCGTTCTGGTAGGCGTTGGCGTTGGCGTTGGCGTTCTGCCAGGTCGCGGCCTGCTGGGCGACGGCCTGGTACTGACCGGCGCCCCCGCACCCGTAGGTGCACGAGCTGGAGCCACCGACCTGGTTGGCCAGAGCGTTCTGCTCGGTCGAGGCGAGGTTCACAGCCGCGGCAGCCGCGGTGTTGTACGCCGCCTGGTTGGCCGAGCTCGACCCGCCGGAGACGTTCCCGCCCGCAGTGGTCACGGGGGTGTTCCCGTTGACCGCGTTCTGCGCGGCGTTCGCGTTCGCATTGGCGTTCTGGGTCGTAGCCGCTGCCTGGACGATCGCCTGGTACTGGCCTGCGCCCCCGCACCCTAGCGCCGCACGAGCTCGAGCCGCCGACCTGGTTGGCCAGAGCGTTCTGCTCGGTCGAGGCGAGGTTTACGGCCGCGGCGGCACCGGTGTTGTAGGCCGCCTGGTTGGCCGAGCTCGACCCGCCGGACACGTTCCCGCCTGCGATCGTCACGGGAGCGTTCGAGTTCACGGCGTTCTGGTTTGCGTTGGCGTTGGCGTTCGCGGTCTGCGAGGTCGCTGCCTGCTGGCCGATCGCCTGGTACTGGCCTGCGCCCCCGCACCCGTAGGCGCACGAGCTGGAGCCGCCGACCTGGTTGGCCAGAGCGTTCTGCTCAGTGTTGCTCGCATTGAGCGCGAGCGAGGCAGCAGTGTTCGTGGCCGACTGGTTGGCCGAGCTCGACCCGCCGGACACGTTCCCGCCAGCGATCGTCACCGGAACGTTCGCGTTGACTGCGTTCTGGTTGGCGGTCGAATTGGCGTTCGCGTTTTGGGTCGTGGACGCCAGACTGGCCGATGGCCTGGTACTGGCCTGCGCCCCCGCACCCGTAGGTGCACGAGCTGGAGCCACCTACCTGGTTGGCCAGAGCGTTCTGCTCAGTGCTGCTCGCATTGAGCGCGAGCGAGGCAGCAGTGTTCGTGGCCGACTGGTTGGCCGAGCTCGACCCGCCGGACACGTTCCCGCCAGCGATCGTCACCGGAACGTTCGCGTTGACTGCGTTCTGGTTGGCGGTCGAATTGGCGTTCGCGTTCTGGGTCGTAGACGCAGACTGGCCGATGGCCTGGTACTGGCCCGCGCCCCCGCACCCGTAGGTGCACGAGCTGGAGCCACCTTCCTGGTTGGCCAGAGCGTTCTGCTCGGTCGAGGCGAGGTTTACGGCCGCTGCAGCCCCGGTGTTCTGGGCTGCCTGGTTGGCCGAGCTCGACCCGCCGGACACGTTCCCGCCGGCGACGGTCACGGGCACGTTCGCGTTGACCGCGTTCTGGTTCGCGTTCCCGTTCGCGTTCGCGTTTTGGTTCGTGTTCGCCGTACTGGCCGACCGACTGGGCCTGACCCGCGCCCCCGCACCCGGAGGTGCACGAGCTGGAGCCACCGACCTGGTTGGCGGAGCGTTCTGCGCGGTCGAGGCGGCGTTTACCGCCGCCGCAGCCGCCGTGTTCGAGGCGGCCTGGTTGGCCGAGCTCGACCCGCCGGACACGTTCCCGCCTGCGACGGTCACGGGCGAGTTCGCGTTGACCGCGTTCTGGCCCGCGTTCGCATTGGCGTTCGCGTTCTGGCTCGTCGATGCCGACTGGCCTACGTTCTGCGCCTGACCGGGAGCGCCCTGCCCCCATGCCGGGCTTGTGCCCAGCCCGAGGGCGACGGTACTCGCGATCAGTGCAATCAGTCTCGTTTTCACATTTCCTCCTAAGTCGTCGAGTGGTGCGCCGGTGTCGACTAAGGACCGGCACACGAAAGAACGGGACCTAGGAGGGGTCAGCCGGGTCGCTGAAGCGGCGAGAGGTACGCCTGGTGCCGCCAAGGCGCCGAGGCGAGGCCGAGCCGCCGGAGAAGGAGCCCGAGAGAAGCGAGGTAGAGCGCCAGAGTCGCAATGGCGCCGAGAACGAGGCCGGCGGGGCTGAAAAGCCCTCCACCGGCGGTGGGAGACGGAAGCGGAGGAAGGGGAAGCGGAACCAGCGGAAGGGGCGACGGATCTGCCGTCTTTGCAGGGGTTTGGACGAAACTGGACGAAACGCCGGACCTTGGCCCAGCGCCGGATCCGGCGGCGGGGTTGGACGAAGCCGTCCACCCGGCCCAGCCCGTTACATCGCCGCGCCCGGCGAGCGACCGCCGCCCACAGCATCGTCCTTCGGCGGGTGGCCGGCCCCGTCTGCGGGCGGACTACTCCCGTCGGGGAACGGCCAGTCAGGTCCCGGGACAGGCCACTCGGGCATCGGTGGATGCGGTAACCCACCAGGTCGAGAATCCAGTCCAGGTTCAGGTTCAGGTTCCAGCCGGTCACTGGACCGACGAAGTCGTTGATCCCTCCGAAGTCGATCGTGGGAATTGCGGGGGGCGAAGACGGCGCGTTCGGAGCCGGGGAGTTCGGGGGCCGCGACGCCGGCGCGCCACCTCCTTGCGACGGACCCGAAGCCTGGTTCGTCGAGCTGGAGTTCGCTGCCGTTGCGCCCGCCGAATTTCCGTTCGTCTGCACGATCACCGGCTTGCTGCCCGGGCTGTTCACGACGACCGGAGTCGCGATGTTGGCCGGCTGCACCTGCGCCGCTCCCGCCTGCGCGCCAGCGCCCTGGGCAGTGTGGCTGCCCTGTGACGCCGGCTGCGATTGCCCGCCTCCTGAGGCCCGAGCCCCGCCTCCGGAGCCGCCTCCTCCTGAGCCGTTGCTCGAACCCGAGCCGTGCTCGAACGCCCGACCAGAGTTCTGCGAGGTCGAGCTCGAGTTCCCGGCCGATGCACCTGCGGAGTTCCCGTTCGATTGCACGATCACCGGCTTGCTGCCCGGGCTGTTCACGATCACCGTGACGGCGATGTTGACCGGCTGGACCTGGGCCGCGTTCGCCTGCGCGCCCGCGGCCTGGGCGGTCTGGCTCGCCTGCTGCGAGACCAGCCCGAGCGTGCCCTTCAGCCCGCTCGGGTGCCTGGCCGCCGCCGCCGCCACCTTGTCCTGCCGCCTCGGCTCTTCCCGCGAGCGCGAGAGAGACGGCAACGATGACCGAGAACAACGCCAACAGGCCGCTTGCCTGCTGGCGACCGTTCGCCCTGGATTCCACCGTGAACGTCCTCATCAAAAGTTCGGACCGAGGTACATTGGTACACCCCCTGGACGCGAAAGTAAAGGCGTTTCTTCCGAGATTTCATCCTTTCCTCAAGAACCAAAATCTGACAAGGGCATTTCTCTGTCTGGACGGTTGACTCGACCGGCCTCCGCTCAAGCCCACAAATGGGCGAACCAGGCCGTTTCAATTCGATTGGACGAAAAGACATCCGTCCCGGAAGGGGCTCGGCACACGACTCGCCACCGCCTGATGAGATCAGGTGGAGAACGACTCGGGATCGCCTGGAGAAAGACTTGATTCTCGGGCGGAAACGCGCGAAGATCCAGACTCGCAATTTTCCGCACGAGGCGGCTCCCCTGTCGACCGTGAACGAGCTCGACCGCGACAACGCCGAAGAATTCGACGGCTTCACGCGCGTCTTGAAGCCGGCCCAGGAGCGAGTACTCGCCGAGGTGGGTGCGCGCCCGGATGAGCAGTTCACCCGGGCCGACTACGAGACGCTCGCCCACGTCAGCCGCTCGCAGGCCGCGTACGACCTGGCTGAGCTCGTCAAGCTCGGAATCGTGGAGCGTCTCGGCTCCGGCCGTGCTACTCGCTACCGCGTTGCCCGAGCAGGGGGCGGACGGCGTCGGAAATGGACTCCCGAGCGGATCCGAGAGGAGCTCGAATCGTTCTGCGACGAGCTGGGAGGCTGGCCACGCGCGTCCGAATTCAAGGACGCCGGACGAGGAGACCTTTACCTCGCCGCCAGCCGGTACGGCGGCATCGATCATTGGGCGGAAGAGCTCGGCTACGTGACAGGAGGAAGAGGAGGACGAGCTCGAGCCGTCCGAGGCCGTGCCCGCCGCCGGCCCGCGCGAGCCTCGCCGGAGACTCTCGCTGGCGGGAGCCGGCTTCGCCGCGCTGGCGGCGCTCGCGTCCCTTGGTCTCCTGCTCGTCGTGGGCGACCGGACGCCGCGCGGGCAGGTCGTTACCGCCGCACCGTTACGGGAGAGCCACGACGCGACCGCCAGGCCGGTCGCCGACCGCGGCGCCACGCCGGACAGTGCTCCGGAAAGGCAAGGAGTGGCGTTGCAGCTCGCGGCGGCGCACGGCGCCTCGTGGCTCGCAGTGCGACGCGACTCGGCCGACGGACGACTCCTCTGGGAGGGAACCCTCAAACGGGGCAAGTCGCTCCGCTTCCACGGACGGCTGTGGCTTCGGCTCGGAGCGCCCAGCTACCTGGTCGCGCACCTGAACGGCGACCGGGCCGCGCTCCCGCGCCGCACGAGCACCGCGCGCGTCGCCGACGGTCGGATTCGCGTCCTCGAAGTTGCGCAGCCGGCGATTCTCGCGGTCGCCGATGCCGGGGAGCCCGCGCCGGTGTCGCAGCCGGCGAGCTCGGGAACGACGTCGCAGGGGAGCTCCCCGCCGTCCAGCGGGGGTAGCCCGGCGCCCGACACGTCGCCCAGCCCCGACCCAGCGCCCGGCGGCGGCTCCGGTCCCTCGCCTGATCCACCTCCAGGAGATTGAGCATGGTCAAGCGGTGCACATTCGTCGCCCTCCTCGCCGCCGTCGCGCTCCTCCCGGTCGGAGCAGCGCAGGGCCGCAGCGACCTCCACTCGGCGCCGCCGTTCATCATCCTGGACGTCACGGGGAAACTGGGAGCGAACGGGTGGCACGTAGAGAACACCAGAGTCGCTTGGAGCTACGGTCCTGGAGCCCGAGATCGACTCGACGGTTGGCTGCGACACAAAGACGGTCCGAGTGGAGACCAAGGGAATTCCCTTCACCTGCACCGTGACGAACAACGTGGGTCAAACGGTCTCGACCACATATGTCGTGAAGCTCGACAAGACGCCGCCCAAAGTCACGGTCCGGCCGAGCAGGCAGGCGGACAGGAACGGCTGGTTCAACCACCGCGTCGGCTTCACAGTCGAGGTCAAGGACAACGTCTCCGGGGTCGGGCGGCTGCAGCCCGGTCCCGTCCTACCGCGGTCCGAACAGGGCCGCGGTGAAGGTCAGGGCCAGGTGCCGCAACGGAGCCGGACACCCGGCCACGGACAGCGTCCGGTTCGAGTACGACGACACGGCGCCGACGGTCCGGGCGATCCTCGGAAGGCGACCGGACCTGTACGGCTGGTACGCCAAGGACGTTCGCGTCCGCTTCGCCGGGAAAGACGCGGTCTCCGGCGTGGCCAACTGCTCGTCCAGGGTCTACCGGGGCCCGGACACGGCGCGCGCCTCCGTCACCGGCTGGTGCCGGGACCGCGCGGGAAACCAACGCAACCGCACGCGCTCGTTCAGGTTCTCGAAGCCGCTGCTGGAGCCCCGGCGGCGCGCGCGGGTCACGTCGGCGCCGCTCCTCGACTGGGTGGACGTTCGCGGGGCAGGTCGAGTACAACGCTCAGGTCTGGCACGACGGGCGCAAGATCCTCAGTAGGTGGCCGGACAAGTCGAGACTGCAGCTCGACCGTGGCTGGAGGTTCCAGGGCGGGTGGCACAGGTTGACGCCGGGCGAGCGCTACACGGTGTACGTGTGGCCGCGCTTCCGGAAGGGCTACGGGGAGCTGCTCGGCCGGGGCGGGTTCACCTTCGTCGCGGAACTCGAGCGCGGCCTCAGTCGAGAGTAGCGGCGGCAGGACTCGAACCTGCGACACACGGATTATGATTCCGCTGCTCTAACCAGCTGAGCTACGCCGCCCTGCGCGGCGGAGTCTAGCAAGAGAGCCTCTTTTCTCAGCCCGTTCGAACGAGCTCGATACCCTCGCTGGCGAGCTCGGCGACGCCGCCGTCCACGACGTGGATGACGTCGTCCACGCCGGCGCGGCGAAGGAGCGAGACCGCGATCGAGCTGCGATTCCCGATCGAGCAGGCAACCGCGAGCGGCTTTCCCCCGTTCCGGAGATCGTCGGGAACTCCGTTCCGCAGGTCGTAGTAGGGAAGGTGCCGCGAGCCCTCGACGTGGCCTTCCTCCCATTCGTCCAGGTCGCGGACGTCGAGCAGGCGCACGGCGTCGCCGCGAAGCCGTGCGGCGAGCTCGGGGATGTCGATGGCGACCGTGGTCTCGAGCGGAAGGCCGGCCTCGCGCCAGGCTTCGACACCTCCGCCGAGTAGACCGCCGATGCGCCGGAACCCGACCGCCTCGAGCAGGAGCGCGAACCGCCGCGCCTCGTCGTCCGTGTCTGCGGTGACTAGCACCTCGCTCTCCGGGTCGACGACCCAGGCGGCTCGCGTCCCCACGGCGGCTCGCACCATCGTGACGTTGATCGAGCCCGGCACATGCGCGGCGTCGTAGGTCACCGTGTCGCGCCCGTCGAGCAGGGTCGCGCCCGCGTCGAGTCTCGCCTGCACCGCGGCGGGCAGGAGCGTCTCGACGGCGGTCGCCTCGGTGAGGAGCGGGCCGCGGTTGAGCGCGACGATGCGCTCGAAGTTCGGCGGCTGCGGCGCCAGGCTCTTCGTCAGCGCGCCGACGAAGGACTCTTCGTCCTTGCTCGCGAGGAGGCGGTTGAAGCGCCGCTCGAAGCCGATCGTCGTGCCCGGCTTCTCGCTCATCCCCGCGCCGCCGCAGAGCGAGCCGCCGATGTGCCCGGGCCAGACCTCAGCGAAGTCCCCGAGCGCCAGCAGGCGCTTGACCGAGGAATAGAGGCCCCGCGCCCCCTCCTCCTTGTCGACCGCGAGGTCGGGTCGCGCGACGTCGCCGACGAAGAGCGAGTCGCCGGTGACGACCAGCCACGGCTCGTGGCCGCGCGACTCGTCGGCGACGAGGTACGCCGTGTGCTCGGGCCGGTGGCCGGGCGTGGCGAGAGCGGTGATCGTGACGTCGCCGAAGGCCACCTGGTCGCCGTCGGCCAGCGGCTCGTGCGCGAAGTCGACGCCCGCCGCCGCCGGGACGTGGATCGTCGCGCCCGTCGCCTGTGCGAGCCTGCCCTTCCCGGAGACGTGGTCGGCGTGGTTGTGCGTCTCGAGCACGTGCGTGACCGCGAAGCCGTGCTCCTCGGCAAGCCGCAGGTAGTCCTCGACATCCCACTTCGGGTCGATCACGGCCGCCTCGCCGCCGTCCGCGACGACGTACGAAGCACAGCCGAGGTCCTCGTGCAGAACCTGCCGGAAGAACATGCGCACCGATCATAGGCGCCCGACCTTCAGGCACCTACGTATACGCGCGCGTGCGCACGAAGCGCGACGACCTGCTACTCGCGGTTGCCGAGAAAGAGGAGGACGAAGTAGAGGAGCTGCGTGAGGGCGGCCAGCGCGCCCGCGACGTACGTGAGGGCGGCGGCGTTCAGCACCTTCTTGACCCCGCCCGTCTCCTGGGTCGTGGTCAAGCCGAGGTTCCCAAGCTGCACGGCGGCGCGCCTGGACGCGTCGAACTCGACCGGCAGCGTCACGAACTGGAAGAGCACGGCGACCGAGTAGAGGATGATCGCGACGAGCACGAGGCCGGCCGCGTTCAGCAGGAAGCCGATGATCAGCAGCCACATCCAGATGCTCGACGAGAAGGCGACCGCCGGGAAGAGCGCCGAGCGGAAGCGGAAGAAGGTGTAGGCCTCCTTGTGCTGGATCGCATGGCCAACCTCGTGGGCGGCGACGGCCGTGGCGCTGATCGAAACCTCGTCGTAGACCGGGTGCGAGAGATGCACCGAGCGCTTGCGAGGGTCGTAGTGGTCGGAGAGCGGCCCGCCCGGCGAGACGTGGACGGGGACCTCGTTGAGGCCGTTGGCATCGAGAACTGCCCGTGCCACCTGCGCTCCGTTCATGCCGTGCGAGACGGCGACGCGTGCCTGCTCGGCGAACGTCTTCTTCAACCACCACTGCACCCCCAGCCCGATGAGGAGCGGCGGAATGAGGAAGGCGAAATAGAGGCCCCAACTGCTCATTGGCGGGATCGTACCCTCAGGGCGTGACGCGGGGAAGCGTCAGCGTCCGCGGACGCGCCGGTATGCGAAGAGCGTGCCGATCACCGTCAGCACGAGGAGCAGCGCCTTCTTGCCGACGAGCTTCGACTCGCCGCTCGCCCGTTCGCGCATGTTGACGGGCAGCTCCTCGACGACGAGGCCGGCGTCGCGGAGGCGCAGCAGCCCTTCGACCTCGGGGGCGCCGGTCGCGTACGGCTCGGCGAGGATCGGCATCGCCTTCGCGTTGACCGCGTACATGCCGCTGGTCGCGTCCGCGAACGGCCTGCCGAGCACGTGGCCCATGCCTTTCCGCAAGAGCGACGTCCCGACGACCCGTGCCGGGCTGGGCTGATAGCGACCCGGCTCGTAGCCGTTCCCCGAGACGAAGCGCGAGCCGACCGCGACGTCGCACGCCCCCGAGCGAACCCGCTCGAGCAGCCGCGCCAGCTCGACTACCGGATGCTGACCGTCCGCATCCACCCTGCCGCAGTACGCATAGCCCTGCTCGGCGGCATACGCGTAGCCTGCGGCGACTCCGAAAGGCAGGCCGCGGTTCTCCCCGAAGCTCTTCACCTCGGCCCCCCGCTCGCGCGCAACTCGCGCTGTGTCGTCTGTCGAGCCGTCGTCGATGACCAACAGGTCGACGTCAGGGAGCCCCTCTGCCAGCTCGTCGAGGACGGCCGGCAGGTTCTTCTCCTCGTTCCAGGCAGGGATGAAGACCAGTGTGTTCCGGCTGCCTTTCACTCCGCGAGCCTAGATGCTTTCGCCGGTCGAAGCATCAGGCCCCGTCCGCGGCGGTTGCCAGAATTCGGCAGGATCCGCCGAGCGAAAGGAGCTGGTCGTGACCGACCCGAGAACACAGGCAACGCGGACGCAGATGGACACGGGGGGAATCGGCAGGGCGACGCCGAGCGGCTGGGCCTTCTTCGCCGGCGTGATTCTCTTCATGGTCGGGGTCTTCAACATCATCTGGGGCCTGACGGCGCTCTTCAACGACGAGGCCCTGACCGTCGGCGAGCAGGGGCTGATCGTCTGGGACTTCACCGCCTGGGGCTGGATCCACCTGATCCTCGGCATCGTGATGGTCCTCGCGGGCCTCGGCCTGTTCGCAGGCAGAGGATGGGCGCGCTGGACGGCGATCTTCTTCTGCATGGTGAACGCGTTCGGGCAGATCGCGTGGATGAGCACCTACCCGATCTGGTCGATCCTCATCATCACGCTCGACATCATCATCATCTACCAGCTGACGGTGAACTGGGACGAGACCTAGCTTCCTGAAGGGTCAGTCGAGCTCGAGCGTCTCGCCGTCCTCGGGGACGATCGCCTCCGGGACGGCGGCGCGTATCTCGGCCCGCGTCTCCAAGCAGTGGTCGATCGCCTCGAGGTGCACGACGACCACCGTCGGCACGCGCTCGACGACCTCGCGGATCTGAGGCGCGGTCATCACGAGCGGCCCGCCTCGGACGAAGCGCGCGCCGCTTCCGTTGACGACGGCGACCCGTGGGCGGTGCCGTTCGAGTGCTTCCTCGACCTCGGCGCACCAGACCGTGTCGCCGGCGATGTAGAGCCCGTCGAGGACGAAGCCGCTCACCGGCGCGAGCTCCCGGACCGTGGCCTCGTCGGTTCCATGGCGTCCGCCGGTGCGCGCGATTCTCAGGCCGTCCCAGACGCGCTCATCCTCGACCGGCCGTGCGTCGAGGCCCTCTGCACGTAAGCGATCTACGTCCTCGGGCTGGCAGAACACCGGCACGTCCCGCGGGAGGAGGCGCGCGCCGGTCTCGTCGAAATGGTCGCGATGGAGGTGGGTGACGATGGCCGCGTCGAGGTCCGCGACGACCTCTTCGGCCGGCATCGGCAGCGGCACGAGCGGGTTCGGGCGTGGGCTCGGTGAGTCTTCGACGGGAGGCCTGGCCCCCACGGGGTCGAGCATCGGCTCGACGAGGAAGCGACGGTCCTTCAGCTCGACCAGCAGCGTCGCGTGGCGGACCAATGTGACGCGCACGCGGGCAAGTTAGAGGAAAGGCCCGCCTGGACGCGGGCCTTTCCGGCGGGGGGAGGGGAGAGGCCTACCGGCGTGCGGCGGCCGGATGGGATGGCTCGCGCGGAAGAGCTCCGCGGGGTCGTACGCAGCCTTGATCCACTGTAGGCCGCGATAGGTCTCGGGGGGGAAGAGGGACTCGCCGTCCTGCGGGCTGTTGGCGAGGTTGAAGTAGCCGCGGTCGACCGTCCACGGCCCGAGCGCTGCCTTGAGCGCCGTGACGCGCGCCTCGACGAAGCCCCTCGTCTCTTCGTCGCCGGCAATGCCGGCAGCGAAGAGGGCGAAGCCGGCGTCGATCGTGCCGACCGCGCCGTGCTCGCTCGAAGGCTCGGCGACGGCGCCGCCGAGCTGGCGCAGCTCCACGGAGAGGAGCGGCGAGCCCGAGCACGGGCCGGCGACCGCGACGAGCGCGTTCAGGGTCTCCGGCGTCACGTCGGCGAGGTTGAAGCCGTCGCCGGCCGCGGGAACCGGCTGGGCGGGTCCATATGGAGGTGGCGAAGGTCTTCGACCGGGATCGTCCCGAACGTGTCCATCGCCGGGCCGAGCTCACGGAGCGGCTGAAGCAGGGCAGCGCCGTCCTCCTCGCTGCCGATGTAGGCGGCCTCGACGATGACGAAGGACTTCCCGCGGAGCGCCTCCGGAACCATGGGGATCGGCGGGAACTGCATGAGACGGCCCACAGAGGTCAGCTCGACCGGTGTGCCCTCGACCCACTCGCGCCAGGCATTCAGGATTTCGCCGGCGCGCTCGAAGGGAAAGAAGAGGGCGCCTGCGTAGACCTCGGGCACCGGGAAGAGCGCGAACTCGATGGCGGTGACGATGCCGAAGCTTCCGCCGCCGCCGCGAACCGCCCAGAAGAGGTCCGGCTCGTGGTCGCGGTCGGCGCGCACCCGGCGGCCGTCGGCAGTGACGAGCTCGACGGCGACGACGCTGTTGGCGGCGAGGCCGTAGCGGCGGGCGAGCCAGCCGAGGCCGCCTCCGAGCGTGTAGCCGACCACGCCGATGTCGGGCGCGGATCCGGCAAGGCCGGCCAGCCCGTGCTCGGACGCGGCCATGCTTACGTCCTCCCAGAGAACGCCTGCCTCGGCGCGGGCCGTGCGCGCCTCGGGGTCGATCTCGAGGCCGCGCAGGCGCGAGGTCTTCACGAGGATGGTGTCGTCGAGGGAATCGAGGGTGTCGGCGAAATGGCCGGTGCTCTGCGTCGTCAGGCGGAAGCCCTCGTCGCGGGCAAAGCCGACCACCGCGACGACGTCGTCGACCGACTCGGGATAGACAACGGCAGCGGGTCGCTGGTCGGCCGCCAGGTTCCAGGCGCCGCGGGCCTCGTCCCACTCCGGGTCACCGGGCGCGACTACATCGCCGTCGAGAATGTCGCGGAGCGCGCGAAGACCGGCCTCTTCTGCATGTGCGGTGAGCGTTCGGGTCATCGTGTGTGGCCTCCGTGAGCGAAAGAATGGGGTCGTTCGTGCGTAGGCCCACTCTCCCAGGGCGCTCGAACGGACGTAAGGCGGCTACCAGGCTTCCGCCGGTTCGGTTAACCCGAACGGCCGATGGCGGAGCGTCCGCAGGCAGCGCTATCGTCCCGCCCGATGGGTCTGCTGCTCGCTTGGCTCGTGATCGCCGCGGCGGTGGTGGTCGCGGCCTGGATCGTCCCGGGCGTGGATGTGGAAGGCGGCTTTTGGTCGATCCTGCTCGTGGCGGCGGTCCTGGCCCTCGTAAACGTGATCCTCGGGACGATCCTGCGGATCTTCACGTTCCCGCTCATCGTCCTCACGCTCGGGCTCTTCTCGATCGTGATCAACATGATCGTGCTCTGGGTGACGACGCTCCTGACCGACCGGCTCGAGATCGACGGCTTCTGGGCGTACTTCTTCGCGGCGCTGGTGATCGCGGTCGTGACCGCACTGCTCTCGTTGCTGCTGCCCGAGCGGGATTGACGATGGCTGCCGAGGAGGAACGGGAGGTCTGGTCCGGCCGGCCTTCGTGGCGCGGGCGTCTGGCGATCCTCGCGCCTGGCGTTCTGCTCACGATCCTTGCCCTCGTCGTCTGCCTGTGGGCCGACTTCTCGTGGCTGGTCACGCTCATCGTCGTCGGCCTCGTCGCGGCCGTGACGGTGGTCTGGGCCCTCCTAGAGACGATCCGCTGGAAGTACGCAATCACGAACCGGCGCATCGTCGTCCGTCACGGCCTCGTTTCCATCAACGAGCAGACGGCCCGTCTCGAGCGCGTGCAGGACATCACGCTCCACCAGACCCTCTTCGACCGGATGTTCGGCGTCGGGACGCTCCAGATCGACACGGCCGGCTCCTCCGGCGGACCGCTCGAGTTCAAGGCGCTCGTCGATCCGACGCATGTCCGCGAGGTGCTGGACGCGACCGTCCGCCAGGAGCGCGGCCCCGACACCGGCGTCTGAAGCCCGCGCACGGCGCATGCGCCTTCGCCGATCCCTCGCGGACCCGCTGCAATCGGGGGACAGCTACGCGCTAGGGTGTCGCGATGGCTCGGGCAGCGGCTGAGAGAGGCGCTCGACGCAAGGGGATGGCGTTCGTCCCGGGCGGGACGTTCGCCATGGGCTCGGATCGCCACTATCCGGAGGAGGCGCCCGTTCGCGAGGTCACGGTTGGCAGCTTCTGGATGGACGAGCACCCCGTCACCAACCTCGAGTTCCTCCGGTTCGTGAAGGCCACCGGCCACGTGACCTGGGCCGAGCGGGAGCCCGACCCCGCGCAGTACCCCGACGCGCAGGAGGACATGCTCTTCGCCGGGTCGGTGGTCTTCCAGAAGTCAGCGGGCCCGGTCGACCTGAGCAACCACTTCAACTGGTGGACGTGGACGCGCGGCGCCGACTGGAGGCATCCGGAAGGCCCGGAGAGCTCGCTCCACGGCCGCGAGCGGCATCCCGTCGTGCACGTCGCGTTCAGCGACGCGGAGGCCTACGCTGCGCTGGGCGGGCAAAGAGCTGCCGACCGAGGCGGAGTGGGAGTTCGCGGCGCGCGGCGGCCTCGACGGCGCGGAGTACGCCTGGGGGGACGAGTTCGCGCCGAAGGGGAAGCAGATGGCGAACACGTGGCAGGGCGAGTTCCCGTACGAGAACACGCTCCTGGACGGCTACGAGGGCACCTCGCCGGTCGGCTCCTTCCCGCCGAACGGGTACGGCCTCCACGACGTGACCGGGAACGTCTGGGAGTGGACGACCGACTGGTACTCCACCGGCGCCGACGCGGCATCCCCGTGCTGCGGCGGCGACCTCCGGGCGGCGAGCGTCGACCCGAACGACCCGTCCGCGATCCCGCGCAGGGTGATGAAGGGCGGCTCGCACCTGTGCGCGCCGAACTACTGCCGGCGCTACCGGCCGGCGGCCCGCATGGCCCAGGCGATCGACACGTCGACCAACCACCTCGGCTTTCGCTGCCTCGTGCGCGAGCCGTAGGCCCGCACCGGAAGGAGACACGCATGCCGCAGGACAAGCCCAACATCCTCGTCATCTGGGGCGACGACATCGGCATCACGAACCTGAGCTGCTACAGCGACGGGCTGATGGGGTACCGCACGCCGAACATCGACCGCATCGCGAACGAGGGGATGCGCTTCACGGACTCCTACGGCGAGCAGAGCTGCACCGCGGGGCGCTCGTCGTTCATCACCGGGCAGAGCGTCTTCCGCACCGGGCTCAGCAAGGTCGGCCTCCCCGGCGCGCCCGTCGGGCTGCAGGCCGGAGGACCCGACGATCGCCGAGCTCCTGAAGAACCACGGCTACTCGACGGGCCAGTTCGGGAAGAACCACCTCGGCGACCGCAACGAGTACCTCCCGACCGTGCACGGCTTCGACGAGTTCTTCGGGAACCTGTACCACCTGAACGCCGAGGAGGACCCGGAGGACCCGGACTACCCGAGCAAGCACGGCTTCGAGGAGTTCCACGAGCGCTTCGGCCCGCGTGGCGTGCTCGAGTGCAAGGCGACGAACAAGGACGACCCGAAGGAGCACCCGCGCTGGGGCCGCGTCGGCAAGCAGAGGATCAAGGACACGGGCCCGCTGACGAGGAAGCGGATGGAGACGTGCGACGACGAGTTCGTCGAGCGCCGCGTCCGACTTCATCCAGCGCCAGCACAACAGGCGCAAGCCGTTCTTCTGCTGGGTGAACACCACGCACATGCACCTCCGGACGCACACGAAGCGCCAGGAGCCTCGGGCAGGCCGGCCGCTGGCAGTCGCCCTACCACGACACGATGGTCGACCACGACAAGAACGTCGGCCAGCTGCTCGACCTGCTCGACAAGCTCGGGATCGCGGAGGACACGATCGTCATGTACGGGACCGACAACGGGCCGCACATGAACACGTGGCCCGACGGCGGCGATGACCCCCTTCCGCAGCGAGAAGAACACGAACTGGGAAGGCGCGTTCCGCGTGCCGATGATGGTGCGCTGGCCCGGCAAGATCCCGGCGGGCGTCGGTCTCGAACGAGATCGTCCAGCACCACGACTGGCTGCCCACGTTCCTCGCGGCGGCGGGCGAGCCCGACGTCGTCGAGAAGCTGAAGAAGGGCCACGAGGCGGCGGGCAAGACGTTCAAGGTGCACATCGACGGGTACAACCTGCTCCCGTACCTCACCGGTGAGGAGGAGAAGAGCCCGCGCCAGGGGTTCATCTACTTCTCGGACGACGGCGACCTCGTCGCGCTGCGCTTCGACAACTGGAAGATCGTCTTCATGGAGCAGCGGATGCGTGGGACGATGGGGCTCTGGGCCGAGCCCTTCACGCCCCTCCGGGTGCCCAAGCTCTTCAACCTGCGCACGGACCCGTTCGAGCGCGCCGACGTGACCTCGAACACCTACTGGGACTGGTACGTGACCAAGGCCTACATGATCCTCGCGGCCCAGGCGATCGTGGGCGAGTTCCTCGCGACGTTCAAGGACTTCCCGCCGCGGCAGAAGGCCGCGAGCTTCACGATCGACCAGGCGCTCGAGAAGATGGCGGACGCCGCGAGCGGCGGCCGCGGATGACGGAGCTGCTCCTCCTGGAACGACACGGACACGACGCAGGCGATCGTCGACTTCGTCGAGACCGCGGCCCGCGACGTCCCGCCCGAGGAGCGGGTCGCGGTCTTCGACAACGACGGCACGCTCTGGTCCGAGAAGCCGATGCCGATCGAGCTCGGCTTCATCCTCCAGCGGTGGGCGGCAATGGCCGAGGAAGACGCGTCGCTTCGGGAGAAGCAGCCGTGGAAGGCCGCGCACGAGAAGGACTACGCATGGCTCGGCGGTGCGATCGACAAGCACTACGCCGGCGACGACAGCGACGTCAAGGTGCTGCTCGGCGGGGTCCTCCAGGCGTTCGCGGGCCAGACCGTGGACGAGTACGCGGCCGCTGCCGCAGTCGTTCCTCGCAGGATGCACCTCACCCGACGCTCGGCCGGCGGCTGCGCGACTGCGGGTACGTGCCGATGGTCGAGCTCCTGCGCTACCTCGAGGGACACGGCTTCACGTGCTTCATCGCCTCGGGCGGCAGCCGCGACTTCATGCGGGCGATCACGGACGAGATCTACGAGATCCCGCCCGAGCGCGTCGTCGGCAGCTCGAACGGGCTGCAGTACGCTGGACGACGAGCACGGCGGCTCGCTCGGCTACGTCGCCGAGCCCGACGTCTTCGACGACGGGCCGGCGAAGCCCGTGCGCATCTGGAGCAGGATCGGCCGCCGTCCGATCCTGGCCGGCGGCAACTCGAACGGCGACATCCCGATGCTCCGCTTCGCCGGCGGCAAGGGACGGCCCGCGCTCCGGCTACTCGTCCTGCACGACGACGCCGAGCGCGAGTTCGACTACACGAAGGGCGCGGAGCAGGCGCTCGAGCGGGCCAAGGCCGAGGACTGGACAGTCGTCAGCGTCAAGAACGACTGGGCGACGGTTTTTAGCGACGTGTAGACGCGTTATCGTGGGTGAGCCGTGGCGGACGACCGATCCGTGACCGGAGCTGCGGAGCCGGAGCAGGAAGGCTCCTCGAGGAGATCGACAACCCGATCGAGCGGCTGAAGCTGCTGTCGGGCAACGACGACGAGATCGCCAAGTACCTCGATGCGATCGAGGTGACGAGCCCGCGCGAGCGCGAGATGCTCCAGGAGATCGCGCGGACCCGCGCGCTCGCCCGCCCGGACCTGTTTCCCCAGGCGCACCGAAACGCCGTCGAGGCGCTCGAGTCCCTGGCCCGGCACGGGTACAAGGGAACGCGCGCCGCGGCGCGCACGGGTCCATTGCGGACGGTGATCCGCTGGTTCATCCAGCTCGTCGCGCGGTACCTCGTCGTCTCCCACATCCGAAACGTCTCGACCTCGATCAGGAACCTCTACGGCCTGCGCGAGATCCAGGCAATTCCGGGCAGCAAGGAGCGGTACCTGCTGCGCAGCGCGCGGATGGACGCCGAGCGAATGGTCGAGGCGCTGAAGACGAGAGAGCTGGCGGTGCCGGCATTCCTCCTCGGCGGCGCGGCCCTCCCGCTCATCGCCGTGCTCGGACGCGTAACGGGATTGCTCGAGTCAACGCTCTGGGCGAGTGTCCTCGGCGTTGTGGGCATGTTGATCGCGCTCGCGGCCTCCTGGGTGATCCTTCGCGGCGCAGCACTTGCCTCACGTCGAACCCGGCTCGCGACGGCGGCCCCGATGCAGACCCTCTGGGCGACGATCGGCTGGTGCGGCAAGCCGCCCAAGGACTCGACGCGAACATTCGTGATCGTCGCCCTCACCCTCACCATCGGCGCCTGGATCATCGTGCCGATCCTGGTCGCGATCGCGTTCGCGACCTGAGGCGATCAATCGCGCGCAATCGCCGCCGCGTGACCATGGCCGTGCTCATGCTGATCATCGGCGTGAAGCTGATCGGCGACGCGATCAGCGGCCTGTTTTGATCAGCGCTCGACGATCAGCGTCAGCTCGTTGATCCCGATCACCTTCACCGTCTCGCCGCGCTCGGCGCCCTCGGCGCAGCGGGCGCGCCAGATCTCGGACTCGCCGGCCAGGCGCACCTGACCCAGCGGCGTACAGGGCGCGATCACCGTGGCGGTGCGCCCGACGAGCGTCTCCGCGCCGGTCTGGACCTTCTGGTGGCGGACGAGGCGCCAGATGGCGAAGACCTCCGCGAGCCAGAGCACGAGCGCGGCCAGGAGCGCGACGAGGTTCCAGGGCGAGGGCAGGACGAAGAGCAGGACGAGCCCGACGATCAGCAGCATCGCGGGAAGCCTACGCCTGCCTCAGGGCGCCGGCATGGTCGCTCGGAGCTGCCTGCCGCCGATGACCCCTTCGAGCGTCGCAGTCGCGTTGGGCTCCTTGAGCCAAGCCATCCGGAGCTTGCCGGTGGCGCCGCCCGGGCCCCTTACCTCGACGTTCGCGCTCGAGGCGCCGCCCTGGTAGGCCCAGCGGACGGTGCCGGTGACGAAGACGCCGGGCACGAGCCGGACGTTCGTGAGCCGGAAGCGCACGTTGGGGTAGCCCGAGTACCACCAGCTCCCGCCATGGAGACCCCGGCCCGTTCCGTCGTAGTTCACCATCCAGCGCGCGATCACGTCGGCCGCAGTGAGGGCGGCTGCCGCCGCGATGCGGCGGTCCTCTCGGGTCGAGTCGTCGCCGTCGGCACGGTGCGCCGGGACCACGTCCTCGACCGAGCTCGAGAACTCGGGGATGACGTTCCACTCACCGACTTCAGCCGCGCAGGACGTGTCTCCGGGAGCCAGGTTTCGGACGAAGCGCACGTAGATCCGCGAGGCGCACAGGTCCCAATCGGCGAGGGCGGTAACGTGCACCGAGTTCGCCACCTCGACAAAGGTCGCGGCGGGGAAGCGTCGCGCTACCTCGCGGGCCCCGGACGAGGCAGTGATCGTGTCGAGGTCGCCGTTGAGGACGAGCGTCGGGACATCGGGATACACCGCCCCGGGTGGGTCGGACGGATCCGGGCGCGCCGGGGACGGCCAGCGGAGGCAGGCGAAGACCCCTTCGAATTCGGTGCCCGTCCACGCTGAGGCGCTGAACGGCGTGAACGTCCCGGGCGGGTAGGCGGCGATCCGGCTCTCGGCCTCGGCGCGGCGGTCGGCCATCGGCGTGGAGAAGTCCCAGAGCTGAGGGTAGTCGTGGCAGATGACCGAGAGGTAGGCGGACTCGGACCAGGTCGGGGGATCCTCCGCCTCACCGACAGTCGTCACGGTCTCCGCGGCGAGTCGAAGGATCGCGGCCGTATCGCCCCGGTCTGCCGCCTGGATCGCAGCCGGCAGGTCGCGCCAGAGCCCCGGGTACCAGTAGCCGGCGGAGACGAGCTGGACGAAAGCGTCCTCGTCAAGGCGGACGGCAGTACGCCTCCCGTCGCCGTCGCGAGCGGTGCCGAGGATCGGCTCTTCGCGGACGCGATCGGCGAAGCGGGTGACGAGCTTGACCGGATTCAGCGTCGGGCAGGTCACCGACCGCGAGCAGGAGAGCTCGAGCCCGATCCGGATCGCCTCGACCAGGTCCGCCCAGGCCGGATCCGTTCCCGGCAGCGGGTAGGCGGCGTCGAGAGTCAGCGAGCGCAGCCGCTGCGGGAAGCGAAGCGCGTAGGCCTGTGCCGCATAGGTGCCGTAGGAGTCTCCGTAGAGATCGATGACGCCGGCGTGCAGCGCCCGGAGCACCGCTTCGAGGTCTTGGACGGCCTGCGACGTGGAGAAGAGGTCGCGCTTGGGTCCGATCTGCCGCCGCGCAACGGCCTGCACGCGCCACGTAGTTGCGAATCGGCCGCGAAAACGCCTTGCACCCGAGCGGCGCGCTCCCGCCCGTGCCCCGCAGGTCGACGAGCACGAGATCGCGCCGACCCGAGACCGGCTGCCAGAGCTCGACGCGGCTGGAACGACCCGGCGTGACCGCGTACCCCGGCCCGCCCTCGAGGGACACGACCGTCGAGATCCGCGGCTCGTCCCGCCTGCGGCGCGGATAGCGCTCGAAGTAGACCCGAATCGTCTTGCCGTCGGGCTTCGCGCGGTCGAGCGGCACGCGCACGTAGCCGCACTGGGCATCCCGGTGCAGCTGCCGAGCCTCGGCCGGGCACGGCGCCAGGATCGGCGGAGGAGGAGGCGGCAGGGCGACGATCCCGCGACTATAGGTGTCGGAAGGAAGACTCACCACCCGCCGTTCGGCCGGTCTTGACATATTGACGTTCTTCGATATGTTGGGATTCGATGCCTGTCGCCCTTCCGCTCCTCGATCGTTCTGCTCCGGTCGTCGTGCTGCGCCCCGCTTGCCGCGCCGGCGCTCTCGGACGAAGAGGCCGAGGCGACCGCGGCGCTCTTCCGCGCTCTCGGCGATCCGGCGCGGGTGCGGATCCTGAACCTGCTCGCGACCGCCGACGAGCCGGTCTGCGTCTGCGAGCTGGTGGGCCGCTCCGGCTCTCGCAGCCGACCGTCAGCCACCACCTGAAGAAGCTCACCGACGCCGGCCTGCTCGAGCGCGAGCAGCGCGGGAAGTGGGCGTTCTACTCGCTGAACCCCGAGGCGACCTCCACCCTGGCGACGGTCGCCGACTTGAAGGAGGCCGATGACCATGTCCGCTGACCAGTTGCGCGAAGAGGTGCGGCTGAAGTACGCAGAGGCGGCGGTCGCAGCCGGAACCGGAGGCTGCGGGTGCACGAGCGACGGCGGCTGTTGCGGCAACGTCACGTGCGACGGCGAGGACGGGTCCTTTGGCGAGGCGCTCTACGACGCCGAGCAACGCGGCGAGCTCCCCGAAGCGGCCGTACTCGCCAGCCTCGGCTGCGGCAACCCGACCGCCGTCGCCGACCTGCGCGAAGGCGAGACGGTGCTCGACCTGGGCTCCGGAGGCGGGATCGACGTGATCCTCTCCGCGAAGCGCGTGGGCCCGACCGGCCTCGCCTACGGGCTCGACATGACCGAGGAGATGCTGGCCCTCGCACGGCGAAACGCCGACGACGCGGGCGTCCGAAACGCGATCTTCCTCCGAGGGATCATGGAGGACGTCCCCCTGCCCGCCGACTCCGTCGACGTCGTCATCTCCAACTGCGTCGTCAACCTCTCGACCGACAAGCCTTCGGTGTTCGCCGAGCTCGCGCGCGTGCTCAAGCCCGGCGGCCGGATCGGGATCTCCGACATCGTCGCGGAAGATCGCCTCTCGGCCAGGAGCGGGGCGAACGCGGCTCCTACGTCGGCTGCATCGCCGGAGCGCTTTCACAGCGCGAGTACGAGGCGGCCCTCGCGGCAGCCGGCTTCGAGGACGTGGCGGTGGACTTCACACACGAGGTCGCCGACGGCATGCACGGCGCCATCGTCAAGGCTCGGCTCGCCGCGGGCTGAGCAGCTCCGTGAGGAGCGCCTGCACGCGCGCGTCGATCTCGTCACGGATCGCCCGCACGTGGTCGAGGTCCTGGCCGGTCGGGTCGGGAAGCTCCCAGTCGAAATAGCGCTTCCCCGGATAGACGGGACACGCGTCGCCGCAACCCATCGTCACCACGGCGTCGGCGACCTTGAGAGCCTCGTCGGTGAGCGCCTTGGGACGCTCCTCGCCGAGGTCGATGCCGAGTTCCGCCATCGCCTCGACAACGACCGGACCCTCGTCGGCGGCGCTTCGGCGACCGGCCTGAGTGGTACCCCCGACCCTTTCGCGCACGTTCATCACGGTCTCTCTCTTCGCTCGATCGCTATATATTCTTTTTTTTTTTTTTTTTTTTTTTTTTTTTTTTTTTTTTTTTTTTTTTTTTTTTTTTTTTTCACGTTCACCCCTTTTTTTTTTTTTCTTTTTTTTCGAGATTTTGATTACGACTATTCCGACAAGTACTCCCGCGAGCTGAACATGCACTCTGACCCTGCGCATTTGCGGCGGCTGAGTTTGATTCAGACAGCCCGGCGGCACTGCATCTGCGACCGGCCGGCATTCTCGACGCAGACAAAGAGGACTTCGGGAACGTCGGTCACGGCGAGGCTCGCGTCGGCGGCGGCTCCTTCGCTGCGGCTCTCGTTCGCCGGACGAGGTGGACGACGCCCCAGGCGGCCAGGGCGCCCAGCCCGGCTCCGAGGGTGACGACCACGATCCCGTTCGCGTACGGAACTTCGAGGAGCTTGAGGCCGCTGAGGGCGAGCGCCGTGGCGAGCGCGAAACGCAGCACCGTCTCCGGCAGGCCGACGCTGACCTGGCTGCCGATCAACACGCCGGGAATCGAGCCGACGAGCAACCAGGCGATGGCGGTGAGGTCGACGTTGCCCGCGACCAAGTGCCCGAGCCCCGCGACCCAGAGGAGCGCGGCCGCATGGGCGATGTCGGTGCCGACGACGTACTTGGCGGCGAGCGGGTAGGCGAGCAGCATGGCGAGCGCGAAGAGCGTTCCGCTCCCGACCGAGGTCAGGCCCACGATGAAGCCGCCGACGACGCCGATCCAGACGGCCACGATCCGGTCCCGCTGGCTCAGCTGCCCGAGAGTGGCCGCCGAGCCGCCGCGATGGGTCAGCGCCTTGACGACGAAGGCGACCGCGCCGAAGAGGAGCGTGTAGCCGAGCACCTGGCCCTGCACCGAGTCGACGCTGTCGCCGTAGCGGTCGGTCAGGTAGGTCGCCACCCAGACTCCGAGCAGGGACGCCGGGCGCGCTCCCGACCAGCATCCAGGCGGCCAAGCGGGCGCGGACGGTGCCCAGCCGCCGGTGCCGCACGGCGCCGAACGACTTGAAGATCGCGCCGTGGAGAATGTCCGTCCCGATCGCCGCCGCGGGGTTGAAGTTGAAGAAGAAGATCAGGATCGGCGTCATCAGGGAGCCGCCGCCCATCCCCGTCATCCCGACGAGCAGCCCGGTGATGAAGCCGGCGATGGCGAGGCGTGGATCGTTCACGGCGCTAGTGGACGGCGAGGACGTCGCAGGTCGCGCGCCGCATGACGTCCTGGGCGACGCTCCCCTCGACGAGACGCTCGAAGAACCGCTTCTTGCGCATCCCGACGACGATCAGGTCGACATTCCGCTCCTCGGCAAGCGAGACGATCGCCTCCGCAGGCTGGCCGGCCGCCTGGACGACCTCGGCCTGAAGACCTCGCCCGGCGAGGTATTCCGTAGCCTGGTCGAGTCGCTCGCGTCCGTAGTTGCCCGCGTCCTCCGCCGAGTCGTGGTCGTTCGGAGCGACGTTCGTGACGATCAGCGCGGCCTGCAGCGCTTCGGCCAAGTCGGCGGCATGCGAGAGAGTCCTGCTCTCAGGATCGTCGAACGCGACCAGGATCGTCTCGACGGCGGACATGACCGTCACAGAGTAGGCGCTCGGCCCGACGGGAGCGTCACCCGGGCGGGTGAGCGCCCCGGCCCGCCGCTAGATTGGGCCTATGGCACCTCAGCGAGGCCGCGACGGAGGAGCTCGAGCGCGGTCGTCTGGCCCACGCTGAAGGACGCTGGTCGGAGGCCCATCGGGCCCTCTCGCTCGCCGACGCTGATGAGCCGACTCGACGCCGCCGACGTCGAGCTGCTCGCAACGTCGGCCTACATGCTCGGCCGCGATGACGAGTACATGCTCGGCATCGAGCGCGCGTACAAGGCGAATCTCGAGGCCGGGGAGCCGCTCCGCGCGGCGAGGAGCGCCTTCTGGCTGTACATCGCCCTTGGGGCGCGCGGAGAGCACGCCCGAGCACGGGGCTGGCTGGGCCGTGGCCAACGGCTGGTCGACCGCCACGGGCAAGACTGCGTCGAGCAGGGCTACCTGCTGGTGCCGATCATTCTTCAGCACGAGGCGAACGACGATTACGCGGCCGCGCACGACACCGCCCGCGAGGCGGCCGAGATCGCCGAGCGCTTCGACGACGCCGACCTGCACGCCCTCGCACTCCACGCGCAGGGCCTTTCGCTGACGAGGCTCGGGCGAGTCGAGGACGGCCTCGCGCTGGTTGACGAGGCGATGCTCGCAGTGACGTCGGGGGAACTGTCGCCCATCGTCACCGGCCTCGTCTACTGCAGCGTCATCGAAGGCTGCCACGAGGTTTACGCGATGCGCCGCGCGCAAGAGTGGACGACGGCACTGACGCAGTGGTGCGCGCAGCAGCCCGAGATGGTGGCCTTCACGGGCCGGTGCCTGGTGCACCGCGCCGAGATCATGCAACTGCACGGCGCGTGGCAGGAGGCGTTGGAGGAGGCGCGCAGGGCCGCAAAGCGTCGGGGCCTGGGGGAAGCGGGAGTCGCGCAAGCGTTCTACCGGCAGGGCGACGTCCATCGCCTGCGGGGGGAGCTCGCCGCTGCAGAGGACGCGTACCGGAACGCCAGCAGGCACGGCTGGGAGCCGCAGCCCGGGCTGGCGCTCTTGCGCCTGGCGCAGGGAAACGTGGAGGCGGCGTCCGCGGCGATTCGCCGGGCGGTCGTCGAGACGAGCAATCCGCTCAGGCGCGCGGCTCTGCTGGCTGCCTCGGTCGAGATCCTGCTCGCTGCAAGTGACGCTGCCGGCGGACGCGGGGCATCCCGCGAGCTCGGGAAGGCCGCCGCCGACTACGAGATCGGCATGCTCGATGCGCTGGCCGAGCACGCCCGTGGCGCAGTCGACCTCGCCGACGGCAAGGCGGAGCCCGCACTGGTCTCGCTCCGCCGCGCCTGGCAGCTATGGAGCGAGCTCGAGGCGCCGTACGAGGCCGCCCGCGCGCGCGAGCTCGTCGGCCGGGCGTGCCGCATGCTGGGCGACGAGGACTCGGCGACGCTCGAGTTGGAGGCTGCCCGCGAAGTCTTCGCGGAGCTCGGAGCGATGCCGGACCTCGCCCGGCTCGCAGAGCATGCGAGCCCGGCCGAGACCCACGGCCTGACGGCACGCGAGCTCGAAGTCCTCCGCCTGGTCGCCGCCGGCGCGCCCAACAAGGCCATCGCCGGCGAGCTCGTCCTCAGCGACAGGACGGTGGACCGCCACGTGAGCAATATCTTCCGGAAGCTCGGCGTCTCCTCGCGCGCGGCGGCCACGGCGTACGCCTACGAGCACCGGCTTCTCTGAGCTCGGCATGGGTGGAACCACCCACGCCGCATCTGCGCGGAAGTTGGTCCGTTCCGCCGATGCGAATCCGCCGCCGCGGCCGTAGCGTCGAGCGGGCAAGCCCAATCAAGGCAAGGAGGCACATGATGGGTCGGTCCGACCTGGCGGAGAACGCACGCGAGCAGTTGCTCGAGGGCATCCCGGTCGCGCAGCGGCGAGTGGAACTGGCCGGTGTCTCGACTTCCGTGCTGGAAGGTGGCGACGGCCCGCCGGTCGTCCTCCTGCATGGGCCGGTGGGCCACGCAGGCCACTGGTTCCGGGTGCTCCCCGCGCTGGCGAAGTCACACCGAGTCGTGGCGCCCGACCTACCGGGTCAGGGGGATTCCGAGCTCACCGGGGATGCCTTGGACGCGGACGAAGTCCTGGTGTGGCTGGGAGAGCTGATCGAGGACACGTGCCCGTCGCCACCCACGCTCGTCGGCTTCACTCTCGGCGGCGCCGTCGCGGCCCGCTTCGCCATCGCGCACGGGGACAGGCTCGCCCAACTCGTGCTTGTGAACACGCTCGGCCTGACGGACTTCGCGCTCCCGGCGGAGTTCGGGCTCGCCCTGAACGAGTTCCTGGCGGAACCGAGCGAAGAGACACACGAGGGGCTGTGGCAGTACTGCGCGTTCGACCTCGACAACCTTCGCACGCAGGTGGGTGAGCGCTGGGAGCTCTTCCGCGCGTACAACCTCGATCGCGCGCGCTCACCGGCCGTGCAGGCCAGTCTCGGGACTCTCATGGAGCAGTTCGGCCTCCACTCGATCGAGCGCGAGGAGCTCGCGGAGATCGCGGTGCCGACAACGCTAGTCTGGGGGCGGCACGATCGGGCGACGCCGCTAGGGATCGCAGAAGCCGCGAGCGAGCGCTTCGGCTGGCCGCTCCACGTGATCGAGAAGCCGGGGACGAGCCGCCGCTCGAACAGCCGGAGGCGTTCCTCCGAGTTCTGAACGGTCTGCTGCAACCGGTTTCGCTGAAGGGGACGCGGTGATGAGCACAGCGTCAACCGAAACGTTGCCGCGGGCTGAAAGGGGCCCCGGGGGACGACGGCTCGCCCCCGGGACCCAGCCCGGGGTCGTTAGCCGCCTCGAGCGGCTTCGACCACTTCTTCCTCGGGCGAGAAGGAAGTCTCGACCTCGAGCAGGTCCTCGCCGCGGAAGATCGTGAAGCCGATGACCGCGCCGCTCGCGAGCGTCGGGTCGCCGTTCTCCGTGAACGAGAAGTCGCCGAGGAAGCCGCCCTCCACCTCGGTTGCGAAGAGCTGCTCGATCACGCCCGCGCGCGTGTAATCGGAGTTCGCAATCGCATCGAGGACGATCTGCGCCGCCTGCGCGCCGTAGACGCCGTACGGGTCGACGGGCTGGTCGCCGACTCTCGTCGCGAACTCCTCGATGAACTCCTGGCCCGCCCGGCCGAACTCGTCGATGGGCACCCCGGCGACCGAGAAGAAGGCACCGCGCGTGTTCTCGGCCCCTGACTCGTCGATCGTGCTCTGCTGGGTGAACCCGTCGGGCATGTACAGCTTGACGGTCTCGTTGTCGCCCAGGACCCGGACCTTGTCCTTGATCACCTGGGCGCCATTCTCCTCGGTGAGACCGCCCAGGAAGACGCCGTCGGCGCCCGTGTTCTTGATCTTGGTCATGAGCGCCTCGTAGCTGGACGAGCGCGGCTCCCACGCCTCGAAGCCGACGACCTCGATGCCGAGGTGCTCAGCGGCTCCCCGCACGTTCGTCGCCACCCCGAGACCGTAGGCCTCCTTGTCGTTGAGGATGTAGAGCTTCGTCGTCCCCTGCTCCTGCATGAACTGCGCCTGGGCTGCGCCCTGGTAGGCGTCGTGGGCGACGACACGGGCGTAGTTGCGCGTGCCCGTCGGGTAGTAGCGGTCGGGCTCGTCGTCCGCGCACCCGGGTCCGCCCTCGGTCAGGCAGACGTACGTGTTCGCCGGCGAGACCATGGCGAGCCCTCCGCCCGGCGCCTGGTTCAGGATCGGCAGCTCGACCGCCGCGCAGCCCGAGTTGAAGGTGCCGATCACCGCCAGGAGCGACGCGTTCTCGGCGTAGGCGTTGGCGTTCTGGCTGCACTTGCCCGGATCCCACTTGCCGGCCTGGGCCGTCGCGTCATCGCAGGACTGGAAGCCGACGTTGACCCCGCCCGCCTTCCACCCCGCCGAGTCGAGAATCTGCCGGACCGCCTCGACGATCTGCAGGGTCTGCGTCCGCGAGGACCCCTGCAGGACCATGTCGGTGGCGATCAGGACCTGAGGCTCGCCTTCTCCTTCGAACTCGATATCGGTACAAGACGCCGACGGCAGCGCCGTCACCTCCGGGAGCGAGGGGGCGCCTTCCTCGCCCTCTTCGCCCGTTCCCCCGGCGCTGCCGTCATCTCCGCCGCAGCCCGCCGCGACGAGCGCAAACGCACCCACGACGAGCGCGAGCAGAGCCAGCATCGTGCTTCTCTTCACCACAGTTCCTCCTCTCACCCGCTTGCGGCGCTCGGGGGCCTAACCGCAGCCGCCCCTGTTCGTCGGAACTGTCAAGCGCCGTTGGCAGGCTCTCCCACGCAGGCAAACGGGGGCGAAAAACGGAGCAAACGCGGAGCAAAGAGCAGGACGGTGTCGCGTTCTCGCTGCTCGGGCCGCTGGAGGCCCGGATCGACGGCGAGGCGCTCCCGCTCGGCGGCGCGCGGCAGCGCTCGCTGCTCGCGCTCCTGCTCCTGCACGCGAACGAGTCGATCTCGCGCGAGCGTTTGATCGAGGGCGTCTGGGGTGCCGAGCGGCCCAGCACGATCGGTGCCGCCCTGAACGTCCACCTGTCGAAGATCCGGAAGCTCCTCGCAGCCGCGGGACCGGATGCAACGCTCGTAACCGAGCCGCACGGCTACGTCCTCCGGGTCGACCTCGAGCGGCTCGACCTGCACCGCTTTGAGGGACTAGTCCGCGAAGGGCGGCAAGCACTCGTGGAGGGACGCGCCGAGGAGGCCGCGGCGACCCTCGACCGAGCGGTCGCCCTTTGGCGGGGGCCGCCGCTCGACGAGCTCGCGCTCGACGGCTCCGTCGAGGCACTGCTCGCCCGTCTCGGCGAGCTGCGCGTGTCCGCGCTCGAGGCCCGCTTCGAAGCAGGGCTCCAGCTCGGCCGGCACACCGAGCTGGTCGCAGAGCTCGAGGAGTTCGTCCGGGAGCACCCCCTGCGCGAACGCGCCAGGGCTAAGCTGATGACGGCGCTCTATCGCAGCGGCCGCCAGGCGGAAGCCCTTCAGGCCTACCGCGACGTGCGGACACTCCTCGCGGAGGAGCTGGGGCTCGACCCGAGCCCGGAGCTGCAGCAGCTCGAGAAGGCGATCCTCACGCAGGACGCGTCGCTGGCCATGCCGGAGCCGCAGCGGTTCCCGCGAACCGTACGCCCCCACCGCCTCGCCGCCGTCGCTGCAGTCACCCTGGCTCTTGCCGCTGGAGCGATGATCGCTCTAGTCCGGGACGGCCCCGGCACCCAGAGAGCCGAGCCGCTCGCCGACGTCGTTCTCGCACACGCCAGCGACGTCGCCGTGATCCACCCCGACACGAACAAGGTGGTGGCCCGCGTGCCGGTGGGAACGAGCCCCGCGCTCGTTCGGGAGGGCGACGGCTCCGTTTGGGTTGCGGACCGGATCGACCTGACCGTTACCGAAATCGACCTCGAGAGCCGCCATGTGCTGCGGACCGTCGGCGTCGGCTTCCGGCCCGACGACCTTGCCGCGCGCAACGGCACGATCTGGGCGTTCGACAAGGAAGCGCGGGTACTCGCGAGGCTCGGTCCGGGGCAGGCCTGGGATCGCTTCGAGCACGCCGGCTTCGCCGACGTCGACCGGATCGCGGTGGACGATCGCGCCGTCTGGCTGGCGGGCGAACGGCGGCTGATCCGAGTCGACGCCTTCTCCGGTGAGGTCATGAGCAATGTCTCGCTGCCGGTCGCCGTCGACGGCCTGGCGACTGCAGGCGGTGACGTGTGGGCGGTCAGCAGCTCCGCGGGAGCCGTCCTTCGCCTTGACCCGCTCACGGCGGAGATCAGAGACCGGATCTCCATGGCCGGCGGTGCCGGACCGGGCCCACTGGCGCTCGCGATCTCGACCGACAGCCACTTCGTCTGGGTGTTGAACGGCGACAGCCGAACGGTCGCCAAGATCGACCTCGACTCCAAGGACATCGTGGAGACCTACCGGCTCGACATCGGCCGCGGCTCGCTCGCACTGGCGGCCGGCGAGGGCGCGGCCTGGATCAGCAACGCCTTCGACGGGACAGTGACCCGGATCGACGGCGGAACAGACCAGGTTGCCTCGATCGCCGTCAGCGCCGACTCCAGCCCCAAGGACGTCGTCGTCGCAGGCGGGCTCGTCTGGGTCAGCGTCGCCGACGACCGCGCCCCGCAGTAGCTTCGCGCTACGTGTGGAGAGTGCCGACCACGCCCGTCGCCATCAAGAGGACGGCGAGGAGAAACGAGCCGATCGCTACGGCGAGGACTGCGTAGATCGTCCACGCGGCGCTGTTCAGTCCCGCCTCGATCACCGAGGTGGGCTGGGGCAAGGAGATCTGCAGCGAGTTCGGCTTGACCCGCTCGGTGGCCAGAAGCTCGCGGAGCTGCAGCTGCTCGAGCGCCGCCGGAAGATCGGGCGCGCTGATCTCGCCCGTCAGCTCTTCGCCGGTGGCGTCTATCACCGTGTAGGCGTACGAGGTCATCCCTCCACACACATCGGCTTCGGTTGTCCGTCACTTGAGCACCCGAATTGTCGGCGAAGAGAATTCGGTGTTCTCAAAGACCACGTCCGCGAGCGCACCCGGGTCCACCTCGTCGAAGTACAGCTGCTGCCCAGGCGCGTAGCGGTTTCGGTAGCGGCGGAGCGCCTCGTCCGGCGAGCCGAACAGATCCTCGTCGCGGATGTGTGCCCGTCGAAGGGCCTCATCGGGCTCCACCTCCACGAGTACCCGGAAGTCCCAGAGGTCGTTCAGCTCTCGACGAAGGAGGAAGACGCCGTCGAAGAGAAGCACGGCGTTCGCGGGTGCCGTCTTCCGAGGCTCGTCGATCGCTTCATCGGAGCGATCGTCGAAGACGCGCGTGCGATAGAGGCGGCTGCCGCCCGGGCCCAGGGGCGCGAGCAGCTCGCGACGGAGGGCGTCGTGGTCGAAGGAGTCACGGTAGTACCCCTCCGGCGAAGAGGGCCCACGACGGTGACGCTCCGCGCGAGGGCGATGGAAGCCGTCGATCGTCGCCCTCACCACGGGTCGGCCACGGCCTTCGAGCAGCGGCCAAGCTCGTCGGCGAGCGTCGTCTTTCCTGCCGCACCTACCCCGTCGATCGCGACCCTGACGACGTGCGGCCGTCGCACGTCCGCCACGAGATCGGCGAGACGGGCCAGCGCCACCTCTCGATCGGGGCTCGGCCTCACCATCCTGGCTACACTGAAGCCCGCCGCGGGGGAGTACCCGAGTGGCCAAAGGGGACGGGCTGTAAACCCGTTGGCTCAGCCTTCGTAGGTTCGAATCCTACCTCCCCCATATCGCCCCGCTTGGCTAGACGGAAATCCCATGGATAAAGGGATCATGGGGAACCGAGGATGTCGGAAAGGTACGAGGTGTTCGTACCCCCGTCCTACCTCCAAATCCCGCCGCCGAGACCATCAGAATCGGAGAGGCGATCGACAACTAGAGAAAGACTCAGCCCCGGGGACCTCGATGGATCACCTTACGCATCTGTGCCTCCCATCGTCTCGTCATCGCGTCCACCGACCAATCGGGCAACCGCTCGCGCGAGACCTTCTGTCGGCCACCAGGTCTTCATGAACAGTTTCCCGCTGGCCCGTCGTCCCTCCGCCCACCAGCCGAGATGACGGCCGCGACGTACGATCACGCTGCGAGTCACTCATGCCCTCCTCCACAACGCCCTACCACTCTCGCTCGGCCGATGATATTTGATCGGTCTCCCGGCGACGAGGGCCTCATTCCAGGAGCGCGGCGCGGCCTAGTCGCATGACAGCGGGGGCGCGGGTCGCAAGGACTCCCTAGGACTTCCCTACCCGCGCCCCGGTGAGGTCAGGCCACGGCGTTGACAGAGTCGTGACTCGATGGCCGCTCGGGAACGTACCTTCCGTTCCTCGGAGAGCTATAGCTCTCCGTTACGTCCGCAGGAAGCCTTGACGGTGCCGTCAGCGAAGACGCTGATTCTGGGGTCCGGTCCTGGGGTCAACGAAGGCAACGGCTTCCTCGCCGGGACGCGGCACGACCCCGCCGATACCCTTCGACATGCAGCGAAGGACGGTCTCGCCTGGTACCACCTCGCCGGGCAGGTAGGTGACCTGCTCCCCGTGCCGAAGTGTGGTCGAAGGGGGCTCCCGAGTGGTCTTCTGGCTGCCGTCTGCGTCTCCCTCTCCACGGAGGGTTAGGTAAACGAGCGCAGTGGCAACGAGCGCGGCGACAACGAGCAATAGCCGCATACCGCTCAGACCAACTGGGGCTGACGAATGTTCCTCGCTTCGCTACACGCGTGGCCGGGGCGCGGGCCGCAAGGTGACCCTAGGACTACCCTGCCCCGCGCCCCGGCAAGGTCAGGGTAGGACGCCCCGGCCGTCTGCCTAGATGGCCGTTCGGGACCATGCCCTTAGGATTCCTGGAGCGATGAGCGTTCGGGCGCTCGGCCTCCTGATCGGCGTGGTCGCCTTGGTCGCCGGTTGTGGCGGCGGCGGGTCGGAGGCGGAGGACAATGAGGCGTTCACGGTCGCGATCAGCGAGGACGCAAGGCGAGTGTCCGAAGAGGCTGGGGTCGAGCTCGATCGCCTTGTCACCGATTCGGCCGCCAAGGTGTTCACGTTTCTTCCCCACGTGGGCCAGGTTCGTATTGGCGTAGAGCTGGATGCGAGCCAGACCATCCCCGAGGTAGGCGTTGGTGGCTACACCGATCCGGAGGACGGAGCGTGTCTCTGTGGATCGACGACAGCCCGCCCGGCGGGCTGCGCAATGCACTCCAGACCTGGGTTCCGGCGACGCTGGCCCACGAGCTGCACCACAGCAGCCGCATCCGCACCGGACCGGGCTATGGAAGGACTCTCGGGGAAGCGATGGTCAGCGAGGGCCTGGCTGACCACTTCGCGAACGAGGCGTTTTCCACCACGCCTCCGCAGCCTTGGGCCAGCTCACTCTCGGAGAACCAAGAGCACGCCGTGTGGCAACGTGCCGAGCCGCAACTCTGGAGCGCCCACGACCACCGACTGTGGTTCTTCGGCGGCCCCGACATTCCCCGCTGGGCTGGCTACAGCCTGGGGTACAGCATTGTCGAGAAGTTCCTCGACGGAGGCCGCTCGGCAGCAGGTTCAGTCGAGGTCCCCGCGAGGATCGTGGTCCAGCCCTACCGTCGGCGCTTCTAAGGGGCGGGGGCCTGACCCCCCGACCGCGACGACAGATACCCGGTGGGCTCTGTGGCTGCTGAAAAAAGTCCTCGCGCGCGAAGCTCGCGCCAAAACGCCAGAACGCCGTCCCGTGGCCTAGACTCGGAGTCGTGCTTGAACGAGCAATGGTTCGCACCCTGCCGCTTGCTAACCGCGCCTCCGAGCTGGCCCCGATTGCCCCAGCCTGCTGCAACGCCTGCCGCGTGTGCGCCACCTCGGGCGCAGTCGGCCTGATCTTCGCGGGAGCTGGCGCGGTCGGCGCATTCTTCGTCCGGCTCGGCCGTCGATGGCCCGGCCGTCGAGTCTGACCGCGGAGCGTCGCGAGGCAGACGAGAAGGCGCTCGCGGCCGGCGCGCCGCTCGCGGTCGCGGCGGCGTCCGCGGAGGTCTCAGCCCGCACGCTCAGTCGCTGGCTCGAGCAGGGGCACGTCGCCCGCCGCACCCTGGCGCTCGCGCCGGAGCCGGAGCCGGAGGCGGTCGCGCCGGGCGACGAGCTGGACGTCGAGCGGGCGCTCGTCAGCGTGGTCATGCGCCACGCCCGTCACGACTGGTTCGACGTCTACGTCTATGTCGACGACCTTGCGGCCCTGTACGACGAGCTCGTCGGGCGGGGCGCCGAGATCGTCCACGGCCCAGTCGATCAGGAATACGGCATCCGGGAGTTCCGCGTCCGCGACCCTCATGGCTACATCCTCGCGTTCGGCGAAGCTTCGTAGCTAAGACCGCTGGCTTCGATTCACGGCTCGGTGTGGACGATCACGTCGACGATCTCCGGGTGGTCGCGGCGGATGCGCTCCTCGATCTCGCTCGCGCTCGCGTGGGCCTCGGCCAGGGCGCGCTCCGGCTCCATCGCGAGGGTGAGGAAGGCGACGAGACCGCGGTCGGTGACGAGGAAGCGGAGCTCGCGGGGCTCGAGCCCGGTCGTGTCGCGGACGATCTCGCGGACGGCCGCGGACTGCGATTCGAGCGCGCCGTCCGGGACCGAGGCAACAGGCTCCGGCTCGGAAAGCGGCTCGATGTGGGTCTGGACGGCGTCCAGCTCGGGAACGGCTGCAAGGATCTCCCGCTCGACGGCGTCGGCGACCTCGTGCGCGTCGACCAGCGTGATCGAACCCGGAAGCTTCAGGTGGAGGGAGAGCTCGGTCCGGCGGCCGTCGTCGAGGACGGAGACGTTGTGCATCTCGCGCACGCCGGGGACGCGCAGCGCGGCTGCGGTGGCCGCTTCGGCGAGCTCCCCGGCCTCGGCCGGCTCCACGTGGACGACGACGTCGGCCCCCGGCACCGCCCGCTCGACCGCCTCCTCGACGGCGTCGGCGGCGGCGTGGCCCTGGCCGACCGCCGCGCCGGGCGGGACGCCGATGACCACGTCGGCGAAGTGGCGGCCGGCCGCCCGCCGCATCCGCAGCCGGCGGAGGGTGACGCCCGGCTCGAGGCTCTCGATCGCGCTCCGAGCGGCCTCGACCTCGTCCATGGGAGCCTGGTCCATGAGGACGTCGACGTTGCGCCGCATCAACCGCACGGCGGCAACGAGGACGAGCACGGCAACGAAGAGGCCCGCCGCCGCATCGCCTTCGGGGTAGCCGGCGCGGGCGGCGAGGAGGCCGAGGAGCACGGCCATGGAGCCGGCGAGATCGCCGCCGAAGTGGAGCGCGCTCGCGGCGAAGCGCGGGGCTCTGGAACTCGCGCGAGGCCCGGCGCGACACTACCGTCCGGCTGGCGTCGATCACGATCACGACGCCGATCACCAGCAGCGCGTACCAGGTCGCGTCCACGTCGGGGCTCCCGTCGACGAGCCGACGGATCGCGGCCGCGGCCATCAGGAGGGAGATGAGGGCGAGGATCGACGCCTCCGCGAGGGCGGCGAGGTGCTCTGCCTTGCCGTGGCCGTACGGATGGCTCCGGTCGGCAGGACGGACGGCCACGCCCACGGCGAAGAGCGTCAGGAGCGCGGCCACGAGGTCGGTCCCGGAATGCGCGGCTTCGGAGAGGAGCCCGAGGCTGCCCGTGGCGAGCCCGGTCACGAGCTTGAGGCCGATGAGTACGACCGCGGCCGCGACCGAGACGAGAGCGATCCTGCGCTGGGGGCTCACCGACCGAAGGCTAACCTTGGTCGGGGTGCCGACTCCTCCCGACACGGGCGAGACCTTCACCGTCGACTGCCCTCACTGCGGCAAGTCGTTCGAAGCCGAGCTCCTCGGCGAGTCCGAGCGCAACCTCGGCTTCAAATGCCCGCACTGCCGACTCTTCGTCGCCTACCTCCCGGCGGAGGAGCAGGACCGGATCGAGCCGAGCGGCTAGGGCCGGCCTACACGCAGTCCTTGAGGCCCTGGGCTTCGGGCAGGGACTCGAGCTTCTTCAGCGTGTTGTTCTCGATCTGGCGGATGCGCTCGCGCGTGACGCCAAAGGCGCGTCCGACCTCCTCGAGCGTCCGCGGCTGCTCGCCCTTGAGGCCGAAGCGGAGCTCGATCACCTTGCGCTCGCGGATGGGCAGCGACTCGAGCGCCTTGTCGATGTCCTCGCGGCGGAGGTTGAGCGAGGCCGAGTCGAACGGGCGACTCGGCGGCGTCGTCCTGGACGAAGTCGCCGAGCTCGGACTCCTCCTCCTCGCCGATCGGCTTCTCGAGCGAGACGGGAAGCTGCGCCATGCGGAGGATCTCGCGGACCTCGTCGGTGGTCATCTCGAGCTCTTCGGCGATCTCGTCCGGCAGCGGCTCGCGACCGAGCCGCTGGACGAGCTGGCGCTCGATGTGGACCACCTTGTTCAGCTTCTCGACCATGTGCACCGGGATGCGGATCGTTCGCGCCTTGTCGGCGATCGCCCGCGTCACGGCCTGGCGGATCCACCAGGTGGCGTACGTCGAGAACTTGAAGCCCTTGCGGTAGTCGAACTTCTCGACCGCGCGGATGAGCCCCAGCGAGCCTTCCTGGATCAGGTCGAGGAAGGAGAGGCCGCGGCCGAGGTAGCCCTTGGCGATCGAGACGACCAGGCGGAGGTTCGCCTCGATCATCTCGCGTCTTGGCGGCCATGTCACCGCGCTCGATGCGCTTGGCGAGCGTGACCTCCTGGTCTGCCGTGAGCAGCGGCACCTTGCCGATCTCGCGCAGGTAGAGGCGGAGCGAGTCCAGCGACGGCTCGACGGTGAGGTCGAGCTTCGGGACCTTCTGCTCCTCGGCGAGCGCCGGCTCCTCGTGCGGCGGCGTCTTGTGCTCGAGCCCTTCCATCAGCTCGATGCCGTGATCGATCAGATAGGTGTAGAAGTCCTCGATCTGTTCCTTGGTGAGGTCGACTTCCTCGAGCCCGGCGACGATCTCGTCGTAGGTGAGGAATCCCTTGTCCTGTCCGTCCGCAACGAGCTTCTGCAGCTCCTCGACCTCGGGCAGGGAAATGTCGACCTGGAGCATTGACCCGCCTTTCCCGTGCAACGTCGCCGGCTGGAACGAAAGAGAGCCGGCGAGGTTCTGCCGTCCGCCGACTCCTTCGGCCCGAGATTCTACAACTCTTGTGGAAAAGTGGTGGACGAGATCTTGAGCTCCTAGAGACTTGCCGTGATCGAGCCCACGACATCGCCGCGGCTCGAGTGGAGCGGCCGCTCGGCCAGCTCGGGGATCTCGAGCACGGCCCCGGCGGCCGCGTAGGCGGCCCGGTAGGCTCCGTCCTCGACCTTCAGGGCGAGCCCCCGCCCGTCCTCGAAGCCGGCACAGAGGACGCCCTCCGCGCCGCGCTTCGCGATCGCACCGGGGAGCGCCCGCATCACCAGGGTGTCGACAGCCTTCCGCCCGCCGACGAGCTCGGGGTGGGCGGTCATCGCCGCGACGACGGTCGCCATCCCGGGCGGCTCCCCGGCCGCGAAGCCCGCGAACATTCCTGCCATCTCCGTCAAGGAAAGGGCGTACGTGGGCACGCCGCACCCGTCGATGGCCGTCTCGACCTCCCCCGTGGGCCGGCCGACGGTCGTCGCGACGAGCTCCCGAAGCTCGTGCTGGAGCGGGTGCGCGGGCAGCCGATAGCCCTCCGTCTCCCAGCCCCGTGCACGGCAGAGAAAAAGAAAGCCCGCGTGCTTGCCCGAGCAGTTGTGGCGAAGCCGCGAGCCGTGCTCCGCGCCGCACTCGAGGTCGTCGGTCGAAGCCCCCGCCCGCTCGAGCAGCGCCCGGACGGCGACGAGCTGCTCCGGCCGCGCCTCGTGCGAGGCGCAGGCGATCGCCAGCTCCTCGGACGGCAGGTCGTACGGCACGAGCGGAAGCGCCTGCAGCGGCTTCGCCGCTGAGCGGACATAGCGACGAGATCGGGGTCGCCCCAGGCCTCGGTCACCTCGCCGTCGCGGACGAAGACGGCGTGCGCCAGGTGCCGCGACTCGACGATGTCGCCCTCGGGTCACGGCTACATTGATCGCGTCCACGAGGAGGAAGACTATTCCCGAGTTTCCCGAGGTGGAGGCGGCCCGGCAGGCTCTCGACGAGCCGCTTGCGCGGTCGCCGGTGGCGAAGGCCGGGCCCGCGCACGTCGCAACGCTGAAGACGTTCGACCCGCCGCTCGCGGAGCTCGAAGGCCGGCGGCTCGAAGGAGCGAGGCGGCGCGGCAAGCACCTTCTCTTCCCCACCGACGACGGCGAGCTCGTCCTCCACGTCCACTTGATGAGCGCGGGGCGCATCCGCTTTCTCGAGCCTGGGGCGAAGGGCCCGAAGACGCCCGCGTTCCGGCTCCGCCTCGAGGACGGCGGCGAGCTGATCCTCACCGAGGGCGGCCCGAAAAAGCGGGCCCGGGTCGGCCTCTACCGGCCGGACGATCTCGAAGCCGAGATCGCGCACCTCGGCCCGGAAGCGGATCGGATCACCGCGGCCGAGCTCGCCGAGATCGCCCGCCGCGAGGCACGCCGGCTGCATCCGTTCCTGCGCGACCAGCGGGCGCTCGCCGGCATCGGCCGCGCCTGGTCGAACGAGATCCTGAACCGGGCGAAGCTCTCGCCCTACGCGCTCACGACGGAGCTCACCGACGAGGAGATCGAGCTCCTCGCGTCGACTATCCGCGAGCTCCTCGCCGCGGGCCTGGAGCTCCGCCTGGCGGGCGCGACCGACAAGAAGGCGTACAAGGTCCACAACCGCCTGGGCGAGCCGTGCCCGAACTGCGCCACTCCCATCGCCCGCGTCGACTTCGAGGAGCACACGATCTTCTACTGCCCCGAGTGCCAGACCGGCGGGCGGGTGCTCAAGGACCGGCGGCTGTCGCGGCTCCTGCGCTAGGCGAGAGCGGATGACCAGGCTGTCCTCGCGGGCCTCGAGCTCGCTGCCGAGCGCGCGGAGGAGCAGCGCGGCCGCCGGCGCCGCGAGCTCCCTCGCCTCCTCGCCGAGCACGACGGGCCGGGCGGCGCGGGAGAGGGGCGAGAGGACGAGCTCGGCCCCTCGACCTCGAGCGCGACGCTGTCGTGGCCGCCGAAGCGTGCCGCTGCCCGGGCGAGCTGCGCGAGGGCGCGGGCGGCCGGCTCTGGATCGACGCGGACGGGAGCCCCGCGCCCGGCCACCTCCACTCGGCCCTCCTCCAGCCGGGCGGCCGCCTCGCGGGCGAGCTCGAGCGAGTCGCGCTCGACCAGGGTCGGCTCGTACGTGCCGGCCTCGATCCGCGCGGCCAGGCGGAGCTGGTCGACCAGCTCGTCGATCTGCGCAGAGGCTGCGCCGATCATCTCTACATAGCGCGGGGCGGGCGGTTCGAGGGGCAGCTGCTCGAGCGTCCGCGCGAACCCGTAGACCGTGGCGAGCGGCGTCAGAATGTCGTGGCACGCGACCGAGACGAGCTCGGCGAAGGGGCGGTCGTTCGTCATGGGTGAGAGTTCCTAGCGTAATGATGACGCGTCGACTGGGTGCGATGGGTCGTTCGAGGCAAGGACGCAGGGAGCGCTCATACCTGTAGAGGTATGGGCGCGACTGAGGACGCCGCCTCGGGCCGCCCAGCGCGGCCAGGCGGCACCGCTCCTCATTGCGCTAGGAGCTCTTACTCTGCTGCTACGTTCTCCGGGTGGAGCGGAGACTAACGGGCACGACCGGCACCGTAGACATGCAGGCCTCCGTCCCGGAGGTGCAACTCGGGCTCTCCCGCGCGGGCGTCACCGGAGTGCAGAAGGCGGTGCGCATGCTTCACCGCGGGCGCGACGCGCTCGTCTCCGCCGAGATCGACTGCTTCGTCGACCTCGACCCTGCCCGCAAGGGCGTGCACATGTCCCGCTTCCCCGAGCTCTTCGAGGAGGCGATCGACGAGCTCGTGATCGGCGAGATGCTCCTCGTCGAGCAGCTCGCCGAGCACATCGCCCGCCACATCGTGGGCCGCCAGGACGCGCTGCGGGCCGAGGTGAAGATCGCCGCCCGCTATCCCATCGAGCGCACGACGCCGGTCAGCGGGCTGCGGACGCAGGAGCTGGTGACGCTGATCGGCCTCGCCGCCGCCTCCCGCTCCGCCTCGCGCCGGCTCGTCGGCGTCGAGGCGACCGGGATCAACGCCTGTCCATGCGCGCAGGGCCTCGTCCGCGACCAGGCTGCCGAGCGGCTGGGCGAGGCCGGCTTCGAGGACGCCGACGTCGAGCGGATCCTCCAGCTCGTCCCGCTCGCGACGCACAACCAGCGCGGCCGCGGGACGCTCTACCTCGGCACCGACCTCAGGCTCGACGCCGAAGACCTCGTCGAGCTGGTCGAAAGCTCCATGAGCTCGCCGGTCTACGAGCTGCTCAAGCGCCCCGACGAGCTCTTCGTCGTCGAGCACGCCCACCTCTCGCCCCGTTTCGTCGAGGACTCGGTGCGGCTCATGGTCAAGGGCGCGCTCGAGGCCTATGCCGAGCTCGGCGAAGAAGACTTCGTCCTCGCGCGGCAGGTCAACTTCGAGACGATCCACAACCACGACGTCCTGGCCGAGCGTTTCGGAACGGTCGGCGAGCTCCGCGGAGAGCTGGCCGACGGCGGCCACTCGGCTCGGCACACCGAGCTCCGCGACTGGCTTCGCGCCGTCTGACCCAGGTAACAGTCTGTTACTTGGGAGGGCTCAGAGCGCTTCGAGCTTCGAGCCGCCCATCCGCGGGCGGCGGAGCTCCATCCGGTTCTCCTCGCCGGCCAGGAGGCGGCGAATGTTCGTTCGGTGGAGGACGACGATCGCGAGAGCACCTCCCGTCGTGAAAGCGAGCACCGGCCACGAGGCGCCGAAGAGGAGCGCCCAGAGCGGAAGCGAGACCGCGGCGGCGATGGAGGCCAACGAGGCGTAGCGCGTCGGGAGGAAGACGACGATCCAGACCCCGGCCGCAGCCAGCGCAGGCAAGGTCGCGACCGCCAGCGCGACTCCGCCGGTCGTCGCCACGATCTTCCCGCCGCGGGCGAAGCCGAGGAAAAGCGGGCGCCAGTGGCCGATCATCGCCGCGACCCCGGCGAGCACACCGACGAGGTCACCTCCCAGCCAGAGCCCGAGGAGCGCGGCCGCCGCGCCCTTGGCGACGTCGAGGAGCGCGACCGCGAGCCCGAAGCGAAAGCCGAGAGTCCGCACGACGTTCGTCGCGCCTGGGTTCCCGCTCCCCAGCGTGCGGATATCGACGCCTCGAAGCAGCCGTGGGAGCCAGTACCCCCACGGCATGCTGCCGAGGACGTAGCCCGCGGCGATGAGGAGTACGGCCTCTGATCAGCTGGACAGCGTACGCCTCGACCCAGCCGTTGACGACGGTCCAGTCGAGGTTGCCGAAGAAGGCCTCGATGTAGGACGCGCGGTCGGTCTGGTAGTCGAGGAAGTAGGCGTGCTCGTAGACGTCGAGCGCGACGAGCGGCGCCGCGTTCCAGATCGGGAAGGTGTTCTGCGCGTCGCCGATGTGGTTGAAGAGGCGCTGCTCGTCGAAGTCGTAGACCGTCCAGGCCCAGCCGCGGCCGGCCATGCCCGTCGCCGCCAGGTCGGCGCGCCAGTCGTCCACGCTGCCGAAGTCGCGCGCGATCAGCTCGCCGATCGCCCCGTCCGGGTTGCCGCCTCCGCCGCCCAGGTGCGCGAAGTAGATCTCGTGGTTCTTGACCCCGCCGATCGCGAACGTCAGGTCGACCTTCAGCGCGCGGATCTCGGAGTAGACCTGGTTCGCCGGGGCGATGTCGACTTCGGCGAGCTTCGTCAGGATCTCGTTCCGCTTCGCCACGTAGCCCTGGTAGAGCTTGTAGTGCGCCTCGACCGAGGCGCGCGAGATGCCGTCCATCTCCAGGAGCTCGGGCCTGAGCTCGCGCGCTGCGATCTCTGCCCGATTGAAAGCCAGTGTCGCCATGCCAGCCTTTCCGTCGACTCGTCTACGCGCGCGGGAGCTTAGAGTTTCTGACGTAATGATGACGCGCCGACTGGGTGCGATGGGTGGTTCGAGGCAAGGACGCAGGGAGCGCCCATACCCAGAGCGGTATGGGCGCGACTGAGGACGCCGCCTCGGGCCGCCCAGCGCGGCCAGGCGGCACCGTTCCTCATTGCGTTAGAAGCTCTTATGGTTCCCGACGTGACTGATTCCGGTCTGCACTCGTCACCGGCGGTACCGGACGCGTGGGCGGCGTCATCGTCGGCGCGGCTCGAAGCGGACGGCTTCCGCGTTCTGGCGGCCGGACGGCGGGACGGCGATCTCTCCGATCCAGATGCGGCGGCCGCGCTCGTGGCCCGCGCCGCAGAGGAGCTCGGCGGCCTCGACCTGGTCGTCCACGCAGCGTCGGACGGCTTCGTCCCCAGGCCGGTCGCCGAGGTTCGCGAGGAGCACTGGGATGCAGCGTTCGGCGCCACCGCCAAGGGGAGCTTCTTCGTGGCCCAGGCGGCCGCGCCGCACCTGCGGGCTTCCGAGCTCGGACTCCTCGTCCTCATCGAGGACGTTGCCGCCTACCAGCCGTGGCCCTCCTTCGCGCCCCACTGCGCGGCGAAGGCGGCGCAGGCGATGCTCACCCGCGTGCTCGCGCGGGCGCTCGCGCCGGACGTCCGGGTCTGCGGAATCGCGCCCGGCCCGGTGGCGGTCGAGCCCGGCCAGGAGGAACGCCGCGCCGGCGAGACGCTGCTCGGGCGGACCGGCTCTCCCGACGACGTCGCTGCCGCGGTCGCCTATCTCGTCGGCGCGCCGTTCGTCACCGGCACGTCGCTCGTGGTCGACGGCGGCCGGCTTCTGACGTGAGCAGATCCGCCTGGACACAATCCGGCTTGGGGTTGAGTTTCGTATACCGGTGGGTATATGTCTGTCGCCGTGGTAACCGCCGAGAGCGATTCCCGGCTGCTGGAACGTGTCGCCGGGGGGGATAGGGACGCTTTCACCGAGCTCTACCAGCGCTTCGCCCGCCCCGTGTTTGCGATGGCGGTGCGGCAGCTCGGCGACAATGGGCGCGCAGAGGAGGCGGCGCAGGAGACCTTCGCCGCCGTCTGGCGCTCGGCTCGGAGCTACCGCCCCGAGCGCGGCTCGGCCTCTGCCTGGCTCTACGCGGTCGCGCGCCACGCGATCATCGACCGCGCACGCCAGCGGCGTGAGCCGGTGGTCGAGGTCCCCGACGAGGCGAGCGCGGAAGCAGGCCCCGACGAGCAGGCAGAGGGCGCGTGGCTCGCCTGGCGCGTCCACAGCGCGCTCGAGCAGCTCCCCGAGCGGGAGCGTTCCGTGCTCGAGCTCGCCTACTGGAGCGGCCTTTCCCAGGCCGAGATCGCCAGCTACCTGGACGTGCCGCTCGGAACGGTGAAGACGAGGACGCGAACAGGGCTGGCCCGTCTGGCCGGCCTGCTAGAGGAGGTAAGGGCATGAGAGAGCCTCCGGACCTCAGCGAGCTCGTCGGCACGGATCTGACTCCCGAGGAGCTCGAGCGGCTGCGCGGCGTCGATGCAGTGCTCCGGAGCGTCCCGGCGCCGCCGCACGATGTGCCCACGAGCCTGACGGCGGCGGTGGCGGAGGTGCCGCTCGCCGAGCGTCGCAGGAGCCGACGCGGCCGCGTCGCGCTCGCCCTTGCCTTCGCAGCCGCGCTCGTGGCCGCGTCCTTCGGGATCGGCCACTGGACGGGAAGCCGCTTCGAGACCGACGTACACCGTCGACCTGGCGCCGACGGCGAGCGCGCCGGGCGCCGAGGCCGCCATCAAGGTGGGAGAGCGCGACGAGGAGTCGGGCAACGTCGAGCTCCTGGTCGACGTCGGCGGGCTGCCGCCGGGGAGCGACTACGCGCTCTGGCTCGAGCGGGACGGCGAGTGGGCCGCCACCTGCGGCTACTTCGCAGTCGGCGAGGGACAGACGACCGTCCGGATGACGGTCGCCTACGAGTTCAGGGACTTCGACGCGTGGAACATCTCGGCGGGCAATCGGGACGAGGACCCGCCGCCGCTCCTCACCGCCGAGATCCCGGACGCCTAGCTCCCACTGTCCGCCCGGTCTGCGCCGCCCGGTGGCGAGGATAGACTCATCGTGATGTCGGCTGCTCGCCGAGGTTCCCGTCCAGGAGGACGTCGTCCAGGTACTCGACAAAGGCTTCCTGGCGCTCGACGGAGCCCTCGCATCCGACCTCGCGGTCGTCAACGCGGCCCGAGTCTCCTTCAACGCCCAGTCGCAGGAGATGGGAGAGCGAGACGAAGGCTTGATCCGATTCCTGATGAGGAATCGGCACGGCAGCCCCTTCGAGCACGGGTACTTCCGGTTTCTCGTGAAGGCGCCGCTGGCCGTCGTGCGCGAGCACCATCGCCATCGCGCGGGTCATTCGTACAACGAGTGGTCGGGCCGCTATTCGAAGATCGACCCGGAGTTCTACGTGCCCGACTTCGTCCGCACGCAGATCGGGAAGCCCGGGGCCTACACGTTCGAGCCCGTCGATGAGGAAACGCGGGCATCCACCCGTGAGGAGATCGAGCGCTCCGGGCGCGAGGCCTTCGCCGCCTACGAACGCCTCCTCGAGCGAGGCGTCGCCAAGGAAGTCGCGCGACTCGTGCTCCCGCTCTCCACCTACACGAAGTACTACTGGAGCTGCAACCCGCGCAGCCTCATGCACTTCTGCTCGCTCCGGAACCACGCCGACGCGCAGTTCGAGATTCGCGAGTACGCGAGCGCCGCCGAGTCGTTCCTCGAGAAGCTGATGCCGGTCACGCACGCCAGCTACGTCGCCAACGACCGCACGGCGCCCTAGCTTCACTAAGAGCTAGTTAAACATCTCAAGGACGGCGCCGACTGTGCCGATGGCTGAAGTAGAGTCTTATGCTGCAAATGCGGCCACCGGGGTCACCTGTGCGCGGCCTGGGCCTGACGGCCTGCCTCGGCCTCCTTCTGCTCGCACTCGCAGGGCCCGCCTGGGCCCAGGAGGAAGAGCGACCGCTTCCGCCGCCGGTTCCAGTAGCTGACGACGACCTCAGCGCCGCGCTCGAGACCGGCGAGCTGTCCGAGGCCGAGTACACGCTCGAACGCGCGCGAAGCGTCTTTCAGCTCACGCGCGTCCGGCGGGAGTTCGGCGACGTCGCCCGGCCTTCCGCGAATGACGCGACGCTCATCCTGCGCGACCTGGCCGCACGAGTCGACGACCTCGGCGGCTCCGAGCAGGCCACCGCGGAGCGGATTCTGGCCCGCCCGGGGGTGGGTGAGGTGCCCTCGGCAGCGGCTGGACAGTGCCGGAGTCGGCCTCGAGCCCCTTGTGCGCGGAAAACGTCTGCGTCCACTGGGTCGACGACCCCGGCAGCTCTGATGCGCCGCCGCCTCTGGACGTCGATCCGACCGACGGGATCCCGGACTGGGTCAAGCTGACGCTCGTCGACCTGGAGGGAGGTTTGGTTACAGGAGATCGACACGTCGGGATACCGGGCGCCGCTCTCGGACGAGGAGTTCGCCGAACGGCGGCACCCGGAAGCTCGACGTCTACCTGGACGACCTGGGCGCAGCTCAGGCTACTTCGGCTACTGCACGAGCGACGACCCGGCCGCCGAGGATCCCGACGTCTTCGCCGTCTCGGCCTTCTGCGTGATCGACAACGACTTCGCGCAGAGCCAGTACGGTGCCGAGCACACCTCGCAGGAGTTTCTCGAGGTGACGTCGGCGCACGAGTTCCACCATGCGTCGCAGTTCGCCTACGACTGGGCCGAAGACGCGTGGCTGATGGAGGGCACCGCCGCCAACATCGAGGAGACGGTGTACCCGGGCATCGACGACAATGTCTTCTTCCTCCAGCCTCTGGAGCCCGCTCACCCGGCCCAGCTCGCCGCTCGACCGCGGCGGCTTCGGAGACTCCGAGTACGGGTCGTGGATCTTCTGGCGCTATCTCCAGGAGAAGATCGGCGGCGACCCGAGCATCGTGCGGGAGATCTGGGAGCGGGCCGACGCTTTCGACCCGAGCGCGGCACCAGGCGACGATCCGCCCGACGACTACTCCCTCGAGGCGGTCCAGCACGAGCTCACCGAACGCGGCCTCGCCTTCGCCGACGTGTTCGCGGGCTTTGCCGCCACGAACCGCCTGCTGGACTATGCCGACGCCGTCGATGCGGACTACCCTGCCCCGGCGCTGACGAACACGGTATGGATCGGCCGGAACAAGCCTCTCACCAGCTGGCAATCCTGGCGGATCAACCATCTGGCGACGCGCTACTTCTCCTTCAGGCCGAAGCAGGAAGTGGGAGCAGGCTGGAAGCTCCGCGTCACGACCCGACTGCCGAAGTACGGAGCTACCGCCAGCCTGATCGTCGTCGATGCCAACGGCTCGACCACCACACGCCGCCTCGTGCGACAGCCTGACGGCTACGCCCGCGGCGCTACGCGCTTCGGGCGGAACGAGATCAAGCGCATCGAGGTCGTCCTCTCGAACGGAAGCAGCCGCACGTCCTCGTGCTGGACCTCCCCGGGGCCGCCGGCGTATTCCTGCGCCGGCCGGCCGCTCGACGACGGCGCGGTCTTCCAGCTCCGCGGGCGTATCTACCGCTAGGAGTGTCGCTAGAGCCGCCCGGCGGCCACGATCCGCTGGAGGAACTGCTGCGTTCGGGGCTCGCGCGGGGCCGTGAAGATCTGCTCGGGCTCTCCCTCCTCGAGAATCACACCTTCGTCGAGGAAGCAGACGCGGCCGGCGATGTCACGGGCGAAGGACATCTCGTGCGTGGCGATCAACATCGTCATCCCGCCTTCGGCCAGCTCGCGGATGACGCTCAACACCTCCGCGACCAGCTCGGGGTCGAGCGCGCTCGTCACCTCGTCGAGGAGCATCAGCTCCGGCTGCATCGCCAGCGCCCGCACGATCGCCACGCGTTGCTGCTGGCCACCGGAGAGCCGGTCCGGGTAGTCACCGGCCCGGCCGGCGAGCCCGAAGCGGCCGAGGAGCTCGAGCGCTTCCTTCTCGGCCTCCGCGCGCGGCCTGCCGAGCCCTTGCGTCGGCCCCAGCGTGACGTTCCGGAGCACGGTCATGTGGGGGAAGAGGTTGAAGGCCTGGAAGACGATGCCGATGCGGCGCCGCACCCGGTTGACGTCGACGCCCGGGGCGGAGATCTCGTCACCGCCGAGAACGACCCTGCCCTCGTCGATCGGCTCCAGCAGGTTGACGCAACGGAGGAGCGTCGACTTCCCGGAGCCGGAGGCGCCGATCAGGCAGACGACCTCGTGAGCGGCGAGCTCGAGGTCGATCCCGCGCAGCACCTCGTGCTTGCCGAAGGACTTGTGCACGCCTTCGAGGACGAGGGCGGTGGTTTCGTTCATAGGCCAACCTTTGGCCTATGAACGTGGGGAGGGTGTGTGAGGGAACCGGGAGGTTCCCTCACTGTCTCAAAGAAGGGGGTCCGTGGGGGAAACATGGTTTCCCCCACGGGAGCGAGCCGAAGGCGAGTGACGTTCATCGAGCTCCCGCCGCGGCGAGCTGCTTCCGCCGGTCGCGCGCCACGAGCCAGTCGGTGAGCCGCGCGAGCGGGATCGTCAGAGCGACGAACAGGATCGCCGTGACGAGGTACGGCGTGAAGTTGAACGTCGCGGACGATTCGATCTGAGACTGGCGGAAGGCCTCGACCACGCCGAGCAGCCCCACGAGGGCCGTGTCCTTCTGGAGGCCGATGAAGTCGTTGAGGAGGGGCGGGATCACGCGGCGCACCGCCTGCGGGAGCACGACGAAGCGAAGCGCCTTCCAGTGCGAGAGCCCGAGCGAGCGGGCGGCGGCCTCCTGGCTGGGGTGCACGGACTCGATCCCGGCCCGATAGACCTCGCTCACGTAGGCGGAATAGACGAGCACGAGCGCGACCACGCCCCAGAAGAGCGGGTCGATCGGGACCCCCGAGAGCCCGAGCGCGGGGACGCCGAAGCCGAGCAGGTAGATGACGAGGATCGTCGGGATCCCGCGGAAGAGGTCGGCGTAGACGACCGCGAACGCCCGCAGCGGGAAGAACACCGGCCCGGGCAGGCTGCGCAGGATCGCGATCAGGAGCGCGAACGGGAGGATCAGCGCCTCCGCGATCAGGAAGATCTTGACGTTGACGAGGAACGCCTCCGGGATCACCTCGAGCGAGTCCCGGAAGATTTCGCCGTTGAAGAACAGCCGCTTGACCTCGGGCCAGCCGGGCGAGTTCGAGACGACGAGGACGACGACTATGCCGAAGACGACCGTGCTCAGCGAGCGCGATCAGCGTGCTGCGCCGTCCGGAAGCGCCGGACGGCCTTCTCAACGAGTCGCTACTCGAGGATCGGCGGAGCGGACGCGTTGATCCACTCCTCCTGGAACTGCTCGATCGAGCCGTCGGCCCGCAGCGCGGCGATCGCCTCGTTGGCGCAGTCGCGGAGCGGATTCCCTTCTTCGAAGACGAGCCCGAAGTACTCCTCACCGGCCGGCAGCCGCCCGACCACCTTCGAGTTGGGGACCTGGACGGCCGTGATGTAGAGGGAGGTCGGGAAGTCGACGACGAGCCCGTCGATCTGCCCGTTCTTCAGCGCCGTGATCGCATCGATGTTCCTGTCGAAGACCGCAGGATCCTGGTTGGGCTGGATCACTTCGGCGATCGCGTCGAAGCTCGTCGTCCCGACCTGAGCGCCGAGCTTCGCATCCGCCAGGTCGGCCAGCGAAGCCGCGTCGGCGAACTCCGAGTCCTTCAACGTGATCACCGCTTGCTCGACGTCGTAGTAGGAGTCGCTGAAATCGACGGCTTCATCCCGCTTCGGCCGGTACGAGACCTGGTTGATGTCGAAGTCGAAGTCCTTGGGCCCGGGCGCGAAGACATTGTTGAAAGGCACGACGACCCAGCGCACCTCGTCGGGGCCGAACCCGAGCTGCTCGGCGACCGCGTAGGACACCGCAGCCTCGTAGCCTTCCTGGGTCGGCGGCCCGGTTGGATCCCAGGGAGCGCCGTCGGCGGTCTGGAACCAGGGCGGGAAGGCGGGGTTGTCCGTGGCGATCGTGAGCGAGCCGTCGGCGACGGTTACGAGCTCCTCCGGAGCGCACGGATCCACCTCTTCGGTCGTGGCCTCCCCTGTGTCCGTGCCTGTGGTTGGCGCCGGGGCGGCCGCGTCATCGTCGTCGTCGCTGCCGCAGGCGGCCGTGACGCCGAGGACTGCGACGAGCAAAAGGAGTACGAGCGACGTCCGCATCCGGGGGCTGCCGAGACTACCACGAAAAGTGGAGAGGGCCGGTCGAAGCCGGCCCTCTCCGAGTAGTCGTTCGTGGGTGTCTAGTCGACCCTTGCGGCGCCGTCCACCTGCGTGCGGTGCGAGAGGATCTGAAGCTCCGCCACCCGCACCTGGTTGGCGATGGCTGTGCCGTCGCAGTTGGTCGTCGTCCTCGGGTCGTTGTCCTGTTCTCCGTTGAACGCCGGGTTGCCCGTGCACTGGTTCGAGAGGACGGTGAGACGCACGTGCGTCGCCGTCGTGCGCGGGAGCTGGAACGTCCGCAGGAGCAGGGCGCCCGAGACGGGCCGCGGCGGCGTGGCCGGGAACGCGTCGGCGGGACTGGTGTGGATCTTCGTCCAGCCCGCGGCGAGTGCGCCGTCGCAGGTCGGATTGGCCGCGTCCGCTCCGGCCGTGCAGGCGTAGAGCTCGAACGCCCGCAGCGCCGAGAAGCGGTTCTGGCCCGGCGTCAGGTATGCGCTCACCCTGGCGAGGCGGAAGTCCCGCACGCCGCCGAGGTTCACGGTCACCTGCCGGCCGGCGACAGGCGCGGTCGTGTCCTCCCAGTTCGTCGTTTCCGTCTCGTCGATCAGGTTGGCGTGGTTGATGCCGTTCCCGGCCGCCGTGGCGCCGTTGGCGGCGGCTGCCCAGTTCTCGGCGAAGCGGATCGTGATCGTCCGGTTCTCGCCGGGCTGGAGCTGCCTCACCCAGAAGCGGACGAAGCCCTGCCCGGGCGCCTTCGCCACGAACTCGTAGCCCTCCGGGTTGACGACGAACCGCTCGACGTCGTCGATCGGCGTCACGCCGGGCCTCGTGGTGGCCGACGTACACGGTGGCGTCCACCGGGTTGCCGGCCTCGTCCTCGGCCTCGAAGGTGAGGGTCGCCTCGTTCTCGAGCGGCGACTCCCAGCTCGGGATCGGCTGGTCGTCCCCGTTGCCGGTGACCGACGCGAGGTCGCCGAATCCCCGCCGTGCGAAGCCGCGCCAGAGGATGTCCTGGTTGGCTCCGCCGAAGCGGATGAGATCCGCCGCGAGGTAGGCGTCGCGGGCGTCGAGGAACGTCGGCCCGATCGGCATCAGCAGGTAGGCGTCGAACATGAGCTGGATCCAGCGGCGGTTGCCCTCGCAGGTAGCGACGGGCTTGACGCCGTCCGCGCAGGCGACGCCGTCCTTGAAGCCCGACTTCGGGTAGCGGTCGAGGAAAAGCCCGCGAACGTCGAAGTTCGTCGCGCTCCAGATCTCGCCGTCCGCGTGCACCTGCTCGCCGACGATGTCGTAGGCGACGTCGCTCAGGTTGAGCGGGTTCACGTTCGGATTCGTGCTCGGAGACGGGAACGTGCCCCTGCCCGTCGACGGGAAGCTCATGTCGTAGTTCCGGATCGCCCGGATCGGGTTGCCCGTGGCATAGGCGCCGACCGAGTGCTCGTTCGCCCCGGACACGGGCACGAATCGATACTCGTTCAGGTACTCCATGCCGAGCAGGTCGCCGCTCGACTCGCCCATGGCCCCGGCGTGGTCGCCCATGCGGCCGGAAGCCCTTGCCGATCATCCGGTTCTCGATCATGTGCCCGTACTCGTGGCCGATCACGGCCATGTCGTAGTCGCCGTCGACGCACGGCGCGTAGAACGCGCCTGCGAACGGCTGCCAGAGGAACATGTTCGTGATCGAGGGCACGCCGTCGGGCCGTGTGTTCATGTTCGCGTTGTCGCGGTCGCCCGGAGCGACGGCCCCCGCCTGCGCCCGCCCGTCTACCGGGTCGTTGCCGAGGAAGGGCGGCGGGGCGCCGAAGTTGGACTGCTGCGCATTCCAGGCCGTCTCGGTGAAGCCGAGGTTGTATGACCAGTCGTGCATGCGGTTGTGCATGACGAACAGGTTCACGACCGCGGCGCTGATGTCGTTCGTCGTCCCGGGGCCGGTGAGCTGGGCCGGATCGCACCCGCTCTCGAACCAGGCGTTCGTCCACGGGAACTGGTAGTCGCGCGTCGGGCTCGTGGGCCTGAAGAGCGTTGCCGCTGGCGTCGTCTGCGTCGGCGCGAACCAGACCTCCTTGCTGTTGGCGTTGTTGCCGATCGTCGTGTTCGTCGAGAGGCCTGTCGCCGGGTCGACGTCCCACGGGAGCGGCGAGGCTGCGTTGGCGATCACGTCCTGGCAGCCCGGCCCGTTCTCCCAGCACCAGGTCCGGCGCGTGTCCGCGCTCGGGAAGTTGTACGGGAACCGGTTGAGCCTGGTCATCAGCGGAAAGGCGGGAAAGACGTCCCAGCTCGGGTTGTCGACCAGGGACTCGACGATTCCCTCGCGGTAGAGCACGTCGCCCGTCGCGGCGTCGACGATGTGCCGATAGCCCGCGTCGACGCCGTCGGTGTAGACGGTCTCGAACGCGAGCCGCACGCCGCGCTGCGGCGTCGGGAACGCGACGCGGCGGACGAGCTGATCCTCGCGCAGGCCGGCGACTTCGAGCTTGCGCCAGCCGTTGACCGTGCCGGCCCCGTCCATCTCGACGACGGAGACGTGCTCGCCGGCATCGTCGAGAGCTGTCGCGAGTGCCTGCGGCCCGGTGAGGTCGGCGGCATTGGCAAGCTCGTCCGAGCCCACGAGCGTCGAGGACGCGTACGCGACCTTCCAGCCGGCGTCCGACCGAACGAGGCCCACCGAGGCGCCGCCTTCCGGCGAGACGGGCAGGCCATCCAGGGTCTGGCGCAGTACGACGACGCGGCCGTTGGCGCCGATCGGAGCCACGGTCTCCACCTCGAGGCCTGCGGTCGAGCTCAACCGGTAGAGCACGCGGTTTTGTCCGAGGAACGCCAGAGCCGCGTCCGCGGCGCTGTCGGCCTGGATCCCGGAGGCGAGGAAGCCTCCGTGGCGGATGAGCGACTGGGCAGTGCCGAAGTCGGTCCAGCGCGCGGCGGCGCCGAGGTCGGCGACCGCGTCGAGCTGGGCCTGCGAGGGCGCGATCGACGCTCTGCGGGTATCCACGTCGGCGAGATCGCCCTCCTCGCCATGGCCGTCGACCTGGAACTGGCCGAAGGCAGACGTGGGCGCGAGGAGCGCGACCGCAGCGACCGCGGCCACCAGGACCACGGGCAGGCGGCGCCCTCGCGAAGGCAAACGAAGTGACGGCATGTCTCCTCCCCCTGCTTCGGGTTCGACTCCGTCCCCATCGCGGAGTCGCGGACGGGGTTCTAACCGACCTTGGCCGGAAATGCCAGTCCCGCTTGACAAAACCGGCTTGACCTCGCCCCGCAGATGCATTTCAATTGCCTGGTAGTTTCAGCGGCGAAGGAGGGGGTGCCGCGCGCGTGCCGGGACGAACATGAGCACTGCACCGTGTTCGGGCTGGCCGTGCCTCGGTACCGGCGCCGCTTCATGAGGGGCGCGACCGCCCTTCGTTTCGTTCCTACGAGGAGGTGCTCTGACTTGCCAGGCAGACTTCGAAGGCTTGTTCTGCTGGCGCTGGCGGTGCTCACCGTTTCACTCGGGTTGGCGGGCAATGCTGGTGCGCAGCTGACGCCGCCCTGGTGCGGCACGCCCGAGCCAGACGCGGCGGAGAACCTGCCGGACGGAACCGACCCGACCGATCCGCCCGGGAGCTTCCCGCACATCCCCTACTACGCGATCGGGTGCACGCTCGACCAGATCGAAGCCGATCAGCTCGGCGACCGCATGTCGCGTCGAGGTCATCGGCCGTTCGGAGGCGGGCCGGGCGCTCTACGGCGTCGTCTTCAACCCGCGGGAGACCCCGCAGCAGATCCGCGACTATCAGCGCTGGGTCAGGTACCGCGGCCTCGCGCTCGAGGATCCCGCGCGCGCGCAGGAGCTCCTGGAGCAATGGGGCGACAACGTCAAGGTCCCCGTCTTCGTCAACGGCGCGATCCACGGGAACGAGTACGAGGGCGTCGAGTCGAACATGCAGCTCATCGAGGAGCTCGCGACGACCCCGTACGGCGTCAACCCGAAGTTCGACGACGTCCTGAACCACGTCATCCTCGTCTTCAACGTGATCCAGAACCCGGACGGCCGCGTGGCCGGGACGCGGGCGAACGCCAACGGCTTCGACATGAACCGCGACTTCCTGACGCAGTCGCAGTCGGAGGTGCGGGCTTCCGTCGCTCTGATGCAGAAGTGGCTGCCGGTCGAGGTGCTCGACCTGCACGGCTACGTCACCCCGACGCTGATCGAGGCGACGACGAAGCCGCACAACCCGAGCATCGAGTACGACCTCTGGCTCAAGTGGAACCAGCCCCGGATCGACGCCAACGAGGCCGCCATGAACGCGGCGGGCTTCGACGTCACGCGGCCGATCAACGACTGGTGCGCCGACGGCAGCATCCCGACCCGCCGGCGTGGGTGGCGATCTGCCCCACGGGACCGGCTCGGCCCGCGGTGGCCGAGAGCTGGGACGACTGGGGCCCGTTCTACACGCCGATGTACGCGCAGCACGTCGGGCTCGACGGCTCAACGGTCGAGATGTGCAACCAGACGGACGGCGACTGCGGCATCCCGGGCGACACGATCGCCGAAACGCCGGGCCGGCTGGGCGCGTTCCAGACCCAGTACATCACCACCACATCGACGCTCGAGTACGTGGCGGCCAACCGGAACGAGATGCTCTTCGACGAGGCGGAGCGCTATCGCCGCGGCGTCGCGGGCGAGCCTCGCGTCGACTGCTGTGAGCCTCCGTTCGACGTCGACAACAACTGGATGAAGGAGTTCCCGACCGCCTACGTGATCCCGGTCGACACCGGCCAGCGGTCGAACGCCGAGGCCAAGCGCCTCGTCGACTGGCTGCTCCGGAACGGCATCGAGGTGGAGACGCTTCGCTTCAGGACGACCTTCGACGGCCAGGCCTTCGACAAGGGCTCGTACGTCGTCTGGATGGACCAGGCGCACCGCGGGCTCGCCGACACGGCGCTGAACGTCGGCCTCGACGTCTCCGACCGGATCAGCAACCTCTACGCGCCTCCGGCGGCGTGGAGCCACGGCTACCTCTGGGGCGCCGACATCGCGAGATCCCGCTCGACTCCGGCTTCTCGCCGGTGACGAACCGGATCAACAAGACGACGACGCCTCCGGGCGGCGTCGAGCCCGGCCGGGCCGACGCCTACGCGCTCGAGATCGACTCGGCGACCGCCGTGCGGACGCTCAACTCGCTGATCGGCGGCGGCCTGACGGCCGAGATGGCGCTCGAGGCCTTCCCGGCCAGGACCGGCGGGACCCTGCCGGCCGGCACCGTGCTCTTCGGGGCCGACACGGCCACGCGGGTGGAGCTGGCGACGGCGGGGCGTCACAACGGCCTCCTGTTCCGGCGGGTCGTGAGCGAGGACCTCCCGGCCTCACCGACCCGATCGACCGCGTCCCGCGGATCGCCGCGCTCACCGGCGCCGTGAATCAGGACGTCTGGTCGCTCAGGAACCTCGGGTTCGCCGGTGGATCCGGTCTCGAGCCGCGTCGATCAACTCGGCGCCGACCGATCCGCTCGTGAACTCCGACGTGGTCTGGAACACGGGCAACTGGCCGGGCGCCACACAGCCGACCGCCCGCGCCCGCCTGACGGCGTTCTTCGCCGCCGGCGGCGGGTACCTGGGCTCCGGCCAGGGTGGGGCGAACTTCCTCACCGCCGGCCTCCAGACGAGCGGCATGGTCGTGGACGATTCGGTGCCTCCGGGCGAAGACAACGTCGGCGAGAGCGGAATCATCCGCTGGGTGAACGAGGGCGCCGACAGCCCGATCACGGGCGCCTACCCGGCGGAGGACACGGCGATCGTCGATCCGCCGATCTGGTTCTCGGCGGTGCCGGCGTCCTTCCGCGTGGACGCACGGCTGCCGCTGACGGACTTCTTCCTCTCCGGCATGTGGCATCTGGACGAGCCCGACTCCGCAGGAGCTCCGGGATCGCCGTTCGTCATCCACGGGATGAACGACGCCGGCACGGCCCGGCTCGTGAACTTCGCGATGAACCCGCTCTACCGGGCGGATCCGGAGCGCGAGTGGCCGATGGTCGGCACAGGCGCCTACTGGGCAGACCAGTAGACCGGCTGCACGTCAACTAGGCAACCAAGCCGAGGGGCGGGGAAACCCGCCCCTCGCCGTTCCGCTTCGACGAACGCGCGTCGCTCACCGGAGGCTAGCCGACGGCGACCTGGGCGACAGAGCGGGAAGAGCTGACCATGCCGGGGCCGTAGCGCTCGTCGAGCGCGGCCTGGCCGGCGCCGCCGGGGTCGACGACGACGCCGACCTCGGCCGCGCGCCTGGCCCAGCGGACGCCTCCTGCGACCAGATCATCTCGAGGCCGAGCTCCTCCGGGATGAATCGCTCCGCCTCCTCGCGGATCGCCATGCAGCTCGTCCTCCGTGTGGCCTTCGCGCTCGACGACGCAGAGCGGCCCGCCCCAGACCTCGCGGACGGCTGCCTCCGCGCCGCGACGTCGTCGGTGACGACGACGTTCATGATCTGGCAGACCGGCTCGCCCTCCGCCAGCTGCGTCCAGCTCCTCGGGCGGGATCGCCGGCGTGGTCGACCCAGAGCGTGACGTAGTCCGGGCGGCCCTGCGGCGACCGACGGCTCCGCGCCGAAGGTCATGCGTCCGAGCGCTCGGCTCGGATCGGCGTGCGACCCAGCCTCCCTCGGGCTCGGGGCAGGTGGTCGTGAAGTCGCGCTCGCCTCCGAGGCGTGCCCCGTCGGGGTCGTACGGGCCGACCTCGGTGACGGTGAAGACCTCGCCGTCGTAGGTGCCGACGACGTGGTAGGCGCCCCAGGTCGTTCCGGACAGCGGACTCCTCGCCCTCGACGGCGTCCCAGTCCCAGTTCGCGATCGGCACGCCGCCGCACTGCGGCGGCAGCGACTCGAGCGATCCCGCCCAGGCAGAGCTCGGGCCCGTGCGCGCATGCCGTGCCCTGCTCGAGCACCGTCGCGTTCGCCTCGTAGAGCTGCTCCGCGTCCGGCTCCGCACCGTCGTCGGCGGCGTCGTCCGCGGCCGTGCTCGCGCCGGCGGCGCCTGGCTCGCCGGACGCCGCACGCCGCGAGCGAGGAGCGCGGGAACCGGCAAGCGAGCGAGCGCTTCCCGCCCATGACCGAGTAGGACGGAGGGCTGCCGCGCGACCTACGTTCCGCGGCCAGCCTGCGGGAGCTCACCGCCGGTCGAAGATGCTGCCGAAGAGGTCGGCGAGCGAGGTGCCGCCCTGGATCAGCCAGTCGATGGGCGCGCGCTCGACCACCTCCCGCATGATCCTGGCCTCGAGGCCGCCGATGCCCTCGCGGGCCTCGGCGTCGTCGATCGACTCGAGGAGCCCGGAGCGAACGGCGCGCTCGAGCGTCTCGCGGTCCCACTCGACGTCCCGGCCGAGCTCGGGGTCGAGGGAGAGGACGAGCTCCTCGCGGGTCGTGTTCAGCTCGCAGGCTGCCCCGTCGAGCCCGTCGAGGACGATGCGCTGGATGCTCGCCTGGAAGCCGTCGCCCGGGAAAGCCTCGCGCGGCGCGCACGGATCGGCGACCGCCGGCTCCCCGTAGTCGAGCGCGCCGTTGGCGAGCTCGATCACGATCAGCACAGCCGCGGCCAGCCCGAGCGCGCCGAGGGCAAGGAGCCCCTGCCAGCGCCGGCTCACGTAGCGGCTCTCCTGCCGAAAGCGAACCCGGCCACACCGGCCAGGACCGCGAAGAGCGCCGAGAGGAGGAACGACGACCGGAAGGCCCGGGTCAGCACGGCCTGGACGGACTCGAGAAGGGAGTCGCGGGCTTCGGCCACATCGGGATTGTCGGCCGCGTCATTCTCCTCGAACGGCCGCGTCAGGTCCGGGATCTCGCCCTCGGGCGCCCGCTGGAACTCCCGGTAGAGGTCGAGGGTGATCGGGATCTTGGTCGTGAGCGGAAGCTCGGCGTCGAGGATCACGGCGGTCGCGTTGAGCGTCGCCGTCTCTTCCGCGTCGGTCAGCTCGGAGGCGAGCAGCGGTGCGACCGCGATCAGGCCGACGACCAGGCCGACGTGGCGAACTCCCACCGAGGTCGCGCCGCTCCGCGTCAGGTCGCCCTGCCGCGCGAGGGACGCCCGTGTCAGCGGCGGCAGCGCGAGACCGAGGCCGACCCCGGCAAGCGCCAGCGCCGGAACCGCGTAAGCAGGGTCGCTGGCCGGGAGCAGGGCGAGCGCAGAGAGGCCCGCAGCCAGGAGCGCAGAGCCGCCTACGATGTCCGCGGGCCCGGAGAGCCGCGCCGAAAGCGGTCTCGCGCACAAAGCCGCGACCGGAAGCGCGCTCACGATCCCGGCACCCGCGAGCGGGCCGTAGTCCCAGACCGTGACGATGAGAAGCACGGCGAGGAAGAGCGCACCGACGAGCGCTGCGTACGTGAAGACGAGCGCCAGCGCCGAGCCGAGCGGAGCTCGGCTGTGCTCGGCGGGTGGGCAGTAGCCTCCGCGCGGCGGGATGGAGCGCGGCGACGATCGCCGCCGCGGCCAGCGGCGCCTGGACGGCGAAGATCGCCCGCCAGTCGAAGGCCTCCGTGAGGACACCGCCGAGAGCGGGGCCGACCGCGGTGCCGAGCGTTCCGGCGCCGACCCAGAGGGCGACGGCACGCCGGCGGTCACCGCTCAGCTCGACGAGCAACGGCAGCGACGCGCCGAGCAGGAGGGCGGCGCCGATTCCCTGCGCGACCCTCCCGCCAACGAGTACCTCGAGGCTGTCCGCCAGCGCACACACGATCGACGCGGCCAGGAAGACGACCAGACCGGCAAGCGCGAGCCAGGCCGGCCGCACTCGGCGGACGAAGAGCAGGAGCCCGAAGGCGCCGACGACGACGGCGAGGTTGTAGGCGGTCACGACCCACGAGATACGCGGAATCGTCGTCTGGAGCTCGACGAAGAGCTCCGGCAGCGCGAGGACGACGATCGACGAGTCGGCGAAGGCGACCGCGATCGAGACGGCCAGGGCGATCTCGAGAGCCAGGGATCCTTTTCTCACGGGCTCGGGTGGGATGACGCAGCCTATTCGGTGAGTCATAGACCTAGCCGAATTGCCATTGAGCCCAGCTCGGAACCGTGTTTTCGTTGACCGAGTCCATCCACCCACGATGCAGAGGAGTCCAAATCTTGGCTAAGGCCCATTTCATCCTGGGCGCGCTGATCGCGCTGGTGATCGCCCTCGTGGCGGTCTCGCCGGCGTCGGCGCGTCCCGATCCTGACGGCGTCGTCGTCGAAGGGCTCTCCGACCCGCGCGGCATCGCGGCAGCCGGAGGCCGGACGTTGCTCGTCGCCGAGTCGGGCAGCGGCAAGATCACACGAATCGACCCCCGGCGAAACGGGAAGGTGGCCGTGAGCACCTTCGCCGAGTTCGAGTTCGATCCGGAGGCCGGGCCCCAGCCGGTCGAGGTCGCCTACCAGAGCTTCAGGCACGTCTGGGTCACTCTGGCCGGAGACCCGGCGGCGGGAGGCGGCAGGGTCGTGCGCCTGAATCGCAAGGGCAACGAGACGGTCTCGGTCGACATCGCCGGCTACCAGCAGACCGATCCTGATCCCGACGACCAGGACGACTTCCCCGAGGAGTCGAATCCGTTCGGGCTGGCGATCCTCCCCGGCGGCGGGATCCTCGTCGCCGACTCGGCGGGCAACGACGTCCTCAAGATCAACCAGAAGCGGAAGATCACGACCGTCGCGCGCTTCCTGCGCGAAGACGTCCCGTGGCCGGACGGGCTCCCGTTCCCAGGGCCGCCCCCCGGGACGCCCACGCCGGCTGAGTCGGTACCGACCGCGATCGCGATCGGCCCCGACGGCGCCTGGTACGTGTCCGAGCTGAAGGGCTTCCCGTTCATCAAGGGCACGTCCCGCATCTGGCGAATCGAGCCGGGTGCGAAGAACGCGACCTGCGATCCGGCGAACCCGAACACCGGCGCGTGCACGACGTACGCGACCGGTTTCACCTCGGTGATCGACCTGGCCTTCGGTCGCGACGGGACGATGTACGTCCTCGAGATCGTCAAGGAAGGCCTGCTCGGCGTCGAGGTCTTCGGCGATCCACCGATCGGCGCGCTCTGGGCAGTCGACGGCGGCACGAAGACGGAGCTCGCACCGGGCACCCTGATGGCGCCGGGTGGAGTGGCCGTCGGCCACAAAGGCTCGCTCTCCGTCACCACGGGCACGGTCTTCGGCCCGGGCGGCGGCGCGGTCGTCCGCGTCAACCCGTAGCACTCTCGAAGGGCGGCCCGGCCTCAAAGCCGGGCCGCCCTTTCAGGATCAGCCCGCGACGAGCAGCGCGACGGCGGCGAACTGGCACGACGCCGCCAGGACCGTCAGCACGTGGAAGAGCTCGTGGAAGCCGAAGACCGCCGGCCGGAGGTCGGGCCGCTTCACCGCGTAAACGACGGCTCCCAGCGTGTAGAAGACGCCGCCTGCGGCGACGAGGAAGGTGCCCGAGAGCCCGGCGGCCTCGACAATCTGCGGGAGGGCGAGCACGCCGACCCAGCCGAGGACGATGCCGGCCGCTACGGGCACCCACCGCGGCGCGTCGAGCCAGAACACCTGCTGCACGATGGCGAGCGCGGCTCCGATCCACACGACTCCGAGTATCGAGAACTGCCAGGCTCCGCTGAGCACGAGCAGGCCGTACGGCGTGTAGGTGCCCGCGATCAGCAGGTAGATGGACGCGTGGTCGAGCCGCCGCATCACGCGGCGGGCCGACGGCCGCCAGTCGACCCGGTGGTAGAGAGCGCTGACGCCGAACGTCAGGACGAGGCAGCCCCGAACGCCGCTGCGGCGAAGCGCTCGCGGCCTCCCGACGTCGGCCGCGACCAGCGCGGCGCCGAGCACGGCGAAGGCGACGAACGCGTACAGGTGAAACACGCCGCGCAGCCGCGGCTTGCCGGCCGCGGGCGGGGCTTCGTCAGCGATAGCGGTAGACGATGCGGCCGCGGGTGAGGTCGTAGGGGGACAGCTCGACCTTGACGCGGTCGCCCGAGGAAGATCCTGATGCGGTAGCGCCGCATCTTCCCGGCCGTGTAGCCGAGCGTCTCGTGGCCGTTGTCGAGCTGGATCGCGGAACATCCGGTTGCGGAGGGCCTCGACCACCTCGCCCTCCATCTCGATCTTCTCTTCCTTCTCGGCGATAGCTCCTCCTTTCGGCTCGTCGGTGTCTGTTCCTGGGAGCCGCCCGCGGCCGCGCGAAACGGCCACGGGCGCTTCCGAGTTACCTACTAGGCGACCGCGGCGACGTTCGTCGCCTCCGGGCCCTTCTCGCCCTCGCGCGCCTCGTACTCGACGCGCGCGCCCTCGGCGAGAGTCTTGAAGCCCTCGCCGGCGATGTTCGAGTGGTGCACGAAGAGATCCTTCGTGCCCTCGTCAGGGGTGATGAAGCCGTACCCCTTGCTGTCGTTGAACCACTTGACGGTTCCGCTGGCCATAAAAAACACCTCCCTTACCAAGTACAAGAACGGGTAAGGAAAGCGCCACGCGCGAACCGGACTCGCTCTAGTTATCGCCGACGAGAATAGCAGGCAGGCGCTGCCTATCCGTCGAGCTGGCGCGGAATGACAAAGGAGGCGAGCTCGGCGCCTCCCGCGGTGAGGTCCGCCCACGGAGCCGTGAACGTCAAACTGGCCAGCGCGCCGGTCGGGAAGCGCTCGAGCTTGTCCTCGCGGCCCGTGAGGGTGAGCGCGAGCTCGTGCAGCGTCGGGTTGTGCCCGATCACGAGCACCGAGGCGACCGCCTCGTCCACGCCGTGCAGGCGGTCGAGCACCGCCTCCGCGCCTGCGCCGTAGAGGGCCTCTTCGAGCCGGATCTCGACGTCGCCGGAGAGGACGGGAGAGCGCGGCTAGGGTCTGACGGGCGCGCAGGGCGGTCGAGCAGAGGACGAGCTCGGGCGCGATGCCCTCGCTCTGCGCGTGCTGGGCGATCCGCACGGCAGCCTTCTCCCCGCGCGGGCAAGCGGCCGCTCGTGATCGGCCAGGTCGGGGTCGTCCCAGCTCGACTTCGCGTGGCGGAGGACGTGCAAGCGCTTCACGAAGAGCCGTATTCTCGCCGGAAACCCGGGCGCACGGGGAAGGAGACACACCCTTCCAGGCCGAACTCCCGACCCGTGCCAGACTTGGCCACTCTGAAGGGGCGCCGCCCGCCCTTCGATTCGCGTTCGCCGCTCCTTCGCCATCGTCCTCGGCGTCCGGCCTCGAGGCGCTCGTCATCCTGCTCGGAGACTGGCACGACCGCTACCCGGGCGTCGCGGTCGCCGCCGGGTCTGCTCGTCGCAGCGCTGGCCGGCGCGCTGCGGCGGGATCTGGAGCGGGCTCGTCGTGGCCGGCGCGGGCTGGACGCTCCATTTCTTCTTCGTCGCAGACCAGTCCCTGCGGCGCGCTGATCGCGCTTCCGGCCTGGCTCGCGGTCGGCGCACTCGCCGGCTGGCTGGCCACGAGCCGCCGTCGCACCGCGCGGGAGCGCAGCCTCGTCTCCGGCGAGCTGACCGCCGTCCGCGACTCGGCCGCCGAGGCGCATCATCGGCATCGACCTCGACGGGACGATCATGAGCTGGAACGCGGGCGCGGAGGAGCTCTACGGCTACGAGGTAGGACGAGGCGATCGGCCAGCCGGTCTCGCTCGCTCGCGCCGGAGGAGCCGACGACGAGGAGTCGATGAGCCCGGCGCCGTCGGCGCAGGTCGGGCGAGCGCCTCGACCGTCCCAGCATACCGTCCACCGCCACAAGGACGGCGGCGAGCTCGCCGTCTCCCTTACCGTCGCCCCGATCCCCAACGGCGCGGGCGAGCCGACCGGCGCCGTCGTCATCACGCACGACATCGGCGAGTCGCAGCGCGCCGAGGCCGGCAGCGTGAGAGCGAGGCCAAGTACCGGGCGCTCGACCGAACACCTTCCGACGATCACGTACGTCCACCCGCTCGGCGAGCGCGGCACGCCTCTCTACATGAGCCCGCAGGTCGACTCGATCCTCGGCTACACGGCGGACGAATGGCTCGCCAAGCCGAACCTCTTCTTCCAGCTCGTGCACCAGGACGACCGCGAGCGCGTCTCCGCCGAGATCGCCGCCGCGGCCGCGGGCGCCAGGCCGCTTCGCTGCGAGTACAGGATGCTCTCGCGAGACGGAAGGGTCGTCTGGGTGCACGACGAGGCGGTGACCGTGCGGGACGACGACGGACGGCCGCTCTACGTCCAAGGCTACCTCCTCGACGTGAGCGAACGCCGGCACGCGGGCGAGGAGCGCGAGCGCCTGCTCGCCGCCGAGCGCGCGGCGGCCGCGGAGGCGCTCGACCGGCAGCGCAAGCTCGACGTCCTCGCGCGCGCGGGAGAGATCCTCGCGTCCTCGCCCAACTACCAGGCGACGCTCCGGCGCGTCGCCGAGCTGACGGTGCGGGACCTCGCCGACTGGTGCCTCGTCGACCTGCTCGACGACGACGGCGCCGCCACCCGTCTGGCCGCCGCACACTCGGGGCCCGGCGTGCCGCCCGGGGACGAGCCCGGGCCGGCTCCCGAGCCGGAGATCCTCGGGGTCGCCCAGCGCGGCAAGCCCGAGCTCTCGGAGTCCCGCATGTGCGTCCCGCTCCGCGCTCGCGGCCGGATGCTCGGAGCGCTGACCCTCCTAACGCGCGCGCCCGGCCGCTCCTACGGAGCCGACGACCTCGCCGTCGCGCAGGATCTCGCCGGGATGACCGCGCTCGCCGTCGACAACGCGCGCCTTACCCGCGAGGTCGAGGAGTCCGCCGACGCCGCGCGCGTGCTCACCTACGTCGCCGACGGCGTCGTCCTCGTCGACCAGACCGGGACGATCCGCCTCTGGAACCCCGCCGCCGAGGCGATCACCGGCCTCGCGCGCCGACGAGGTGCTGGGCCGCGGAGCCGGCGACGCGATCGTCGGCTGGAAGGGGGTCGCCGACCGGATCCCCGTCGGGACGGCCGCCGAATCCGTCCAGCCCAAGACGTTCCCGCTGGAAACCGGGCAGGGCGAGCGGTGGATCTCCATCTCCGGCGTCGACTTCTTCGGCGGCATCGTCTACGCCTTCCGCGACGTCACCGACGCGCGCCGGCTCGAGGAGCTGAAGGCGGATTTCGTCGCCACGGCCTCCCACGAGCTGCGCACGCCGCTCGCCGCCGTCTACGGCGCCGCGCAGACGCTGCGCCGCCACGACTTCGCCCTCGACGAGGCCGGGCGCAACCGCTTCGTCTCGCTGATCGTGGACGAGTCCGAGCGCCTGAACCGCATCGTCAACGAGATCCTCCTCGCCAACCAGCTCGACGCCGGGCCGCCTCGACCTCGTCGATGAGCCCTTCGACGCCGGCGATCTCGTCCAGCGCGTCGTCGAGTCCGCGCGCGAGCACGGCCCCCCCGGGATCCGCTTCGAGACGATCGTCGCCGAGTCCGACGCCGCCGGTCGCGGCCGACCGCGACCGCGTGCGCCAGGTGCTCGTCAACCTCGTCGAGAACGCGATCAAGTACTCGCCCGACGGCGGCCTCATCCAGGTGGGCGTCCAGCCGGCCGAGGGCGCCGTCTGCTTCTACGTCCGCGACGAGGGCCTCGGCATCCCAGCCGACGAGCAGGCGCGGATCTTCGAGAAGTTCTACCGCCTCGATCCCGAGATGACCCGCGGGGTCGGCGGCACAGGCCTCGGCCTCTACATCTGCAGCGAGCTGCTCGAGCGCATGGACGGCCGCATCTGGGTCGAGTCGCAGGAGGGCTCGGCTCGACCTTCTCCTTCGAGCTCCCCGCGGCCGAGCCGGCGGCTGCCCGGCCGCCTCCGGCGGCGAGCCCGAGGACCTCTCCGACGCGCTCGCCCCCCGGCCCACGGCCGCCGGCAAGGCAACGACTAGCGAGCGGCCCGCCTGGGAGGACCCGCGCGTTCCCGGGGACTGGGCGCACAGCTCGAGCTGCGCCGCCGACGCCTCGCCGAGGGCGACCGCCCGCTCGGGTGGAAGGTGGCCTTCGGCGCGCCTCAGGCCCTCGAGCAGCTCGGTCTCGGCGCCCCGCTGGTCGGCTTCCTCACGTCCCGCGCCTTCGTCGAGCCCGGAGCCGTCTACTCGATCGCAGGCTGGACGAAGCCGGCCCTCGAGGCCGAGATCGCCGTCCACATGGGCAGCTGACCTCGGGCCCGGCGCCGGCCGGGAGGAGACGCAGGCGGCCATCGCGGCGCTCGGGCCTGCGCTCGAGCTTGCCGACATCGACCGCCCGCTCGAGGACCTCGAGGCCGTCCTCGCCGAGAACATCTTCCAGCGCGGCGTCGTCCTCGGCGGGCCCGATCCGGCGCGAGCGGGCGGTGACGTTGCCGGCATTCACGCACGGGTGACCTCCGACGGCGAGGAGGTCGGCGCCACCGACGACCCCACGGCGCTCACCGGTGACCTCCTGGAGGTCATCGCCGGCGTCGCCGACCTCCTGGCCGCGTTCGGCGAGACTCTGCGCGCCGGGGAGGTCGTGATCACCGGCGCCCTGCTCCCCCACGTCTGGCCGGTGCCTGGGCAGCGCGTCGAGCTCGAGCTGGAGCCGCTCGGCAGGCTCGACGTCACGTTCACGTGACCGGGGCGCCGCTCATCGGGCTCTGAGCCGGCGGAGCTCCTCGAGCTCCCGCTCGCTCGGGGGATCCGTGATCTGGAGAGGCTCGCGTACGCGCAGCGGCCACCCGGTCGCCGCCAGCACCTGCTCCGGCTCGACCCCGGCGTGCACGGCCGCGAGCTCCAGCTCGCCGTCCCCGCCGGGACGGAGCACGCCGAGGTCGGTGATCACCGTGAACGCGTCGCCGCCGCGGCCGAGCGAGGTTACGAAGTCGAGGCGCTCGACGAACGCCCGCGGCGAGTGCCGCAGCATGACGATGACCTCCCTGGCGGCTGCGGCGATCTCCGGTGCGCCGCCGGCGCCGGGCAGGCGCACCTTGGGGCGGTCGTAGTCGCCGATCACCGTGGTGTTGATGTTCCCTCTCCGGTCGATCTGCGCGGCCCCCAGGAAGCCCACGTCGATTCGCCCCGCGCCGATCCAGTAGCTGAACATCTCGGGCACGGAGACGAGCTCGTCGGCGGTGGCCGCGAGGTCGTCGTCGCCGATGGAGAGCGGCAGGCGCACGGGCTTGGCCCCGATCGCGCCGGACTCGTAGACGAGCACGCAGTCGGGCGCGTGAAGGCGGCGGGCGAGGTTTGCTGCCGCGTTCGGCGGGCCCACCCCGACGAGGACGACCTGGCCGTCTTCCAGCTCGCGGGCCGCCATCACGGTCATGACCTCCTCGGGCGTCATCCCGCCTCCAGCACGTGCTCGCGCATCCACTCGGTGAAGCGCTCGCGGTCGCGGGAGATCTCGTCCCAAGCGGCGTAGAACGCGTTGTCGCGCACGGAGTAGCCGTCGGCGTAGGAGGGCCAGGTGCCGCCCGGGACGACGGCGATCGCCTCCAGCACCCAGGCGGGAAGGACCACCGAGTGCGGCCGCGGCTCGAGCTCCTCCACCACCTCCTCGACCGTCACGATCGCGCGGGTCGCGGCGAGTACCGCCTCCTTCTGCACTCCGGCAAGGCCCCAGAGCATGACGTTGCCGCGCCGGTCGGCTTGCTGCGCGTGGATGATCGCCACGTCGGGGTTGATCGCGCGGACGGCGCTCACGCGCTCGCCCGTGAAAGGGCTCTCGACGGCGGCGACGGAGTCGTTCTCGGCGAGGAGGTCGGTGCCTTCGTATCCGCGCAGAACGCCGAACGGGAGGCGGGCGGCCCCCGCTGCGTACGCCGCCGCAAGCCCGGCGTGGGAGTGCTCGACGACCTCGAGCCGGCGCGGCCACCCCTGCTCGACGGCGTCGCGGAACCGGTGCAGCGAGCCGACTCCCGGGTTCCCGCCGTAGGAGAACGTCAGCTGCCTGGCGCACCCCATGCCGATCAGCTGGTCGTACACGACGTCCGGGGTCATGCGGACGAGCGACAACTCCCGGCGGCCCTGCCTGACGATCTCGTGGGCGGCCGCGAACGGGATCAGGTGCGTGAAGCCCTCGAGCGCGAGCTGGTCGCCGTCGCGAACGTGCTCGGAGATCGCGTCCGCGAGCGGCATCAACGCCATGCGCGCGAGAATAGTCCCCTCGTTCAGGCGGCGTTTCCCAGGTCGTCGTAGGCCGCCCTGCGGGCGACCGCAGCCAGCTGCCAGCGGAGCCGCTCGAGCGCCCGCTCCCTCGCGGCGAGTCTGCGAAATCGTGGCAGTGAAGAGCCCCGAGCGCAACCGTGCCAGCCTGCCTTCTCGCGGGGTGTTGCCAGCCCTACCGGAGCTTCCTAGACGACGACCCCGTACGCCTCGGTGAACGCGTCCTGCGCGTAGGCGAGCGAGGCGTAGGCGAAGCCGTCGTCGCCCCAGTCGGTGCCCCAGCTGTTGCGGACGATGAACCGCCCGGAGCGATAGCCGACGAGGGCGACGGCGTGCCCGCCGCGCGCGGTGTCCGGAAGGTACTCGTCCAGGTTGCCGTCGTTGGCGGTCGCCTTGTACCAGGCGTCGTCGACGTTCAGCCGCGTGAGGATCGGGCCCGTTCGTCGCCAGCCAGATCCGCCAGTTCGTCTGGTTCGAGCCCAGGTTGAAGTACGCGACGATCTTGAGCTGAGCCGCGATCGCGTAGAACGTGCCCGCCTGGCCTGGATAGAGCCTGCCGGAGCCGAAGGGGAGCACCGTGTCGCGGACGGCGCCGAACTTGCGGGCGATGTCGAGCGCGGCCTTGAGGCTCGTGCCCTCGGTCTCGATGAAGGTCGAAGGGCGGGTGAGGAACGGGTCCGTCTCCTTCGAGGCCATCCAGAGGAACCTCGGCGAGAGCGGCGTCGTCTCCGTGATGCGGCCGCTCTTGACGAAGTGCCAGCGGAGGACCGAGTCGGCGCAGGCCCAGCCGACGCAGGAGCCGGTCGAGCCCTGGTCGCCGATCTTCCACCAGGTCGCCCGCAGGTCCTTGGATGCCGGAATGCTCGGAGCCGCCATGGCCATGTCGGCCTCGGTCGCCGTCTCGAAGGTCCAGTCCTCTTCGGTCTTCGGCGAGGGCTCGACGTTGAGGATCCGCTTCGGTTGCCGCTTCCGGGTCGGTTGCCGCTTGCGGGTCGGCTTCCGCCTCGTGGTCTTCCGTGGTCTGGCCACCGGACATCCTCCTCGGAGCAGGGAACGTGAGGGCCGGCCGAGTCTACGCTCTCACGTAGCCTCCCGCCGTGCGCCGCCTGCTCGTCTACGCCGCGGTCTTCGTGCTCGGGGCCCTCGTGCTCCGGGTCGCCGTCGTGCCGGCCGAGGTATGCCCGTCCCTCACGCCCGCCCAGGCGAGGACCGCGATCGCCGAGGCCGCCGGCTGGCTCGAGCGCGGAGCCCAGCCGGGAGGCCGCTACACCTACGGCTACGACCGGGAGCTCGACCTCGTCTCCCAGGACTACAACATCACACGCCATGCGGGCGTGATGATGGGCCTCTACCAGCTCGCCGCCGCGACCGGGGACGAGGAAGCGCTCGCCGGCGCCGACCACGGGCTGCCGTTCCTGCGAGCGAACCTCCTGCGCCACGACGACTGGGCGGCCTTCGCCGAGCCGGGTCAGGACGCAGGCCTCGGCGCCAGCGCGCTCGCCGCGGTCGCGCTCGTCCAGCGTCGTCTGGCCACCGGGGACGCGAGCCAGGACGAGCTGCTGCAGGAGCTCGCGCGGTTCCTGGCAGCGCAGCAGCAGCCGGACGGCAGGGTGCTGGGGACCTGGAGCCGGCAGACGGAGAGGCCGGTCCCCGGCGAGTACTCGAAGTTCGGCAGCGGGCAGGCGCTCTGGACGTTCGCGCTCATGGACGAGATGTTCCCCGGCGAGGGGTGGGACGAGCACGCCCGTCGCCTCGCGCGCTTCATCGCCACGCGCCGAGACGACGTCGAAGGGTATGTCCTCACGTTCCCGGACCACTGGGCCGCCTACGGGCTCGCCCAGCTCGGGCCCGATGAGCTCGGCGAGCCGGAGGTCGCCTACGCCCGGAGGCTCGCGGGAATCCACGGCCTCAACTCGCGGCTCGAAGCGCAGAGCGGCGAGGACGGTATCCGCCGGCTGATGCGCGGTGAGCCCGCTTCAGGAGCCGGTCTTGGGACCGTCACCGAAGGCCTCGCCCAGCTCTGGCGCCTGAGCCTGGCCGACCCGCGGCTCGAGCGACCTGACCGAGGATCTCGAGACACGCCTGCGCTGCACGGCCGGCCGGATGGTCGAACGTCAGGTCGACCCGGCCGAAGCGCAGGGCGCGCCCCGGCCGCTGCTGGCCCGAGGCGCGTGGTTCTCGGAGGACGGCTACACGCAGATGGACGACCAGAAGCATCCGATCTCCGGTCTCCTCGCGACGGTGCCGCTCCTGGAGCAGAGGTGAGCTTCGCCTTCCTCGCGTTCGCACTCGTCGCCGCGGTGAACCCGTGCCGGCTGCGCCTCGCGCTGCCCGAGCGCCGCCGAGCCGTGGCGCTGGGGATGCTCCTCGCCCTCGGCGCGTTCGCGGCGATCGCGGCGCTCGGCGGGCGGCTGCTGGACGCGCTCGACATCAGCCCGGAGAGCTTCCGGCTGGGGGCCGCGCTCGTGCTCGCGCTCGAAGGCGCCCGAGCTCTCGTCTTCGCGCGTCCGGCCGGCCGAGCCCGAGCTCGCAGGGCTCAAGGCAGGGCTGGTGCCGGTCGCCTTTCCGCTCTTGCTCACGCCCGGAGTGGTGGCGCTCGCGATTGCGGCAGGCGGAGACGGGGTCGAGGCGGAGGCCGTCGGGGCGCTCGCCCTCGCGCTCGCGCTCACCCTCGGCGCGACCTTGCTCCCGCGGGGGACGCGCGCGGACGCGCTCCTGGCGGCGGGAGGACGCCTGCTCGGCGCGCTCGAGATCGTGGCGGGAGTCGCCTTGGCGGTCGAGGCGATCAAGGACGTATAGAGGTCTTCCCTTTCGACCACCTTTCTCGTAGCATCAGGCACAAAGATCGAAGGAGACCCTGATGCGCGGTCGCCGAGACGGATCCGAGACGTTTGGCCGCCGTTTACCGCAGCCGGAAATACTGCGGAAGCTCGGCCAGGTCCGCATCGTCCACTAGAGATGCAAACGAACGAAGGGAGCGAGAATGGCATTTGAGGAGCTGAAGGAACGACAGAGCGTCGTCTGGGGCACCGGCCCCTATCAGCGGGTCACCGAGACGATCGCGGACATCCACGAGAACGTGGTCACGCGGCTCGCCCCCGCTCCGGGCGACAAGTGGCTCGACCTGGCGTGCGGCACGGGCGCGGTCGCCGAGCGCGCCGCGGCCGCCGGGGCAGACGTCACCGGGATCGACCTGGCACCGGTCCTGATCGAGACCGCGAAGGAGCGGGCCCAGGGCCTCGGGCTCGAGATCGACTACGCGGTCGGCGACGCGGAGAGCCTCGACGTGCCCGACGCGAGCTTCGACAAGGTCTCCTCGACGTGCGGGATCATGTTCACGCCCGACCACGAGGCGACGGCGCGCGAGCTCGCCCGCGTCACGAAGCCGGGCGGACAGATCGGCCTGGCCAACTGGACGCCCACGGGCGGCCTGGCGAAGATGTTCGCGGTGATGGCCCCGTACATGCCGGCGAAGCCGCCGAGCAGCCCGTTCGCCTGGGGCGACGAGGAGCACGTCAGAGAGCTGCTGGGCGAGGCGTTCGAGCTCGAGCTGAGCGAGCACGTCTCGACGCTGAAGGTCGCCTCCGGCGAGGAGTACTGGGAGCTCTTCTCCACCAGCTACGGCCCCACGAAGACCCTCGCGGACTCGCTCGGCGAGCGGCGCGAGGAGCTCCATCGCGACTGGGTCGACTTCTTCGAGCAGAACTACCGCGCGGACGGCGAGATCGCGCACACGCGCGAGTACCTGCTCGTGCTCGGAACGCGACGGTAGTCCCAGCAAATAGTCGGGAAGAAAACGGTGTCGAGCGCCGTCCATCTGAGTGAGACCAGATGGCGGCACTCGACACCATTTCGCACGAGCTCGACGCTCTCCAGACCGAGGAGGAACGGGTCTTCCTCTGGCGCAACTCGAGTCTCCTGGCGGCGGGCTACGACCTCAGGAACGCCCTCAAGCTGGCGCTCCGCCCCGAGGTCGACCTGCATGTCGCCGTGCGCCTGGGCCGCGCCGGTTGTCCACCCGACACGGCGGCGCGGATCCTGCTCTGACGCAGGTCGTGGCTCGGCTACGCGGAGAGCGGGATCTCCACCGGTGCCGGCGCCGCTTCGATGAGGCGCTCGAGCAGCTCGCGGTCTCCCTCGACGGTGACGAGGTCGAGCCGCTGCTCGACGAACATGAAGTAGATGCCTTCCGGGTCGCCCTCGACGACGACATCGGGCTCCTCGATCGGCCCGGGCTGAGCTTCGCCGTCGACGAGGGAGGCCACCTCGTCGCCGACGCGAAACTCGAAGCGGCCGGGCGGCGCAATCGGCGCGAGGACAGTGTCGAGCGCGTTCGCGAGCCAGCCGGGGAAGAGCTCGTCGCGGTCGGTGGGCGGCCCGAGGGAGCGCGCGCCCCAGAGCGCGAGCTCGCGGATGGCGGGCCGCAGCGCCCGTCCGTAGTCGGTGAGCTCGTAGACGCGCGAGGCGGCCGGCGGCGGCAGCTTTCGCCTCGTGACGACGCCGCCGGCTTCGAGGTCGCGGAGCCGGGCGGCGAGGATGTTCGTGCCGATCCCGGGCAGGCGGTCGACGAGGTCGGTGTAGCGCTTCGGGCCGCTCATCAGCTCGAGGACGACGAGGAGCGCCCAGCGCTCGCCGACCAGGTCGAGCGCGTGCGCAACCGGACAGTACTGGTCGTAGCGCTTGTGCATGCGCGCAGTGTAGCGAGCTCGCTTGCTGTTGTTAAGTCTTACTTGCGATCTGCAAGTAATCTCTGCTAGGTTGGCAGCCTTCGCTACGAAATGGAAAGGAACTTGAACCACATGGTGACTTCGGAAGGACGCAAGTGGCTGGCTCTGGCGCTGCTGAGCGTCGTCCAGTTCATGGTCGTCCTGGACATCGCAATCGTGAACGTGGCGTTGCCTTCGATCCAGGTCGACCTCGGGTTCTCGCAGGAGAACCTGCAATGGGTGATCAGCGCGTACGCGCTCGTCTTCGGCGGCTTCCTGCTCCTCGGCGGGAGGGCGGCGGATCTGCTCGGGCGCCGGCGCATCTTCCTCGCTCGGCGTCGTCGTGTTCACGGTCGCCTCGCTCCTGGCCGGCCTGGCCTGGTCGGAGTCGTCGCTGATCGCGGCGCGCGCGCTCCAGGGTCTCGGTGCGTCGATCATCACCCCGGCCGCTCTGTCGATCCTCTCGACGACCTTCGTCGAGGGAAGGGAGCGCAACATCGCGCTCGGGGTCTGGGGCGCCGTGGGCGGCTTCGGCGCCGCCGCGGGCGTCCTGCTGGGCGGGATCCTCACCGACGCGCTCAGCTGGGAGTGGATCTTCTTCGTCAACGTCCCCGTCGGCGTGATCGCGTTCGTGTTGGCGCCGATCCTGCTCACCGAGAGCCGCGACGCCAGCGTCAAGCGGTTCGACGTCCCGGGTGCGGTGCTCGTGACGGCGGCCTCTCGCTGCTCGTCTACGCGATCACGGAGGCAGGCCAGGAGGGCTGGCTCGCCGGCATCGACGCTCGCGCTCTTCGCGGCGTCCCTCGTCCTGCTGGTCGGCTTCGTCGCGCTGGGAGAGCGGCACCCCGAGCCGCTGATGCGCTTCGGCATCCTCCGGACCCGAACCGTGAGCGGCGCGAACGTGGCGGGTTGATCATGGGCACCGCGATGTTCTCGATGTTCCTGATGCTGACTCTCTACATGCAGCAGGTGCTGGGCTATTCGGCGATGAAGACCGGCGTCGCCTACCTCGCGGTCGCGGGCACGGCGATCCTCTGGTCGGCGGTGGCGGCACAGCTCGTCACCCGGATCGGGGTCAAGCCGGTGCTGACGGTCGGGATGTCGACGCTCACCGGCGGCCTCGTGTACTTCACGCAGGTCTCGGTCGGGGGCTCGTACCTCGGCGACCTCCTGCCGGGATTCCTCCTGATCGGCGTCGGGATCGGCTTCTCCTTCGTGCCGATCTCGATCGCCGCCTTGGCCGGCGTCCAGCCCGCCGAGGCGGGCCTCGCCTCCGGCCTGATCAACACCTCGCAGCAGATCGGCGGCGCGCTCGGCATCGCAGCGCTCTCGACGATCGCAACCACGCAGACCGACAACGCCGTCGCGTAGCGGCTCGGCACTGCCAGTAGCGCTCGTCGACGGCTTCTCGGCCGCGTTCCTCGCCGGCGCGATCATCGCGGCGCTCGGCATCGTCGCCGCGTTGACGCTCATCAGGCGCGAGGAGCTCGAGCAGGTTCCGGAAGACGCGGAGCCGGCTCTGGATCTCGCGGCGTAAGACGACTTCGACGGCGCCCGGTCCTCTGGCCGGGCGCCGTCGAGCCATGGCTCTACAACCTGCGCCGTTACGCTGGCGGGCGTGACGCTCCCGCGGGAAGTCGCCGTCGTCGGCGCCGGCACGATGGGCGCCGGGATCGCGCGCGTCTTTGCGGACGCCGGCGTCTCGGTGCGGCTCTGCTCGCGGCGCGAGTCGAGCCTCGACGCGGCTCGCGAGCGGCTTGGGCGAGGCGGCGGCGTCGGGTGCGGCTGACCACCTCCGCGGACGAGACGCTAGCCGGGGCCGAGCTGGTGATCGAAACGATCGTCGAGGAGCTGGAGCCGAAGCGCGTGCTCCTCACGCGGGCGGAAGAGATCGCTTCGCCCGAGGCGATCCTGACGACGAACACGTCGTCGCTGCCCCTGGCTGCGCTCGCGGGAGCTCTTCGAGCGGCCTGAGCGCTTCGCCGGCCTGCACTGGTTCAACCCGGCGGAGCTCGTCGAGCTGGTCGAGGTCGTCGGAGGCGAGCGCACCGCTTCGGAAACACTCGACGTCCTCGCCGGGTGGATGGAGCAGCTCGGCAAGGCGCCCGTCGTCGTCCGCAAGGACGTTCCGGGCTTCGTCGCCAACAGGCTTCAGTACGCGCTCCTGCGGGAGGCCTACGCGCTCGTCGACGAGGGCGTCTGCTCGTTCGCGGACGTCGACCGCGCCGTCACGCACGGGCTCGGCGCACGCTGGGCGGGGATCGGGCCGTTCGAGGCGATGGACCTCGCCGGCCTGGACGTCCATGCCGCGGTCGTGGCAAACCTCTGGCCCGAGCTCGCAACCGACCGAGAGCCGTCCGCCTCGCTCACGCGCGTCGTCGAGACGGGCGCGCTCGGCGTAAAGAGCGGACGCGGGCTTCGCGGCGACTACGATCCTGTCGCCACCGAGGCTCTCGTCGCCCGGCGGGATCGCGTGCTACGAGGCGTGCCGCCCCTCCGGGATGGGCCTCGCGAGGCATAGGGCGAAATCGCCCGCTTCGTCGGTCCACCAAGCCTGGACCGCCAGGCCGGCGGCTTCGAGCTCTCGCGTGACGCCCTCGCGCCTGAACTTCGTGGAGATCTCCGTGCGCAGCGTCTCCCCTTCCGCGAACTCGACTCTGAGGTCGATCGCGGGCAAGGTCACCGTCTGCGCCTCTAGCGAGCGAACGACCATCTCCATCCGCTCGAGCTCGGGGTTCCAGCTCGCTTCGGAGCGGAAGCGGTCCGGCTCGAAGTCCGCGCCGAGCTCGCGGTTGAGGATGGGAAGGAGGTTCGCGATCAGCGCGGCGGAGAAGCCGTCTGCATCGTTGTACGCGGCCACGACTCGCTCGACCGGCTTGACCAGGTCGAGGCCGAGCAGAAGCGCCCCGTCAGCAGGAAGAGCGGCTGCGATCGACGCGAGGAGGGCGCCTCGGTCGCCGGGCTCGAGCGCGCCGATCGTCGAGCCGAGGCAGACGAGCAGGGTCCCCGCGGTCATGTTCGGCAGCCCGCGCTCATAGTCGGCGACGATCCCGACGATCTCGGCGCTGCGGATAGCGGTCGGCCAGGCGCGGGCCGGCCTCGGCGAGCGTGCTCTCGCTCACGTCCACGGCGACGAATCGCTCCAGCCGAGGAAGCGCGTCGAGCAGGATCCGCGTCTTCACCGACGAGCCCGATCCGAGCTCGACCACGGTGCGCGGGCGTATCGTCGCGGCGATGTCGACCGCGTGATCCTCGAGGATCGCTCGCTCGGCTCCCGGGAGGTAGTACTCCGGCAGCTCCATGATGCGTTCGTAAAGGGCTGAGCCGCGCGCGTCCCAGATCCAGCGCGACCTCAGCTGCTTCGGGGTCTTCGTCAGGCCCTCGCGAGCCTCGCGCCGGAGCTGTCCAGCGAGGTCGCCCGGGTGGAGTCGCCGCTCGAGGCGGAAGCTCAAGGGGAGGCGAGGTCTAGATCGTGGCGGGCGGCCTCCGCCAGCGCCTCCGGATAGCCCGCATCGGCGTAGCGCGCGACCCCCAGGGCGGGATCGCTCCAGAAGACGCGGCGGATCTTGCGCTCGGCGAGCTCGCTCCCGTCGGCGACGACGACCATGCCCGAATGGGTCGAACGCCCGACCCCGACCCCTCCGCCGTTTCCGATCGCCACCCAGCTTGCGCCTTGCGCGGCGTTGAGAAGCGCGGAGAGAACCGGCCAGTCCGCGATCGAGTCGCTTCCGTCCAGCAGGCCCTCGGTCTCCCGAGTGGGCGAGGCGACCGAAGCCGGATCCATGTGGTCGCGCCCGAGGGCGAGGGGGCCGCACTCGCCGGAGCGGACGAGGTCGTTCAGCGCCTTCGCCATCCGGACGCGCTCGCCGAGCCCGAGCCAGCAGATCCGCGCGGGCAGTCCCTGCAGCGGCACCCGTTGACGCGCCAGCTCGATCCAGGAGCGCAGCGAGTCCGTTCCGACCGTCTCCAGAAGCACGTCCTCGCTTCGCCGCAGGTCGGCGGGATCGCCGCTGAGGCAGATCCAGCGGAAAGGACCGACTCCGCGGGCGAAGATCGGTCGGACGTAGGCCGAGACGAACCCGGGGATCGCAGCGGCTTGCTCGACCCCGTGGGCAGCGGCCTGGGCCCGGAGGCCGTTTCCGTACTCGAAGACGACCGCTCCCTGCTCCAGGTAGCCGAGCATCGCCTCGACGTGAGCCGCCAGCGAGTCGAAGACGGCGCTGCGAAACGCGGGATCCTCCGGGTCGGAGTCCGCGGCCCGCGCCGGGGTGAAACCGCGAGGCACATAGCCCCGGAGCGGATCGTGGGCGGCCGTCTGGTCGGTGACGACGTCGAACTCGATTCCGTCGGCCAGGAGCCTGGGAACGACGTCCGCGGCGTTGCCGACGAGCGCCACGGCCCCGGGGCCATCCGTGTCGAGGTGCGCCCGCAGCGCCTCCTCGTAGCCGGCGACGAGCGTCGACCCAGCCTTCCCGGAGTCGTCGCTCGGCGCGCAGCGGATCGACCTCGACGATCAGGGCACGGCCGCCGTTCTGCGTCACGGCGAAGCCCTGGGCGCCTCCCATCCCTCCCAGGCCGGCGGTGAGGACGCGCCGGCCGGCAAGCGTGCCGCCGAAGTGCGAATCGGCGACCGCGCGGAACGTCTCGTACGTGAAGCCGAGGATGCCCTGCGTGCCGATGTAGAACCACCCCGCCGCGGTCATCTGCCCGTACATGGTCAGGCCGGCGTCCTCGAGCCGCCGGAACGAGTCTTCGTCCGACCAGGCGGGCACAACCATCCCCGTTGAGATGAGGACACGCGGCGCGTCCGGGTGCGTCGGGAGGAGGGCCACCGCCTTCCCGGACTGCACGACCAGCGTCTCGTCCGGGCCGAGGCGCTCGAGGGCTGCCACGATCCCGGCGAGCGCCTCGGGGCTTCGTGCTGCACGGCCGCGGCCGCCGTAGACGACCAGGGAGCCCGCGTCCTCGGCGACGGCTGGGTCGAGGTTGTTGAGGAGGCAGCGAAGCGCCCCCTCCTGCTCCCAGCCGCGACATCTGAGCTCACGGCCCCGGGGAGCGCCGCGGAGAAACGGAGCGGGCACGTGGGAATCGTACGTTGACTAGGAGGGCCGCAAGTGACACCATCCCACGTTCCCCCCGGGACTGCGGATGAAGAGAACACGCGCGACCACCACCGCCTTTGGCTTGGCCCTGAGCCTTGCGCTCGCCTTGACGGCATTCGCTTCAGCGAGCGCCGCGGACGGGCCCGCGCCGACCTTCGAGCTCTCGCTCGCGCCCAAGCCGGTCGTCACTGCCGGTGAGACGGCACTCGCCCGCGCGGAGCTCGAGAATGTCACCGGAAAGCCGCTCGCCCAGGTCGAGATCACGTTCGACCTGCCGGCGGGATCGTTCGAGTCCGCTTCGCCGGAGGGGCGGTGCGTCCTCAAGAGGACGCAGGTTTCCTGCGCGATCGGCAAGGTCCCTGCCGGCGGGGTGGTCGAGCAGTTCATCATGCTCACCGTCCCGGCAGATGTGGAAGAGGTCGCCGTCGCCGCCGAGGCGAGGTTCAAGAAGTCGGGGTCGGGCGGGCTCGATTACTGCGTCGGACTCGACGGGCGTGGTCGCGGCCGGGGACCCCGACGCCAAGGGCACTTGCGCCAGCGAGGGCGGCACGCTCGCGACCGACCCGGCTTCCGGCGAGGCAAACCCACAATCGACGAGCGCCGCGTTCACGGAGTCCCCGATCCTGCCATGCACCCCGTTCGGTGGGTGAGCAGGAGCCAACGCCCGCGAACCCGGGATGCCCGGAAGGCGTGACCTGCACCACGCAGGTCTCGTTCGTCACCGTCCCGGCTCTGCCGGAGCCGGCGATCGTGACGCTCACCTTCGATCGCTCGATCTTGGCCCCAGGCACGAAGCCGAAGAACTTCGTCCTCTGGGAGACCCCCGACAAGTTCCCGGCTCAGCCCATCCGTCAAGGTGCGGGCCTGCCCGCTTCCCGCCCGGCGAGGACAGCTGCATCGTCGAGGTGACGAAGTTCCGCAAGAGGGGACTCCAGGTCGTCCTCAAGGTAGTCGGTACCGGGGAAGACCCCCGGTACGCGGGCTAGGCCCTAGGCCCTGGCCTCCGCGCTCCCGGCGAGCCACCGGTCCTCGCGGAGGCCGCGCACGCGGGCGGCGGAGACGACGTTGCCCTTCCGCGTGTAAAGGTCGAGCGCCTGCTCGAGGCGGTCTGTCCTTCCGCGTGCCCGCTTGCGGTGAGGACACTCGGCGAGGTCGACGAGCGCGTCGGCCCTCATCACGGGAGCGTCGGTGGGCGCGAGAAGGGCGAGGCTCTCGCGGACGAGGCTCTCCGCCTCTTCGAAGCGTCCTTCCTCGGCGAGCGCTCTTGCCCGGACGCGTCGCCAGAGCGCCTGCGCCTCGACGTCGTCCTCGTCCGCGAGCTCGGCGGCATCGGCAGCGAGCGCGACCGCCTCCGCCCGGCGGCCCTGGGCCTGAACTGCCTCCGCGAGCTGGGCGGTGACGAGCGGCAGGAAGTAGCGCTCGCCCATCGCTGCCAGCGCCTCCTGGTCAAGCGCCAGCTCGCGCTCCGCTCGGGCGGGCGCGCCGGCAAGGTGCTCGACGCGGGCTGAAGCAAGCGAAGTCGAGGCCGCGAGCACAGCGCCGCCCAGGTCGCGCAGCAGATGGCGGGCGCGGCCGTACAGCTCCCGTGCCTCCCCGAAGTCTCCCTGCATCGCGCGGAGATATGCGAGGGAGCACAAAACAAGAGCCTCCGCCTGGCGATCGGGAAGCTCTCGAGCGACGATCTCCTCGCAGCGGGCGATCGCCTCGGACACCTGTGCCGGGCCGTCGCACAGGCCGCCGGTGTACGCGGCCGTCAGCCGCGCCTCGAGGCGAGCGTCCCCGGCGAGCCGCGCATGCTTGAGGGCTTGCTCCACCGCGGCGACCTGGTCTCCCCAACGGCAGATCGAGCCGTCGACGAACCCCAGCAGGCGCCACGCCTTGGCCAGGACATCGTGATCGCCGTCGGCCTCCGCCGCCGGCAGCAGGCGCTCGACCTCGCGCACCACCTCGCTTCGCCAGCTCGCCAGGTCGTCGGTCACGTGGTGGAGCACGAGAAAGCGGGTGAGAACCGCATCCCGCTGCAGTCCCGGAGGCCCCTGGCGGCCCGCGATCTCGACCGCTTCGTCGAGGTACACCTTCGCCCAGGCAAACTCCCCGCTCTCCATGAAGGCCTCGCCGAGCAGAGGAAGCAGAGGGGTCCGGCTTTCGTCCTCGGGGGGAAGGAGAACAACACCGCGGCGGAGGAGGTTGGCAGCGGCCGGCATGTCCCCCCGGGCGAAGGCGCGTCTCCCGGCGGAGGCCAGGCGCGCGGCGGCGCGCCTGCCGAGGTCGCGGCCGTGCTCGTCGAGGGGGCCGAGCTCTGCGAGGTAGCCGTGGGCCCGCTCGAGGTGGTACGCGAGAATCTCTTCGAACTCTGATTCGCGGTCGCGGTCGCGGTTCACACGCTCCGCCCATGCGACGAAGCGCTCGTGCAGCCCCACCCGTGCCCGCTTGAGAATTCCCCCGTAGGCCGCGTCCCGGATGAGCAGGTGGTCGAACCGGAACGCCGGCGCTTCGCCCGTGGAGGACGAGCCGGCCCGGACGAATCGCTTCCGCTCGAGGGAGCCAACGAGCTCGGGCACCCGGGGACGAAGCGGGTCGGCGACGACCTCCTCAAGCGCATCCTGCGCGAAGTGGTAGCCGACCGCCGAGGCGGCCTCGATCACCGCCCGCTCTTCGTCGGTCAACAGGTCGAGGCGGGCGGCGAGCAAGGCCTGAATGGTTGGAGGAAGCGCAAGCTTGCCCAGGTCGCCGACGGCTACCCACGAATCGCCCTCCTGACGCACGAGACGGTCGTCGACCAGCATGGAGAGGAGCTGCTCGGCAAAGAGCGGATTCCCCTCGGCGGCCTCGACGATCCGCTCCCGCACGCTTTCGGAGAGCGAGCTCAGCAAGCCCTCGACCACCCGGGCGCTCTCCTCGTCCGAGAGTGGCTGAAGCTCGATACGAACTGAGCCGGCGGCGGCGCCCCAGTACGGTCGTTCCTCGTCGAGCTCCGGCCGCGCCGCGCAGAGGATGACGACCGGCGCTTGCAACGACTCGGCCACGCGCTCGATCAGGTCGAGAAACGTCGTCTCCGCCCAGTGAACGTCTTCGAAGACCACGATCAGCGGTATCTCGCCCGCGAGCGCCTCGAGGAGCTTGCGCGTGCCCCAGAAGACTTCCTCGACGGGGAACTGCCGCTCCGAAAGACCGACCACGGACGCGATGCGCTCGACGACGTCCTCCTCGTCCGGCACGCAGGCAGCGATGCGTGATCGGGCGACGTCCGGCGAGTCGTTCTCCTCGATCCCGGCGAACTGCCGAACGACCTCGCTCAGAGGCCAGAACGTGATGCCTCTTCCATACGGCAGGCAGCGACCACGTGCGCCGCGCACCCGTCCGTCGGCGGCCCGCGCGAACGCCTCGGTTAGGCTGGATTTGCCGAGTCCGGCCTGCGCGACGACCGTGACGAGGCGGCACGCATTCTGCGAGATCGCTCGCTCGAGCTCGCTCTCGAGCAGGGCGAGCTCGCGCTCCCGGCCGACGAGGGCGCGCCGCCTGTCCGCCGCGGCTCCGTCGCGCCCCTTCAGAGCGAGGAAGCGGTAGGCCGGCACCTCCTCCGCGACTCCCTTGAGGGGCAGGCTTCCGGCGGCCTCGACTTCGACGGCGTCTCGCACGAGTCGATAGGTCGACTCCCCGAGAAGGACCGCCAGCGCCGGAGCGGCCTGCTCGAGGCGGGCGGCGACGTTCACGACATCGCCGGTCGCAAGCCGCTGGCCGGTGTTCGCGTCGCCGGAAACGACCTCGCCCGTATTGACGCCGATTCGGTGTGCGAGCGCACGCCCCAGCGGCGGTCGAGCTCCTCGTTCAGCGTTGTGAGGGCGGTCTGCATCTCGGCTGCCGCTCGCACGGCGCGGAGCGCGTCGTCTTCGCGGACCGCCGGCAGGCCGAAGACGGCCATGATCGCGTCTCCGATGTACTTCTCGACCGTCCCACCGTGGCCCTCGAGCGCGATCCGCATCTCCTCGAAGTAGCGCGCCAGGACTTCGCGCACGACCTCCGAGTCGACCGACTCACCGAGCTTCGTCGACTCCGCCAGGTCGGAGAAGACCACGGTGACGAGCTTCCGAGTCTCGCGCGCCGGTCGCGGCTCTGCGAGCGGCGTGCCGCAGAACCCGCAGAGCCTGAAGCGATCGGGGTTCTCCTCGCCGCAACTCGGGCAGATCGCCATCGACCGAGTGTACGAAACGTTGCCCGAGCCTCCTATCCCGCCCGCGCCGGCGGACGACTCCGCCGGCGCGTCGGTCGAGGGCTCAGGCGGTGGTCTCGGCGGGCGTCTTCGCCGTCTTCACGACGAGCACAGGCCGCGTCGAGTGTCGGAGGACTCCGTGCGAGACGCTGCCGAGGAGGGCGGTCGCGAGTGCGTTTCGCCCGCGGGAGCCGAGCACGATCAGATCGGTGTCCTTCGTATCGGCAAGGGCCACGATCGTGGGGACGGTCTCGCCGGAGATCCGCTCCAGCGCGTAGGAGACTCCGGCGGCCTCGGCCGCCTCCGCGGCTGCCTTGAGGGCGGTCTCCGACTCGTCGACTTCCTCCGTGTGAGAGACGGCGACACTAACCGCCGCGGCCGCCGGCGAACATGTCCGGCTCGGCTACGTGGACGAAGGTGACGTCAGCGCCTTGCTCCTTGGCCAGCTCGAGGCCGACTTCTACCGCCTCCTGCGCGGAGGGCGACCCGTCGGTCGCAATCAGAATCTGCTTCATGGTTCCTCCTTTCGCTTCCCGGCGGACAGTACGCGCCGCCCGCTCGCCGGCCATCGGGGAATTCGCGTCTCCACGCCTGCGGAGTTCTGCGGATAATCCCCGCGTGTCCCAGAAGCAGGAATCGGCGTTCCAGGGCCTCGTCGGGGCGGGAATCGCGCTCAGCTCGGAGCTGAACGCTCGAGGCGGTGCTCCAGCGCCTCGTGGAGGCGGCTGCCGAGCTGACCGGCGCCCGCTACGCCGCCCTCGGGGTCGTCGACGCGAGCGGCAAGGAGCTCGAGCGCTTCATCACCCACGGCATCGACCCCGAGACCCTTGCGGCGATCGGGGAGCTGCCTCGGGGACGCGGCATCCTGGGCGTGCTGATCCGCGACGCTCGCCCGTTGCGCCTGCATGAGATCGCCGCGGACGACCGCTCGGTCGGGTTTCCGCCGAACCACCCGCCCATGAGGACGTTTTTGGGCGTCCCGATCCTTCTCCGCGGCGTCGCGTACGGAAATCTCTATCTGACGGAAAAGGCGGGCGGGGACGACTTCACAGCCGAGGACCAGGAGGTGGTCACGCTCCTCGCGTCCCAGGCCGCGGTGGCGATCGAGAACGCGCGGCTGTACGAGTCGAGTCGCCACTGGGCACGCCAGCTCGAGTCGCTCGACGAGATCACGAACGCGATGCTGAGCGAGATCGAGCCGGGGCGACTGCTGCAGATCGTCGTCGATCGCATGAGCGGGCTCCTGGACGCGCGCTTCGTCGCCGTCCTCGTGGCGACGACGGACGGCCGGCTGGAGATCGCGGCGGCGCACGGCAACGACGCCGAGGAGCTCGTCGGCGAGAGGCTCGCCGTCCAGAGCTCGAAGGCCGGACGCGTCTTCCTGGAGGGCATGCCCGCACGGGTCGACTCGGTGCTCGACGACCCGGACGCCGATCCCGACTTGATGCGGCGCGTCGGGGCGCGCGCCGGTCTCTGGGCGCCGCTGATCGTGCGGGAGGAGGCGATCGGGGTGCTGATGGCGCTCGACCGGCTGCAGGCCGACCCCCGCTTCAGCGACGCGGACTTGCGCCTGGCCCAGCGTTTCGCGGCCCGGGCGGCCGTCGCGGTCGATCTCTCGAGGAGGGTTGCGCGAACGACGGTGCAGCGAATCGTGGGCGGGCAGGAGCAGGAGCGCCGCCGGCTCTCGCGTGAGCTCCACGACGAGACCGGCCAGGCGCTCACCTCCATCCTCCTCGGCCTCAAGGCCATCGACGACACCCAGGGGACGGAGCGCGTCCCCGCCGCGCTGGCTCAGCTGAGGGAGATCGTGGTGGCGACCCTCCAGGACGTTCGCCGGCTCGCGGTCGAGCTGCGCCCGAAGGCGCTCGACGACTTCGGCCTCGTGCCGGCGCTCGAGCGGCTCACCGGGTCCTTCGCCGAGCAGACCGGCATCGGCGCGCACCTCGAATCACGCCTGCCGGAGAGCCGGCTCCCGAGCGAGGCCGAGACGGTGCTCTATCGGGTCGTCCAGGAAGCGCTCACGAACGTCGTCAAGCATGCACAGGCGGAGCATGTGAGCGTCGCTCCTGCACTCGAAGCCGGGTAGGGTCGCCGTCGTGATCGAGGACGATGGGCGGGGATTCGCCGAGGGCGGCGAGACCGACGGCTTCGGCCTGCTCGGCATGCGCGAGCGGGTAGCCCTCGTCGGCGGCACTGTCGCCGTCGAGTCGAGCCCCGGAACCGGGACGACGATCGTCGTCGAGGTGCCGGCGAGTAGTGAGCGTCCGCATCCTGATCGTGGACGACCACGCCGTCGTCCGCTCGGGGCTGCGCCTCCTCCTGGACGGCGAGGACGGACTTCGAGACCGTGGCCGAGGCCGGAAACGCCCGCGATGCCGTCTTCGAGGCCGCGCGAGCCAAGCCGGACGTCATCCTGATGGACGTCGTCATGCCCGACGGATCCGGGATCGAGGCCACGCCGGACGTGCTCAGGGAGGTGCCCGAAACCAAGGTGCTCGTCCTCTCGATGGAGGACGACCCGAGCTACGTCCGCGAGGCCTTCGCTGCGGGCGCGTCCGGCTACGTCCTCAAGGAAGCCGCGGACACCGAGCTCGTGGCCGCCATGCGCCAGGTCGCCGCGGGCGAGCGCTACGTCCATCCCGCGCTCGGAGCGCGCCTGGTGGCGGCGGAGGCGGAAGCGGCGCCGCGCCGAGGCCGACCCGCTTTCGGATCGCGAGCGAGAGGTGCTGCGCCTGCTCGCGCTCGGCCACACGAACCAGGAGATCGCCAAGATGCTCTTCATCTCGGTGCGCACGGCCGAGACGCACCGGGCGCACATCATGCAGAAGCTCCGCCGACGACCCGCGCCGAGCTCGTGCGCTACGCGCTCGCACAGGGGCTGCTGAACCCATTTCGGAATGACGCGCTGTCGTCGGGGCGTCCTGGGTGAGTGCGATGCAAGGACGCAGGGCGCGCTCGTAGCCGGAGGCTACGGGCGCAACCGAGGACGCGGCAGCGCGCCGCCCAGGGCGTTCCGGCGACACCCGGCTTCATTCTGAAAGGGGTTCTTCAGAGGAGTGACCGCTCGCCCGCCGGCCCGTAGGCGAGGCCGGCACGTTCCGCCAGGTACGGGCTGAGGTAGCGGGCGGCGATCTTCGAGGCCGGCCACCAGAGAGCCTCCGTGTCGGCACTCGAGACGTTCCCGCGGCCGCCGCCGAGCTCGGTCCGCAGGAAGAGCGGGGAGCTGCTGAGAACGAGGGCACGCAAGATCGGCTCGAACGGCTCGAGCTTCAGCTCCGCTCCCGCCGCCGCCGCGATCGCCTTCGCCGCAGCGTCGGCCTGCTGCGCGGCAAGACCGCCCTGCTTGACGGGGAACGTCGTGATGTCACCGGCCGCGAAGACATCATCAAGGCCTTCGACGCGGCAGAAGGAGTCGACCGGGATGAAGTGGTTCTCGTCCTGTGGAACACCTGCGAGCGAAACGCCGAGGAGCCGCGGCAGCGAGACGACGGCATCTGCTTCGATTCGCGCAGCCGGGACGATCTGCAGCTCTCCGTCTGCGAACCGGTCCGGATAGGTCTCGGTCACAAGCTCGATGCCGCGCTCGCCGAGAAGATCGGCCACGGCATCGCTGGCGTCGCTGCCCAAGAGAGCGAGAGGAGCGGTCTCCGGCGTCACGATCGTGAGCTTCGCCGCCGAGTTCCGCTCGCGCGCGAGGTGGTCGGACGTCAAGAGGGCCAGCTCGTAGAGGGGTAGCGGCCAGGTAACTCCGCCGGGAAGGGCGAACACGACCCGGCGGACGAGCCGGCGGTCGAGGTCGTCTAGGAGCCCGCTGACCAGCCTCACGTCTGCCTGACCGCGGAACGTAAGCGCCCCGGGCACGGCCTCACGAGGCCGTGTCCCCACGGCGATCAGGAGCGCGTCGTACGCGAAGGACGCGTTCCGGCTCGTCCAGATGCGGCGGTCGTCCGCACGGACCGCGACCAGCGAGCCGAGGCTGTGCCGCGCCCCGCATCCGCGGGCGAGCGCGGCCAGGTCGAAGCGCAGCGCCTCACCCAGCCCGAACGGCTCGGCCACGGCAAGAGGACGGTAGAAGAAATCCGTGTCGGGCGACACGAGCTCGACGTCGACCAACTCGCCGGCGAGCTCCCGCAGCGCGACCATCGCCTCGAGCGCCGCGACGCCGCCGCCCGCGACGAGAACGTGAAGCTTGTCCTGGCTACCAGCCATGCGGCCATCCTCGTTGCGGCGCTTCGCGCGGCATCCGCGCTCGCACGGAACCGGCTGCGGGAAAGCCGCAACGTCGATCGGGATCGGTACCGATGCCCGGCAGGGGTTCGGCGACGAAGCTGCGCGAATGGACGACGGGCCTCCGAGCTACGCGGTCATTTGGCGCACCGGTCACGGCCCGATCAGGCCGGGAAAGCTCGTGCTGGGGCAACCGTCCTCCGGCTGGAAACCGGGGCGCCCGGAGGCCGCTCGACCACGAAGGGGATCCGCTATGCCGACCTCGAGTCGGTCGGGACGGCGACCTCGGCACAGCGCCTGCGCGGACGTCCGACCACGCTCGTCGCGCGTGCGGAGCGCGGGCTCCTGGTGATCGCAACGCTCGACGGCCCCGGGTCAGCCCACGAGATCGCCGAACGGTTGGCCCGGGTAGTCCATCTCGCGGAATGATGTGGGTTTCCGTACCGGGATCAGCGGCCTCGCTGATTCCGGGCGTATGGACGAGATTCAGACTCGGCAACAGGAGGTAACGGAATGAAAATCCTGCTGGCATACGACGGGTTCGAGCGCAGTCGGCACGCGCTAGAGGAGACTAGAAAGCTCGCGGCCGACGGGCACGGCGAGGTCACCGTGCTGAGCGTCGTTCCGCCCGACGCGAAGGGCTCGAAGTCCGGAGGCCATGTCGGGTTGCGCCCTCACGCGCACGAGGAGTCGCCCGAGCACATGCGTACCTCCGTGAGCGCGGCATCGAGTCAGAGATGAAGATGGAAAACGGCGACCCCGCCGAGCGGATCGTCGCCGAAGCGAGCGCGGCGGCCACGACCTCGTGGTCGTCGGTCCCGCGGGCTCGGAACGTCGGGCGACTGCTCCTCGGAAGCGTCAGCGCCCAGGTCGTCGACCGCTCCCCATGCCCGGTGCTCGTGGCCGGTGCAGACATGGCGGAGCGGATCGAGCCGACGGAGGCGACCCAACCTCAACCAGAGGAGTGAGCCACATGAGCACACGAAGACTGTTGGAGTGGGGCGGCGTTGCCGCAGGCATCGTCCTTATCGCATTCGGGATCGGAGCACTCATATTGAGCTTGGACGCGCGATCCACGGTCAGCGACGAGCTCAAGCGCGAGCAGATCGTCGGCTCGGAAGACATGAGCCCAGAGGCGATCCAGGCAGGGATCGACGAGGCGGGCCTCGATGTGTCCGCGCCGTCCTGCGACGTCGCCGAACAGCCGATCGAGACGGGTTCCGACGCGCGGTGCTTCTCGCAGTACATGCGCATCCACGCGCTCGAGTCCTCCGGCGGCTTGACGTACGCCCAGATGGGCCGATTCCTCGCGGCCGACGACCCCGAGAATCCCGCGGGGACGAGCGACGAGGCCGCGGCGCTGACCAACAAGGAAGGAAACCCGGTCCCGAACCAGGCGCGGAACACCTGGGTGACGGAGACCTCTCTGTCGACCGCGCTCAACCTCTCGTACATGGCCGACAGCTCGCGCTCTTCGGGATCGTCGTCGGGATCGCGCTGATCCTGGCCGGCATCGGCTTCATCGTGCTGGCGCTTGGAGGCGCGCTCCGGCACCGCGACCCGCCCTCACCCCCTAGCTAGGCCTCGCGTCCAGGGCCGCCGGTCACCCCAGGCCGGCGACCCTCGGCGCCCAATTCCGCTTGCGGAAAGCCGCAGCGAAGCCTGCGGAGAGTCCCGTACGAGCTGCGGCCTTGCCCGAAGTCGCGCACGACAGCACCTCCCTACATGAGACAGACACCGAGCGAAAGAGAGGAAGACGTGGCGACACACTCCGCCCCCACATACCATCGGCGCCGAGAGACCGACTCGGGGGCCGGCTTCAAGGTCATTGCGATGCTGCTCGGGCTCGCGGTGGCCATCATCGGGTTCTTCGCCCTGCTGATGTGGGCGGATGCCCGCAATGCCCGTGACGACGGGAGCACCGCGGCTCCGCAGCCGGCGAGCCAGGCCGCGGCCCACGAAGGAGCTGCAGATCACAATACGGCGCTCCCGATCGAGAGCTTCGCCGGGGTCGTCCCGGGAGAAGAACGCAGACGAGCTGGGGGCTGCCCACCAGGCCACCGACGCCACGCTTCCAGCCGTCCCGCGGGCGACCTCGTCAAGGTGAAGATGACCCTGAAAGACATGGTCGTCGAGGTTGCGCCGGGCGTGAAATACAACACCTGGGCCTTCGACGGACACGGTGCGCCCGGACCGGTCGTCCACGTCCGGGAAGGGCAGACGGTCGAGATGACGCTCGTGAACGGCGGCGCCATCCCGCACTCGATCGACTTCCACGCTGCACGGATCGCCCCGGGGATGTCGCCTTCAAGGACGTGGCGCCGGGTGAATCCTTCACCTTCCGCTTCAAGGCCGACGACCCCGGTGTCTACATGTACCACTGCGGGACGAAGCCAGTACTCGCCCACATCGCCAACGGGATGTACGGCGCCATCGTCGTCGACCCGCGAAGCCCTGGCCGAAGGCCGATCACGAGTACGTCCTGGTCGCCCAGCGAGTGGTACCTGAGCGGGAACGGCCTCGAGGAGCCGGCCAGCCTCAGCATGGA
>CAVTCK010000016.1:0-73961 GCA_963733155.1 uncultured Actinomycetes bacterium
CTGGCGACTCCGGGGACGGGATGCAGCTCACGGGGGGCCGCTTCACGAGCGAGACGGCTGTCCCTCGGGAACGACCTCTCACCCTGCCCGACTTCCCGGCCGAGATCCGGGCGCCGGCGGGCTCCCTGCCGGGCGTCTCCGGCTTCCAGATCCACTTCTCCGACCACGACATCCTGACCCCCGGCGACGCACCCGACGTCCTCGTCGCAATGAACCCGGCCGCGCTGAAGACGAACCTCGGGGAGCCTCCCGAACGGGCGCGCACCATCATCGTCAACACCGACGCCTTCACGAAACGGAACCTCCAGAAGGCGGGCTCGAAGGGAACCCGCTCGAGGACGGCTCGCTCGAGGAATACCGGGTACAGCGCCGTGCCGCTCACGTCGCTCACGCTGGAAGCCCTGAAGGAGTTCGACCTCTCGCAGCCGCGAGGCCGAGCGCTCGAAGAACATGTTCGCGCTCGGGCTCATGTCCTGGCTCTACAGCCGGCCCACCGAGAACACCGTCTCGTTCCTCGAGCGCAAGTTCGCGACGAAGCCCGCGATCGCGGCGGCGAACGTCAAGGCGTTTCGCGCCGGCTACGCGTTCGGGGAGACGACCGAGGAGTTCGCCGTCCGCTACGAGGTCCGGCCGGCGAAGCTCGCGCCGGGGACGTACCGGAACGTCTCCGGGAACCAGGCGCTGGCGATGGGCCTCATCGCCGCGAGCGTCCAGAGCCGGCTGCCGCTCTTCCTGGGCGCCTACCCGATCACGCCCGCGTCGGGGATCCTGGAGGAGCTCGCGCGGCACAAGAGCTTCGGCGTGCGCACGTTCCAGGCCGAGGACGAGATCGCGGCCGTCGGCGCCGCTCTCGGCGCGTCGTTCGGAGGGTCGCTCGGCGTCTGCACGTCGAGCGGCCCCGGCGTCGTCCTGAAGGCGGAGACGGTCGGCCTCGGCGTCACGCTCGAGCTTCCGCTGGTCGTCCTCGACATCCAGCGCGCCGGCCCTTCGACCGGAATGCCGACGAAGCCGGAGCAGGCCGACCTCCTCATGGTCATGTTCGGCCGAAACGCCGAGTCGCCGGTGCCCGTCCTCGCGGCGGCGACGCCGGGCACTGCTTCGAGATGGCGATCGAGGCCGTCCGGATCGCGCTCAAGTACCGCACGCCCGTCTATCTGCTCTCGGACGCCTACCTCGCGAACGGGTCGGAGCCGTGGCTCGTTCCCGACGCGGACACCTGCCCGAGATCCGGTCGAGTTCGCGACGGCGCCGAACGACGGGACCCTTCCTGCCCTACGTCCGGGACGACGAGACCCTGGCGCGGCAGTGGGCGCTCCCCGGCACCCCCGGCCTCGAGCATCGGATCGGCGGGCTGGAGAAGGAGGAGCGGACGGGGAACATCTCGTACGACCCCGACAACCACGACCTCATGGTGCGGATCCGGGCGCGCAAGGTCGCGGGCATCGCCGCCGACATCCCCGCACTCGAGGTCGACGACCAGGAGGGCGCCAAGCTCCTTGTCCTCGGCTGGGGCGGCACGTACGGGCCGATCGCCGCCGGCGTTCGCCGCGCCCGCGAGCGCGGCGCCGCGTCGCCCAGGCGCACCTGGCCTACCTGAACCCGTTCCCGCGGAACCTCGGCGAGGTCCTGCGCGCCTACGACCGCGTGCTCGTCCCCGAGATGAACCTCGGCCAGCTCCTGAAGCTCGTGCGGGCGGAGTTCCTCGTCGACGCGGTCGGCTACAACCGCGTCCGCGGCGTGCCGTTCACCTCGGCCGAGCTCGCCGATGCGATCTGCCGCTGACATGACGAGCTACCTGAAGCTCACCGCGAAGGACTTCAAGTCCGACCAGGAGGTCCGCTGGTGCCCCGGCTGCGGCGACTACGCGATCCTCGCGGCCATGCAGGGCTTCCTGCCGGAGCTCGGCATCCCGCGCGAGCGGCTCGTCTTCATCTCCGGGATCGGCTGCGCCGCGCGCTTCCCGTACTACATCAACGCGTACGGCATGCACTCGATCCACGGGCGCGCCGCCGCCGATCGCGACGGGGCTGGCGGCGTCGCGACCCGACCTCTCGGTGTGGGTCGTCACCGGGCGACGGCGACGCCCTCTCGATCGGCGGCAACCACTTTCTGCACGCCCTGCGGCGGAACGTAAACATCAAGATCCTCCTCTTCAACAACCAGGTCTACGGCCTGACGAAGGGGCAGTATTCGCCGACCAGCCCGCTCGGGCAGGTGACGGGCCCGACGCCGATGGGCTCGATCGACTGGCCGCTCAACCCGGTCTCGGTCGCGCTCGGCGCCGAGGCGACCTTCGTCGCCCGCTCGATCGACACCGACCGCGCCCACCTGACCGAGATGCTGCATGCGGCGAGCAGGCACCGGGGGGCTGCGTTCGTCGAGATCCTCCAGAACTGCAACGTCTACAACGACGGAGCGTTCGACCACGTCCGGGACGAGAAGGTGAACCGGATCGTGCTCGAGCACGGGTCGCCGCTCCGTTTCGGCGCCGAGGATGAGCGGGGCGTCGGATCGGGCCCGACGGCGAGGCGAGCTCGTCGATGTCGCCGACGTCGGGGAGGAGGCGCTCCTCGTCCACGACGCGCATGCCGCCGAGCCGACGATCGCCTTCGCGCTCGGGCGGCTCGGCTACCCGCTACCCGGCCCGGCCCCTCGGCGTCCTTCGAGACGTGGAGCGGCCCGTCTACGACGAGCTGATGGCGGCTCAGCTGGAGGAGGCGAGGCGCGCCGGCGGGGAGGGCGACCTCGAGGCGCTCCTCCACGCCGGCGACACCTGGCAGATTCAGTAGGGGACTAGCGCAGGATCTCGCAGAACCCCGGCAGGGCCAGGTTGATGTTGAAGCTCCCGTCGAGGAGCTGCCGCACCGGATGCGGCCCGGCCGCGAAGAGGATCTCTCCGGTCTGGCCGTCGATCGCGAGGAAGCCGGCGTCGAGCAGGCGCTCGTTGCCGCGCCGCACATTCAACGAGACTCCGGCGATCGTGATCAGCTCCCGTATACCCGTTTCCGGGTCGAAGAAGTTCGTCTGCACGAAGTTCACGGGCCCGTCCCGGAGCGTGAGCCCGGTGACGGTGTTCACAACCGTGTTGTCCTCGCGAATGTGCTGGACGACCTTCGTCGTGCGGCCTTGATCGTCGCGGAACGTCCAGATATCCGCAGTCAGGTCGATGTTCCACGTGACTCCGTAGCTGCCGCAGGCCGTCGGGTTCGTGAGGGAGAACTGAGCGGTCTGCGTCGTCTTCGTCGGCGGAGCCGCCAGTGCGGACGACGCTGCGAAGAGCGCGACGACCGCCGCCACCACGAGCAGAAGGGATCGCTTCATCGGCTGACACCCCCTTTCGCTTTCTTGCGCCTGAGCAAGCGATCTTTAGCCACACTAAGCCGCCTGCCGGAGCGTGTCAAACGTGCTTTCGGAGTCAACCGGGAGTAGGATCGGGCCGCTTGACTGCGGACCCGACCACCCGGACGCCTGTCGGCGAGCGTCTGAGGGCGCTTCGCCGCGAACGGGGAATGACGATGGCCGAGCTCGCCGCGGCGACGGGCTTGACCAGCGGCTTTCTCAGCCAGCTCGAGCGCGACCTCACCTCGGTCTCGCTCTCGTCGCTCGCGCGGATCTGTGCGGCCCTCGGCGTCCGCTTCGGCGACGTCCTCGACGAGGCGCCCACCGGCGCGGTCATCCGCCGCGAGGATGCCCCGGCGTGGACGGAGATCGGCGCGCACCAGGACTTCCTCCTCAGCTCACGTGACGAGCGCCGCTTCCACCTGATCGAGTCGCGGATCCCGCCCGGCGTGGGCGCGGGGGAGGACCTCTACACGTTCCCGGCCGACGTGGAGCTCGTCTACGTCCTCGCCGGCCGGCTCGAGCTGCGCGTGGAGGGGAAGCTCTACCTCGTCACGGCGGGCGACACGGTCACGTACTCGCCGCAGGACCCGCACACCTGGCGGAACCCTTCGGAGGACGAAGAGGCGGTCGTCCTCTGGTTCTCGGTGCCGAACCCGCACTTCGGAGAGCCTAGGGAGAGGCACTGGCGCCGGCGCTCAGATCGGCGATCCTCCTGGCAGCCGAAGGATTGCGACCGTGGCGATGACGAGCAGCGTGACGCCGACGGCGATCAGGCCGTATCGGACCGCTCGCAGCGGAAACTGGGTGCTGATGCCGACGAGGAAGAGGACGCTCGCGAGAATGACGGTCGTGCGAACGTAGTCGTCCGCGGTCTCCCCCGCTTCCCGGCCCTCCTGGTAGAGCGCGTCCGCCTCCTGGTCGAGCTCTCGGGCGAGTGCCTCGCCGGCCGGCTTGTATTGGGGCATCTGCTGCGGCCCCGGCGGTGCGTTTGGATTCGTGAATGGATCCGTGGCGAGCCACGCATCGAACGCGACCCGGTATTCGGGCCGGAAGCGCTTCTCGGCGACGCGCATGTCGTTCTCGTCCTCCGCTATGTAGGCCGCGAACCAGGCGTTGAACATCGAGGCATCGGTGTTGCGCAACGTCAGGGCCTCCTGGAATGCCCGGTTCGCCTTGCTCCGGGTGGCCGTGGCGCTCGCCAGCTTCAGTGAGGACTCGGTGTTCCACTTGGCCGCCGAGTAGCCGGACCAGGCGGCGGTGATGGTGACGACGGAGAGCAGTACGGCTTCCAGGATCGGGAGCAGCCGGTCGGGAGGGCCTTGGTCATTCGCTTGACCATGCTTGGCGTGCGTAGCGATGTCCTTTCCTACCTCGCTGGGCGATAGGCCTTCCGGCACCGAGCCTCCTCTCTCGACGGGCCGTCTCCGACGCCGCCGCTGCAACGGCTTGGGGGACTATGACCCATTCGCCGGTGAAGGATTCGCCGCGAGGACGATGCTCTCGAGCTCCAGGCCCTGCGGCGGATCCGTCGCCAGGAGCTCGGGCACCTCGAGCACGACCGCGTGCCAGCCCTCGCCCGCGAGCTCGGCTTCGAAGGTTGTCGGCACCGGCGACGCGCTCGCGGTCGATCACCTCGCCGTCCACCCAGAGCGTCGCCGGGGTCGCCGCGACGGCGCGCTCGACGGTCAGCCGGAGCGTCCCGGCGCCGTAGACCCAGAACGGGCCCTGGCGCTCGTCCATGGGCCGGCCGTTCCAGCCCTCGCAGAAGAGCGGCTCGGTCCCGTGGCGGCTCGCGCACCGGCACGCCGAGATCCGCGCCGCCCCTCTCTCGCCAGAAGCGTGACCTGCCCGTCCCGGGCGACCGGCGCGAAGCCGTGCTCGGCAAGCCCCCGCCAGCCGAACCACGCGCCCGGAACCTCGCCCTGCTCGTACATGCCCGCGTGGAACGTCACCTGCCGGATGCCCATCTCCGCGAGCGTCTCGTCGTCCCCCGGAAGCCAGACTCCGCAGGAGAGGCGGTTGCGCAGGAAGTAGAAGTCGTAGGCCCGGCGGGGGACCAGGGTCGAGTACCCGCCGGGGCGCTCGCGGGGCGCCTGGAGCTGGTAGTAGTCGTAGACGCTTCCGAAGTGGATCCCCGGCTCGAAGAGAGGTAGCTCGAGGACGCGGCCCGCCGGCTCGGCGGCGAGCGCCGAGTAAGCCTCGTTCCCCTCGTCCGCGTCGGACGACCGCAGCGGGAAGACCAGCAGGTCGGCGGCGACGAGCGCGAGGAGCGCAGCGCGGTCGCGAGGCCGGCGCGCCGGCCCGAGGCGGCGAGCAGCCGCGCCGCCGCCACTGCCGCCAGCGCGGCGAGGGCGAGGTCGGCGATCGGCATCAGCCGGGCGGGACGCGCGGGAAGCGGAGCGGCGGGAAGGCGTTCCACAGGAGCTCGTAGAGCGGGAGGTTCGTGCCGAGCGCGAGCAGCACCGGGAGGATCGCCGCCGTGCCGAGGACCGCCGTGAGCAAGCGCCGCCCGGCCCGCCAGAGCACCACGGCGCCCGCCACGGCCAGGAGCGGCAGGAGCCAGCCGAGGTAGACGAACCGCTCGGGCTCCGCCGGGCTGCCAGCGGCTGATGAGGTTCCAGAGCCCGGCGGAGTACTCGCCGACCTCCTGAAGCGAGCGGCCCTCGCTCTCGGCCGAGTCGCGGACGATCGCGAAATGGATCGCAAGCCCGGCGGCCGACGGCCGCAACGAGGCCGCCGCCCGCCCAGGATCCCGCGACGGGCACGGCGCGGATCGCCGACGTAGACGGCCACGAACGGGAATCGCGCCCAGCGCCAGGTGGACCTGTCCGGAGAGCGGGATCGAGACGAAGGCAGCGCCGCCAGCGCCCCCCACGCATGCGCGTGCGCGCCCGCGACGGCCGCGCCGCGAGCGCTCGTAGGCGAAGAGCGCGAGCGGGAGGAGCACCGCGATCCAGCCGAGCAGGTGCGTGCCGCTCTGGGCGAGCCGGTACGGCGCGACCGCGAAAGCGAGCCCGCCCATCGCCGCAGCGGCGGGCGGGAGCTCGAGCTCCCGGAGCCAGCCGTAGGTCAGGAGCCCTGCGGCGACGATCGTCGCCAGCAGGAGCAGGTTCCAGGCGACCACCGGGCCGAAGAGCGGCGTCGAGCGGCCAGAAGGCGAGGCCGAAGGGCCAGCCGGCGAGGACGGCCTGCGGCTCGACGAGCGGCTGGAAGCTATACGGGTCGATCCAGGGCGCGGCGCCGCGCGCGAGCTGGTGGCCGACGAGCCAGAAGCGGTAGACGGCCTGCAGGTGGTCGCCGGCGCGCGGGCTCGCCGTCGCCGTCGCCGCCGTCCGCGATGAAGGCGCTTCCGAAGTCGAGGCTGGCCGGCAGGGTGGCGACGAAGGCCGCGGCGCCGTAGAGCGCTACGAGAGCGAGCGCGCGGCTTCGACGAGCATGTCGAAGTCGGAAATCTCGGAGGCGCCGTACCGCCATGCGCCGCGGATGATGCCGCTTTCGTCAACGACGAAGGCGGCCCTGCGCGCGACGTCGGGGAGCCCGCGGAACTCCTGCACGATCTCCAGAGCGCGCACGGCCTCGCCCGTCCAGTCGGAGAGCAGCGGCACGTCGATGTCGAGGGCCTGCTGCCAGGCGACGTGCGACCAGGGGCTGTCGCGCGAGATCCCATAGGGAGCCACGCCCGTCTCCAGGAGCTCGGCGCGGCCTCGCGTTCAGCTCGGAGAGCTCGTTCGTACAGGTGCTGGACCAGTCGAAGAGGTAGGAGAGGAGCAGGTAGGGCGACTCGCCGGCCAGCTCGCGCAGCCCGACCGTCTCGGAGGTCGACCGCCAGACCTGGACGTCCGGGATCGGGTCGCCGAGTCGTCGCCGATCACGCCGATACGGCCGCGCCGGCCTCCGTCGCGTCGGAGATCTCGCGCGTCACCTCGAGGATGTCCCGGTTGGCGTTGAAGATCCGAAGCTGGCGGTCGGCGCCGTTGCCGCGCTCGAGGATCTCGCGGATGCCCTCGAGCTCGCGGTCGGAGCCGAGCTCGCGCGCGTGCGGCTCGATGTCGCGGAGCGCCCGCCGGATGAGCTGCGCGATCGGCACGCGGTTTCGGCGACCGGTGACGAGGTCCATGACCGGTGCCTCGAGCCCGTAGCGCGCACCGAGCCACTTGTTCTCGGTGACGAGGATGCGGTGGTAGCTCGGCAGCTCCTTGCCCGCGTCGTAGAGCTCGGAGTAGTGCTTGACGAGGCCCTGGACGTAGGCGGCGATGGCCACTGTCTCCTCGACGCGCGTGATCGCGTCCATGACCCGCACCTCGATCGTCCCGAAGCGCGGGTGGGGGCGGACGTCCCACCAGATGTGCGTGTAGTCGGCGATGCAGCCGGTCTTCTCGAGCTGGCCGACCACCTCGGCGTAGTCCTCGTAGCCGCTTGAAGCGCGGCGGCGGGCCGGAGCGCGGGAAGGCCGCGAAGACCATCTGGCGGCTGGAGGAGAGGCCGGTAGGCTCGCCGCGCCAGAACGGCGAGCTCGCGGACAGCGCGAGCAGCTCGCTGAGGTGGACGAGCAGGGCGCTGATCACGTGGATCGCCTTGTCCGCGTCGTCCACGGCGACGTGGATGTGGCAGCCGAAGATCAGCTCCCGCCTGGCGACGTACTGGAGCTGGTCGACGAGGTTCCGGTAGCGGTCGCGCGCGGTGATGCGCTGGCGCTCGAAGAGGCTGAACGGGTGCGTTCCCGCCGAGCCGACGCGGAGGTTATGGCTGTGCGCGCGGCCCGCGCCACGTGCGCGCGCAGCTTCCGCAGCTCGCGTTCGATGGCGTCGGCCGTCTTGCAGACCGGCGTCGAGATCTCGAGCACGCGACTGCATGAGCTCGGGGCCGATGCGTTCGTCGAACTCGCCGTCCTCGCCGCCGTCAGGACCGTGTCCACGTGCTGGACGAGGTCGAACGACTCCGGGTCGAGGAGCATGTACTCCTCCTCGACGCCGAGCGTGAACGGCTCGGACGCGCCGAAGCGGTGGTCGAGGACCGACCCACCCTCGGCGAAGCCCTTGCCCGTGATCGTCGCGGGGTAGATCTGCTTCATGGGAGGCTCGAACTCTACTCCGAGGGATGGGAAGAAGAAGCCCGCTGTGAACCGTCTCGTTGAAGGACAGCCTCGACGGTGTCGGAAGGAGGGAAGATGCGACGCAAATATAGGGCTCGGCTCCTCAGGCGGCTGGCGCCGGGCCACTCCTCGCTCTTTCCGCCCTGGATATCGGCGCGGCGGCCATGGGCTCCCGGCGCGCGGCGCCTCCCCCGGCGTCGGCCCGACGCAGGCGTCGGCCGGCCCGGACGGGGTCATCAGGCTGTCCCCGCCCGTGGCCTGGACCGCGCGTTCGGCGCGGTTCGTGAGCACCGCGACGGCCGCCTGACGGCCGCCGGATCGGCGGGCCCTCCGGGGCCCGCCTGGCTTTGAACCCGTTTCAAGACGAAGCCTTGTCCCGCCGGGCCGCGCTGGACGGCGCGATGCGGCGTCCTCGGTTGCGCCCGTAGCCTCCGGCTACGAACGCGCCCTGCGTCCTTGCCTCGCACTCGCCCAGCGCACCCCGACGGGGAACCGTCATCTTGAAACGGGTTCTTTTGCGACGATGGGAGCGATGCGACGGGCACGCCCTCCTCGTCGTTCTCGTTCTTCTCGCCGCCTGCGGCGGCGAGGATGACGAGTCGAGCGCTCCGACTACGACGGTCTCGGGGACCGAGGAGACGACGACCGAGGCGGCGCCGCCGTCACGACGACGAGCGAGCCCGAGAGACGCAGGCGGAGCCGGGCTCGTCCGGATCGAGACCGCGACCGGCGAGTTCGTGGTCCCGGTCGAGGTCGCGGACAGCCCGGAGGAGCGCCAGGTCGGGCTCATGAACCGCGAGTCGCTTCCCGACCGACGCGGGGATGATCTTCCTGTTCGAGGAAGACGACCAGCGGCGGCTTCTGGATGAAGGACACGCTGATCCCGCTCTCGATCGCCTTCGTCGCCGCGGACGGAACGATCGCTCAGCATCCTCGACATGGAGCCCTGCGAGGCCGACCCGTGCGAGGTCTACGAGCCCGGAGTCTTCTACCGGAGCGCGCTCGAGGTCAACCAGGGCGCGTTCGACGACTGGGGCGTCCAGGTCGGCGACCGGCTCACTCTCGGAGCCGTGACGACCGCCTCGGCCTCGATCTCGAGCAGCCAACGGGGATCGAGGAGCGCGGCGACGACGACCGTCGTGTTGGCCGGGCGGATCTCCGAGAATGCCTCGCCGTGCGCCTTGGCGAAGCCGTCGAAGGCTGCCGCGTCCGTCAGGTAGACGCGCGTGCGGACGACGTCCTGCAGCGTGGCGCCGGCCTCGGCGAGGGCGTTGCCGACGATCTCGAGGCAGCGCTTCGCCTGGGCGTAGGCGTCGGTGGGCGGGTCAGATCCGTCGGCCATGATCGGGGCCGAGCCCGCGACGAACACCCGGTCGCCGACGCGCACGGCGCGCGAGTAGCCGACGATCGGCTCGTACGGGGATCCAGAGGAGACGATCTGGCGCTCCAGCGCCACTAGTGTCGCCGACCGTGGAGGCTCTGGAGCAAATCGACTCGTGGCCGGCGCGGACCGCGGCGGTGGCGGTGATCACCGGTGAGGGCGTGGTCGCCGAGCGGGGCGCCGGCGACGTCGTGCTCCGCTGGGCCTCCGTGACGAAGCTCGTCACCGCGTACGCAGCGCTGATCGCCGCGGAGGAGGGTGTCCTCGACCTCGACGAGCCCGCCGGGCCTCCGGGCTCGACCGTCCGCCATCTCCTCGCCCATGCGTCCGGGCTCCCGTTCGAAGGCGACGCGCCGATCGCGAAGCCAGGGGAGCGGCGGATCTACTCGAACTCGGGGTTCGACCTGGTCGGCGAGCGGCTTGCCGAGCGCGCGGAGATGCCGTTTGCCGAGTACTTGCAGGCCGCGGTGCTCGACCCGCTCGGGCTCGCGGGAGCCGAGCTCCGCGGGCGCCCGTCGGAGGGGATGTGGGGGTCGCCGGCCGACCTGGCGCGCTTCGGCCGCGAGCTGCTCGCGCCCACGCTCGTCGCGCCGGAGACGCTCGCCGAGGCAACGGAAGTCGCCTTCCCCGGGCTCGTCGGCGTCCTCCCGGGCCTCGGCCGCCAGGAGCCGAACGACTGGGGCCTCGGCTTCGAGCTGAAGGACGCCAAGCGTCCGCACTGGACGGGGACGGACAAACTCGCCCCGCACGTTCGGCCACTTCGGCGGCGCCGGGACGTTCCTCTGGGTCGACCCGGATGCCGGCGCCGCCTGCGCCTGCCTCACCGACCTGGAGTTCGCCGAGTGGGCGCTGGCCGCCTGGCCGCCGCTCGCGGACGCGGTGCTGGCCGAGCTCGAGCACGCCTGAGGCGGCTGTGCTCGGGCGCTTGTCCTCGGAGTGCCATGCCTTCGGGTCTGCCTCTGTCTTGCCGGGCAGCGCCTCGGCGGCCGATCGGTGTGGAAAGGGGCGGGCGATCGAGCGCCGTGGGCGGGCAGGCGCCCGCAGCCTCTAGCGCGCGGCCTCGCGCCGGAGGACTTCCCCGCACGGGCCGCGGAAGCCGGCGCGATGCTAGCCGCCCGGCCTGCGATCTCCTCGTAGGCGGAGCGGTCGCAGGCTGCGACCGCCGCCGGTGTCATCGCCCTCACGCGGCCGGAGGCGCGATCCCCAGGACGCAGGACTCCGTCCGGGCCGTTGAGGAGGCCGCTGAGGACGACGGCGAACTGCTCGGCCGGCGTCGAGCTCTTCGCCGGCGCCGAGCTCGTGCCGCTCCATCTCGCGGGCAAGGTTCGTCAGCGTCTCGCCGGGCAGCGCGGAGAGCTCGGCGACGCGGGCCAGCTCGTGGACGGTCGCCGCCTCGTGTCTCACGGGTCCGTCCCGACTGCTCGACTCGGCCCGACCGAAGCTGCCATAGTAGGCTCGATCCTATGGCAACGTCCGAGCAGCTCGCCGAGTGGCGCATGTGCCCGCGCTGCCAGACCCCGCTCGAGCACGCCGACGCGTCGGTCTGCTGCCCGTCCTGCGGGCTCCAGGAGTACGGAAACCCGGCGCCGACCGTCAGCGCGCTCGTCCGCGACGCCGAGGGCCGGATCCTCCTCGGCCGCCGGGCGCTCGAGCCCGGCGCCGGCCTGTGGGATCTGCTCGGCGGGTTCATGGACGTGGGCGAGGAGCCGCTCGACACGCTCCGGCGCGAGCTGCGCGAGGAGACGGGGCTCGAGATCGAGCCGGCGAGTTCCTCGGCGGGCTCCCCGACCGGTACGGCGAGGACGGGCTCTGGACGCGTGAACTTCTACTGGGAGGCGCGGCTCGGCCCGGGGGAGCTGCGCGCCCGCGGACGACGTCGCCGAGCTCGCCTGGTTCCCGGCCGGCGGGCTTCCGCCCCGGGAGGAGTTCGCGTTCGCCAACACGGTCGAGCTGCTCGAGCGAGTGGGCGCGACCTTCGAGGACTAGGGCCAGGCCCTGGTCGCGAGGAACCTCGAAGAGCGAGGCTCCTCCGCAACCGCTGGGCCGGGAGGGGCAAGAGCACGTCTCAAATGACGACCAGGCCGTCGGGCCGCGCTGCTCGCCCGAGCGCTTCGTCCTCAGTCGCGCCCGTAGCCTCCGGCTACGAACGCTCCCTGCGTCCTTGTCTCGGAACGACCATCGCACCCCGACGGCGTGGCCTCATTCTGACACGCGCTCTTAGGCCTCGTCCACGAGCCCGAGCGATCGCTCGAGCATCCGCTTCGGCTGGGCGCCGACGGCGGCTGCGGCCGGCTCGCCGCTCTTGAAGAGGAGGATCGTGGGGATGGAGAGGATCCCGTAGCGCTGCTGCAGCTCGGGCTCCTCGTCGACGTTCACCTTGACGACGCGCAGCTCGTCACCGCGCTCCTCGGCGATCTGCTCGAGGATGGGGGAGACGGCGCGGCAGGGGCCGCACCACTCCGCCCAGAAGTCGACGATCACCGGGCTCTCGCTTCTGAGCACCTCGGTGTCGAATTGGGAGGTCGTGATCGTTTCTGTCATGACCCTTCAAACGTAGACTGACCGCCAGATGTTCCGCCCCTTGTCACGCGTGCCGGACCACCCGGCGATCGAGCTCGAGATCCTCGACTGGTGGGAGGAGCATGGCACGTTCGACCAGCTGCGCGAGCAGAACCGCGGCGGCCCGATCTGGAGCTTCTTCGACGGCCCGGTGACGGCGAACAAGGTGCTCGGGATCCACACCGCCTGGGGGCGCACGCTCAAGGACGTATTCCAGCGCTACAAGGCGCTTGCGCGGCTATCGACCAGCGCTACCAGAACGGGTTCGACTGCCAGGGCCTCTGGATCGAGGTGGGCGTCGAGCGCGAGCTCGGTCTCAACTCGAAGCGGGAGATCGAGGAGTACGGGCTCGCCGAGTTCGCGCGACGGTGCCGCGAGAAGGTCGTGCGGTCGTCCAACGAGCTGACGCGAGGGCTCGAAGCGGCTGGGCCAATGGATGGACTGGGGCAACAGCTACTTCACATTCTGGGACACGAACATCGAGTACATCTGGCGCTTCCTCCGGCAGTGCACGAGCAGGGCTACCTGTTCAAGGGCCACCGCTCGACCGAGTGGTGCCCGCGCTGCGGGACCTCCATCTCCGCGCACGAGCTCGTCGGCAACTACGAGGACCGCACCGACCCGTCGCTCTTCGTCCGCTTCCCGCTCGTCGACCGGCCCGGGCAGTCGCTCGCCGTCTGGACGACCACCCCCTGGACGCTGCCGGCGAACGTCGCCGCCGCCGTCAACCCCGAGGCCGAGTACGGGCTGCAGCCGGACGGAGAGTGGTGGGCGGTCGCGCGTCGCCCCCGACGAGGAGTTCGTCGAGCGCGCGCCCGGCGCCGACCTCGTCGGCCTGCGCTACGAGGGCCCGTTCGACCATCTCCCGGCCGCCGCCGAGGTCGAGCACCGCGTCATCCCCTGGGAGGACGTCTCCATGGAGGAGGGCACCGGGATCGTCCACATCGCACCGGGCTGCGGCGCCGAGGACTTCGAGCTCTCCGGCGTCCACGAACTTCCGGTGCTGATGCCGGTAGACGAGGCAGGCCGGTTCTACGCCGACTTCGGCTGGCTGCACGGGCAGAGCACGGCCGAGGCGGGCGAGCAGATCGTCGTCGACCTCGGCGAGCGCAGGAAGCTCATCTCCGCCGGCGAGGTCGAGCACCGCTTCCCCTTCTGCTGGCGGTGCCACACGCCGCTCATCTTCCGGATCGCGGACGACTGGTTCATCGCCGTCGACGAGCTGCGCCCGAAGCTGATCGAGGCGAACGCGACGGTGACTGGACGCCCGAGTACTTCGGCAAGCGCATGGACGACTGGCTCCGGAACATGGGCGACTGGAACATCTCGCGGCGCCGCTACTTCGGCCTGCCGCTCCCGATCTACCCCTGCGAGTGCGGGCACCTGACCGTCGTCGGCTCGAAGGCCGAGCTCGCCGAGCAGGCGACAGCCGGCCTCGATCAGCTGGAGGAGCTTCACCGGCCGTGGATCGACGAGGTCACGATCCGCTGCGAGTCCTGCGGGAACGAGGACGTCCGCCGCATCCCGGAGGTCGGGGACGTCTGGCTCGACGCGGGCATCGTCCCGCTATCCACGCTCGGCTGGGAGAACCCCGACGTGGGTCGAGAACGGATACGCGACCGGCGCCTCTGTCGGGCTTTCCGGCGCCGACCTCCCCGACCACGCCTACTGGGAGACGTGGTTCCCCGCCGACTGGGTCTCGGAGATGCGCGAGCAGATTCGCCTCTGGTTCTACTCGCAGCTCTTCATGTCGGTCGCGCTCGTCGGCCGATCGCCGTTTCGCTCCGTGCTCGGCTACGAGAAGATGCTCGACGAGCGCGGCCAGGAGATGCACAGCTCGTGGGGGAACACGATCGATGCGCCGGATGCGTTTGCGCGCATTGGCGCCGACGTCATGCGCTGGCAGTTCTGCGCTCAGCCGCCGGATCGGAACCTGCTCTTCGGCTACGGGCCGGCGAAGGAGATCAAGAGGAAGCTCCTCACGCTCTGGAACTCGGTGCGCTTCCTCGTCGACTACGGGAACATCGAAGGCTTCAGCCCAAGCTACGCCGACCTCTCCTCGCCCGCCGCTCGGCGAGGGCTCCCGCCCGCTCGACCGCTGGCTCGTCGCCCGCACGGCGAAGTACGTCGAGGAGGCCACCCAGGCCCTCGAGGATCAGCTCACACACCGGCTGATCGAGAGCTTCGACGCGTTCGTCGACGACGTCTCCAACTGGTACATCCGCCGCTCGCGCCGGCGCTTCTGGGATGGGGAGGAGGCCGCGCTCAGAGTGCTGTGGTATGCCCTCGTCCAGGGCATCCGCGGAATCGCGCCGGTGATGCCGTTCCTGGCCGAGCACCTGTGGCAGGCGCTTGTCGCCGACGCCTGCGAAGGGGCGCCGGCGAGCGTCTTCCTCGCCGGCTGGCCCGAGGCGGGGGACCCCGATCTCGCGCTCCTGGAGGAGATCCGCGAGGTGCGGGCGATCGTCGGCCTCGGGCACCGGGCGCGTGACGCTGCGAGCATCAAGCTCCGCCAGCCGTTGCGGGCGCTGCTCGTGGAGGGCGCCGAGCAGGCCGTCGACCACGGCGGCGAGATCGCCGAGGAGCTGCGCGTGAAGTCGGTTGCCTTCGAGCCGCTCGCCGGCGTCGGCGTCCGGGCTAAGCCGAACCTCAAGCTGCTCGGCCCCAGGCTCGGCGGTCGCCTCCCGGTGATCCGGACGGCACTTGCCGAAGGCCGCTTCGAGCAGCTGGACGACGGCCGGGTCCGGGTCGAGGGCCACGAGCTGGAGCCCGACGAGGTCTTCGTCGAGCGCGCCGCGCCGGAGGGGTGGGCGTTCGCCGAGGAGGGCCCGCTCTCCGTCGCGCTCGACACGCGCCTCGATCCCGAGCTCGAGCTCGAAGGGCGCGTCTACGACCTCGTGCACGCCGTCAACACGATGCGCAAGGAGCAGGGGCTCGCGATCACCGACCGCATCGTGCTCACGCTTCCCGACGGCGGAGACCTCGACCGTTTCCTCGATTGGGTCAAGTCGGAGACGCTCGCGGTGGAGATCGAGCACGGATCCGAGCTCGCCGTGCGCAAGGCGTAGAGCGGTTTGAAGAGTTAATACGCTTCGTAAAGCGTAGACGACTTACTTTCAAAGATGGGCCGGTCGGCCTATTGGAACCTGCCTGGTTGGTCTGTAGCGTGGCTCTACTGGGCGATGCGAACCGCGGTGTGTCCCTGGCCATGTATCCGCGGTGAGCAATCTGGGAAGACCCGCTGCGCTTACCCCCCGAGCGGCGGGTCTTCCTATTTCTGACAGGCGACGGTGACGGCCCGGCCCGCGCCTGCCTATGATCACACGAGGGTGGCGAGTGCCTCAGCTGATGCTCCTGCACGCTGTTTCGCTTCTGATCCTGGCCGGGCTCTACGGCCTCCTCGCGGTCCTGTTGGGCCTCTCACTCCTGCGGGAGCGGCGTGCGTCAGGGATCGGGATCGGCATCTGGTTGCTCTTCACAGTCGTCGCGGTGCTCTCTGCGCTCGCCGGTGCCCTCGCGCTCGCGGGTGACGATCCCCTCGCCGACCAGCCGACGTGGCTCGTCGTTGCCGGCGCCGCGGCAGTCGCGGTCCCCGGCCTCATGGTGCTCGTGCGCGGCCACGAGCGCACGCTTCTCGTCACCGCCCGCCGACGGGTCCGCGAGGCCGAGGAGATCGCTTCCGAGCGCGGTCGCGAGGCGGCCGCGATCTCGCGGCTCTCGACCGCCCTTGCACGCGCTCAGACCGCTGAGGAAGCGGCCGCGTCGCTGTTCGACGAGGTGGAAGCGCTGCTCGCCCCCGATCTTCTCATGCTCGCACGCGTCGACGAAGAGCACCGAACCGCGACCGGATTCGCCGCGCGGGGCGTCGACGAGGAATGGTGGCGGGGCGTCGTGCTCGACCTCGACACGGACACGGGAGCGATCGTGTCGGTCGTTCGTGAGGGTGCGCCCCTCTCGGTCGACGACGTCATCGCCTCGCCGAAGGTGAACCGCGTCCTCGCCGACGCTACAGAGGCGAGGAGCGCTGCATTCATCCCGCTGGTGTCCGAAGGAGACGTCGTCGGCGTGCTCGTGGCCGCGATGCGGACCACCCGCCGGAGCTTCACTCCCGCCGAGCTAGAGCTCGCAAAAGGGCTCGCCAGCGAGGCGGCGCTCGCGCTCGGGCGGACGCGGTCGAACGAGGCGCTGCGAGCCGCCCTCGAGCGAGAGCGCCTGATTGCGGAGATCGGCCTGCGGGTCCGCTCGGAGCTCGACCTCGACACCGTCCTCCAGGTCGCCGTCGAGGAGACGGCAAAGGCTGTCGGCGTCTCTCGCTCCTTCGTGAGGCTCGGCGAGCTCGGCGAGCCGATGCCGGTCCTCGCCGAATGGAACGCGCCGGGCGTCGAGCCGGTAGGGGAGGCGGCACCCGAGCTCCCGGTGCTGAACCTCGCCGTGCGCGAGCGGCGCACCGTCGCGGTCGACGACGTCCAGACGGCCCCAGAGCTCGACGACGCCAATCTGGGTACGCGCACGGCGCTGCTCGACCTGGGAGCCCGGGGCGCGCTCGCCACGCCCATCGTCGTGTTCGACCGGGTCATCGGCGTGTTCGGCCTGCACCGGACGGAGGCGAAGCGGTGGCTCACCGGGGAGATCGCGCTCGCCGAGGCGGTCGCCAGAGAGCTCGGGCTCGCCATCCACACCGCCCGGCTCCTCGGTGAGAACGAGCAGCGGCTGCGCCAGCAGGAGACTCTGATCGAGGCCGGACAGGTCCTTACCAGCGACCTCCGCTTCGAGTCGGTGATCAGGCGGCTCGTCGAGGAGGTGGTCGCGCTCACCGGCGCCGACGCCGCCGACTGCTGGATCCTCGAGCCCGATCGCGCGCTCCTCCGCTGCCGGGCGGTCGTCGGCGTTCCTGAGTGGAACGTCGACCGCCAGATCCCGCCCGAGGGAACGATCGGACGGGCGCTGCAAACCGGCACGAGCATCCTGACCCACGACTTCGCCGCTACCGAGGAGCCGTCGCCGAGCCCGCCCTACGCGGTCTTCAACGACGTCATGTGTACGCCGATCACCTGGCTCGGAGAGGGTCGGGGCATCCTCGGCGTCTGCGCGCGCGAGCCCGGCAAGTTCGACGAGGGCGACGTCGAGGTCGTCGAAGCGTTTGCGCGCTTTGCCTCGCTCGCGCTCCACAACGCCGAGAGCTTCGAGGAGCGCGAGCGCCAGACGCAGGTGCAGCGCGGCTTCTACCGGATCGCCGAGGTGCTCGGCTCGACCCTCTCGCTGGCCGAGACGCTGGACGCGCTCGCACAGGCCGCCTGCGACGCGCTCGGCGGGGACGCCGCCCTCGTGCTCGAGCTTCGGGAAGACTCGGCCTCCCTCGCCGGCACCCACGAGGTCCCGGCTCCCCTGCTTGCGGTCTTCGGCGCGGGCGGGGGCGCCGCCCTACGGCCCGCGTCGGGGCCGTCGACCGTGGAGCAGATCCTCGTTTCACCGGAGCTCGCCACCGACGAACGGTTCGAGGCGTCGCTGCGGGAGTCCCTCCTCGCCGAGGGATACGGCTCGCTCCTCTGCGCCCCGGTTGCCGGCGTGCACGATCAGGCCTATGCCGTGGTCGTCCTCTTCCGCGGCAGCAGGACCTTCGCCGACCAGGACGTCCGACTCACCGAGCATCTGAGCGGCGCGGCGCGCGGGGCGCTCGAGCGAAGCGAGCTGTTCGAGGCCGAGCGCCGCGCGCGTACGTTCTCGCAGCACCTTGCGCGGGCCGGCGCTCTGCTCGCGACGAGCCTCGATCCGATCATGGTCCTCGAAGAGGTGGCGCGCGAGGCCCCGGGCTTGCTCTCCGCCGACGCGGCCGTCATCCGGCTGCTCGAGAACGACAGCCTCGTCGTGCGTGCCGCCGCGGGGCCCGGGACGGAGCGGCTTCGGGGAATGTCGACGATCTCTGCGGTGGGGATCTCCGGCGCGGTCGCCCAGTCCCGGGCGCCGGTTGCCCTCAGAGACGCGAGCGCACACCCGCGGCTGGCTCGAGGCGATCTCCTGCTCGAGCGGGGAGTCGGCGCCTGTGTCGCCGTACCGCTCGTCGGGCACGGCGCTGGATTCCACGGCGTCCTCGCCGTCTATTCGCACTCGCCGCGGCAATGGCGCGATGATGAGGTGCAAACGCTCTCCGCACTTGCCGCGAGCGCCTCGGCTTCCGTTGCCAACGCAGAGCTCTATCAGCGCGTCGCCGAAGAAAAGGAGCGGAGCGGAGCGATCCTGGCCAACATCGCCGACGGCATCGTCGCGGTCGACCGCGACGACCGGATCGTCCTCTGGAACTCGATGGCGGAGCAGATCACCGGCGTCCCCGCGTCCGAGGCCCTCGGGCGCCTCGTCCCGGACGTGCTTCAACGCGAGCTCTCGACGGGCGAAGCCGAGAGCGCCGGCGAGCGCAGCGTCGCCATCCGCCGTGACGGGAATGAGGTGTGGCTCGCGCTCAGCGAGGCGGTCATGAGCGACCCGGCAGGGTCGATCGCGGGCAGGATCTTCGCGTTCCGGGACGTCTCGCGCGAGCGCGTCGTCGATCAGATGAAGAGCGACTTCGTCTCGACGGTCTCGCACGAGCTTCGGACGCCGCTCACCTCGATCTACGGCTTCGCGGCGACGCTTCAGCGCACGGACGTCGAGTTCACCGAGGTGGAGCGGGAGAGCTTCCTCCGCTACATCGGGAAGGAATCCGAGCGCCTCATCCGGATCGTCGACGACCTTCTCAGCGTCGCCCGCCTGGAGGCAGGAAAGCTCGAGATGGCGCTCCAGCCAACGGCGGTCGAGGCCGCCGTGGAGGAGGCGGTTGCGACCGTGAACGTGCACGAGGATGGACGCCACCGGTTCTCGGTGCACGTGGAGCCCACCGACCTCGCCGTGCGGGCAGACCCGGCGAAGCTGGGCCAGGTGCTCGCCAACCTGCTGGACAACGCAGTCAGATACTCACCCGAGGGTGGGACGATCGCGGTCGTCGCCAGGGCGCGCCCGGGGGTCGCCGAGATCACCGTCTCCGACGAGGGCATCGGCATCGCCGAGCCCGACCAGCTGCGCGTGTTCTCGAAGTTCTTCCGCTCCGAGCGGGCGCAGGCCGGGCACGGCGCGGGCCTCGGGCTCTTCCTCGTGCGCGGCCTCGTCGCCGCGATGGGAGGCCGGATCTGGCTCGAATCCGAGGAAGGCCGCGGCGCGCGGTTCACGTTCGACCTCCCGCGGGCGGGCGAGGAGCCCGTGGAGAGCGCGCCGAAGGAGGCGACGGCGTCGTGACGCGCGTGCTCGTGATCGACGACGAAGCGCCGATCCGGCTGCTCTGCCGCGTCAACCTCGAGGCCGAGGGAATAGCCGTGAGCGAAGCCGGGGACGGGCCGGGCGGGCTCGACCTGGCCCGCGCCCAACCGCCCGACGTCATCCTCCTCGACGTGATGATGCCCGGTCTGGACGGCTGGCACGTCGCCGAGCTGCTTCTCGACGACCCCGTCACCAGCGACATCCCGATCGTCTTTCTCACCGCGCGGGCGGACGTGCGCGACCGCGCCCGCGGCATCGACCTCGGCGGCCTCGACTACATCACCAAGCCTTTCAACCCGGTCGAGCTCGCTGCGCTGGTGCGCGGTGTGCTCGCCGCCGTCGAGCGCGGCGAGCGCGAGTCCCTGCGCGCCGACAAGGTCGCCCAGCTCCGGGAGCTCTTCGAAGGAGTAGACCTCGACAGCGTCTGCCTACCGAAACCGGGCGACGGCCATCTCGACGCAGTCGTAGCCCCGCCAGGGGCCGCGCGCCCAGCCCGTGCCGACGACGCGGAAACCCCGCCGGAGGAGAATGGCCCGATGTCCCGGGCTCCCGAGCCACAACCGCACGGCCCGCGCCGGCTTGAACCAGGAGCAGGTTCCCCAGGCGAGAATCTCGCCGGTGCCCGCGCGGAGGTTCGAATGGTGGAACTTGTCACGCCGCACCAGGTGGCGCGCCCACCAGCGGGAGCCATCTGCCAGCTTGGGTCGCGAACCGAAGTTGACGCAGCCCGCGCGAGTCCCTGGCGTCGTTGATCTTCGCGGCGAGCCGCTTTTCCGCCCAGCTGGGATCGGCCTGGGCCGGCGCCGCGAGCGCGAGCGCGCCGACGCAGGCGAGGAGCAGGATCGTTTTCCTCAGGTGTCCCGACATGCGGCGCAGGCTGCCACACCTTCCGGCTGTTTGCGGATTTCCTCGTGCGTTTCGTCACGACCATCGCCGCGGGCGGTCTGGGCCAGCACGACCCCGACGAGGACGATCAGCCCGCCCACGATCTGCACGGCGGCAAGCTCCTCGCCGAGCCAGATCCAGGCGACGATCGCTGCGAGCACGGGCTCGAGCATGGCCACGATCGTCACCCGGGTCGCCGGGACGTGGTGCAGGGCGCTAACGAGGAGGATGAACGGGACGACGGTACCGAGCACGACGATGTAGGCGAGGAGGAGCCACACCGGCGCGGTGACGTCGTCGAAGCGGCCGAGGAGCGAGACGCTCCCGTCCACGATCTCCACCGGGAAGCTCCACCAGGGCTGGGCGACGGCCCAGAAGAGCGCCGCGAACGAGAAGCCCCAGGCGAGCAGCGAGTAGACGTCGCGGCCGCGTCTCGAGCGACCGCTCGGCCATGAGGACGTACGCGGCGTAGGCGACAGCGGTGACGAGGCAGGCGAGCACGCCGAGGCCGTCCAGCGAGGAGCCGCCGCCCCAGAGCTCGACGACGAGGGAGAGGCCGAGGAAGCTGAGCGCGATCGCGAGCCACAGCCGACGGCGGACCGGCTCGTGCACGTAGAAACGGGCCCAGAGCGCGACGAAGACCGGGGCGAGGTACTGGATGACGAGCGCGATCCCGATGTCGAGGCGGCGGATGCCGACGAAGTAGAAGAGCTGGACGAACGCGAGGCCGAAGATTCCGAAGACGGCGAGAAAGCCCAGCTCCCGCCGGTGCGTGCGCAGCGCCGCCGGGCGCAAGAGCGCCACCGCCGCCATCAGGATCACCGCGGCGCCGGTTGCCCGCACCTGGGCCAGGCGAAGGGCGGAAAGCCCCGCGGAGTCGAGGACGATCTTCGCGATGACAGCGTTCAGCGACCAGAGGACGACCGCGGACCACACGAGCGCGTAGCCGAGTGCCGGGCGCGGGACCGGCCGCTTCGACTCGAGGGCGGGCGGCGCAAAGGGTGCGTCGGCCACGGGCGCGGACGATAGCGGCCGCCGCCGGGGCTCTGCCCGCGTAGCGTTCGCCCGCATGGGCTCCCGGCCGGTCCTGATGGCGATGGCGGGCGCAACGTGCATCGCCTTCTCGGCGATCCTCGTCAGGCTGGCCGACGTGCCGCCGTCGACTGCGGCGTTCTACCGCTGCGCCTACGCGCTTCCTCCGCTCGCGCTGCTCGTCTGGTGGGAACGGCGGCGCTTCGGGCCGCTCGGGCGGCGCGCGCTCTGGCTCTCGCTGGTTGCCGGCGTCTTCCTCATGGCCGACCTCGTCTTCTGGCATCACGCGATCGCCGCGGTCGGCGCCGGCCTCGCCACGGTGCTCGGGAACGTCCAGGTCGTGATCGTCCCGCTGGCCGCCTGGGCGCTCCTCAGAGAGAAGCCCGCCGGCCGGACGCTCGCGTCGGTGCCGATCGTGCTCGTCGGAGTCGTCCTCATCTCCGGCGTCATCGGTGCGGGCGCGTACGGCTCGAATCCGGCGCTGGGCGTCCTCTTCGGCTTTCTCACCGCGATCACGTATGCCGGCTTCCTGCTCGTCCTCCGCGCGGGGAGCACCGACCTGCGGCGCCCGGCCGGCCCGCTCTTCTACGCGACGCTCTCCTCCGCGCTCGTGACGCTGCCCGTCGGAGCGGGCTTGGGCGAGCTGGAGCTCCAAACCACGTGGCCCGAGCACGGCTGGCTCGTCCTGCTCGCGCTCACCTCGCAGGTGGTGGGCTGGCTCCTGATCGCCGCTGCGCTTCCGCGCCTCCCGGCGGCGCTCACGTCGGTGACGCTGACGCTCCAGCCCGCGCTCTCGGTCGTCTTCGGCATCGTCCTCCTGGACGAGGCGCCTTCGTCCGTGCAGCTCGCCGGCGTGGCGGTGATCATCGCCGGCGTCGTCCTCGCGACCGCGGGTCGCCGCCGGGAGCCGTACACTGAGCCCGAAGCTGCGGGACGTGGCGCAGCCTGGTAGCGCGCCTGCTTTGGGAGCAGGAGGCCGCCGGTTCGAATCCGGCCGTCCCGACTGATCAATGGTCGACGAGCCCGATGCCGAGCATCAGGTCACCCCGCTCGAGCTCTTCTTCGACCTGGTCTTCGTGTTCGCCATCACCCAGGTCACGATCGTGCTCGCGGACGACCCGACGTGGGGTGGAGTCTTCCGCGGGATGCTCATCCTCGCGGCCCTCTGGTGGGCGTGGGGCGTCTACGCGTGGCTGACGAGCACGACGGACGTCGACGAGGGCGGCGTCCGCCTGGTGATGCTCGCCTCGATGGGCGCGATGTTCGGCGTCGCCCTGGCGGTGCCGGGCGCCTTCGGAGACGACGCCGTTTTGTTCGGCGTCGCGTACCTCCTCGTCCGCCTGCTCCACCTCGTCCTCTCCGCAATCGTCAGTCGCGACGATCCCGACCGCCGCGACACGCTTTTCCGGTTTGCGCCGACCGCGATCCTCGGCGCCTCCCTGCTCGTGTTCGCCGGCTTCCTCGAGGGTGACGAGCGCATCGCGGTCTGGCTCGTCGCGCTGGCGATCGACTACCTCGGCCCGGTAGTGGTCGGGTTGGGCGCGGCTGGCGGGTTGCGCCCGAGCACTTCGCCGAGCGACACGGGCTGATCATTCTGATCGCGCTCGGCGAGTCGATCATCGCCATCGGCTTCGGCGCCGGCTTCGAGCTGGATACGGGGGTAATCGTGGCGGCGGCGCTCGGAATCGTGGTCGTCTCGGCGCTCTGGTGGCTCTACTTCGACGTGGCCGCGATCTTCGCGCGGCGGCGGCTGATGCAGGCGAAGGGCCTCGAGCTCCACCGGCTCGCGCTCCACGCCTACAGCTACCTCCACCTGCCGATGATCGCCGGTGTCGTCCTCTTCGCCTTCGGCCTCGAGACGACGCTCCACCACGTCGGCGACGCGCTCGAGACCGTGCCGGCAGTGGCGCTCTGCGGCGGGGCCGCGCTGTACCTGCTCGCGCACGTCGCGTTCCTCTTCCGAACCATCGGCCGCATCTTCCGGCGGCGCACGGCCGCCGTGCTCGTCCTGCTCGCTCTCGTCCCGGCCGCCGTTGTGATCCCGGCGCTCGCAGCACTCGCCCTCGTAAGTGCCGTGTGCTCGGCCCTGGTGGCGTACGAGGCGATCGGCCGCCGCGAGTACCGGGTCAGGGTCAGGCACCCGGAGCCCGCGGACTAAGAACCCTTTCGAAATGCCGCGCCGGGGCGGCTTCAGCTCTCCGGCGAGATCTGGACGAACCTGGCGCCGTCGTTGAGGAAGGCGCTGACCTGCTTGTTCAGCGCCTCGCGCGTCGTCAGGCGTTGACCTCCTGCGGCGCGCCGCGCTGAAAGGCCGCGGTGACGACGAACGCCTGCTTGGGCTTGTCTCTCGGCTTCGGAACCGGTTCGGGCTTCGCCGGTTCGAGCGCCTTCGTGATCGCAGTGAGGGTCTTGGAGTCGGCGATACCCGTCTCGGGCAGGTCGTGCTTGCGCTGGAACTGCTCGATCGCTCTCTCGGTCTTCTCGCCGAAGTCGCCGTCGACCACCAGCTTCTTGTGGCCGACTTCGACGAGCCGCTTCTGGAGGTCTCGGACCTCGCTTCCGTGATCACCTCTGCCAATCCCGTCCGGGACCTGGCCGGGAATGCGGATGAACTTGTCGCAGAACTCGCGCGGTCGCACCTTGACGAAGACACCGTCGAGCTCGCGGGCATCCCCCGGGGTGTTGCCCTCGAGCGTGCGGATGGAGCCGTCGGACAGAATTTCGACCACGAGGCCGATGTGGTCGAGGGTCGGGTCGACCGGCGGGAGCTGAAAGCAGACGATGTCTCCCCTCGCCGGCCTGCGGACGACCAGGTCGGCCTTCTTGGCGAGCTGTGCCGTCAGCTGCACCCCTGCGGAACGACCGGTCTCGGTCAACTCGCGCCGCGCCTGCTGAAAGCACCAGACCACGAAGCTGTTGCACCACGCGTACCCCGTGTCCCTCGTTGGCTTGAACGAGTCGGCGGCCTGGTACTTCTTGATGCGCTTGGAGAAGTTCTCCCGCTTCTCGACGACGCCGGCGCGGGCTTCCGCCAAACCGATCCGAAGCGCGCGTTCGCGGGCGAGCATTGCATTCACCTCCGAGCCGAAGGGGCACTTGACGATACTCCCGGCACCAACGGATTTCCAGACTTGGTAGGGCTACCCGTACCCGCGTCGGGGGCTGGCCGCATGGTCGTCGCGCGGCGTATGCTGGATCCTTCTCGGGCTATGCACGAACCGGAGCTCACCTTCGTCTTCACCGACGTCGAGCGTTCCACGACGCTCGTCCGCCGACTTGGTCCCGACTACGGAGAGGTTCTTGCGACGCTGCGCGAGATCCTCCGAAGCGCCATGTCGGCCCACGCCGGCCAAGAGGTCGAGTGCCGTGCCGATGAGTCGTTCTCCATCTTCGACTCGGCCGCCGCCGCGGCCGCGGCCGCCGCCTCCGCTCAGCGCGCGATCCTTGCTGCTGACTGGCCCGACGGGGCGGACGTGCGAGTCCGTATGGGCATGCATACGGGGTACGCGGTCGACGACGGCGACGGGTATGTCGGGCTGGATCTGCACCTGGCCGCTCGTCTGAGCTCGGCCGGGCACGGCGGTCAGGTTCTTCTCTCCGAGAAGAGCGCCGCACTCTCCGGTTTCCAGGTTCGCGACCTCGGTGAGTACGAGCTCTCCGGACTGCCGGAGCCGGAGCGCCTGTTCCAGCTCCTCGGCGACGGCCTGCCCGCGGACTTTCCGCCTTTGCGCTTCGCAAGCCGCGTCGACGACGACCGTCTCCGCATCGTTCTGGCGGACGACTCGATGCTCGTTCGCGACGGCATCGCCCGGCTGCTCGAAGAGGCGGGGATGCGGGTCGTCGCCCAGGCAGGCAGCGGCAGTGAGCTGCTCGAGCAGGTTGCCGCGACCGACCCCGACGTCGCCGTTGTCGACATCCGCATGCCGCCTTCACGGAGCGATGAGGGCGTGCGCGCGGCCAAGGCTATTCGTCGTCTGCATCCGGGAACCGGAGTCCTCCTCCTCTCGCAAGACCTCGTCCCCGCCTATGCGCGCGAGCTCCTCGAGACCGGGGAGGAGAGCGTCGGCTATCTCCTCAAGGACCGCGTCGCCGACATGGACGAGTTCGCCGGGGCGCTCCGCCGCATCGCCGAAGGCGAGGTAGTCCTGGACGCCGAGATCGACGCCCTGAACGGCCGGTTCCTCAGCCGTTGACTTAGAACACGTCTCAACAGGAAGACCGGGGCCGCCGGGCCGCGACGGTGAGGCGTCATTCTGAAACGTGCTCGTAGCTACCTGGAGGACGCCGGCTTCAGGGCGCCGACCAAGCGCAGGAGCCGCTCGAGCGTCGCCGCGTCGAGCTCGCCACGGTTCTTCGCCAGGGCGGCGACGAGCGCGAGCTGGCTGCGGGTCTGGTCGTGCTCGTCCTTCATCGGACCGTCGCTCTTCGCGACGGCGGCTAGAGATCCTTCCGGGCGAAGGCGAGGAGGCTCGCGCCGCCGACCAGCGCCACGTAGGCGAGCGTCCACGGCCAGAGGAGCAACCCGGCGGCCTGCGCGCCTCCGAACGGGCCGAGGTTGACCGCGACTCTGGTCAGCCCACCGGCGTCGGCGGTAATCGCCGCTAGGGCGTCCTGGTAGAGAGCCTCGAAAGGAAGCATCCAGGACGCCGCCTGCGCGACATTCTCGAGCGTCTCCGAGTCGAGCACCTCGCCGATCTGCCCGAGCAGACCGGCGACGAGCCCGGCGCCGAAGACCATGAACACGGCGATGCCGTTGGCCGTGGCCGAAAGGAAGACCGAGCCGAGGAGCGAGAGCGCCGCGATCACGGCCGTTGCGGCGGCAAGCTGGAGCGCGGGGGAGGCGATCCGGTCGGGAGTCCAGTCCCCGATCTGCCAGGTGATCAGAAGCGTGGCCGCGTAGACGAGGACGACGTACACGGCGCAGACGGCCGCCGCTGCGGCGAACCGGCCGACGAGGAGCGTCGTGCGCCCGATCGGCCGCACGACGAGCGGCTGCAGCAGGCCCCGCTCGGCGTCTCCGCGCACCGTGCTCAACGTCAGGAACGCGGCCAGCACCGCCCCGAGGAAGAGCGTGGCGAACATGGACAGGCCGAACATGGTCGCGCCGGTGAGCTCCCGCTCGTCTACGGGGACCAGGCCGCCGTACCGGCTCTCGACGGCGTCGAACGCCTCCTTCGCCCCCAGGGCGTAAAGGCCCAGGAAGGCCGCGGTCAGGACGAGGACTACCAGGAACACGCGCCGCCGCACGCTCTCCTTGAGCGCGTACCCGATCACGATCGGCACGCCTCTCATCCGGCCTCGTCCCCGACGGCCTCGAGGTAGATCTCCTCGAGGGTCGTCTCCAGCACGCGAACGCCGTAGACGAGCTCGCCGGCGGCAACCAGGTCGGCCACGAGCTTGGGCACGTCCTCGCGACCGACGCCTTCGTAGCGCCTGACGCCGCCGTCGACGTCGATCTCGACGCCCCGAGGCTTCGCGAGGTCTGCCGGGCGACCCTCCGCGACGATGCTCCCGCGGGAGAGGATGGCGACGCGGTCGCAGACGAGCTCGACTTCGCTCAGGAGGTGCGAGTTGAGGAGGACGGAGACGCCGCGGCGCCGGAGCTCCTCGAGGAGGCCGCGTACCGTGCGCCTGCCGCCCGGATCGAGGGCACTCGTCGGCTCGTCGAGGAAGAGGAAGCGAGGCGTCCCGACGAGCGCCTGCGCGAGCCCGAGCCTCTGCTGCATGCCCTTCGACATTGCTTCGACACGCCGGGAGCGGGCGTCGAGCAGGCCAACGAGCTCGAGCAGCTCGGCCCGCTCGGCCTCGCCTCCGGTCGAGCCGGCCAACCGCTGGTGGAGGACGAGCAGCTCATCCGCGGTCACCCAGCCGGGGAAGCGAAAGAGCTCCGCCAGGTAGCCCATGGCCGCACTCGCCTGCGGCGAGCCGGCACGCGCTCCGTACACGTGCGCTTCGCCCGCATTGGCCCGGACGAGGCCGCACCCGATCTTGACCAGGGTCGACTTCCCCGCCCCGTTCGGTCCGAGGAGCCCGACGAGCTCTCCCTCCTCGACGTGGAGATCGACGCCGTCGAGCGCAAGCACGGGCCCGTACTGCTTCGTGAGCCCGCGTGCCGTGAAGGCCGCGGCCATTGTGGTGCGAGTGTACGGCCCCGTCCGGCCTCGCTGGCGCAGGGACCGTGACGTTGCGGAGTGCGCGGCGATGTTGCAAAATACGCAACGATGCAATCGGCGGACCGGGCGCTCGCGATCCTGACGGCCTTCGACGACGGCCGCCCGGACCTGGGCGTCTCGGAGCTCGCCGCGGAGCTGGGAATGCACAAGAGCACGGTGTCGAGGCTGCTGGCGGCCCTCGAGCGCCGAGCGCTGGTGCGGCGTGAAGGCGAGCGCTTTGTTCCCGGGCCCGAGCTCGCCCGGCTGGGCGCTCTGAGCGTGCGCGGTCTCACGCTCGCGGGAGCCGCGCAGGCGCCGCTCGAGGCACTCGCTGAGCAGACGGGCGAGACGGTCAACCTCGCCGTCCGAGACGGTGAGCGCGCGCTGAACGTTCTCCAGGTGGACGCATCGCACTTCGTGGGCGTCACCGACTGGACCGGCCGCGCAGCCCCTCTCCATGCGACTGCAAACGGGAAGGCCCTCCTGGCCTTCGGCGACGGCCATGCCGGCGGGAAGCTGGGCAAGCTGACGCCGAGGACGATCGTCGACCGCGGCGATCTGCGCAAGGAGCTCGAGCGGACTCGGCAGGCCGGCTTCGCGGTCGCCGTCGAGGAGCTCGAGCTCGGGCTTCACGCAGTCGCCGCCCCGGTCTTCGACGCGAGCGGGGCCTGCGTCGCTGCGGTCTCGGTCTCCGGCCCCGCCTACCGCCTGCCCGAGCCGCGACTTCCCGAGGTCGGCGAGCTCTGCGTCACCGCAGCCGCCGCGGTTTCCGTCAGGCTCGGCTTCCGGAGGGCCGCGTGATGGCCTGGGAGCTCGCCACCTTTCCCTCGGACCTTCTGGGCGCGGTTCCCGAGCTCGAAGGAGTGGAAGCGCACGTCGTCCGAGGCGGTGAGCCCGTCCGGCTCACGCATGTCCTGGACGCGGTCGAGCCGCGCGCCCGGCCCGACGGGCGCCCCGCCTTCCCGCTCGAAGGCCGCGCGGGCGAGGGGCGGACGAACCGCCTCGACGACGTCGTCATCTTCTCCTGCCTCGACTTTCCGGCCGAAGAGCGCACCCTGCACGAGCAGGAGTCCGTGGTCGACCTGGCCGGGCCAGGCGCGGCGCTCACGCCGTACGCGGCGGGCACCAACGTTGTCCTCACCTTCGGACGCCGAGACGATCTCGGAAACGAGGAGCTCGAGGCGTGGGCGCGCCGCACGACGCTCGCCGTCGCGGAGGAGCTCGCCTGGCCCACGCTGGATGCGGAGCCGGCGGAGGTCGAGCGGTTCGAGCTTGGTCCCGCGGACGAAAGCCTCCCTGCGGTCGCCGCGCTCGTCCAGCTCTCCGATCTCGGGCCCCTCTACTACCAGTTCGTCTACGGCGTTCCGGCGGGCAGCGCCGGCCTGCCGCGGATCGTCGATCCGGCGGAGATCCTGGACGGCGCCGTCACCTGCGGGGAGTACCACTGGGCGGCCCTCCGGAACCCCACGATCGTCTTCCAGCGGAATGCGCTCGTGCGTGCCCTGTATCGCGAGCACGGCCAGAGGCTTCGCTTCGCCGGCGTCGTCCTCATGCGCGGCTACGAGCAGACGGCCGAGGACAAGCAGCGGGCAGCGGCCGCAGCCGCCGAGGCCGCCGCCCGGCTCGGCGCCGACGGGGCGATCGTGACGACCGACGCGGGCGGGAACTCCCACACCGACGTGATGCTGACCGTGCGCGCGTGCGAGGCGGCCGGAATCAGGGCGACCGCGATCGTCGCCGAGATGGCCGATCCGGAATCGACGAGCTCCGGGCTCACCGACTGGGTGCCGGAGGCGGACTCGATCGTCTCGACGGGCAATGCCGAGGAGCTCGTCCCAGCGTGGACGCCCGAGCGCGTGCTCGGCGGCGACACGCTGCTCGACGGGGCCCCGGCCTCCGACCCGGGGCCGATTCCCGTCAGGAACTACCTTGGCGCCACCAACCAAACCGGCCAGTACGCCCTGACGGCGGCGACATGGTGAGGGCGGTTCACTACCTGAACCAGTTCTTCGCGGGCCTCGGCGGGGAGGAGGCCGCCGGGACGCCCCCGACTCGCCTCGACGGCCCGGTCGGTCCTGGGCGGGGCCTCGCTGCCGAGCTCCGGGAGATCGAGATCGTGGCCACGCTCGCCTGTGGCGACGACTACTTCGGCGAGCACGAGGAGGAGGCGCTCGCCGGGTTGCTCGGGCTCCTCGAGGCGGAGCGGCCGGACCTGCTCGTGGCCGGCCCCGCCTTCGGGTCCGGGCGCTACGGCTTTGCGTGTGCGCGCTTTTCGCGCTTCACCTCGGAGCGCCTCGGTATCCCCGCGCTGGCGGCCATGCACGAGGAGAACCCCGGCGTCGCGGCCGCCGACGGAGCAGTGCCGATCGCGGCAACCGCCGTGAACGTCGCGGGGATGCGGGAGGCGTTGCCCCGCATGGCCAGGCTCGCCGAGGCCCTCGCCTCCGGCCGTGAGCTCGGGCCGCCCGCCGAGGAGGGGTACCTGCCTCGCGGGTTCCGCCGAAACGAGATCGCCGAGAAGCCCGGCGCCGAGCGCGCCGTCGACCTCCTTCTGGCGAAGCTGGCCGGCGAGACCCAGAGCGAGGTCGCCGGAGGCTTCGATCGCGTCCGCCGCCGCCGCCGGTCCAAGACCTCTCGCACGCCCTCCTTGCCCTCGTCACCGAGGCCGGATGCGTTCCCCAGGGGAATCCGGACAGGCTGCCGACGATCCGGGCGCAGGGCTGGCTCCGCTACGGGCTCGGGGACGCCCGGACGCTCGCTTCCGGCCGCTACGAGTCGGTGCACGGCGGCTTCGACGTCACGCTGGCCAACGAGGATCCCAACCGGCTCGTGCCGCTCGACACGGTCAGCGGGCTGGTCGCCGAGGGCCGTCTCGGCCGAGTTCACGACGTCTTCTACACAACCACGGGCAACGGCACCCCTGTCGCCGCCTCGACTCGCTTCGGGCGCGAGATCGCCGCCGAGCTCACCGACGCGGGGGTCGAAGCCGTCCTCCTCTCGGGCACCTGAGGAACGGGAACGCGCTGCGGGTCAGTGCTGGCGAAGGAGATCGAACGAGCGGGAGTGCCGACGGTGTTCGTCACCTCGCTTCCCACGATCGCGACGATGGTCGGCGCGAACCGCATCGTTCGCGGCCCGGCCATCACCCACCCGTTCGGGCTCGACGAGGCAGAGCGCCGGCGCATCGTCGAGCGCGCCCTGGAGATGCTCGAGACCGAGGTCGAGCCGACGACCGTCTGGGAGGTCGACCCGGCATGAGCCCTCTCCTCGTCTGGGGCACCCCGGCCCACCACCCACTGCGAGCCTATCGCCGAAAAGCGCACCGGTGTGTGCCGCTTCGTGCCGGAAGCGTGTCGAGTTCCTGCCGAAGGGAGCGCCCGTGACCGGTCGCGCGGCGGTTCGCTCCTGCTCGCTCGTCCTCGCGCACGCGCCCGACCTCGTTCGGCACGGCTCCAAGCCCGCGCGCGAGCTTGCGGGCGACGCCGACGGCCTGCTCGGCTCCCTGACCGCAGGGCTCCGCACCTTCGAGGACGCGCTCGGCTATGGGCCGCACCAGGTGCTGATCGGCAATCTGCGCCCGGAGGCGCTCTGGGAGGTCGAGCGCCCCTGGTGGGCACACCCGGTGGAGCCTCGCCGCGAAGGCCCCTACGGCCTCATCGTCGACCAGGCCGACCTCTACCGGCGGCTGCAGGAATCCGACGCGTTCGGGCTCCTCAACCTCGACGGCAGCCCGGCGCAGAACGGCCGCCTTGCCATTCACGAGGCCGGAGTTGTCGTCGGCTCGATGGCGGGGGCCCACGACCTGGACGAGAGCCTGTCGGCCCCCGTCCTCCTCGAGAACCTCGCGTGCAAGACGACCGGAGCGCTCGCGCTCGAGCACCTTCTCCAAGCGACCGGCCTCGACCCCGCCGAGGTCCCGTACGTGATCGGGAGCGGCGAGGAGGCGGTGGGCGACCGTTACCAGCGCGGCGGCGGGAACCTCGCCAAGGCAATTGCCGAGCAGGCCGGTTGTGTGAACGCCTCGGGGAGTGACGTGAAGGCTTTCTGCTGCGGGCCGGTCCATGCGCTCGTGGTCGCCGGCTCCCTCGTCGCCTCCGGCGTGTACCCGCACGTCGTCGTGGTCGCCGGCGGCTCGCTCGCCAAGCTGGGGATGAAATTCTCGGGCGCGCTTCGCAACGGGGTTCCGGTCCTCGAAGATGTGCTCGCCGGCTTCGCCGTCCTCGTCACACAGCCCGGCGACGGCGCGCCGGAGCTCCGGCTCGACGCCATCGGGCGCCACCGCGTCGGCTCGGGCTCGGCACAGCAGGCCGTGCTCGAGGATCTCGTCGTCGAGCCGCTGGAGCGGCTGGGCCGCGGGATCCTCGACGTCGACCGCTACGCGACGGAGCTGCACGATCCCGAGATCACCGAGCCGGCCGGGGCGGGCAACGTTCCCAGCCGGAACTACAAGCTGATCGGCGCGCTCGCGGTCCGCCGTGGGGAGCTGCCGCGCGAGAAGCTCGAGGCCTTCGAGCGCGAGCACGGTCTGCCGGGCTTCTCGCCGACGCAGGGGCATGTCGCCTCCGCGGTGCCGTGGCTTCCGCACGGGCTGGACGCCCTGCGCGCCGGTGAGATCGGCTCGACCATGCTTCTGGCGAAGGGCTCGCTCTTCCTCGGCCGGATGACCGAGCTCGCCGACGGAATGTCCATCCTGCTGGAACCCGGAAAGGAGTAGCCGATGCCGGTCGAAGCGACCGTCGAGACCTACCACGACCTCACCGGCGAGGGGAGCGTTCTGGTCGATTTCTGGGGCCCGCGCTGCCAGCCGTGCCTCGCCATGATGCCGACCATCGCCAAGCTCGAAGAGGAGGCCGGCGGCGACGTGCGCGTCGTCAAGGTGAACTCCGCGGAGAACCGCGAGATCTGCCGCGAGCTCAGGGTCTTCGGGCTGCCGACGTACGTGCTCATGCGCAACGGCGAGGAGCTCGAGCGCCTCTCGGGCGAAGTCTCGAAGAACGACATCGAGCGGGCGTTCTCGATGCTCGCCTCGAAGGGAGGTGAGGGTGCATGAAGCTGGACGGGAAGAAGGTGATCGCGCTCGGCGAACGCGACGGCGTGCCGGGCCCGGCGATCGCCAAGTGCGTGGAGTCGGCAGGTGCCGACGTCGTCTTCGTCGAGACGGAGTGCTTCGTCTGAACGGCGGCCGGGGCCATGGACCCGGAGAACCAGGACCGCATCAAGGGCCTGGTCGACACGCACGGCGCGGACGACCTCGTGGTCGTGCTCGGCGCCGCGGATCTCGAGTCGCTCGAGGTCGCGGCCGAGACGCTCACGCTGGGAGACCCGGCGTACGTGGGTCCATTGGCAGGAGTCCAGTTGGGGCTCCCCGTCGTTCACATCCTCGAAGAGGACGTCAAGGAGCAGGTCGAAGCCGACGTCTACGACGAGCAGGTAGGCCTGCTCGAGATGACGCTCGACATCGAGCAGGTGCGGGAAGCCGCAAGCCGGTTTCCGGGGCGCTGACGCTGAACCCGTTTCGGAATGACGCGCTGTCTGGTGTGGTGGCGGCGACACCCGGCTTCATTTTGAAAGGGGTTCTAAGCGTCGGCGGGCGGCCGCTCGGCTTCGCCGGCCTCCTCGGCCATGAAGCGCACGAAGAAAACCGTGAACACCGCGAAGAAGACCACGGCTTCGCTGACCGCCATCGCCATGCCCGCGATCTGCTGGTCCGCGAGCGGGGTCAGACCCCAAAGACGCGGGGCCTCGACGTAGAAGTCGTAGAGCGGGCTGGGGAGGAGCGCCAGGAGCAACCCCATGGGGCTCGCGAACACGAAGGCGGCGAAGAGGTACGCCGCCTTCGCTCCCGACGAGAGGCTCCACGGCTGCGACTGCAGCACCGGCCACCACAGGAGCACGCCGGTTACGAGGTACGTGAGGTGCTCCAGGTGGAGGAGGGCATGGTTCTCGAGCGCTGCCTCGTAGGCAGCCGGGACGTGCCAGGCGATGTAGCCGCCGAGCCAGAGCGGCAGCGCCACGAACGGCCGTGTGAGAAACCGAACGGCGCGAAAGCGCGCCGCCGAGGCGGCGAGCTCCGGCGGCACGGACGCGACCAGGAGAAGCGGAATCCACTCCGCCAGCGCGACGTTCTGCACCAGATGCGCCCAGAGCACGTAGTGGAGCGCGAGCGTGGCGAGCGGCGTGAGCGAGACCGCCAGGAAAATGGCGACAGCGCCCGCGAAACAGGCCATCCGCCAGCGCGCGGGCCGGTAACGCCTGACGGCGAGAACGTAGGCGGCGGTCAGAAGGGCGCCGGCCGCGAGCTCGACCCAGGCTGTCGGCCAGGTCCACGGCGACGGCGCCACGACGCTTCAAGGATACGGGGGAACCGGGTACTCTGACGCCGAGCGCGGGCGTAGCTCAATGGTAGAGCTCCAGCCTTCCAAGCTGGTGGTGAGGGTTCGATTCCCTCCGCCCGCTCTACACTAGACGCCGCTTCGTCGCGCGGGTCCTCCCCGGCCCCGAACCTGAGCCTAGGGCGAGGTCGCTCCGGCGCACAAGACGGACCGCTTGCGACAGGTCGACCCGGTGGCGCTCAAGTGCGATACATCTGGACTTGACCTCTCAAGGCTCAGCCTACGGCCGCGTACGCCCAGGCTTCGACGCCAGCATGAGCGCTCAGGCGTACTGGCTAGGCGGTCGCATGAACGCGCCGATGATCCAGAGCAGTGGGAAGAAATTCCGAAAAAGAACATCCAGCCGTGTCCATTCCTCAGCGTCATGACCCCGAGCGTGACTAATAGAACCACGTACAGGAGGGCGCCGATTCCGATTCCCCACCACATGCAATCTCCTCTCTCTAGTTCCTCTTCCTAGTTGTTTCCAGCGTGCCCGGATTGTGACGCCGGGATCGCTCGCATGGCTCGCCAGCCGCCGTAGGTTATCCCGGTCGCGCTCGCCGAGCTCGTCCACCGGCGGGCGTCGGTTCGGGCTGAGGAGAGGCAAGGCCGCGTCCCCTGCCAGGTTTGGCCGGAGAACCGACACCGGCCACGGTCACTTTCCAACCTGGGGTGTGACTCTGCAGATGCGGGCCGGCTCTAAGGCTCGAGAAGCTTGAGTAGGCCGGGTAGTGGGCTGGGTCGCGCCCTGACAAGGCATCCCGGCGGGGAAGAGCCGCTGCCCTCGCGACCCGCGAGAATCAGTCTACTCCCGAGCTGCGGAGCTGCCTAGATGGACGTCTCGTGGCGGGCCACAAGGTCTACCTCGAACTTCCCTGGCCACGCCCCGGCACGGTCAGGCTTTGCCGCGGCAGTCTGACTGCCCAGAGCCTCGAAGCCAACATCCGGGAGTTCCGCAGTACCGCGCATGCCATCGAAGCGCCGCTCGACGGAACTGCCGAGGGTCGTCGACCAGGAGCAGGGCGAGCTCGAGGGTTATGCTCGGCCCCCTGAGATGGCGAGCGGCGAAGACCACCGGACGCAGCTCGCGCACGAGCGCACGTATCTCGCGTGGTGGCGTACTGGTTTGGCCGGGATCGCTGGCGGGATTCGCAGTCGGGCGTGTCCTGCCCGAGGTCGTCGGCGGCACGAAGCTGGCCGTATATCGCACTGGGAACCGCGCTGGCGGCCTCCGGTCTGGCGGCCATGGTGTACGGGATCGTGCACTACCGGGAGTTGCAGGCGGCGCTGCGGGAAGACCGCGGAACCGCACACCGGCGAGGGTTTCGTGCTGGCGCTCGCCGCGGTCGGGATCGTGGTGGGAGCCGCGTCCCGTCCTGCTCGTCCTCCTCGCTCCCTGATCAGGAGCGCGCGCGCTTCTCCCATCGACCGGCTGCAGATGCGAAGGCGGGGCGCCTACGTCAGCATCCCGATCCCTTCGCCGCTTCGGCGATAGGTTCTCCGTTCTCACCGGTCGGTTTGGTCGACCGTTCGATGATTTCGTCGGGGGGCCGGCCGGTCCTACCCGTAAGGACAAGGATCGGCCGAGGAATGGAGGAACGTCGTGTCTGACAGCGCTTTGCAAGGGGTGCAAACGCCCGAGCTCCGGGAGGAAGCTCGGCGGCATGTTCGCCGCAAGCGGATCTTCTACACGGTTCTGGGGATCTGGGTCGCCCTCTGCCTGATGTGGTTCGCCATCGACATGCTCGACGACAGCAGCTCCTTCTGGTTCTACTGGCCCATGCTCGGCACCGGCATCGGCGTGGCCATTGCCGGAATCGCGCTGCTCGGTATCGGCGGGCTCTTCGGCGCCGATTGGGAGCGCCGGGAGATCGACAAGTATCTCAGCCGCCGAGGGAACGACCCGGCTGGTTAGTTCCTCACACCGTGATGACGACCTTCCCTCGAGCGTGTCCCTCCTCCAGATACGAGATCGCCTCGGGGACCTCGGCTCAGCGGGTAGGTCCGGTCGATGACCGGCGTGACCTTGCCGGCTGCGACGAGCTCCGCGAGCGTGAGCAGGTCGCGGTGGTCTCCTTCGTGAGGAACGCTCGCAGCCGCTGGGGCACGAACGGTGACGAGACGAGCGCCCGCGCGACGCGGTCGATTCCTGCGAATCGGCCCTCTCCGCTGCTCGAGCACCAACGTGCCGTTCGGGGTGAGTGCCCGTCTGCAAGCCGAGGGCGAGGCGGTCCCCGCCAGCTGGAAGATCAGGTCGTAGCGCCGCTGGCCGCGCGTGAAGTCCTCTCGGGTGTAGTCGATGACCTCATCGGCGCCGAGCGAGCGGACGAGGTCCATCTTCGTCGTGCTGCAGACACCGGTGACGCGGGCGCCGAATGCCTTGGCGATCTGCACGGCGAACGTGCCCACGCCTCCGCCCGCGCCGATGATCAGGACCTCCTGGCCCGGCTGCAGAGCCCCCGTGTCGCGCAGCCCCTGGAGCGCCGTGCACCCCGCCAGCGCGAGGGTGGCCGCGCCTTCGAAGGAGAGATCGGCCGGCTTCGGCACGAAGTGGCTTTCGTCGGCGCACACGTACTCGGCGAACGCGCCCTCGCACCAGCCGAACACCTCGTCACCCGGTTGGAGCCGTGCCACGTTCCTGCCGACCGCCTCGATCTGCCCGGCGGCGTCCGTTCCCCTGATCGGCGTCTTCGGGGTGCGTAGCCCCGTCCCGGACATGCGGACAACGAACGGGCTGGCCCGCATGAGGTGCCAGTCCTGAGGATTGACAGAGGCTGCGTGCACGCGCACCAGCACGTCGCCGTCGCCGACCGCCGGGCGCTCGACCTCCCTCAGCTCCAGGACATCCGGCGGGCCGTACCTGTCTTGGACGATCGCCCTCATCGTCACCGCCTGTTACGGCTTTTGTCCCGAAGCGAGCTTGACCGAGACCGGGACGGCGAACCCATCCTCGGTTCGGAATTCCGCGAGGAGTTCGTCGAAGTGCAGGCGGATCGCGCGCTGCAGCTCAGGTGGCTGCCCGACGATCAGCGGCCGCACCCGAACGGTTCCGTCCACGAGCCCGGCCCAGAGCTCGTCCGTGCTCGCCACCTGAAGCGAGAACTCGATGGTCTCGACCGCGGAGTCTACGAGCCCCGCGTCGGTCAGGAGCCGGATGAACTCACTGTCGTCGGCGAAGCGGAAGATCGGTGGGCCGGGCGGCACGTCGGCGGGTGGATGCGCGCCCGCGGCCGCGATCGCATCCAACACGACGCCGAGCCAGCGGCCCCGCGACGGCTCGTCCCAGACGGTGAAAGCCGCGCGGCCGTTCGGCACGAGCACGCGGGCGGCCTCGGCGACCACTTGCTCGGGCCGGCCGACGTGCAGCAGGAGAAACGCGCAGGTCGCAGCCTCGAAGGACTTGTCCGGAAACGGTAGCTCGGTCGCATTCCCACGAACGAACTCGACATCCGGCCGGCGCGAGCGCGCGTGCGCGAGCATCGTCTCGGAGAAGTCGAGGCCGACGATCTCGACGCCCCGCTCGGCCGCCCTGGCCGCGACGTAGCCGGGCCCCGTCGCGATGTCGAGCACGCGCTTCCCCGGCTCGGCGCCAACCGCGTCGAGAAGCGGATCGGCCAGGCGCGCGGTCACACGACCGGCCAGCGCGTCGTAGCCGGCCGCCTCCTTGGTTCCCCAGCCGGCTTCCTCGAACGCGTCGAATGCGACGGGGTCGTAGTCGCTCACGACCGGGAGTATGGGGCATCTGCCATCGAGAACCGGGAAGAAGCTGAGCGTGCGGGCCGTCATGAGGGGAATGGACCATGTCGACGTCGCTGTGATCGGTGGCGGGCCTGCCGGTCTCGCTGCCAGCCGGGAGCTGACGCGGGCGGCGACTCGAGCATCTGGTGCTCGAGCGAGCCCGTGTCGGCGAGTCCTGGCGAGGACGCTGGGACAGTTTTCGCCTGGTGACGCCGAATTGGTCGACTCAGCTGCCCGGGCGCGGCTACGACGGGTCGGATCCGGACGGCTTCATGGCGCGCGACGAGGTCGTTGCGTACCTGGAGCGCTACGCGGGGGATCTCGGGGCGCGCGTTCGAGAGGGTGTCGAGGTCGGCTCGCTGGAGTCTCGCCGGGGCGGGGGCTTCGTCCTTCGGACGTCGTCGGGCGATCTTCGCGCCGACTGCCGTGGTTGTCGCCACCGGCACCTACCGGTCTCGTACCGGCCGGACGCGCCGGGACGCTGCCGGTCGATCTGCTTCAACTGGATGTCGGCGACTACCGAAACGAGCGGGCTCTGCCGCCGGGCCGCGTGCTCGTGGTGGGAAGCGGCCAGTCCGGGTGCCAGATCGCGGAGGAGCTCCACGATGCGGGTCGGGAAGTGTTCCTGGCCTGCGGGAAGGCGCCCTGGGCGCCACGTCGCCTCGGAGGCCGCGATCTCGTCTGGTGGGCGGCCGAAACGGGCTTCCTCGACATGCCCGCCGAGTCCTTGCCCACTCCGGCAGCCCGGCTGGGCGCGAACGTGCTGGTGACCGGACACGGAGGCGGCCGCGATCTCAACCTCCGGACGCTTCGCGAGCGAGGGGTCACTCTGACCGGCCACTTCCTCGGTGCCAGGCGTGGTCGGCGCGGTTCGCGTCGGATCTGGCCGAGAGCGTTGCCTGGGGTGACGAGCGGGACGAGCAGTTCATGAATCTCGTCCGCAAGCTGGCGGCGGAGCGCGGGCTCGATCTCCCCGAGCTCGAGCGGCCGAGTCCGTTCGACCCGACAGGCGCCCGACAGCCTCGACCTTGCCGGCTTCGGAGCTGTCCTCTTCGCCGGCGGCTTCCGCCCGGACTACGGCGCCTTGCTGCCATGGCCGGAAGCGCTCGACGACCTCGGATTCCCGCACCAGCGAAACGGCGCGAGCACGGTGATTCCCGGCTTGTATTTCGTCGGCGTCCACTTCATGCGCAAGCGCAAGTCGGCGACCTTGGTCGGAATGGGGGAGGACGCGGCTGTGGTGGCAGGCCTGATCGCGGCGAGCCGCCGCGCCGCCGCTTGAGCTCAGCCGGCGATCCTGCGCCGCGCACCGACGCCGGATCCGGGAGCTAGATTGCGCCGGTGAGCGCGTTCGAGCGCGTCGAGTCCATGCTCGGCAAGACAGCGAACCGGCGGCGGGTGGTCGGCGCTCTGCTGTGCATCGCGGCGCTCGCGCTCGTCACGGGCGTGATCTATCTCTGCAAGTCGTTCGTGCCCGTCCTCAGCCTCGGCGTCCTCTACCTCTTCGCCGTGCTGCCGGTGGCCGTCCTGCTCGGGCGCGCCTACGCAATCGCGGTTGCAGTGGCGAGCGCGGCGCTCTTCAACTTCCTCTTCCTGCCGCCGCTCTACACGTTCCGCCTGTCGAACGGCGAGCACTGGTTCGCGCTCGCCGTGTACCTCGTCGTCGGGATCGTGTCCAGCGACCTCGCCGTCAGGGCCCGCCAGCGAACCGTGGAGGCAGAGCAGCGGGAGCGGGAAGAAGCTCTCCTGGCCCAGATGGCGACGGCGTTCCTGCAGGCAGAGAGCACCGCCGCCGAGGTGGAGCGCTTCGCGCCGGCGATCGCCGACGTTCTGCACGCCACGAGCGCGCGGGTCGTCTTCGGGCCGTCGAAGGAGCCGCCCGCGGGCGAGTCGCCCCTCGAGCTGAGCGCCGGAGGCCGGCAGCTCGGGACGCTCTACGTCCGCGAGGGCGCCCGAATCGAGCCTCGCCGTCCGGCGGCGCTTCCTGCCCGCGCTCGCCTCGCTCGTCGCCGTCGCCACGGATCGGGAGCGGCTCGCGCGCGAGGCGGTCGAGGCGGAGGCCCTCCGGCGGAGCGACACGATCAAGACTGCCGTCCTCCAGGCAGTGAGCCACGACCTGCGCTCGCCGCTCACCGCCATCAAAGTCGCGGCCGAGAGCCTCGGAAATCCCGAGCTCACTCTCGACCAGCGCGACCGCGACGGCCTGCTCGAGACGGTTCAGCTCGAGGTGGAGCGCCTCGAACGGGTCGTCGGGAACCTCCTCGACCTCTCGCGCCTCCAGGCGGGCGCCGCCCAGCCCAACCGTGAGCTCTGGGCGCTCGACGAGCTGCTCGGGCAGGCGCTGGGCCAGCTGGGGCCGGCCGCGAGCCGGGTGGAGCTGGCTCTGCCCCCGGGCACGCCGGTGGTCGAGGTGGATGCGATCCAGATCGAGCGCGTCCTCGTCAACCTGCTCGAGAACGCGGTTAAGTTCTCACCCGCCGGCGAGCCCGTGACCGTTCGGGCGACGACCACGCGAAGCGAGGTTCTCGTGCGCGTCGTCGATCGCGGCACTGGAATTCCCGAGTCTGAGCTCGAGCTCATCTTCGAGCCGTTCGCACGTGCACCGAGTACGGATGAACGCAGCGGCAGCGGGCTCGGCCTGGCCATCGCCAAGGGCTTCGCCGAGGGCAACGGCGGCCGCGTCTGGGCGGAGTCGAGGCAGGGTCAGGGCGCGACGTTCGTCCTCGCTCTCCCGCTGGTCGAGGTCCCCGTCGAGGCAGAGGCGTGAGCGGCTCGCGCGTCCTGGTCGTGGACGACGAGCCTCAGATCCTGCGCGCGCTCCAGACGACGCTCCGCGCCGCGGGCTACGAGGTCGACACCGCGACGACCGCGGAGGAGGCGCTGGCGAAGGCGGCCATGCGCCCGCCGGAGGCGGTGATCCTCGACCTCGTCCTTCCCGACCGGAGCGGCGTCGAGGTCAGCCGCGAGCTGCGCAGCTGGTTGAAGGCGCCCATCCTCATCCTCTCGGCCGTGGGGGCGGAGGGCGACAAGGTGGCGGCGCTCGACGCCGGCGCCGACGACTACGTCACGAAGCCGTTCGGTCTCGAAGAGCTGCTCGCCCGGCTGCGGGCGGTGCTCCGCCGGGCGGCGCCCACCGGCGAGCCCACGATCGAGACCGGGGAGCTCAGCATCGATCTCGAGAAGCACACGGTCACGCTCGCCGGGGAGCCCGTGCGCCTCACGCCGCACGAGTTCGCCATGCTCCGCTTCTTCGCGGAGAACGAAGGCAAGCTCCTGACGCACCGGATGATCCTCCGCGCGGTCTGGGGACCGGCGTACCAGACCGAGTCGAACTACCTCCACGTCTACGTCTCGCACCTCCGGCGGAAGCTCGAGCGCGACCCGACCCGCCCTCGCTACATCCTCACCGAGCCCGGCGCCGGCTACCGCTTCGTCGTCCCGCAGGTTAAGACCGTTTAAGGCCGCCTGCCCGACTCTTAGGCCCCGCTTCAGCCGGGGCGGACCTAGCATCGAAGCGTGCCCTCGAACACGGGAGGGCGCAGAGAAGGACCTGAAATGACCACTCGAACCATCAACCGGATTCTCGTCGCCACGGACGGCGGCGAGTCCTCGCAGAAGGCCGTCGAGCTCGGAGTCGAGCTCGCAGCAGCAGAGGACGCGGAGGTTACGTTCCTCCACGTCGTCCCGCCCGTCGATTTCATCGGCGGCCGCACGTCCATGGGCTCGGTGCCGAAGCGCTTGCGAAGTGCCGGCGACGAGGCGCTCGACGCCGCGGGCTTCGTCGCGGATGAGCACGGTGTCCGCTTCGAGCGAGACCTGATCGCCGCAGAAGCAGCCGACGCCATCGTCGACTGGGCTGATGCCGTCGACGCCGACCTCATCGTCGTGGGCGAGCGCCCTCGGCGCCTCAAGATCGGCACCACGATGGCCCGCTGGGTCGCGCGAAACTCCTCCCGGCCGGTCCTGATCGCGCGCGCGCCCGCCAAGGAGCGCGTCGCCGCGTAGCCGGTGGGGACCGTGGTCGTAGCGCTCCAAGGAAATCCGCGAGACGATTCGGTGGTCGACTACGAGGCCGCCGCCCTCGCCCGCCGCTCCGGCGGCGACCTCGTCGCCATCCGCGTCGTCCCGCTAGACGACCGAGGGTGCCGCACACCCTCGGGCCGCTCTCGTACCTCGGCCCGCATCGCCTGCCGTCCGCCGGCGACGACCCGCGGCTCGCGTACGCAATCCGTGCGGGCCGTGAGGCCGGCATCGAGGTGGAGGCCGAGCTCCTCGCCGCCTCCGATCCTGCCCGCGCGATTGCCGACGCGAGCCGGCGTCACGACGCCAGCGTCGTGATGGTCGAGCCGCCCGGTGAGGGGCTCGCGGGCCGTCTCCGCGGCCGGCGTCTCGCGCGCCGCATCCGCAAGCTCTCGCACATCCCTGTCTTCACCGTCGCCGGCGACGTCGGCGGGCGGGCCGCCTGATGTTCGACGTCGCCTCGCTCGCGATCGCGGCGGCCTGCCTCCTGGTCGCCTTCGGGTTCGTTTACCTCCTGGGGCGCGTCTAGTGAGCGCCGCCGAGATCTTCGGGCTCGCCGTGTCGCTCGCCGTCTTCGTCTACCTCTGCTACGCGCTCTTCCGCGGGGAGAAGCTGTGAGCGCGATCTCCATCGCCCAGCCGGTCTTCTACGCGGTCGTCCTGGTCGCCCTCGGCCTGCCGCTCGGCCTCTACATGGCTCGCATCTACACCGCCGAGGCCGTGGGCCGGCGCTTCGGCCTGGCGGCCCTCGAGCGCGGCTTCTACCGGATCGTCCGCACGGATCCCGCCAAGGAGCAGGACTGGAAGAGCTACGCGAAGTCGGTGCTCATCTTCAGCACCGTCTTCACGCTCCTCCTCTACGCGCTCCTCCGCCTGCAGGACGTCCTCTTTCTCAACCCGGACGACCTGCCTGCGGTGCCGTCGCACATCTCGCTGAACACGACGGCGAGCTTCGTGACGAACACGAACTGGCAGTACTACGGCGGCGAGTACACGATGTCGTACCTGAGCCAGATGGCCGGGCTCGCCGTGCAGAACTTCGTCTCGGCCGCGGTCGGGATGGCTGTCCTCGTCGCCGTCATCCGCGGCTTCACGCGCCGGTCGGCGTCGACCCTCGGGAACTTCTGGCAGGACCTGTACCGCTCGCTCGCCTACGTCCTCCTCCCGCTCTCGGTCGTCCTTTCCGCGCTGCTCGATTTCCCAGGGCGTGCCGCAGACCTTCGACGGCGCCGCGACCGCGACCACGCTCGAGGGCGCGGAGCAGTCGGTTGCGCGCGGCCCGGTGGCGAGCCAGATCGCGATCAAGCAGCTCGGGACGAACGGCGGCGGCTTCTACAACTCGAACTCCGCGGTTCCCTTCGAGAACCCGAACGGGCTCACCAACTTCCTCGAGGTCCTCTCGATCCTGCTGATCCCGGCCGGCCTCGTCTTCATGTTCGGGAAGCTGGTCGGAGCGCGGAAGCAGGGCTACGCAGTCTTCGCGGCCATGTTTGCCATGTTCGTGATCGGCGTCGCCGTGATCACGCCGCTCGAGCAGCAGGGATCGCAGGTGCTGCGCGACTCCGGGGTCGACATCACGGCCGGCGACGGCCAGAGCGGCGGCAACATGGCCGACAAGGAGGTGCGCTTCGGCATCGCCAACACCTCCCTGTGGGCCGTGGCGACGACGAACGCCTCGAACGGCTCGGTCAACGGTGGACACGACGCGCTCACCGCCGGTGGCGGAGCTGTGCCCATCGTGAACATGTTCACCGGCGAGGTCATCTTCGGCGGAGTGGGCTCCGGGCTCTACGGGATGGTCTTCTACATCGTGATCGCCGTCTTCGTGGCGGGCCTGATGGTGGGGCGGACGCCCGAGTACCTCGGCAAGAAGATCGAGGCGCGCGAGGTGAAGCTCGCAGCGGTGGGTGCGCTCTTCGTGCCGACCATGGTTCTCACCATGGTCGCGGTCTCGATCGTGACCGACGTCGGCCTCGCCTCCGTCTTCAACCCCGGCGCGCACGGGTTCTCCGAGGCCTTCTATGCCTACGACTCCCAGGGCAACAACAACGGGAGCGCGTTCGCAGGCTACGGCGCGACGGACTTCTCGGCGCGCTTCGGGACCGTGGCGCTCTACCTGGGGCGCTTCGTGCCCCTGATCGCGGCCCTCGCCCTCGCGGGCGCGCTGGTGCAGAAGAGGATCGTGCCGGCCTCGGCGGGCACGTTCCGGACCGACGGCCCGACGTTCTCCGTCCTGCTCGTGGCGGTCATTCTGCTGACGGCGGGCCTGATGATCTTCCCGGCGCTCGCGCTCGGCCCTCTCGTGGAGGCGCTCTCCTGATGCGCGCGCTCGTGACCACGATCATCGCCGCAATCGTCTTCACGGCCGTCTTCGGCTTCGCGTATCCGGCGCTGATGACCGGCTTCGCCCAGGTCGCCTTCCCGGAGAAGGCCGACGGAAGCCTCATCGAGCGCGACGGCGAGGTCGTGGGCTCTCGCCTCGCCGCCCAGGCGTTCACGCAGCCCGAGTACTTCCATCCCCGTCCGTCGGCAGTGGACTACAACGCCGCCGGGACGAGCTTCGCCAACCTCGGTCCCACCAACCCGGAGTTGGCCACCGCCGTCGACGAGCAGGCCCAGGCGATCCTCGAGCTCGAAGGCCCGTACAACCCCGGCCTCGAGATCGGCGACATCCCCGTCGACGCGGTCACGACGTCCGGCTCGGGAATCGACCCGCACATCTCACCGGCCTATGCCGAGCTCCAGGCCGCCCGCATCGCCGAGGTCCGCGGACTCGCGCCCGAGCGCGTACAGGAGCTGATCGACGACGCCACCCAGGACCGCTTTCTCGGCTTCTTCGGCGAGCCCGGCGTGAACGTGCTCGAGCTCAATCTGTCGCTGGACGAAGAGAGCGCGCGATGACGACTCGCTCCGAGAGCCTCTTCACGCGCGAGATCGTCGGCAGCGCCATCATCGACTCCTTCAAGAAGCTCGACCCGCGGCACCTGATCCGCAACCCGGTGATCTTCATCGTCGAGCTGGGCAGCATCATCGTCACAGCGATCTTCGTGATCGACGCTGTCCGCGGGGGACTCCGGACAGGAGGCGCTGTGGTTCACCGGGACGATCGCGGTCTGGCTCTGGCTCACGGTCCTCTTCGCCAACTTCGCGGAAGCGATGGCGGAGGGGCGGGGCAAGGCGCAGGCCAAGGCGCTTCGCGCGACGCGGACGACGACCGTGGCCCACCGGCAACTGCCGAGCGGCGGCGTCGAGGACGTCCCCGCGCCCGAGCTCCGCCCCGGCGACCTCGTCGTCGTCGCCGCGGGCGAGGTCATCCCCGCCGACGGCGAGATCGTCGACGGCGTCGGCTCGGTGGACGAGTCGGCGATCACCGGCGAGTCGGCGCCGGTGATCCGCGAGGCCGGCGGCGACCGCTCCGGTGTGACGGGCGGCACGCGCTTGCTCTCGGACCGACTCGTGATCGAGGTCACGCAGGAGCCCGGGCAGTCGTTCCTCGACCGCATGATCGCCCTCGTCGAGGGAGCCGAGCGGCGGAAGACGCCGAACGAGGTCGCCCTGAACATCCTCCTCGCAGGCCTGACGATCACGTTCCTCGCCGCGGTCGTGACGCTGTATCCGTACGCGCTCTACGCGGGCACAGACATCTCCATGCCTGTGCTCATAGCGCTGCTCGTAGCCCTGATCCCGACGACTATCGGCGGTCTGCTCTCGGCCATCGGCATCGCCGGGATGGACCGGCTCGTTCGCCGCAACGTGCTTGCCATGTCGGGCCGCGCAGTCGAGGCCGCCGGCGATGTCGACGTGCTCCTCCTGGACAAGACGGGCACGATCACGCTCGGCAACCGCCAGGCCAGCGAGCTCGTCCCGGCCGACGGCGTCGACGGGCACGAGCTCGCCGACACGGCTCAGCTCGCCTCACTCGCGGACGAGACGCCCGAGGGCCGTTCCATCGTCGTCCTCGCCAAGGAGCACGGGATCCGGGAGCGCGACGCTGGCCGAGGTCGAGGCAGAGTTCATCCCCTTCACGGCGACCACGCGCATGAGCGGCGTCAATCTGAACGGGCACCAGATCCGCAAGGGCGCCCCCGACGCCGTCAAGGCGTTCGTCGAGGCAAACGGCGGCCGCGTGCCAGCCGAGCTGGATACCGCGGTCCAGCGGATCGCCGAAGACGGCGGGACGCCGCTCCTCGTCGCGAAGGACAACTGGGTGCTGGGCGCGGTCCACCTCAAGGACATCGTCAAGGGCGGCATGGAGGAGCGCTTCGTCGAGCTCCGCCGCATGGGCATCCGCTCGGTCATGATCACCGGCGACAACCCTGTTACCGCGGCTGTGATCGCCGGCGAAGCGGGGGTCGACGACTTCCTCGCCGAGGCCACGCCCGAGCGGAAGATGGAGCTCATCCGCGACGAGCAGGCGAAGGGCCGCCTGGTCGCGATGACCGGAGACGGAACGAACGACGCTCCCGCCCTCGCTCAGTCGGACGTCGGCGTCGCCATGAACACCGGCACGCAGGCGGCGAAGGAGGCCGGCAACATGGTCGACCTCGACTCCAACCCGACGAAGCTGATCGAGATCGTCGAGGTGGCGAAGCAGCAGCTGATCACGCGCGGGTCCCTGACGACCTTCTCGATTGCGAACGACGTCGCCAAGTACTTCGCGATCATCCCCGCGATGTTCGCGGCCACCTACGCCGTCACCGGCGACTCCGGCCCGCTCGACTCCCTGAACGTCATGAACCTCGGCACGCCGCAGAGCGCGATCATCTCGGCGATCATCTTCAACGCGCTCATCATCCCGGCGCTCGTCCCGCTCGCGCTCCACGGCGTCCGCTACCGCGCCATCGGCGCGACCGCCCTCCTCCGCCGAAACCTCCTGATCTACGGGGTCGGCGGCCTGATCCTGCCGTTCGTGGGGATCAAGCTGATCGATCTCATCGTGCACAACCTGCTCGGCGCCTAGTGCCGAGGCACTAGATTCCGGAGGGTGCGCGGGCGCTACCGCATCCTCCTCGGCGCGACGGCCGGGGTCGGGAAGACCTTCCGAATGCTGCAGGAGGGGCAGCAGGCGAAGGCCGAGGGGACCGACGTCGTCATCGGCTACCTCGAGCCGCACGACCGGCCGGAGACGGTGGCGCAGGCCGAGGGCCTCGAATTCGTACCGCGTCGGATCGTCGAGCACGGGGCGCTCGCGCTCGAGGAGCTGGACGCCGACGCGGTGATCCGCCGCGCGCCTCAGCTCGCGCTCGTCGACGAGCTGGCGCACACGAACGCTCCCGGCTCGGAGAACGCCAAGCGCTACGAGGACATCGACGAGATCCTCGACGCCGGGATCGACGTGATCTCGACGGTCAACGTCCAGCACCTCGAGAGCCTCAACGACCTCGTCTTCGAGCTGACGGGCATTCGCGTGCGCGAGACCTTCCCCGACCGGCTGCTCGACCAGGCCGACCAGGTGGTGCTGGTCGACCTGACGCCCGAGGAGCTCCAGCTCCGGCTGCGTGCGGGGAAGGTCTACCCGGGCCGGGAGGTCGAGCGTGCCCTCATGAACTTCTTCAAGCACGAGAACCTCGCCGCGCTCCGCGAGCTGGCCCTCCGCGAGGTCGCCGAGGACGTCGAGGCCCGCCGCCACCCGACCGCGCTCGACCCGACCGGAGAGCCGCCCGTCGCTGAACGGATCCTCGCCCTCGTCACGCCACAAGAGCGCTCTCAGCGGCTGCTCCGGCGGGCGTGGCGCTCCGCGCAGCGCCTCCAGGCGGAGCTCGACATCCTCTGGGTGCGGCGCCCCGACCAGAAGCTCGACGAGCGCGAGGTGGCCGAGCTGGCGGCGCTCCGGAGGCTGGCGGTCGTCCTCGGCGGGCACTTTCTCGAAGAGGAGTCAGAAGACCTTGTCCCCACCGTGCGCTCGGTCGCCGCCGATCGAGGGACTACCTACCTCTTCATCGGGACGCCGGACAGCCGGCGGCGGGAAGAGTTGCGCAAGAGCTCGCTCGTGATGAGGCTCGTGCGAGCGCTCCCCGGCGTCGACATCCGCATCGTCGCCGATCCGGCGCAACGGGAGGAACTGGGAGGGGATCCGCCCCGCGCCGGTGCATGATGGACCAGGCGTGGATCGAGGATCAGCTCGGCGAATACGGAGTAGAATAATGTGCTCGACCGGGCGCTCGAGCAGCGGGCGCAACCCCTCGGTGACCTGCGTGGGCGTCGCGCCGTCAGGTAACCACTCGGGCGGGATCTCGAGGCCCTGGCCGAAGTCGACAAGCGTGTCGCCGGCGATGACCGCACCGCGGCTCTCGACGCAAAGCACGACGTCGTTCGGCTCCCTTCGCGGGAACGCCTCGACCCCGACGGGCAGCCGATCGCCCGCCGAGAACAGATGCCCCTCGACCATGTGGCTGGCAAGCAGCCAGGCCACGTCCGGGCTGCCCTCGTCGGGGGGAGGCACGAACACCGCGGCGCTGAGTCGCTCCGCCAGGCTGCGGGTGTCGCGCTCGTGCCACGGGCACGTCAGCACGATCGCCGGCTGGCGATCAGCCGCAAGCTCGACGATCTCTCTCGGCGCGGCCAGCGGATCGAACAGCAGCACCTGGTCGCCGTCGTCGATCGCATAAGACGAAACCACTCCCGCTTACTCGGGTTCAGCGGTGCGCAAGGGCTCGCGAAGGCTGTTCTAGGGAAAGTGGTTATAAAGAGGAAGGAGCAGATCCCGAGGCCGCGGTCACGTGCCGAAAGCGCTGGAGGGCAACACCGGTCCAGATTGCCTCGACGACACCAAACGGCCACGCGCCCGAGACGAAGCCGTAGAGACTCGAGAGCGCGCAGCCAAGCGCGAACGCGAGGATGAAGCGGGGCCCGCGGCGCTCGAGTGCGTACATCAGCATCATGAAGCTGAGGGCCGCGACGCCGAATAGAGTCAGCATCGCCTCACTCCTTGGGCGGGAAGCGGTGGAAGCGAGGCGGGATGTACCACATCAGCGCCCGGCCCCAGCGCGTCGTGTTGCACCAACAGGTCGGATCGCAGTTGCACGTCCAGTCGAAGGGGTTGTGGATCTTCTCGCGAAGGGTGCGCGCCATTCCCGCTTGATCGTACGTGCCTACTTGCTCTCGGCAGCTAGCGCCGTTGAGAGGAGCCGGATTGCCGGTGGGATCGACGCCTCGTGGATGCGGCCGTAGCCGATCACGAGACCTCCGCGCTTCCCGTCGGAGTGGGTGTAGCAGGAGAGCGGAACGACTCGGATGCCGTGCCGTTCGGCGCGGGCGGCGACGGCCTCGTCGTCCAACCCGTGCTCGAGGCGGACGAGGACGTGAAGTCCCGCCGCGATTCCCTCGACCGATAGCTCTGGGAGATGCTCGCGCAGCGCCGTGGTGAGCGCATCGCGGCGCCGGCGGTAGACCGTGCGCGTGCGGCGGACATGGCGGTCGTAGTCGCCGCTTCGGATGAGCCGGGCGAGCGTGCGCTGCTCGATCGGCGGTGAGCAAACGTCGAGGAGGTGCTTGACCTCCTCGGCCTCGTCGGCGAGGTGCTCGGGGACGACAACCCAGGCGAGCCGCAGCGCCGGCGCGAGCGTCTTGGAGGTGGTGCCGAGGTACGCCACGCGGCTGCGGTCGAGACCCTGGAGCGCACGAATCGGCTCGCGGTCGTAGCGGAACTCGGCGTCGTAGTCGTCCTCGATCACGAGCGCGTCGTTCTTCCGTGACCATTCGAGAAGCCGGCGCCGGCGCGCGCCGCTGAGGACGGCGCCGGTCGGGAACTGGTGCGCCGGCGTGACGATGACGGCGTCCGCTTCGAGCCCCTCGACCTGCAGTCCGTCGCCGTCGACCGGCTGAGCGACAGGCTCGAGCCCGTTGCTTCGCAGCCGCTCGGGCTGGCTGTCGAGCGACGGATCCTCGACGGCAACGCGGCGGGCGCCGCGGGCGGCGAGCACGCGGGCGAGTAGGTCGACCCCCTGGGCTGCGCCGCTCACGATCACGATCTGCTCGGCGGCGGCGACCACGCCGCGCGTGCGGCCGAGCTGGTCGGCGAGCGCCTCGCGCAGCTCGCGCTCGCCTCTCGGCTCGCCGTAGTCGAGGGCGGCGAGCGGCGCCGAGCGCAACACCTCGGAGAACGCAGAGAGCCAGCGTCGCCGGGGAAAGAGCGCCACGTCCGGCGTGGTCGGGGTGAGGTCGAAGCGCGGCGGAGGCGCAGGCTTCTGCCGTCGGGCTTGCCGGCGGGGGTGGGGAGGCCACCGAGGCGACGACCGGGGCGGACTTCGTCGGGACGGCGAGGAAGCCCTGGGCAGCGAGCTGGCCGTAGGCTTCGCTCGTGACACCGCGGGAGACGCCGAGCTGCGCGGCCAGCGCGCGCGACGACGGCAGCCGGACGCCGGGGCGGAGGGCGCCGGAGCAGATCGCCTCGCGCAGCATCCGCTCGGCAGCGGCCCGCAGAGTCTCGCCGTCGCGCTGCTCGAGGCTGAGCCATCTGGCCTCGTCGACTTGCATCCAACTGGATCTTTACACAAGGCCAGTCCGTGGGAACACTGTCGTCGTGACCGCCTCTTCGACGAACGAGGTCGCCGTCGTCGAGTTGCGCCAGTACACGCTCGTGCCCGGGCGGCGTGACGAGATGATCTCTATCTTCGAACGTCACCTGATCGAACCGCAGGAGGACGTCGGCATGCGGGTCATCGGCCACTTTCGCGACCAGGTGGACCCAGACCGCTTCGTCTGGCTGCGCGGCTTCCGCGACATGCCGTCCCGCAGGGCCGCTCTCGAGACCTTCTACAACGGCGCCCTCTGGCACGAGCACCGTGACGCCGTCAACGCGACGATCATCGACTCCGACGACGTCCTTCTTCTTCGGCCCGCCCCTGGGTCGTCGTTCGAGAACGGTGCGCAGGCTGCAGGCGGGCCACGGAGTGATCGTCGCCACCATCTGGTCCTTCGCCCAGCCGGTCCCGGCCGAGACGATGCGCGTTGTCACCGAGGTGATCGCGTCTCGACCGGCCGGGACCGGCGTCATCCCGATCGCGCTGCTCGTCACCGAGCCGAGCGAGAACGACTTTCCCCGGCTGCCCGTGCGCGAGGGCGAGAACGTCGTCGTCTCGCTCGCGCGCTTCGACGACGCTGCCGCTTACGAGGCTCATGCAGCCGCGCTCGTGAGCGCGATCGGCGAACGGCTTGCCGGGCCGCCGCAGACGCTGCGCTTAGAGCCTGCCGAACGCTCGCGCCTTGCATGAGCCTCTTCGCCGTCATCCGCGAGGCGGGCCCGGGCTGGGATCCCGCGCGGCCCCTCCGAGAGCAGGTGGCCTGGAACGAGCATGCCGAGTTCATGGACGAGCTCGCGGCGGACGGCTTCGTCGTCCTCGGCGGGCCGATCGGCGGCGGCCCGACGACGCTCCTCATCGTGAACGCGCCGAGCGAGCGCGAGATCCGCAGTCGCCTCGGTCAGGACCCCTGGACGCCGATGAAGGTCCTCCGCCTCGCAAAGATCGAGCCGTGGGAGATTCTTCTCGGGACGGAGGTGATCGCAGCATCGGCTTCTTCGCGCTGACGGAGATCAAGGGCCCGAGCTGGGACGCCTCGCGTCAGCGCCGCGAGCAGGACGGCTGGGACGAGCACGCGGCGTTCATGGACGGGCTCGTCGAGGACGGCTTCGTCCTCCTCGGCGGCCCCATCGGCGACGGCGAGCGAGTCCTGCTCGTCGTCGAAGCTGCGGACGAGCGCGAGATCGAGGAGCGCTTCGCCGCCGACCCCTGGCTGCCGATGGGAATCCTCGAGATCGCGACGATCGAGCCCTGGACGATCTGGCTCGACGGCAGGCAGGGCGTGCAGCGGGCTAGGAGCTAGCCCCGCTGCACGCCGAGCGTGACCGTGCCGCTCGACGACTCGCCGTCGACCTCGACCGCCACGACCGTGACGCCGCCGCTCTCGGCGTAGATGCCGTCGCTCGCGTTCGGCGTGTCGGGCTCGCCGCGGGAAGCGTACGGCTCGGCCGCATACACGGCGGAGGTGGCCCCGGGGTCGAAGAAGAGCTGGCCGGTGTGGGTCTCTCCGTCGTCGGCGCTCACCTTCACGTGGATGTGCACCGCGCGCCCGGAATACCAGCCGGGGAAGACCGTGCGGAAGTCGGCCGTGCCTGCTGAGTCGGTCAGCTGCACGCCCCGGCAGAAGGTCGCGTCCTCGGCGCCCTGCGCGCCCGAGTATGCGCCCTCGGCGTCGCAGTGCCAGAGGTCCACGGCGGCGCCCTCGATCGGCTCGCAGGTCTCCGCCTCGACGACGCGCACGCGCAGGTCGAGCGGGAGCCCCGGCCTGTCCTCGGCGATGTCGCTGCGCAGGAGGTCGAGGTCGAGGTAGAAGGGCCCCTCCGTCAGCTCGGGCATGAGGACGCAGTCGGGAGCCGCCCCGGCGGTGGTTTCGGCGGCGGTCGTCCCCGGGGCCGTCGAGCCCTCCGAGTCACCGTTGCCCGTGCAGGCGGAGACGAAGGCGGCAAGCCCGAGGCTGCCCGCCCACTGAAGGGCGCGGCGCCTCGTCACCGGGTTGCCGAGATCGGCCATCGCCGACAAGTCTCGCGGCAGAGTCTAAGAGGAGCCTGAAGGGCCCCTAAGAAGGCGTCCCGAGTGGGCGCCTTCCGTCCGGCGGAGAGGGCAGGCTGCGGGGATGGAACAGCGCCGGATCGAGGAGCGCATCGTCTATTTCCGCCCGCGGGCGATCCTCGTCGTCCTCGGCATCATCCTCGCCGCGACGGCGATCATCGCCTTCCTCTTTCTCGCGTGGCACGTGATCACGTGGATCCTGATCGCCCTCTTCCTCTCGCTCGCGCTCAACCCCGCGGTCGAGTTCTTCCAGCGGCGCGGGCTGGGGCGGACCGTCGCCTCGCTGGTCGTGTTCCTGCTTGCCCTCGTCGCCTTCGCCGCGCTGGGTGCGCTGCTGATCCCGCCCCTGATCGACCAGGTTGAGAAGTTCGTCGATGCCGTCCCCGGCTTCGTCGAGGACCTGACCGCGGGCCGAGGTCCCCTCGGCTTTCTCCAGGAGGACTACCAGATCGTCGACAAGGTCGAGGAGGCGGTCGAGGACCAGGGTGCCGGGGGCGTGCTCGGGGTCACGAACATCGGCCTGGCGCTCGCACGTGGAGTGGTTTCCTTCGTCGTCGGCGTGGTCACGATCGCCTTCCTCACGATCTTCATGCTGATCGAGGGGCCGAAGCTCGTCGCCCGCTTCCGGGACTCGCTTCCAGAGTCGTACAAGCCGCGCTGGGAGCGGGTGTCGGGCGACATCTACCGCACGGTCGGCGGCTACGTCGGCGGGAACCTCCTCATCAGCCTGATCGCCGGTGTCGGCGCCGCGATCATTCTCTTTGCGCTCGGGAGTGAGTACGCGATCGCGCTCGCCGTCCTCGTGGCGATTCTCGACCTGATCCCTCTTGCGGGCGCGACCCTCGCGGCGATCATCGTCGCCACCGTTTCGTTCATCGAGCTCGGGTGGGTGCGCGGCGTGATCGTGATCGCGTTCTTTGTCCTCTACCAGCAGCTCGAGAATCACGTCCTCCAGCCGATCATCTACGGCCGGACCGTGCAGCTCTCGCCGTTGACGGTGTTGATCGCCATCCTCATCGGCGCGGAGCTCGTCGGCATTCTCGGCGCGCTGGCGGCAATACCCGTCGCCGGAATCGTCCAGGCAATCTTCCGAGAGGCCGTCCGCTGGCGCCGGGAGTCGATAGTCACGCCCGGCGTCGACGTCGGGCTCCCGGAGAGACCTGCGGGCGGCCCTTAGAGCTCTAGGGTTCAAACGACGGCAGGAGGGCACACGAGTAGAGATGCCCGAGGAGCGGCAGCCGGAGAGGCCCGACCCAGACCTGCCCCAGGATCCGGGAATCCCCGGCGGTTCACCTGCGCCCCGGCCCGAGAAGAAGGAGAGACCGTCCCTCGAAGAGCCGGACTCTCCCGACGACCCGGCCGGGGATCGACGCGCCGGGCTCCCCGCACGAGCCGCCCCCGAACCACTAAGGGGCGGGGGCTCCGCGCCTACCCCTGGCCGGCCAGGGCCTCGTTGATCGCCGTGATGGTCTCGGCCCCGGCGACGCCGTCGGCTTCCAGTTCCGAGTCCTCCTGGAAGGCGGCCACCGCCTCGGAGGTCGCGGGGCCGTAGTCGCCGTCGGGAGTCACCGCGTATCCGAGGGATTGGAGCGCGCGCTGAAGCTGACGGACGCTCCTCCCGGAGTCGCCCTCGGTGAGGGTCTCACCCTCGGGGATCTCCTGGCCCGGCCCGGTCTCGGTCGTCGTCGTCGTCGTCGGCGCTGTATCGGTGGTCGCCACGGTGGGCGTGGTCAGCCCGGCTTCTCCGTCGCCGTCGTCGCCGCCGCCGAGCACGAACGCAAGCACGATGATCAGGATGAGGGCGGCTGCCGCCACGGCGGCGACAACCAGGCGATCCACGCGCCGCACCTGCGGCTGCTTCGGGGGGCTGCGCCGAGTCGGAGGCGTCTCCTCGGTCGGCTCCGCGAGCCAGTCCTCCTCGAGCCAGTCGTCTTCGGGAGGGCCCTGGCGGGCCCCTGGGGGCCCTGGTCGGGCGGACGCTCCATGCCGTTAAGGTACGCGCCCGACCGGCCGTACGTCGGGAAGCAGGCTGCTGACTTGAAGGACCTGTCCGAAAGGGCCGGTACGGTGCGGAGCCGTGCGCCTCGTCGTCGCCCGCTGCGAAGTGCGTCTACACCGGTCGCCTGACCGCGTTTCTCCCCGAGTCGACGCGACTCCTGATTCTGAAGGCCGACGGCTCCGTGCTCGTCCACGCCGACGCCGGCGGGTACAAGCCGCTGAACTGGATGACGCCGCCGACCACGGTCGAAGAGGAAGGGGACCCGCCCGAGCTGATCGTCGTTCGCAAACGGGCCGGCAAGACCGAGGACCGGCTGGAGATCCGCATCAAGGAGCTCGTCAGCGACGTCTCCCACGAGATGGGCGAGGCCGCGGCGCTCGAGAAGGACGGAGTGGAGCGGCAGCTCCAAGCCGAGCTGGCGGCAGCACCGGAGGCGCTTGGCGAAGGGCTCCGGCTGGTCCGGCGGGAGTGGCCGACGGACATCGGGCCGGTCGACCTCATGTGCCGCGACGGCGACGACGCGTGGCTGGCAGTCGAGGTCAAGCGGATCGCCACGATCGAGGCCGTCGAGCAGCTCTGCCGCTACGTGGAGCGCATCCGCCTCGACCCGGCGAAGTCGGCGTGTGCCGGCGTCCTCGCCGCCCAGCACTTCAAGCCGCAGGCCGTCACCCTGGCCGAGGCGCGAGGGATTCGGTGCGTCGAGGTCGACCTCGCCGAGCTCCGCGGCGAGCGCGAGCCCGAGCTGACCCTCTTCGCGCCTCTCTGACCCGGGGTCGTGGCAGATTGCGGAAGGCGGCGTCAGCCTGCCTTCAGGAGCTTCGTATACCGATGGTAGGTACGACGATCGGTCCGGTTTCGCTCGCTGCGGCGTAGTCAAACGGTCCCTCGTCTGACCATCCGCATCGCACGTAGAAGGCTCGGGCTCTCGCGTTGCCGGCGACCACGGCGAGCCAGGCCTTGCTGTGTCCGTTCGCTCGGACTCGACGCTCGGCCTCGTTCATCAGCGCGGTGGAGACGCCGGTACCACGATGAGAAGCCGAGACGTACACCTGCTCGACCTCGTCGTCGACGACCATGATGAAACCGGCGATCGTTCCATCGACGACGGCAACGGTCGTGTCGCCTACCCGTTGCGCTGCTCGAGCCCGGAACGAATCTTCCGTCCGGGCCTCAACCAACTCGTGCGGTACGAACCCGAGGTGGCCGTCTTGCCAGCCGCGAAACCAGATCTCGGCGATGGCGTCTGCATCGTCCGGGCTTGCTTTACGCAGCGTCACGAGTGGATCGTCCGAGGTCATGGCCCGGCGGTAACCGGTCCCCATTGGTAAGCAAGCCCTTCCCGACGAAGGCCCGCATCGATGGCTCTCGAGCTCATCAATCCCGAGGAGTTGGCCACGCCGGAGTCTTACACTTCAGGTCGTTGCCGCGACCGGCAACCCGTCTGGGTGTCCGTGCCGCCCGGCCCGCCAGGCGTTCGCCAACGCCGGCCGCTCGCTCCCTCCGCTGGCGGTGGCCGTAAGAAGGTTGGCGAAGCCGACACTGATCACTGGCATGGACGAACTGATCTTCAACGGCGTCAGCCTGCTGAGCTTGCCCGGGAAGGTGATGACGCCGCGCCCCGCAAGCGAGCAGCTGGTCGCAACGGCCCGCCCGCGCCTTGCCGGGCGCCGCGCGCGTGTCGCTGACGTTGGGACGGGCAGCGGCGCACTCGCGCTCGCCATCGCGCGCGAGTGCCCCGGCGTAGAGGTGTGGGCCACGGACACCAGCCGCTGCGCCGTGCTGCTCGCGCGGGTAAACGTTCGCCGGCACGGTCTCGACGACCGTGTCTTCGTCCGCCGGTGCGATCTGCTCGACGAGGTGCCGGCGCCGGTCGACTTGATCGTCGCCAACCTGCCCTACCTGCCGGCCTCGGCTGCGGCCGAGCATCCAGACCTCTGGGCGGAGCCCTTCGCTTCCGTCTTCGCCCCTGGAGACGGGCTCGGGCCCTACCGGCGCCTCGTCAACGCGGCGACCTCGTGGCTGGCCGGCGACGGAGAGCTGCTCCTCCAGCTCCATCGACAGGTCCTTGCCGCCACCCGCGCCGAGCTTCCCGCTCTCGGCGCCGCGCTCGACGTAGCGTCGTCCCGGCGCGGCGCCGCTGAAGCCGCCGCCTAGCAAGCACAGTTCGACGATTACGTGAGATCAGTGTCCGGCGGCGGTGCCGCAACGGAGATCTCGCAGGCGAAGCAGGCCTCTCGACTCCGCGGCAATCTCCCAGGCCGAGTTCGACGCGATCAAGACAAAGGCGCTGGCGTCGTAGCGTCCGTCAGGCTCGACGGCTCGCAGTCTGCGGGGGTCGTCGCATCTACTTCGCGGGCACGCAGTGCTCCGACCACGCCTCGCCCGCGACGCCGAGCAGGCCGTCCTCGACACGCACGTACACGACTCGCCCGCAGACCGAGCACGCTGCATGCCGTGAGGCGGTCGTCGTCTCGTTGGGATCCTTCCACGGGCCGAGGGTATGGCCCAGGGATTGCGCACGCTCCTCCGCAAGCGCGCAGAGTCGAGTGATGTCGCTGACGTCATCCCTGCCCAATGGATTCCTCGCCCGGGCGGGAATATCCCTTCGTCCAGAAGGACCCAGCACGCGGTAAAATCGCGAAGCGGTTGCCGCCCGAAACTGCGCGTCTGGTTTTTAGCGTTCGGAAGACGGGAGCCTCGTATCGGACGTTTCGAAGTCAGTATCCCGGTGGGTGATGCCGTGCCCTTGGGATCGATGACGGTCGCGGTAGCGTCGCCGGGGGCCTCGCTGGGATGACTCGTGAGACTACACGGGCACACGTGACCTCTGTGCCGATCCTCGTCTACCACTCGGTGTCGAGGGATCCGCCTCCCTGGATCGGCTCTCTCGCGGTTACCCCTGGAGCTTTCCGTCGGCACCTTAGGTTGATCGCCGAGGCCGAAGCGACTGTGCTCCGTGTGTCCGACTTCGTCGATGCGATCGTTCGGGGGAGCGGACTTCCGGCGCGCCCCGTTCTCGTCACGTTCGACGACGGGTTTTCCGACTTCCGCAGCGAGGCATGGCCCGCGCTCCGCGAAGCCGGCTTCGGCGTCACCCTCTACGTAACGACGGGCTTTCTCGAGGGCCTCCATCGAGCGTCCGGAGCCACGAGGCCGCCGGGGCCGTGGCTCGACTGGGACGCGTTGGCAGACCTGCGTGAGCAGGGGGTCGAGATCGGCGGCCACAGCCACACCCACCCACATCTCGATACGCTCTCCGCCGAACGGGCCCGAGGCGAGATCAGGGGCTGCAAGGTGGTTCTCGAGCGACTCCTGCAGGCGCCGGTGCGCTCCTTTGCCTACCCGCACGGCTTCCACAGCAGTTCCGTGCGTGATCTCGTGCGGGAGTCCGGGTTCGACTCTGCATGCGCCGTCAAGGAGAGGCTCAGCTCGAGCGACGACGATCCCCTCGCGCTCGCACGGCTGACTGTGCGCTCCACAACCACCCCGGTTGAGCTCGCCGCCTGGCTTTCCGGTCGCGGAGCACCTGTGGCGCCGAGCCGCGAGCTGTTGCGTACTCGTGCGTGGCGCACGTACCGCCGAGGCCGTGCGATCGTGGAGCGCAGGCCGGGCACTGACTGGAGATGAGCAGAGCCGTTCGTCGCGAGGCGGGGAGCCGCGAGACGAGGACGTCTTCGGGGTGCCGGTTGCACGTCGTCAGCCCCGCTCCGCGGGACGTCTGGCAAGAGCAGTACGCGTCGGACCCGGAGGCACTCGTTACCCAGTCGCCAGCATGGCTCGAGGCTATGTGTGCGCTGGGAGGTTGGGAGGACGCGAGCAGGCTCTACGAGCCCCCGAGTGGACGGCTGCTCGTATTGCCGATGGCGCGCCGGGTGGGCCTGGGCACCGGTCGCCTGGCGCTACAGTCCTCCTACGCAGAAGGATGGGGAATGGGCGGCCTCCTCGCTTCCGGGGGGGTTACACGCGAGGACGTCGAGGCCGTCGCACAGGACCTGATCGAGCGAGCGGGGATGCGCACGCTCGTCAGGCCAAACCCGCTGCTGGCAGGAGAGTGGACGGCCGCGAAAGTACCCGGTGCCCGAGTCCTTGGACGCCTCGCGCATGTCCTCGACCTCGACGGAGGTTTCGACCTCGTCTGGAACAGGCGCTTCGCGGGCAGTGCCAGGAGGGACGTCCGTAAGGCGGAAAGAGCAGGGGTTGTGGTCGAGCGTGGATCGTCCGCCGCGTGCGTCGATGCCTTCTACGAGCTCTTCGACCGGTCGCTCGAGCGCTGGGCGGAGCGGCAACGTGAACCCGTGTGGCTCGCACGCTGGCGGGGACACCGGCGGGATCCTGTGCGCAAGTTCCACTTGCTCGCGCGATCGCTCGGCCACGCCTTCGGGGTCTGGGTGGCGCGGCTCGACGAGCGCCCGGTGGCGGCGGCGATCGTTCTTCTCGGGCCAAATGCGCACTACACCCGCGGCGCGATGGACGTCGAGCTCGCCGGGCCCGCGCGTGCCAACTACCTCATCCATTTCCACGCGATCAGGGAGGCGTGCGAGGCGGGCTGTCGAAGCTACCACTTCGGGGAGACGGGCGGATCGTCGACGCTCGCGTTCTTCAAGACTCGATTCGGCGCCGAACCGCGCTCGTACGCTGAGTATCGCTTCGAGCGCCTGCCGCTGACCTCGATCGACCGGCGACTGCGCGACGCGGTGAAACGCACGATCGGCATGGTCGACCCCGAGTAGACCGCGTCGGAGGCGAGCCCCAAGGCAGTTCGGTTCCCGCGCCGAACTTGACTCTCGACGCAGGTTATCTAGTCTCTATAGCAATTAACGGGACGCGTCGGCGTCGCGCGCCCCCCGGCTAGAGGGAGTCCGGGAGGGTCAGTGTCGTCAGTCGAAGACCACAGTCAGCGTCCGTCCGACGCCGACGCCGGGCCAAGAGTCCGTACGTCTCGGGGGAGCCTTCCGGTTGGGCGCGTGCAGTTGGTCGATCGCGGTCCGGAGTGCGAAGTCATCGATCGAATGTTCGACGCGGCGCGTGGCGGCCTGAGCGGGGCGCTCGTCTTGCGCGGCGAGGCCGGCATCGGCAAGACGGCGCTGCTGGATTACGCCGTTGAGTCCGCCGCAGGCATGCGGGTCGCCCGCGTCGTCGGCGTCGAATCCGAGATGGAGCTCGCCTTTGCCGCGGTCCATCAGCTCCTTGCTCCCGCGCTCGACCGAATGAACGATCTGCCCAGTCCGCAAGCGAATGCTCTCGCTGTCGCGCTCGGCATTGTCAACGGAGTCTCGCCGAACAAGTTCCTCGTCGGCCTCGGCATCCTCAACCTCCTTTCAGAGATGGCTCGGGAGCAGCCGCTCGTCTGCGTCATCGACGACGAGCAGTGGCTCGACCGGGCATCGGCCGAGGCCCTCGCCTTCGTCGCTCGTAGGCTGGGCGTCGAAGGGATCGTGCTTCTTTTCGCCGTACGCGAGCCGACCGAAGACCGAGTGGAGCCGCTCGACAGGCTGCCGGAGCTCCGTGTCGAGGGAATTGCGGAGCAGGACGCCAGGGAGCTAATGAAACGAGCCGTGTCCGGTCGGCTCGACGGCCACGTGCGCGACCGACTCATCTTTGAGACTCGCGGAAATCCGCTGGCGCTGCTGGAGCTCGCTGCCGAACTGACACCTGCGCAGCTGGCCGGGGTGTCGGCTCTCCCGGAGCCGCTACCGCTCGGCGCTCGTCTCGAGCAGGGCTTCATACGCCGCGTCCGCCGGCTTCCGACCGATACTCAGTCGCTTTTGCTTCTGCTCGCCGCCGAGAACGGCGACGACGAGCGATTGGTCTGGCGCGCAGCCGAACAACTCGGCATCGCCCCGGACGCAGCCGGAGCCGCCGAATCCGAGGGGCTTCTCCATGTCGGCCATCTCGAGTTCAAGCATCCTCTTGTCCGCTCGGTGGTGTACGGCACCGCCCCGATGGCCGAACGGCGGAGGGTCCATCAGGTACTCGCCCGGGCGACCGATTCAGGGCTAGACCCGGATCGTCGCGCGTGGCACCTCGCGGCAACGTCGCTCGGCCCCGACGAGAACGTAGCGGCGGAGCTCGAGCGTACCGCCCACCGGACCGGGGATCGTGGCGGTTACGCCGCTGCGGCCGCGCTCCTCGAACGCTCCGCCCACCTCACGCCTGACCAGAGGCAGCGGGCCGAGCGTACCCTCGCCGCCGCCCAGGCCGAGCTAGCGGCCGGCGCGGCCGACAAGGCGTCCGCCCTCCTCGCCAAAGCGAGCTCGCAACTCACGGACGCATCGCAACGAGCCCAGGCGCAGAGGCTCCGTGGCGAGCTCGCATTCGAAGCTGGTCAGGGGGGCGATACCGCCACGATGCTGCTCCAGGCCGCCCGGGCGCTCGAGCCGTTCGACGTGCGGCTGGCACGCGACACGCACCTCGAAGCGCTCGAGGCGGCGATCCATGCCGGTCGTTTCGGCACGAGCGGTGGATTGGTCGAGGCGGGCCGGGAGGCAGCGCGGGCGGCGCGCAGCTTGGAGTCGGAGGGAAGGGCTTCCGATCTACTCCTGGACGGCCTCGCGTTGCTGGTGACCGAGGGCCACGCCGGTGCCGTGCCGACACTTCGCAAGGCAATCGAGCTACTCCGTCACGGCAATGATCCCCGCTTGCTCGGTCTCGGCTGCCAGGCGGCGGTCGAGCTAAGGGACGACGAGGCCCTTCACACTCTCGCGACGCGTCAGGTCCAGCTCGCGCGCGACTCGGGCGCGCTCACGACGCTGCCGCGCGCGCTCGGCGACTCGAAGGCCGCGTATGAGCTTCTCGTGGGGCGGTTCGACGCCGCGGAGAAGTGCCTGGACGAAGCGCGGGAGATCGCGAAGGCGGTGGGTAACGCGGCAATCTTCGGCCGACTCAGCTCGCTGGAAGTCCAGGTTGCTGCGTGGCGTGGCCTCGAATCTCGAGCGCGATCGCTCGCGGAGACCTGCGCGCGCGAAGCGACTGCGCGCGGCGAGGGGAGCATCGTCTGCCTCGTTCAGCACGCGACGGCTGTGCTCGAGATCGGCCTCGGGCGTTACAAGGCCGCCTTTGCCGCCGCCCGGGAGGCATGTGAAGCCGACTCCCTCTTCGCAGCCACGCTCACCCTGCCGGACCTGGTCGAGGCTGCTGTCCGTAGCGGCGAGCAGGACGTAGCGGCCGCTGCCGCTCGGGATCTCGCCGACGCCACGGTGCCGAGTGGCACCGAGTGGGCGCTGGGTTTGCTCGCCCGATCGCGAGCGCTGCTCGCGCCGGACGGCGACGCCGAAAACCTCTACGAGGTCGCGATCGATCACCTCAAGCGGTGCCGCGCGACACCACAACTTGCGCGGGCGAGGCTTGTCTATGGGGAATGGCTTCGCCGGGCGCGCCGTCGCCGGGATGCTCGCGAACAGCTGAGGGCGGCATACCAGATGTTCGCCTCCATGGGCGCCGAGGCCTTCGCCGAGCGAGCAGCTATGGAACTCGCGGCGACCGGGAAACGCGCGCGTCCGCGGACGGTCGAGTCCATGCAACTCCTCACCGCACAGGAGGAACGCATCGCTCAGCTCGCCGGCAAAGGCGGCTCGAACTCGGAAATCGCCGCCCAGCTCCTCATCAGCCCCCGTACCGTCGAGTACCACCTGCACAAGGTCTTCAGGAAGCTCGGTGTCGCCTCGCGCACGCAACTCGCCCACAGCCTGCTCGAATCGGGCGACGGTGACGGGTCCCCGCCGCCGCGTGTGTCCGGCTAGTCGGAGCGGCCATCTGCGTCGGTCCACCTCCTGCCGCTGGTGAGGTTCATCTAGGCCAGCCTCCGCGCAACTTGTCGGCGAGCACGGCGTCGAGCGAGTCGCGGAGTGCAACAAGGTCCTCTGCGGCCCGTTCGCTTTGACCACCCTCAGGCGGAGGGAGGAAGCCTCCTTTTCCGTCCGAGCGGCTCTCCTCCCGCTGGGCAGATTTGTAGTCGCAGGCCCGGTTGCGAAGCTGGTCCGCGAGTCGCCGCTCAGTGGGCGACAAGATGACGGCCGCTCTCCGAATGTCCTCGATGACGGCTCCGACGTAATCGAGCGATTCGACGAGAGAAGCGTCTCTGAGAACCGGAAGCAAGTTGTCGTAGATGTTCAGCCGCCGCTCTCTCCGCAGTCCTAAACGCGTCACGAAGATCGAGCCCACTAGAGCGCCCACGAAGGAAAGCGCGGCTCCCAGTATGACTAACCCGAACTCATCCACCCCGGCGCCTCAGACTATTGGCAGCATCGGTCGGAGCCGGGACGCGGATGCTTCCGTCAGCCAACCCCAGTCGAAGACTAGGGCACCTTCAGATGCGAGAAGAGACGACCGAAGCGATCCTTTCGCATCGAGACCAACCTCCTCAACGCGGAGCCTTCGATCATTTCGAGCTCGAGATGATTGGGGGCACCGACGCCGTAGGCTCGACGGCCCGCGAGCTGGATGCCCGGCCGGTTCGTGTGCCGCCTACGGCGTGCCCTCCCTGCGCGGGAGATCGCGGTCGCGGGCGGGCGGCCCGCGGCCGCGTCCCGCGCGGAGAGGTCGTCAGTCTTTCGTACGGGGGTCGTCCGCTGTCCGCGGCGACTAACGAACGGGCAAGCGTCCGACGGCCCGGACACCAATGGAGGTCCAAATGAGCGTAACTGTTGGCAATCGGATCGTGGTCGTGGGCGAGCGGGTTGACCGCCCGCCGCGCACCGGCTCGATCGACGTGGTCCTTGCGTCCGACCCGCCACGTTACCGCGTTCGCTGGGACGACGGCCGCACGAGCATCATCGCACCCGCTTCCGGTGCGGCGTCGATCGAGGGAAGCAGCAATGAACACGACGAGCTGGCGAACCTCGATGACATTTCGGATCTCTGCCGCTCGGTGAACGAGCGCATCCGGGAGCTCGAGGGGATGAGGCTCGGCGAGTACGACTTCGTGTGTGAGTGCGAGGACGACGGTTGCACTCAGGTCCTGCGAATGACCGCCGAGGAGTACGAGGCGCTGCGCTCGGATCCCTGGCAGTTTGCCGTGCTGCCCGGGCACGAGGAACCTACGTTCGAGAAGGTTCTCGTGCGCGCCGATCGCTACACCGTCGTCAGAAAGCAGGGAGCAGGAGACGAGGGCGGCAGCGCGAGACGGCGAGGGAGTGAGCGGCTAGGGCAACCACGGCTCCTGGTCCGTCATCGCGCTGACCCAGACTCAGGCTGGAGCTTCTAAAGCCCGCTCATTGATGACGATCCCTGGCGGGACCCCCGGTGGATGACTGGGGCTCTCTTAGATGCGACGAGTGGGGCAACGGGGGATCCTGCCTTCCTGAGGGAACGGCCCCTCTCACATGGCCGAGATGGCGAGGTGATGCCGTGTTTGCCGTTGGTCGCATTGCGTCTCAGTCGGTTGCAAGCGGCGCCGTTCCGAGCGGCGCCGGCGTCCGCGCGGGTCATGTCGTCTCGATGGCCGAACGGCTAGAGCAGAGCTCGACCGGATGACAGGGGCCGAGCGTCCCGGCCCCTCGTCGAGAACCCGCGCGTCAGCGTGGTGATCCCTGCCCGCAACGAGGCCGAGAATCTGCCCTTTGTGCTCGCGACCGTTCCGGACGACGTCCTCGAGATCCTGCTCGTCGACGGAGAATCCACGGATGCGACGATCGTGGTGGCGAAGCACTGCCGGGCGGACGTTCGCGTCATAAAGCAGGACGGGCAAGGGAAGGGGAACGCGCTTACCTGCGGATTCGCGGCCGCACGGGGGGACATCGTGGTGACGCTCGATGCCGACGGGTCGGCAGACGGGGCCGAGATTCCTCACTTCGTACAGGCTCTGCGGGACGGCGTCGACCTCGCCAAGGGATCGCGATTCACGGGCGGCGGCGGCAGCGCCGACATCACGCTCCTTCGCCGCCTCGGGAACCGGATGCTCTGCTCGTTGGTGAATCTCCTCTACCGCACGCGCTATACCGACCTGTGTTACGGCTACAACGCGTTCTGGCGCCGATGTCTGCCGAGGCTGTGCCTTGACTGCGACGGTTTTGAAATCGAGGCGTTGCTCAACGTCCGCGCGGCGCGAACCGGTCTTTCGGTGCGGGAGGTGCCGAGCTACGAGGAACGGCGGCTACACGGCGAGAGCAACCTCCATGTAGTCCGCGACGGCTTGCGGATCCTTCGAGTGATCCTGCATGAGCGAGTCGTGTCATCCCGACCCCGTCCGCCCGCTTCCGAGGATGCGCCGCTGGCGCTACCATCTCGGCACGGCAAGCCGACCAGCTGGTGACGCCCATCGGCTCTTCGCCCGCGGCGGCACGGTTCGAGCCGGTTCGGCTGCTGGACATCGAGCTGGCCAAGCCGCTGAGCGAAGTCTTCATGCACGGCGACGACGGTCGCCGCTACGCGTGCGCCCGCGCCCTCGTGCGTCTTCACGGTCTCCCTCTGGGCGTCGTCGACTTCGACTTGAGGGCGTCGGGGCTGAGTGCCACTGCCGTCGCCAACAGGATCTGGCGGCAGCTCGATCGCCCGATCGCGGCCCACCTCGCGGCCGACGGCCTCCGTGCGGCGCCCGCACAGGTATTCCCGCTGCCACCGACGGGAACGGCTGCCTGTGAGCGGGAAAGGCAAGCCTTCCATGCGAATGCGCCGTCCGCGACCGTCGTAATCGCTACGAGGGAGCGGCCCGAGAGCCTCGCGGCAACCATCGACTCCATCCTCGCTGTCGAGTACCGACAGTTCCAAGTCATCGTCGTGGACAGCGCGCCGGTGACCGGCGCGACGTGCGAAGTCGTCGCCACGCGCGCCGGTCACCTTCCCGATTTCCTTTACATCCACGAGCCGCTTCCGGGGCTTGCGGTTGCGCACAACCGGGGTTTGCACGCGGCCAGGGGGGAAATCGTCGCCTTCGTCGACGACGACGTCCTTGTCGATCGGCGCTGGCTCTTGGAGCTCGCCCGCGGCTTTCAGGTGGCGGATGGAGTTGCTTGCGTGACAGGCCTCATCCTGCCGGCGGAGCTCGAAACGCCGGCCCAGCTATGGCTCGAGAAGTACGTGCGGATCAACAAGGGCTACGAGCCCAAGCTCTTCGACATGCGCGCCAACCGGCCGCGCGGGGCGCTCTTTCCCTACGCGGTCGGCGCTTTCGGATCCGGCGCAAACATGGCATTCAGAACCGATGTGCTGCGCGCGGCCGGCGGTTTCGATCCCGCGCTGGGGGCAGGTACGAGGGCACGCGGCGGCGACGACCTCGCAGCGTTCTTCGGCATCATCGCCGCCGGCTACACTCTCGCTTACCGGCCGACGGCAGTCGTTCGCCACCGTCACCGCCGCGAACTCGAGGCCTTGCGGCGGCAGATGTACGACTACGGGGCCGGCCTCGGCGCCTACCTGACGAAGCTCGTCGTGGATCGGCCCGGCCGGCTGCTCGATATCGCGTGGCGAGCACCCCGCGGCGCGGCGCATGCGTTCGAGGCCCGCTCAGATGGGCGAGAATGGGAGTCCGGGCTTTCGCGGGATCTGGCCCGTATCGAGCGCCGCGGGATGCTGGCCGGCCCGGCCGGATACCTGATCGAACGAAGCCGGCGGCGTTCCCTCTATACCTCCAGGAGCGGGCCCGCCCGCGCGGCTCAGGCGTGACCGTCCTCGACCCCCTGGAAGCCGATCGGCCCGGCGATGCGGGCAGGCGCTGATCGGAGGGGGCGGGATGGCGGTCGACTCCTCCGTACAGACGCTCAGCCGAGCCGGCGACCGTCTCGCCGCGCACTTGCGCAAGCCGCTCTACCGCGAGGGGTACGCCCTCGTGCTCAGCGCCGGCCTCGCCTCGGGGCTCGGCCTCGTCTACTGGATCATCGCGGCCCGGGCGTACGACCCGGCGGTCGTCGGTCTCAACTCGGCCGCCATCTCGGCGATGATGCTCATCTCCGGCATCTCCCAGCTCAATCTTGTCGGCGCCCTCGTCCGCTTTCTCCCTGGCGCGGGCCGTTCCACCTGGCGCCTTGTTGCGTGGTCGTACGGGATCAGTCTCGTCGTCTCGGCCGTCGCCAGCGTTGTTTTCCTGGCCGGGCTCGACATCTGGGCTCCCAAGCTGGACTTCCTGAGCTCGGGCAACGGTTTTGCGCTGTGGTTCACCGCTTCGACGATGCTCTGGTCCGTTTTCACGCTTCAGGACGCAGCGCTGACCGGGCTCCAGCGAGCGATCTGGGTTCCCGTGGACAACACGCTGTTCGGCGTCGCAAAGATCGGGCTTCTCGCCGCCTTCGCGACGCTATTCCCCCGCTACGGCATCTTCGCTTCGTGGACCTTCGCGCTCGTGATCTCGGTCGTCCCGATCAGCATCGTGCTGGCGGCACGCCTCATTCCGGCACACGTTCGCTCCTCGGGGCGAGCCGCTCCGACTGCACCCGCCGCGCAGATCGGTCGTTACGTGGCGGCCGATTACGTCGCCGGACTCTTCTGGATCGCCTCGAGCACTCTCGTGCCCCTCGTCATTACCCAGCAGGTCGGCGCCTCGGCGAACGCGTTCTTCTCGCTCGCCTGGGTGATGATGATTCCCCTCTACCTCGTCAGCGCCAATACCGGCTCGTCGCTCGTCGTCTCGGCCGTCAAGGAGGGGGACCGGCTGCGAGAGTACGCGCACGGCGTCCTCGTCCAGACCGCCCGCCTTGTCGTTCCGCTCGCGGTCATCCTCGCCGCCGGGGCCCCCTTCATCCTCCGCCTGTTCGGCGAGCAGTACTCCGAGGAGAGCTCGTCCGTCCTCCAGATGCTCGCCCTCTCGGCGATCCCCAACATGGTGAACGTGATGTACATGAGCGTCTGGCGTGCAGAGCGGCGCATGACACGCGTGATCGTCGTGCGCGGTGCCCTCTTTCTGATCGTCGTCGCCGGGACCCTCGCGTTGCTCGGCCCGTACGGCATTCGTGGAGCGGGGATCGCCTGGCTCTTCGCCCAGACAGTTGTGTCGGCCGCGCTCCTTCTCCGCTGGCCGGAGGTCTTGAGGGGAGAGAGCGCTCGCTTCCCACGACGGCTCACCTGGATCCGGGTCGCACGAAACGCGGCGGCCGACGTCGGCCTCCTGACCAGGTCCGGCGACTGGAAGCGGCGGTCAGCTCGTCGTCGACGCCTCGAACGGACGGAACGGATCGTGCCGCGCGTTCTCGCCGAGGTGCCCGGGAAGGACGAGGACGCGCCGCCGACGACATGGTGGATGCGAGTGCCTGCGGGTATGGCGACGGATCGGACCGTGGCTCTTGTCGGGCCGGTCGGCTTTCCTGCCCGAGCCGCGATCAAGCTCCCTGAGTCCGAGAACGCGGCGAGCGGTCTGGTTCGTGAGGCCGACGTGCTGAGCCGACTCGGGTCCGACCCGCGGCTGGCGGGCTGGCGTTCGTTGCTGCCCGAGCTCCTTGCCGTCGGAGAGATCGACGGGGCGCCGTACGTCGTCGAGACACTGATGCCGGGCATCGACGGCCGTCGGCTTCTGGCGCGTGGTGCCGCTCGGTGGGAGGTCATGGAAGCCGTCGCGGCAGCCGTCGAGCCGCTCCACCGGAATACGTGCGCAGAGCTTGTGGTCGGCCACGCGCTGCTACGGAAATGGGTCGACGAGCCGCTGGCGATGCTCGAGCATCGCGCCCAGCGCAACGGTCACATCGGCAGGCGGCGATCGGAGGCGCTCGAGCGCCTGCGGACCGAGGTCCAATGCGCACTGTTCGGCAAGCGCGTTTCCGCAGGCTGGGTCCACGGCGACTGCGTGCCCGGCAACGTCCTCTTCGATCCGCTCGACGGAACGGTGACCGGCATCGTCGACTGGGAGCTCGCCTCCGCCTCCGACCTGCCCCTGCTCGACATCGTCCAGCTCGTTCTTTCGACACGGATGCACACGCGGCGGCGGGAGCTCGGCGAAGTCGTGATCGACGTGCTGGGTGCGGGCGGATGGACGGATGAGGAACGAGCGCTTCTCGCGACGGCCCGCTCTCGCCTTCCGGGAGACCATCCTCCGTGGCGGGTGCTCGTGCTACTCGCCTGGCTCCGCCACACGGCGAGCATGTTGACCAAGGCTACGGGCTACGCGGACAACTGGCTGTGGAGGAGATCAAATCTCGACCCGCCTCTCGTGGCTCTGGCATGAACGGCCGTCCTCCCATGATTTCGGTCGTCGTCTGCTGCTACTCGAATGAGCGATTCGGCGACTTGCTCGCCGCCCTCGAGTCCGTGCGCCGGCAGACTCTCCAACCTCTCGAGCTCGTGGTCGTCGTCGACCACAACCCGGACCTCCTGAACCATGCTCGCGCCTATGCACCCGATGTTCTCTCGATCGGCAACAGCGAGCGGCAGGGCCTATCGGGTGCCCGCAACACCGGGATCGCGGTCGCCCAGGGCGACATCATTGCCTTCCTCGACGACGATGCTGTCGCCGAGCCGCACTGGTTGCAGTACCTGGCAGCGCGCTACGGCAATCCATACGTGGCCGGCGTCGGCGGCGAGATTCTTCCGTACTGGCTCAAGGGGCGGCCCCGCTGGTTCCCACACGAGTTCGACTGGGTCGTGGGCTGCACGTATCGCGGCATGCCGGTCGACCAAGGTGCCGTCCGTAACTTCATCGGAGCAAACATGTCGTTTCGCCGGGAGGTGTTCGAAACCGTAGGCGGCTTCGAAGCCGAGCTCGGGCGAATCGCTAGTTATCCGCTGGGAAACGAGGAAACCGAGTTCTGCATCCGGGCCCGGCGCGCCCTTCCCGGCGGGATACTCGCCTACGAGCCTCGTGCACGAGTGCACCACCGAGTGCCACCGTCTCGGGCGAGCTGGCGCTACTTCAGCGCGCGCTGCTACGCAGAGGGACTCTCTAAGGCCGCGCTGACCCGTTTGTCAGGATCGGCCGACGGGCTCGCATCAGAGCGCGTTTATGCCGTACGGGTCCTGCCCCGAGGGGTGGCACGTGGGGCTGCTGTCGCTCTGGACGGCAGTGACAGCTTGGGAGTATTGCGCTCACTCGCCATCACCGCAGGGTTCTTCATCACGGTCGCGGGTTACCTCGTCGGACGCCTCGACACCCTGGCGAACAGCCGTGCATCTAGGGATGCGGTCAACAAGCCGGTCCTCCTGGCGGCCCGAGCGGTGACCGAGATCCTGCTGCTCGCCACGGCTGCGCGCGGGGCGATCGCCGCCCGCCCGCGGCCACGTGTGGCGTGGCGGGCAGTCTTGCCAGTCGCACCGGTCGCCCTTGCACTCCTCCTCTGGACCGGATCGCTCGGGCGGATCGACCTGGCCCGTATCAACGACTTCGGGCTCCTGCCTGCCCTGCCGTGGATGTTCTACGCAGCGCTCGCCGTGCTGACGACGAGCTTCTCGTTTGTTCTCCAGGAAGCGAAGACGCGGCAGCTCCTTCTCGCGGTTCACGTCGTCACGCTCATCGTCATCCTGCACGCGACGCCCGCCATCGCGTACGGCACCCTTCGGTACGCGTGGGCGTGGAAGCACGTCGGGATCGTCGACTACATCCAGCGTCACGGGAGCGTCGATCCCGAGATTCAGTTTCTCACCGCCTACCACAATTGGCCGGGATTCTTCGGCCTCAGCGCGCTGTACGCGGAGGTCGCGGGCCTCGAGAGTGCGCTCAGCTTCGCGTCCTGGGCACCCCTCTTCTTCAATCTCCTCTTCTTCGCCGCGCTCGTCGTGCTGTTCGGCACGTTGACGACCGACCGGCGCCGCCTCTGGCTCGGGATCTGGTTCTTCTTCGCCCTGAACTGGGTCGGGCAGGACTATTTCTCGCCGCAAGCGTTCAACTACTTCCTCTTTCTCGTGCTTCTGGCGGTCTGCCTCGCGTGGTTCAGGCCGAGCCAGCTTCCAGACGAGGAGGCCGTGCGCAGGTTCGCGCGGTCGGAGCGGTTGGCGAGATGGTTCCAACGGGCGGTGAGGCAAGCCGACAGTGACGCGCAATGGCATCGGAGCACAGGCCGCACTGAGAGCGCCGCACTGGCGGTGCTTCTCATCCTGCTCGCCGCGGTGATCGCGTCCAGCCACCAGCTCACGCCGTTCATGGCCGCGCTCGCGCTCGGCGCGCTCGTGATCTTCCAGCGTCTGCGCCTGCGCGCGCTTCCAGTGCTCGTGCTGGTGATGACCCTCGGATGGGTCTCGTTATTCGCGGTTGGCTTTCTCCGCGGGAATCTCTACTGGGTCGTCGACTCGATCGGCGCGCTTGCGACGAATGCAGACTCGACTCTGATCAACCTCGCGGAGGCGAGCTCCGGCCAGCGGGCAGTTGCCGTCATCGACCGCGCGCTCACGCTCGGCGTCTGGGGCCTGGGCGGTCTCGGCTTCGCCCGCTTATTGTGGCACAGGCGCCTCGACCTCTCGGCGGGCATTCTTGCGCTCTCCCCGTTCGGGATGCTCGCGGCCAACGCGTACGGCGGCGAGATTCTCTTCCGGGTCTACTTCTTCTCGCTCCCCTTCTTTGCACTCCTTGCTGCCGGGCTCTTCTATCCACGGCTTACGGCGGGCAAGTCGCGCTTGACCGGCGCGGCCACGGCGCTAGTGAGCGCCGCCATGCTCGCCGGACTCCTCTTCGGCTACTACGGAAAGGAGCGGCAGAACTACTTCACCCCCGCAGAGGTGCACGCCGCACACCTTCTCTACACGGGTGCGGAGCCGGGCTCGCTCCTCGTCTCCGGCGCGAACAACTATCCGTGGGCGTTCGAGAACTACGAGCGGTACACGTACCTCGCGCTCGCCGACCTCCTGCCGGACGATCGGCGCGAGGCAATCGCGATGTCTGCCCGGACGATTGCCGAGATCGCGCGGAACGACGAGGTTCCTTGCGCCTACGTCGTGATCACCTCGAGTGAAAAGGCCGCCATCGACATGACCGGCGTCATGCCGGCGGGCTCCCTGACGCGCATCGAGCGTGCCCTTGCGGCGTCCCCCGCGTATCGGGTCGCGCTCCGCAACGCCTCGGCCACGATCTTCGCGCTTCAGGTGGAGGAAACCCCTTCACGCTGCCGCCTCGACTCATGAACCGGACGGCCGTTGACGCACACGTACGCCACGATCCAGTTCGCGTCGTCCGGCGGCCCCCTCGCTCTCTCGGGGCTCGTGCCCCGTGGGCGCTCGTGCTGCTGGCCTCGTGTGTGGCCGTTGCGATAACGACGTTCGCCTGGACATCGTCGCCCGCCCGACCCGCCGTGACGACTTGGTTCCTGCTCGTGTGCCCAGGATTGGCGCTCGTGCGGCTCCTGCCTCCCCGCGGTGCCGTGACGATGCTCGTGCTCGCGGTTGCCACGAGTCTCGTCCTGGAGACGCTCCTCGCCGAGGTCATGCTCGAGGCGACAGCTTGGTCGCCGAATGCCGCGCTGGCCATTCTCGCCGCGCTGACCGCGGCCGGCGCCGGAATCGATTGGCGGCGAGCCACGTCCCGTCACGATTTCTCGTCGGGCGCAGGCGCCGGCGAATCGGGAGGGACATGATCGTAGGCGTTCTCGACCTCGTCGCGGCTTTCACCGCACCCCGGTGGGCCTGGACGACGACGACTGTGATCGGCGCTCTCGTCACGCTGTCGCTCATAGGCATTCTCACGGCTCACATCCTCCTTGCGGCGATGTCGGGCGCCGGCCCGAAGGAACGCGGTCAGAGCCCGGCCAGGATCCAGCGACCGCTTGTCACCGCCGCGATACCACTCCTCGCCCTGCTCCTCGTGGTGATCTGCGTGCGCTTCGGCCTCATCCTCGCCGAGCGTCCCGGCCGCTAGGAGCGTCCCGGTCGGCGCATCCATGGTCCAGCGAGCGACCGCTCTGAAATATCTGACCGGCCTTGTGCTCGTGGTCTTTCTTGTGGCTGCACTCGGCCAGGACGGAAGGGATCCCCCGGATACCGCCGGGACTATTTACTGGGGCGCTTACGTCGGGGGCGGACAGTATGGGCTCGAGGATGCACCGTGGGACATGACGAGCGCGGATCAATTCGAAGCCCGCGCCGGTAAGCGGATGTCGCTCCTCGAGTGGGGGCAGCGGTGGTACGAGTGCAGCACATCCTGCGGCCTGCGCGGATTTCGGAGCGATCTCATGAACAAGGCTCGGGCGCGCGGCTATCTGCCTGTGCTCAGCTGGGGCTCGTACGCGGCCGGCGAGGGCGCGGACCAGCCCCGGTACCGGCTCACCGAGATCGTCGGCGGCCGCTACGACGCGTTCATTCGGAGATGGGCCACCGGCGCAAAGAGATGGGGTCACCCCTTCTTCCTCCGCTTCGACTGGGAGATGAACACGAACTCCGTGCCGTACAGCGAGCATTCGAATGGGAACCGACGCGGGGAGTTCGTGCGCATGTGGCGCCACGTCCATCGCATCTTCACGAGTGTCGGCGCAGAGAACGTGACCTGGGTCTGGTGTCCGAACACCGAGTACTCGGCGTCGGTCAAGCCATTAGCGAGTCTCTACCCGGGTGACGCGTACGTCGACTGGACGTGCCTCGACGGCTACAACTGGGGCGCGAACCCGGCCCGTGCAGGGACTTGGATGAGCTTCGACTCGGTGTTCGAGGACACGTACCGGCTCATCACAACTCAGATCGCGCCCTCCAAGCCGCTCATGATCGGCGAAACGGCGTCGACCGAAATCGGCGGATCAAAAGCGGACTGGATCACGGACGCACTCGGCACGCAAGTCCTTGACCGCTTTCCCCGTATCAGGGCAATCGTGTGGTTCAACAAGTTCTGGGACAGTATGGATTGGCCGATCGAGTCTTCGGATCCTGCTGAATCGGCGCTGCGGGCTGCGATCGCATCGCCCGCGTATGCGGGCAACCGCTTCCGGGACGCCCGCGACTCGCCGATCCGGCCACTTCGATGAGGCGTCACTGCCCGTCGACGAATCGTGCGATCGGTGTCGACTTCGCAGGCTTTCGTTCGTCGTGTTGACTGAGAAGGGCGGAGCCTGAGCTGCGCCCGGGACGGAACGGAAGGAGTGGCAAATGCCCGGACAGGTGGTGCACTTGGAGATTCCGGCCGGCGACACGGCCAAGGCTCGTGAGTTCTGGACTTCGCTCTTCAGTTGGCAGTGGCAAACGTTCGAGGGGCCGACCGAGTACCACATGACCCAGTTCTCCGAGACGACCGGCGGAGCCATCTACGCGCCCGATCCGCCCGAGAAGCGAGGAACTCGCGTCTTCTTCGACGTCGAAGACATCAACGAAGGCAACGCTCGCGTGAAGACGCTCGTGGGCGAGGCCGGAGAGGCCATGCCTGTGCCCGGAAAATAAGCCGACTCTCGCCCGGGATGACTCATGGGCGAGAGTCGTTTACGGACGCGCAGGCAGATGCCCTGGGAGGATTCGAACCTCCGACCCGCGGATTAGAAGTGGATGCCAAAGGCCTAGTGAGGGTTGGCGCTGCCGGGCTAAGCCGCATGGATACGCGGAACTGCTTGGAGCTCTCTCGCGCGGCTTTGGACTGGCTTGTTGACCCTGCGTTGACCCTATTGGGTGTGGGACTCACAGACCTGGCGAGACGCGACCCGACGTGCGAACGCGATCTGCGGCGACCTCGAGCACAACGTCGTCGACGCCGGTCGCTGAGGATCTTGACACGCGCGCGGA
>CAVTCK010000017.1:0-123071 GCA_963733155.1 uncultured Actinomycetes bacterium
AGACCCTCCCGGAGACCGAGGCGCCGCCCGTCGACCTGGGTCAGCTGACGGAGCGCGAGCTCGAGGTCCTCCGCCTCGTCGCCCTCGGGCTCTCGAACGCGGAGATCGCGGCGCGGCTGGTGGTGACCGAGGCGACGGTGAAGACCCACGTCTCCGCGGTCCTCCGCAAGCTCCAGCTGCGCGACCGGGTGCAGGCAGTCGTCCTCGCAGACGACCTCCGCCTCGGCGCCCCCCTCACTCTGAAGCCGGAGACGCAGCCCATCCTCCGCCCGATGCGCCGCGGGCACCCGGTCCGTACCGTCGAGGCATGAGCGCACCCGACGGGAGAGAACCGGCGCGCCTGTCTCGCACGCTCGGCGTAGGGGCGGCGGTGGTCGCGGCGATCGCAATCGTCGTCGCGTTCGACCCGCTCGGAGCGATCGCCTCGGCGATCCCCTGGCCCGGCGTGCCCGATCTCCGGATCCGCCCGGCTGGGTGCGCTGGGCGTGGCGCGCGCTGATGGTTTCCGCGGTGGTGCTGGCCGTCCTCGGCGCCGTGGAGCAAGACCGCAAGTCCAAGTGCAAGCCATCGCGGGACAGAGTCGGTGACAACGCGCATGTCTGAGCCCGACACGACGGCCGTCATCTCCGCGCGCGGCGTCGTCAAGCGCTACGGGCACACCGTCGCGCTCGCCGGCCTCGATGTCGAGATCGGCCCGGGGATCACCGGCCTGCTCGGCTCGAACGGCGCCGGCAAGACGACGTTCATCTCGCTCGTTCTCGGGCTCCGCGCCGAGACGCCGGCGACCTGACCGTGCTCGGAGGAGGATCCCGCGACGGCCGGCATCGACGTGCGGGCGCGCATCGGCTATGCGCCGGAGCACCACGACCTGCCCTCCGAGCTCGCGGCGACGGACTTCGTCCGGCACCTCGCCGAGATGCATCTGCTGCCGCGCCGCGCCGCTGTCCAGCGCGCGAACGACGCGCTGTGGCTCGTCGGGCTCGGCGAGGAGCGGTTCCGGCCGGTCGGGCACGATGTCCACCGGCCAGCGGCAGCGCGTGAAGCTCGCCTCCGCGATCGCCCACGACCCCGAGCTCGTCCTGCTCGACGAGCCGACGGACGGGCTCGACCCTATGCAGCGGACCGAGATGCTCGCCCTGATCCGGCGCATCGGCACCGAGTTCGGCGTCCGGATCGTCGTGTCGTCCCACCACCTCGAGGAGGTGGAGCGGATCTGCGATGCCGTCGTGATCGTCGAGGGCGGCGAGGTCGTGCACGCGGGGACGCTGGCGAGACCTGAGGCAAGGCCCCGAGGGCCTCGTCGTCGAGGTGGACGACCGCGCCGGCGAGCTGGCGTCGGCCCTGGCCGCGCGGGCCTGGACGTGACCGCCGACGGCGGCATGATCCTGCTCGGCGCCGGCGACGATGCGTACGACGCGGTCCGCGACGCCGTCGCCGACCTGGGGGTCGGCCTGCGGCGGCTCGAGGCGCGCGGGCGCACCCTGGAGGACGTCTACCTCGGGACGGGCGCATGACACCGGACAGGACGCACGGCTCTTCGACCTCGGCTACCGGACCTACGACGGTCCCCGCGACCGGCCGGCGCGGGCCGTGGCTACGCTCGCGGACTTCACGGCGCGGCGCGTGCTCGGGCTCGGCCGCGGCGGACGGCACAAGGTGCTGCCGGCGATCACGCTCGCGATCGCCTTCCTGCCCGCGCTCGCCTCGGTCGTCTTCTCGGTGCTGGCCGCGGACATCACGACCGAGGACCTCATCAGCTACGGCGACTACATGTTCATCATCGGCAGCGCGCTGGCGCTGTTCGCGGCGCTGATCGCGCCCGAGGCGCTCTGCCCCGACCGGCGCAGCGGCATGCTCGGCCTCTACCTGTCGGGCCCGCTCGACCGGACCCGCTACCTCGCCGCGAAGGGCCTGGGCGTCTTCGCCGTCATGCTCCTGATCACGCTCGGGCCGCTCCTCTTCATGCTGCTCGCCTTCCTGCTCGCGGGCTTCGGGCCGTCCGCCTCCGAGACGCCCGAACTGCTGCTCCGAATCCTCGCGGCCGGGATCACGACCGCGCTCCTGTACACGGCGCTGTCGATGGCGGTCTCCAGCTTCACCACGCGGCGGGCCGCGGCTGCGGTGGGCGTCATCCTGCTCCTCTTCGTGCCGTCGAGCGTCGTGCGGGCGGCGATCGAGAGCACCGACGCGCCGGCCGAGCTCGATCTGATCAGCTCGCCCTTCGTCGCGGCCGAGCTCGCCTACCGCATCTTCGGCGAGACGTCCGACGCCTCCGATCCCGTCACGGAGCTCTCGACGTGGCTCGTGGCCGGCGGCGTCTTCGCTGCGATCCTGGCCGGCGCGCTCGTGTGCTGGCTCCGCTACCGGCGCCTGGAGGCGTTCCGATGACGAGCGAGCCGCGGGTCGTCGCGGAGAACGTCTCGAAGTGGTTCGGCGCGCTCGTCGCCGTCTCCGACGTGAGCTTCGACGTCGGGCCTGGTGTGACCGCGCTCCTGGGACCGAACGGCGCCGGCAAGTCGACGATGTTCCGGATGCTGACCGGCCTCGCCCGGCCGTCGAAGGGCACCGTGCGCGTGCTCGGCCGCGACCCGCGCGCGGACGCGGGCGTCGCGCGGCTGATCGGCCTCGTGCCGCAGCAGGAAGGCGTCTTCGAGCCGCTGACGGCGCACGAGTTCGTCTCCCTCTCGGCGCGGCTGCACGGCCTCCCCGACCCGACGCTGGCGGCGGCTGTCGCGCTCGAGTCGGTCGATCTCGACCCTGCCGACACACGCCGGCTGCCGGCCTACTCGAAAGGCATGCGCCAGCGCGTGAAGGTCGCGCAGGCGATCGTCCACGACCCGGCGGTGCTCATCCTCGACGAGCCGCTCACCGGCCTCGATCCGCGCCAGCGGATGGACATGGTGGCGCTGTTCCGCCGGCTCGGAGCCGAGGGGCGCTGCGTGATCGTGTCCAGCCACGTGCTCGACGAGGTCGAGCGGCTCGGCTCCCAGGTCCTCGTCATCTCGCAGGGCCGGCTGGCGGCCGCCGGCGACTTCCGCGAGCTGCGAGCCCTCATGGACGACCGCCCGATGCGGATTCGCGTTCGCACCGATCGCCCACGTGAGCTCGGGGGCGCGTTGCTCGAGGCCGGAACGGCGGTCGGCGTGCGGCTCGACGGCGACGGTGCGCTCGAGCTCGACACGACCGACGCCCGTGCCCTTGCCCGCGCGCTCGCGCCGGTCGCGCGCGACCGCGACGCCCGCCTGTTCGAGGTGCGTCCGCTCGACGCCGATCTCGAGGGCGTGTTCCGCTACGTGGTGCAGCGATGACGACCTCGACGCCGGCACGGTCTCACCGTCCCGCCCGGCCACGCTGGCCACGCTCGCGGCGCTCTACCGGCTCGTGCTCCGGACGCAGCTCAGCATTCCGCGTCTGCTCGGCATCGGCGCGCTCAGCGCGCTCGCCGTCGTGATCGGCGTGTTCGCCCGCTTCGACTCGAACCCGGACCAGGCGGCCGCCGATGCCGTCGCCTCCTACGGGCTCGGGCTCCTCGTGCCGCTCGCGACGCTCTGGCTCGGCACCTCGGCGATCGGCGATCTCATCGAGGACCGTCTCCTCGTCTACCTGTGGCTGAAGCCGGTGCCGCGCTGGCAGCTGCCGGCGGCCGCCGTGCTGGCCACGGCCACCATCGTCGTGCCGCTCACCGCATTGCCTCTCACCGCGTCCGCGCTCGTCGCCGGAGCAGGCGAGCGTCGCCTGGGCGACGTTGGCGGCGGCATCTCTCGGAGCGCTCGCGTACGCCGGCCTGTTCGTCGCCGCCGGCCTCTGGTTCCGCAGGGCGGTCTGGTGGGGGCTCGCGTTCGTCGTCATCTGGGAGAACGCATCCTCTGCGCCGCCGACGGCGCTGCGCGCTTGACGGTGCTCGGCTGGACGGCATCCGTCCTCGGGCTCGGCTCGCTGGCGCCGAGCGAGTTCGAGGCGGGCCTCCGCGCGGTCGCGGTCGTCGTTCGTCCGCGATCGCGATCGCCGGCTGGTTGCGCCACGTGGCGTTACCGCCGAGCCGACGTCGACTAGCGATGATTTCCTGCGCCTTCGGCGGTCAGTACCTGCGACAGCTGAAGAAGGAGCGCACGATGGCGATGCAGACGTTCGTGAACTTGCCCGTCAAGGATCTGACCAAGGCGACCGATTTCTTCACTACGCTTGGCTTCTCGTTCGACCCGCAGTTCACCGACGAGAATGCGACCCGGATGATCGTCAGCGACGACACCTCGGTCATGCTGGTCGTGGAGCCGTTCTTCCAGAGCTTCGTCGAGCCGCAGGAGATCGCCGACACCTCGAAGAGCAGGGAAGTGATCGTCGGGCTCTCGGCCGAGAGCAAAGAGCAGGTCGACGACCTCACCGAGAAGGCCCTGGACGCCGGCGGCCAGGCCCTCGGCGAGCCGCAGGAGACGGCTTCATGTACATGCGGGGCTTCCGCGACCTCGACGGGCATCAGTGGTCGTTCATCCACATGGACATGTCCGCGATCCCGATGGAATGACCGAGCAGCAGGAGTCCGAGCCGGCGATCCGCGCGCTGATCGAGCGCTGGGCCAAGGCGGTTCACGCCGGCGACCTGGAGGCCGTGCTCGCCGATCACGCGGACGACATCCAGATGTTCGACGTGCCGCCGCCGAACGAGGTTCGCCGCATCGAGGCTTACCGCGAGACCTGGCCCCCGTTCTTCGAGCGGCAGAGGCGCGGGGCCTCGTTCGAGATCGTCTCGCTCGACGTGACCGCGGGTGCCGACGTTGCCTTCGCGACCGCGCTGCTCCGGTGCGGGACCGAAGAGGAGCTGAGACAGGATCCCGACAACCGTCTGCGCCTGACCGTCGGGCTGCGCAAGGAGGGCGGTCGCTGGATCGTCTCGCACGAGCATCATTCCTTCCCCGCACGCGATTGAGGAACGTCGAGTGGCCAAGCTGATCTACCTGACGCTCATGTCGCTCGACGGCTACATCGAGGACGAGGAGGGCAAGTTCGACTGGGCGGAGCCGGACGAGGAGGTGCATGCGTTCGTCAACGAGCTGGCGCGCCCGGTCGGCACCTACCTCTACGGGCGCCGGATGTACGAGGTGATGATCGCCTGGGAGACGATCGCCGACCAGCATCCTCACATCCAGGACTTCGCGGAGATCTGGCGCGCGGCCGACAAGGTCGTCTATTCGAAGACGCTGGAGGCGGTCTCGACTGCGAGGACGCGGATCGAGCGAGACTTCGACCCCGAAGCGGTCCGGCAGCTGAAGGCGACAGCGGAGCGTGACCTCGCCGTGGCGGGCCCCGCTCTCGCCGCCCACGCGTTCGAGGCGGGGCTGGTCGACGAACTGCACCTGTTCGTCGCGCCGATCGTGGTGGGAGGCGGCAAGCAAGCGCTCCCCGACAACGTCCGCCTGAGGCTCGAGCTGCTGGACGAGCGCCGCTTCGGCAGCGGCATGGTTCACCTGCGCTACGGCACTGCCTCTGAGTGAGCGGCCCAGGACGGGCCCAAAGGCGTCTATACGCGCTGCACGGGGCGGGAGTGCCGACGGGCAGAGAAGATACCGTTCTCGCGTGATCATCGACCGCGCCGTCTACCGCGACGGGCGTCGTGTGGCGGAGCCCGACGACTTCGCCGAGCTGCACGATGCCTGCAAGGCCGGCGACGCGGTTGCGTGGCTGGGCCTTTACGAGCCGAGCGCGGAGGAGTTCTCTGCAGTCGCCCGCGAGTTCGATCTGCACGAGCTCGCGGTCGAGGACGCAGTCAAGGCACATCAGCGTCCGAAGCTCGAGCGCTACGGGGACACGCTCTTCATCGTCCTGCGCCCGGCTCGCTATGTCGACGAGTCGGAGACGGTGGTGTTCGGGGAAATCGAGATCTTCGTCAGCCCCCAGTTCGTCATCACCGTACGACACGGCGACGCGCCGGAGCTGGGGCGGGTGCGTCGGCGTCTCGAGGCGCGCCCGGATCTCCTGCGGAAGGGGCCGATGGCGATCGTGTATGCGATCGTCGACCACGTCGTCGACGGCTATGAGCCGGTCGTCGCCGGCCTCGAGAACGACATCGACGAGATCGAGGATGAGGTCTTCGGCGGCAGCCCAACCGTCTCACGGCGCATCTACCAGCTGCTACGAGAGGTGATCGAGTTCCAGCGCGCGACAGGACCGCTGGCCGACATCCTGGCGCGTCTGATCGACGAGCCGAGAATCGACGAGGAGGAAGGGCGGTATCTGCGCGACGTCCAGGACCACGCCATTCGGGCCGAGGAGCACGCGGACGCGTTCCGCGCTCTCCTGCAGAACATCCTCAGCGTCAACCTGACGCTCGAGACGAAGGCCCTCACCGAGGCGTCGCATTCGCAGAACGAGCAGGTGAAGCGCATCTCCGCCTGGGCCGCGATCCTCTTCGCCCCAACTCTGGTCGGGACGATCTACGGGATGAACTTCGAGCACATGCCCGAGCTCGACTGGAAGTTCGGCTACCCGCTCGCCCTCGCGCTGATGGTGCTCACGTCGGTCGGCCTCTACCTCGTCTTCAAGCGCCGCCGCTGGATCTGAGCGAGCAAGGCGGGCCGACCGACGGCACCGACTCGGCGATCCAACATGCCCCGTTTTTCCTCAGCCCCTGATCCAGTTCAGACTGCTTCGTTCGAGAGTCGCGTGCTTGGCCGCGTGTCCGCATCGAAGACCCCCGTCTGGTAGGCGAGCACGACCGCCTGGACGCGGTCGCGGAGGTTGAGCTTCTGGAGGATGTGCGTGACGTGTGTCTTGACGGTTGTCTCGCTGATGTAGAGCTCGTGCGCGATCTCTGGGTTGGAGAGGCCGTTGGCGATCAGGCGGAAGACCTCCTGCTCGCGCGTCGGTCAGCTCGTCGAATTCCTTGGGAGGCGTCGGGACGCGGGATCCGCGCGAACTGCTTGATCACGCGTTTCGTGATCGTCGGTGAGAGCAGCGCGTCTCCGCGCGGCGACAGTGCGGATCGCGGCGATCAGCTGTTCGGGAGGGTCGTCCTTGAGCACGAAGCCGCTGGCGCCGGCTGTGAGTGCTTCGTAGACGTACTCGTCGAGGTCGAAGGTGGTAAGGATCAGGATTCGCGCGCCGTTGTCGGCGGCGAGGATCCGCCGGGCCGCCTCGAGGCCGTCGAGCTCGGGCATGCGGATGTCCATCAGGACGACGGTCGGATGGAAGCGGGCCGCCTTGTCGACCGCCTCGAGCCCGTTGCTCGCCTCGGCGACCACTTCGATGTCTTCTTCGTCGGCGAGGAGCATGCGAAAGCCGGCGCGCACCATCGACTGGTCGTCGGCGACGAGGACGCGGATCGTCATGGCCGGTCGCCGCTCAAGCGGGAGGCGCGTGCTGAGGATGAAGCCGCCCTCGGTTGCGGTGCCCGCGGTCATCTCGCCGCCGTAGATCTTGACGCGCTCGCGGATGCCGACGAGGCCGTGGCCGAGGCCGTCGGTGGTCGAGGCGCCGCGGCCGTCGTCGCGGATCTCGATCTGCAGCTCGTCGGACCCGTAGCGAACGGTCACGTCAGCGTGGCTGGCGCGCGCGTGCTTCAGGGTGTTGGTGAGCCCTTCCTGAATGATCCGGTATGCGGAGAGGTCGATCCCGCGCGGCAGCGGGTATCGGTCGCCGTCGAGGTGCAGCCGCACGGGGAGGCCGGCGCGGCCGACCTCCTCGAGCAAGGAGTCGAGGCTGTCGAGGCCCGGCTGGGGAGTCGAGTTCGAGCGCTTGCCCGTCGTGGCGCATCGCCCCGAGGAGGCGGCGCATCTCGGCGAGCGCTGTGCGGCCGGCCTGCTCGACGCGCCTGAGAGCGTCTCTGTCCTCCTCGAGCGCTTGCGGAAGCTTGTGCCGGACGGCGCCGACCTGGAGCATCATCACGCTGACGGCGTGGGCGACGACATCGTGGAGTTCGCGCGCAATGCGGGCGCGCTCCTCGGCAACCGCGATCCGGGCCGCCGCCTCGCGCTCGCGCTCGGCGTATGTCGCGCGTTCTTCTGCGGCCTCCGCCTGCACGGCTCGCTCGCGCAGCGCATAGCCCGCCAACCAGCCGATCGCGAACAGCAGCGGTGTGAATAGGAAGTCGCCCGGCGAGCGATTGGGGTCGTTGTAGATGATGATCGCGGCCCCGCCGAGGACGACGACCAATCCGACGCGCGCTTGCACGGCGTCGCCGAGATTGCCGAGAAGAAAGGCGGCAGCCAGGCCTGCCACCGAGGCGCTGACCGAGAACACGATCAACCGTCCGTCGATGAAGGAGACCGCCGCGGCCACGAGCCAGACCGACGCCGGGGCGGCGAACGGGAAGCGCCGACGGAAGAGCAGCGGCAGGACGACGAGCGCGATTGCCGGTACGACGAACCCAGTGCGTCGTGCGCGGGCGCTCGGACGGCGTCGTTCCGGAGGGCGACGTCGAGCACCCCGCAGATCGCGGTGACCACGATCAGCAGCGTCGAAGCCGTACTTGCGCGCGAGTGAACTGGCGCGGCTCATGCGTTGAACGTACTGCAGGTGCTCGAGCGTCGCCTCCTACCCGAGTAGGAGCCGGAATCATCGGTCGGTTCCAGCTCGAATCCGGCCTTCCGACGACGCGCTTAGCGCGGTCGCCTCCTAGCGTCGACCCAGGAGTTCTCAAACGCGAAGGAGGAAGCTCATGTCCGCACCAAAGCCCAACAACCTGGCGGCCCGGATGGGTCGCTGGAGCGCCGATCACTGGAAGACCGCGACGTTCGGCTGGCTCGCGTTCGTCATCGTCGCCTTCGCCCTAGGCGGGATGGCCGGGACGAAGACGATCGATCCGAACACGGCCGGGCCGCGTGAGTCGGGTCGGATGGACAGGATCCTCGATGCGGGCTTCAAGCGGCCCGCCGCCGAGAGCGTCCTCATCGAGAGCCGCTCGCTGTCGGCGACCGATCCGGCGTTCACGGCCGCAGTCGAGGACGTCGTCGCGAGGATCTCGAAGCTCGGCGTCGTGCAGAACGTCCGCTCGCCGCTCGACGAGCGCAACGCGGGCCAGATCTCCAGGAACGGCCACGCGGTGCTGGTCGAGTTCGAGATCCGCGGCGCCGCCGACGAGGCGGCAGACAAGATCGACCCGGTTCTCGACCAGGTCGACGCCGCGCAGCAGGCTCACCCGCAGGTCTTCATCGGCGAGTTCGGAGACGCGAGCTCGGTCAAGGCGATCGAGACGGCGTCCGGGGACGACCTGGGGAAGGCCGGTCTCCTGTCGCTCCCGATCACGCTCATCATCCTCGTGATCGCGTTCGGGGCTCTCGTCGCCGCGGGCATTCCACTGCTGCTCGCTCTGACGGCCGTCTTCGCGACCTTCGGCCTCGTCGCCGTGCACCAGCCAGGCCGTGCCGTTGGCGAATCAGGCCGGCGCGATCGTGCTCCTTATCGGGCTCGCGGTCGGCGTCGACTACTCGCTGTTCTACTTGCGGCGTGAACGCGAGGAGCGGGCCGCGGGACGCAGTGAACGGGATGCGCTCGAAGTCGCGGCCGCGACCTCCGGCCGCGCGGTGCTCGTCTCGGGCCTGACGGTCATGACCGCCATGGCCGGCATGTTCCTGACCGGCGACAAGATCTTCGCCTCGTTCGGCGTCGCGACGATCATGGTCGTCGCGATCGCGATGCTCGGCTCGCTGACCGTGCTCCCCGCACTGCTGTCGAGGCTCGGCGACAAGGTCGACCGGGCTCGCGTTCCGCTCGTCGGCCGCCTGCGCCGCGAGGACGGCGAGGGTCGGATCTGGGGCGCGATCGTCGACCGCGTCCTGCGCCGGCCCGTGCTGTCGGCGGTCCTCGCCGGCGGGTTGCTGGTCGGCGCTCGCGATTCCCGCGCTCCAGCTTCGCATGGTGCAAGCCGGGCCCGGACACGTTCCCGGAGTCCCTGCCCGTCGTCCAGACGTACAACCGCATGCAGCAGGCGTTCCCCGGAACGGCTCTACCGGCCAACGTGGTCGTCAAGGCTCCGGACGTGAACGCGCCGACCATGCAGGCGGCGATCGAGCAGCTCGAGCAGCGGGCGCTCGCGAGCGGCCGGATGCACGAGCCGATCACGGTCGACGTCAACGATGACGGGACGGTCGCGAACATCACGGTGCCCATCGACGGGAAGGGGACCGACGCGGTCTCGAACGCTTCGCTGGCTCTTCTCCGCGACGAGATCGTGCCCGACGACGGTGGGTGCGCTTCCGGACACCGAGGCAGGCGTCACGGGCCTCACCGCCCAGTGGAAGGACGGCTACCGACGAGATCAAGTCGAAGCTGCCGCTCGTCGTCGGGTTCGTGCTCGTGTTCGCCTTCACGCTCATGCTGGTTGCCTTCCGGTCGCCTGTGATCGCGGCCAAGGCGATCGTGCTCAACCTGCTCTCCGTGGCGCGCCGCCTACGGGGTGCTCGTGCTCGTCTTCCAGCACGGCCTCGGCAAGAGCCTCCTCGGCTTCAACTCCACAGCGGGGATGGACCCGGTGGTCCCGCTGCTCCTGTTCGTGATCCTGTTCGGGCTCTCGATGGACTACCACGTGTTCCTCCTGAGCCGCATTCGGGAGTTGGTTCAGCGTGGGGCGTCCACCGACGAGGCGGTCGCGCACGGAATCAAGTCGACGGCCGGTGTCGTCACGAGCGCCGCGATCGTCATGGTCGCCGTCTTCGCGGTCTTCACGACGCTCTCGATGCTGATGTTCAAGCAGTTCGGCGTCGGCCTCGCGACCGCGATCCTGATCGACGCGACGATCGTCCGCGGGGTGCTCCTGCCCGCATCGATGAAGCTGCTCGGAGACTGGAACTGGTATTTGCCCAGCTGGCTCCAGTGGTTGCCTCGCTTCGACCTCTCCGAATCCGAGGCCTCGCCCGAGACGAAGCCGACCCCCGTCTCCGCCTAGACCGAATGGTCAACCCCCGGGCCTTGCGGCCCGGGGGTGACCGCGCAGGCTCTCTCGGTGGGGCTTGCCGATTCGGGATCGGTGTTTACTTGGCTGGGTTGACCGCGACTGGGGAGCCCGCCGACGGCGGCCTTCAAGGTCTCTTGACTGTGCGCATGCTTCCCTTCCGTCGTCCCCGTCAACCATTCAACGGAGGGCTGCGCCCAATGACACTCAAGCTCATCAATCCCGACGAGCTGCCTACGCCGGAGTCTTATACGCAGGTCGTTGCCGCGAGCGGCACCCGGCTTGTGTTCGTTGCGGGACAGGTTGCCGACGACGCTCGGGGCAACCTTGTAAGCCCCGGCGACCTGGCTGGCCAAGCTCGCCACGCATTCGCCAACCTCGGCCGCTGCCTCGCCGCCGCTGGAGCGGTGCCGGAGCAAGTGACCAAGATCGTGATCTATGTCGTTCACCACCGGCCTGAGTATCTGCCTGCTATTTCGGAGGCCCGGATTGCGGTATTCGGTGATCACAAGCCCGCCGACACCCTGTTGGGAGTGGAGGCGTTGGCCGAGCCCGGGTATTTGATCGAGATCGACGCAATCGCAGTTGTTGACTGAGCGGGCGAGAAGGAGCCCCAGGCGCTTCGCAAGGCAAATCCTCGCTGTCTCACGGATGCTCGCGCGCTACGTCGCGGCGACCGCGTCTTAGTCGACCGCTAGTAATCCGGCTCGGGGACGAGGATGACGACCTTCCGCTCGCCGTCGAACCCCAGGCCCACCGCGACGCACGGACTCTCGGTGAATCCGCTCCCCATGACCTCGATGCTCAGTCCTCGTACCCGCGGGCAGCGAGCTCGTGGCGAACGAGCGCGCGGGCCTTCTGCTCCCGTAGGCATTTCGGATCACGCACCGTACTTCCGTATGACGCACCGAGCTTCGCGGCGATCGCGTCGCGAAGACCGGAAAAGCGCTCCGCTTCCGCTGCGTACGTCGGGGGGAGGTCGGCAAGGCCGAGTTGTTCGCAGGTGTATTTGCCCGAGCTCGGGAACACGCCGAGCGCGCCCGTCGAGCACGCAGGCGGCCAGACTCTGGGTGCAGGCCCAGGTCCCATGTCTCCCTGGCGCCACAGCTCGGCGCAGATCGCCGTCGGATCCCTTCCGTCGGCGTTCACGATCGCGATGTTCCCGTCGAGGTCAGCTGTCTCGAAGCAGCCAACGCTTTCGAGATGGGTGGGCTCCCGGGTGAGCGCGTAGGTGGTGAAGCCGGTGACGGCCAGGACGGCGATGACCGCCGGACAAGCACGAGAGCCAGGCGAGCCTTCGCCGCGAGCCTCTGATCCCACATGATCAATTCCCTCACGAGATGCCCTTTCGAAGCTGGAGCGGTCCGGGAGGGAGGTCACGCTGGGCCGGGATGCGAGTGTCGTCGTGCATCCTTCACGCCTCCTTCGCCGGGACGGCAGGTTCGCAGTCCGGTTCGTGTCCGTGGCCCGAGTTGAGTTCCCGGATTTGCGCCCGGGCCCTCGAAAGTCGCGAGCGCACCGTGCCTACCGGAACACCGAGCGCAACGGCGGCTTCCTCATAGCTGAGCTCGGCCCAGGCGCAGAGCGCAAGCACGTCCTGCTCTCGCCTGGGCAGCCTCGCGATCGCTCGTAGCACAGTTCGCATCTGACGCTCGTCGTCGAGCCGGCTGTTCGCTTCATCGGCAAAGTCGTGGGCGTGGTTGCGCGGCAGCCGCTCGAGCGCAGCGCGGTGCCGCCGCTGCGAGCGACGTCTGTTGCGGAGAACGTTCGTCGCCACCCCGAGCAGCCACGGCAGGACGAGCTCCCGCTCGAGGCGCACGTCCGTGCGGCGCCGCCAGGCCTCGAGGAAGACGACCGAGGTCAGGTCTTCCGCGAGCGCCCAGTCCGCCGTGCGCCGGAAGAGATAGTTGTAGATGGCCTGAGCGTGCCGTTCGAAGAGAACACCGAATGCGTCGGGCTCACCTCCACCGCACGCCTCCACAGGTCACCATCGGTCGCCTGCCCCATCGACCGATTATGTCCGCGAGCCGGAAAGAGTTCCCGCGTATCTTGAGAGACGGGAGCGACGGGACCCGAACCCACGACCTCCGGCGTGACAGGCCGCGCCCAGCGCCGCGCTCCGACGGGCGGCGATAAGGGTGGATAGGCCGGAACCCTTACGGCTACAGGGTTGCGGCCCCTTGTCCGACGCAAGCAAGCGGTTCCCGCTCCGCGTCTCGGGATGCGCCGTTCGGCACACGGTGCTTCAGTCAGCGGTGGCGGTTGCATACTGCGGGCGCCCGGTGGGCCGATAGACCTGGATCGTTACACCCTTCGAGTCGGCTCGCGAGTCGACCAGGTCAAGCGCAATGTCCGGGCCGGCGTCGGGGAACAGCCGCGTGCCCTGGCCGAGGACCACGGGGACGATGAGCAGGTTGATCTCGTCGACGAGGTCGTTTTCGAGCAGCCATCGGATCAGTGCACCGCTGCCGTGCACCTGCAGCTCACCCGCCGGCTTGGCTTTCAGCTCGCCGATGGCAGCCGCGAGGTCACCGGAGAGGAGGGTGGTGTTCGCCCAGCGCGGTTCGGTGAGCGTGGTCGATGCGAGGTACTTGGGCTTCGTGTTCAAGGCATCTGCGATCGGGTGGTTGCCCGGATCTTCCGCCGCGGCGCGAGCCCGCTCCTCTGCGCCCCAGTAGCCGGCGAAGAGCTCGTAGGTCCGCCGGCCGAACAGGAACGCGTCGGCGCGCTGGTAGGTCTGGTTGATGAACGTCATGGTCTCGTTGTCGGCCACCCCCATGGCCCATCCGCCGCGCTCGAATCCGTTCCTGCGGTCCTCATCCGACGCGCCGCCGTTTCCCTGCATCACTCCATCGACGGTGACTTGCGTCATGGTGGTCAGTTTCATGGGTCGTCCCTTCTCTCGTGGTGGTCTTCCTCGTTGTGACCGCACCGAGGCGCGGGCCTCATCGGTCGAGCGTGGCTCCGTGCTGCAAGTTCCCTCTGCCTCCTTCCCGATGGCCGCCGCCGCCGTCGCTCCGGCTTTCGCAACCGCACCGAGGAGCGCGCTGGCACGCCGAGAACATGCTCCCGGTCGTGAACGGCCGCAGACCCGCGGCCGCCTCTGAGCTCACGTTGCGCGAGCTCGTCGAGCTCTACGTCACCCGGCACGAGGCGATCCGCTCGCCGCGCACGATTGCGACCTTACGCGAGTGACTCAAGCGACCGCTCGACGCCTACGGCGAGACTCGCCTCGCCGAGCTCGAGACGATGGCGCTGGAGCTCGGCGCCTGGCGCGTGATGCGGCCGCCCCGCTACGCGCACAAGGTGATGGGCGTGCTCCGCCAGGTGCCGGCCGCCGCCCTCCGCTGGCGCCTGATGAGTACGAACCCTTCCGCCGGCGAGGGCGAGAACCCGGAGCCGCCGCCACGGCCGGTGCGCGTCTACAGATTCGCCGAGCTCGACGCGCTCGAGGAGCAGGCCGAGGAGGGTCAATGGAGGGTAGGTCGGTAGATGAGCTCTTGGATGTGACCGTCGAGCGTCCGGTGCTCGAGCAGCTCCAGGTCGAAGTCGGCCGCACCCTGGAAGATCGGGTCCAGCCCGGTCTGACCGGTGATGACAGGAAAGAGCGTCACTTGCACGCAGTCGACGAGGCCGGCGGCCATCAGCGCCCGGTTCAACGACAGGCTGCCGTGCGAGCGCAGCGGCACCTCGGACTCCTCCTTGAGCCGGGGAACGACGTCGACGGCGTCACCGCTCACGACGGTCGCGTTCGGCCAGTCGAGGGGTTCCTCCAGCGTCGTCGACACCACGGTTGCCGGCATGCTCCTCATCCGGGTGACCCATGGGTCACGCACTTCGGACTCCTCGGTGCTCGAGGCCAGCATCCGCGCGAATGCCCGATACGTGTTGGCCCCGAAGACCATCCGCTGCTCCGGGCCGTACAAGGCAAGGCGGTGGTCAAGCAACTCGGGGCCTTGCTTACCCCAGTAGCCGGCCCAGTTTGCGCTGACAGAGCCGTAGCCGTCGAGGCTGGAAAAGACGTCGAAGGTGTAGGTAGCGGTCATGTCGTTCTCCTCGAGAGCGGTTGATCGATGTGGGTTACAGACTGGGGACCACTGCGAAACTCATCGCCGTCGGACTGGCCAAAGCGTTGTGCAGGCACTTCCACTTCGTCACGCCACAGGCATCGTGTCTTTGGCCGTGGGCCGCCGGATGAGGGCTAGACGGCCGTTTTGACCCCGAGGGGTTGAGGGCCTCGCTCGCCACAGCGACCAGGCCTTAGGCCAGACTTCTTTCCGCGAAGAGCCGACGCCGGTGTTTAGGCCACTATTGGGCCACGGGCTCGACAGCCGGCGCGGCTCCTAGCCGGCTCGGATTCCCGCCGCTTGCAGGGGAAACCGAGAACGGGAGGAGGGACTCGAACCCGCGACCTCCGGGTGACAGGCCGTGCGGCCGAAACGAGGGAGACGAGGGGGCGGAACCGTTGTGGACAAAGTTTGAGGGCAAGTGGGGGGCTAGTGGGGCTACGGAAGAGCTGAGGGCAAGTTTGGGCCCGACGTTTTAGCCGCGTCGGGCGCAAAGCTGGCGTGAGCGCCTCTCACCCGATTGATCTGAACGGCCCCGTTTCACCGTTTCCAATCGGGGAGCAGCTACGGGCGCCGCTCCGCTAGACTGCGATCCGCATTAGGCTCTGCGAGTGGCATCGGAGAACGTGCGCGAGGCGGTCGATGCTGGAGATGTCGATGGACTGCGTGAGCTGGTGCACAGCGAGACCATCGCTCGCTGCGACGTTGCTTGTCACCGCTCCTGAGATTGAACCGACATCGCCGCTGACCTACGTCGGAATGGTCCGCTTCTACGGCTATGCGACCCACAAGCGGACGGGGGAACTTGCTGGAGTGCTCCTCGATGCTGGGGCTGACAAGGATGACGAGACGAAAGAACGGAAGCCCTCTGACTGCGCGGCCAGCCGCGGGGATACCGACGTCGTGCGCGTATGCCGATGCTGGCGCCCGCGACGACTCGCCGACAATCCGCCCGACGCAGCGCTTCGGCTTGCCGCCGCCTACGGGTGGCCCGAGATCGTAGACCTACTGATCGCCGCTGGCGCCGAGCCTCAGTCGATCATCGAAGGGAGCAGGGGCCGGAGACATGTGCGCGTGGGATCTCGAAGACGCTGTCGGACTTCCAGCGAGCGTGTGCACTGCGCGCAGCGGCGGTCAACGAGCGTCTCAATGTCGTCGACCAGTTGCTCGCCGCCGGTACGCCGTTGACGCCGAAGTCGACGGCCATCCAGCCATCTTCTGGGCGGAGAAGCAGGGCCGGTCGAGGGCCGTCGCCCACCTCATCGATAGAGGCGAGGAGACCTGACGCGAGCGGTTGAAGCTAGGCGATCACCGCGAGACGAAGCCCTGCGTCACGCTTGAGCAGATTGCAGCGCCGAGTAGCGTTGGACAGGCGGGCCAGAGCTGAGGAACGTTCAGGGCACTGAGCTGCAACCGCAGAGTGCCCGGACGTCTGTGCCACGTCGGGCGCAAGCCGCTTGAGCAAAGGACGGGAGCGACGGGACTCGAACCCGCGACCTCCGGCGTGACAGGCCGGCGTTCTAACCAACTGAACTACGCCCCCGGGCGCCGGACAATCTTAGCCGCGGACGGGCGTCCCCGGGCGTGCCCAAGCGGAGCGAGGCGCCGCCGGTCACGGCGACGCCCCGCTCCAGGGCGGGCTCGGTCTCAGGCGACCGGTTCCGTGAGATCCGAGTAGAGGAGCGAGCCGTGCGTTGTCAGCCTCTCCCCCGTCTCCAGCAGCGTCTTCAGGCCGGAGAGGATCTGCGGCCAGCCGCCGTAGATCTCGTCGTGGGCGCCCTCGCGCAGCTGATCGTGCGTGACGATCAACCTGCATGAATCGCCGACGGGCTCGATCTCCCAGGTAACCCTGGAGGTGCCCTCGGCCTTCACGTCGTCGCTCCACAGGGCGTTGAAGCTCTGCACGAGCCGGTGCGGCGGATCGACTTCCAGGTTCTCGCCCTCGGCGATTGCGACACCGGCTGCCGCGTGGGCCGCTTCATAACGCGAGCCGTTCGTCCAGTCCGAGGTGACGCCGATGCCGAACGAGTACTGCGACCTCAGCTCGGGGTCGGTGATCGCCTCCCACAGCCGCTCGGGCGTGGTCTTGATGTAGATCTCGAATACCTTCTCCATCACTTCCTCCTCAAGTCTTTTCTTGAGCCCGGTGAGGGACGCGGCCCAGGGCTCGGCGTATTTGCTCACCCACCGGTCGTGGACGAGCCGGATCGGGACGGGGTTCAGGAAATGCAGCTTCTCGCGACCGCGTCGCTTCGTGGTCAGGAGACCGGCGTCCTCGAGCACACGCAGGTGCTTCATGACGCCGATCCGCGTCATCGGCAGGCGCCGCTCGAGTGCGCTCAGCGTCTGCCCGTCGTCCGCGTACAGCTCGTCGAGGAGGCTCCGGCGAGTCGGGTCGGCGAGAGCCTTGAACACCGCGTCCATGCGAGTAGGTTATGTAACCTAATGGTTACATGTCAAATCGTGCGCAAACTTTCGTGGCCGATGACAACGAGCCCGCCGCTCTACGGCACCGAGCAGTCGCGGTTCGCGCGATTCCTGGAGCACCGGGAGCAGCGCAGCCCTGACCCCGTGGCGCGCGAGCTTCGTCGCCGGCTGCTCGCGGGCCTGCGCGGTCGCGTGCTCGAGATCGGATGCGGTGACGGGCGGGCCTTCGAGCTTTACCCGCCGGCCGTGACGAGCCTCCTCGCCGTCGAGCCGGACCCGACGGCTCGCGCGGCTGCGGCCTCCCGCGCGGGTGAGGCGCCGATTCCGATCGACGTGGTCGACGGTGTCGCCTCGGCGCTGCCGGCCGATGACGAAAGCTACGACGCGGCCGTCCTCATCTGGGTCCTCTGCAGCGTCCCCGACCCGTCCATGGCGTTGCTCGAGATCCGCCGAGTGCTCGTGCCCGGGGGAGAGCTTCGCTTCTACGAGCACGTCCGCTCTCGGCTGCGCTGGTCGGCACACGACTACATGCCCGCGGACGGCCTGCCCTATATCGGTCGAATGCGGCGCCGCGACGACCGGGTCTACGTGGCGACCGGCTTTGCGAAGTGGGGGCTGACGAAGGGGATGATCGCCGCCCGGATCATCACAGACGCCATCGTCGGAAGGCCGAATCCGTGGACCGACCTGTACGATCCCGGCCGCGTCACCCCCCGCGCCTCTGCGAAGGCGCTCGTGGTGGAAAACGCCCGGGTCGCGCGCCATTTCCTCGGCGATCGCCTCCGTCCACGCGCGGGAGGCGAGGTTCACCGCCTGGCGCCCGGCGAAGGCGCGGTCCTGCGGGTCGGCGGCCGTCATTTCGCGGTTTACCGAGACGACACTGGCACGCAGCACGTCCTCTCCGCGCGCTGTCCGCACCTCGGCTGCCTCGTCGAATGGAGCGAGGGCGACGAAACGTGGGAATGCCCGTGACACGGGTCACGCTTTACCGCTGAGGGCGCCGTCGTCCAGGGGCCCGCCACCGGCGATCTGGAGCGTCGCGACCTGCCACAGCGCTAGCGACCAGGCGTCGGGTCTCGGCTCGGGTTGCGCGGGCTCGCAGCGGCGCCGACGTTTCCGCCATGCAGGACGCGGATACGGATCCTGCATGACCGACCCACTACGCATCTACTTGCAAGACCACCTCGCGGGGGCGATGTTCGGCGTCGAGCTCGTCGAACGCTGCCGGCGAAACAACGAAGGCACACAGTTCAGTGAGCCGCTCGAAGAGCTCGCCGCGGACATTCGCTCCGACCGCGAGACGCTGATCGACCTAGCGCGCGACCTGGGAGCCGAGCCTTCGCGTCTGAAGTCGTCCGTCGCCTGGACGTTCGAGAAGGTGCAACGCCTCAAGCCGAACGGGCGCCTCGTGGGCTATACGCCACTTGCTCGAGTCGAAGAGCTCGAGAGCCTCACGATCGGCATCACCGGCAAGAGAGCCATGTGGCGCCTGCTGGAAGAAGTCTTCGAAAGACGCCCGCTCGGCGGTCACGACTTCGCCGCGCTGGCCGAAGAGGCGGAAAATCAGATCGCGCGGGTAGAGGCGCTTCGGCTCAAGGCTGCAGAGGTGGCGGTCGGCACCCGGGTCCCCGCCTAGAGCCACCGATCAAGGCTCGAGCACGACCTTGATCGCGCCGTCCTGCTTCTTCTGGAAGATCTCGTAGCCGTGCGGGGCATCGTCGAGCGGCAGCCGGTGGGTGGCGAGGTCATCGACGCCGAGCGGGTCGTCGTCGTCGGCCACGAGCGGCAGGAGGTCGTCGATCCAGCGCTTGACGTTGCGCCTGGCCCATGCGCGACTGTGAGCGCTTGTCGAAGATCTGCAGCATCGGCAGCGGGTCGGCCGTGCCGCCGTAGACGCCGATGATCGAGATCGTTCCGCCGCGGCGGACCGACGTCGATCGCGTCCAGGAGCGCCGGCAAGCCGATCGACGCCCGGCCTTCTCCATCATCGGCCGCGGCGACGGCAGTCGGGCAGCAGCCCGACGGACTTCTGCGCGAGCCTCGGCGCACCTCGGCGCCGTGCGCCTCCATGCCGACCGCGTCGATCACCGAGTCCGGACCGCGGCCGTCCGGTGCGTTCGCGAGACGGCCCGGCGACGTCGTCGTGCTCGTCGGCGTCGATCACCTCGACCCCGTGACGGCGTGCCATCTCGAGCCGCTCGGGCACGAGATCGACTGCCGAAGACCCGCCGGCGCCCTGGTGCTTGGCGATGCGCGCGCTCATCTGGCCGATGGGGCCGAGCCCGAAGACGGCGACGCTCCCGCCGGCGGGGACGTCGGCGTACTCCACCGCCTGCCACGCGGTCGGCAGCACGTCCGAGAGGAAGAGGAAACGCTCGTCCGGCGGGCCGTCGGGCACCTTGATCGGGCCGAAGTGCGCCTGCGGGACCCGTAGGTAGCTCGGCCTGGCCGCCCGGAACCTGGCCGTAGAGCTTCGTGTAGCCGAAGAGCGCGGCGCCCGTGTCGTGCTCGCGCACCTGGGTCGTCTCGCACTGTGACGTGGAGCCCGCGGTCGCACATCCAGCAGTGCCCGCAGGAGATGTTGAACGGGATCACGACGCGGTCGCCGCCGCTTGATGTGGGTGACCGTCGGCCCGACCTCCTCCACGATCCCCATCGGCTCGTGGCCGAGGATGTCGCCCTCGTCGATGAACGGGCCGAGCACCTCGTAGAGATGCAGGTCGGAGCCGCAGATCGCCGTCGACGTGACCCGGACGATCGCGTCGGTCGACTCCTCGATCGTCGGGTCCGGGACGTCGTCGACGCGGACGTCCCGCCTGCCGTGCCAGGTGAGTGCCTTCATGGGGTGCCTCCGTGGGTTGCTAGGTCACGAGGCCGGCCGCGGGTGACGGCGGCCGGCCTGCGTCTTTTTCGCCTAGCGATCTGGATAGGGATCGTTGACGCTGTCCCCGCCGGAGACAGTCGCCCACTCCCCTCCGCCGCACGAAGGGCACGGCGGGATGTGCGTTTGAGAGCTCATCTCGATCGTTTTGCCGCAGTTCATGCACCGGTAGGTGCCGGCCGAGACGTCGCTGCCCGCTGAAACTGATTCGCCATCAGGCTCCTCTCGTTGCGTGTCGCCTACTTCGCCTTCGACCTGGCGCTCGAGGTTGTGCTCGTCGTGCGGCGACGTGGCTTTGTCGCGGCGCGCCGACGCGTCTGCCCCTTGCCGTTTGCGACCGCGCCGGTCGGCTCCTTCGGAAGCCCCGCGGCCTCCCGAAGCTTCCTGGCGATCTCTGCGATCTCCTCCGGGCGCGTAGTCCGGGGCGAAGACAGCCGGCTGGGAGGGGAGGTCATTGGGAAGCGCGCCCTCAGGAGCTTCATCGATGACCTCGAGCTCCTCACCGGTCTCGGGATGGGGGCCGTTGAAGACGGCCGCGAGCTCCTGGTAGTCCTTCGGCGAGAACCGGTAGAGGCGCAGATGGTCTCCGCGCTTGATGTGCGGCCGGCACTCGGGGATCTTGTCCGTGGGGATCCGGGGCGACGGGAAGAGCTTCATCATGTCCGCCCCGGTGAGGTTCTCGAGAGCGCGCGCGTAGGCGACCTGGTGGACGCCGCCACGAACGAGCAGGTACCCGGTGAGGGCACGCGCGGCCGGGTGGTCGACCATCTCGTAGACCTTCAGCTTGTTGTTGCGCGCGCCGGTCTCGAGGAAGAAGTTGTGTGTCAGATCCTCGACCAGGTCGCCAGAGGAGAAGACGTAGTCGCCGTTCCAGGGGCGCCCCTGCGAGTCCTGAGGGAGCGCGCCCTGGCCGCCGGCAAGGAAGTGATGCGGGTTGCCGATGCCCTTCAGCTACTTCATGGCGGCACTCGGAGCCTTGCCGTTGTCGGTCGGCGTGGCTCCAGTGAGCATCGTGTTGATCGTTGCGGCGACCAGTTCGATGTGACCGAACTCCTCGCCGGCGATGTTGGCGATCAGGTCGTAGAACGGCCGAGCGCCCTGGCGGTCGCGAAAGTTGAAGGACTGAAACGTGTAGTTCATGAAGGTGGACATCTCGCCGAAGCGGCCACCCATCAACTCCTGGACAGCTGCGGCGCCCGCAGGGTCAGGGTCGGAAGGCGGCGGCAATTCGGTTGCGATACGGTCGAGACGCAGGATCATGGGGCCTCCAGGTGACGTGGGTTTTGTCGTCGGTCGTTACCCCGGTTCCGGGTCCGTAAACGGAGCTCGGAACGGGTGGTTGCGAAAGGAGCGGCCAGCGCGAACGCCGGGCTCCAGTCCGAGAGTCGGCGCTGCGATGTAGCGGACAAGGCTAAGACGCTGCATGGGCTTCGGAGGACTCGGAGTTGGAGGAGGCCGAGCAGACACCGGCCCCCTCCAACACTCCTCCTAGCGGCGGCTTTCCCGTGGAGTTCCTGCTGGAATTACGATCATCACGGGATCGGGGTGCGCGGCCGCTCCTCCGGCTCGACGCCGGCGGGCTCTGGGCCTTCGCCGTTCTCGGCCTTTGCCTTCATCCGCGCGGCATCCTGCGTCGTTCGCTCCTTGCCCTGCTGCAGGTCCTGCTTCACCTGCACCTTCGACTGCTGCCCCCTGATGTAGGCGCCCTGCAGCATCTGGGAGGCAACGTCACGGCCGCCAAGTCCGAAGGCGAGCGCCATGGCCAGGGCGGCCCCACCCATCAGAGCTCGCGTAGGTGATGGTCACGATCTCGGGCGCGATCATGAGCTGGTCGAGGATCATGAAGCCGGCAATCGCCATGATCAGGACCGGGACGACCGTGGCGATGACCTTCCCTGTTGCCGTGTCGCCCATCGTCCGCGCAACGAGCCCGGCGACCGCTCCAGCCACCAGCCCGGCTACGAGGAAGATCAGAAACGCAGCGATCACGTTCGGCAGATACGCATAGATCGCCGCGACGAAGTCTTCGAGCGCGTCGATCCCCAAGACTGAGACCGCAAGGGAGATGGCCCCCAGAAAGACCGCCCAGAACGCGATCCGCCCGATAAGACGGGATGGGCTCGCGGTCACTTTTTGCACCCACTGGCCGGCCTGGCCTTCGTGAAGCGTCCGATCGAGCCCGGTGCGCTGGAGCACCCGCCCGATCACACCCGCGATCACCTTGGCCACGATGTAGCCGATGATGAGAATGACGACGAAGGCGGCGAGCTTGGGAAGCCAGACGAAGAATTCGTCTAGGCCCCGCTCAACGCTGTCGCCGATGCTTGCTAGCAACATCTAACCCCTCCTCCAGCGTGCGACCGAGACCGAGCACCGTTTCGTATCCCCGGAGTCGACGGTCGCACTGGATTGACGTGTCCCTACTAACGGGACATATAGGACACTATGTCCCACAAGAAGGAGATGTAAACCTGCCGGCGCATAGAATCTGGAACAGATGGAGTGCAAGCTAGACACGCGAAGCGGAGGACGTTGAGCGCAGGGTTGGGTCAGGCCGCCGGTGCGCCGAGCGAGGTGGCCAAAGCGAGGCGTGACCCGGGTCCCGCACGTGCGGATGCGGTTGCCAGTCGCGAGCGGATCTTGGAGGCCGCCGCCGCCCTCGCCGGGGACCGGCGGGCCACCATGATCGAGATCGCGGCGGCCGCCGGGGTCGGCCGGTCGACGTTGTACCGGCATTTCTCGAGCCGCCGGGCTCTCGACCAGGCCCTCGCGCAACGGGCCGGCGTTTCTCCCCCGCCGAGTGCGTGGATTGCCACGCTTCCGTTTCGCACCCCCGGCCAGCTGGGCCGCGAGGGCCCGCTTACCCTCGAGGTCACACACGTTCTCGACGAGGTGCCTCCCCATCTCGTACCCGACCAGCTGGTAGCCGAGGCCCGGCGGGCAGCGGGCGTCGCCGTCGCCCTCTATGTCGTCGACATCGACGGATCGCAGCTCGTGCGCCTCGCCGGCTCCGACAACTTCCCCGAAGAGCTGGAGGCGCCGCCAGCTCTGGGCCCGGAGATCGTCCCCGAAGGGCTCGCTGCCTACGGGACAACGCTGCGGCAGCGCCTTCCCGGCTGCGTCGCCGAGCCGCTCTGGCTGCGGGGCCGCGTCACGGCGCTCTTTCTCTGCATCGGCACGCCGGTCGCGCCCCTGGAGGACATCGCCAAGCAGGGCGCCGCCGCCCTCGAGCTCGCGAACCATTACACGGACTTCATCGAGGCGAGACGGCGGCGGAAACCGACGACCCCGGCCGCGGAGATCCAGCAGAACCTGTTCCCACCTCGGATCACGCGAATCGCCGGCGCGCAGTTGGCAGGCGGGCTCCTGCCGACCTACGAAGTCGGTGGAGATTGGTTTGACTTCGTCGAAAACCGTGATGGAGCCTGGCTCGCGATCGCCGACGCTGCCGGCACGGGCCCGACGGCGGCCGGCCTGGGCGCGTCGGCGCTCGGCGCCCTACGCGCCGCCCGAAGAAGCGGCGACGACCTCGGCGAGGCGCTTCGTGCGATGGACGAAACCGTGCGCGGACTGGGGAATCCGGATTTCTACGTCACGGCCATCGTGGCCCGTTGGCATGCGTCCACCTGCACCTTCACGTGGGCGAACTGCGGACACCCAGACGTGATGCTGGTCGGCACGGACGGCCGTGTGAGCACGCTCGAAGGCACGATTCACGCACCGCTGGGGACCCAGGGAGACCAGGCCACCTTTCAGCTAACGGAGCGTCAAATGGCCGCGGGCGAGCGGCTCATCCTCGTTACGGACGGCATCACCAAGCGGCGGACGGAGACCGGTGGGCGATTCGGCCTGAACGGGATCCGCGGAGCCATCGAGGGCGTCGAAAGCGCTACAGCAGCGGCTAGCGCTATGGCCATCCTGCAGGCCGTGAGCGACTGCTGTCGCGACCCCCTCGAGGACGACGGCACGGTCGTCGTCCTCGGCGTCGCCTAACAGCAGGCGCTGTTTGCAGTTCGCCCCGCTGGCTATACCGGGCGTATGAATGCGCACACGAGGGCTGGGACAGAGTCTGCAGGCCTCAGCAGACCGGGCATCGTCCTCGGGCTTGGCTTAGGTGGATTTGTGGATGGCATCGTTCTCCATCAGATCGCCCAGTGGCACAACATGCTGTCCAGCACCGAGCGATGGCCAGCGTCCACGGTCCAAGGGATGGAACGCAACATGCTGGCAGACGGTCTTTTCCACGCCGCGACTTGGATTCTCGTGGCCCTTGGGCTGTGGCTGCTCTGGAGCGTCAGACGTTCTGGCGGTCACGCCTCGGGATGGGTGCTGATCGGTTGGATGCTCGTCGGGTGGGGGATCTTCAACCTAGTCGAAGGGGTCATCGACCATCAGCTCCTTGGTATCCATCACGTGCGGCACGAAAGCCTCGCCTGGGACCTGGGTTTCCTCGGCTTCGGCATGCTGCTCGTCGTTGGTGGTTGGCTTTTCGCTCGGTCGGCCGGGCAACCGAGACGAAGCTCGTAAGCCTGAGATCGGGATCATGGCGACCCAGAACACGATCAGCCAGCCGTTGACGCGGCGCATCCCAGGTCGAACGGGTTATTTCTCGAGACGACGGGTACGCCGTTGTCGAGAGCTAATCGGCGTGGAGTACATGGAGGTCACTATCCCCGTCCCGACGAGGCATACGCCTGATGAGTGCGAGGAAGCGTTTAGGACGCTCTATCGCCTGCGGGCGCAGTGGAAGGATGGGAAAGGTCCTCCTCGGGGAGGCCTTGGAGGCGATCAAGAGGCTGATCGAAGACTACGAAGACGAGCTAGGCAAACGGGCCTAGCCTGGCCACCACCGCGGGTCAGCGGCCGAACGTGATTCGTCGATCGCCGCCTCGCATCCGTTGGCCAACTGGTGGGCCGCGTGCGACTATGCGGCCTCGAGGTCCACCGGCGGTCTCAGCTCTTCGGCGTCTGCCTCAGCTGTGCTGCCTTGCAGTCGTAACCGGACAGCGTCGAGCAGCTCAACCTCTCGCTCCTCTTCCTGCTCGAGGCGCCCCCACAGGTCACTCGCACTCTCTCCCCACATTCGACCCCTCCATCCCCGGATGACTGCTGCTAACTACCCGGCGAGCCGCGGCGGGAAACAGGGAATCGTCGGCGAGTAATCACGTCGGTCCCACGACCGCCACGACCTAAAGCGGCCACGCCTAAAGCGCGAGTATCTCGGCGAGGCCCATGGTCTCGATCACGCCCCGCATGTGAGCGTTCCCGGTCGTGACACGGAGAGCCCTGCCGCTCTCGCGCAGGCGCCGCGCGGCCTGGATGAGGACGTTCAGGCCGGTGGACTCGATGAAGCTGTCCGATGAGAACTCGACGAGGACGTCCGAGTCCGTGCCGTGGATCGCGTCGGCGAGAACCTGCTCGAGGTGTGGCGCGGTCGCCAGGTCGACCTCGCCCCTCACGAATACGTGGGCGCTACCGCCGGCGAGCGTCTCGACCGCGATGCGGATGGACGCCGCGGCGTCGATGTAGCCGGTGCCGTCGCGTTCTGGTACGTTGGAAACCATGGGCGACAAGAAAAATACGACAAATAAGTCCCGAATGTCAAGTCCTCAGGATTCGAGGCCGTGGCGATTCGTCACCAACCACACCCAGGTCCTTGTCTGCATCGCCCGAGATGGTGACGTGCGCCTGCGCGACGTGGCCGAGAGGGTGGGGATCACCGAGCGGGCGGCGCAGCGAATCGTGAACGATCTCGTCGAGGCGGGCTACGTCGAGCGCAGGAAGGTCGGGCGGCGAAACCACTACTCGATCGACCGCGCCGCGAAGATGCGCCACCCCGCCCAGGTCCACCAGGAGATCGGCGAGCTGCTCGACCTGCTCGCCTCCACGTAGCCGCGCCGCTGGTCCGAGGTCCCAATCCCGGAGGTTGCGGGCATAGCCTTGGCTTGCCGAACCTGTGCCCCCACGGCCGCCCGAGGAACTCGAACCTCTCGCGAGGTTCCTTTCGTCGCCGTACTCACCGCCGGCCTCGCCGTCCTCATGGGAGTGCTGCTGCCCGCAGTCGGCCTGATCGCCACCCTGATCAGGCGCGAAGTCAACAACCGGCTCTTCCAGCTCGCAGAGGGCGACCTCGGTGAGTTCCACTGCGAGTGCGGTGGGCTTGCGTGCCTCGAGAAGGTCGTCGTGCCGGTTGCCGATTACCGGTGGGTGCGGAACGATCCGGACATGTTCATCATCGACTCTCGCCACAGTTTCGAATCCCTCGGGTGGATCGTGAAGCGGCACGAGCGGCTGGAGCATCGTCGAGACTGCCTACCCGACGTGATACCGTGCGCGTCCTAACCGCCCGCCTCGGCCGACTACTCCGATGACCGTCGGCGATCACTCCGAACGGGCCGAACTCCCTGCGTTGGGGTTCTGACGACCTCCTACACGGAACGCGCCCTCCCCATGGGGGCGCGTTCTCCATCACGCGCCGCGCCGCTCGGATTGCATCGTGCAGGATGCACTCAGCCTCTGACAGAAACCGCGAGGCTTAGCGGACGCGCGTGACAACGCCGGCCGCCACTCAAACCCACTGGCCGGTAGCTGCTCGGCCTTACGCTCGCAGAGGTGATTCTTGGAGCTGGAGGATCCCTACGGTTGGCGGATCTCGCGCAGGGCGCGCCGCGGAGCACCGCTAACTTCATCCACTGGTAGGCGTGGCCGCTCACTTCGGGCGGGAGATGGCACAAGCCGCGTTCCCGCGCCTCGGACACTTGTCCACGCCACTCGTGTGGGAGGGGCCTTTGAAGCGTCGGGGCCGGGTCCCTTGGAGCGCGGTGGGCGTAGGCTGCCACACGGTGTTCAGAAGGGACCCCGAGACCCTCATCGCCGCGCTCGGAAGTGCCGACCCGCATGAGCGCGAGGACGCAGCAAACGCGCTCATCGCCGCGCCCAATCCGAACGCGGAGCAGCCGCTCCTCCAGGCACTCGACGATCCCGAGCCGGCCGTGCGCGGCCAGGCAGCGCTCGCGATCGGCTCGCTCCGCTCCCGGCTGGCCGTGCCGCGTCTGCTCGAACTGACCCAGGATTCGGATTGGTTCGTGCGCGTGGCCGCGCTGAACGCACTGGGCTACATCGACGCGGCACTTCCGGCGGAGCCCGCTTTCGCTGCACTTGGAGACGACACGCCGGAGGTGCGCCAGGCGGCAGCGCTGAACATGGGCAGCTCCACAGATCCAGCCGCCGTCGATGTGCTCGCGGAAGCGCTCCTGCACGACCCAGATTGGGCCGTCCGTGAGGCAGCCGCTGAAGCCCTAGGCGAGATCGGCGACCCGCGGGCCACCGACTCGCTTCAGCGGGCGGCGCGGTTGTGGCGCGTGGCGGTCAGCTGGCGCGTCGTCCGAGCGGCCCGACGGGCACTTCACCGGATCGAGAGCGCCCGTGTGGGCGAGCCCTAGCCAGACGACGTGCGGCGGAATCGTGACGCTTGCAGCGTCTCTCGAAGTAACTTCGCCAGACCCTCCTAGAGCTCGATCGCCTCGACCCGCAGGAGCGCGGCGAGCTAGGGTCGTCGTCCTCGACCTCGGCGATGAATGTCTCGGCCGGCTCGCGCTCGAGGAAGGCTCGACCGTTTCTTCTGGGGCCTGCGAGCTGACCACGCCGTAGACGAGCATCGGCGGCAGGATGACACGGCCTCCGTCTCCGTGGCTGGCAACTTCTCGAGGGCGGCACCGGGGGCAGCACGCGACGCCCTCAGGCGGGCTTCGTGGCAGCCATGTTTCGCTCAACCATGCGAAACCCGTTCAGCCATGGGGCTGGAGATGGGCGGTGCCGGGCTCGAACCAGCGACCTCCTGCTTGTAAGGCAGGCGCTCTCCCAACTGAGCTAACCGCCCAGGTGCCCCCAGCGGGATTCGAACCCGCGCTACGGCCTTGAAAGGGCCGTGACCTGGGCCACTAGTCGATGGGGGCCAGGCGGGGCAAGGATAGCTGTCCTCCCTGGCTACACTCGCTGCGCGGGCCGGTAGCTCAGCTGGTAGAGCAGGGGACTTTTAATCCCAAGGTCGCTGGTTCGAATCCAGCCCGGCCCATTCCCCGCCGCACGGTTACGCGGAACCCGCATGGCTGCGTGGGTCAGGTGTGTCGGGAATGCCGGAAATGCGCGGCCCGTGCTGTCCCGGTGCTGTCTCAGGAAATCGCCGAACTTGACAGCGGCGGAGCCGGCGAGGCGCGGGCCGCAAGGTCTCCCTAGGACTACCCTGCCCGCGCCCCGGCGAGAGTCAGGCTATGGCTTGCAGCCGGGCTGCCTAGATGGCCGTTCTGGCCATCAGGCAGACGGCTCTCGCCTTTGCTGTTTAGCGGCGCCACCCTAGGCGACCGAATCTCGGACACTCAGCGGCCAACGCCGGTCCGAAGGGAGTGCGACTGTTATGGCGAATCCGACGCCGTACAGACGCGAAGGCAGCGTGAGCTCCCTTCACGACGCGGCTTGTGACATTCCCAGAAGAGAGGTAGGGATGAACTCCAAGAGCATGGCAGGTTGGATCGGCTTCGCCGGCATTGTGGTGCTGATCGTCGGCTCGATCGACTTCTTTCAGGGCCTAATCGCTCTGTTCGAAGACGAGTACTTCGTCGTCACTGGGTCTGGCTTCCTCGTCGTCGACCTGACGGCGTGGGGCTGGATCATGTTGATCTGGGGCGTGCTGCTCGTGCTCGCAGGCCTCGGACTCGTAGCCGCGCAGGGGTGGGCGCGCTGGTTTGCGATCGTGGTCGTGTCGTGAACTTCATCGCCCAGCTCGGCTTCCTCGGGAACAGCCAGTACCCGCTCTGGTCGCTGACCGTGATGGCGTTGAACATCGTGGTGCTGTACGCGCTGACCGCGCGCTGGAGCGAGAGCGCGGCCGAGCTCAGCGCCGCCCGCTAACGGGCTTTCCTCGGATCGAGGCCGTCGCGCAGCATTCGTGCGCGACGGCCTCGGCGACGAGAGTGGGAAGGCAGAGCTCATGATTGCCGCGCGGCTTCACCACTTCCGCGATACCCGCCGGACTCGGTGCGTGGAGGTCGCTCTGTTGCAGGCCGCGTGTTCTGGCCCTCGGTAGATGTTCCGGTCGAAGTCGTCATGCCCGAGATCCCAATCGGTGCCGGGCACGATCGGCTTTCCGCAGCGGGCGCACAGCGCTCGGCCCGAGGCGACGACGAGGGCGAGTCGAGCTCGAAGCGCCTTGTGAGCTGGGCCGCTAACGCGACCGGCCGGCCTGGGCGCGGCGCCGATCCTCGCGGCGGGCGACGACCTGGCGACAGGAACACGGCGCCCCGCGATACGCGCCGACCGCGCAACCCGCAACGTGGCGGCCCTTGACCCGGTAGCCGAGGTCGACGAGACGATCGTCGAGCGTTTCTGGGTTTCACGCGGCGTGCTACCCGGGTGCTACACGGAAACGGCCGCCGGGCAGGATCGAACGCCCGCGTGGGGAAGGCCAAAGCAGCGACGGTCCGCTGGCCAGGCTTTTCAGGTCCGCTTGCCGCAGGCGGCCAGTGCCTGCTGCCAGCGGGCCATCGCCACGTCCACGGCTGCGCCCGCTTCCCGCTGGACGACGCATGCGCGAGCGCCGAAGTTCTTTCCGCCTCGACCCCAACCCGTCGCTAGACAGCGCCGCCGGGCTGGAGGATGCTGCCGACGCAGGAGTTTCGTTCGAGGATCGGAGGATCCATGCGTACTGACCAGGGGCCGGGCCTGTCGGGGCCGGGCGGGTCGTTGCGCCGCTTCCGCTGGGTTGCGGTGCTGGCGATCGGGATCGCGATCGGGGTGGCGATGATGGCGACGCCGGTGTCGGGCGATGTCGGCAATAGCGTCACGCATCTTTGGAATGCGCATCTGAAGTCGAAGACGGATGCCCGCTACTACACGAAGGCGCAGGCGAACGCCCGCTATCTGGGCTCCGGGGCGAAGGCGGCCGATGCCGACAAGCTGGACGGGCTCGACTCGAGCGAGTTCTTTCGGGGAGCGGCCGGGCCCAGGTGGTGATAACGAGGTAGATACGCGCAGACAGAACCACGTACACGCGTCGAGGGGGACGGCGCACCTTCCCCCTCGACGACGAGATCGACCGCTGCTGTGCCGTCGTAGCCGCCCTGGCGACGGCCTAGACTCTTCGCTCCCATGCGGACGCCCCTCGCAGCCTGGACGGCGGCCCTCGCTGTCGCCGGCACGCTCGCCGTCTCCTGCGGCGGTGAATCCGAGAGCGAGGCCAGTACGGCTGTGCCGCCCGGCGGCCATGCCGTGAGCCATGGCGTGGCCCATCTCCAGGAGGAGCTGTCCGACCTCGGGTACTACGAGGGGCCGCACGACGGTGTCTTCAGCGAGGAAACCGAAGACGCGCTCCGGCAGCTCCAGGCGGACGAGGGGATCGAGACCTCGGGCAAGCTCGACCGGGCTACCCTCGCCGTTCTCGGCGCGCTCGCCGGCGAAAGCGACGCCCTCTCCGTGAAGGCGGTGCAGACGGCGCTGACGGAGCTCGGTCTCTACACCGGCCTGATCGACGGGGACTATGGGCCTGCGACCGAAGCGGGGATCGAAGAGGTGCAGCGGGAGGCGGGCATCGAGGTCGACGGCGAGCTCGGCCCTGACACCGCCGCCGCGCTCAACGACCTCTACCAGGAGCAAGTCCTCCCCGAGAAGCCCGTCGGTGAGGTCGGCAACACGACGGCCGACCAGGGCGAGGGCGGGCAGCTGCTCCGGCCCGGCTCCAAGGGGCGCGCCGTGAAGAAGCTGCAGAAGCGGCTCGCACGACTCGGGTACCGACCCGGGCCGGCCGACGGTGCCTACGGCGCCGCCACGGCCTCGGCCGTCATGGCCTTCGAGAAGCACGAGGGCCTGGGCCGCGACGGCGTCGCCGGTCCTCAGGTCCGGGCGAGGCTCCGCAATCCGCAGGGAGCAGGCCCGCGCCCAAAGGGGCCGAGACCCCGGATCGAGGTCGATCTCGACCGCCAGATCGCCTTCGTCGTCTCCGGCAAGGGGGAGGTCACCGTCCTGAACGTCTCTACCGGCTCGGGAGAGACGTACGACGTGCCCGGCGGTGGCACTGCGGTTGCCTACACGCCCACCGGCCGCTTCACCGTCTACCGCGAGGCGGACGGGATCGTGGAGGCGCCGCTGGGAAGCCTGTACAAGCCGCTCTACTTCGACGAGGGCTGGGCGGTGCACGGAGCCGCGAGCGTTCCCGGGTACCCCGCCAGCCACGGCTGCGTGCGAACAAGCGACTACGACCAGGACTTCGTCGCGCGGACGCTCTCGAAGGGCTCGACCGTGCTCGTCTACGGGAAGAGCCGCGGCCAGCAGGCGGAGGCCCAGCCGGGGTTTTGAGAGCACGTCCCAAAATGAAGGCGGCGCCGGCGAGGACACGATTGTTGGGCCACAGGCCGGTACGACGCACCTCGAGGGTGGAGACGGCGACGATCGGCTCACGGCCCTTGGTCCGGAGGCCAATGATTCAGCCAACTTCACGACGTTCGACGGCGGGCCGGGTTCGGATTATCTCGCGGGGAACAACCTGTACGACAGGGTTTCCTATGCGGATCGTGCCGCTGATGTCAGGGTGACGCTGGATGGCCGAGCGAACGACGGTGAAGCAGGAGAAGGCGACAACGTCGTCGACATCAGGGGCGTCGCCACGGGCTCGGGCGCCGACGTCGTGGTCGGAAACTCGCGGGCGAACTTCATCAGTACGGGTGCAGGTCGCGACAGCGTGCGCGCGGGCGCGGGGGGCGACAGCTTGGACGGAGGGCCCGGCCGCGACGATCTGCGTGGCTCGACAGGCAAAGATGGGTTCGAGGCGCGCGACGGCTCCCGTGACGTCCTCGGGGCGGCAACGGGCGCGACTTCGCCGTGCCGATCGAAACCTCGACGTCCTCACCTCGATCGAGCGGCAGCGCTTGCGTCGCTGACGCGGGCCGCGCTGAAGCCGGCTCCGGTCTGGCATCGTGACCGGGTGATCCTGCGCGAGCCCGCTACCGCGCCCGACCCGCGGGTGCGGACGTACTGGCTGGTCGAGAACCTGATCGCCACCGGCGTCGTCGCGGGGCTCGTGATCGCGGGCACGGTCGTCGCGGCCCTGCTGGGCGCGAGCACGGTGGCGTGGCTCGTGGGCGGGCTCGGCGGGCTCCTCGTCGTCGTCCTCGTGGTGCTCTCGTTCGTCGGCGCCGGGCTCGACTACCGGCACTTCCGCTACGAGGTCGCCGACCTCGGGCTCGCCGTCGCGAGCGGCTGGCTCTGGCGCCGCTACCAGGTCGTGCCGCACGCCCGCGTGCAGACGGTGGACACGACCTCGAACCCGCTGATGCGCGCATTCGGCCTCGTCTCGGTCGAGGTGACGACCGCGTCGGCGGCCGGCGGCACCTCGATCCCCGGGCTGACTCCGGAGGTCGCCGATGGGCTCGTCGAGGAGCTCGCGCGCCGCGCCGGCTTGGAGGAGGGAACCTGAGCGTCGCTCGCCTTCGGCTCGCTCCCGTGGGGGAAACCATGTTTCCCCCACGTGCCCCCTTCTTTGAGACAGTGAGGGAACCTCCCGGGTCCCTCACACGCCCTCCCCACCCTCACAGGCCTGGTGGCCTGTGAGCGCGAGGGCCGCCGAGCTCGAGGGGCGCTTGCACCCCCTCGCCGTGCTCGTCTATGCGCGCCGGTTCATCGGCGCGAGCATCCTGCCCCTCCTCGTGCTTCTGGTCTCCGCGGGCACGCGCGTGCTCGTCCCGCTCCTGGCGGTCGCGCTCTTCGTCGGGCTGCCGCTCGCGATCCTTTCCTGGTGGCGCTTCCGCTACCGCGTGAGCGGAGGGCGGCTCGAGCTCCACTCCGGCGTCTTCAGCCGGTCCGTGCGGACGATCCCGCGGGAGCGGGTTCGCGGCATCGACGTGACCGAGCCGTTCGTCCACCGGCTGTTCGGGCTCGTCAAGGTGGAGGTCGAAGCGGCAGCGGGAGGCGACTCGAAGCAGGCCGAGCTCTCGCTCGCTGCCGTCTCGCGCGGGCAGGCCGACGAGCTCCGCGAGGCGCTGCTCGGCGGCGGCGCGGGCGCCGCCGAGGCGGCGGAGGCCGAGCCGCTCTACCAGGCGACGCCGGGCCTGCTCGCCCTCGGCGGGATCACGAGCATGAGCTACCTCCTGGCCCCGGCCGCGATCGTCGGCGTCGTGCTCAACTTGGCGGACGATCTGCCCGGCGACGTTGTCGAGAGCGCCGTCGAGGGTGCTGCCGACCGATTCCCCACCGACCTCCTCGGGCTCGTTCTAGTCGGAACGGCGGCGGTCGCCGTCGTTCTCGCGGCTGCCGCCGCCGGCTCGCTGCTCGTCGACTGGGCGTTCACGCTCAGGGACGAGGGCGAGCGGCTGGCCGCCACCCGCGGGCTACTCACGCGTCGCGCCGTTCATCTCGACCGGGATCGCATCCGCGGCGCGGACGTGCGCGATTCCCCGCTCCGGCGGCCGCTCCGCCTTGCCTCCGTCACGGCGATCGCCGCCGGGCTGCGCGGCCGCACCGGCGGGACCTCGCTTGCACCCGTGCTTCGCTCGCGGTCCGTCCCGGCTCTTCTTCGCGCTGTCGATCCCGCGGCGCCCGACCCGAGCGCGCCGCTCGTCGCTCATCCGCCCGCCGCGCGGTGGCGGCGGCTGACGCGGGCACTGCCGCTGCCGCTCGCCGGCCTGGTCGCCGCCGCAGTCTTCGGTGTCCTCTGGGCAGTCGCCGCTGCGGCGGCGCTCACGGCTGCGGCTGTCCCGCTCGCGCTCGACCGCTACCGCCAGCTCGGACACGCGTACGACGGCCGGCGTCTCGCTCTGCGAGGAGGCACGTTGCGACGCCGCTGGTCGGAGGTCGATCCCGACGGCGTCGTCTCCTTCGACCTGCGGAGCTCGCCGGGGCAGCGCCGTGCCGGCCTCGCCACGCTCACCGTCCACCTCGGGCAGGGCGCCGGCTCGCGCCGTGCTCTGGACATCGGGGAGGAGCAGGCGGCCGAGCTCCTCGGCCGCGTACACCCGCAGCTCTTCGGACCTCTCAGCCGACGCTGAGCAAGTCAGTGAGGGTCACCTTCAAGGCGTCGACGCGCTCGTCGTCGAGGCGACGCCGAACGAGCAGGTCGAGCTCGGCGAGCACCTCGGCGGCGATCGGCTCGAAGGCTCGGGCACGACTCGTAAGGAAGACAAGCGACGCGCGGCCGTCGCTCGGGTCCGCGCGCCGCTCGACGAGCCCGTCACGCTCGAGCCGCCGTACGAGCTCCGTCATCGTCTGCTTGCTCAGGCGAGACCGTCGTGCCAGCTCGCCCAGGCGAAGCCCGTCCTCCTCGAAGAGCGGCAGCAGGATGGAGCCGTACGACGGGCGGATGTCCCCGTAGCCGGCTGCGGCGAAGCGCTCGGTCAGGAGCTCGTTCCAGCGCTGTGTCGCCTTGGCGAGCAGAAAGCCGAGGTCGTCACGGCCGACGGCCCGCTCGCTCACGAAAAGATCCGGCGGATGTTCTCGAACTCGCGGAGGAGCGACCGATACTGCGAGTCGAAATCCTCGTCGGGCAGGCCGGGCGCCTGGAACATCGTGAAGCTGTAGGCGCTCGCGCCGCCCGGCAGCCCGACGACCCGGGTGGGGAAGAGCCCGAGCTCGTCCTCAGTTGGGCCCGCGTACATGTCGATCACACCCGTCTCCGGATCCGCCTCGATCGCGAAGTAGAACTCTCCGCGCCCGTTCACCACCTTGGCCTTGCCCTCCTCGTACCTGAGCTCCCGGGCGAACTCGGTCGCCCAGCCGGGCAGGTTCTCGACCCGCGACAGGTAGTCGAACACCTCGTCCTTCGGCGCCGCGAGCACAGCCGTGACAGTCCGGGTTTCCATCGCCGTGCCTCCTCCAAGTAGTCTGTATACGTACTACTTAGTACGGTACCAGACGGCTATCCGACCGCGGCGGGCTGCACGGCATCTTGGACGCAGTCGGGGAAGAGGACGTGGAACGAGGCGCCCCCGCCGTCCCTGATCCTCGACCCAGCTCCGACCCCCGTGCACTGCTGTGAACTGCGCGACGAGCGACAGGCCGATTCCGGCGCCCGGCGTCATCGCGAGCACGCTCGGGCCGCGGTTGAAGGCCTCGAAGACGACCTCCTTGTACTCGTCAGGGATCCCGGGGCCGTCATCGTCGACGACGAGCAGCATGTCGCGGCCTCGACGAGTGAGCCGGACCCCGATCGAGCCCTCGTTCGGCGTGTGCTTGTCCGCGTTCATCACCAGGTTCTCGACGATGCGCTCGAGCTTCGCCTGGTCGACTTCGGCGACGACGGGCTCGCAGTCGACGCGAAGCGTACGGCCGTCCGGAGCACACTCGTCGACGACTCGCCGCACGAGCGCGTCGACTTCGACCGACTCGCGCCGGAGCGGGACCAAGCCCCGCCGCTGGCGCTCGACGTCGAGCAGGTCGGCGATCAAGCGTTCCAGCCGGCGGGCGCCACGGGCGAGGGCGGAGACGGTCTCGTCGAACGTCTCCGCGCTCATGGTCTCTCGGTGCTTCTCGAGCGTCAGCGCGAAGCCGAGCACCGAGGTGAGCGGCGTCCGCAGTTCGTGCGACACGGCGGCGAGGATGTCCTGGCGGAGCCTCTCGACCTGCCGCTGCTCAGTGACGTCCTGCCCGGTCCCCAACATCGCCACCGGCTGCTTCCCACGTAAGACGACGCGCCCGCGGCTCGACAAGATGCGCTCGTGACCGTCAGGGCGGACGATCCGGTGCTCGAGCGCATACGGTTGCCCGTCCTCCAGGGCGGTCTGAACCGCCCGGTCGGCGAGGTCACGATCGTCTGGATGGACAAGGTCGAGGTAGGTCGCGTAGGTCAGAGGCTCCGCGCGCACGCGGTCGACGCCGAAGACCTGGTAGAGCTCGTCCGACCACCTGACGAGGTCGCGCTCGATGTCCCACTCCCAGCTGCCGATGTGGGCAATGCCCTGGGCTTCGCTCAGGCGGGAGGCCGAGAGGGCAAGAGCGCCGCTTGCCGCCTCCCGCTCGGCCAGCGTCGCGCCGAGGACGAGCAGGCTGATCGCCAGCACGGCGAACGACGCCTGAGCGAGCTGGACCCGCTCGGTCGCAGTCTCTCCACCGAGCGGAAGGGAGCCGTCGACAGCGCCCCAGGTCGCGAGCGCGCCGGCAATGAAGACGGACGCCGCTGCGCCCGCCTGCCTGAATCTGAGCGCGGCCCAGAGAAAGACCGGAAAGATCAGGACGAACGGGTAGCGCCAGGCGCCGCCGAGAAAGACGATCGCGCTCGTCGCGATCAGCGCGGCCGTCAGCACCGCGCCCTCGGCCAGGCGCGCGCGGCGCGGCAGCCCTTGCTGCCGCGCGTCGTAAAGCACGAGCAAGAGGGGCGCTACGACGAGGATCCCCATTGCGTCCCCGAACCACCAGAGGAGCCAGGCCGAGCCGAAGGAGTCCTGACGCGCGTCGGCAAGGCTCAGCACGGTGACGCCGTTCGTCGCGCTGATCGCCGTGCTCACGACGGCGCCGCCGACGACGAGCGCCAGCACCGAACGAATGCGGTCCAGCCGGACCGTGAAGCCGATTCTGCGAACGAGGAAAGCTCCGGCCACCGCCGCGGCCGTGTTCCCGAAGGCGATTCCGGCGGCAACCCCGAGCGAGGCGTCGCTTGTTGCGTTGGCGAGAAAGGCGCCGAGGGCGACGGCAGGCCAGAAACGCACTCCGAGAACGAGAAGCGCGGCGAGGGCAATCCCGGACGGGGGCCACACGGGCGTGATCACCCCGTGCGAGACGGACAGGCTGAGGCCGAGCTTGGCGCCGCCGAAGTAGGCGCCGGCGATCAGCAGGAAGCAGGCGGCGTCGCGAACGTGCCTTCGAGCCGCCGGTGCCCCGTCGAGGTTACGCCAGTCCATGCCTCAGGTGCGCATTGTCACAGACGCGCGCCCCCAGGCAAAGGGGCTTCTAGGCGACGCCGGCCGGCTTGGGCAGCGGCTCGATCGCCTCGAGCGCGCGGACGATCTCGTCCTCCGGGAGCGCGAAGTCCTCGAGCTGCCCGTGGAGGTAGGCGTCATACGCGCCGAGGTCGAAATGGCCGTGGCCCGAGAGGTTGAAGAGGATCGTGCGCTCGCGGCCCTCCTCGTCCGCCTGCGCCGCGGCCTGGACGACTCCGTGGATCGCGTGTGCGGCCTCCGGCGCCGGGATGATGCCCTCCGTGCGAGCGAATCGCACCGCCGAGGCGAAGACGTCGATCTGGCCGTAGGCCTCCGCGCGGACGAGCCCGTCGAGGACGAGCTGGGAGACGAGCGGCGCCACCCCGTGGTAGCGGAGGCCGCCCGCATGGATGCCCGGCGGAACAAAGTCGTGCCCGAGGGTGTGCATGGGGACGAGCGGCGTCAGCCGGCTCGTGTCCCCGAAGTCGTAGGCGAACGGGCCGCGGGTCAGCGTCGGGCAGGCGGCCGGCTCGCAGGCGAGCACCTCGATCTCGCGGCCGCCGATCTTCTCGCGCAGGAACGGGAACGCGAGCCCGGCGAAATTGGAGCCGCCGCCGACGCAGCCGGCGACGAGATCGGGAAACGCGCCGGCCAGCTCGAGCTGCGCTAGCGCCTCCTGCCCGATCACGGTCTGGTGCATGAGCACGTGGTTCAAGACGCTTCCGAGCGAGTAGGCGCTGTCCTCGCGCTGCACGGCGTCCTCGACGGCCTCGGAGATGGCGATGCCGAGGCTGCCCGGCGAGCTCGGTTGGGCCTCGAGGATCGCGCGTCCCGAGTTCGTGTCCTCGGACGGGCTGGCGACGACGCTCGCGCCCCAGGCCTCCATCATCGAGCGGCGGTATGGCTTCTGCTCGTAGGAGACCTTGACCATGTAGACCTTGCACTCGAGCCCGAAGAGCTGCGCGGCGAGCGCGACGGCGCTCCCCCACTGACCGGCGCCGGTCTCCGTGGCGATGCGCGTCCGGCCCGACTCCTTCACGTAGTACGCCTGCGCGACGGCGGTGTTCGGCTTGTGGCTCCCCGCCGGGCTCGTGCCCTCGTACTTGTAGAAGATGCGCGAGCGGGTGCCGAGCGCGGCCTCGAGGCGGTGCGCGCGGTAGAGCGGTGTCGGGCGCCAGAGCCGGTACACGTCGCGGACCGCGTCCGGGATCGGCACCTCGGCGTCGGTCGAGACCTCCTGGAGGATCAGGTCCATGGGGAAGAGCGGGGCGAGGTCGTCGGGGCCGACGGGCTCGCCGGTGCCGGGATGGAGCACCGGCTGCGGCCGGTTCGGCATGTCGGCGGCGATGTTGTACCAGCGCTCCGGGATCGCGCTCTCGGGCAGGGTGATCTTCGTCTCCGTCATGGGCGGCGAGGATACTCCTACGGCGTCTCGCCTGCGAGGATCGTCGCGAGGACGGCGGCGTCGATGTTCCCGCCGGAGACGATCGCGACGACCTTGTCTCCGGGGACCCGTCCCGAGAGCGCTGCGGCGACGGCGAGCGCACCCGCGCCCTCCGCTACGACGCGGACACGCTCGGCGAGCAGGCGCACGGCCGCCGCCGTCTCGTCGAGCGAGACGACGACCGACCCGTCCAGAAGGGGCCGGCCGAGGCCCCACATCTTCGGGAGGAGCGCGCGGGCGCCGGCGCCGTCCACCCAGGTCGCCCGGTAGTCGATCTCGCGGGGCTCGCCGGCGGCGAGCGAGGCCGAGAGCGGCGCCGCGGTCTCCAGCTCGACCACGATGCATCTGGGTCGCCGGGCGCGAGCGCCTTGACCGCGCTCGCGATCCCGGTGAAGAGCCCGCCGCCGCCCCAGGGCACGAGCACGGTGTCCGGATCCGGCAGGTCCTCGAGCAGCTCGAGGCCGATCGTGCCGTTCCCCGCCATGACGGGCTCGTCCTCGACACGGGTGGACGAAGAAGCCCTCGACGCCGGGGAAGCTCCGCTCCTCGAGCGCCTGCCACCAGCGGTCGAACGGCACCTGCACGACGCTGCCCGCCGAGACGCTCGATCGCGGCGAGCTTCGTCTCGGGCGCGTGGTCGGGCACGATCACGGTCGCAGGGAACGCCGAGCTCGCGCGCGCGCCCAGGCCGACGCCCTGCGCCATGTTGCCGGCGCTCGCGGTCACGACGCCGCGCGCCAGCTGCTCGCGCGGCGCTGCCGCCATCGCGTTGTCGGCGCCCGCGAGCTTGAAGGAGCCGATCGGCTGGAGGTTCTCGAGCTTGAGCTGGATCTCGGCGGGCGCGTCGTCGAGGTGCGAGCCGGATCAGCGGCGTCCGCACCGCGGTGCCGGCGATCGTTCTCGGGCGCGGCGGATGTCCTCGAGCGGGATCACAGGTCCACCTCCGTCCCGGCGCCCGTCTCGCGGGCCCGGCGGCAAACGTGCTCGACGGCGGCGAGGTCCTCGACGGCGAGGCCGAGGGACTTGAACACGGTCAGCTCCTCTGCCGACGTCCGCCCGGCGGCGGCGCCGGTGAGGAGCTCCCCGAGCTCTCCGCGGATGTGCTCCGGCCCGATCGCCCCCTCGCGCTGCGCGAAGAGGAAGTCGCCGGACTCGTCGAGGGTCGACTCGCGCCGGTCGACGAAGAGGGACGCCGCCGCCATCGTCTCGGTGTCGAGCTCGCGCGTCGTCGGAATGCTCGAGCCGACCGCGTTCACGTGCGCGCCGGTCGCCAGCCAGCCGCGGCGGACGACCGGCTCGGGCGAGGAGGTGGTCGTGCAGACGACGTCGGCGCCGCGGAGCGCCTCCTCCGCGCTCGAGACAGGCTCGACCGGGAAGGGCGCGTACTCGACCCTCGCCTGCGAGCGCTGCGGCGGATTCGGGCGTCCGGCTCCAGACCCGTGCCTGCTCGAAGTCGCGGACGGCCGCCATTGCCTGCAGGTGCGAGCGCGCCTGCACGCCGGCGCCGAGGACGGCGAGCGACGCGCGCATCCTCGCGTGCGAGCAGGCGGGTGGCGACGGCCGAGACGGCCGCCGTTCGGATCGCCGTGATCGCCGAGGCGTTCACGGCCGCCCGGAGGACGCCCGTCTCCCCGTCGAAGAGGAGGACGGCGCCCTGGTGTGCGTCCAGCCCGCGCGCGGGGTTTCCGGGAAAGACGCAGACCGCCTTGAGCGCATAGGCGGCTTCCGGACGGGCGCGGTACGCGGGCATGAGCCCCATGAGCCCCGCTGCCTCCGCCGGCCGGACGATGAATCTGAGCGGCTGCTCCATGTCCCCGCGCTGGAGCGCGGCGAGCGCTTCGGCCATGGCCTCGATGCACTCCTCCATCGGGAGTAGGCGCGCGACGTCCGCTTCGCCGAGGACGAGGACGCCATCGGTCTCGGATGTGCAGCTTCTGCGTTGCGAGCACCGAGCATCGCACTCGTCCGGCCGAGGCTGGACGCCTTGGCAAGGGCGAGGGCTCGGCGCCGGTGATCGCGCGACGGGCCAGTGAGCTGGCGAGCGCTCGTCTCGTCGCGCTCGGCGGCCGAAGGCTCACGTCTCCGCGGCGATGCCGGCCGAGGCTGCGCCGCGGCCCGATCACGATCGACGTCACGCGTTCGTCGGCGAGGAGCCAGGCGAGGCGAGCGTCGCCATGTCGACGCCGCGTGAGCGGGCCGCCTCGTCGAACGATGCGAGAGCGTCGAAGGTCCCGTCGCGCGCGAAGTCGCGGTAGGGCTCGGGCCGGAGCGTCATGCGCGAGCCCTCCGGGTACGGCTCCCCTCGCCGGTACTTCCCGGTCAGCCAGCCGCCGGCGAGCGGACTGAAGGGCGTGTAGCCGAGGCCGTGGCGCGCGCAGAGGGGGAGGACGTCGGCCTCGTCGCCGCGCTCGAGCAGGCTGTAGGAGTTCTGCACCCAGTCGAAGCGGACGAGGCCGCGTTCCTCACTGACCGCGAGCGCCTCTTCGAGCTCGGTGCCGCTCACGTTGCTCCCGCCGACGGCGCCCACCTTGCCGGCGCGGACGAGCTCGTCGAGGGCCTCGAGCGTGTCTCCGACCGGGGTTTCTGGATCCGGCTCGTGGATCAGGTAGAGGTCGACCCGCTCGACGCCGAGTCGCGACAGGCTCCCCTCCACCTGGCGGCGGATGCGGTCGGGCGCCAGGCCGCGATCGGCCGGGTCGCCCTCCACGGAGTGGAAGACCTTCGTCGAGAGGACGACGCGCTCGCGAACCTCTGACCCTCGGCGCGCGAGCCAGTCGCCCGATCGCCGCTCGCTGCGACCACCCCCGTAGGCGTCGGCCGTGTCGAAGAGTGTGATGCCGTGCTCCCAGGCCGCATCCATGAGCGCGAAGGCTTCCTCCTCGCTCTCTCCCTGCCCGAAGAACTCCGGCGCCGAGCCGATGCCGCCGAAGTTGCCGCAGCCGAGCGCGATGCGGGAGATCTCGATGCCCGTCTGCCCCAGCCGGCGGTACTCCATCGAGCGGGAAGTATCCTGCAAGCCATGAGCGAGCACCTGACCGAGGAGGAGTTCGCGCCGATTCTGCCGGGACGCGGCGCCAGCGACTACGAGCGCTACCTGCGCACGGACGACCTGCTCGAGCTGCAGAAACGCCCCGAGGAGATGACGCACCGCGACGAGCTCCTCTTCCAGACGACGCACCAGTCGTCGGAGCTCTGGCTCAAGCTCGCCTGCTTCGAGGTGGAGACCGCGACCGAGCACATGCGCAAGCGCGAGCTTGCCGCGGCGATCCGGCTCCTGCGGCGCGCCGTCGAGTGCATCCGGCTGATCACGGAGCAGATCCACATGCTGGAGCACATGTCGCCCTGGGAGTACCAGGAGGTGCGGCGGGTGCTCGGGCACGGGAGCGGCTTCGACTCGCCCGGCTGGAACGGCGTGCGCCGGGTGACGCCGCCGCTCGGCGCTGCATTCCACGAGCTCCTCCGCGAGCAGGGCCTCACCGTCGTCGAGCTCTACCGCCGCGGGCGCGAGCTCGAGGAGCTCTACCAGCTCGGCGAGCTCCTGATCGAATGGGACGAGCGGGTCATCCTGTGGCGGGCACACCACTTCAAGCTCGTGGAGCGCGTGATCGGCGGCGAAGTGGTCGGGACGCAGGGAACGCCGGTGGAGGTGCTCGGCAACCTCGTCGCCAAGAGCCGCTTCCCGGAGCTCTGGCGCGCCCGCAGCGAGCTCACCGAGCTGGCCAAGCTCGAAGACGAGACGCCGCCAAGTAACAGACTGTCACGGGGCGAGGAGCGCGCGGTGGCGGCTGAGCGCTGCCAGGAGCGCGTCCACGTCCTCGCGCGAGTTGTATCCGTGGAAGGAGACGCGGAGGTTCCCGTCTCGCGACGAGGTGACCACGCCTTCGGCCTCGAGCGCGGCGACGAGCGCGTGCTCGTCGGTCGAGGCGACCGCGACGAGCGGCCCGCGTCGGTCCGGGTCGCGCGGCGTCACGACCCGGCCTCCCAGGTCGTCGACTCCCTCGATCAGCTGGCGGTCGAGCCCGCGAACGTGCTCCTCGGTCGCCGCGACGCCGATCTCCTCGACGAGCTCGATCCCGGCGAGCCCCGCGTAGATGTTGGGGACCGGGGAGTTCCGAACTCGAACCGCCGCGCCGTCGCCGCCGGGGAGTAGTCGTGGATGTCCATCTGGAAGATGTCCTCGTCGGCGAACCAGCCCGTGCTCGTGGGGCGGATGCTCTCGACGAGGTCGCGGCGGCAGTAGAGGAACGCGAGGCCGGCCGAGCCGAGCAGGTACTTGACCGTGCCGGCGGCGAGGAAGTCGACGTCGAGCGCGCGGACGTCGAGCGGGATCGCCCCGGCGGCCTGATAGGCATCGAGGAGGACGAGCGCGCCGCGTTCGTGCGCCAGGCGAACGACTCCCTCCACGTCGACGCGGCTGCCGTTTCGGTAACAGACGTGCGTCACGGCCACGAGCGCCGTGTCGTTCGTCGATCGCGGCGTCGAAGTGCTCGAGCGGGATGGTCGCGTCCTCGGCCTCGGGGACGTGCACGACGCGACGTCCGCGGAGCTCCTGGGCGTGGGCGATCTGGCCGACGGTGGGGAATTCGAAGTCGCTGATGACGATCGTCGTCCGCTCTCCCTCGAAGCGAAGCCCCGAGAAGAGCGCGCTCACCCCCGCGGAGAGCGAGGTCGTGACGGCCACCTCGTCGGGATCGGCGCCGATCAGCCGCGCGAAGGCTCGCCCGCGCCGCCTCGGCGCGCTCGACCCAGTACTCCCACGGCGCCCCCTGCTCGTCCCAGTCGCGCAGATAGCCTGGTAGGCGGCCCGCACGTCGTCGGAGAGCGCGCCCTGCGAGCAGCTGTTCACGTACGTGAGCCGCTCGAAGATGGGGAAGCGGTGGCGGATCCGCCCGGGGAGCGCCGTCGCCGGCTCGACAGCCCTAGCGGCCAAGGTAGGCCTTCTTCAGCTCGTCGTTGGCGAGCAGCGCGTCCGCGCGGTCGGCAAGCACGATGTTCCCAGTCTGCAGCACGTAGCCGCGGTCGGCGATCGAGAGCGAGACGTTCGCGTTCTGCTCGACGACCAGAACCGCCACGCCGGTCTCGTGCACCTGCTTGATGATCTCGAAGTTTCGCTCGACGAGGATGGGGGCGAGGCCCATCGAGGGCTCGTCCATGAGCAGCAGCCGCGGGCGGGACATGAGCGCGCGTCCCATCGCCAGCATCTGCTGCTCGCCGCCCGAGAGCGTGCCGGCGAGCTGCGAGCGGCGCTCGTAGAGCAGCGGGAAGAGGCCGTAGACCCGCTCGAAGTCGTCCTCGAGGTCGTCCTTTCGCAGGTAGGCGCCCATCTCGAGGTTCTCCAGCACGGTCATGGGCGCGAACACGCGCCGGTTCTCGGGAACGATCGCCATGCCGAGCCCGATCCGGTAGCTGGTGGAGCGCTCGGTCACGTCCTCCCCGGCGAAGCTGACCGACCCCGAGCGCGGGTTGACGATCCCGAGGATCGTCTTCAGGGTCGTCGACTTTCCGGAGGCGTTCCCGCCGAGGAGGCAGACGAGCTCGCCCTCGCCGACCTCGAGCGAGATGCCCTGGAGGATGTGGATCGGCCCGTAGTACGTGTTCACCTCGTCGAGGCGAAGCAGCTGCCCGTTGGCCGGCCGTCGGTCACGACTCCTCCTCGCTCGCGGCGCGCGCGCCCAGATAGGCCTCGACCACGCGCGGATCGGTCGCCACCTGCTCGAAGGAGCCCTCGGCGATCTTCTCGCCGTGGTCGAGGGCGACTACCCGGTCGGAGATCCCCTCGACGACGTGCATGTCGTGCTCGATCAGGAGGATCGTGTAGCCGCCTTCGGTCTCGCAGACGCCCGATCAGCTCCGTGATCTCGTGGGTCTCGACGGGGTTCATCCCGGCGGCCGGCTCGTCCAGGAGCAGCAAGCGCGGCGTCGTCCCCGTGGCCCGCGCGATCTCGAGGCGGCGGCGGTTGGCGTACGAGAGGCTGTAGGCGGGCTGATCCATCCGGTAGCCGATCAGCCGCTTGCCGAAGAAGGCGAGCCGCTCCTCGGCGAGGGCGTCCACCTCCCGCTCCTCGCGCCGGGCGGCGGGCGTTCGCAGCGCCGACTGCCAGAAGCGCGCCTTCGTGTTGCCCGTAGGTCGCCGCCTTGACGTTCTCCTTCACCGTCATGTTCAGGAAGAGGCGGAGTGTCTGGAACGTGCGCGCGATCCCGAGCTTGGCGATCTTGTGCGGATCGAGCCCGACGATCCCCTGTCCCTCGAAGAGGATCTCGCCCTGGTCGGGCTCGTAGATCCCGGTGACGAGGTTGAAGAGCGTCGTCTTGCCGGCGCCGTTCGGCCCGATGACGCTGACGATCTCGCCCTCGCCGACGGTCAGGTCGAGGCGGTCGATGCAAACAAGCCCGCCGAACGACTTGCTCACGCCGTCGCAGCTCGAGCAACGGGGTCGTCATACGGCATTCTCCACGCGGGGAGTGCCGAGAAGCCCTTGAGGGCGTGCCGTCATCATCGCTACGAGAATGGCGCCGAAGAGAAGCTGCCTCGTCACGCTCGGCTGCTCGACCAGGCGGTTCTCCCAGACGAACGCCGCCAGGTAGATCGTCGGCACGAGCAGGAAGAGGCGCTCGTTGCCGGCGAGCAGGGTGAGCAGAGCACGGCCGCCACCAGAAGCACGAAGGCGACGTTGCCCGACCGTGTCCTGGCTCTCGGCGGGGATCACCACCCAGGAGTCGAGGAGCCGCCCGAACGCGCCGCCTGGGCTCTCGCCGGCCACTCCTTCGGGCCAGATCCAGGCGACCAGCCCGTGCACGGCCAGGCCGAAGACGACGATCGCGCCGACCACGACGGCCAGCCGCTTCCAGGGGCGCACGGTCGCCACGAGCACGGCGATGACCGCGCCGTAGAAGAGCCAGCGCGCGTTGTCGGGCGTACGCAGGATCTCGGGCACCGCCGCGACGACGATCGCGCCGAGGACCGCGCCCGCGATCGAGCCGACGCCTCCGAGGATGAGGGCGGCGTAGATCATGATCAGCAGCACCACTTCGAAGTTCTGGGGAAAGACCCCCGTCTGGACGGCGGCGAAGATCGAGCCCGTGAGCCCGGCGATCGCGGCTCCCATCGCGAAGGCGAGGAGCTTGAGTCGGTTGACCGGCGTCGTCATCAGCTCGGCGGCGAGCGGGTCCTCCCGCGAGGCCCGCCAGCCGCGGCCCGTGCGCGAGTCGTTCAGATAGAAGAGGCCGACGGCGATCAGCGCGAGCAGGATCAGGAGCAGGAAGTAGTAGTCGCGCACGTCGGCGAGCTGGAGGCCGAAGAAGTCCATGCGGTCGATGCCCGGGATCCCGTTCGGGCCGCCGGTCAAGTTGAGCGGCTCGTCGCGCCAGGGCAGGTCGATGCGGTCGAGGTTGAGGGTCAGCTCGACGAAGATCTGCGCGAAGAAGAGCGTGGTGATGGCGAGGTAGTCGCCCGACGAGGCGCCAGGAGGGCAGCCCGAGCAGCAGGCCGAGGAGCGCCGAGGCGACGACGACGACCGGGATCGCCAGCTCGGTGGGCAGGTGGACGTCGAGATGGTCCGACGAGACCCAGGCGTACATGTACGCGCCGAAGCCGTAGAAGGCGACGTAGCCGAGGTCGAGCAGCCCGGCCCAGCCCACGACGATGTTGAGCCCGAGCGCCAGGAGCGCAAAGAGGAGCACGTTGACGCCGATACGGATGAGGAAGGCCGAGTCGGTCAGGAACGGGAAGAGCGCGCAGATCCCGCAGGAAGACGAAGAACCGCGGGCCCGGCCCGACGCGGTCGAACGCGCGGCGCGCGGGGGCGGTCAGCCCCGTGTAGTACTCGGTGCGAAGCTCCTGCTCGGAGACCCACTCGTCGGTGCCGATGCGAGGCATGGGCTCACACCTTTCGACAGCACCGGCGACCCGAGCAGCCCTGTGGGGCGGACGAGCATGACGGCGATGAGGATTCCGAAGACGATGAGGTTCTGGAAGGTCGAGGAGACGTAGCTGGCGGTGAACGCCTCCGCCAGGCCGATCACGAGCCCGCCGAGCATGGCGCCGGGGATGTTCCCGATGCCGCCGATCACGGCGGCCGTGAAGCCCTTCAGCCCGGCGACGAAGCCCATGAAGTGGAAGACGCGCTCGAACACGAGCCCGACCATCACCCCTGCGGCTCCCGCCAGCACCGAGCCGATGAAGAACGTCGTCACGATCACCCGGTCGACGTCGATCCCCATCATCGCCGCCGCCTCGCGGTCGTAGGACGTCGCCCGCATCGCCTTGCCGAACCGCGTCCTGCTCACGATCAGCGTCAGGGCGATCATCAGCAGGACCGCCGAGCTGATCACGAGGATGCGGACGAGCGAGATCCGCAGCGGCCCCGCCTCGATCCCGGTCGAGAACGGGATCAGCTCCGGCGTGCTGTACGTCCGAAACTGCGCCGAGAAGAGCAGGAGCGCGGATGCCTGGAGGAAGAACGAGACGCCGATCGCGCTGATCAGCGGCGCGATGCGCGGCGCATTGCGCAGGGGCCGGTAGGCGAAGCGCTCGACCACCACACCGAGCAGCGCCGGCGCCGAGCATCCCCGCCAGGAACATGAGGATCAGGAGCGGGGCCACGGGGAGCATCGGCGAGGAGGCGCCGCCGAGCGCCGTCAGCACGAAATAGCCGATGAAGGCGCCGATCATGTAGACCTCGCCGTGGGCGAAGTTGAGGAGCTTGAGGATCCCGTAGACCATCGAGTAGCCCAGGGCGATGAGGGCGTAGACGCTCCCCAGGGTCACGCCGTTCACCAGCTGCTGAACGAAGAAGTCCATAGCTGCTCTCGATGCCCGGATCGGCCGTGCGGCCCCCGCAGGAGCCGCACGGCCAGTGACCCGGGATTCTCTCTAACTACTCGACGAGCGTGTAGCTCCCGTCGTCCTGCACCTGGAAGATGAAGAACATCGCGTCCTCGATGTCGCCGATGTCCGTGAATGCGATCGGCTGTCCGAGGATCGACTCGGGCAGGTTCGTCTGCTGCGATCTGGTCGACCATCGCCTCGCGGGTCGGCTCCTCGCCCGCCGCGCAGAGGGCCATGGCCGCCTCCATCACGACGGTCGTCGCGGCGAAGGTGGGCGGACCGAACGTGCCGAAGTCGCCGTACTCGGCCTCGAACGCCGTCGCGAGCTCCTGGACCGCCGGGTCGTCGAGCGCCCGTGATGTCGGGGGCGAACGACGAGACGTAGGAGCCGGCGATCTTGAAGTCGTCAGGCGAGAAGAGGCCGTCCGACCCGAAGATGACCGCGTCCTTGCCCTGCTCGGAGAGCTGGTTCCCGAAGAGCTGGGCGTTGGCGGCGACCTGCCACGGCAGGAAGACGACGTCCGTGTCGTCGGCGACTCCCGAGGCGAGCCCGGAGAAGTCCGTCTGGTCCTGGCTGACGGATTCCCGCTCGACGGTCACGCCGGCGTCCTCGAGGGCCGTGGCCGTCGCGTCGGCGAGGCCCGTCGAGTACGAGGTCTGGTCGTCGATGATCAGCACGTTCTGCGCGCCGAGCTGGTCGGCCATGTAAGCGGCGTCGGTCGGGCCCTGGTCGGCGTCCGTGGGGACGACGCGGAAGAACGTCTCGAAGTCCTCCGTCAGATCCGTTGCGGTCGCCGACGGCGAGATGAACGCCATGGTCGCGTCGCCGTAGATCGTCCCGACCGCCTCGATCTCCTGGCTTCCCGCCGGGCCGACCACGGCGATGATGTCGCTGTTCGAGACGAACTGGGGCGCGACCGTGGCCGCCTGCGCCGGGTCGAGCTGCGTGTCGCCCTCGACGAGCGAGAAGGTCGTTCCGTGCTCGGTGTTGAACTGGTCGACGGCGAACTTCGCCCAGTTGAGCTGCTCCTGGCCGATCGCGGCGACGTCGCCGGTGAACGGGCCCATGATCCCGATCGAGGCGGTGCACTCGACGGGCTCCATCGTGCCGTCGTCGGTGGCGGTCGTATCAGGGGCCGCCGCCCCTCCGTCGTCGTCGATCGTCTCCGCCGCAGCCGGCCGCAACCAGCGCGAGCGCGGCCACGACCAGAGCGAGCAGGAGCCAAATCCCGGACTTCCTCATGCGCTTTCCTCCTCTTCCTGGGCCTCAGGGACGTTGTAGGCCGTCGAGGGATCGCCGGCAGGATGGAAGACGCCGAGGACCCTGAGCGTCCCCGTGCCGACGTTCTCGAGGATGTGCGGTTCCCGCGGCGGAAAGTGAATGCACGAGCCGGCCCGCACGGCCGAGCTCTCGCCGCCCATGTGGAGGACACCCTCTCCCTCCAGGATGTACGCCACCTCCTCGTAGGTGTGGTAGTGCGGCTTCGCCCGCCCGGGTGGAATCGAGCCGACGAACTGCGTGACGGTGCGGCAGCCGACCTCCTCGTTCGCCACGTAGCGAAACTCCCGGTCTCGGCCCGCGGGATGGGCAGGCTGGTCGGCTAGACGAACCTCGACGGGGGTCGGCCGCTCCTTCGCCTCGTCCTCGGGCTCGAGGGCGAGCACCGAGACGACGACGAGCTCGTCCGGGCCCGGATCGGCGACCTCGTAGGTTGCGCCCGGCGGGACGAGCAGCCCCGTCTCAGGCTCGAGGGCGCGGCTCGTGCCGTCCAGGTCGACCGTGCCGGCGCCGGCGACTGCGAAGAGAAGCTCCTCCCGGCTCGAGCCTCCGCGCCGGCTCGAGCGCCCGGGTGCGAAGCGGACCACCCGCTGCTCGAGGGCCTCGCAGCCGAAGCCCGGGCCGATGGTCACGCGCGTCGTGGCGGTGTCGCCCTCGTCGCGCCGGGCCTCGGCCGAGGCCTCGTCGGTCACGTACCGCATCAGCTAGGCCCCGGGTGTGGGGCTGGAGCCGTCGCGGTGAACCGTGACCTCGAGCATGGGCCTCACTTTCACTCTCTCAGACGGCGTGCCGGCAGGCTGGTTAGGCGCCCCCGTCCGCGCTTCGCGGGCCAACCCTACACCGCAGCGATGCTTGGCGGTAATTAGCGTTGGCGTGCGAATTGCCGGTCAAGGATCTAGGTTGACGTGCGGGCGATCAGGTTGGTTAGGATCGCTCGCGATGCTGCTGAGCGAGGTCGGGTACGCACGACCTTCCAGCGTTGACGAAGCCGTGCGGCTCCTGGCGGAGAACGACGGGGCGAGGGCGCTTGCGGGCGGCCAGACCATCGTCAACGTGATGAAGGCGCGCGCCGCCGCGCCCGACGTCCTCGTCGATCTCGCCGACCTCGAGGAGCTTCGGGCGATCGCCGTCACGGGCGACGGCGCGCTGGAGCTCGGCGCGCTCGCCACCTACTCGCAGCTGATCACCTCGGCCGAGGTGAAGCAGACGCGCCCGATCGTCGCCGAAGTGGCCGCGCAGATCGCGGACGTGCAGGTGCGGAACCGCGGGACGGTGGGCGGCAACGTCTGCTCCAACGACCCGACGAACCACCTGCCCCCTGTCTTCGTCGCCACGGGAGCGGCGATGACCGTTCTGGGAGCCGAGGGAGAGCGCATCGTCCCGGCGGAGGAGTTCTTCCTCGGCGTCTACATGACCGCGGCCGGGCCGGGGGAGCTGCTCACGAAGGTCGTCCTTCCTCCCGCCGGCGATGCCCGCGACGGCTTCAGCGCGGTCACGATCGGAGCGGACGGGACGTGCATCGTCAACGCTGCCGCGACCGTGAGCGGCGGACGAGGCCCGGGTCGTCGCTCGGCTGCGTTGCCGCCACGCCGGTCCTCCTTACCGCGGAGGCCGACGAGGACGCCGTGCGCGACGCGGTGCGTGGCGCCGAGCTCGACCCTCCGTCGGACGTCCACGGCCCTGCCGAGTATCGTCGGCAGCTCGCCGAGGCAGTTGCGGCGCGCGCGGTCGCCGCTGCGAGAGAAGACTAGATGGAGCCCGTCACGAGCATGCAGGTCTCGGTAACGGTCAACGGCGACGTCCACGGGCGGGACGTGGAGGCACGCCGCCTGCTCGTCCACCTCATCCGAGACGACCTCGGCCTGACCGGCACGCACATCGGCTGCGACACGGGAAACTGCGGCGCCTGCACGGTCATCCTCGACGGCGCGGCGGTCAAGTCCTGCATGCTGCTCGCCGTCCAGGCCGACGGGGCCTCGATCGAGACCGTCGAGTCACTCGCCCTGGGCGACGGCGAGCTTCACCCGCTCCAGCAGGCCTTCTCCGCACACCATGCGCTCCAGTGCGGCTACTGCACGCCGGGGATGCTGATGAGCGCGAAGCATCTGCTCGACCACAACGCGGAGCCGACGGAGAACGAGATCCGGCGCGCGATCCAGGGAAACATCTGCCGCTGCACCGGCTACGTGAACATCGTCGAGGCGATCTCGGCGGCCGCGAAGGGAGAGGTATCGGCGTGACGACGACTGCGCCCGAGCAGGTCGAGGCCCCGCAGAAGGGCTTCGCCGGCGAGAGCATTCCGCGCAAGGAAGACAAGCGCCTCGTGCAGGGACAGGGAGTCTTCGTCGACGACGTCCGCCGCCACGAGGTCGGCTACGTCCACTTCGTGCGCTCGCCCTACGCGCACGCGGCGATCACGAGCATCGACGTTTCGGCGGCCGAGGCGCTCGAAGGCGTCTACGGCGTGCTGATCGGCGAGGAGGTGGCCGCGCTCACCGATCCGTTCTTCCAGCTCTCCGTCCCCCCGGGCTCGGAGATCAAGGACTACGCCCTCGCGGTGGGCAAGGTGCGCCACCTAGGGGATCCCGTCGCGGCGGTCGCCGCGCGCACGCGCGAGCTCGCGCGCGACGCCGCCGAGCTCGTCGAGGTCGAGTACGAGCCGCTCCCCGTCGTCGTCGACCCGGAGCATGCGCTCGACGAGGACGCCGGCGTCCTCCACGACGAGGCCGGCTCGAACCTCGTCTGGTCCGGCGAGTTCGACTGGGGCGACTTCGAGGCGGCGCTGGACGAGGCCGACCACGTCGTCAGGATCGACCGGCTCCACTTCGACCGCTTCTCCTCGACCCCGCTCGAGACGAGCGGCGCCATGGTCGAGTACGACCGCGGAACCGGCCAGTGGACGATCCACGCGAACAACCAGTTCCCCGGGTTCGCCATCATCATGATGGGCGCCCGCGCTCCGCACCGGGATGGACAAGCTCCGCTTCGTCTCCCAGGACATCGGCGGCGGCTTCGGCAACAAGATCTGCACCCACCCGCAGCTGGTCGCGCTCTGCCTGCTCGCGCGCAAGCTCAACCGCCCCGTGCAGTGGACGGAGTGGCGCACGGACCAGCACACCGGGAACAGCCACGGGAACGAACGCGTCTTCCTCGACATCGAGGTGCCGGTCAAGGCGGACGGGACGATGCTCGGCTTCAGCGTGCAAGGCGATCGACGACTGCGGAGCCTTCAGCCGCTACGAGCCGCTCGGCTGCATCATCTGGGCGCAGGTGACGCCGGGGATGTACCGCTGGCGCAACGTTCACATCGACTTCACGCAGGTGTGCACGAACAAGTCCCCCTGCGGGCCGAACCGGGGCTACTCGCGCATGCAGCACCTCTGGTTCACGGAGCGCGTGATCGACATCGTCGCCCACGAGCTCGAGCTCGACCCGGTCGAGATCCGCAAGCGCAACTACATCAAGGCCGAGGAGATGCCCTACGAGACGCCGAACGGCTGCGTCTACGACTCCGGCGACTACGCGCGCTGCCTCGACATCGCCCTCGACCTCGTCGGCTATTCGTCGCTCGAGGAGAAGCGGCGAGACGCCGAGAGCCGGGGAAAGCTGCTCGGCGTCGGCATCGGCTCGACGCTCGACTCGGGGACGAACAACTTCGGCCAGTCCCAGCTCCTGAACCCGGATCTCCAGTTCTCGGGCAACAACGAGGTGGCGAGCGTCAAGCTCGACATCTTCGGCGAGGTCGTCGTCACCCTCGGAACGACCCCGCAGGGCCAGAGCCACGAGACCGTCGCCTCCCAGATCGTCGCCGACATCCTCGGCGTCACCCCCGACGACGTGCACGTGCGCGCCGGCCACGACAGCTACTGGAACACACACGCCGGCTTCTCCGGGACGTACGCGAGCCAGTTCGCGGTCACCGGCCTGGGCGCGGTCAAGGGAGCCACCGATCTGCTCGCCGACCAGATCCGGCGGCTGGCCGCGGTCATCCTCGGAGCAGACGGGCCCGGAAGAGATCGAGCTCGGCGGCGGCTTCGCCAAGCGGCGCGACAACCCGGAGGCCGCCCTGCCCTTCCTGGCCTGCGGCGCGATCGTCAACGCGAACAACGCCGGGCTGCCGGAGGAGCTGGACGACGTCACGCTCAACTGCCGCTACGTCTACAAGCCGCCCTTCCAGGTGCCGGACAAGGAGCGCAAGTTCGGGAATCTCACACTCACGTACGCGTCCCAGATCCACGTGTGCGTGCTCGAGGTCGACCCCGAGACGGGCGTCTACGAGATCGTCGACTACTCCGCCGTGGACGACTGCGGCAACCGCATCCATCCTCAGATCGTCGAGGGCCAGGTGCACGGCGCCGTCGCGCACGGGCTCGGAGCGGCGATGTTCGAGACGATGGCCTACGACGAGGACGGGACGCTCCTGACGTCCAACTTCTACGACTACCACGTCCCGCACGCGCTCGACATGCCGCCGCTTCAGGACGGACGCGATCGAGTCGCCCTCGCCCTTCACCTCGCTGGGGACGAAGGGGATGGGCGAAGGAGGCGGCGCGAGCATCCACGCGGTCTGCGCCGCCATCCAGGACGCGCTGCGCTCGGCGGGCAACGCCGTCGTCACCGACAGCCACAACCCGTACCACCGGGTGTGGGAGCTGCTCCGCAACCCCGAGGCCAGCCGGGAGCTCGTGAAGGTCGAGGCCCGGTGAAGGTCGAGGGCACGCGGAGCTACGCGGCCTCGCGCGAGCAGGTGTGGGAGGTCCTCAACGACCCGGCGGAGATGGCGGGCCTCATGCCGGGCGTCGAGAGCTTCGAGATCGTGGACGACGAGCACTGGCAGGCCAAGGTCAAGGTGCCGCTCGGGCTCGGGAGCCTGCGCATGAGCATCGACTTCACGAAGGCCGAGTCCCGTCCGCCCGAGCACGCCCGCCTGCAGGCGAAGGGCAAGGGCGTCGGGGCGATCATGAGCATGGAGACCCAGTTCGACCTGAGCGAGGACGGAGACGGCACGGCCATGCGCTGGGAAGCGGACGTCCGCATCCTCGGCCAGGTCGCGAGCATGGGCCAGCGCGTCATCCAGCCGATCGTGAACCAGCAGGTCGAGAACGTGCTCACCGCCCTCGACGCCCGCGGTCGCAGCCGAAGGCGCGTAGCGGGCGAGCGGCTCCCGACGACGATGGCTCCGCCCTTCCGCGTCGGCGTCATGCAGCTGACCATGGAGCCGCTCGAGGAGATGCTCGAGACGGCCGCGGTCATGGACCGGGTGGGCATGGACACGATCTGGCTGGCCGAGGCCTACCCCTGGTGGCGAAAGCACGGGATGGAGGCGCGCTCCTCGACCGTCGTCTCGGCCCTGATCGCGGAGCGGGACCGAGCGGATCGCCGTCGGCTGGGGGATCATCTCCCCGTTCACGCGGCACCCGGTGCAGGCGGCCATGGACGCGCGGGTCGTCCAGGAGGCTGCCGGGCCGGGGCGTTTCCTGCTCGGCTTCGGCACCTCGAAGATCTTCTTGAACAACGCGCGTGATGCAGACGAAGAAGACGCTCGGGCCGATGCGCGACGCCGTGGCGATCGTTCGCGGCGTCCTCGCGCGGTGAGCCCTTCGAGTACGAGGGCGAGACGTGGAGCGCCTCCGTGCCCGGCCTCGCGGAGGCGGCGGAAACGCCGCGAGAGGTCCCGCCCGTGTACGTCGCGGCGACGGCGCCCAAGATGCAGGCGCTCGCGGGTGAGATCGGCGACGGCTGCCTGACGCCTTCGATCACGACGCCGGCCTTCGTCCGCTACACCCGCGAGAACGTCAAGGCCGACATCGACATCGGCTGCACAGTCGTCGCCTCCGTGCACGAGTCCGACCGGGACGTGGGCGCGACGGCGCCCGTGAGATCGCAGCCATGTACCTCGCCAACAAGTTCCAGAACATCAAGGGGTCGGCGGACACGCTGCTCGAGCTGGCCGGGATCGAGATGGAGGAGCTCGCGCCCGTGGCCGAGGCGATGGAGAGCGGCGGCCGCCTCGCCGCGAAGGAGCAGGTGACCGACTCCCTCCTCGACCGGTGCAAGCCGATCGCCGGCACGCCCGAGGACTGCGTCGCGGCGATCGAGGAGTACCGCGAGGCGGGCTGCACCCACGTCATGCTCGAGCTCTGGGGCGAGGACCGCCACCGCCAGCTCGAGGTCTTCGGGGAGCGCGTCCTCCCGCAGGTGCGATGATCGACGAGCGCCGCCTGATCGACCTCGCAATCCGGCTGGTCTCGACGCCGTCGTTCACCGGCTCCGAGGAGGCCGCGGCGGAGCTCGTCCGCGACGAGCTCGCTTCCCTCGGCCTCCAGGTGCAGTGGCAGCAGGTCGAAGAGGGGCGCGCGAACGTGCTCGGAACCTGGCCGGGCGAGGGCGGCGGCCCGACGCTCATGTTCAACGGCCACCTGGACACCTCGTACTCGGGACGCGAGCCGTGGCTCCAGGGCATTCCGGGCTTCCAGCCCGAAGGCTTCGAGCGCGACGGCCGCATCTACGGGCTCGGCATCTCGAACATGAAGGGCGCGGTCGCCTGCTACGTCGAGGCGGTGCGGTCGCTGATAGAGGACGGGGTGCGCCTGCGCGGCGACGTGATGATCGCCGCCGTCGCCGGCGAGATCGAGAAGACGCAGGAGGGCGATGCCCAGGGCGCCGAGTACCGCGGGTACGCAGCCGGGTCACGCCACCTGGTCGGCCACGGCGGCGCGGCCGACATGTGCATCCTCGGCGAGCCGACGGAGAACAAGGTGGTGCTCGCGCACTTCGGCACGCTCTGGCTGCGCCTGCGCACGCGCGGGCCGTTCATCCACACGGCCTTCAGCGCGGGGCGGCAGGAGGAGAACTCGATCGTGCGCATGGGCGCCGTGCTCGAACGCGGTGCTCGCCTGGCTGCCGAGCTGGGAGGAGGAGATGAGCTACGGCGACGTCCGCGGGGTCGCCAACGTCGGCGCGATCCGCGGCGGCTTCGGCTGGCGCGTCTCGCAGAACGCCGCACGAGACCGACCTCTACCTCGACCTCCGCGTCCCGCCCTCGGTTCCCATGGCGGAGGCCCGCCGGAAGGCGCTCGAGTTCGCCCGCGGCCTCGACGGCGTCGAGGCGGAGGCGTACGTGACGGCGCCGGGGGCCGAGATCGAGGAGGGGCATCCGCTCGTGGCCGCGCTCGACGCCGCCCACGCCGAGGTCTTCGGCGAGGCGCCCGAGCGCGACGTCACGCGCTGGTTCTCGGACGCGTCGGTTCTCTCCCGCTACGGGATCGCCACGGTCAACTACGGTACGTCGAGCGGCCTGCCCGACGCGGAGCTGGGGGAGAACCTGGAGATCGAGGGGCTGGTGAAGACGGCGGAGGTCTACGCGCGGGTCGCGACGAAGATCTGCGGAGTGGTGGAGTGAAGCTTGTCACCTTCGACGAGGGCCGCGTAGGCGTTCTGGACGGCGAGGAAATCGCCGTTCTCGACGCCCCGAGCATGCGGACGTACTTCGAGCGCGGCGGCGCAGGGGAGACCGGCGAGCGGGTTCCGCGCGAAGCCGCCCGCCTGCGCGCGCCGATCGTCCCCAAGAAGTTCTTCCACACGGCAGGCAACTTCCGCGAGCACGAGGAGGAATCCAAGCGCGTCGACTGGTCGCACGAGATCGCCCCCTGGATCGTCTTCTTCCAGAACGTCGACGCGATCGTCGGCCCCGACGAGCCGGTCGTCTATCCCGAGCATCTGACCGAGGAGCTCGACTACGAGCTCGAGCTCGCCGTCGTCATCTCGAAGCCCGGGAAGTGGTTCGGGCCCGAGGAGGCCGCCGACTACATCGGCGGCTACGTCATCTTCAATGACGTGACCGCACGCGACATCCAGCGGCGTGAGATGCGCTCGGGCGTCTTCTCCTTCTGCAAGGCGATCGACACGTTCTGCCCGCTCGGCCCGTGGATCGTCACGCCCGACGAGATCTCCGACCCGCACGACCTTGCCATGGAGCTCCGGGTGAACGGCGAGCCGCGGCAGGTCTCCCACTCGAGCCGGATGTCCGTGACGATCCCGGAAATCGTCTCCCACTACTCGGCGCTCGGGTACAGCGCCGGCGACGTCGTCTCGACCGGAACCGTTTCCGGGGTGGCGGGCTTCAGCGAGGACGCCGCCTCGCTCTACCTGCGGCCGGGCGACGTGATGGAGGGCGAGATCGAGGGGATCGGCGTCCTCCGCAACCCCGTGGTCTCGTGGGAGGAGGCGCACGGGGAGCCGGCACCGCCGCGGGTCCGTTGGTGACCGCCTCTCCGGCTTGTGCTCTTGTGGAGATGGGAGACCCGCCTCCCCAACCCGATGGCTTTAGAACTCGTCTCAAAATGAAGCCTTGTGCCGTCGGGCCGCGCTGCTCGCCCCGAGAGCGGCGTCCTCAGTCGCGCCCATACCGCTGCGGGTATGGGCGCTCCCTGCGTCCTTGTCTCGGAACGATCATCGCACCCCGACGGCGAAGCGTCATTCTGAAACGAGTTCTCAGCCTAACCCGACAATCCGCGCGCGTGGGAGACGGATCCGCGCCGGAAGCGTGCCGGTGAGCTGGCCTCGCGACTCGGCGAAACTCGACCGGGTACGCGCGTTGATGGCGGACCGCGGAGCTCGACGCCCTCGTTGTCAGGGCGCCCGACAACGTCCTCTATCTGTCCAACTACTGGTGCATGAAGGGCTACGACGTCGTCGTCTTCCCGCGCGAGGGTGACCCGACCCTGGTTGTGCTCGAGCCCCAGCAAGCCGACGCCGAGCGCATGGCCTGGACGTCCGACATCCGTCTCTTCAAGGGCTACGACGAGCGCGATCCGCGCCCGCCGACGGCGCGCTCGCTCGAGCTCGCCCAGGCGGTCGTACGCGAGGCAGGGTACGAGCGGGTCGGCCTGGAGCTTTCGCTCGGGACGCAGGCCGCCGACCGCATGGTCGGGGAGCCGACGCACGTACACGCACGACTTCTTCCACGCCTTCGGCGCGGCGGAGGACGCGACGCCGCTCCTCGTCGAGGCGCGCGCAGTCAAGACTCCGCAGGAGATCGAGCGCATGCGGCTCGCCAACGAGCTCGCGGCCCGCGCGATGGAGCACGTCCGGCGCGAGCTGCGGCCGGGCATGAAGGAGAGCGAGGCGGGGGCCCTCTGGGAGGGCTTCGTCCACGGCGAGGGCACCGGCTACCAGGGCAAGGTGGAGCTTGCGCGCGGGTTCTGCGCTCGTCTGGTCGGGCCCGGGCATCCGCACCTTCACGGCGACCGGCGACCGCCCCGTGCAGGAGCACGAGCCGACGCTCTTCGAGATCTGGGTCTGCGTCGACGGCTACTGGTGCGACCACACGAAGAACGTCTGCCCCGGCGAGCTCGCGCCGGAGTACGAGCGGCTGCTCGAGCAGCCTGCTCGCGGTCTACGAGGCCGCGATCGACCACCTCGCGCCTGGTGCGCGACCTGGCCGAGCTCGACCGCCTCGTCCGTGACGGCATCGCTGAGGCCGGCTACCCGGGCCAGCCGTCGCACCCCGTCGCCCACGGCGTGGGGGCGCGTGCCCATGAGCCGCCGTACGCACACCAGGCCGGAGGCGGCATCATCCAGGAAGGCATGGTGCTGGCGATCGAGCCGGGGGCGTACTGGGAGGGCGGCGGCGGGCTCCGCCTCGAGGACAACTTCCTCGTCACCGCTGACGGCGCCGAGCGGCTCTCCTCCTTCCCCGACGACTTCCGCGCGACGTGATCGAGCGGGACAGGATCTGGACGGGCAGCGTCAACGAGCCGTTCCAACGCGGCGGGTCGGTGGGGCTCTACGACACGACCCTGCGCGACGGCGAGCAGACCGTCGGCGTCGTGCTCTCGCCGGAGGACAAGCTGGAGATCGCCCGCGCGCTCGACGTCCTCGGCATCGATCGGATCGAGGCCGGCTTTCCTCGTGTTTCCGAGGACGACCGCCGCGCGATCGAGCTCATCCTCGCCGCCGGGCTCCAGGCTGAGGTCTGGGGCTTCTCGCGCGCGGTCCCTGCCGACGTCGAGGCTCTGGTCGCCCTCGGCGTGCGTGCGTCAGTCGTCGAATCTCCCATCTCCGACCTCAAGCTCGACGCCCTGGGCGTGAGCCGCGAGACCATGCTCGAGCGGATCTCGAAGGCCGTCGCCTTTGCCGCCGGGGAGGACGTCACGGTCGCCTACTTCGGCGTCGACTCCACGCGGGCCGACCCCGAGTTCTTCGCGCGGGCGTACTCGGCGGCGGTCGAGGCTGGGGCCAAGGAGGTCGTCGTCGTGGACACGCTCGGGATCGCCACCCCCGAAGCCGTGGGCGACCTCGTCGGGCGCACCGTCGAGCTAGTCGGCGCCGACGTGCCCGTTCACTTCCACGGGCACAACGACTTCGGACTCGCCACGGCGGCCGCCGTGGCGGCGGTGCAGGCCGGCGCCGCCTGGATCCAGGGGACGATCAACGGCATGGGCGAGCGCGCGGGGAATGCGAACCTCCTCGAGGTCGCGCTCGCCCTCGACGCGCTCTACGGCGTCGAGACGAACCTGCGCCTGGAGCGGGCGCGCGAGGTCTCCGAGCGCGTGCGGGAGCTCTCCGGCTACCAGCTCGAGCCGTGGAAGCCGCTGGTCGGCGACACGCTCTTTCGCCGCGAGAGCGGGGCGGTCGCGAGCCAGTTTCACGACCCGCCCTCGATCGAGCCCTACTCGGCTGAGGTGGTCGCGGCCGAGCGGGCGATCGTGCTCGGCAAGAAGAGCGGCATCGACTCCATCCGGATCAAGGCGGCGGAGCTCGGCCTCGAGCTCTCCGAGGAAGAGGAGCGCGCTCTGCTCGAGGCCGTCAAGGCGCGGGGAGCGGAAAAGCGCGGCCTCGTCTCCGACGACGAGCTCGCCGAGCTGGCGCGCGCGCTCCACGACTAAGTAAAAGGAGGACGTATGCCACGCGACGACGTCAACCCGGCAGCGCTCCATCCGGCACCCGGCTTCAGCCACGTCAGCGTCGCCGACGGGAGCCACGAGGTCTACTTTGCCGGCCAACTCGCGCTCGACCCTGAGTTCGGGATCGTCGGCGGCGACGATCTGGGCGAGCAGACGAAGGCGGCGATGCGGAACCTCCAGGTCGCGATGCAGGAGGTCGGCGCCGCGTGGGACGACATCGTGCGCAGGACGATCTACACCCTCCACCCGACCGAGTACGAGGTGATCACGGCCGCGATCGACGAGGTGACCGGCGGCGCTGCGCACCCGGCGCAGACCATCGTCGGCGTCATCGGGCTTGCTGTTCCGGGCTGCCTGATCGAGATCGAGTGCACCGCCTCGCTCGACTGAGCCGTGCTGGTCTTCCGACATTTGACATCTGATCAAATGCGCGGGACGATGGCCGTCGTGAAGCGCACGGCGCTCGCCCAGGGGAAGCCGCGTCATCAGACGATGGCGGAGGCGGCGGTAGCGGAGCTTCAGGAAGGGATCCTTACGGGTGAGCTGCCGCCGGGGTCGCCGCTCCGGCTCGAGGAGCTCGCCCGCTCGCTCGGGATGAGCATCTCCCCGGTTCGCGAGGCGGTGCGCCAGCTGGAGGGCCTGGGTCTCGCGGTGCACGTCCCGCACCGCGGTGCGCGGGTCAGTGAGCTTGCGATCGAGGACCTGCACGACGCTTACGAGGCCCGGCTCGCGCTCGAGCCGCTGGCCGTCCGCCGGGCGGCGGTGCGGTTCACCGACGAGGACGCCGAGCGCGGGCGTGTGCTCCTGGACGACTACGCGGCGGCGCATCGGCGCGGCGATCAGCGGGCCGCCCGTCGCTTCCACGCCGAGTTCCACCTCTCCCTGTACGCCGCCTCCGGCTCGGCCTGGCTCATGCGCCTGATCCGCCCCGCGTGGGAGAACTGCGAGCGCTACCGCGCGCTCTCCCTTGCCGGGCGGTCGCTTCGCCAGCGGCGCGAGGAGCACGAGGCGATCCTCGCGGCCTGCGCGCGTCAAGACCCGGACGAGGCCGCGGAGCTCGTTCGCCGGCACCTCTCGCTGACCGCCAACCTCGTCGCCCGGCGCATGGGCGCCGGCGACCTCTTCGAGAACTCGTGAGCGACTACGCGGAATTCGCGCCCGACCCCCGGGTCCTCGTCGGCGGCTACATCGAGGCGGATCCCGCCTTCGCCCCGCGCCGGCCGGCCAGCGTGGACGAGGAGACGTTCAAGTCCGCGATGCGCTCGCTCGCCGCGGGCGTCGTCATGGTGATCGCGCGCAAGGGCGACCGGCTCTGGGGCCTGACGATCAGCGCGTGCTGCTCGATCTCGGCCAACCCGCCCCGGGTGCTGATCTCGCTCGCCGACGACGCGAGCTGCCGGGACGCGATCCTCGAGACGCGGCGCTTCGGCCTCAGCGTGCTCCGCGACGACCAGAAGCATCTGGCCGAGCTCGGCGCGGTGCCGGGCGCGCCCAAGTATGTGGACGTGTTCTGCGAGGACGCGGGCTCCGAGGAGCCGACGACGATGATCGCGGGCGCGCTCGTCCACCTCGAGTGCGCCGTCGAGCGCGTCTTCGGCGTGAGCGGCCACACGCTCCTGATCGGCGACGTTCAAGCAGTCGTCTCCTCGAGCCGCGAGGGCGGCCCGCTCCTCTACTTCGACCGCACCTTTCACGCGCTCGGAGACACCCTGCGATGAGCGTCGCTCGCCTCCGGCTCGCTCCTGTGGGGGAAACCAGCGCTCCCCCACGGGCCCCCTTCTTTGAGACAGTGAGGGAACCTCCCGGTTCCCTCACACACCCTCCACACGCTCATAGGCCAAAGGTCGGCCTATGAGCGAGCGCTACGACGTCGTTTTCGTCGGCAGCGGCATCAACTCGCTCGTCGCTGCAGCTCTCCTCGCCCGCGGGGGGAAGCGCGTGCTCGTGCTCGAGCGCAACGACTACGTCGGGCGGCGCGATCCGGACCGCGGAGATCACCGAGCCGGGCTTCGTGCACGAGGTCTTCTCCTCGCTGGCACCCGCTCTTCCTCGGCTCGGCGGCCTATGCCGAGCTTGGGGAGGAGCTGGGCTCGCGTGGCCTCGAGTACCTGAACACCGAGCTGCCGACGGCCTCGCTCTTCCCGGACGGCTCGAGCGCGTTCCTGAGCACGTCCCACGAGGCAAACGTGGAGGAGTTCGAGCGGCTCGCGCCCGGGGACGGCGAAGCCTGGCGGCGGGTCGTCGACGGGTTCATGCCCACCGCCGACCTGGCGTTCGGCGTGCTCGGCACGGAGCTCTGGTCGTCGTCCGGCGCCGGCCTCGGCGTCAAGGCGTACCGCCGGCTGGGACGGCGCGGCCTGGTCGAGTTCAGCGGCGCTCTGCTCGCCTCCTGCCGCGACTGGGTCGCCGAGACGTTCGCCTCACCGCAGGTGCACGGGCTCCTCGCCCCGTGGGTCCTGCACACGGGGGTCGGGCCGGACGCGGCCTCCTCCGGGTTCATGACCCGCGTGATCGCGGTGGCGATCGAGCTCGGCGGCATGCCGGTTCCCCGCGGCGGCGGCGTGCGGCTCGTGGAGGCGCTCACGGGGATCGTCCGCGACGCGGGCGGCGCCTGCGAGACGGGCCGCGACGTGGAGCGCGTCCTCGTCCGCGACGGACGCGCCGCCGGGGTCGCGCTCGCCGGGGGCGAGACCGTCGAGGCCGGGGAGGCCGTCGTCGCCAACGTCACTCCGACCCAGCTCTACGACCGGTTGCTCGCCGGCGTCTCGATCCCGGCCGAGACGGCGGAGGCGGCCCGCCGGTTTCGCTACGGCCGCGCGGGCATGCAGATCCACATGGCCCTCTCGGAGCCGCCGCGCTGGGCGGGCGACGAGCGGCTCGGGCGCACCGCGATCGTCCACCTCACGCCCGGCCTCGACGGCGTCTCCCGGGCGGTGAACGAGGCAGAGCGGGGGCTGCTCCCGGCCGAGGCGACGATCGTCTGCGGGCAGCCGACGACGGTCGACCCTTCGCGCGCTCCGGAGGGCGCGTCGATCCTGTGGATCCAGCTCCAGGAGCTGCCGGCGCACGTGCGCGGCGACGCCGCCGGCGAGCTCGACGTCGGAGACGGGGCGTGGACGGGAGGGCTTGCGGGAGCAGTACGCAGACCGCATCCAGGCCCGCCTCGCGCTGCAGATCGAGAACCTCGACTCGGCGCTCCTCGAGCGCGTCGTCCTCTCGCCCGCGGACATCGAGACGGCCAACATGAACATGGTCGGCGGCGACATCTACAGCGGCTCCTGCAGCCTCGACCAGAATCTCGTCTGGCGGCCGCGCCCCGAGCTTCCCGGCCACGGGACGCCGATCGACGGGCTGTACCACATCGGCGCGAGCACGCATCCCGGCCCCGGGCTGGGGGCGGGCTCGGGGACGCTCGTGGCGAAGCACCTGCTCAAGCCGCCGCTCCCCAAGCGGGCGCTCAGCCGCCTGGGATCGCTTCGGGAGCGGGTTTGACACTTGATAAAACATGGTTCAGAGTCGCGGCGGCGGGGCGTTGCGGCGCCTGGATCCGACCGGGAGGTAGAGGATGAGGTTCAGCCTGTACTCGGAGATCCAGCACTGGCCGGGCAAGTCGCCGGCCCAGCTCTACGAGGAAGTGGTGGAGCAGGTGGTGAACGCAGACCGCCTCGGCTACCACGCATACGCCGCGATCGAGCACTTCTTCTTCCCCAAGTTCTCGATCTCCGCGAACCCGTTCGCGCTCTGGGGCATCTGCGCGGCCCGCACGAGCCAGATCAGGTTCCGGACACTCGGTCACGTCCTCCCGTACCACAACCCGACGATCCTGGCGTCGCAGATCGCTGCGGCCGACATCTTCTTCGGCGGCCGCTACGAGTTCGGCGCCCTCCGCGGCCACGGGTGGATCCCGCTCAAGGCCGGCGTCCCGCTCGCCGAGACCCGCGACCGCTACGAGGAGTCGCTCGACATCCTCTTCACGGCGCTCGAGCAGGAACGGTTCTCCTACGACGGCGACTTCTACAAGATCGACGACTCACACGTGGTGCCACGGCCGCCGCGCAGCTTCCGCGTCTTCCTGGGCGGCACGAGCGACCGCACGTACGAGCTCGCCGCCGAGCGCGGCTGGGCCGTCGTCGTGCCCCCGCTCCTGCCCTACGCCGCGCTCAAGGAGCAGCTCGACCTCTACCGGTCGAAGTGCGCCGAGCACGGCACCGAGCCTGACATCGTCTGGATCCACGCTTGCTACATCGACGAGGACCGGGACGCCGCCAAGCGTGAGGCGGAGCAGGGCATGAAGCAGTTCCTGGCCGGCAACGCGTCGCCGCTCACGGAGGGCGACGAGCTGCCGCCGCCGGACGAGCTCGAGGCGGCCGGCTACGGGTTCTATGCCGCCGGCATCCTCGAGCAGCTGGCGGAGACGCCCTACGACGAGATGATCGACGGCGACGTCATCTGGGTGGGGACGCCGGAAGACGTGATCGAGCGCATCGAGGCGGTCCGCGACGTCTGCGAGGGCCTCACCGAGATCTCGATCACCGTCAATGCCGGCGGATTCGAGCACTGGCAGGCGATCAAGGCGCAGGAGCTCTTCGCGGCGAGGGTGATCCCGCACTTCCGCGAGCAGGCGCCGGTCGAGTCCACGGGCGATCCCGCCTACGCCTAGTGCCCCTCCAGGCAATACAAGCAAGCCGGCATTACCTGAAGGGGCACTCGTGAGCCCGTCCGCTCCTCCCTTTGCGGTCTGCGAGTTCACGACGCTCAACGCGAGCTTCGAGGACGACCTTGCCGCGTATCGCGCGGCCGGCGCGAGCGGGATCGGCATCTGCGAGATCAAGCTCGAGGAGGGCCGCGAGGAAGAGCAGCTCGAAGCGTTCAGGGCGAGCGGCCTCGAGGCTACGAGCGCAGTCCCGGCGGTGCCGTCGATCCTGCCGCTTCCCCACCTTCCCGGTCCCGGAGGATCCGGCCGCGCGGATCGAGGCTCTCCGCGCGAGCGTCCGGCGGCTCGCGCCGTTCGAGCCGACCGCGCTCGTATGCCTGACCGGCCCGGCCGGGGCGCTCGGGAACGAGGACGCGCGGCGCCTCGTCGTCGCCGGGCTCCGAGCCGTCGCGGACGAGGCTGAGCGCGCAGGATTCCCCGTGGGGCTCGAGCCGATGAGCGCCCACTTCCGCGAGGACTGGACGATCGCGACGACGCTCGACGAGGCGGCCGAGCTTCTGCGACGAGGCCGGCCACGAGAACGTCGGGATCCTCTTCGACACGTGGCATCTGTGGGACACCGCGGACCTGGCGGGGGCGATCCAGGGTCACGCGCCACAGGATCGTCGGCGTCCACGTGAACGACTGGCGTGAGGAGACGCGAGGCTGGTGCGATCGCGTTCTCCCGGGAGACGGTGTCGCGGACCTCCCGGCGATCCTCGGCGCGCTTGCGGACGCCGGCTGGAGCGGCGCCTACGAGCTCGAGGTCTTCTCCGGACGACGGGACGTTCGGATCGGCGTATCCCGATTCCCTCTGGAAGGAGGACGCCGGCGACCTCGCCCGCCGCGGACATGACGCGTTTCGCCAACTGTGGGAGCGGCCCGCCGTCGAAATGAAGGCGTGACTGAGCGCGTCTGCATCGTCGGGGGCGGCGTCATCGGCAGCCTCTATGCCGCCCATCTCGCCTCGGTCGCCGACGTGTGGGTGTTGACGCGGCGGGCCGAGCACGCCCGCTCGCTCGAGGAGGACGGGCTCCGGGTCTCGGGGAAGCACGACTTCACTGCGCGCCTGCGGGCTACGTCCGACCCGGGTGAGCTGCCGGAGATCGATCTGGTCATCCTCGCGACGAAGGCGACCCAACTCGACGAGGCGGCGGCTGTCCTTGAGGGGCACGTTCCGAGAGCCACCGTGATGACCATCCAGAACGGCCTCGGCGCCGAGGAGATCGTGGGCCGCCACGGCGACTGGCCGATCGTCTCGGCCGTGACCTTCATGAGCGGTGACCGCCACGCGGACACGCACGTCGAGTACGAGCTCGACACGCCCACGTGGTTGGGCCCGTACGCGGGGACCGGCACGCCGTTCGACCGGGTGCAGGAGATCGAGGGGCTTCTGCGCGCCGCGGGGCTCGAAGCGGAGGCGTTCCCGGACCTCCTGCCGGCGCAGTGGTCGAAGCTGATCTTCAACGCGACGGTGAACACGGTCTCGGCGCTCACCGGTCTCGGCCACGTGGAGCTCTTTGCCCGCGAGGAAGAGCCGACGGATCTCGGACGCCTCGTGCATGCGCTCATGGACGAGGGGATGCACGTGGCCGCGGCGGCGGGCGTCGAGCTGCACGAGGACCCGTGGGAGATGAACGTCCTCGCCGTGCAGAGGGGGGAGACGCAACAGAGCGACTATGCGCACGTGCCGTCCATGCTCGAGGACGTGCGTTCGTCGAGGCCGACCGAGGTCGACTTCATCACGGGCGCGCTCGTCCGCGAGGCCGAGCGGCTCGGCGTGGAGGTGCCGTTGCACACGGCGATGTACCGGTTGGTGAAGGGGAGAGAAGCGGCGTATCCGCCGGGAGAAGGCCGGGCTCCGGCGGTGGCCGGCGAAGTGAAAACGGTCGAGAGGAGTTCGGCATGAGAGGAACGACGAGATGGAGCTTGCTGCTCGCGCTCGTGCTGGCGTTCGGGCTCGCGGTTGCAGCCTGCGGCGGCGACGATGACGACGACGGCGACGCGGCGGCGGACACGGCGACCACCGGGGAGGGCGAGGCGTCCGGCGAGCCGATCGTGATCGGCGCCGCGGTGGACCTGACGAATCAGATGGCGCCCTTCGACGGGCCCGCCGTGACGGCGGCGCAGATCCAGGTGGACGCGATCAACGCAGGCAGGCGGCGTCGACGGCCGGCAGGTCGAGCTGCGCGTCGTCGATCACCAGCTTGACCCGGAGCGAACGAAGTCCGCGGCGATCGAGCTGATCGACGGCGGCGCCGAGGTCCTGCTCGTGACCTGCGACGTCGACTTCGCCACCCCGGCCGTACAGGAGGCGATCACGCGGGGAGTCCTCGCGGTGGCGCCCTGCATCGGGACCGATCAGATGGGCCCGGAGCGCTTCGGCGACGCGGGGAAGCTCGCGTTCAGCATCGGCAACGTCGCGCAGGACGAAGGCGCGGCCATGGCCGAGTTCGCGATCGAGCAGGGCTGGATGACCGCTGCGACGGTGACCGACAACGTCATCGTCTACTTCCAGGACGTCGTCAAGGCGTTCGCGGCGCGGTACGAGGAGCTCGGCGGCGAGATCGCGGTCGAGGAGTCGTGGACGCAGGGCGACGGGACGATCCAGAACGTCGTCAGCTCCCTCGACGGCGCGAACGTCGACGTGATCGCCACGTCGACCGCGTTCGACGACATGCCCGCCCTCGTCGGCGGCCTCCGCAGCCTCGGCAACGAGACGCCGATCATCTGCGGCTGGTCGTGCGACGGCAACTACTGGCTGCCGGAGGGCACGAGCAACTTCTACACCGTGACCTATGCGTCGGTCTTCGGCGACGATCCGAGCACCGAGGTGCAGGCGTTGATCGACGAGATGACGGCTCAGGACCAGGCCCCCGGCACCGGCGGCTTCATCACCGGCGCCGCGGCCATCGACGCGATCGCGGCGGCGGTCGAGGAGACCGGCGGCACCGAGGGCGAGGCGCTCGCGGACGCGTTCGAGTCGTTCGACGGCCTCGAGACGATCTCGGGGGACATCAGCTTCTCCGAGGAGTTCCACTCGGTCTTCGGTCGCGAGTACCGAGTGATGGAGGTGCAGAACAGCCAGCCCGCGTTCGTCGAGCTGAGGGCGGCCAGCTCGCCCGCCGAGATCGAGTGATCGCCGTGTGACCGATACGGCGCCGGAAGCCCGCCGCTGGCCCGGAGAGACTCTCCGGGCCAGCGGCATATCACGCTCCTTCGAAGGCGTGCACGCGCTCAACGGCGTGTACGCTCGAGCTGCATCGCCACGAGGTCGTCGGGCTGATCGGCCCGAACGGCGCCGGGAAGACGACGCTCGTCAACATCGTCACGGGCTTCGACTCCCCTACCGAGGGCGAGGTCGAGCTCGCGGGTGAGGCGATCACGTCGTGGGCGCCCCACCGCCGGGCGCGGGCCGGGCTGGCGCGGACGTACCAGCAGGGGAGGCTCTTCTCCGGCCTCTCGGCGCGCGAGAACGTCGAGGTGGCCGCGCTCGGCGTCGGTGCCTCGCCCCGCGAGGCGAGGCGGCGGGCCGGCGAGCTCCTCGCCCTGCTCGGGCTCGAGCGCCGCGCGGACTCCTCGGCGGCCGTCCTCCCGCACGGAGAGGAGCGAAAGCTCGGCGTCGCGCGCGCGTTGGCCACCGATCCTCGTTTCGTCCTCATGGACGAGCCGGCGGCGGGCCTGTCCGAGGCCGAGGTGCCGGACTTCGCAGAGGTCGTGCGGACGGTGCGCGAGGAGCGCGAGGCCGGCGTGCTCCTGATCGACCACAACGTCGCCCTCATCCTCGAGGTCTGCGACCGCATCCAGGTTCTCGACCAGGGCAGGACGCTCGCCGAGGGAACGCCGGCAGAGATTCGGCGCAACATCGACGTCACGGCCGCCTACCTCGGGAGCGCGCGTGCGCTAAGAACCCGTTTCGAAATGAAGCCGGGTGTCGCCGGAACGCCCTGGACGGCGCGATTCTGCGTCCTCGGTCGCGCCCGTATTCTCGAATACGAGCGCTCCCTGCGTCCTTGCCTCGCACTCGCCCAGGACGCCCCGACGACAGCGCGTCATTCCAAAATGAGTTCTGACGCCATCCTCGAGCTCCGGGATCTCGAGCTCCGCTACGGCGGCGTCCCCGCGGTGCGCGGCCTCAGCCTGCGGCTCGAGCGCGGCGAGGTGGTGGGGCTCGTCGGCCCGAACGGAGCCGGGAAGACCTCGACGCTCCTGGCGATCATGGGCGTCGTCCAGCCGTACCGCGGGGAGATCCTGCACGCTCGGGCGGCCGCTCGCGGGCCTCGGGACGGACGCGATCGTGCGCTCGGGAGTCGCGCTCGTGCCCGAGGGACGGCAGATCTTCCCGGAGCTCACGGTCGAGGAGAATCTCAGGCTGGGGCTGGTCGGCCGCCGCTCGCGGGACGGCGCCGAGGATGACCTCGCGCGCGTCGCCGCCCTCTTCCCCGTCGTCGGCGGGGACCGCCACCGCCCTGCGGGCGTGCTCTCCGGCGGGCAGCAGCAGCAGCTTGCGATCGCGCGGGCGCTCGTCGCCCGGCCCGACCTTCTCCTCCTCGACGAGCCCTCCCTCGGGCTTGCGCCGACGGTCGTCGAGGATGTCTTCGCCGCGCTGGCGGAGATCCGGGAGGGCGGCGTCACGATCCTGCTCGTCGAGCAGCGGGCGCAGTTCGCCGTCGGCTTCGCCGACCGCACCCACGTGCTCGCGAACGGGCGAGCTCAGGCTCACGCTGACTCCGGCGGACGCGGACGACACCGCCCGCATCACCGCGGCCTACTTCGGATCGTGACTGGAGGGCGGCCATGAGTGCGCTCCAGACCCTGATCGACGCGGTCGCGCTCGGGTCGATCTACGCGCTCGTCGCCATGGGGATCGGCCTCGTCTTCGGCGTCATGCGGCTGATCAACTTCGCTCACGGGGAGCTGATCACTGCCGGGCGCCTACGCTCTCGCCCTCACGAACCACTTGCCGCTCGCGGTGAGCCTCGTCGCCTGCTTCGGCGTCGTGGTCGCGCTCGCGCTCGCGATGGACGTGACCTACCGGCCGCTGCGGACGACGACGCCGACCACGATGCTGGTGACGACGTTCGCCGTCTCGTTCCTCCTCCAGGCCGTGGCGCTCCTCGCGTTCGGCGCGCGGGGGAAAACGTCGGCGTGCTCCCCGAGCTGAACCGGGCCGTGTCGATCGGCGACCTTCGCATCCGGTGGGTGACGCTCGTCTCCATCGCGGTGGGCGGCGTGCTCCTCGGAGCGACGGCCGCCGTCCTGCTACGCGGACGGATATCGGGCTCCAGATGCGCGCGGCGGCGATGAACGCGCAAACGGCGCGGCTGCTCGGCGTGCGCGCCTCGACGGTCATCCGTTTCGCGTTCGTCCTTGCCGGGATCTCGTGGCCGCCTCGGCGACCGTCCTGCTCACGGTCCAGCGGCCCCTCGTCACACCGACCTACGGCTTCCAGCTCGTCATCCCGGCGCTCGTGGGGGTGGTGGTCGGGGGCATGGACCGGCTCGTGAGCGCGACGCTCGGCGGCTTCGCGATCGGCTTCGCGGCCGCCGTGCTCGGCGACGTCCTCCCCGCCGACGGGCGCGTCTTCCTGGACACCGCGCTCTTCCTGCTCGTCATCCTCGTCCTGCTCGCGCGCCCGAGCGGGCTCTTCACCCGCTCGCGCGCGGCCTGGGAGCGGCTGTGAGGCGCGTCGCCGAAGGATCGCAGCTACTCGCGCCGGTCCTGCTGCTGGCCCTCGTCGGGGTGGTCGGGAGCTTCACGTCGCGGTCGGTGCAGTTCCAGTTCCGCTTTGCGCTCGTGATGGCGACGATCGTGATCGCGCTCTACGTCTTCGTGGGGAACTCGGGGGTCGTCTCCTTCGGGCACATCAGCTTCGTGGCCGTCGGCGCCTTCGCAGCAGGCCTGACGACCGTGCCGGAGGCGCTCAAGCTCTCGCTCAGCCCCGATCTCTTCCCGGTCATCGCGAGCGCCGAGGTGGGGAACGCCGTCTCGCTTCTCCTCGCCGCAGCCGTAGGCGGCCTCTACGCCCTGCTCGTCGGCGGGCCGCTCATGCGGCTGTCCGGGCTCTCGCGCGGGCATCGCCACCTTCGCCGTGCTCGTGATTACGAACAACGTCCTCCGGAACTGGGAGGCGATCGGCCCGGGGGCCAGGACGCTCTCGCTGGTCCCGGAGACGACCGGCTTCCTCCAGGGGACGGTGGGTGTGATCGCGGTCGCCGTGCTGGCCTTCCTCTACCAGCGCAGCCGCTTCGGCCGGGTGCTGCGCGCCTCGAGCGAGGACACCGCCGCCGCCGAAGGAGCGGGAATCGACATCTACCGGCAGCGGTTGCTCGCCTTCGCGCTCTCGGCGCGCTGGCCGGATTCGCCGGCGGCCTGCTCGTCCACCTCCTCGGCAGCATCACGACGCAGCAGGTGTACCTCGACCTCACCTTCATCACCCTCGCCATGCTCGTGATCGGCGGCGTCCGCAGCCTCTGGGGGGCGGTCGTGGGCGCGCTGCTCGTGAGCGGCGTCAACTCCTTGCTGCTCACGGCCGAGAACGGGCTCGATTTTGGGGTGACCGAGCTCAACGTCCCCACGGGGACGCGCCTGGTTACGCTGGGCGTCGTCATGACGCTGATCCTCCTCTTCCGGCCGCGCGGCCTCACGGGTGGCCGCGAGGTGACGCTGAGGAGGTCGTGACGCGGGTTTGCGTCGTCGGGTGCGGGGCCGTCGGCTCCCTCTTCGCGGCGTCTCTCGCGCAGCTCGACGACGTCGAGGTCTGGGCGTACGACCTCGATGCCGAGCACGTCCGCGAGATCGGCGAACGCGGACTCCGCCTCTCGGGGGCCGGCGAGCTCGTCGGCAGGCTGCACGCGACGACCGACGCCTCGGGCCTGCCTCCCTGCGAGCTCGGAATCGTGGCGACGAAGAGCATGCACACGGACGCCGCCGTGGCAGCTGCCGCCCACGCTCTCGCGGAGGGCGCCGTCTGCTCCGTCCAGAACGGGCTCGGGAACGAGGAGGCGATCGCCGCCCACGTGCCCCGCGTGATCCGGGGCACGACCTTCCCGGCCGGCCACATTGTCGAGCCGGGCCACGTCCACTGGGACGTCAAGGGCGACACGACGATCGGCCCCTTCGAGCCGAGCCCGGCCTCGATGGAGGAGGTCGAGCGGCTCGCGGACTCCTGCACACGGGCTGGGCTGCCGACGGAGGCGGTCCCCGACGCGCGCGGCCCGCAGTGGCGGAAGGTCATCTTCAATGCGGCGACGAACCCGGTTGGAGCCCTCACGGGGCTGACGCACGGCCGGGTCTGCGAGGACGCCGGGCTGCGCCGGCTCGTCAGCGGCCTCGTGGACGAGGGCAAGGCCGTGGCTGCGGCGCAGAAGATCGTGCTCGACGCCGACCCCGAGGAGCTGATCGACTACGCCGCCCGTCCCGACGTCGCCTACGAGCACAAGGCGAGCATGCTCCAGGACGTCGAGGCTCGCCGGCAGACGGAGATCGACTACCTGAACGGCGGCATCGCCCGCTTCGGCCGTGACCACGGCGTCGAGACTCCGCTGAACGAGGCGGTGACCGCGCTGATCAAGGGACTGGAGGCATCGTGGGAGCGATAAGCGGCGAGGTCGAGCGGCGGTTCCGGAACGTCAGAGAGGCGCTCGTGCGGAACAACCTCGACGCCGCCGTCGTCGCGGGAAGCGAATACACGGGCTTCGAGGGGGCGGTGACGTACCTGTCGGGGTTCGTGATCGTCCACCGCTACGCGTACGTGCTGCTCCCGCTCGACGGCGAGCCTACCGTCGTCTTCCCGGCCGAGGCCCGCTACGTGGGCGAGCACGGGACGACGTGGATCGAGGAGCAGGTCTTCGTCGAAACGCCCGGCGCGTGGCTCCGCGAGCGGGCGACCGAGCGCGGCTGGAACCGGCTCGGCGTCTACGGGCTCGACTACGTCATGCCCGTGCGCGACTACCGGGCGCTGGCGGACGGCGGGCCGGAGGTCGTCTCCTTCGACGTCGACTTCGACCTCGCGCGCGCGGTGAAGAGCGAGGAGGAGATCGCCTCGGTGCGCGAGAGCGTCCGGATCAACGCGGAGGGCTTCTGGATCTTCCTGGAGGAGTTCGCGGTCGGGAAGAGCGAGGCCGAGCTCCTGGCGCCCTGCGAGCGCTACTTCGTCGAGCAGGGGTGCGGGCGGCTGACGATGGACATGGTGCTCGTGGGCGAGGGCGGCGCCGCGGAGCCCGAGTTCCGCATCGCCAGCCCCGAGCGGCGCATTCGTGCGGGCGACCTCGTCCTGCCCTCGCTCGAGATCGCGGGCCCCGGCGGGCACTGGGTCGAGGTCTCCCGCGCGATCGCCGACGGCGAGCCGGGAGACGAGGCCAGGCGCATGCTCGAGGCGTACGAGGAGTACTTCGAGGTGGCCCGCACGGCCATGCGGCCCGGCGCCTCGGCACACGACGTGCACCGGGCCGTCGCACGGGGCTTCGCCGAGCGCGGCTACCAGCTCGGCCATGTCACCGGCCACTCGATCGGGATGACGATGATCGAGTTCCCGAAGATCGGCGAGGGCGTCGAGACGGAGCTCGCCGAGAACATGGTCTTCTCGATGCATCCCCACGCGATCGCTTCCGACGGGAAGGCGTGCCTCTACATGCAGGACACGTGGCTCGTGACGTCCGAGGGCGGCGAGCCGCTCGCGGGCCTGCCCATGCGGATCTTCCAGGGCGGCGAGTCGCGCTAACGGGCTCTAGGACGCCTCGCAGTCGTCGTCGACGACCGCGGCGCCGGGGAGTCGCGAGAGCAGCGAGGAAAGCGTGGCGAGCTCCTCGTCGCTGAACCGCCCGACGAAGAGGGATTCGATGCCGGCGACGTGCGTCCGCGAGGCCTCGCGCAGCTTCTCCAAGCCCTCCGGCGTCAGCTTCGCCCAGACCACGCGGCGGTCTTCGGGGCAATTGAGACGCTCGACGAGCTCGGACTGCTCGAGACCTTCCAGGAGCCGGGTGATGCCCGACGCCGTCAGCAGGACGCGGTCGGCCAGGTCGACGCGGCGCAGCCTTCGCTCGGGGGCCCGCGCGAGGTGCAGGAGCACCTCGTAGTCGTTGATCGTGAGCCCGTGCTCCGCTACGAGCTCGGCGGAGAGCTCGCGAGTCAGCGCCGCATGGGCGCGGAGAAACCGGATCCAGGCGTCGAGCCTGGAGGTGTCGGGAAGCGCCTGGGTGCTCACGGTCATGGGATGACTGTAGTGATCTCGTCAGCGAGGGCGCGCCGGAGGATGTCCAGGAGCGCTTGCTGATCGGCCGCCGAGAGCGCTGCCAGCGCCGCCGGAGGCTCGCTCAGCAATTCGACCACCTGGGCCCGCACCTCAGCTCCCTCGCGGGTGAGGACAAGCGTCTTGACGCGGCGGTCGGTGCCCGGCGTACGCTCGACGAGGCCGCGCGACTCGAGCCGATCGACGATCCCGGTCACGTTCGACGCGTGGCAGTAGAGCGCCTCGGCGAGCGCGCTCATGGCCAGCGGCCGCTCTGGGTCGAGGCGCCGCAACGCTTGTGCCTGCACGGGAGTGAGATCGAGCTCCGCGAGCCGAGCGGTCAGGACTCCGTGCTTCGCCTTGGCCAACCGGAAGAGGAGATCCCATGCCTCGCGGGCAACGTCCGTCGCGGGTGTCGTCACCACGGCCACGCTTCCCATGATACTTGACAAGATAGATACTTGACAAGATCAAGTTTCTGCTAGCCTGACATTCGTGCGCGACGAGCACGGCATCCAGGCGGAGAAGCTTGCCCGCGAGTTCAAGGGCGGCATCCGGGCCGTCGACGGGATCGACCTGGAGGTTGCCCCCGCGGAGATCTACGGCTTCCTCGGCCCCAACGGCGCGGGCAAGTCGACGACCGTGCACATGCTGACGACGCTCCTGCCCCCGAAGAGCGGGACCGCGCGTGTCGCCGGGTTCGACGTCGTCCGCGAGGGAGCGCAGGTACGCGCCGCGATCGGCGCCGCGTTGCAAGAGGCCGCCCTCGACCCGCTCCTCACCGGCCGCGAGCACCTCCGGCTGCAAACTGCGCTGCACGGCATGCCGAAGGCGGAGCGGCGGAAGCGGAGCGAGGCGCTGCTCGAGCGGGTCGGGCTCACGCTGGCCGCCGACCGCAAGGTGAAGACCTACTCGGGCGGGATGAAGCGACGTCTCGACCTCGCGCTGGCGCTCGTCCACGAGCCGAGCATTCTCTTTCTCGACGAGCCGACGACCGGCCTCGATCCGCAGAGCCGAAACGCGCTCTGGTCGGAGGTTGCACGGCTCGCGCGCGAGGATGGGGTCACCGTCTTCCTGACCACGCAGTACCTGGAGGAGGCCGACGTCCTCGCCGACCGCGTCGGGATCATCGACCACGGGCGCATCGTCGCCGCGGGGACGCCGGCGGAGCTCAAGGCCGAGATCGGCCGTCCGAGCGTGGAGGCGATTCCGGCAGACGCCGCTGAGCTGGCCGAGGTCGAGCGGACGCTCCTGCGCTTCGGCGCCCCGGTTCCGGGCTCGCCCAAGGGCGCGTCGGTCCGGCTGGACGGCGGCGAGGAGGCGCTCGCCGACGTCGTCCGCGCCCTCGACGCCGAGGGGCTCCACCTCCATCACCTCCAGCTCCACGCGCCCACGCTCGACGACGTGTTCCTCGCCAAGACCGGCCGCTCGCTCGAAGGCGCGGAGGACGACGACCTCGAGACCGAGCCTGAGCCGGTCCCCGCGTGAGCGGGCGATGAGCGGCAGCCCGCTCCTCCTGCAGGTTGCGCACCTCGCCCGACGCTCCGTCCTGCGGACACTGCGGCAGCCGCTCAACGTCGTGCCGTCGTTCCTCTTTCCGCTGATCTTGCTTGCCGTCAACGTCGGCGGCCTCGAGTCCGCCGCGCGCATCCCAGGGTTTCCGGCCGACTCGTACCTCGATTTCGCGCTGGCGTTCACGTTCATGCAGGGCGCGCTCTTCGCGACGACGAACGCGGGCACCGATCTGGCCCGCGACATCCAGACCGGCTTCCTCAACCGCCTTGCTCTCACGCCGATGCGAAGCGCGGCGCTCCTGCTCGGGCAGCTCGCCGGCGTCGTCGTTCTCGCCCTGCTCCAGGCGACGCTCTATCTGACGGTCGGCCTGGTCGCCGGCGTGCGTCCCGAGAGCGGCGTCCTCGGCGTCTTTCTGATCGTCTTCCTCGGCGTCCTCATCGCTCTTGCCTTCGGGGCGGTGGGCGCCTTCCTCGCGCTTCGCACCGGCTCGGGGGAGGCGATTCAGGCGCTCTTCCCGCTCTTCTTCGTCTTCCTCTTCCTCTCGTCGATGAACCTGCCCCGGAACCTGATCGAGATCGACTGGTTCCGCACGGTGGCGACGATCAACCCGGTCTCGTACCTGATCGAGGGGCTGAGGAGCCTCATCATCACCGGCTGGGATGCGCAGGCGCTCGCCCTCGCGTTCGGCCTCGCCGCGGGAATTGCGACCCTCGCGCTCGCCGCGGCCGGGGTCGCCCTCCGAGGGAGGCTGGCGCGGTCGTGAGGAGCTTCGCCTCCGTCGCTCTCGCGGTCGCCTGGCGCGGGATCCACAACGCGTTCACGAACCCGTCGATCCTCGTGCCCTCGCTGCTCTTCCCGCTCTTCTTCTTCACGGCGTTCGCCGGCGGGCTCTCGCGGATCTCGGACGTTCCCGGGTTCGACTTCCCCGCCGGGTACACGGCCTTCCAGTTCGTCTTCGTCTTCCTGCAGTCGGCGGCGTTCGGCGGGATCTTCAACGGGTTTGCGATCGCGCGGGACTTCGAGAGCGGGTTTGCGCGCCGCCTCCTGCTCGCGGCGCCGCAGCGGACGGGGATCATCGCCGGCTACGCGCTCGTCGCGCTCGTTCGCTGGGCGGCAACTGCCTCGGTCGTCTTCGCGGTCGCGCTCATCTCGGGCATGGAGGTGCTCGGCGACCCGGCCGAGCTCTTCGCGCTCGTCCTCCTCGGGCTTCTCGTCAACGTCGCGGCCCTGTTCTGGGCGTCCGGGGTCGCCATGCGCTTCCGCACCCTTCAGGCCGGCCCGCTCATGCAAGTACCCGTGTTCCTGACGCTCTTCCTCGCCCCGGTCTACGTCCCGCTCGAGCTCCTGGACGGCTGGATCCACGCGGTCGCGTCGGTGAACCCGGCGACCTTCCTGCTCGAGGCCGGGCGCGGCCTCTTCGCAGGCGAGCCGACGAAGGTCGGCGCCGCCTTCGCGATCGCGCTGGGCGCGGTCGCGCTGCTCGCCGTGTGGGCCGTCCGCGGCCTCCGGAGCGCCGAGTCGGCCGGGTAACCCGGGCGGCGCGCATGTCCCCTCCGGCCACGCCCAGGGGTCTGACCCCTAGACAGGGCCGGCGGGGACGTAGCGGGACAGGTTCCTACTTCCGTTCTCCATAGCCTCGGGGCGGTGCCGACCCCTCGCCCGCCTTGATCCCATTGTTGTCCAGAGCTCGACGGTTATCCACAGGCAGGCGGGCGGAGCTGTCCTCCGAGGCCGCGTCCTGGGGTCAGACCCCTGGACATGGCTCGCTAGGCGATGCCTTTGCGGCGGAGCTCCTCGAGGGCGCCCTCGGACTTGTCGAGGCCTTCGAGCTCCATCGCGCGCAGGACGGGCGGGGCCTTCGTGAACTGGACGTCGCGGTAGTCCACGATCTGAATGCGATTCCCCCACGGATCGACGAAGTCGAGGCCCCGGCCCCGGAGCGCCTCGACTCCGGCCTCGTCGAGGGCGCGGCGCACCGCCTCCTTGTCGTCGACCACGAGCCCGAAGTGGCGGTGATCGTCGGGCGGCTGCTGCCGTCCCTCGCTGAGCGCGATGAACTGGTCGCCCATGTCGAGAAACGCCATCCCAGGCGCCCGCCCGCGCAGCTCGAAGTCGAAGAGCCGGCCGTAGAACGCCAAAGCCTCCTCGATATCCCCGACTTCGAGGGCGACGTGGTTCACCCCGATCAGGCGGGGGCGAGGATTCATCTGCGTAGCGTGGGGAGGGACAGCGCCACGACACCCGAAACAGTAGATGTCCAGATCTAGGCTGCACGCCGTATTGAGGATTTGATGAAAACTGGCTTCCCCCGCCGCGGGAATAGCAATTAGCGCCTACAGTGGTTGAGATGTCGACAATCGCACGGATCGTCGTCGGCCTCGTTCTGCTCTGGGCCGCGGCTGCCAAGCTGCGGCGGCGGGACGACCTGCCCGACTGGCTGAGCGCCTACGGTCTGCCGGCCCAGTACGCGCGCCAGGCGGCCTGGGCGGTGATGGGGGTCGAGGCCGTCATCGGCATCCTGCTCCTTCTCGGCATCGCCATGCCGCTGACCGCCTATGCCGCCGTGGCGCTGGGCGTCGTCTTCCTGGTTGCGCTCGGACAGGCGCGGCTCCGAGGAGTCGAGCGGCTGCGCTGCGGATGCTTCGGCGCCTCCGAGGGACGCACCGACCACCTCCTGCTGCGCGCCGGCGGGTTCACGGCGCTCGCGCTCCTCGCCGCCTTCGGAGGGGGGATCGAGATCTCGGCCTCCTCCGACACGGTGGTCACCGTCGTTCTCGTCATCCTCTCGGGCGCGGTCGTCCTGCTGGGGCTCCTCGTCTTCGCGCTCTACCGCCAGGTCGGCGTGCTCACGATGCGGATCGGCCCGCGCATGCCCTTCGAGCTCGCCGAGGAAGGGCCGCAGATCGGCCAGGCCGCTCCCGCCCTCGACGGGCTCCGAGGTCGCCGCTCGGAGGTCGTCTTCTTCTTCTCCTCGACCTGCAGTATCTGCCGTCAGCTGAGCCCGGGGGTTGCGGCGCTCGTTCGGCAGGGGCTCTCCGTCCGCGTCGTCGAGGAGGAGCTCGAGGAGGATGCCTTTTCGCGCTGGAACGTGCCCGGGACACCGTTTGTCGTCCACCTCGTCGACGGCGTCGTAGCGGCCAAGGGAACCGTCAATACGCTGGAGGAGCTCGAGCAGCTCCTCGACGCGGGGCGGGCTAGGGTGAATGCCGCCGCCTGATCGGCGAGCATCGACACTCGATCGCCAGGCCGAGAAGCTCTCGGCCAAGCTTGCAGAGTCGACGACGCGGCTCTCGTTCCTCGGGCGCCTCGGAACGGCGGCGCTCGCCGTCGCCGGCGGCTCCGCCGTCGCCGCCGCGGTCAAGCCCGACGAGGCTGAGGCGTTTCACCTTTGCGGGCACATCTGGACGACGGGCTCGTGCCCGAGCCCCTATCCGCCGCTCTCCCGCATCGACCGGAAAGGCTTTCCTCTCCACCCGAAGAGCGGACGGCCGATCGACAACCTCGGCCGCGTCGTCGACTCGGCCGGCTACGCGCTCGACGGCAACGGCGACCGCCTGCGCGGCCCTGACGGACGTGTGCTGCCGCGGGCGCCGCGCACCCGCGTCTGCGAGGACTGGACTGCCGAAGTAAAGGGTCTCAAGAATCTGCGCGTTCAGGGCTCGTGGTTCCGCTGCTGCGGGGGCCAGATCCGCAAGCTCGTCGACTGTTGCTCTTTTAGCCGCAGGCGCATCAACGGAGACGCCTCCCTCACCGGCTACTGCTGGGGCGGGCGCCGCGTCTACTGCGTCATGTACTACGACACGGGGCTGCCATGCTGATCGAGATCGGCGTCGCGCTCGCCGCGCTCATGGCGGGGGTTTCCGGCGCCTGGTCGCCCTGAGGGCTCTCGATGCTCGAAACCTTCACTCCCGCCGTGTGCGGGAGCCGCAAACGCCAGATCCTCGCCCAGGCCCTCTTCACGGTGGCGGCCGTGGCGACGGCCGCTGCCCTCGGTCTCGTGCTCGGGCTCGCCGGGGCCGGTCTCGGCGCGCGCCAGGCCCTGCTCGCCGCCGCCGCGTTGGCGCTGGTGGCCGCTGCCCGCGAGGCGGGCATCCTGCGCTTCAGCCTCCCGCAGTCCCGCCGCCAGGTGCCGGAGCGGTGGCGCTTCGAGCTGCCGCTTCCGGTCTGGGCGAGCGGCTACGGCGCCGGTCTCGGCGCCGGCTTCTTCACCTTCCAGCCGGTCTCGACGTTCTGGGTCGCCTGTGCGGGCGCCCTGGCCCTCGCCCGGCCCGTTCCAGCTGCGCTTTGCCTCTCGCTCTACGGACTCGGCCGCGCCGCGATGGCCGTCTGGCCGCGCCGGCGACTCGCCGACCCCACCGCCGCCGTCGAGCGTCTGGCCACCCGCCGCGGCGCGCTCCTGCGGGCGAACGCAATTGTGCTCGTCACCTGCGCAGCGCTCCTCGGCCTGGCCCCGGTTGCCAACGGCGCCACGCGCGTCGCCCGCTCTGCGCTCGATCCGAGCGTGAGCGGCGATGCGGTGGCGTTCGCCCGCCAGGCTGGCTCGGTGGTCGTGCGCCCCTCATCCGGGCCCAACGTCGTCTTTCCGAACGCCTCCCAGCCGGCGCTCTCCCGTGGCTACCTCGCCTTCGTGGACGACCGGGGAATCGCGGTCGTGCGCTGGCGGGACGGCACGGAGGTCGCGCGTGTCGCCGGCACGAACGTCTCGCGCCCGGCCCTCGACTGGCCCAACCTCGCCTTCGTCCTCCGGGGAGCCGACTTCGAGCGCATCATCGTCAGGAACCTCGTCAGCGGGGAGCAGAAGTCCCCCGTGAAGGTCGCGGCGAGCGTCGATCTCGGGCGCCCGTCCCTGCGCGGCGGACGCCTCGCGTGGCACCATGGTCACGCGGCGAAGGTCGCGCATCCTCGTCCGGAACCTTGCAGGGCGCCACCGGCGAACGGTCGCGCGCACCGAGATCGGCCGGCTCAGCGACCCCTCGGTCTCCGGGAAGAAGATCATCTGGGTCGATGCGCGCTCCGGAGTCACCTACCTTCGCCGCGGGAAGCTCGGCTCGAACAAGCGGAAGACCCTCGCCAGGCTCAAGGGTCGCGCCAGGAGCTACTGGACGACGAGCCTCTCCCGCAACGCCGCTTACATGACGCGCTGGACGCTCGCCTCCGGCGCTGCGGCGATTTACAAGACCGGCGGTTAGGCCGCCTTCACGGCGGCGACGAGCTTCTCCACGGAGGCCTTCGCGTCGCCGAAGAGCATGGCCGTGTTGGGGCGGTAGAAGAGGTCGTTGTCGATCCCGGCGAAGCCCGGGCTCATGCTCCGCTTGAGGACGATGACGTTCGCCGAGGCGTCCACGTTCAGGATCGGCATGCCGTAGAGCGGGCTCTCCGGGTCCTCGCGCGCAGCCGGGTTCGTGACGTCGTTGGCGCCGATGACGAGCGCGACGTCCGTGCGCGGGAACTCCGGGTTGATGTCTTCCATGTCGTACAGCTGCGGGTAGGGGACGTTCGCCTCCGCGAGGAGCACGTTCATGTGGCCCGGCATCCGCCCGGCGACCGGGTGGATGGCGTACTTCACGTCGACGCCTCGCCGCTCGAGCAGGTCGGCGAGCTCGCGCACGTTGTGCTGTGCCTGCGCGACCGCGAGGCCGTAGCCCCGGCACGATGACGACCCGGCTCGCGTAGGCGAGCATGACCGCGGCGTCCTCGGCGGTGACCTCCCGGTAGCTCTTGGCCTCGCCGCCTGCCGGCGCTTCGCCGCACGGCCGCCGCTGGGGCGCCGAACGCCCCGAAGAGGACGTTGGCGAGGGAGCGGTTCATGGCTCGCCCCATGAGGATCGTGAGCAGCGTTCCCGAGGCGCCGACGAGCGTCCCGCCGATGATGAGCGCGGTGTTCTCCAGGACGAAGCCGGTCGAGGCCGCCGCCAGGCCGGTGAACGCGTTCAGGAGCGAGATCACGACCGGCATGTCGGCGCCGCCGATGGGAAGGACGAGGAGGACGCCGAAGAGCAGCGCGCCCGCCAGGAGGACGACCATCCAGACTCCCGCCTCGGTCGCCGCCGGCGAGCACGCCGACGACGAGGAGCGCGGCGAAGAGGACGCCGTTCACGATCTGTTGCCCGGCGAAGACGAGCGGCCGGCCGGGAAGGAGCTCCTGCAGCTTCCCGAAGGCGACCATGCTCCCCGAGAAGCTGATCGAGCCGATCAGCGCCGAGAAGAGCATCGCGCCCATGTGCTCAGGAAGGACGTGCCCGACCGCGGGGCCGAGCCGATGGAACTCCGCCGCCGCGATCAGCGCCGCCGCCCCGCCGCCGACGCCGTTGAACAGCGCCACCATCTGCGGCATCGCGGTCATCTTCACCATCCGTGCCGAGGCGACCCCGATGACGGTCCCGACGGCGACGCCGGCGACGATCAGCCAGTACGAATCGATCTCGGGACTGAGCAGGGTGAAGAGGATTGCGATAGCCATCCCGACCGCGGCCACGACGTTCCCCGAGCGCGCCGTCGAGGGCGAGGACAGCCGCTTGATCCCGACGATCAGGCAGACGCCAGCCGCGAGGTAGGCGAGGTTGATCGTCGTCTGCGACACGGCCAGGATCACTCGTGATCCTCCGGCTGGTCCGGCCGGCGTTTGAACATCTCCAGCATCCGGTCGGTGACGAGAAAGCCGCCGACGACGTTGACGGTCGCGAAGACGACGGCGACGAACGCGAGCACCTGCTCGAGCGTCGAGTCGGCCGAGCCGGCGATCAGCATCGCCCCGACGAGGACGATGCCGTGGATCGCGTTCGTCCCCGACATGAGCGGCGTGTGCAGGAGCGCGGGCACGCGTGAGATCAGCTCGATGCCGAGGAAGGCGGCGAGGACGAAGACGGTGATGCTGTTCAGGAGCGCCTGGCTCAACCTGCGGGCTCCCGCATGACCTTGCCGCCGTGCGCGACGCAGGTCTCGCGCACGATCTCGTCCTCGAAGTCGAGCCTGAGCGCGCCCTCGGCGACGATCAGGCCGAGGAAGGCCTGGACGTTCCGCGAGTACATCTGGCTCGCGTGGACGGGCATCGTCGCCGGCAGGTTCGTCAGGCCGACGATCGTGACGCCGTCGACGACGACCGTCTTTCCGGGCTCGGTCGCCGCGCAGTTGCCGCCGGCCTCGGCGGCGAGGTCGACGATCACGGAGCCCGTGGCCATGCCGCGCACGGCCTCCTCGGTGATCAGCTCGGGGGCGGGCCGTCCGGGGACGAGCGCCGTGGTGATGACCGCGTCGGACCCGGCGGCGTGGTGGGCGATCAGCTGCTGCTCGCGCACGTGCTGGTCCTCGGACAGCGCGACCGCATAGCCGCCCATGCCTTCGGCCCCTTCGACGTCGAGCTCGAGGAAGGTCGCGCCCAGGCTCTCCACCTGCTCCTTGACGACCGGGCGCACGTCGAAGGCCGAGACGACGGCGCCGAGACGGCGGGCTGTTGCGATCGCCTGCAGCCCGGCGACGCCCGCGCCGAGCACGAGGATCTTCGCGGGCGGGATCGTGCCCGCGGCGGTCGTGAGCATCGGGAAGAACTTGCCGAGGTGCTCGGCGGCGAGGATGGATCGCCTTGTAGCCGGCGACCGTGCTCTGGGACGAGAGCGCGTCCATCGGCTGGGCGCGGGTCACGCGCGGGATCGAGTCGAGGGAGAAGGCGGTGACGCCGCGTTCGGCCAGCGCGCGGCTCAGCTCGGGGTGGACGAGCGGCTGAAGCAGCGCGATGAGCACCTGCCCGTCGCGCAGGCGCCCGATCTCCTCGGCAGAAGGCCTGCCGACCTTGCAGATCGCGTCGGCGTCGTCGTAGAGCTGCTCCACGGCAACAAGCTGCGCGCCCGCCTCCTCGTAGGCGGTGTCGGCGAACGCTGCCGTCTCGCCGGCACTCCGCTCGACGACCACCTCGACCCCGTCGCCCACCAGCCGTCGCGCCGTGTCGGGCACGACGGCCACCCGAGTTTCCCCCGGATCGGACTCCTTGGCGACACCCACCTTCATGGTTCGGGCGAGAGTGTAAGAGCTCTCCGACGTGATGAGGCCTCGTCGTCGGGGTGCGATGGTCGTTCCGAGACAAGGACGCAGGGAGCGTTCGTAGCCGGAGGCTACGGGCGCGACTGAGGACGCCGCCTCGGGGCGAGCAGCGCGGCCCCGGCGGCACAGCGCTTCATTGCGTCGGGGGCTCTTCTGAGGTCTAAGCTGCGCGCATGGACGGATGGCTTCTAGAGGCGCGCGTGAAGCTCGCCGAGGCGGTGGGCGAGGACGCCTCCGCGTACGACCTCACGCGCGCCGAGATGGACGACCTGCTCGAGCTGGCGCGCGTCGCTGCGCACGCGAGCGGCGAGCGGACGAACGCGCCGCTTCTCTGCTACCTCGTCGGGCTCGCGCGCGGACGGCACGGCGGCGACCTCGCCGAGCTCGTCGACGCGACGGTCGGAACCTCAGCCTAAGTGCCGATGTCCGCGCTGGAGGGCAGGACGGCGATCGTCACGGGCGCCTCGAGCGGCATCGGGCTGACCACGGCCCGGGCGCTCGCGGCCGAGGGGGCGCGCCTCGCGCTGGGCGCCCGCCGGGTCGAGCTGGTCGAGCAAGCCGCGACCGACCTGCCGGGGGAAGGGCATCTCGCCTCGCCGCTCGACGTCACGGACGACGAGAGCGCGCGCGCGTTCGTCGCTCAAGCCGTGGAGCGGTTCGGCCGAATAGACATCCTCGTGAACAACGCAGGGCTGGCACTCGGCCGCACCGAGATCGCAGAGGGCTCCGACGACGACGACCGGATCATGGTCGAGACCAACGTGCTCGGCCTTCTCCGCGTGACCCGGCTCGTGCTTCCGCACATGGAGGACTGGCGCGGCCACATCGTCAACCTCGGCTCCTGGGCCGGGCGCGAGTTTTACGCCGGGGGCGGCATGTACGTCGGCACGAAGACTGCGGTGCGCGCTCTCACCCAGGTGCTGCGCAAGGAGCTGGTCGGCCGCATCCGCGTGACCACGGTCGATCCGGGCATGGTCGGCGACACCGAGTTCTCCGACGTCCGTTTCGGCGGCGACGAGGAGAAGAAAGCCGCCGTCTACCGGGGTGTCCGCTACCTGACGCCGGAGGACATCGCCGACTGCATCCTCTGGGCCGTGACTCGGCCGGCGCACATGGTCGTCGACGAGATCGTCGTCAAGCCGCTCCAGCAGGGAAGCCAGGACGCGATCGTCCGCGGCACGAAGTGAGCGTCCGGAGGGGCACTAGTGGCGCTGACGATCCTCGAAGGCTCGACCTTCTGCGTCTCCGACGAGCTGGGAGACATCTCCGAGCCGACGATGGGGCTGTTCGCGGACGACACCCGCTTTCTCTCGCGTTGGGTGCTGACGATCAACGGTGCCCGCCCCCTCATGCTCTCCTCCCGCAAGGTCGAGTATTACTCCGCGGCGTTCTTCCTCCGGAATCCGGCCGTCGGGGGCCTGGGTCACGACGAGGTCTCGATCGCGCGCGAGCGGTTCATCGGCTACTCGATGCAGGAGCAGCTGGTCGTCTCGAACCATTCTGCGCGCCGGGTCGAGTTCGACCTGGCGCTCGAGCTCGGGAACGACTTCGCGGACATCTTCGCCGTGAAGTCCTACGACTTCTCGCTCGGGGATCCCGATCACGCACGGCCGCTCCCGCCGGCCGTCTCGCCCGTGTACGAAGCGGATGACAACCAATTCGTCTTCTCTGTCAGCGACAACGGCTTCAACGGGCTGACGCAAGTCGTCCTCTCCGAGCGCGGCGAGACCCACGGCTCCACGGTTACGTACCGAATCGAGCTCGAGCCGCGGGAGACCTGGGAGTTGTGCGCCGACGTGATCCCCGCAACCGACGGGCAGCGCATCGCCGTGCAGCTCGCCCAGCGGCGCTTCGGCGACGAGCTGGCCCGCGTCCGAGCCTCTCTCGCCGCCTGGCGGCTGCGCGTCCCGCAGCTGCGCAGCTCCTGGGACGACCTCGCCCACTCCTTCCGCCAGTCGGTCGCCGACCTCTCGTCCCTGCGCATGGACGACACCCGCGTCCCGGGGCAGCTGCCGGCCGCGGGGATGCCGTGGTTCATGACGGTGTTCGGCCGCGACACGCTGATCACGTGCCTGCAGACGCTCCTCTTCGGGCCCGAGCTGGCGCAGAACGCACTGGCGGTGCTCGCCGACCTGCAGGCGCAGGAGGACGACCCCGAGAGCGACGCCGAGCCCGGCAAGATCGTCCACGAGGTGCGACACGGCAAGGGCGCCGAGGCCTGGTTCCCGCGCTACTACGGGACGGTCGACGCGACGCCTCTCTACCTGATCCTGCTCTCGGAAGTCTGGCGGTGGACCGACGACGCCGGCCTCGTCCGCGACCTGCGCGATCCGGCCATGCGTGCGCTCGAGTGGATCGACCATCACGGCGACCGCGACGGCGACGGGTTCGTGGAGTATCAGCGGCGCTCCTCCCGCGGCCTCGTCAACCAGTCGTGGAAGGACTCGGGCGACTCGCAGCTCTTCCACGACGGGCGCGTCGCCGAGGCGCCGATCGCGCCCTGCGAAGTCCAGGGCTACGTCTACGACGCCAAGCTGCGGCTGGCCGAGCTCGCCCGCGAGGTTTGGCGCGAGCGCGAGCTGGCCGAACGGCTCGAGCGTGAGGCCGCCGAGCTTCAGCGCCGCTTCGACGAAGCGTTCTGGTGCGAGGCGCGCGGCGGCTACTACGCGCTCGCCCTCGACGTGGACAAGCGGCGTGTCGACTCGCTCACGTCCAATATCGGCCACCTGCTCTGGAGCGGCATCGTCCCCCCGGAGCGCGTCGACGCGATCGTCGACCAGCTGATGGGGGAGGAGCTGTGGTCGGGCTGGGGAGTCCGGACGATGTCGGCCGGCGACGGCGGCTTCAGCCCGCTCGCCTACCACAACGGCACCGTCTGGCCCCACGACAACTCGCTGATCGCCTGGGGTCTGGCCCGCTACGGGCGCTGGGCGGAGGCGCAGCGCATCCTCCGGCGCCTCCTGCACGCCTCCTCGTACTTCGATCACCAGCTCCCCGAGGTCTTCGCCGGGTTCTCGCGCACGGAGACGCCCTTCCCCATTCCCTACCCCACGGCCGCGCGGCCGCAGGCCTGGGCGGCGGGCGCGCCGGTGCTCGTCCTCCAGCTCCTGCTCGGCCTCGAGCCCGACCCGCGGCGCCACGTCCTCGGGACGACCGCGCCCGAGGACATCCCTTCCTGGGCTGGCGCGCTCCGACTCAGCGGCGTCCGTGCGTTCGACAAGGCGTGGGACGTGCACCTCCAAGACGGACGTGTCACGATCGAGCCGGCGTGAGGATCGCGATCATCTCCCCGGTGTGGTTCCCGGTGCCGCCGTCGGGCTACGGCGGCATCGAGTGGGTCGTCTCGCTGCTGGCAGACGGACTTGCGGAGGCGGGTCACGAGGTCACGCTCTTCGCTTCCGGCGACTCGGCCACGAAGGGCGAGCTGGCCTCGGTCTTCCCCGAGGCGCCTTCGGCGGAGATCGGCAAGGCGGCGCCGGACCTGCGCCACGCGCTCTCCTGCTACGAGCGCGCCGACGAGTTCGACGTCGTCAACGACCACTCGGGCACGCTGGCCGCGGCGCTCGGCGGGCTCGTCGAGACCCCCGTCGTGCACACCGTGCACGGGCCGCTCACCGGCGCCGACGGCGAGCTTTACGCATCTCTAGCCCGCGTCGCTCCCCAGGTCGGCCTCATCTCGGTGTCCCTGAACCAGCGCAAGCCGCAGCCCGACCTCCCCTGGGTCGCAAACTGCCACAACGCGCTCGACCTGGGCTCCTACCCGGTCCATGCCGAGCGGGGCGAGTACCTGCTCTTCCTGGGACGGATGAGCGCCGACAAGGGCTGCCACCGCGCCGTCGAGGTCGCGCGCGAGGCCGGCCTACCGCTCAGGATCGCCGGCAAGATGCGGGAGCCCCCCGAGCGCGAGTACTTCGAGACGTACGTCGCGCCGCACCTCGGCGACGGCATCGAATACCTGGGCGAGACGAGCCACGCGAAGAAGGTCGCGCTCCTCCAGAACGCCCGCGCGACGCTCTTCCCGATCGACTGGGAGGAGCCGTTCGGCCTCGTCATGATCGAGTCCATGGCTTGCGGGACGCCCGTGATCGCAACGCGCTGGGGCGCCGTCCCCGAGGTGATCGAGCACGGGCGCTCAGGGGTGATCGTCGACGACTACCGCGAGATGGCGGACGCCATCCCCGAGGCCGACAGGCTCGAGCCCCTCGCGTGCAGGGAGTGGGTGGAGGAGCATTTCTCCGCGACGCGCATGATCGAGGACTACCTGGAGGCCTACGAGGCAGTGCTGGCGCGCGCTCCCGTCTGAGTGGCGAGCGCCTGCTCGAGGTCGGCGACGAGGTCGGCGGCCGACTCGAGCCCGACGGAGAGACGGATGAGGTTGCCGGGAACGGCGAAGGGCGCATCCGCGGTGGAGGCGTGCGTCATCGCGACGGGCACCTCGATGAGGCTCTCGACGCCGCCGAGGCTCTCGGCGAGGAACCAGACCTTCGTGCGCGTGACGAGCTCGGCCGCATCCTCGGGCGTGGCTGCGAGGAAGGAGATCATGCCTCCGAAGTCCCGCATCTGGCGCGCCGCGATCTCGTGGCCCGGGTGGTCGGGGAGGCCGGGGAAGAAGACGCGCTCGACCGCCGGGTGCTCGGCCAGGAACCGCGCGACCGCATGCGCGTTCTCGCAGTGGCGCTCCATCCGGACCGCCAGCGTCCTCACGCCGCGGAGGACGAGCCAGCAGTCGAACGGCCCGGGGACGGCGCCGAGCGACTTCTGCAGGAACTTGAGCCGCTCGGCGACGGTGGGGTCGTTCATGGCGAGGAACCCGCCGATCACGTCCGAATGGCCGCCGAGGTACTTCGTCGTCGAGTGGAGCACGATGTCGGCTCCGAGCTCGAGCGGGCGCTGGAGGTAGGGCGTCGCGAACGTGTTGTCGACGACGACGAGGGCGCCGGCCTCGTGCGCTGCGTCGGCAGCCTTGCGGATGTCGATCACGTTCAGGAGCGGGTTCGTCGGCGTCTCCAGCCAGACGATGCGGGTCTGCTCGTCCAGGTGCTGCTCCAGCCCGGCGTCGATCTCGGCGGCGGACAGGTAGGTGAAGCGGTAGCCCTTCGGCTCGTACACCTGCGAGAACATGCGGTAGACGCCGCCGTAGACGTCGTTCACCGAGACGACGCGGTCGCCCGGGTTGACCAGGTGCATGATCGTCGTCGTCGCGCCGAGGCCGGACGAGTACGCGAGCCCGTGCGCGGCGCCCTCGAGGGAGGCGAGGCACGTCTCGAGCGCCGTCCGCGTCGGGTTCCCGGAGCGCGAGTAGTCGTAGCCCTTGTTCACCCCCACCGCGTCCTGAAGGAAGGTCGTCGTCTGGTAGATCGGCGGAATCACCGCCCCGGTAGCCGGGTCGGGCTCCTGTCCGTCGTGGATGGCGCGGGTCTCGAAGTCCACGGGCTCAGTCTACGCACGCCTGTCCCTGCGGACAGTCCGGGGACAGGCCCCGTCCGTGGCCGAAGGGGACGCTAGGTGCCGTTGCCGGCGGCGCGGCTGTGGGCGAGGTACTCGAGCAGGTCGGCCCGCGTGAGGACGCCGACCGGGCGGCCGCGCCGGGCGACGACGACGGCCGGGTTGCCGGCGGAGAGGTCGGCGAAGACGGTCTCCACCGACTCGTCGATCTCGACCGCGGGCAGAGGCGGCTCCATCGCCACCGCCACCTCCTCCCCGAGCGCCTCGTTGCTGCGGAAGACCCGGTCGAGGAGCCCGCGCTCGCGGATCGACCCGACCACGTCCGCCAGCGAGTCGGCGCCGTCGTGCCGCACGACCGGAATCTGGGAGATCGAGTAGCGCTGCATGAGCTCGATCGCCTCACCGACCTTCTGGTGCGACTCGACCGTGACGAGCTCGGGCATCTCCGGCTCCTCCTGGCGCTTGAAGGACAGCACCTCCTCGATCGTCGGCGCCGGCGCCTCCCGTTCGAGGAAGCCGTGCTCCTGCAGCCAGTTGTCGTCGTAGAACTTGGAGAGATAGCCCCGGCCCGAGTCTGGAATCAGCGTGACGATGGTCGTCTCGGGGCCGAAGCGCTGGGCGACCTCCAGCATCGCCCACACCGCCGTCCCGCCGGAGCCGCCGACCAGCAGCCCTTCCTCCCGCGCCAGCTGCCGGGCCGTCCGGAAGGAGTCGCGGTCCGAGACGGTGACGTACTCGTCGACGAGCGACGGGTCGAACGTCGTCGGCCAGAAGTCCTCGCCCGATCCCCTCGACCTGGTAGGGGTGGACGTTGTCAGGCTGCGAGAAGATCGAGCCTTCCGGGTCGGCGCCGACGACCAGCAGATCGGGCTTCTGCTCACGCAGGTAGCGCGCCGTGCCCGTGATCGTGCCCCCGGTTCCCACCGAGAAGACGATCGCGTCCACCTCGCCGCCGGTCTGCTCCCAGATCTCCGGCCCGGTCGTCTCGTAGTGCGCCTGCGGGTTGGCCTGGTTCGAGTACTGATCGGGCTTGTACGCGCCGGGGATCTCCTCGGCCAGCCGGTTGGAGACCGAGTAGTAGCTCTCCGGCGACTCCGGCGGCACCGCGGTCGGGCAGATGACGACTTCGGCGCCGTAGCCGCGCAGGAGAGCGCGCTTCTCCTCCGCGATCTTGTCCGGCATGACGAAGACGCAGCGATAGCCCTTGATCGCAGCGGCGATGGCGAGGCCGACGCCGGTGTTCCCGCTCGTCGGCTCCACGATCGTCCCGCCCGGCTTGAGCTTCCCCTCCCGCTCGGCCTCCTCGATCATGCGGAGCCCGATCCGGTCCTTCACGCTCCCTCCCGGGCTGATGTGCTCGAGCTTGGCGAGGAGCGTCGGCCCCAGCTCCCGCCCGATCCGCTGGAGCCGGACCAGCGGCGTCCCCCCGACGAGATCGAGGACGGTCGGATACTCGCGGCCCACGGCGGTAGCGTAGTGCGTCGGTTCAGAGACCGACGCCGACCAGCCGGAAGAACCAGAGCGCGCTCGTGTACCAGACTGCGATCAGCACGGCGAAGAGCAAGCCGCCCGCCGTGGGGAGCACCCAGCCCGGATACCGGTGCAGGCGGACGACGAGCACCTTGGCCGTGAACGCTCCGTAGAACGCGCATCCCAGCAGGGAGTGCGCGAGGATGCGGTCGTCGCCGCTCTGGAAGCCGAGCTGGAAGATGCAGTGGTAGGCGACCGGCAAGGTGAGGAGGAAGGCGAGCCGCCCGGTCCACCGGTGCACGCCCGGCACCCAGGCAGGTCGCTTCCACGGGAGCTTCCGGAAGATCCAAGCGGCCGTGAACAGCTGGACGAGCCCCAGTGCGGCCGCGGCGCTCGCGAGCCAGACCTTGAGGTGGATGGTGTCGCTGAAGAAGAGGTCGAAGTAGCCGCCGCCCGCGTCGAGCTCGGCGTCGGCAACGAAGCCCGCGAGCAGCGCGACGACCGCGAACCCGGCGACGGGGACGAGCAGCCAGGGCGCCGAGCGGGTTGGGGCCGGTGTCGGTGCGACCGTCATCTCAGTGGCGGAAGTGGCGGCGGGAGGTGAAGACCATGACCGCGCTCGCCTCCTCGACCGCGGCGACGACCTCGGCGTCCCGCTTTGACCCGCCGGGCTGGACGATCGTGCGGACGCCCGCGTCGAGGGCGAGCTGAGGGCCGTCGGGGAAGGGGAAGAAGGCATCCGAGGCGAGCGCGGCGCCGGCGAGGTCGTGGCCGTGCGCGGCCGCCTTCTCGAGCGCGAGACGGACCGAGTCCACCCGGCTCGTCTGGCCGCCGCCGATGCCGATCACCTGCAGGTCCTTGGCGATCACGATCGCGTTCGAGGGGACGTGCTTGGCGACCCGCCAGGCGAAGAGGAGGTCGCCCCAGCCGGTCTCGTCCGGTTGCGTCTCGGTGACGACGGTCATGCCCTCGCGGTCGTCCACCTCGACGTCAGTGTCCTGGACGAGGAAGCCGCCGAGCACGCGGCGGTAGTCGCGGTCGCCCGGGCTTGCCCCGCGGCGCTCCCCGTCGCGCAGGATCCGCAGGGCCTCCTTGCCCCTGAGCGTCGCCAGCGCCTCGTCGTCGTAGTCCGGTGCGATCAGCACCTCGACGAACTGCTCGCCGAGGCGCGCGGCCAGCTGCGGCGAGACCGTGCGGTTGAGCGCGACGATGCCGCCGTAGGCCGAGACGGGATCGGAGGCGAGCGCCTTCTCGTACGCCTCCTCGATCGTGGCGGCGACCGCGACCCCGCACGGGCTCGCGTGCTTGACGATCACGCCGGCCGGCAGCGTGAACTCCCGCAGCACGCGCGCGCGCGGCATCGAGGTCGTTGAGGTTGTTGAAGGAGAGCTCTTTCCCGCCGAGCGCGTCCACCCGGGAGAGAAGGTGGCGGCGCGCGCCGGCCTCGGCGTAGTACGCGGCCCGCTGATGCGGGTTCTCGCCGTAGGCCAGCGCCTGCTCGCGCTCGAGGGAGAGCAGCAGCCGGGGCGGAAACGTCTCGACGTCGGCGAACCAGGCTGCGATCGACGTCTCGTAGGCGGCGGTGTGCGCGAAAGCCTCGGCGGCGAGCTTGCGCCGGGTGTCGAGCGAGACGCCGCCCTCGGCGAGCTCGCGCAGGATCTCCTCGTAGCGCGAGGCCTCGCAGACGGGGACGACGTCGACGAAGCTCTTGGCCGCGGCCCGCAGCAGCGCCGGGCCGCCGATGTCGATCATCTCGACGGCTTCCTCCTCGCGGACGTTCCGCCTCGAGGTCACGCTCTGGAAGGGATAGAGGTTGACGCAGACGAGGTCGAACGTGGGTATCTCGTGCTCCCGCAGCTCGTCGAGGTCCGCCTCCAGCCTGCGGCGAGCGAGGATCCCCGCGTGGATCCGCGGGTGGAGCGTCTTCACCCGGCCGCCCAGGAGCTCGGGGACCTCGGTCAGCTCCTCGACCGGGACGACGTCGATCCCGTGCTCTGAGAGGTACGCGGCGGTGCCGCCGCTCGCGACGATCTCGACTCCGAGATCGGAGAGCCCTCGGGCGAAAACCTCCAGCCCGGTCTTGTCGTAGACCGAAATGAGAGCGCGGCCCACCTGCATGGCGGAGTCAGGAGCGTAAAGCGCCTGCGAGATAAAGGCGAGCCGCCTCGGGAAGCAGGCGGTGCTCGACCTCGTGCACGCGCTCGCGCAGCGTCTCGGGCGTGTCCCCGGGCCTGATCGGCACCGGCTCCTGGAAGATCACCGGCCCCGAGTCGACGCCCTCGTCGACGAAGTGGACGGTGACGCCGGTCTCGGCGACTCCCGCCGCGAGGGCGTCCTCGATCGGCGTCGTCCCCGGAAACGCCGGCAGGAGCGAGGGGTGCACGTTGATCGCCGGGAACCGCTGCAGGAACGCCGGCGTGAGCAGGTGCATGTAGCCGGCGCAGACGACCAGCTCGACGCTGTGCTCCTCGAGCCACTCGGCCATGGCCAGGTCGCGCTCCTCCCGGTCTGCGAAGTCCTCGAGAGAGAAGACCGCGCTCGGGATGCCGGCCGCGTCGGCGCGGGCGAGGGCCCCCGCGCCGGCGACGTTCGAGGCGACGGCTGCGAGCGGGAGCCCTTGGTCGATCAGCGCCTGGAGGTTCGAGCCGCGGCCGGAGACGAGGACGCCGATCACGGCACGTCGGCCCAGGCCACCCCGTCGATCCCCTCCTCGAGGCGGCCGATCACCGGGAGGCCGGTTCGCTCGGCCTCCGCGGCGGGGACGACCGCGCAGAAGCCGACGCCGAGGTTGAAGACCCGTCGCTGCTCCTCCTCGGAGAGGCCGCGCTCGTCGAGCCAGGCGTACACGGGCGGGCGCTCCCAGGAGGCCGGGTCGAGGCGGGCGCCGAGCCCGGCCGGAAGGACGCGAGGGAGGTTCCCAGGGAGGCCGCCCCCGGTGACGTGGGCCAGCGCCCGGACGTCGCAGACTGCGCGGAGGCGTCGGACGTCCTCGAGATAGAGCCGGGTCGGCGCGAGGAGCAGGTCGGCGTCGAAGTCGGCCTCGCCGAGGACCCGGCGGACGAGCGTGAACCCGTTCGCGTGCAGCCCGGTCGACGGAAGGCCGAGAACGGCGTCCCCCGGCTTGCAGCGGGAGCCGTCGACGAGCTCGGCGCGACGGACGAGGCCGACCATCGTCCCCGCGAAGTCGAGCTCGCCCTCGTGGTAGATCCCCGGGAGCTCGGCCGTCTCCCCGCCGAGGATGGCGCAGCCGGCCTCGCGGCAGACCGACGCGGCGCCGGCGACGAGCTCGGCGACCTCCGCCAGGTCGAGCTCGCCCGCGGCCGCGTAGTCCAGGAAGAAGAGCGGCTCGGCGCCGACCGTGAGCAGGTCATTGGCGCAGTGCGCGACGAGGTCGACGCCGGCGTCGAAGAGGCGGCCTGCGCGGCGCGAGAGGATCAGCTTCGTACCGACGCCGTCGATCGTCGCCGCAAGCAGGCGCTCGTCGTCGAGGGCGAAGAGCCCGGCGAACGCGCCCAGCGAGCCCTCGACGCGCTCCGTCCGCGTCGATTCGACAGCGGCGCGCAACTGCTCCACCACTGCCTCTGCCTTGGCCAGCGAGACGCCGGCCTCGCCGTAGGAGGTCACGGCGAGCCATCGTAACGGCCGGCCTGCCGTGATACGACTCGTGCTGATCGCCGTGCGTCGAATCCTCACCTGGGGGCTCCTGGCGGCTGTGGCCGCTCTCGGGGTCGTCGCGGGCATCGACGCGTGCGCGGCGAAGGGACGCCTGAGCAGACGGCTGCTGCCGACCCCGAGCGGCCGACGACAACCGAGCCTGAGCCGCCCGAGGACATTCTCGCCGAGGCGCGGGCCGACCTGCAAGCCGCCGGCGTTCCCGAGGGGAGGCTCACCTACGCCGACGAGGACTGCCGGAACTACGTCCTGACGATGCCGGAGCTCAGGCCGGACGGTCCCCCGCCCGGATACTTCGGTCTCTGCCGGTATCGGGCGGTCATCGGCGGCCTGGTCGCGACCGTCGGTTCGCCGAGCTCGCCGGACGGGTCCGTCCGCGCGGAGTGCAAGGGCGGCTGGATCTCGCTGGTGAGCGACATCTTCGGCAACCCCAAGCCTGAGGTCCACGCCCGCGCGCGTGGGTGCGGCGCCGCCTGGAAGCCCGACGGAACGGTGACCTTCGTCCAGGACGGCAGCGTCCGACGCTTCGCCCGCTGCCCCGGCGACCGGGCTTTCGCCCCGCTCCGGTGCTCGCGGCCGGTGCTCACCCGCGCCCAGCTCGCCCGGCAGCTTCCGGGAGTGCCATGGAACGGCTACGCCCTGAGCATCAAGGAGCTCCACTGGCTCGACGACCAGCGCTTCGCGGCGATCATGCGGGCCCGCTCCGGGGACGACTCGAGCGACTACCTCGTGATCTTCGAGCGCGGGCGGCTCGTCGCGGAGCCGACCTTCGCCTATGCCGACCTCGCCGGCATCCGACCGAGCCCGTCGGGGCGCTTCGTCGCCGCCTACGACGAGGGGCGCGGCGGCCTCGTCGTCGTCAACCTCGCGGGCGAGTCGGTTCAACTCGCGTTGGACCACGGCGACGGCATCGCGTGGTCTCCGAACGAGGCTTGGATCGCCGAGGCGACGGAGGGCGGGGTCTACGTCTTCCGAGCGGACGTGGAGAGCCCCGAGTTCATCTGGATCCCCATCGTCGCCCGCGACCTGCTCTGGGAGTAGCGGCCCGAGAAGGATTCGACCACGGTGCGTGGAAGCACCTCCCCGATGACGAGCACACCACCCCCGCCTCCGCCGCCCCCGGTGACCAGCTACGAGCGCCAGTACTACCCGATGCCTCCGGTAGCGGCGCCGCCGCTCGAGCTGATCGTCTTTCTGCTCACCTGGGTCGTCGCCCTGATCGTCACCGTCGCCGCCGACTCCGTCGACTGGCCTGAGTTCCTGCTCGCGACGACGTTCATCTCGGCGGCCTTCATCATCTCGCGCGGCATCGCCAAGGCCGGCAAGGTCTTCGAGAGCCGCTAGCTCGAGAACCCATTTCATTCTGAAAGGGGTTCATTAAGGCCGAGCCGTCGGGTTTCCCGTTGCCATGCGGGGATCTGCCGCGTACCTTTTGGCCTCCATGTCGAAGCGGCGGACATGCTGACGGTTCGGGACCTGGTGCACCTGCCGGAGCTGGAGCTGGAGGTTGCGGCGGGCGCCGGCGGGCTCGAGAACGAGGTCACCTGGCTGCACGTCTCCGAGCTGGCCGACCCGACCCGATGGCTCGAGGGCGGAGAGTTCCTGCTGACCACGGGCCTCGGCGTCGGCGAGGCCGCCGCTGCCCAGCGCACCTACGTCCGCCGGCTCGCGAAGCACGGCGTCGCGGGCCTCGGCTTCGGCGTCGGCTTCAGCTTCGAGGAAGTGCCCGCGCCCATCGTCGACGAGGCCGAAAAGCTCTCCTTCCCGGTCCTCGCCGTCCCCTACGAGGTGCCGTTCGTCGCGATCACGAAGACGGCCTTCACGCACCTCGCCAGCGAGCAGCTGGAGCAGCAGACGCGGGCGCTCGCCGTGCACGAGCGGCTCTCCGATGCGGTGATCCGCGGCCGCGGTGTCGAGGCACTGTTGGCGATTGTCTGCAACCACCTCGACTGCAGCCTCGCGCTGGTGGACGAGCACGGGCGGGTCGTCAGCGAGCGGCACGCCCGCCGGCGGGCCAGCTTCGACGGCGCGCTCGAGCTGCCGGTGATGTCCGACGGCGAGGTGGCGACGCTTCGGGCGGCCCGTGAGGGGAGCCCGTTCGGCGAGTACGACCGGCTCGTCCTCCATCACGGCCAGACGGCGCTGGCGTTCGAGCTCTCGCGCCGACGCGCGGTGAGCGCGGCGGAGCTCCGGCTTGCAGGCGACTTGCTCGAGGATCTCGAAGGCGAGCGGCTCGACGAGCGCGAGACGGGCCGCCGGATGGCCGCGTTCGGGCTCGAGCCGGCCCGGAGCTACGCGGCGCTGCTCGCGGCTCCGCGCAACGGGCTGAGCGGCGAGCAGGTCCGCCGCGAAGTCGCCGGGGAGCTCGACCGCCTCCGCGTCCGCTACCTCTCCACGGCCCGGCCGGACCGCGCCACGTTCCTCGTCGAGGCGGCGAGCGAGGATGGGATCCTGGGGCTGGCGGAGACGATCGTCCGGGCGGGGCCGCATGCGCGGCTCGGCGTCGGCAGGCCCGCACACGGTCGGGCGCTCGGGCGAAGCCTGCTCGAAGCGCGCGCCGCGCTCGATGCCGGCACAGGAGACGTCGCCTCGTATCGCGACCTCGGCTCGCTCGAGCTCCTCCTCAGCCTGCCGAACGCGACGCTGGAGGCGTTCGTCGACCGGGTGCTCGGCCCGGTCGCGGACAGCGAGCGGCTGCTGGGCTCGCTGACGGCGCTGCTCGACTCGGGCTGCCGCTGGAGCGACGCGGCCGAAGCGCTCGGCGTGCACCGCCACACCCTGCGCTACCGGATGGAGCGCCTGCGCGACCAGACCGGCCGCCACCCGGACGACCCGTCGGAGCGCATGGAGCTCTGGCTCGCCGTGAAGGCGCGACAGGCCCTCGCGGCCAGGAACGCGGGCTCACCCGAGCCCTTCTCGGGCTAGGGCAAGCGCCGCATCTGCTCCGCGAGCTCTTGGGCGGCGTCGGCGTCGCCGGCGGCCTCGAGCGAGTGGATGCGGCGGAGAAGCGTCCGGGCGCGCTCGCGGCTGGGGCCGTGAGCGAGTCGCTCCCGCCAGAGCTCCTCCATCTCCTCGGAGACCGGCGTTGCCGGCGCAACGTCTTCCTCCACGTGCTGCTCCTCGGGGAGGGCTGCGACCGCCACCACGACGAGCAGCGCGCCCAGCGGGAGCCAGGCGAGGAGCTGGGTCACGAGCGTGAACAGGCGATCGCCGGCCGAGTAGACGAAGCCGAGCTCGTCGCGGCGGCCGACCTCGCCCGCCGCGGCGATCCAGACGGCGAGGCCGACGACCACGAACGCGAGGGCGGCGTGCGCGCCGGCGAGAACGGCGACTCCGGCGCGGGCCGGCCCGGCGAGCCTCTCGAGGCGGGCCGGCGGCTCGGCCGCCCCGAGGAGCAGGGCGATCGCCGCGAGCGCGAAGACGGCCGTGCCCAGCGGGCGGAAGTCCCAGAGAGCCACGCCGGCCCGCTCGAGGGCGGAGAGGCCCTCGAGGTCGAGCGCGAAGCGGGCCCGGAGCGACCAGGCGGTGTCGGCGCTCGCCGCGAGCGCGACGGCCGCTCCGCCCCCGAGGAGCAGGTCTCCGCGCGCCCAGGCCGCGTCTCATGCCGGGAGGATCCCGTTGTGCGCTTTGAGCGTGCAACTCCACGCGTTACACTCGCCGCCAGGCGTGAGCGAGAACGGGATCACCCTCGAGGGCGTCAGCAAGCGCTTCGGCAGCGTCGAGGCGGTGCGCTCCGTCACGATCGAGATCGAGGAGGGCGAGTTCTTCTCCCTGCTCGGGCCGAGCGGCTGCGGGAAGACGACGACCCTCCGGATGATCGGCGGCTTCGAGCAGCCCGACGAGGGGCGGATCCTGCTCCGCGGCGTCGACGTCACCGCCGTGCCGCCGAACCGGCGCAACGTGAACATGGTCTTCCAGCACTACGCGCTCTTCCCGCACATGTCGATCCGGGACAACATCGCGTTCGGGATGCGGCTGAAGCGGGTGGACAAGGGCGAGCAGCGCGCGCGGGTCGAAGAGATGCTCCGCATCGTCCGGCTCGAAGGGCTCGAGAAGCGCAAGCCGGGGCAGCTCTCCGGCGGCCAGCAGCAGCGCGTCGCCCTCGCCCGCGCGCTCGTCAACCGCCCGGCCGCGCTCCTGCTCGACGAGCCGCTCGGGGCGCTCGACGTCAAGCTGCGGAAGCAGATGCAGCTCGAGCTGAAGCGGATCCAGTCCGAGCTGGGGACGACCTTCGTCTACGTGACGCACGACCAGGAGGAAGCCCTGGCCATGTCCGACCGGATCGCGGTCATGAACGAGGGCGTCGTCGAGCAGATCGCGCCGCCGCGGGAGCTCTACGAGCGTCCGGCTCACCTCGTTCTGTGCGGACTTCATCGGCTCGCTGAACGCGCTCGAGTTCCGGGTCGACGACGTCGCCGGCAGGCAGCTCGTCTCCAACGTCTCCGCTACCGAGCGCCTGGTCGTCGAGGCGTCCGACGGGCACGGGCCCGGCGACGAGCTCAAGCTCGCGGTCCGGCCCGAGCGGATCCGCATCGACCCCTCCGGGCGGCCCGCGCCGGAGGACGGCTCCCGGCTCGAGGGCGTCGTCGCCGAGGTCATCTACCTCGGCTCGCTGACCCAGTTCCACGTCGACACGAAGCTCGGGCGCGTCGTCAGCTACCGGATGAACGACGAGCCGCAGCCCGGGCGTCGAGTCGGGCCGCGACGTCGTCCTCACCTGGCCGGTGCACGGGAGCTCCGTGCTCGCCGGCCCGCTCGTGCCGCAGGGCTAACCCGCGGCCGGTGGGCGGCGCGGCCAGGTCGGTGCCGAGCCGCCGCTCGACGACGCGGCGGCCGATCTCTGCGCCGATGAGCAGGAGCACGGAGGCCGCCATGACGATGCAGGCGACCGCGATCACCTGCGGGAGCAGCGTCGGGAAGCGGAGCTGCGAGAAGAGGTAGAGCGGGAACGTCGTCGTATCGCCGGCGATGAACGAGGCGACGACGATCTCGTCGAACGAGAGCACGAACGCGACCATGTAGGCCGAGACGAGCGCGGGCAGGAGCAGCGGGAACGTGATCAGGCGGAAGGTCTGGAACGCGCCGGCGCCGAGGTCGCGGGCCGCCTCCTCGAGCCGGATGTCGAGCCGCTCGAGGCGGGGCACGAGGATCGAGGATCGTGTACGGGATCGAGAGGACGACGTGGCCCATGACGAGGCGTCGGGAGGCCGAGCGGCACGCTCGCCTCGTTGAAGAAGACGAGGAGGCCGATCGCGAGGGCGATGTAGGGGACGACGAGCGGGCTCAGGAGGAAGCGCCGAGGCGGCCGACTTCCCGACCACCCGCCGGCGCACGAGCGCGAGCGCCGCGAGGACGCCGAGCACGACGGCGAGCGAGGCTCGCGACCGCGGCCACCTTCGCGCTCGTCACGACCGAGGCTCGGAGCTCGGGGTTGGCGGCGAAGTCCTGGTAGGCCTGCGTCGTGAAGCCCCGGAGCGGGAAGACCGGCAGGTTGTTGTCGTTGAACGAGAAGACGAGCAGCAGGGCGAGCGGCGTGTAGAGGAAGACGAGCAGGATCGCGAACCAGACGTTGAGCACGCGCTTGCCGTTGCGCGAGACCGCGATGTCCATGGCCGGAGTCGCCACTAGCCCGTCGCCACCCGGCGGACCGTGAGGAACCGGGCGAAGATGCCCATGAGGACGGCGACGACGACGAGCAGGAAGAAGGAGAGAACGGAGCCGTTCAGCCAGTTGAGGCTCTGGCCGAACTGGTCGGCGATCGCGTTGCCGAACATGGTCCCGTCGACGCCGCCGACGAGGAGCGGCGTGAAGTACTCGCCGATCGTCGGGATGAAGACGAAGATGAAGCCGGCGATCACGCCCGGCAGGCGAGAGCGGGAAGCGTCACCTTGCGGAAGGCCTGCCAGCGGCTTGCCCCCAGGTCGGAGGCCGCCTCGAGCAGCCGCCGGTCGAGGGACTCGAGCGAGACGAAGATCGGCAGCGCCACGAAGGGCACGTACACGTAGATCAGCGTGAGGATGACGGCGAACTGGCTGTAGAGGAGCCAGGGGACCGGGTCGCCTTCCGCGCGCAGGCCCGTCCAGTAGAGGAACGAGTTGATCACGCCCTGGTCGCCGAGGATCACCTTCCACGCGAGGATCCGCAGGAAGTAGCTGACGAGGAAGGGCGCGAGGATCAGGAGCAGGAGGACGTACTTGCGCTTCGAGGCGACGAGCGCGAGGTAGTAGGCGATCGGGTAGGCGGCGACGACGGAGACGACCGAGACGATCAGCGACATGCGGACGCTCTTCCAGAAGAGGTCGAGGAAGGGCGAGCCGTCGAGGAAGTTCTTCCAGGCGTCGAGGGTGAACGCCTGCTCCCCGGGAAGAAGGAGAAGACGTTGACGCTGTAGAGGAAGATGAGGACGACCGGGACGAGGAAGAAGATGCCGAGCCAGAGGAGCGGCGGGGCGAGGAGCGCCGCTCGTCACCAGGCCGGAGCGAGGCCGGCCCGCGGCAACCGGGGCCGGCGTCGGCGTCTCGATCTTCCGGGCCTCGACGGCCATCGCGCGCCGGCGAGCGTCTAGGCGGCCTTCACCTCGTCCCAGCGCTGCGCGTACGCGGCCCGGCGCTCGGTCGAGACCGGCCGCGCGTAGTGCGCGTTCGGCTCCTGACGAGCCGTCGGGTCGTCCAGGTGGAACACCGCAACGTAGTCCTCGGGGACGTTCGCGAGGTCGACGGTCGTGTTCGCGTGGCCGTAGGCGTAGTTGTTGATGATCCACTCCGCCGACGTCGACGCTCGACCAGTGTGTCGACGAACTCGTGCGCGTGACGGAAGTTCTCCGTGTCCGCCATGAGCACGAAGCCGCAGTTCCAGCCGAGGCGCCCCTCCTTCGGCTCGCTGTAGACGACGTCGAGCTCCGCCTCCTTCGCGGCGGCGTAGGAGCCCGCCCACGCGTACGCGATCCAGATGTTGCCGGCCGCGATGTCGGCGTCGAGGTCGGTCTGCGAGGACCAGAAGTTCCGGCACGAGGTGCTTCTTGGACATCAGGAAGTCGCGCGCCTCGTCGAGCTGCTCGTCGGTCATGTCCCAGGGGTTCTCGATGCCGTTCACGTAGCCCCAGATGACGAAGTTCTCGAGCGGGCTGTCCCACCAGGAGATCTTCCCCTCGTAGCGGTCGTCGTAGAACAGCGTCCACGACTCCTCGCCGTCGGGCTCTACCTCGTCCGAGCGGTAGAGCGGCGAGGAGAAGCCCCAGTCGGCCGGGATGAAGTACTGCTGGCCGTCGATCTGGCCGCCGGTGACGAGCGGTGCTTCCAGGTCGGCGAAGTTCGTGATCAGCGACGTGTCCCAGGGCTGGACGACGCCCATCTCGACCCAGTTGCCGATGTAGTCGACGCAGGGGTGGACCATGTCGGGGCGGAAGCCGGCCCGCACCTTGCCGAGCGCCTGGTCGTCGCGAGGTGAGGAAGGTGAACTTCGGCTTCCCGCGCTGGTCGACGTACGGCTTGAGCACCCCGTTCTTGCCGCCGTACGCCGGATACTCGTAGCCGGCCCACTCGAACACCTCGAGATCGCCCGGCTCCTGCTCGATCGGCGGCCGCTCCTCGACCTGCTGGTCGGTCTGGCCGCCGGCCGACGGCTCCGGCGCATCCTCGGCCCCGCAGGCGGCGAGAACGCCCGACCCCACGGTGAGGGCGCCCAGCCTCAGAAAGTCGTCTCTGCCCAGCCGTCGCCCGTTCCGCTCCTCGTGCTCCGTGCTCATGACGCCTCCTCGGGAGCTATTTGACTGACCCGTCAGTCAGGAGCTAGAGATTAGGGGAGTCGGCGGACACGGGGAATGGACCGAATGGCCAAGAGCACGGCCGCGAAACGGACGACGAGGCCAACCGCGGAGGTGATCCTCGCCGCCGCGTGCCGCGCCATCGCCCGGCAGGGGGCCGAGGCGACGCGGATCGCGGACATCGCCGCGGAGGCAGGCACCTCCACCGGCACGGTCCACTACTACTTCGAGACGAAGGACGACGTGCTCCTCGCCGCCCTCAAGTGGGCGAACGAGCAGCCCTACGGGCGCATGGACGAGCTCCTCGCGGAAGGAGCCGACGACCTCGCGCGCCTCGGGACACTGCTCGAGCTCTCGATCCCCTACCCCGGGCGGGACCGTGAGGAGTGGATCTTCTTCCTCGAGCTGTGGAAATGGATCCTCCACCGGCCGGACCTGGTCACGGACGCCGTCGCCTTCGACTCTCGCTGGCGGAGCTACTTCCTCGAGATCGTGCGCTCGGGGACGGCAAGCGGAGCCTTCCGCCCGGTCGCGCCGGCGGACGAGGTCGCCGACCGGCTCGTCGCGCTCGTCGACGGCCTCGGCTTCAGGGCGGTGCTCGGACAGCCGTGGCTGAGCCCCGAGCGAATGCGCGAGCTGCTCCTCCGCTTCGCCGCCGACGAGCTGCGCGTCTCCCACGAGGAGCTCGAGCGGGCCGCGACGCTTTCCTAGGCCGGCCTGACCCAGAGCACTAGCTCGCCGCGGCGGTCGCCTGCGCCGACCTCGAGCCGCCAGCAGCCCGGATGGGAGAAGAGGACGTGCGTGCCCCACTCGCGGCCCGGGCGCGGCCAGACGAGGCCGCCGCCGCGTAGCTGCGGGATCACCGGCGAGGGCCCGAACTCGACCGCGAGGCGGTGACCCTGCGCGTCGGCGCCCGAGAGCTCGAGCGGTCCGGGGACGAACCCGTCCAGGCGCCAGAGCACGGTGATCCGCTCCCCCGCGACCGCCGGGTAGGCAATCCAGGCCGACCAGATGCCCTTGCCGGCCGTCAGCTCGACCGCCTCGCCGGGCAGCCCGCGGGGGCGCTCGCTCCCGCACGGTGGCGCCGGAGCCGCCCTGCCTCCCGACGAGAGCGCGAGCGCCGCGACCGCGACGAGCAGCGCGGCCGGGCCCGCGGCGAGGAGGGCGAGCCGCCTCATGCCGGACGGTACTATCACCGCCCCCGTCCATGAGCAAGGAGGCTCAGACTTAGCGTGCTCGACGCGCTCTTCAGCCCGCTTCGCGTCGGGCCGGTCGAGCTCCCGAACCGGATCGTCTCGACGGCGCACCAGACGACCCTCGTCCACGAGAGCCTTCCGACGGACGACTTCGTCGCCTACCACGAGGCCCGCGCCCGGGGCGGCACGGGGCTGATCGTCCTCGAGGCGACGGCCGTGCATCCCTCGGGGCTCCTGACGCCGCACACGCTCGCCGGCTACCGCGAGGAGATCGTGCCGGAGCTGGCCCGTGTCGCCGAAGCCGTGCACGCGCACGGGACGCGCCTGTTCGTGCAGCTCTTCCACGGAGGGCGAGAGCAGATCGCCGCCGCGCCGCGCCCGCCCGCGCTCGCTCCGTCCGCGATCCCGAGCCTCCGCTTCCACGTCGAGCCGCGCGCGCTCTCGACGGGGGAGATCGCCTCGGTCGTCGAGGGGTACGGGAGGGCGGCGGCGCTGGCCGCCAAGGCGGGGCTCGACGGAATCGAGATCTCGGCCGCGCACGAGTACCTGGCCGCGCAGTTCTTCACGCCCGCGCTGAACCGCCGTGAGGACGACTGGGCCGAGCCTGCCCGCTTCCTGCTCGAGGTGCTGGCCTCCGTGCGCGCCGCCGCGCCCGGGCTCGCTCTCGGCGTCCGCCTGTCGGCGGACTCCGAGGCGGCTCAGGCGGTGGCCGGCGAAGTGGCCGGGCGCGTCGACTACCTGAGCGTCGCCCTCGGCGCCTCGTCCACGTACCGAGGCTCGACGGGCATCGTCCCGCCTCCGCCCGTGCCCGAGAACGCGATCGCCGCGCGGACGGCGGCCTTCCAGATCGGCCCGCCGCTCGTCGCCACCTCCCGCATTGTCGATCCGGTCGAAGCGGACCGGCACGTCGCCGGCGGGCGCTGCGACGCGACGGGGATGACGCGCGCACTCATCACCGATCCGGAGCTGCCGCGGAAGGCGCGCGAGGGACGGCTCGACGACGTTCTCCGGTGCATCGGCTGCAACGCCTGCATCGCGCACTACCACGCCGGCACGCCGATCGCCTGCGCGCAGAACCCGCGTACGGGCCGCGAGCGGACGATGGGCCCTCCGGCGCGAGCGGCCGTCCGGCGGCGCCTCGTCGTCGTGGGCGGCGGCCCGGCCGGCCTCGCGGCCGCCGCGGAGGCGGGAGCGGCCGGGCACGAGGTCGTCCTCCTGGAGCGAGCGGACCGGCTCGGCGGTCAGGCGGCGCTCGCCGGAGCGGCCCCGATGCACGCCGAGCTCGCGCGCACCCTCGCGCGCAACTACGCGCGTCTGCTCGAAGCCGCGAACGTCGAGCTCCGCCTCGAGGCCGAAGCCGACGCCGGCGAGCGTCGGCGCCTTCGCGCCCGATGCCGTCGTCGTCGCCACGGGAGCGCGGCCGTACGAGCCCGGCCTGCCGCTCCCCGGCGTCGAAACCGTCCAGGCGTGGGACGTGCTGCGCGGCCCCCGGCCCCGCGGCCGGCGCGTCGTCGTCGCCGACTGGGGCGGCGACGCGTCAGGCCTGGCGTGCGCCGACCTGCTCGACGCGTCCGGGAACGACGTGACCGTGGCCGTTGGGTCGGCCGCGCTCGGGGAAACGCTGCACCAGTACCAGCGAAACCTCTACGCGGCACGGCTCTACCGCGCCGGCATCCGGCTCGAGCACCACCTGGAGCTCATCGGCGCGGACAACGGCCGAGTGCGCTTCCGCAACCTCTTCGCGCCCGAGCTCGAGTCGGAGCTGCCGGCCGACCTCTTGGTTCTCGCGCTGGGCCGCGTCCCCGAGCGCGCGTGCGCGGCGGCTCTGGCCGACGCCGGCCTGGAGGTCCACGAGGCGGGGGACTGCCTGGGCCCTCGCGGGCTGGAGGAGGCGATCCTCGAGGGGACGCTGGCCGCTCAGGCGGTAGGCGCGCGCCGACTCCAGCCGGTAGAGCTCGGGCCGGCGGTCGGCGAAGACGTCGTTCCGCTCGTTCCACGCCTTGTCGCGGGCGCGGTCGAGGTCGCAGTCGGCGACGACTAGCCCGGGGCCGAAGTCGGCGGGCGGGCCGGCGAGCACCCAGCCGAGCTCGTCGCACACGACGCTCCCGCCCACCCACTCGACGCCGCGCTCGGGGCCGCAGCGGTCGCACACGGCCACGAAGACATGGCTCAGGTGAGCAGTCGCCATGGCGAGCGTCACCTCGATCGGGCGCTCCCCCTCGGGGCGGGGGTGCAGGGGGAAGTTCGCGGGCAGCGCCACGAGGTCGGCGCCGGCGAGCGCAAGGCCCCGGGCGATTTCCGGGAAGTTGAGGTCGTAGCAAACGCCGATGCCGATCCTCCCGACGGAGGTCTCGACGACCGGCGCGGGCTCCGAGCCCGGCTCGAAGAAGAGCTGTTCCCGGTCCCAGAGGTGGATCTTGCGGTAGACGGCGAGGACGCCGCTCGCATCGACCACGGCGGCCGAGTTGTAAAGGAGCCCGTCCGCGCCCAGCTCGCAGAAGCCGCCGACGACGATCGCCTCTCCGCCGGCGGCTTCCTCCGACCAGCCGCGCAGTGCCGGGCCGTCGGCAGGCTCGGCGCACGAGCGAGCCTCCTCCAAGGAGTCGAAGACGTAGCCCGACGTGACCAGCTCCGGCAGCACGACGATGCGTGCGCCCGCTTCTACCGCTTCCCGGACAGCCTCCTGGGCCAGCCGGCGGTTGCCCTCGAGGTCGCCGACGGTCGGCGCGACCTGGACGCAGGCGACGCGGACGCTCACGTCGCCGCCTGGTCGTGCTTGCGGACGAGGGCGGTGAAGCGCGCAGGGTTGGCGCCGGAGCCGGCGGCGAGCAGCGTGAGGACGGTCTCTCCGCGCTGCCAGCCGGCGAGGAACGTGGGCAGCTCCTTCTTGCAGGTGCCGCAGTGCTCGAGCGTGAAGGCGACACCGGCCTCGCCCGGGTGGCGTGATCTTCGCCGGGTCGGCGCGGCCGAGCACGTCGTCCCCGTGCCCGCGGAGCCACGCAAGGTAGGCGAGGGCGCCCTCGGACGTCTCGAAGACGAGCGTGCGCGCGACGACGTGGTCGAAGGTCCTGGTCTTGCCGGAGAACTCGCGCTCGCTTCCCGTCTCGTAGCCGGACTCGGCGAGCAGCTGCTGGAGCGCGGCAGGCTCGAGCGCGTCGAAGGCGACGGCGGCCGCGTCGAGCGTGCGCGCACGGCTGTCGAGCGCCGGCAGCGCCGCGGCCCCGAGCGTCGCGGGCGGGGCCGGAGCACTTTCGTCAGAGCCGCAAGCCGTCGCCGCGAAGACGACGGAGAGCGCGAGCAGGAGCAGCCTCACAGCGCCCAGTATGGAGCGAGCGCGGCCCGGACGGAAGCGAGCTCCCGATCGGCGTGGCCGGGGTCGTCGGGAAGGTAGGCGCAGGGATCCTCCAGCCCCGTCTCCACCCCGAGCACGCCGGCGAGCGTGGCGTGCAGGCAGTACGCCGAGTAGGTGCGCGCGTAGCCGCCTTCCTGCGCCAGCACGACCCGTCCGCCCGAGTGGCGCTCGGCGAGCGCCCGTGTTGCCTCGCCGAGGCGGCGGAAGCCCTCCATGGACACGCATTGCCTGCCGTTCGGATCGAACTGGTTCGCGTCCTGGCCGCAGGCGACGAGCACGAGGCCGGGAGCGAAGCGGTCGACTACGGGGGTGACGATCTCCTCGAAGGCCCGCACGTAGCCGCCGTCCCCCGTGCCCGGCGGCAGCTCGATGTTGACGTTGAAGCCGGTGCCCGCGCCGTCCCCCAGCTCGTTCGGGGCTCCGGTCTGCGGGTGGGAATCGCTCCAGGAGCCGTGGCGCATGTGCAGGGACACGGTGAGGACGTCGTCGCGGTCGTAGAAGCACTCCTGCGTCCCGTTTCCGTGGTGGACGTCCCAGTCGAGGATCGCGACCCGGTCGACACCGCGGCGACGGGCATGCTCGGCCGCGAGAGCGATGTTGTTGAAGAGGCAGTAGCCGTCCGCCTGGGCCGGCTGGGCGTGGTGGCCCGGTGGACGGACGAGGGCGTAGGCGACCTCGGTCTCTCCGACGAGGACGGCGTCGCAGGCGGCGAGCGTCGATCCCGCGGCCGCAAGGGCGGCGTCCCAGGAGCCGGTCGAGACCGGGGTCGACCAGGTGAGGATGCCGCCGCCGGAGAGGCATGCTTCCCGGATCGACTCGACGTAGTCGCCGTCGTGCACGAGCTGGAGCTCCGCGGGGTCCGCGTGCCTCCCGTCCCGGCGGCGTATGTGGGCAGACAGCGGGCCGCGCTCCAGGATCGACTTCATGTTGCGGATCCGCACCGCGTTCTCCGGGTGCAGCTCCTGCTCGTCGAGGAGCGGCGAGGGCGGCTGCTCGAACAGGCCGCTCCCGGTGTCGTGACGCAGCGCGTCCTCGTGCCAGAAAAGGTCGATCACGCCGATCCGCTCTCCGGAGCCGGCCTGCTCGCGAACACCGCCCGCTGCGCGGCCCCGAGGGTGACCAGGCAGAGCGCGGCGGCGAGCAGGTAGGCGCCGGCGTCTCCCGCGACCTGGGCGAGCACCCCGCCGAGGGCGGCGCCGACGACGTTCGCAGGCGCCCACGCGACGTTGAGGAGGGCGAAGCCGAAGCCCTGGTCGAGCCCAGCCTTCTCGGCGCCGTCAGAGAGGAGGGCGGTGCCGGGCACCCAGTTGATGCCGTAGGCGACGCCTGCGCCGATCACGAGCAGGAGGTACGGCCAGGGAAGGTCGACCCACGGAATCACGAGCGAAAAGCCGATCGCCGCCACGAGGCCGATGCGCACCGGCGCCATGCGCCCGTGGCGGTCGGACCAGCGGCCGATGACGGGGCTGAGTGCCGCCTCGATCCCTGCGGAGATCAGAAAGGCCGCGCTGATCCCCAGCGCGCCCCAGCCGAGCTCGTCGAGCCGGAGCGGCGCCACGACCGAGATGACGCCGAGCAGGAACGCCGCCAGCGAGACGAGCCAGAAGCCCGACACGACCTCCCGCACCCGCGGAGCCCTGCGGAGCACCCGCAGCGGCTGTGGCTCGTCCGCCGGCTTGAAGGCGGGGGTCGTCCAGGCCCAGGCTCCCAGCACGATGCCCATCGCGGCCACCGCCGCAAAGGCCGGCGCCGGCCCGACGACCGAGGCGACCCCACCGAGCACCGGCCCGAGCAGCGCTCCTGCGATCGCCGAGCCCATGGCGATCCCGATCAGCTCGCCCCGGCGCTCGCGTGGTGCCGCGGCGATCAGCCAGGCGAGCCCTCCCGTCCAGGCGAACGCGGCCCCGACACCCTGGCCGAAACGCGCCGCGTAGAGGAGCCAGGCGCTCTCGGCGAGGCCGAAGGCGACGCTCGTGACCACGATCAACGCCAGGCCGGTGAGAACCGTCGCCTTCACCCCGATCCTGACGGCAAAGAGGCCGCTGGGAAGGGCGCCGGCGAGGGCGCCCAGCGCGTAGACGGCCGAGAGCGCTCCCAGCGCGGAGGTCGAGAGGCCGAACTCGTCCTCGTAGTAGGGCAGGAGCGGCGCGAGGACGGCGAAGAACATCGACTCCAGCAGGACGGTCGCGCTGACGAGGGTGAGAAGGCGCCGCACGGCTGCGACCCTAACTCGCGGCGGCGCTCGTCGATGCATGATCCGGCGGCGCCTGATTGAATCGGCTGCGCATCCCATGGCCGCCACGACAACCGATCACCTCTGGCGTCACTTCACCCCGGCCGGATCCGGTCGCATCGTGATCGAGCGGGGAGAGGGGAGCTACATCTGGGATTCCGAGGGGAAGCGCTATCTCGACGCGCTTTCCGCGCTCTACTGCGTCAACATCGGGTACGGGCCCTGGCCGGAGATCGCCGAGGCTGCGAAGCGCCAGGTCGAGGAGCTGCCGTTCTTCTCCAACTGGGTTGGTTTTGCACACGAGCCCGCGCTCGAGCTCGCGGACAAGCTTTCGGAGCTCGTGCCCTTCGACGTAGGCCGGACCTTCTTCGTCGGCGGCGGGTCCGAGGCGATCGAGTCGGCGCTCAAGATCGCGCGGCAGTACCACCGCCTGCGCGGCGAGCCGACGCGGACGAAGTTCGTCAGCCGGCGCAGCGCCTATCACGGGACGACGTTCGGCGCCCTCTCGATCAACGGCAGCCCGGCCCTCCGCGCGCAGTTCGAGCCGCTGCTCCCGGGCTGCTTCCGCGCGCCGATGCCGTACCGCTACCGCTGTCCGTACTGCGCCGAGAAGCCGGCCTGCACGCTCCGGTGCGCCGACGAGATCGACGACATCGTCGCGAACGAGGGCCCGGAGACGGTGGCCGCCGTCATCCTCGAGCCGGTGCAGAACTCGGGCGGCTCGATCGTTCCTCCGGATGGCTACTTCGAGCGTGTCCGCGAGATCTGCGACGCGAACGGGCTCCTGCTCGTCGCCGACGAGGTCATCTGCGGCTTCGGCAGGGTCGGAGACTGGTTCGGCTCGACCCGCTACGGGATCGAGCCCGACCTCGTCACGCTCGCGAAGGGGATCACCTCGGCCTACGCTCCGCTCGGCGCGGTCGTGGCCTCGACGAAGACGATCGAGCCCTTCTTCGCCGAGCCCCAGACGGCGTTCACGCACGGGCTCACGTTCGGCGGCCATCCGCTCTCGTGCGCGGTCGCGCTCGCCAACATCGAGATCTACGAGCGGGAAGGCCTGATCGGGCGCGTCCAGGAGCTGGGACCGGAGCTCCGCGCCCGCTGCGAGCAGCTTCTCGCCGAGCACCCGATGGTCGGCGACGTGCGCGGCGACGGCTACTTCTACTCGCTCGAGCTCGTGAAGAACAAGGAGACGAAGGAGACGTTCGCTCCGGCCGAGCGCGACCAGCTGATCAAGGGATTCCTGACGCCGCGGATGCGCGAGCTAGGCGTCTACACGCGCTTCGACGACCGGGCGGAGACCTGCGCCCAGTTCGCGCCGCCGTTCGTCGCCGGGCCCGATGAGTTCGACGAGATGGTGGGAGCATTGCGCCAGGTGCTGGACGAGGCCTGGGAGCGGCTCGACCTCGAGGCATGAGGAGGATCCGATGGCAGTCACGGTGAGGACGCTGCAGAACTTCATCGGGGGTGACTGGATCGACGCGACCGGCGACGAGGCGCGCGAGATCGTCTCGCCGGTTACGGGCGAGAAGCTCGCCGACGCCCCGAACGCGAGTGAGGAGGACGTCGCGCGCGCGGCCCGCGCTGCCAGGGAGGCGCAGCCGAAGTGGGCAGCGCTCTCCGCCTGGGAGCGGGCCGAGGTCTGCCACGCGATTGCCGACCTGATCGACGAGCGGCGCGAGGAGTTCGCCCGCGAGCTCTCGCTCGAGCAGGGGAAGCCGTTCACGGCCGAGGCGATCCCGGACATCGAGGAGACGGCGGAGAACTTCCGGCTCGCCGCCGAGGACGTGAAGCGGATGGAGACGGCGATCATCCCCTCGCAGGACGTCAACAAGCGCATCCTGACCTTCCGCAAGCCGAACGGCGTCTACGCGTCGATCACGCCTTGGAACTTCCCGACGCTGATCCCGGTCGAGCTGATCGCACCGGGCATCGCAGCGGGGAACACGATGGTCTGCAAGCCGTCCGAGTGGACGCCGATCGCGATGGCCAACTTCATGCAGATCATGGCCGACGCTGGGCTTCCCGAGGGCGTCGTCAACGTGATCTACGGCGACGGCCGGGTCGGCGAGCGGCTGATCCAGGACGAGAACGTCGACTGCGTCGGCTTCGTGGGCTCGCACACGACCGCGGAGAAGATCGTGCGGGCGGCAGGGCTGAAGCGATCGTTGATCGAGGCGAGCGGTAACGGCCCCGTGGTCGTCTGCGCGGACGCCGACCTCGAGGCCGCCGCGAAGGGGGCCGTCTTCGGCGGCTTCTTCTGCGCCGGCCAGGTCTGCTGCGCGACCGAGCGCGTGCTCGTCGACCGGAGCGTGCACGACGACTTCCTGACGGCGGTCGTGAAGGAGGCGGAAGGGTGGAGGCTCGGCGATCCCTTCGACGACGAGACCCTGGTCGGCCCGATGAACAACGAGCCGACGGCGCAGAAGATGGACGCGCATCTCGAGGACGCGGTGTCCAAGGGCGCAGAGATCGTAGTCGGCGGCGGCCGCGACGGCGGACGGCCCACGGAGCTCTACTACCAGCCCACGGTCGTCGACGGCGTCGGCCTCGACACCCTCATCAACCACGACGAGACGTTCGGGCCGATCGTCCCGCTGATCACCGTGGCCGACGACGACGAGGCGCTGACGGTGGCGAACGACTCGCACCTCGGCCTTCAGGCCGCCGTCTACACGCGCAGCCTCCAGCGGGCGTTCCGCTATCTGGACAACCTCCAGGTCGGGAACGTCGTGGTCAACGATTCAACGGATTATTGGGAGGCCCACGAGCCCTTCGGCGGCGCCGCCGGCACGCGCACGGGCTGGGGCCGCATCGGCGGCCGTTACACCATGCTCGACATGACCGACCTGAAGACCGTCGTCCTCGACGTCGGCGGCCTCGACTAGCCGCACCGTCCTCTCGGGCCACGCCCCGGGGACAGGCCCGGGACGTGGCCTAGCTGGACGACGCCGTCCCGCGACTCCAGGATTCATGCGGGTGGGCGGGAGCCCCTCCAGCGAGCGTGTGCAGAAACCGCTGCCCCCGGCGGCCACGTCCGGTGCCAGGCCCCAATCCGTGGCGGAGGGAACGTGGCCCGATGCCGAGGCTACGCCCCGGCGCGCTCGAAGCGGAGCTTCGCCAGGCGGAGGTTCTCGGGGATCCTCGTCGGGTAGCTCCGGGTCAAGCACGCGCGGCAGAAGGAGTCGGCAGGCCGGCGCGTTGCTTCCTGGAGGCCGTCCAGGGAGAGGTAGGCGAGGCTGGTCGCGCCGAGCTCCTCGCGCACGTCCTCGACCTCGCGGCCGGCGGCGATCAGCTCGTCCTCGGCCGCCATGTCGATCCCGTAGAAGCACGGTGAGACGATCGGCGGCGACGAGATGCGCACGTGCACCTCGATCGCGCCCGACTCGTAGAGCATCGCCACGATCTGGCGCGTTGTCGAGCCGCGGACGATCGAGTCGTCGACGACGACTACGCGCTTTCCCCGCACCTCGGCGAGCGGGTTGAACTTCATGCGGATGCCGTGCTCGCGCAGCCCCTGGTCGGGCTGGATGAACGTGCGCCCGACGTAGCGGTTCTTGATCAGTCCCTCCTGGAACGGGATCCCGCTCTCGCGCGCGAAACCGATCGCCGCGGGAGTTCCCGAGTCGGGGATCGCCATGACGAGGTCGGCCTCGACGGGCGCCTCGGACGCGAGCCTCTCGCCCATGCGGACGCGGGCGCCGTGGAGCTCGATCCCGCGCAGGGTCGAGTCCGGGCGTGCGAAGTAGATGAACTCGAAGATGCAGAGCGCGCCGCCGTCGTGCCGCTCGACCGCCTGGTCGCTGCGCACGCCGCCCTCGTCCACGGCGACGAGCTCGCCCGGTTGCAGCTCGCGCACGGGCTCGGCGCCGAGGAGGTCGAAGGCGCAGCCTTCGGAGGCGAGGAGGTGGTCCCCGTCGAGCCGGCCGAGGACGAGCGGGCGGATCCCGTCCGGGTCGCGAAAGCCGATCAGGGTCCCCTCGGAGAGGAGCACGGCGGCAAAGGCGCCCTCGATCCGCGCCATCGTCGCCTTGACGGCTTCCTCCAGCGGCCGTTCATCGTGGGCGATCAGCGCCGCGATCACCTCCGTGTCCGAGGTCGAGGACAGCCGCACGCCGCGCGCGAGAAGCTCCGTCCGCAGCTCCTCAGTGTTCGTGAGGTTGCCGTTGTGCGCGAGCGCGACGGTGCGGGCGGGCCCGTGCTGGACGATGGGCTGCGCGTTCGTCCAGTGGGTCGAGCCAGTCGTCGAGTAGCGGCAGTGCCCGATCGCGGTCTGGCCCCGGAGGCCGCGAAGCTTCTGTTCGGAGAAAACCTGGGTGACGAGCCCCATGTCCCGGAGCACCGTAAGCCGCCCGTCGTCGGAGACGGCAATGCCTGCCGACTCCTGGCCGCGGTGCTGGAGCGCGAAGAGGCCGAAGTAGGAAAGACGTGCAACGTCCCGGTCGGGAGCGTGGATACCGACGACGCCGCACATCAGCCCCCGCCTCCCTCGTACGCCTCTCTGAGGTCTTCGAGCGGAACCCCGAGCACCTTCTGGCCGCCCACGACCCCCAGCCGGCGCAGCTCCAAGCCCTCCAGCGCCTCGACCCGTTCGGGCGTGCACGCGACCACGGCCGCGCCGGCGCCCTCTCCGAACCATGCAGCAGCCTCGGGCTCGAGCTCGAGCGCCGCGCCGATCCGGGAATGGAGCGCCAGCTCGGCGAGAGCGACCGCGAGGCCTCCTTCCGAAAGGTCGTGCGCGGCGGAAAGAAGCGGCGCCGACCGCCAGAGGAACTCGACGAGCGCCGCCTCGGCGGCGTAGTCCGGGGGCGGCGGGCGCCCCGCCGGGCCGTCGAGGAAGAGCGCCTGGTACTCGGAGCCGTCAAGTGCGACCGGATCGCCGCCGGCGAGGAGGACGATGTCGCCCTCGCGCCAGGTCCCGGGCACGGAGCGGACGTCGGCGACGAGGCCCACGCAGCCGACCACCGGCGTCGGTGGGATTGCGCGCCCGTCCGTCTCGTTGTAGAGCGAGACGTTGCCCGACACGACCGGCACGCCGAGGGCTTCACAGGCCCGGGACATCCCCTCGATCGCTTCGGCCAGCTCCCACGCGATCTCCGGCTTCTCGGGGTTGCCGAAGTTGAGGCAGTCCGTGATCGCAAGAGGCCGTCCCCCGGCGCAGGCGACGTTTCGCGCAGCCTCGAACACGGCACGCGCGCCGGCCGTCCGCGGATCGAGCGCCGCCGCGCGACCGGGACCGTCCAGGGAGACCGCGATCCCGCGGAGGGAAGGCCGCAGGCGGAGCACGGCGGCGTCCAAGCCGGGACGGCGAACGGTGCGGGAGCCGACGAGGTGGTCGTAGCGCTCGAAGACGGGGCGGCGGCTGCGGATGCTCGCCGATCGGAGCAGTGCGAGCAGCTCGTCCCCGCCGACCCGCGCCGGCAATGGCTCGAGCGCCGGCGCCAGCGGGGGCGGGGCCGTCGCCACGGCGTAGCGCGGCGTTTCCTCCGTGAGGAAGGCAACAGGGATCGCGCCGACCTCCTCGCCCTCGAAGAACGCGCGCAGCTCGCCCGAGCCGGTGACCTCGCCGATCACCGCCGAGACGAGCTCCCACTTGCGGCAAATCGCCTCGACGGCGTCCAGTCGCTCGGGTGCGACGACGGCGACCATGCGCTCCTGGCTCTCGGAGACCATGATCTCGACCGGCGCGAGATCCGGCTCGCGCAGGGGCACGCGGTCGAGGTGGACGTCGACGCCGACCTCGCCGCGGCCGGCCATCTCGGCGAGCGACGAAGCGAGGCCCGCAGCGCCCAGGTCCTGTAGCGACTCGACCAGCCTTCCCTCGGTCAGCTCGAGGCTCGCCTCGATCAACTTCTTGCCGGTGAAGGGGTCGCCGATCTGCACCGTCGGCCGCTTGTCCTCGTCCTCGTCCGACAGCTCCTGGCTCGCCAAGACGCTCGCACCGCCGATGCCGTCGCGCCCGGTCGTGGCGCCGTAGAGAACGACGAGGTTCCCCGGGCCCGTCGCGCTCGCCCGCGTCACGCGCTCGGCCGGCAGCAGGCCGACGCACATGGCGTTGACCAGCGGGTTGTGGCGGTAGGCAGTGTCGAAGATCGCCTCGCCGCCGACCGTCGGGACGCCCACGCAGTTTCCGTAATGGCCGATGCCGGCGACGGCGCGGTCGAAGGAGAAGTCGTCGGCGCCGAATCGAAGGCCGTCGAGAAGCCCGACCGGGCGCGCGCCCATGGCGATGATGTCGCGGAGGATGCCGCCCGACGCCCGTGGCCGCGCCCTGGAAGGGCTCGACCGCGGACGGATGGTTGTGACTTTCGACCTTGAAAGCGCACGCCACCCCCTCGCCGAGGTCGACCACGCCCGCGTTCTCGCCCGGTCCCTGCAGCACCGCCGCGCCCTCAGTGGGAAATCGCTTCAGCAGGAGAGCCGAGTGCTTGTACCCGCAGTGCTCCGACCAGAGAAGCGAGAAGACGCCGAGCTCGAAGTCGTTCGGGAAGCGCCCGAGCAGGCTTCGGATACGGTCGAACTCCACGTCGGTCAGGCCGAGCGCGCGGTGGAGCGGCTGTTCCGCCACGGAGCTCAAGAGAGACCTCCACTCTATCGTCCGGGCCGGAGAACGACGGGCGCCCCTGGTCGTCCAGATAGCCTCTCGGTGTGATTCGCGGGTACGTTCCCCTGCTCGCGATCGTCGCCGCGATCTGGGGCGCGTCCTATCTCTTCATCAAGGTCGCGGTCGACGAGGTCGAGCCGACGGCGATGATGTTCATCCGCCTCGTCCTCGCGAGCGCAGTGCTCGTTCCCGTGCTGGTCTGGCGCCTGGGAGCGAGCGAGGCAAAAGCGGCGGTGCGGGCGACGGGCTGGAGGGCGTTCGGTGTCGGCTTCCTCAACGCTGCCTTGCCGTTCGTTCTCATCGCCTGGGGCGAGAAGCACATCGACTCGGGCGTGGCGGCGATCGCCAATGCGACCGTGCCGATCTTCGTCGTGCTGCTCGCGCTCCGCTTCAATCCCAGCGAGCGCGTGTACGGCCTTCGGCTGGCCGGGATCCTCGTCGGGCTCGTCGGCGTCGGCGTTCTCGCCGGCCTCCACCCCGAGGGCGGCTGGTGGGCCGCGGCAGGCACGCTCGCGATCGTCGTCGCGTCGCTCTCGTACGCAAGCGCGAACCACTTCGTCCAGCACAACTACGGCGAGACGGCGCCGCTGGTGACGGCGACCGTATCGTGCGGAACCGCTGCGCTGATCCTGCTGCCGTTCGCGCTCCTCCAGTGGCCGGATGAGATGCCGAGCTGGGAGGCGACCGGCTCGATCGTCGCGCTCGGAGTCTTCGGGACGGCGATCGCGTTGCTCTTCTTCTACCGGCTGCTCAACCAATACGGCGCGGCCCGCGCCTCGCTGGTCACCTACCTGCTTCCGCCGGTTGCGCTCGTCTACGGCGTTCTCATCCTCGACGAGGAGGTGACGCTGAATGCTGCACTCGGCCTCGTGCTCATCCTCGCCGGCGTCGCGCTCGGGTCCGGCGTCGGGTCGCGCCTGCGCCGGCGAAGGCGCCCGGCCGAGCCGGAGGTCGAGCCGGCCTGCCCGCCTGCTTGACGTGGCGCCGGCGTAATCCGGCACGCTCCCGCGACAATCTCAGCACGGACCGCGCGCCACGTGCGCGTTCCTCGGTTGTACGCTCTGAACGCGGGTGGTGGGACGGGGTGCCCCTGGAGAGTTAAGAAGCTCGGGGCCCGCCCAGCGTCGGTAGCTGCGCATCTGAAGTACGCTCGAACGGTGCCGGACACGCCCGAAGGAATCGAGTGGTCGCTCGTCGGAGGCTCCGGCCAAACCCTTCTGCTCGACGGCGGTCGCGCATCCGGCTCGGGTGGCTGTAACCGCTTCACAGGTAGCTACGAGCTCGAGGGCGATCGGCTTTCCTTCAAGCCGCTCGCCTCTACACGCATGGCCTGCGAGCAGGCGGTCATGCAAGCCGAGGACGAGTACTTCCTCGCGCTCGGGCAGACGTCGCGCCTTACCCTCGCCGACGGCGCGCTCGTCCTCTTCGGCGAAGACGGGGCCGAGCTGCTTCGATTCGCCCCGCCCACCCCACAACCATCCCAGGAGTTAGTCATGGAGCTGATTCACACGTGCTACCGCATCACCGACCCCGACCGCTCGGTCGCCTTCTACGAGGCCCTCGGGTTCGAGGAGCGCCGGCGGCTGCCCATCCGCGACGAAGCGATCAACATCTTCATGGGCCTCCCGGGCGACCGCGACCGGCTCGAGCTCACGTACAACTTCGGCGTCGAGGAGTACGAGCTCGGCACCGGGTACGGGCACATCGCTGTCGCGGTCGACGACATCCACGGCACCCTCGCCCGCCTCGCCGAGCAGGGGATCGAGCCGGAGAAGCCTCCGTACACAATCCGCGAAGGCGGGTCACTGCTGTGCTTCGTGGCTGACCCGGACGGCTACAGGGTTGAGATCATCGAACGCAACTGAGGCGCGTGCGCACGCGCCGGTGACCTGAAAGCGAGAGCCTGGAGAAAGGAGTCAGATGCCTTCCGAGGCACCCTCCGACAGCGGCGCGGACGGCCGCCTGCTCGCCGGGAAGTGCGAGTGTGGAGCGGTTCGCTATCGAGTCGCGGACACATTCCTGTACGCCGCGAACTGCCATTGCTCCCGCTGTCGCGCCGCGACCGGTTCCGCATTCAAGGCGTTTGCCGGAATCGAGCGGAAGAAACTCGAGATCACGGAGGGGAGTGATTCCCTCTTGGTCTACGGAGACGACGAGCTGAACGACACGCGGTGTGCGGCATGCGGTTCGCTTCTCTTCTCCGTGGTTCGCGAAGGCGACTACGTGCACGTCGCGATGGGCTCGCTGGTGGATGCCCCCAGCATCCGAGCGACGGAGCACATCTTCGTCGGCTCCAAGGCACCCTGGTTCGAGATCACCGATGACTTGCCGCAGGCCCAGGAGAACGAATAGCCATGCTCGACCAAGAACGTGTCCGTCTGCATCGCAGGAGCCACCGGCTGGACCGGGCGGGCGCTGGTAGCGGGCGTGCTGGAAGCGCCCGACCTCGAGTTGGTTTCCGCCGTCAGCCGCTCGGCGTCCGGTCAAGACCTCGGCGAAGCGCTCGGCGGCGATGCCCTGGGAGTCCCGGTGCACGCAAGCGTGCGGGAGGCGCTCGAGGGCGTCGACGTCCTCGTCGACTACACGTCGGCGACCGCGGTCAAGACGAACACGCTGGCGGCGGTCGACGTCGGGGTAGCCGTGGTGATCGGCACTTCGGGCCTGACCGCTGCGGACTTTGCCGAGATCGACACCGCTGCGCGTGAGCGCTCGGTCGGGGTTGTGGCGTCAGGGAACTTCTCTGTGACGGCCGCGATGTGCCAGGCGGCGGCGCTCCTGGCGGCTCGCCACCTGCCGCAGTGGGAGGTCATCGACTACGCGAGCGCCGCGAAGCCCGACGTGCCAAGCGGGACGGCACGCGAGCTCGCGGAGCGGCTCGGGGAGGTTCGCCGCCCTGACCTTGGACACCCGATCGAGGATCTCCACGGGCCCAGGGAGGCACGCGGCGCGACCGTCGGCGGCGCCCAGGTGCATTCCGTCCGCCTCCCGAGCTTCGTCGTGTCCACCGAGGTCGTCTTCGCTCGTCCCGACGAGCGCTTGACAATCCGCCATGACGCCGGGGGAACACCGGGGCCCTACGTCGAGGGCACGCTGCTCGCGGTGCGCAGGGTTCCTGGGTTGATCGGGCTCACGCGAGGTCTCGACACCCTTCTGCTCGAAACGGAGTAGCGCTACAGGCTTGACCACATGCTCGGCGCCCACGAATGCCACCAGGCTCTCGAGTGCATCGTCGGGCGGGGACGTGTCGCCCAGGCGCCGAGAACCTCGAGCACCCGCGCCTTCCGGTCGAGGCGAGGCTCGACGCGGCCCACGAGGTCACCAGCAGCCAGCACGCGCGAGGAGGCGCCCGCAGGCGTCCCCGCGCGCGTGCTGGAGTTGGCGTGATCTCCTAATCCACGACGCCGCAGGCGACTCGGGCGCCGGCGTCGCCGGTCGCGAGAGTTGCGGAGTCGGGGCCGAACACCCCTTCGGTCGTCGACTGGTAGCGCGTCGGGATGTTGGCGAAGTTGTCGGGAGCGGCGTGGACGATGATCGCCGACCCGTCGGCGTCGAACAGCTCGGCGATGGTGAAGTTATCGGTGGCGAACTGAGCTTCGGCCGTCCCGTCGTCGAGCACGAGCAGGCTCGGCATGTCTCCGGCGTGGGCGCCGTGCCCTACGCCGCCCGGGTTGTAGTGGCCTCCCGCCGACGTGAACGGCGCGACGCACTGCCCGGTCGCATGCACATGGAAGCCGTGAAAGCCCGGCGTGAGGCCCCCCGTGTCCCCACGGACGATCACCTTGTCGCCCTGCTTGGTGAGCTTCACGAAGCCGACCTGTGCTCCGGCGGCGTCGTGGAGCTCGACCTTGACGTGGTTCTTCCCGGAGGAGCTTGCGCGTCCCGTAGAGCGGGGCGGTCAGGGCTCCTGCGACGAGGCCGAGGGCGACGCCGAGGAGCAGTGTCCTTCTCGAGCGGAAGCGATTCGGCATGCCCCCATCCCCCTTTCGTTCCCGTGGCGATTCCGCGCGCCAGCTCTTCCCAGGGGGCGGGTAGGAATGACTCGTTCCTTCCGCAGTCCGAACCGACGCCCCTGGGGATAGCTGCCCGGCAGCGGAACGAGGTTGACGGCGGCATCCTTGCACGTTTGCGGCCCGCTTGAAAAGGGACTTTCGCGACTCTTTGGGAGCATCTCGTCACGAAGCGGCACACACCTGCGCGCTTTTCGAGGCTACGGTCGCTTCCATGACGACGAAGACGGTGAGGCTCCCCAAGCCGGCGAAGGTGGCGACCCCGTGGGGGCCGGCGACCGTGCTCGAGGAGCTGCGCGTGTCGCAGCGCGCGGGCGACCGCCGCTTCGACACGGTCGTCCAGCTGCTCGCAGACGAAAGGGGAGGTGAATTCGTCCGCTTCGCCTACTCATCCGGCGGCAGGGCCCGCCGCGGCCCGGTCACGTTCCGTCGACGGGACCTCGTGCGCCTGCAGACGGCGCTCGCGTCACGGCCACGGCTGGCCGAGGCCCTCGGCTTCGGGGCGTCCTAGCCGCCTCGGCACAATCGAATACTTCGGTCTCCGCAGCGTTCAGGCGTGCGCGTAGGACCGTTCGCGCGCGACGTCCACCAGCGACGCGAGAAGCAGCGCTCCGTCGCCGGATCCGAGCAGAGGATCGACCGCGTGCTCGGGATGGGGCATCAGCCCGAGGACGTTTCCGCGGGTGTTCACCACCCCCGCGATGTCGCCGTCCGATCCGTTCGGGTTCGCACCCGAGGCATAGCGCAGGACGACCTGCTCGGGTCGGGAGGTCGGCCGGAGCCTGGTAGCACCCGTCCCCGTGCTTGACGGGGATCACCAGCGTCTGACCGTGCTCGCACCGGGCCGTGAAGAGCGTGTCTGCTCGCTCGACCACGAGCGGTACGTCTCGGCAGACGAACGAGAGCGACGCGTTCGGGCGCAGGACGCCTGGGAGTAATCCCGCCTCGCAGAGGATCTGGAACCCGTTGCAGATCCCGAGCACGGGCCCGCCTGCGTCGGCAAAGGCGGCAACGGCCTCCATCGCCGGCGCGAAGCGTGCGATCGCCCCGGCGCGGAGGTAGTCGCCGTACGAGAAGCCTCCGGGGAGGACGACCGCATCGACCCCTGAGAGCTCGTGCTCGGCGTGCCAGACAAGCTGTGGCTCGGCGCCCACGGCGGAAAGAGCCCAGGCGGCATCGCGGTCGTCGTTCGAGCCGGGGAAGACCACGACCGCGACGCGCGGGCGCGGCTCGCTCACGGGCTGTTGCCTTGGAGAGCGATCTCGTAGCTCTCGATCAGCGGGTTTGCGAGCAGGCGTTCGCACATCCGCTCGACCTGGGCCCTCGCCTCCTCGGTGCTCACGGCGTCGACCTCCAGGTCGATGACTCTGCCGACCCGAGCGTCTTCGACCGGAAAGCCCAGCTGGCGGAGCGATCGTTCCACAGCCTCGCCTTGGGGGTCGAGAATCCCGCCCTTGGGCCGCACGAGCACGGTCGCCCTCACTGGAGCACCACGTCCGGGTCGGCGAGATAGTCCTCGAACGGGATACCCGTCACCTGCTCGAACGCCTGGACATAGCGCGCCCGGGTCCCGTCGACTACTCGCTGAGGGAGCTCGGGCCCGGGGGCGTTCTTGTCCCAGCCCAGCGACTCGCAGTAGTCGCGGACGTACTGCTTGTCGAAGGACGGCTGTCCCCGCCCGGGCTCGTACTCGTCGGCGGGCCAGAAGCGGGAGGAGTCCGGCGTGAGCGCCTCGTCACCTAGCGTCAGCGCTCCGTCCCGGTCGAATCCGAGCTCGAACTTCGTGTCGGCGATCACGATGCCCCGCTCCGCCGCGTAGGTCGCGGCGTGCTCGTACAGGGAGAGCGAGATCCGCTCGACCTGGGCGAAGACGTCCTCGCCCACCAGCTCGGCCGCGCGCTCGCGGTCGATGTTCTCGTCGTGGCCTTCCTGCGCCTTCGTCGCCGGCGTGAAGATCGGAGCGGGGAGCTTTTCCGCCTCCCGGAGCCCCGTTGGAAGGCGATGCCCGCACACCTCGCCGCTGCCCAGGTAGTCCTTCCACCCCGAGCCGGTGAGATACCCGCGCACCACGCACTCGATCGGCAGCATCGTCAACCGGCGCGCTTCGGTCGAGCGTCCATCCGGCCTGAGCGCGATCAGGTGGTTCGGAACGATCTCACGCGTCCGCGCAAACCAGAATCCGGAGAGACCGGTGAGCACGCGACCCTTGTCGGGTATCTCGGTGGGGAGCACGACGTCGAACGTCGAGATGCGGTCGCTGGCGACGAGCAGCAGCCGCTCGTCGTCGAGCTCGTAGATCTCCCGGACCTTGCCGCTCCCCACGTGTACGGCCTCAGGCATGAACGGCTACCTCCTTTCGCTCGCGGGTTTTCTCGGCGAGCGCACCGAGGCGCTCGAAGAGGGTGTCTACATGGCGCAGCGCGTCCTCCAGATCGAACGCCTCGTCCAGCGCCCGGCGATCGAGGCGCGCAGCGATCTCGGGGTCGGAGGCAACGAGCTCCCGGAAGTCGCGTTCCTCATCCCAGGCGGCGAGCGCGCTTCGCTGAACGAGCCGGTAGGCGTCGTCGCGCGACAGGCCGGCGTCGACGAGGGCGAGGAGGACGCGCTGGGAGAAGACCAGACCGTGTGAGGCTTCGAGGTTCGTCCGCATCCGGTCCGGGTGAACGACGAGGCCGCTGATGAGCCAGGTGAAGCGGTCGAGCATGTAGTCGAGGGCGAGGAAGGCGTCCGGCAGGACGACACGCTCGGCGCTCGAGTGCGAGATGTCGCGCTCGTGCCAGAGGGCGACGTTGTCGAGCCCGACCGTCGCGAAGGCGCGAACGACCCGCGCGAGCCCCGAGATGCGCTCGGCCACAACCGGGTTGCGCTTGTGAGGCATTGCGGACGACCCCTTCTGTCCGCTCCCGAACGGCTCCTCGACCTCCCGCAGCTCGGTACGAGCGAGGTGTCGGATCTCGGTTGCGAAGCGGTCCAGCGAGGCGGCGCACAGCGCCAGGGCCGAGAGGAGCTCGGCGTGACGGTCGCGCGGGATGACCTGCGTCGACACCGGCTCCGGCTCGAGGCCGAGCCGTTCGCAGGCGAGCCGCTCGACTTCCGGGTCGCCGCCGCCGTAGGTGCCCACGGCGCCCGCGAGCTTGCCGACCCGCGCGCCTTCGAGCGCTCGGCCGAGCCGCTGCGCGGTCTCGCTCGAGCTCGAACGCCCAGCCGGCGAGCTTGGCGCCGAACGTGATCGGCTCGGCATGGACGCCGTGCGTGCGTCCGACCGTGACTGTGTGGCGGTGCTCGTCGGCGCGCCGGATGACCGCCTCCTGAGCATCGTCGATGCCCGCGAGCAAAAGCGAGCCTCCCTCCTGCACCTGGAGCGCCGTCGCCGTGTCGAGCACGTCAGAGGACGTCAGCCCGTAGTGGAACCACCGTCCGGCCGGGCCGAGGCCCTCGGCCACCGCGTCGACGAAAGCGGCGAGGTCGTGCTGCGTTCGCTGCTCGATCTCGGCGACGCGCGCGGGCGAGGGCGCCGCTTGCTCGGGCGCGTGCCTCGGTCGCGGCCTCCCGTGGGACGACGCCGACCTCGGCCCAGGCCTCGAGCGCCGCCAGCTCGACCTCGAGCCAGCGGGCAAGCTTGCGCTCCTCCGACCAGACGCGCTTCATGGCCGGTCGGGCGTAGCGGGCGATCACACCAGCAGTCTAGTGAGGTCGCAGGCGGGCTCTCATCGCTCCGCGGTGGGGCGGCCGGGGGTGCCCGGGTAGCCACCGCCCTGCGCGAGAATCTTCGCCGCGAGGATGGCCGCGTTGCGAGACCCGTTCACCGAAACGCACGCAACCGGGACGCCCGGCGGCATCTGCACGATCGCGAGCACCGCATCGAGCCCGCCCATCACGCTCTTGGACGAAGTGAACGGCACGCCGATCACCGGCAGGTCGCTGTAGGAGGCGACGACGCCGGGCAGCGCGGCCGCCATCCCCGCGCCGGCAATCAGCACTCTCGTTCCCCGGAGCGCCGCCGTCGACGCGTACTCGGCGACTCCCCGTGGATCTCGGTGCGCGGACAGCACCTTCAACTCCCACGAGATACCTCGCTCGTCCAGCTCGACGCATGCGGGCTCCATTGCCTCGCGGTCGGATTCCGACCCGATCAGGATGCCGACGAGCGGACCGACCCCCTCGAACTCCTCGATGACGGCGAGCGGAAGCGGGCTTTCTTCAGGCATTGGCGTGGACGGCTGCGAGCGCGATGTCGTGACGGTACTGGACGTC